>NZ_JAHRIB010000001.1 GCF_019090165.1 Streptomyces sp. BV286
ACAAGATCAGCAGACACCCAACAAATCGTGCCGACACAACACCCAACTGCCAAGCCCCACAACGAACTTCATTCTGAAACGATCAGTAAGTCGGTGTCCGGCTCGATACCAGACCGGCAACACTCAGAGCTCGTAACACGATCTTGTTGAAGTGCCCTGGCCGGGCGTGACCGTTGGGTGATCCGGCCGTTCGGGAAGGTGTGAGTACTCGACCGTG
>NZ_JAHRIB010000010.1 GCF_019090165.1 Streptomyces sp. BV286
ACTTCGCGGAGCCGGCCCCGACCAGGAGAATCGCCCTCGCCATGCGGACGGGGGCGGCGCGCGGCGCGGAGTACGGGGAGCTGGCCGCGGCCCTGCGGGAAGCACTGCGGCCGTTGCCGGTACGGGTGTTGTGACCCGTACCGGCAACGGCCGCGGCTTCGAGCGGACCGAGCGGGTGGCGTGGAGGGAGCGTGGTGCGCCCTGCCCTCCTACTCCGTGCGCAGTCCGTCCGGGCGCAT
>NZ_JAHRIB010000100.1 GCF_019090165.1 Streptomyces sp. BV286
ACAAGCGCGTCGCGACCATCAACCGGATCGCCACCGCCATCGGCCGCACCGCGGCCAAGCCCCAGGGCCTCGACTCCCTCGCCCCCTGCACGCTGAACAAGTAACCGACGTCCCCCCACGGGCGCCCCGCACGCCGGCCGGGGCGGCTCCGGGGCCCGTAGGCCACCAGGCCCACGGGCCCCGGGGATCTCCGGGCGCCGGCAAGGAGCCCGCCCCAGCGGCGGGCGACTCAATTACTTAGACAGGCGAACGAGTTTTCGCCCATAATCACCGGCATGGGAAAGACGTATCACCGCATAGACGGCCGCCTCCGTACGTTCATCGAGGCGCAGCCCCTCTTCTTCACCGCGACCGCGCCCCTGTCGGGCGACGGCACGGTCAACCTCTCCCCCAAGGGCCTCACCGGTTCGTTCGTGGTGCTGGACGAACTCACCGTCGCCTACCTGGACTTCGCCGGCAGCAACGCCGAGACGATCGCCCACCTGCGGGAGAACGGCCGCATCACGCTGATGTGGTGCGCCTTCCAGGGCCCGCCCACCATCGTCCGCGTGCACGGCCGGGGCGAGCCGGTCTTCCGCGACGACCCTCGCTTCCCCGGACTCCTCGCACGCTTCCCGGACATCGACCCGGCCCCGCACGGCCTGCGGGCGATCATCGTCGTGACGGCCGAACTCGTCCGCGACACCTGCGGATACGCGGTGCCCACCATGTCGTACGACGAGGACCGCGACCTGCACGCCAGGCGCTTCGGGCGGGAGGACGACGCCTCGCTGGACGCGTACTTCCAGAAGAAGGAGCACGTGGGGACGAGCCTGGACGGCCTACCCGGGCTGCCGCTCCCCCTGCCGCCCAGTAGCGTCTGAGCATGCGCCTCGGAGCCGTCGTCCTCGCGTCCGCCTCCCTCCTCGTCCTGGCAGCCGTCCCGGCTCCCCCCGACCGGTCCCCGCTGCCCGAGCGGATGGCGGACACGGGCGGCGGCAGCCAGCTCGTCACCGCGCGAGCCTCCCGGACCTCCTCGACGACCGGCACGGTCACCTGGTGGAACCACCGTGGCGGACGCTGGGTGGAGGCCGGCTCCGCGCCCGCGCGCTTCGGCGCCCGGGGACTCGTCGAGGGCGGCTCCCGCGAGCAGGGCACGAACACCACCCCCACCGGCCTCTACGACCTGCCGTACGCCTTCGGCATCGAGCGCGCGCCCGCGGGGACGACCACGCCCTACCGCCGTGTGCGGCAGGCGTCCTGGTGGTGCCAGGACACCGCGTCCCGCTCCTACAACCGCTGGACCGAACCCAGGCCGGCCGACTGCCGCGCCGCCGAGTCCGAACACCTGATCTCGTACCGCGCCCAGTACGCCCACGCGCTCGTCATCGGCTTCAACTACGCGCGGCCGGTGCGGGGGCGGGGCGCGGGGATCTTCCTGCACGTCGACGGACCTGGGGCGACCGCCGGTTGCGTGTCCGTGTCCAAGGACGCGATGCGCCGCATCCTGGACTGGGCCGAGCCCGCGCGCAAGCCGCACATCGCCATCGGGACCGACAGCGGACCGACCTCAATCGTCCGTTACTGACCTGCGCGCGGCCCCGGCGGAGCGCTTCGCGCCATCGCGGTGTTACCGCGAGTCGCACCAGTTCACGGCTTGCCCTCCGGGCCGTTGAACACACGGCCGCCCCGGGACGTACCAGTGGGCCAAGGGGCCACTCCCCTTCCCAGCGTCCCACACGGAGGAACTGTGAGCACGATCGCCGGCGGCCGCGCGGCGCGGCGTCAGACGATGCGCCGCATTCGCCCTCGCCGCTCCCCCGCCATCCCGCTGCTGATCGCCGTATGGGCGGGCGCGGCCGGAGTGGTCTGGCTGTGGTGGAGCAACACCCCGGCCATCGCGGACGACAAGGGCCGGATCCTGAACGCGGGCCGCATCACGGGTCTGCTCGCCGGATACCTGATGGCCCTCGTCGTCCTGCAGATGGCCCGGGTGCCCGCGCTGGAACGCCGGGTCGGGTCGGACCGCGTCGCCCGCTGGCACGCCATGAGCGGCCGCTACACGCTCTGCCTCACCCTCGCCCACATCGGACTGACGATGTACGGCTACGCCCTCCAGGCCAACACGGGGTTCGTGCAGCAGACCGTCGACTCGGTGACCACCCTCCCCGACATGGGCAAGGCGGCCATCGGCACGGGTCTGCTGCTGTTCATCGGCCTGATCTCCGTGGGCGGACTGCGCAAGCGGATCCCGTACGACACCTGGTACCACATCCACCTGCTCACGTACGCGGCCGTGTACCTGTCGTTCTGGCACCAGCTGTCCACCGGCAACGACTTCGCCGTCGAGCCGGCCGCGACCACGGCCTGGTACGCGCTGTACGGCACGGTGACCGCGCTGGTGGTGTGGTACCGGGTCATCACCCCGATCCGCCTCAACCTGCGGCACCAGATGCGGGTCGAGGAGGTCGTCGAGGAGGCGCCCGGCATCGTCTCCGTGCTGATCAGCGGGAAGCGGCTGCACCGGATCGGTGCCGAGCCCGGGCAGTTCTTCCGCTGGCGGTTCATGGCGCCGGGCATGCGGCTCAGCTCGCACCCGTACTCGCTGTCGGCGGCGCCCCGGCCCGGTCTGCTCAGGATCACCGTCAAGGCGCTCGGCGACCACAGCACCGCGCTGAAGGGGCTGAAGCGGGGCACGCGGGTGTGGGCCGAGGGTCCGTACGGGGCACTGACCGCGTCCCGGCGCAGCCGGGGCAAGGTGCTGCTGATGGCCGGCGGTGTGGGCATCACCCCGATGCGGGCGCTGTTCGAGACGCTGCCCGCGGAGCGCGGCGACCTCACCCTGCTGTACCGGGCCAACAGCACCCAGGACCTGGCGCTGTGGGACGAGTTGTCGGCCATCGCCGACGAGCGCGGTGCCCGGCTGATGTACGCGGTGAACAGCCCCGACGGGGAGCGCCCGGACATCAACCCCGAGACGCTGCGCCGCAAGCTGCCCGACATCGACGAGCACGACGTGTTCCTGTGCGGGCCGCCCGGCTTCGCCGAGGGCGCGTACACCGCACTGCGCGGCGCGGGCGTGCCGGCCCGCCGCATCCACCACGAGTCCTTCGAGCTGTGAGGAACGGGAGTCCGGACCGATGAAGAAGAGCCATCCCCTGCGACGAGTCGTGCTGGCCGGTGCCGCCACGGTGTCCGGGATCGTCCTGCTGCTGACGCTGAAGCCCTCGTCCGACCCGGCGGCCGCGTCCGCCGACGGCGCGCCACAGCAGCAGCAGTCGGTCGCCCCGCAAGGGTCCGGAGGGGTGCAGGCCGCGGGCGGCGCCCAGGTCCAGACCCTCACCGGTGACGTCGTCAAGACCGAGTACGGCAACGTCCAGGTCCGGGTCACCGTGGCCGGCGGCAAGGTCACCTCGGCGGCTGCCGTGCAGTCGCCCACCGGCGGGCGCAGCACCGAGATCAGCACCAATGCGGTGCCGAAGCTGAACCAGGCCGCGGTCGCGGTCGGCACCGCCGACATCGACGCCGTCTCCGGAGCCACCTACACCAGCGGCGGCTACAAGAAGTCCCTCCAGTCGGCCCTCGACCAGGCGGGCGCCGCGGCGCCCGGCGGCGGCTCGGCCGACGCGAGCGGTGCGAACGGCGGCAGCGGCTCGGAGGGCGGTTCGGCCGACGCGAGCGGATCGGGTGCGGGGGCGGGCGCCGCCCAGGCGCAGACCCTCACCGGTACGGCCGTCACGACCGACTACGGTCCCGTGCAGGTCCGGATCACCGTGACCGGCGGCAAGATCACCAAGGCCGAGGCGGTCCAGTCGCCCAGCGGCGGGCGCAGCAGCCAGATCAGCGGCGACGCGGTGCCGAAGCTCAACCAGGCCGCGGTCGCGGCCGGCACCGCCGACATCGACGCCGTCTCCGGAGCCACCTACACCAGCGGCGGCTACAAGGAGTCCCTGCAGTCAGCCCTGGATCAGGCCGGTGGCTGACCCGGCCGAACCGGCCGAGGCACCCGCGGAGTTGCGTCACGCGGAGGAGGTGATGGGCACGGTCTTCTCCTTCGACGTGCGGGGCGGTGAACCCGGGGCCGTGCGGGCCGCGCTGGATGAGGCCGTCGCCCAACTCCACGTGGTGGACGAGGTGTTCAGCACCTACCGCGAGGACAGTCAGATCTCCCGGCTGGCGCGTGGCCTGCTGACCGTCGACGAGTGCGACCCGCAGGTCGCCGAGGTGCTCGAACTGTGCGCCGAGGCCGAGCGGTTGAGCGACGGCTGGTTCAGCACGAAGTACGCGGGCGTCATCGACCCGACCGGCATCGTGAAGGGCTGGTCCGTCGAGCGGGCGGCCCAGCGGATCTTCGCGGCCGGGGCGAGCGGCGTGAGCGTGAACGGCGGCGGCGACGTGCAGATGTACGGCGTGCCGGGACCGCACCGGCCCTGGCGGGTCGGCGTGTCGGACCCGTTGCGCCCGGGCGGTCTGGCCGCCGTGGTCACCGCGGCAGGTGTCGACCGGCTGGCCGTGGCCACGTCGGGCTCCGCGGAGCGCGGCACGCACATCGTGGATCCGGGCACGGGCCGCTCCGCGGTCACCGACCTGGTCGCGGTGACGGTCGTCGGCCCCCGTATCACCTGGGCGGACGCCTGGGCGACGGCGGCCTTCGCGATGGGCTCCCGGCAGGCGCTCGCCTGGCTGGAGTCCCTGCCGGACATCGAGGCGCTGCTCATCACGGCGGGCGACGAGGTCAGATGCACGGGAGGTCTGGCCGACCGGCTGGGCTGAGCCGGCTTGGCCCGGCCCGGCCGGTGTCCCGCTTTCGGGTGGGCGTGCGCATGCGGGTGCGGGTGCGGGTGCGTCGTGGCCGGTCGCGCAGTTCCCCGCGCCCCTGAAGAACGGGGCCGCGCCCCGGTTCTTCACCCCTACGCACCCGCGGCAGAACGTACCCCGCCGACCCCCACTTCCAGGGGCGCGAGGAACTGCGCGACAGCCGCTCCCTCAGTGGTGGCTCTGGGCCAGCCGCAGCAGGTGGTCCGCCAGTGCCTGACCGCCGGAGGGGTCCCGGCTGATCAGCATCAGCGTGTCGTCACCCGCGATCGTCCCGAGGATGTCCTGCAACTCGGCCTGGTCGATGGCCGAGGCGAGAAACTGCGCGGCCCCGGGCGGGGTCCGCAGGACCACGAGATTCGCGGAGGCCTCCGCGGAGATCAGCAGCTCCGCGGACAGCCGGCGCATCCGCTCCTCCTTCGCCGACTCCCCCAGCGGGGCGCGGGGGGTCCGGAAACCGCCCTCGCTCGGTACCGCGTAGATCAGGTCGCCGTCGTTGTTGCGGATCTTCACCGCGTTCAGCTCGTCCAGGTCCCGGGAGAGCGTCGCCTGCGTGACGTTCAGTCCGTCGTCGGCGAGCAGTTTCGCCAACTGGCTCTGGGAGCGCACCGGTTGCCGGTTGAGGATGTCCACGATCCGGCGGTGGCGTGCGGTACGGGTCTGCGGGACGGCAGGTCCCGCGTGGTCGTGATCCTGCGCCTGACTCATCGTCGTCTCATTCCCCGGTTCGTCCGTCCCCGTTGGTCACCGCGTCGAGAACACCGGGGAGGGCCCGGAGGAACGCGTCCACCTCGTCCTCGCCGATGTTCAGCGGCGGCATCAGCCGTACGACATCGGGGGCGGGCGCGTTCACCAGGAGGCCGGCGTCCTGAGCCGCCTGCTGCACGCGGGGCGCCAGCGGCTCGGTGAGCACGATACCCAGGAGGAGGCCCGAGCCCCGGACATGGCCGATCAACGGGTGGCCGAGGGACTCGATTCCCTCCCGCAGCTTCTCGCCGGCCCGCTTCACGTTCTCCAGCAGGCCCTCGGTCCCGATCGTGTCGAGGACGGCGAGGCCCGCGGCGCACGTCACCGGGTTGCCGCCGAACGTCGTGCCGTGGTGACCGGGCTGCAGGAGCTGGGCGGCGCGGCCGAAGGCGACGGTCGCGCCGAGCGGCAGGCCGCCGCCGAGGCCCTTGGCCAGGGTGACGATGTCCGGCAGGACGCCTTCGTGCGCCTGGTACTCGAACCAGTGCCCGGTGCGGCCCACCCCGGTCTGCACCTCGTCCAGGACGAGAAGGCTGCCGGTGGCGGCGGTGATGGCACGGGCCGCCTTCAGATAGCCGGCGGGCGGCACGACCACGCCGTTCTCGCCCTGGATCGGCTCGATGACGACCAGCGCGGTGTCCTCGGTGACGGCGGCGGCCAGCGCCTGCGGGTCCCCGTACGGCACGTGGGTGACGTCTCCCGGCAGCGGCAGGAACGGCTCGCGCTTGCCCGGCTGGCCGGTGAGTGCCAGCGCGCCCATGGTCCGGCCGTGGAAGCCGCCGTCGGTCGCCACCATGTGGGTGCGGCCGGTCAGCCGGCCGATCTTGAAGGCGCCCTCGTTGGCCTCGGCCCCCGAGTTGCAGAAGTAGACGCGGCCCTCGCGCCCGAAGAGCTGGAGCAGCCGCTCGGCGAGCAGGACGGGGGGCTCGGCGACGAAGAGGTTGGAGACATGGCCGAGCGAGGCGATCTGCCGGCTCACCGCCTCGACGATCGCCGGGTGGGCGTGGCCGAGCGCGTTCACCGCGATCCCGCCGACGAAGTCGAGGTACTCGGTGCCGTCGGCGTCCCACAGCCTGGTGCCGGCGCCGCGGACGAGGGGCAGCCGGGGGGTGCCGTAGTTGTCCATGAGCGCGCCCTGCCAGCGCTGGGTGAGCTCTTCGTTGGCGGTCATGCGTCCCCCTCCGCATCGGGCACGACCATCGTGCCGATGCCCTCGTCGGTGAAGATCTCCAGCAGGATCGAGTGCTGGACCCGGCCGTCGATCACACGGGCGGTGTTCACGCCGTTGCGAACGGCGTGCAGACAGCCCTGCATCTTCGGCACCATGCCGCTGGCCAGCTCGGGCAGCAGCTTCTCCAGCTCCCTAGCGGTGAGCCGGCTGATGACCTCGTCGGAGTTCGGCCAGTCCTCGTAGAGGCCCTCGACGTCCGTGAGGACCATCAGTGTTTCGGCGCCCAGCGCCGCAGCGAGTGCCGCAGCCGCCGTATCAGCATTGACGTTGTAGACATGTCCGTCGTCCTGGCTACGGGCGATCGACGAGACGACCGGGATCCGGCCGTCGGCGAGCAGTGCCTCGATCGCGCCCGTGTCGATCGCGGTGATCTCGCCCACCCGCCCGATGTCGACCAACTCCCCGTCGATCTCGGGCTGGTGCCTGGTGGCGGTGATGGTGTGCGCGTCCTCGCCGGTGAGTCCCACGGCCAGCGGTCCGTGCTGGTTGAGCAGCCCGACCAGCTCGCGCTGGACCTGTCCGGCGAGCACCATGCGTACGACGTCCATGGCGTCCTCGGTGGTGACCCTGAGGCCCGCCTTGAACTCGCTGACGATGCCGTGCCGGTCCAGGGCGGCGCTGATCTGCGGTCCGCCGCCGTGCACGACGACGGGCTTGAGCCCGGCCTGGCGCAGGAACACGACGTCCTGCGCGAACGCGGCCTTCAGGTCCTCGTCGATCATGGCGTTGCCGCCGAACTTGATGACGACCGTCTTGCCGTTGTGCCGGGTCAGCCAGGGCAGTGCCTCGATGAGGATCTGGGCCTTGGGCAGTGCGGTGTGTTTCCGCGTGGTGCTCATGACGAGTAGGCGCTGTTCTCGTGGACGTAGTCCGCGGTGAGGTCGTTGGTCCAGATGGTGGCGGTCTCGGTGCCCGCGGCGAGGTCGGCGACGATGTGGACCTCCCGGTAGCGCATGTCGACCTTGTCGCGGTCCTCGCCGACGGAGCCGTTCTTGCAGACCCAGACGCCGTTGATCGCGACGTTCAGGAGGTCGGGCTCGAAGGCGGCGGACGTCGTGCCGATCGCGGACAGCACCCGGCCCCAGTTGGGGTCCTCGCCGTGGATCGCGCACTTGAGGAGGTTGTTGCGGGCGATGGAACGGCCCACCTCGACGGCGTCGTCCTCGCTCGCCGCGTTCACGACCTCGACCTTGATGTCCTTGCCGGCGCCCTCGGCGTCCCGGATCAGCTGCTGTCCGAGGTCGTCGCAGACCTTCCGTACGGCCTCGGCGAACTCCGCGTACTCCGGGGTGACTTCCGAGGCGCCGGAGGCGAGCAGCAGGACGGTGTCGTTCGTCGACATGCAGCCGTCGGAGTCGACCCGGTCGAAGGTCGTACGGGTGGCGGCGCGCAGGGCCTTGTCCAGGGCGCCGCTGTCGACGTCGGCGTCCGTGGTGAGGACGACCAGCATCGTGGCGAGGCCGGGGGCGAGCATGCCCGCGCCCTTGGCCATACCGCCGACGGTCCAGCCGTCGCCCTGGGCGACCGAGGTCTTGTGGACGGTGTCGGTGGTCTTGATGGCGATGGCGGCCTTCTCGCCGCCGTGCTCGGACAGGGCGGCCGCGGCCTTGTCAACGCCCGGCAGGAGCTTGTCCATCGGGAGCAGCAGGCCGATGAGCCCGGTCGACGCGACGGCCACCTCGCCGGCGTTCTGCCCGAGGACCTCGGCGACCTTCTCAGCGGTGGCGTGCGTGTCCTGGAAGCCCTTGGGGCCCGTACAGGCGTTGGCGCCACCGGAGTTGAGGATCACGGCGGAGAGCTGACCGCCCTTCAGCACCTGCTCGGACCAGAGCACCGGGGCGGCCTTCACGCGGTTGGAGGTGAAGACGCCCGCCGCGGCCAGTCGGGGCCCGTTGTTGACCACGAGGGCCAGGTCGGGGTTGCCGTTCTCCTTGATGCCTGCTGCGATGCCCGAGGCGGTGAACCCCTTGGCGGCGGTGACGCTCACGGTGCGACTCCGATCGTGGAGAGGCCGGTGGCCTCGTCGAGCCCGAGGGCGATGTTCATGCTCTGGACGGCACCGCCCGCGGTGCCCTTGGTGAGGTTGTCGATGGCGCTGATCGCGATGATGCGCCCCGCGGCCCCGTCGTACGCGACCTGCACCTGAACGGCGTTGGACCCGTAGACGGACGCGGTCGCCGGCCACTGGCCCTCGGGCAGCAGGTGCACGAACGGTTCGTCGGCGTAGGCCTTCTCGTACGCGGCCCGGACGGATTCGGCGGTGACGCCCTCACGGGCCTTCGCGGTGCACGTGGCGAGGATGCCGCGCGGCATCGGGGCGAGGGTCGGGGTGAAGGAGACGGTGACGGGCTCACCGGCGGCCGCGCCGAGGTTCTGGATCATCTCGGGGGTGTGCCGGTGGCCACCGCCGACGCCGTACGGGGACATGGAGCCCATGACCTCGCTGCCGAGCAGGTGCGGCTTGGCGGCCTTGCCGGCGCCCGAGGTCCCGGACGCGGCGACGATCACGGCCTCGGGCTCGGCGAGCCCGGCCGCGTACGCGGGGAAGAGCGCCAGCGAGGCGGCCGTCGGATAGCAACCGGGCACCGCGACACGCTTGGACCCCTCCAGCGCGGCGCGGGCACCCGGCAGTTCGGGGAGGCCGTAGGGCCAGGTCCCGGCGTGCGCCGAGCCGTAGAACTTCTCCCAGTCGGCGGCGTCCTTCAGCCGGAAGTCGGCGCCCATGTCGACGACCAGGACGTCCGGGCCGAGCTGCTCGGCGACGGCGGCGGACTGCCCGTGGGGCAGGGCCAGGAAGACGACCTCGTGCCCCGCGAGGACCTCGGCCGTGGTCTCCTGGAGTACGCGGTCGGCCAGCGGCAGCAGATGCGGTTGCAGGGCACCGAGCCGCTGCCCCGCGTTGGAGTTGCCGGTCAGGGCGCCGATCTCGATCTCGGGGTGCACCAGAAGCAGACGCAGCAGTTCCCCGCCCGCGTACCCACTCGCTCCGGCCACTGCCGCACGTACCGCCATGGAACCCTCCTCTTGGATGGCATGACTATACGTTCCGCTGCAGATCTATGCAATCCTGCCTCGTCGAAGGGCGGGTCGGGGCCCTGAACGCCTTCTTCTCTACCCGCCACCGGTGGGGGATCATGCCGGTGGGCCGCGACCGGGTCCACGGGGCGGAGACGGGGTGGGGCGGATGGGATCGCCGGAGTCGCGGGAGCGGTGGCGCTTCTCCACGGGCCAGGGGGGTATGTCGAGGCCGGCCGTGGCGGACGGCGTCGTGCACGTCAGCAGCGGACCGAAGCTGTACGCGCTGGACGCGCTCACCGGGCAGCAGCGGTGGAGCTTCGTCACCGGTCATGAGCGGATCAGTCCGCGGGCCCCGGTGGTGGCCGGCTCGGTGGTCCACTTCGGCAGCGACGACGCGACGGGTTCCGTGTACGCGCTGGACGCGCTCACGGGGCGGCAGCTCTGGAAGACCGCCGCCGGTGCGCCCGTGAGCGCGCGGGCCGCCGTGGCCGACGGGGTGGTGCACGTCGGCGGCGGGGGCGGTCTGCTGGCCCTCGACGCCACCACCGGGGAGCGCCGATGGGAGCTGACCGGCGGCGAGGTGCTCGGCTGCCCGACCGTGGCCGACGGCGTGGTGTACGCGCACGTCGGCGGGGAGCGCGACAACAGGGGTCTCCATGCCGTGGACGCGGCCACCGGGGAGAGGCGCTGGCGGTTCACCACCGGCCACGAGTGGAACGAGGCGTCGGCGCCGGCGGTGTCCGGGGAGACCGTCTTCCTCAGCAGCGGAAGCAGCCTGTACGCGGTGGGCGCCCGCGACGGCCGACGGCGATGGGAGTACCGCACCGGTCACTACGCGACCGCCTCCCCCGCGGTCGCCGACGGCCTGGTGTACTGCGGCAGCTGGGACCACCACCTCTACGCGGTGGACGCCGTGAGCGGTGAGCTGCGGTGGCGGGTGCGCGCCGACGGGGCCGTGGCGTCCTCGGCGGCGGTGGCCGACGGGCTGGTCCACTTCGGCTCGTGGGACCACCACCTGTACTCCGTGGACGCGGCCACCGGCGCCCCGCACGGGAAGTTCGCGGCCGGTGACCGGGTGGGCTCGCCGACGGTCGTGGACGGCACGGTCTACGTCGGCACCCTCAAGGGCCATCTGCATGCCCTGCGGTCCCTGGCCACCGGGCCGGGGGACGACGCGAACTGAGCGTCCGGCGCCCGGAGTTGCGCCGGACGCCGGCGACGCGGACACCTGGCCGCGTCACCGGTCCGGCCGTCCTGCCCGCGGTCCGTGACGCTCGGGGCGTCAGTCGGCGACCATCCGGTTCCCGCGCCACCCCGAGCGGTCCATGGCCCGTTCGCGCTGGCGTCGTACGACGTAGCGGCCGGGCGCGATGCCCGTGCCGCCGTGTTCGGGGTGGACGAGGTAGGCGACGGCCGTGGTCTCGAGGGCGCCGAGAGCCAGCCCCACGGGGTCACGGACGTCGGTGGTGAACCGGCAGGTGCCGGGGTCGGCGACGAGGGTGTGCGGGTTCCCTCCGGCGGCGCTGCGGAGGAGTTCGACGCCCTCGGCGGGGACGTCCTGCCAGCGGGTGGACGAGAGGGCCGGGTCCAGGTCCACGCTGTGCGCGAGGAACGCGTACGGGACGACGATCAGGTCGCCCTGGGCCTGGAGCCCGTCCACGACGGGGATGGTGACCTGGCGTTCCAGATGTCCGAGGACGTCGAGGCCGGTGCGGTCGGTGAGGTCGGCGAGGGTCATGGTCGTCTGCATGTGTGTCACCTCTGGTGGTGGGAAGGGCCGGGAGGGGCAAGAACCGGGATGGCCGGGACGGTTCCGGGACCGGGGCGGGAACGGGTCAGGTCCGGCGGACGAGCTGGGCGTACTGCTCGCCCGACAGGCCGTACGACCAGCCCGCGGCCGCCACCGGATCGTCGAAGTGGGAGGGCACGCTCAGGCCGTAGCGGCGGTGGCTGCCGTCGGGCTCCACCGAGCCGTTGACGACGAGCAGGAGGCGCGCCGGGCGTCCCCACAGCTCCCTGGGAACGTCGTAGAGGTGCAGGTCCGAGCCCGTGTTGCCGGGGTCGGCGGCGGTGGCGACGTGCCGGAGGGCGGCCTGCTCGATGTAGGCGCCCCAGCCGATCCGTTCGATGGCGCTGCGCCGGACCTCCACGTTCCGCTCGGCGTGGATGCGGTCGGCCGTGGGGGCGTTGATCACCCAGGCCGGGACCCGGGTGCCGTGCAGTGCGTGCGTCGCGGTGCCGTCCCCGTACCGGACGGCCGGGCCGTCGTCGCGGTGCAGTCTCAGCTCGCCGTGGAAGGCGTTCGGGAGGGGTTCGGTGTGTACCTCGGTGGTGCGCTCGGCCATGACGCAGACGCCTTCGCCGGGCCACCACCAGCCGGTGGACCGGGCGAGTTCGGCCCAGTGGTCGAGGTGGGACCGGTCCGCGGGCCGGTGGACGGTCAGGCCGACGCGTTCGTGGACGTCGTAGTGGGCGATCCAGTGGGCGTCGTGCTGGCCGTACCAGGTCACGCCGTCCGTGCCGCCGGTCGTGGGCAGGAACTCCGCCCGCAGCGGGGCCCGGACGCAGTCGTGCAGGGTCGCGTGCAGCGCGTCGTGGACGACACCTTCGACCACACCGCTCACCGGCACGCCCGAGGCAAGGGCGTCCTCGGTACGCACGGCCATCGGTGTCCTGCGGCCCCACCACGCCGACCGGCGTCCCGTGCGGTGGTCCATGCGCCGGCGCAGGTGCATCACCTGTGACGCCAGGCGTGCCGCCACAGGCCAGTCGTCCGGCCGTCGGGGCATGGAGTCGCCGGCCATGCGAACCGGAGGGAAGGAGAGGGGGTCGTCCAGGACGATCGACAGGGCCGCCCACGGCGACCGCACCCACACGAACTCGGGCGCGGGGCTGCCGATCAGGCGGTACAGGGCGGTGACGGCCGCCTCGGCCCGGGGTCTGTCGGCCGGGCGGGTGGACAGGCCGTGCGTGAGCCATTCCTGCGCCAGAAGACGCGCCGACGCCACGCGCTCTGCGGGGGATGCGGGCTGAGGGAGGGTGGTGCGGCGCGCGGGGTGCGCGCCTCGGGGTGGTCCCTGCGCGGGACCCGGGACCGCGCTCACCGGACGGTGGCGGTGTCCGCCTTTCGACTCATCATGCGAGGGATCGTGACAGCGGGGACGGAGGTTCCGCAAGGTGTTTTCGCGCGCGGGCCGCTCCGAAGTGGGGGCGGCGCGGGCCCGTTTGGGGAGCCCGCGCCGCCCGCCGGGTCAGCCCTTCTTGATGCGCAGGAACGTCACCGAGTTCGCCGGGAAGGTGTACGTGAACTTCTTCGCCACTCCCGTGAACGTGGACGTCACCGGCGCGACGGCCGTGGCCGTCTCGGTGTTCACGGCGTCGGGCGCGGCGGCGAGCGTCGTCACCTCGGCCTTCGGCCGGACCTTCGCGCCACCGAGGTCGATCGCCGTACGGGCGTCCGCCGCCTGGGCGTTGACCACCTTGACGATGAGGTCACCGGTCTTCCTGTCCTTCGTCACCACCTGCCGGAACGGCTCGGCCGGCTTGTCGTCGGTGAAGCTGCCCCACTCCTTGCCGTCGAGGAGGAGGGTCACCTGGCGGCCGCGCACCTTGATGTCGATGTCGTAGGCACGGCCCGTCTCGATCGACCCGGCCTTGGTGACGAGCGTCGACTTGCCGCCGTCCACGGCCTGTTCGACGGCGGACTGGGTGTTGTTCCAGCCGCCCAGGTTCCACCAGTAGTAGTTGCCGGTGTCCTTGACGCCGAAGGCGACGAGGAAGCCCTCCTTGCCGGACTTCTTGGTGGCCTTCACGTGCACGTCGTAGTCGTGCCAGGCCGGGTCGCCCGCGGAGACCATGGTGTTCTCGGCGGCCGCGTCGCTCTGCACGTACTGCCCGTCCTGGACGCTCCAGCTGCCGCCGCCCGTGTGGGTCCACTTCGAGGCGTCACCGGAGAAGTCGTCGCCGAGGAGTTCCGTCCCGTCCGCGCCGGTCACCCTGACGTCGTCGTACGCGGCACTCGTCGCCCAGGTCGACAGGCCGACCGCGCCGGTGATGGGCCCGCTCAGCGACGGCGTGCCGGTCGCCTTCGACGGGACGACACGGTCGCCGACGTTGCGCATGAAGAGCTTCTGGACCTCGTAGTTGGCCGAGTTCCAGGAGGCGTGGTTGTTGAACCAGATCAGGTCCGGGCGCCACTGCACGTAGTCCTCGTTGGCGAGCAGCGGGGCGTACGAGGCGAGCTTCACGATGTCGGCGTTGCGCTCCAGGCCGGTCATGAACGCGGCTTCGGAGAGGGCGTTCTTGAAGGTGTTGCCCTGCGAGGCGTACTCGCCGAGGAAGACCTTGGGTCCCTTCCTGTCGTACGAGTCGTAGCGGTCGTTGTTCTGCAGGAACCAGGCCGGGCTGTTGTAGTAGTGCTCGTCGACCATGTCGACGTTCTCTTCCCGGTTGAGCTTCCAGGCCGTGTCGAACGTCGAACCGCTGTCGTCCGGGCCGGAGTTGGAGATGACGGTGATCTCGGGGTACTTCGCCTCGACGGCCGCCCGGAACCGCTTGAAGCGGTCGATGTACTCGTTCGGCAGGTTCTCCTCGTTGCCGACCGCGAGATGGGTGAGGCGGAAGGGCTTCGGGTGGCCCGCCTTCGCCCTCTTCCTGCCCCATTCGCTGGTCACCGGGCCGTTGGCGTACTCGATGAGGTCCAGGGTGTCCTGGATGTGCCGCTCGAGGAGCGCGTCGTCGTCGGTGGCGCGGTTCTGGCCGCAGCCGGTGACGAGGGCGGGCACGACGGGCAGCGGCATGGCCCCGATGTCCTCGGAGAACTGGAAGTACTCGTGGTAGCCGAGGCCGTAACTCTGGTTGTATCCCCAGAAGTTGGCGTTCGTCGCGCGCTGCTCGACGGGGCCGATGGTGTCCTTCCACTGGTACGAGCGCTGACGCTCCCAGCCGGACGCCTCGTCGTACCCCTCCATGCTGCCGGTGTTGACCAGGCAGCCGCCCGGGAAGCGGACGAAGGCGGGATCGAGGGCGGCGATCTTCTGCGCGAGGTCCTTGCGCAGGCCGTGGCCCTTGTACGTGTCGCGCGGGATGAGCGAGATCATGTCGAGCGCGGCCGGGCCGCCCGCGGCCACTGTGAGGCGGCCTGTGGCGCTGGTGCGGGACGCGGTGAGGCGTGCCGTGTACTTGGCCCAGCCGCCGCGGGCGGTGACGCGCCGGGCCCGGGCGAGTTCGCCGTCGGCGTCCTGCAGGGTCACCGTGAGGGCGGCCGCACCCTCCGCGCGGGCCCACACCGAGAAGTCGTAGACCTTGCCCTTCTCGACCGGAATCCCGGTGTTGTAGCCGGAGTTGGTGACGGACGAGCCGCCGTCCAGGGCGAGGTAGGTGCGGTTGCGGTCGCCCAGGCGGCCTGCGTCGTCCACGGTCTTCGCGGTGCCGGCGGTCACCCACGAGGTGAGCGGCGTGTACGAGCGGTTGTCGGCCGTGGAGTACTCGAAGGACCGGTTCTGCACGAGCTCCGCGTACAGCCCGCCGTCCGCGGCCCGGTTGATGTCCTCGAAGAAGACGCCGTACATCGTGTCGTCGATCGTCGCGCCCGGGGTCTTCGGGTCGACGGTGATCGCGTAGTCGGTCGCGTCCTCGGCGGCGGCGTTCACCGGGGCCGGGACGAGGAAGGAGGCGGCCAGCAGGGTGGCGGCCGTGAGGGTCAGTCTCCGGCGAGTGCGGGTGCGGGCATGGGACATGGATCCTCCGCGGCTCCGAGAGGCAAACGAGTTGTTCGATATACCGGACGGTGATCAATACTTCGAACGGCAAGATAGGTAGGAGCCAGGAGTGCGTCAATGGGTTGGACAGGAGAGGCCGGGGAGGCGGAAGGGATGGCCGAATTCTGGCCGGTGGGCGATGTGTTGGCGTACCTGGCCGGCACCTGGCGCGTGGAGCGTTCGGTGCGGGATCTCGCGAGCGGGGCTTCGGGCATCTTCGGCGGGACCACGGTGTTCGAGCCGCCGGACGACGGCGGGCCCGGGCTCGTTCACCGCGAGTCCGGCACCTTCGTGTGGCAGGGCGTGGCCCGGCCCGCCGAGCGCACCCTGAGGTTCCTCCCGGGCGACGGGGCCGGCCGGGCCGACGTGCGGTTCGCCGACGGCCGCCCCTTCCACGGGCTGGACCTGAGCTCGGGGCGGCACCTCACCGACCATCCGTGCGCGGCGGACCTGTACCGGGGCGAGTTCACCGTGCACGACGCGGACCGGTGGCGGACGGTGTGGCGGGTGGGCGGACCCGCCAAGCAGCTGCTGCTCACGACGGACTACACACGGGACCGCGTCGGCGTCCGGTCCGTCACGGCGCGGACGCGGGGCGGCGCGCCGCCCCCGGCAGGGGAGGACTACACGCGTTCGGACTGAGCGTCGAACCGGAGGTTCCAGCGCCCGGCCCGGCCGGTGAGCGTGGCCGTCGACAGCGGTCGGACGTCGAGGTTCCAGTACGTCGACGGATAGGACTTCAGGGCGTGGACGAGCGCCGCGCGTACGACGGCGGGCTCGGCCACGGCGACGATCCGGCCGCCGTCGTCGACGGGGCGGGTGTCGAGCCAGCCGCCCACGCGCTGCACGAACGCCGCCAGCGGCTCTCCGCCGTGGGCCGCGGAGTACGGGTCGGCCAGCCAGGCGTCGACGGCCTCGGGTTCGCGGGCCATCGCCTCGCCCAGGGTCAGCCCGCGCCAGCGGCCCATGTCGCAGTCCCGCAGAGCGGGCTGGACGAGCGGCGCGAGGCCCAACGCGTCGCCGGTGGCCCGGCTGCGCGGCGTCGGCGAGCAGTACCGCAGCTCGGCCGCCGCCAACGGCACGAGGACGTGGGCGACGCGCTGCACCTCGCCCCAGCCCGCCTGGTCCAGTGGCCGGTCGTCGTCGAAGCGCTCGGCGAGCAACGAGTTGCCGCGGGCGGCGGCGATCAGCGTGACCCGAACATGCATGCGGCGATGGTGAGGGCCGGAACCTGGCAGGTCAAGAGGCGATCGGCAGCGTGCACGGAATACTCACCGCCGGTGGATCACCCGAGGTCCGGCGCCCGCTCGGGCCGGGTCCGCCTCAGACCCGGCTGACCTCGTCATATGCCACACGCAGTCTCCGTACGCCTTCCGTGATCTCCGCCGTCCCGGCGACCGCGGCGAAACTCAGCCTCAGGTGCGGCGCCGGGGGCTCTGCGCTGAAGTAGGGGCGGCCGGGGGTGACGGCCACGCCCGCGCGCAGTGCGGCCGCGAGGAGGGCCGGCTCGTCCGTGCCGTCGGGCAGGCGCAGCCACAGCTGGTAGCCGCCCGACGGAATGTGCGGCAGGGAAAGCTCCGGCAGGCGCAGCCGCAGGGCGGCGGCCATCGCGTCGCGCCGGTTGCGCAGCTCGGCCGACACGGCCCGCAGATGGCGCGGCCACGCGGGCGACCCGACGAGTTCCAGCGCCGCCTCCTGGAGCGGCCGCGGTACGAAGAACGTGTCGACGACCTGGATCGCCCGCAGCCGTTCCAGGACGGGCCCCCGGGCGGCCAGGGCGCTCACCCGGAAACTCGGCGAGGTCGCCTTGGTCAGCGAGCAGACGTGCACGACGACTCCGTCGGGGTCGTCCGAGGCCAGCGGACGCGGCATCGGGCCCGCGTCCTCGTGCACGAGACGGCGTACGAAGTCGTCCTCGACGACGAAGGCGCCCGCGTCACGGGCGATCCGCAGCACCTCACCCCGGCGCTGCGGCGCGAGCACCGCGCCCGTCGGGTTCTGGAACAGCGGCTGGCAGACGAAGACCCGGGCCCCGGTCGCCCGGAACGCGTCGGCGAGCAGCGCCGGCTTCACACCGTCCCGGTCGACGGGCACGGGCACGGGCCGCAGTCCTGCCGCGCGGGCGATCGCCAGCATGCCGGGATACGTGGGTGACTCGACGAGGACCGGAGCGCCGGGCGGGGCGAGGGCGCGCAGCGCGGTGGTCAGCCCGGACTGCCCGCCGGCCGTGATCAGCACCTCGGCGGCGGTGATGGCGCCGCCGATGCCCCGCGCGAACCACTCCCGCAGCTCCGGCAGCCCGTCCGTCGGCGGACGGCCCCAGGCTCCCGGGCGCCTGCCCGCCCGGGACAGCGCCGCGGCCATCGCCCGTTCCGGCTGCAGCGAGGGATGCAGATAGCCGCCGTTGAACTCGACGACCCCCGGCGCCGGGGCGGCCAGCGAGACGAGCACGCCCGAGGCGTCCACCGTGCGGGGGACGAGTTCGGACGCGGCGTCCGCACTGAGGGCGACCTCCTGCCAGGAGGTGTCCCCCGCGGCGGGCGCGGCGTCGCGGGGCTCGGCACGGAACGCCCCCGCCCCGGGCCGGGTGACCACGAGCCCCTCGGCGGAGAGCTGGGCCAGCGCCCGGGACACGGTCACGGGACTCACCCGGAACCTCTCGACGAGCGCACGACTCGACGGCAGCTTTCCACCTGGAGAGTAGCGGTCCAGCTCGCTTTTCAGCTGGTTCGCCAGTTCACCGACACTGCTACGCTCATGCATGAGAGCAGAGAATAGCGCTACCGCACAGACTTCGATAGCGGTGCCCATCGTGCCTGACGGCGCGGGGACGAACGGGCCCGCCGCGGACCGGCACCCGGCCCAGCCCGCTCCCCGGACCGGGACCGTCCTGGCCGCGCTCGGCGTCACCGCCTTCTCCCTCACCTTCCCCGCCACCGCGTGGGGCCTGGAGGGCTTCGGCCCCTGGTCGCTCGTGGCCGTGCGGAGCGTCCTGGCCGCGGTCGTCGCGGGCGGCTGCCTCCTGGCCCTGCGCGTCCCGCTGCCCGGCCGCGCCCACCTGGCGGGGCTGGCCGTCGTCGGCGCCGGGGTCGTCCTCGGCTTCCCCATGCTCACCACGCTCGCTCTGGAGACGTCGACCACCGCGCACGCCGCGGTCGTCGTCGGACTGCTCCCCCTGACGACCGCCGTGTTCTCGGCCCTGCGGGTCGGCACCCGGCCCTCCCGCACGTTCTGGGGCGCGGCGTGCACGGGCGCCGCCGTGGTGATCGCGTTCACCGTGCAGCAGAGCGGCGGCGCCCTGTCCGGCGCGGACGTCTACCTCTTCGGAGCCCTGCTGGTCTGCGCCGCGGGCTACACCGAGGGCGGCCGGCTGGCCCGCGTGATGCCGGGCTGGCAGGTCATCGCCTGGGCGCTGGTGCTGTGCCTGCCGCTCACGGTGCCGGCGGCCGCGATCGCGCTGTCGTACGAGCCCGTGTCGCTGACCGCGCACAGCGTGACCGGCCTCCTGTGGGTCGCCGTCGGCTCGCAGTTCTTCGGCCTGGTCGTCTGGTACCGCGGCATGGCCGCGATCGGCATCCCCAAGGCCAGCCAGTTGCAGTTGGCGCAGCCGCTGCTCACACTGGTGTGGTCGGTGCTGCTCCTGGGCGAGCACCTGACGCCGGCGGCCCCGCTGACGGCCGCCGCCGTACTCGTCTGCATCGCCGTCACCCAGCGGGCACGGGGCTGAGCGGCACGTACGAGCCGGTCACAACCCGTGCCACCCGCCGTAGAATTGCGGCCACCAATCGCCACTCCCGTGCGGAACGAGGAGGCCCCGGATGCAAGCAACCGTAGGCGACCATCTGCTGGTGCACGGCAGGACCGTCGGGCAGCACGACCGGGTCGCGGAAGTCATCGAGGTGCTCGGGACGAAGGGGAGTCCCCCTTACCGGGTCCGCTTCGGGGACGGTCACGAAAGCCTGATGTCGCCCGGCCCCGACTGTGTGGTCCAGCACCACGAGGACACCGCCCGATAGGTCAGCGTGAGTGCCTCGCCGGCTGCTGGTAGTGGTCGGCGACCACCCTCGCCATGGCCCCGACACGGTCGGCCGCCACTTCCTTGGCCGAGAAGAACACGTGCCCGCGCACCTGCGGATACCCCTTGGCGAGGGTGAGGTGCCTGGACAGCTCCGCCGGGTCCTGCCAGGCCGCGGGCTGCGCCGGGTCGCCGGCCTTGTAGAGCGCCTCGCCGACGTACAGCTCGGTGCCGCTGCCGCGCGCGACCTGCGCCCACCAGGGGATCAGCTTCGCGTAGTCGGCGGCGGTGAAGCCGATGTTCCAGTACAGCTGCGGGCAGATGTAGTCGATCCAGTTCTCCCGGACCCACTTCCTGGTGTCGGCGTGCAGGTCGTCGTACGTCTGGACGCCGGCCCGGGTGTCCGAGCCCAGCGGGTCGGTCACGGCGTTGCGCCACACCCCGAAGGGGCTGATGCCGAACTTCGTGCCGGGCCGGATCCGCCGGATCCGGGCGGCCGTCTCCAGGACCAGCCGGTCGATGTTGTCGCGCCGCCAGGCCGCCCGGTCCGGGAACGGGCCGCCGTGTGCGGCGTACGCGGCGTCGTCGTCGAAGACCTGGCCCGCGACCGGATACGGATAGAAGTAGTCGTCCCAGTGGACGGCGTCCACGGCGTACTTCTTCACCGCGTCGAGCATCGCGTCCTGGACGAAGGCGCGGACCTCGGGCAGGCCCGGGTTGTAGTAGAGCTTGCCGCCGTACGGCACGACCCAGTCGGGGTGCCTGCGGGCGGGGTGCGAGGCGACGAGCTTCGTCGGGTCGGTGTGGTTGGCGACGCGGTACGGGTTGAACCAGGCGTGCAGTTCGAGCCCGCGCGCGTGGGCCTCCTTCACGGCGGTGCCGAGCGGGTCCCAACCGGGCGCCCTGCCCTGTACGCCGGTGAGGTACTGGGCCCAGGGCTCGTACGGCGAGGGCCACAGGGCGTCGGCCGTGGGGCGCACCTGGAAGATCACGGCGTTCAGCCGGCGCCGGACGGCCGTGTCGAGGTGCGCGAGCAGTTCGGTGCGCTGCTGGGCCGCGGTCAGGCCGGGCTTCGAGGGCCAGTCACGGTTCGCGACGGTCGCCAGCCACATCCCGCGCAGCGCACCCGTGCGAGCACGGCGCGCGGGCGCGTCGGCCCCGCCGCCGCCCCCGGAGACCTCCGCCGCCACGGCCAGTCCCGCCGTGGCGAGCCCCGACAGTCCGACCGCCGCGGCCGCCGCGAAGCCCCGTCGTGACATACGCCCCATGCCGCACACCCCAAACAGAGTGGGTCCGCCTGGTCACGGACCGTTTACCCCGCACAGCATGCCCGACCCGGCCGGTCGTTCGTGTGCAGATCCGGAGTAACGTGCGTGGCGTTGGCAGGCACCGCACAACGGGAACCTGCCGGGCCCGTGAACAGTGAGCGAAAGGGACGATGTGACCGACATCGAACGCGTCGGAGTGGTGGGCTGCGGCCAGATGGGAGCGGGCATCGCCGAGGTGTGCGCCCGCGCCGGTCTGGACGTGATGGTCGCCGAGACCACTGGTGAGGCGTTGGAGATTGGCCGGACCCGGCTCTACAACTCGCTCTCCAAGGCGGCCGAGCGCGGCAAGATCTCCGAGGAGGAGCGGGACGCCACGCAGGGACGGCTGTCCTTCACCACCGACCTCGGTGAGTTCTCCGACCGCGATCTGGTGATCGAGGCGGTCGTCGAGAACGAGCAGGTGAAGACGGAGATCTTCCAGGTGCTCGACCAGGTGGTGCTCCGGCAGGACGCGATCCTCGCCTCGAACACCTCCTCCATCCCGCTGGTGAAGCTCGCCGTCGCCACCTCGCGCCCCGACCAGGTCATCGGCATCCACTTCTTCAACCCGGCCCCGGTGCAGAAGCTCGTCGAGCTGATCCCGGCCCTCACCACCTCCGAGGGCACCATCAGCCGGGCGCAGTCCCTGGTCGAGAAGATCCTCGGCAAGCACGCGATCCGCGCGCAGGACCGCTCGGGCTTCGTCGTCAACGCGCTGCTGATCCCCTATCTCCTCTCCGCGATCCGGATGTTCGAGTCCGGCATGGCGAGCCGCGAGGACATCGACAACGGCATGGAGCTGGGCTGCGCCCACCCGATGGGGCCGCTCAAGCTGTCCGACCTGATCGGCCTCGACACCGTCGCGTCGGTCGCGTACTCCATGTACGAGGAGTACAAGGAGCCCCTGTACGCGGCCCCGCCGCTGCTCCAGCGCATGGTCGACGCGGGACGCCTCGGACGCAAGTCCGGCTCGGGCTTCTACACGTACCCCTGACCCCCGAAGGCCGTTGACCGGCTGCGGGTTGTCAGTCGCAGGTCGCGCAGTTCCCCGCGCCCCGTCAGGGCTCGTGACTACTGTCCGTACGACCGGCAGGCCTCCGCGGGCCCGGCTCTCTTTCGGGGGCCGGGCCCGCCGCATTCACACACCGTGTGCGCGGCGGGCCCGCATATGCCCCTCGCACACGCTCCCCACGCGTCCACCAGGCGAGTTGACTTTCCGTGCGCAGGTAGGGGATGTGACGACTACGGAAAGGAGCGGACACGTGACCGCCGACCCGGAGCATCCCGTGGTCCATGGAGAACTCGCGGAGTTACGCCGTCGCCTCGATGTGGCGCATGCCCGCGTCGAGGGCGGCATGACTCTGCTCAGTCATCGCGCCGAACAGACCGCCAAGGAGCTCGACGACCTGAGTACCCGGGTCGTCTCACTCGAACACACCCGCTGGCCGCTGCGCGCGGTCGCGGTCGTCACGGCCGTGGGCGCACTCGCCGTGGCGGTCTGGCAGGCTCTGGGCCGCTAGGCCCGTGGGCGCTGCGGGCAGGATCAGGGCAGAGCGTCCTGCCCGAGCCTCAGGTGATGCAGGAGGAGCAGTGCGGCTGCCATGTTGGCGGCCGGGACCTCGCCGCGGGCGACCATGTCGGGGGCGAGCTTGAGGGGCACCCATTCCCGACGGTCGGACTCGAAGTCGTCCACGGGGTGTCCGATGTACGCGCCTTCGTCGGCCCAGTAGATGTGGTGCCGGGCGTCGGTGAGCCCGTTGGAGGGCTCGACGCTCATCAGATGGCGCAGGGGTCCCGGTCGCCACCCGGTCTCCTCCTCCAGTTCGCGGGCGGCCGCGACGGCGATGTCCTCACCGTCCTCGACGACGCCCGCGGGAAGCTCCCATCCCCAGCTGTCGGTGATGAAGCGGTGCCGCCACAGAAGCAGCACCTCGTTCGCCTCATTCACCACAGTGGCCACGGCGACGGGCCGCAGCCGTATCAGGAAGTGATCGAGGTGCCGACCGTCCGGCAGCTCGACATCTGCGAGATTGACGCTGAACCAGCGGTTTGCGTACACAGTTTGTTCGTTCAGTTTCGTCCACTGCACGGTTCTGCCACCTTCCGCCGAGTAGATGGCAATATCGCAGCAGGAGCGTCCGCACAGCAGGCTCACAGCGGGCCGCTCGCAGCGCAGCGGTAGGCGCAGAGTTGTACCACCGCGGAGGGCTCCGGGCCTCCGTCAGCGGTGGGGGTGTCGTCTCACGCGATCCTCCGGGTCTCTTCCCGGAGTGTTCCCCCACGGCCACTTCCTAGTTCCACGGCACTAGAGCGGTACGCGCAGAGCTCCGTCGATGAGTTCGGCGGCCTCGGTGGTGCCCGCACACCCGTTGGCGACCAGGTGTTCGCGTACCGCGCGCAGTCTGTCGCGCAGGCGCTGGGACTCCATTCCCCGGGCGCGCTCCGCCATTTCGACCGCGGTGACGACCGCCTTGTCGGCGTTGCCCTGGCGCAGCTCGATCTGGCTGAGCATGGCGAGCCGGTGCACCCTGCCCCGGTCGTGCGCCGGGTTGTCCACGGCGGCAGCGGCGTGCTCCCGCGCGGCTACAAGGTCGCCCAGACTCAGCAAGGCCTCCGCCACCTGCACATTGACCAGGCCCGGCTGGACATAGCCGGTCTCGTCCGGTTCGTACCCGCGCCGGATGCGCTCGGCGGCCTGCTCGGCGCGCCGGATGCAGGACAGCGCGCTGCTGCCGTCGCCGAGGTGCGCGTACGCCTTCGCCTGCATCGCGTAGAGGTCCGACGCGAGCGCCGGAGTGATGTGCCGTCCCGCGGCGCGCAGCGCGGCCTCGGCGAAGGCCACCGCCTGCCGGTTCTCCCGCATGAACAGCGCCTGGTTGACGAGGAGCGCGATGACGTAGGCCCCGAGTCCCCTGTCCCCGCTGGCCTTCGCGAGCCTGAGCGCCTGGTGGAAGTAGCGCTGGGCGAGACCGTGGGCGTCGGAGTCGTACGCGCAGATGCCGGCGATCGCCACCAGGCCGCCGGTGGCGCGGTGGAGCTGACGGCCGGTGGCGTCGGTGTAACTGCCTCTGAGGAGCGGCGCGGTCTCGGAGTTGAGGAATCCGACGATGCGGGTACGGGTGGCGACACCTCCCGCCTTGCGGTACATCTGCTCGTAGTGGGCGCGGGCGGCGCGCAGCATCTCGATGTCGGACATGCTCACGCGGTGCCGTCCGCCGCGCGAGACGTCCACGTCCTCCGGCGGGTTCTCCCACTCCCACACCGGCATCACGGCGGGCGTGCCGGTGACGGCGGGGGCGCCGAGGATGTGCGGTCTCTGCTGTTCGTCGGAGCGCCACAGGGCGGTCGCGCGTTCGACGAAACCGGAGAGTGTCGTGCCGTGCGGGGTGGCCGGCTCGCCGGGCACCCCGAGTCCGATGTCGTCGAGCGTGACGGGCCGTTGGAGCCGGGAGGCGAGCACCTCGCAGATCAGGTCGGGCACCTGGCCACGGGGCCGCTGGCCCTTCAGCCACCGAGCCACGGCGGTGTGTTCGTACCGGAGCGCGAGACCGCGCGCCCGGCCCGCCTGGTTCACATGGGCGGCGAGTCCCGCGTGCGAGATCCCTGCCTCGTCGAGGATCGCGTCGAGCAGAGTGTTGGGCTGCATGAAGGCCATCCGGTGGCTCGGGTGCCGACGGTGCTGTTCAACGTAGCGCCTCCCTCATCACACGGGGTGTGAACGGAGTGCCCGAATCCGGGCAGTACGCGCGCTGTTGCGGAGAGTTGTGACCCGGTTGACTGAAATGCCTCGCAAGAGGCCGGCCGGGCCGCCGGCTCCCCCTCGTACAGTGCGGCGGCCCGGATTCACGCCGTCCGCCCAGCTGCCTGCCCGACACTCCGTGGCAGGGCGGACGGCTCCGCCGGATCGCTCAACCGGTTCGCTCCACCGGGTTGCGCCGGGCACTTGCTGGTTGTCCGTCGGCTGCGGGTCGGTTGTGGCTGGTCGCGCAGTTCCCCGCGCCCTTCGGGGAGCCGAACAGTGGGCGCGGAACCGTCACTTGACCTGGTGGGCCATGGGTTCGCTCTGTTGTCTCGGCACCCTCGCCCGGTCGTTGCGCAGGACCAGCACGGCCACGTCGTCGGAGGGTGGTCCCCCCGCGTGCCCGAGCAGTCGGGTGAAGACGGTGCGCAGTACGGCCTGAGGGGAGACCGGCTGAGTGCGGGCGGCTTCCGTCAGCGCGGTGGTCAGGGGAAAGAACCGGCCATGGCTGTCACGGGCGTCCTCGACACCGTCCGTGTGCAGGAACAGCGCCTCGCCGGGCAGCAGACGCCCGTAGCGCACGACGGGCAGCTCGGCCGGGAGCGGGAAGGGCCCGAGGGGAGGCAGGGGGTCGTCGGCCGCGAGGTGCTCCACCCGCCCTCGTACGTCAGCGGGCTCCCCGGGGCCGCGCAGCAGATACGGCCACGGGTGACCGCAGTTCAGGGCACGCACCTCGCCGTCGCGGCCGATCTCCAGGAGCAGCACGGTGACGAACTCCTCGGCGACCGGGTTGTCGGGGTCCAGTCCCGACGAGGGGTGCTCGGCCTTCGCGCGCTCCCGGAGGTGCCTGCCCATGGCGCGCTCCAGTTTCCGCAGCACACCGGGGAGTTCGGGCTCGTCGTGGACGACCTCACGGAAGCTGCCGAGCACGGCAGCGACGGTCCCGATGGCTGCCAGCCCGTGCCCGCGGACGTCACCCATCACGACCCGCACGCCGTGCTCCGTGCCGATCACCTCGTACA
Source organism: Streptomyces sp. BV286 (assembly GCF_019090165.1). Classification (GTDB taxonomy): domain Bacteria; phylum Actinomycetota; class Actinomycetes; order Streptomycetales; family Streptomycetaceae; genus Streptomyces. The sequence continues at coordinate 25,633 of NZ_JAHRIB010000100.1, forward strand.
GGTCGCCCCCGACGCCGGCGCGGCGGTCCGCGGAGAACTGGGCGGCCGCGACACCCAGTCCGTCGACGCACGGCGGGAGCGGACGCAGGAGTACACCCTGGGTGGCCCCCGCGACCTTGCGGATCTGTCGCAACTCCCGCAGCAGTCCCCGCCGGACGTGCAGTATCAGGCCCGTACCGACCGTGAAGAACACGGCGCAGGTGACGATCCGCGCACCGAGGGCGTTCTCCTGGGCGAGCGGACAGGCCAGCTTGTACGTGATCGCCGCCGCGCCCCAGGCGGTGGGCAGCCCCATCGCCAGTACGCGGCGCAGCCGCTGTCGGTCCCGGCCGATGCGGCGGACCTCACCGCGGCGCAGCCGGCCGGCGCGGGAGCGGCCGAGACCGCGGGCCGGAGCCCGGTTCAGCGCACGGGTGACGGATTGCAGCCATCGTGTCCGACGGCTCCCCCCGGGCCGGGCCCGGCGGGGAGCCCCAGCCTTGGTACGGATCATGCCGATGGCCCCCCTAGGCCCTGTTCAGCGCAGGCACCGGCCTCTTCGGCCGGGTCGATTCTGTCGACCGCGTGCCCCGGCCGGACCGGATCACCCGCACTTGTCACCCAAAAGAGTGAGGTGACTACAGACAGCGCGCAGCCCCCGCCACCACCGGCGAAGCCGACTCCACTGAACTCAGGGCGGGAGCCCCGAAAGGGGCGCGGGGAACTGCGCGCCCGGCCGAAATGCACCCGCACCCGACCGACAACCCGCAGTCCCCCGCCACTGCCTGCGGAGCTAACTCCGCAGGACGGCCCCCGTGCGCTCGCCCGCCAGGGCGACCGCCGTGTCCCGCGCCGCGGACGCCTCGTCCACGGTCAGGGTCCGGTCGCCGGCCCGGAAGCGCAGCGCGTACGCCAGGGACTTCCGGTCCCCGCCGAGCTGCTCGCTCTCGTACACGTCGAACAGCCGGACGGACTCGAGGAGTTCACCCGCGCCCTCGCGCAGCGCGGCCTCCACGTCGGCGGCCGGGACGTCCCGGGAGACGACCAGCGCGACGTCCTGCGTGGCGACGGGGAAGGCGGAGATGCGCGGCGCCTGGAGAGCGCCGGCGCCGGCCCGCTCCAGGAGGTCCAGCTCGATCTCCATGGCGCAGCTGCGCTCCGGCAGGTGCAGCGCCTTGATGACACGCGGGTGCAGCTCACCCGCGTGACCGACGAGCGTCTCCTCGCCGTCCACCGTGGCGTACAGCGCGGCGCAGCGGCCCGGGTGCCAGGGCGCGTGCCGGTCACCGCGCACGGTCAGCTCGACGCCGGCCTCACGGGCGACGGTGCGAGCGGCCTCGACGGCGTCCGCCCAGTCCGCCGGGCGTCCCTTGCCCCACCAGCCGGCCTGCTCGCGGGCTCCCGCCAGGACGACGGCGGCGCGACGCGGCTGACGCGGCAGCGCGGCGTCGACCCCGGCGATCTCCTCGTCGGTGGGACGACGGTCGACGGACAGCCGCTCGGCCTTCCGCTCCTGCCCCGTCGGCCGGAAGACCAGACCGGTCTCGAAGAGCGCCAGGTCGTGCGAACCGCGGCCGTCGTTGCGACGCAGCGCGCCGAGAAGACCCGGCAGCAGAGTCGTACGCATCGCGGGTTCTTCGTCGGAGAGCGGGTTGACCAGCCGCACGAGGGTGCGGCGCGGGTCGTCGGCCTCCACGCCGAGCTGGTCGAGCACCTCGGTCCCGATGAACGGGTAGTTCAGCGCCTCGACGTACCCGGCGCCTGCCAGCGCCCGGCCGACCCGGCGGTGCAGCCGCTGCCGGTCGGTCAGCCCCAGGCCCGCGGGGGGCCTGGGCAGCGTCGAGGGCAGGTTCTCGTAGCCCTCCAGGCGGATGACCTCTTCGGCGAGGTCGTTCGGGTCGCTCAGGTCGGGCCGCCAGGACGGGACGGTGACGATCAGCTCGTCCTGACCGTAGACGTCGCAGCCGACCTGCTGGAGACGGCGTACGACGGTCTCGCGGCCGTAGTCGACGCCCGCGACCTTGTCCGGGTGGTTCGCCGGGATGGTGATGGTGTGCGGCGCGGACGGCGCGGTGATCTGGGTGACACCGGCGTCGGCGGTACCGCCCGCGAGGAGGACCAGCAGGTCGACCGTGCGCTGGGCGGCGGCCGCGGCGGCCTCCGGGTCGACGCCCCGCTCGAAGCGCTTGGACGCCTCCGAGGCCAGCTTGTGGCGGCGGGCCGTGCGGGCGATGGAGATCGGGTCGAAGTGCGCGGCCTCGATGACGACCTCGGTGGTGGTGCCCTCGGTGTCGTCGATCTCGGTGTTGGCGCCGCCCATGACACCGGCCAGGCCGATGGGCCCCCGGTCGTCGGTGATCACCAGGTCCTCGGCGTCCAGCGTGCGCTTGGTGCCGTCGAGGGTGGTGAGCTTCTCGCCCGCCTCGGCCCGGCGCACGCCGATCGCACCCTGGATCCGGGAGCGGTCGTACGCGTGCAGCGGCTGGCCGAGCTCCAGCATCACGTAGTTGGTGATGTCGACGGCCAGCGAGATCGGGCGCATGCCGGCCTTCTGGAGGCGGCGCTGCAGCCAGATCGGGGAGCCCGTCTCGGGCGCGAGACCGGTGACGGTGCGCGCGGTGAAGCGGTCGCAGCCCTGCCGGTCGGAGACCTCCACGGGGTGACCGAACGCGTTCGGTCCCGGCACGTCGAGCAGCGCCGGGTCGCGCAGCGGCAGCCCGTAGGCGGTGGCGGCCTCGCGGGCGACGCCACGCATCGACAGGGCGTAACCGCGGTCGGGCGTGACCGCGATGTCGAGGACCTCGTCGACCAGTTCGAGCAGCTCGATCGCGTCCGTGCCGACCTCGTACTCGGGCGGCAGGACGATGATGCCGCCGCTTCCGTCGTCGCCCATGCCCAGCTCGTCGCCGGAGCAGATCATGCCGTGCGAGGTCTTGCCGTACGTCTTGCGCGCGGCGATCGCGAAGTCGCCGGGCAGCACGGCGCCGGGCAGGACCACGACGACCTTGTCGCCGACGGCGAAGTTGCGGGCGCCGCAGACGATCTCCTGGGGCTCACCCGTGCCGTTGGCGGTGCCGACGTCGACGGTGCAGAAGCGGATCGGCTTCTTGAAGCCCTCCAGCTCCTCGATGGTCAGCACCCGGCCGACGACGAGCGGCCCCTTGAGGTCGGCGCCGAGCCGCTCGACCCGCTCGACCTCCAGGCCGGCGGAGACGAGCCTGGCCTGCACGTCGCGGCCGGTCTCGGTGGCGGGGAGGTCGACGTACTCCCGCAGCCAGGAAAGCGGGACCCGCATCAGATCTCCATCCCGAACGGCCGGGTGAACCGGACGTCACCCTCGACCATGTCTCGCATGTCTTCGACGTTGTGGCGGAACATCAGCATCCGCTCGATGCCGAACCCGAAGGCGAATCCGCTGTACTTCTCGGGGTCCACGCCGCAGGCGGTCAGCACGCGCGGGTTGACCATGCCGCAGCCGCCGAGCTCGATCCAGCCCTCGCTGGAGCAGGTGCGGCAGGGGCGGTCGGGGTTGCCGACGGACTCGCCCTTGCAGACGTAGCAGAGCATGTCCATCTCGGCGGACGGCTCGGTGAACGGGAAGAAGTTCGGTCGCAGCCGGGTCTTCATGTCCGCGCCGAAGAGCGACCGGACCATGTGGTCGAGGGTGCCCTTGAGGTCGGCCATGGTCAGGCCCTCGTCGACGGCCAGCAGCTCGATCTGGTGGAAGACCGGCGTATGCGTGGCGTCCAGCTCGTCCGTGCGGTACACGCGGCCGGGGCACACGATGTAGACGGGCGGCTCCCGGTCGAGCAGGGCGCGGGCCTGCACGGGCGAGGTGTGCGTGCGGAGCACGACACCGGACTCGCCGTCCGGGTCACCGCCGTCGGGGCCCTGGACGAAGAAGGTGTCCTGCATCTGCCGGGCCGGGTGGTCCGGGCCGAAGTTCAGGGCGTCGAAGTTGAACCACTCCGCCTCGACCTCGGGCCCTTCCGCGATCTCGTATCCCATGGACACGAAGACGTCCGCGACCCGCTCCATCATGGTGGTCAGCGGGTGCCGGGCACCAGCCGGTACACGGTCGTGGGGCAGTGTGACGTCCACGGCCTCCTCGACCAGCACACGGGCGTCGCGCTCGGCCTCCAGTTCGACCTGGCGGGCCGCGAGCGCCTTGTTCACGGCGCCGCGGGCCTGGCCGACGAGCTTGCCCGCGGCTGCCTTGGCGTGCGGGGGCAGTGCGCCGATCTCGCGGTTGGCGAGGGCCAGCGGCGAGGCGCCGCCGGTGTGGGCGACCTTGGCCTCCTGGAGCGTGTCGAGGTCGCCGGCGGCGGCGAAGGCGGCGAGCGCCTCGTCCCGCATGCGCTCGATCTCTTCCGGTTTCAGTGCCTCGACCTCAACAGGGTCGTACGACTTGTTCGGTGCCGACATCTCTTCCCGTGCTTCCGATTGGTTGGCCAAAGGTCCCCGTCGCGACTCTCGGGACGCCCTGTCCCTGAAGGGGGGACGCAAAGGTGCCAGAGGCCGAGTCTAACGGGGGTGAGGTGTGCGAATGCGCCCGTGGGGCCTCTTCGGCGTCACTGCAGATACGCCGGGGTGCTCACGGGCAACGTAAATCGGAACAGTGCCCCGCCCTCGGGGGCGCGGCCCACCGTGATGGTGCCGCCGTGGGCTTCGACGATGCCCTTGACGATGTACAGCCCGAGGCCGGTGCCGCCGCGCTTGCTGCCCCGCCAGAAGCGGGTGAAGACGCGGTTCATGGACTCCTCCGGGATGCCGGGGCCCTCGTCGCTCACCGTGACCGACGTGCCGGCGTCCTCCCCTTCGCGGGGCGACGGCGCGGGCTCTACGTCGATGGTGACGGTTCCCTCGCCGTGCCGCACCGCATTTTCCAGCAGGTTGCTGAGCACCTGGTCGACCTTGTCGGGGTCGGCCCAAAGGTCGGGCAGCGGCTGGCCGATGCGCAGCAGGAAGCGGTCGGCCAACTGGCCGGAGGCGACGTACGCCTGGATGTGGCGGCCGACGGCGGCGCCTATGTCGACGGGCTGGCGGCGCACTTCGAGGCGCCCGGAGTCGATGCGGGAGATGTCGAGGAGCTCGGCGATCAGGCGCGTCACGCGGTTGGCGTCGGCGTCGACCGTCTCCAGCATCAGTTTCTTCTGGTCGTCGGTGAAGCGCTCCCACTTGGCGAGCAGGGTCGCGGTGAAGCCCTTGACGGAGGTGAGCGGCGAGCGCAGTTCGTGGGCGACCGTGGCGATGAGCTCGGCGTGACTGCGCTCGGTGCGGCGGCGGGCCTCGGTGTCGCGGAGCGAGACGACGACCCGGCGGACCGGGCCGGTGGGCCGCACCCGGACGTACCGGGCCGAGACGAGGACCTCCCGGCCTCCCGGCAGCAGCAGATTGCGCTCGGGCTGTCCGACGCGGATCGCGAGGCCGCCGTAGGGGTCGGTCAGCTGCCACCAGCGGCGGCCTTCGAGGTCCTCCAACGGCAGGGCGCGCTCCAGATGCCGCCCGAGGGCGTCGGCGGCGGGGGTGGCGGTGATCCGGGCGGCGGCGGCGTTGAAGCAGACGACCCTGCCGCGTTCGTCGGCGATCACGAGGCCGTCGGGCAGTTCGTCGGGGTCGAGGCCGAGCTCGGCGGGGTCGGCGTGCCGGGACGCGGGAGCGCTCCGTACGTCGTGCGCCCGCAGTGCGCTCTTCGCACCGCTCGTGCCGACACTCATCCCCGTACCCCACCTCTCCTCTGGCATCGGGGGTGCCTCCCTGCTCGAACGCGGCCGAGAGCTTGGGGGCGCCTCCCCGAGCCCGTCACCCTACTAGCTGGGAGTGACGGAACGGACCCCCTCAGGAACGAGCGCGGGGGGCACGCTGCGCGCGGGCCGACGCGTAGAGACATACGGCGGCCGCGGTCGCGAGGTTCAGGCTCTCCGCCCTGCCGTGGATCGGTACGCGCACGACGGCGTCAGCCAGTGCACGGGTCTCCTCCGGGAGCCCCCACGCCTCGTTGCCGAACACCCAGGCGGTCGGCCCGCCCATGGTGCCGTTGTCGAGCTCGTCGTCCAGGTCGTCCTCGCCCGCGCCGTCGGCGGCGAGGATCCGTACCCCGGCGTCCTTGAGGCCCTGCACGGCCTGTTCGACGGGTACGCCGACCGCGACGGGCAGGTGGAACAGCGAACCGACCGACGCCCGCACGGACTTGGGGTTGTAGAGGTCGACGGACGCGTCGGTGAGGACGACGGCGTCGGCGCCGGCGGCGTCGGCGCACCGCAGGACGGTGCCCGCGTTGCCGGGGTCCCGCACGTGTGCCAGGACGGCGACCAGCCTGGGCCCGGCCTTGAGGATCTCGTCGAACGGTGTGTCCAGGAACCGGCAGACCCCGACGAGTCCCTGCGGGGTGATGGTCGTCGAGATGTCCGCGATCACGTCGTCGGCGGCGAGGTGCACGCGGGCGCCCGCGTCCCGGGCCTCCCCCACGATGTCGGCGTACCGCTCGGCGGCGTCCGGCGTCACGAACAGCTCGACGAGTGTCGCGCCGCTCTCCCCGTGGTGTCCGGCGGCCTCGCGCACGGCCTGCGGGCCCTCGGCGAGGAACAGGCGCTCCTTGCCCCGGAAGCTCCGCCTGGCCAGCCGCCGGGCGGCGGAGACACGCGCGGAGCGGGGGGAGATCAGCTCGGGGCCGCTGGACATCGGTTCACCTTCGGTTCACGGGCGGGGGTCGGGCGTACCGCTTGCCGCGCCGAGGGGGCGCCCCGTACTCCCGCCGCGGCGGCGCCCGGCCACGGCGGCGGATTCCGGCGGTGCCGGACCGGCCGGCCGTACGCGCGGCGACAAGGAAAACAAATGTGGGCCCGCAGCCTTACGGCAAGCGAGCCCACACACAGGATCCGGCCGAGGCCAGCGCCAGCGTCACGCAGCCTTCGGCGCGTTGACGTCCGACGGCAGCGCCTTCTGCGCGACCTCGACGAGCGCAGCGAACGCGTTGGCGTCGTTGACGGCCAGCTCCGCGAGGATCTTGCGGTCCACCTCGATGTTGGCGGCGTTCAGACCCTGGATGAGGCGGTTGTACGTCATGCCGTTCTGGCGGGCCGCAGCGTTGATGCGCTGGATCCACAGCCGACGGAAGTCGCCCTTGCGCTTCTTGCGGTCGTTGTAGTTGTAGACCAGGGAGTGGGTGACCTGCTCCTTGGCCTTGCGGTACAGGCGCGAACGCTGACCGCGGTAGCCGGAGGCCGCCTCGAGGATCGCCCGGCGCTTCTTGTGGGCGTTGACTGCCCGCTTGACGCGTGCCACTTTTTAACTCCTTGTAGCGGGACCGTGGTGGTTGTCACACGGTCCGAAATCGATGGGGTCCCGGTTCTGACGTACGGCGCCTGGGCGCCGGGACGTCACTTGCCGAGAAGCTTCTTGATCTTCTTGGCGTCGCCCGGGGCCATCTCGGCGTTGCCGGTGAGGCGGCGCGTCACGCGCGACGACTTGTGCTCGAGCAGGTGGCGCTTGCCGGCACGCTCGCGAAGCACCTTGCCGGAGCCGGTGATCTTGAAGCGCTTGCTGGCACCGCTGTGCGACTTGTTCTTCGGCATGGCGCCGTACTCTCCTCGTCGGTGGCGCTCCTGTGCCCGGTCGTTAAACCGGGCACAACGGAACGTCATGTGTATCGGTTGACGTCCCCGGACTCGCGTCCGGAAACCCTCCGGGACTCGCGCCCCGGGATCAGGCCTCGGCGGGAGCCTCGGCCGGGGCCTCGGCGACCTCGGAGTCGGCGATCTCCCCTTCGGGGATGTCGTCGTCCGCGTGGTTCTGCGACTTGCCCGGGTTGGCCTTCGCCTCCGCCTTGCGTGCCGCCTGGGCCTCGCGGGCCTCGGCCATCGCCTCGGTCTTCTTCTTGTGCGGACCGAGAACCATGATCATGTTTCGGCCGTCCTGCTTCGGGTTGGACTCGACGAACCCGAGGTCCTCGACGTCCGAAGCGAGACGCTGCAGCAGTCGGTAGCCGAGTTCCGGCCGGGACTGCTCGCGACCACGGAACATGATCGTGATCTTGACCTTGTCGCCCTGCTTGAGGAACCGGACGACGTGACCCTTCTTGGTGTCATAGTCGTGCGGGTCGATCTTCGGCCGGAGCTTCATCTCCTTGATGACCGTGTGCGCCTGGTTCTTGCGCGCCTCACGGGCCTTCATGGCCGACTCGTACTTGAACTTGCCGTAGTCCATGAGCTTGCAGACCGGCGGTCGCGCGGTCGCGGCGACCTCGACCAGGTCGAGGTCGTACTCCTGTGCAAGCTCCAGGGCCTTGGCAAGCGGAACAATCCCGACCTGCTCGCCGCTGGGACCGACAAGTCGCACCTCGGGAACGCGAATCCGGTCGTTGATGCGGGGCTCGGCGCTGATGGATCCTCCTCGGATAGCACCACACGGCTGTCTGGCAGACAGCTCGCGTACGTCTTTTCACTGGACCAACCACCGAGGCGCATGAAAAATGCCCCGGACGGGACACAGGCGGTGGCTCCAAGGATTACCGGAGCACCGCCACGGTCAACCGCGGGGCGCATATCCAGCAGCTCCATCGTCCGTACGGAACGATGGTGGCCGCCTGACCGGGTGACCCGCCTTCCCGGAGGATGGTCGGGTGGGAGATCGGAGCCTCCACTTGCGGGCCGGGCACAGGAGTGTCCGGCCGGTCGTTACACAAGGTTAGCAGCTCCCCGGGGGTGGTGCTAATCGGTGTGCACGCACCGTTCGCGGTCTCCCGCGGGCCCGGGCCGCCGGGCCTGGGCCTATCGTGTGGGGCATGAGTGACACCCCTCCTGAGTCCCCCGGTTTCGACGACATGACCCGCGACATCGCGGAGGTCCCCGCGGTCGAGGTCCTGGTCACGGTCGCCGTCAACCTGATGAGCGCCGCCGCCGTGAAGCTCGGTCTGACCGAGGAGGGCGACAAGTACAAGGACCTCGACGAGGCCCGCAAGCTGGTCCACGCCCTGGCCGGACTGCTCGACGCGAGCACGACCGAGATCAGCTCCTTCCACGCGGCTCCGCTGCGCGACGGTCTGAAGTCGCTGCAGCTGGCGTTCCGCGAGGCGTCGCTCGTCCCCGACGAGCCGGGTCAGGGCCCGGGCGAGAAGTACACGGGCCCGGTCTTCGGCTGACCTCTCCACCCTCCTCGCCCTGTGGCTCCCGGGCGCGCGCACGGCGCGCCCATCGGGCTCCGGGGAACCGCCGGCGTACGGATCCGTCGGCGTCCGCGTCTACCGACGTACGTACAGGGGCTCGCCCGGTGGCGTCGCCTCGGCCGGCAGGAGTGCCAGGTCGAGGCCGCGCACCAGGCGGGCCCTCAGTGTGTCGTCGTCCGCGAGGCGCCGGGCGACCGCCTGGGCGGTCTCGGCCGGGGCGGCGGACGGGTCCAGTACCAGGGCGAGGGTGCCGTCGGCCTGCCCGGGGCCGAGATGGGCACGGCGTACCGCGGGCTCGGCGGCGACCGCGGCGCGTACCGCGGCGACCACGGCCGGGTCGGCCAGCGGGTCCGTCGTCGTACGCCCCTCGGCGAGCGCCAGCAGGGCCGGTCCGGTCAGTTCGTACGCGACCGGTCCTGCCAGGTCGAGCACGACCGTGTCGGCCTTCTCGTGCGCGGCGGCCTGGAGAGCCTGGTGCAGGGGTACGGCGACGGGGCGGGCCGCCGGGTCCCAGCGGGCCAGTGTCTCGGTGGAGGTGAAGGCGGGCAGCGCGGTGCGGTCGCCCGCCTTGAGGGTGGGCACCGCCATGTCGCTGGTCTTCTCGTGGCGCAGCCCGTTCTCGTCCTCCTCGACCTCGCCGAGCACGGCGACGACGGGGACGAGGAGTCGCGCGTCCCTGAGCGCCGCCAGGACGGGACCGTGCGCGGACCTGTCCTCGGCCCAGGCCGCGAGCGCCGCGCTCAGCCGGGGGTCGGCGGAGCCGTCGTCGTCGGAGAAGCCGGAGTCGGGGATGTTCTTGTTCGCCACGGGAACCGACCCTATCGGTGGCGTCCGGCCGGCTCCGCCGGTGGGCCGCCGTCGGCCGGCCGCACGCCCGGTGTGTGCCGGAGGGGGGACGTCGGCAGGTCTCACCGATTTCTCAGCGGTCTCCGATCCTCTGTTCACGCGCGGCCGACGCGGCGCACAGGGGCGGGCCCCACGATCGCGCCATGTTCCCGCACAGAGCCGGTGGGCGCGTCGACCGCCCGTCCCGCCACAGGCCCTTCGCCCACGCGGCGGTCGCCTCCGTCGTCCTCCTGGGCACCATGGCCGCGGGGGCGGTGTACGTGACGGCGCAGGCGCACGACTCCGGGGAGCTCGTATCCTCCTCGGCGGCACCCGGAGCGTGGGAGGCGGCAGTGGAATCGGCGACGGCAGGCACGTCCGCACCCGGTCCTGCCCGGACCTCGGCCCCTGCTCCGGCTCCCACGGCCGACCTGGATGCGCTGCTCGCCCGAGCGGTGGGGGCTGTTCCTGTCGAGGCAGGGGCGCGGGTGTCGGTGGCGGTGCTGGACACGGAGTCCGGGGAGAGCGCGGGGTACGGGGACGGGGCGTTCGACACCGCGAGCATCGTGAAGGTCGACATCCTGGCCGCCCTGCTGTTGCGGGCCCAGGACGCGGGTCGTGGGCTCACCGCGCAGGAGAGGACGTACGCCGCCGCGATGATCCGCGACAGTGACAACGCGTCCGCCACGGCGCTGTGGAAGGCGATCGGGCGGGCCGAGGGGCTGGCGGAGGCGAACGAACGCTTGGGGCTCGGCGGCACCAAGGGCGGGGACGGGCCGCTGTGGGGGCTGACCCGGACCACGGCCGCCGATCAACTCGTCCTGCTGCGGCAGGTGTTCGGCGACGAGTCGGCGCTCGACGAGGGCTCCCGGGCGTATCTGCGGGGGCTGATGGGGGACATCGCCGCGGGGCAGGACTGGGGGGTGTCGGCCGCGGGCGAGGCCGGGTCCGCCCTGAAGAACGGCTGGTTGCCGCGCAGTGCGACCGGGTTGTGGGTCATCAACAGCGTCGGCCGGGTGTCCGTGGACGGGCGCGAGTACCTCGTCGCGGTGCTGTCCGACGGCAACTCCACCAAGGAGAAGGGGATTTCCCTGGTGGAGGGGGCCGCGAGGGCTGCCGTGTCCGTGTTCGCGGGAGCCTGACGCGCCACGGGGCGGGCAGGCGGGACATGCGACGGACCGCGGCCGCCGGAGTCGTCCCGGAGACCCGTGCCCTCAGTCGGCGTCGGGGTGACGGGGCCGTCTGCTGCCTCTCCAGAGGATGACCGCGGCGACGAGGAGCACGCCGCCGACGCTGCCCGCCAGAGGGCCGGCCCAGCCGGTCGAGGGCTCGTCCTCCTCGGCGGTGTCCGGGCCCTTGCCGAAGTACCTGTCGGCGTCGGCCACCGCGGTGAGACCCTGCGGCTTCAGCCCGGCGGCCTTCTTGATGGCCGCCTCGGGGTCCACGAAGCCGAAGCCCCGGGAGTCGTCGCGGCCGCCGTCGGGGGCGTTTCGGGCCGTGTCCTCCAGGAGTTGCTTGATCTGGGCCGGGGACAGGCCGGGGTGGGCCGCCTTGACGAGGGCGACCGCGCCGGAGACGAAGGCCGAGGCGGCGCTGGTGCCCCAGCCCTCGTAGTACTTGCGGTCGGGGTCGGCGATGACGACGTCGACGCCGGGGGCGCTGACCGTGGCGTACCAGCGGCGGGTGGAGAACGAGGCGCGGGTGCCGTAGCGGTCGACGGCGGTCGCGGCGATCACACCCGGGTAGGCCGCCGGGTACGAGATGTGGTCGCCCTTCTCGCCGCCGTTCCCGGCCGAGGCGACCACGACGGCGCCCTTCTTGAGGGCGTACTGGACGGCGGCGTCCTCGGTGGCCTCCGGATGGGCGGACTTGGAGTCGTCGCCGAGGGAGAGGTTGATGACGTCGGCGCCTTGGTCGGCGGCCCACCGGATGCCCTCGGCGAGGGCGTTTCCGCGGGTGTTGCGGGCCTTGCCGCGGGCCGAGTCGCCGTCTTCAAGGATCACGCGGACGGGGAGGATCTTCGCCTCGGGGGCTATGCCCATGACTCCGTCGGCGTTGCCCGCGCCGTGCCCGTGGCCCGCGATGATGCCGGCCATCGCCGTGCCGTGGCGTGCCCACGGACGGTCGCCGCGACCGGCGCCGAAACCGACCATGTCCTTGCCTGCGAGGACGTTGCCCGCCAGGTCGGGATGCTCGTCGTCGACGCCCGTGTCGAGGACGGCGACGGTGATGCCCTCGCCCTTGGTCGTCCGCCAGGCCTCCTGCGTGTGCATGGCCTCCAGGGCCCACTGCTTCGCACGGATCTCGTCGGCGTGAGCGGCTGTGGAGGGCACAAGCGCGAGGCCGGCGGCCGTCACGGCGACCAGGAATCCCTTCGCGCGAAGGAGCTTCCGGGTCATGACGGCTTCTCCGTGGCCGAGTTGACGGTCTTGCGGAGGCTTCGCTCGACGCGGTCGGCGAGGCCCTGCGCGTCGTGGCCGAGTCCGGCCTGGGCGGGGGTCGTGGTGGCGTCGGCCTTCATCGCGTCCTCGGCGGGCTGCGGTTCGCCGACGGCGCGGCCGTCGGCGAAGCCGGACACCGCGTACGCGACCACGGGGGCGTCCGTCAGGACCGACAGCGTCCAGGACGCGCGCTGCGCGTCGCCGAAGCCCGCGGCGACGGTGCCCTTCGCCGCGTACGGGCGGGGCATGAGGTCGCGTCGGCGGTCGAGCCCCTGCTCCTCGAACCGGCGGTGCAGGACGCCCATCGCGGCGGAGTCCGCCTTCGTGAACAGCAGGCCGACCGTGGTGACATGGCTGCGGGTCGCGTCCGTGTAGGTGGCGCGCAGCAGGCGCAGGCAGCCCGCGGGGGCGAGGGCCTTGCGCAGGAGCGGGTCGAAGGCGTCCTTGCAGCCGCTGTCGGGGGCCACGGCGATCCGGGTCCAGGTGCGGTCGGCGCTGCCGGGGCCCGCGCCCTCGCCGTCGACCGTGGGCGGGAAGAGCTCGTCGACGGGGATGCTGTGCCACAGGTCGCCGGCCGCCGTGAACGCGTCCGGCTTCCCCGACGCCCCCGAACTGTCGCCGGTGAGCCAACTGCCCGTCACCGCACCACCGATGAGACCGAGGCCCAGCACCACACAGGCCGCGGCGGCCACGACGCTGCCGCGCCGCCTGGGGGCCACCGGCTGCGGGGGCGGGTTCTCCTCGTCGTACGTGTCCGGGGGCGCGAGGGGCACGTGGTGCCGGTGTGTCGGGTCCAGAGGCTCGGGGATGTGCCGGGCGGGGCCCGAGAAGGGCTCGCCGGGGCCGGTCATCGGCATGCCGGACGGTGACGTGCTCGGTGCCGCGGGCGGGTCGGCGGGGACGGGCCGGAGCCTGGTGGTGGTCTCCGGCGGGGCGTCCGTGGAGACCGCGGTGCGCCGGGCGGAGGGGTGGAAGGTGCTCGGGCGGGGTGGCAGCGGTGGCCTGACGGCCGGTCGTTCCCCGGTACCGGGACCGGCCGGTGACGCGACGCGGCGCTCGCCGGCGCCAGGGCTGGACGGCGGCGCGACGCGGCGCTCCCCCGCACCGGAACCGGCCGGTGTGCCGACGCGCCGTTCGCCGGCGCCCGAGCCGGACGACGGCGTGACGTGCCGCTCTCCAGCGCCTGCACCGGGGCCGGGGCCTGGGCCCGACGGCGGTGCGGCCCGCCGCTCCTCGGTACCCGGGCCGGAAGGCGGTGCGGCCCGCCGTGCGTCGGTGCCGGGGCGGGACGCCGTGGTGCCCGGTCGCGGCGGGGCGAAGGGGCGCAGGGGCAGGCCGGTGCCGGTGCCTGTGCCGGGCCGCTGCGGGGCGTTGCCGCCGGTCGTCCGGGGTTCGGCGGCGGGACGGGCAGGAGACTGCCCCTTCTCGCCGTCCGTCATGGAGGAGCGGGGCGCGCCCGCGGGGCGCGGCGGAACATCCGGCCCCCGGGTGCCCCGGGTGGCGGCGCCCGGTTCACTCGTGGGCCGCGGGGGGAAGTGCCGCTGATCGTCCCGCCTCGGAGCCGTCCCCGGGTTCGGCCCCGGGCCGCTCACCGGACGCGAGGGGATCCGGGCACCTGGGGCGCTCCCCGAGGAGCCGTACGGCTCACGCATCGGCCGCGGCGGGATGCGCTCACCCTCGGCGCTGCCCCTGGAGGCATGCCGCTCGGCCGCCGGGCGCGGCGGGGAATCGCCCTGAGCGGTGCGCGCCGGAGCCGCCCCCGGCGCGGTGGCCGGACGCGGCGGGACACCCGGTCTCGCCGGGCCTCCCGTCGAGGCGTGCGGTTCGGTCGTCGTACGCCGGGGAGGCGTCGGCCCGTCCGTGCCGGGGAGGATGCGCGATCCGCCGGGCGGTGTGTCCGGGAAGCGGGCCGAGGCCGCGGGAGGCGGAGGCGTCCCGGGCGTCTGGCGTCGGTCTCCGGCGGGGCGGAGGTTCGGGAAGCGGGGTGAGGCGGCCGGGGGCGTGTCCCGGGGACCGGCTCCGTCGGACGTACGCGGTCGCGGCGGCGCTCCGGCAGGGTGTCGTGGCGGCGTTCCCGCCGCGGCCTGACCGGGCCGGGCCGCTGCCGTTCCCGGCCTCGCGACGGTGTTCCCGCGCTCGCGCCCGGGCGGCGCCGCGGTGGTCCACTCCTCGGCCGGCTGCGGAGCCGTGGTGCCGGGGTGGTTCCTGTCCGGAGCACCCGCGCCGAAGCCCGCGCCACCGGATCCGTACGAGGCGCCCCGGGGCCTGGCGGGTCCGGCGGGACCGTGCCCCTGCGGGGCGCCGGGGCTCCGTGGCCCCTCGGCGGCCGGCCCGCTCTCGCGCTCAGGGTGCGGCCGCTTGTTCGGGTCGCCGGGCTCGGGCGACGGCTCCCGGTCGCTCTGCGCCCCGGGCGGTCCCGGTGGCGTCGACGGGCGCGGAGGGATGGAGGCACGGCGCGCTTCCGTACTCATGCACCCCCCTGTTTCCTCGCCCCCGGGCGACCGACTCGCCGAAGGAACCCCTCCGGATCCGTTCCCCGCTTGCGTGCGCGTCACTCTACGGGTTGACGCTGTGCGAGGGGGAACCAGTCCGCGGGCCCGCGGCATCTGCCCGGAACGTCCCCCTACCCTGCGGTAATCAGGTCTGGCAGGCTTCGCCCATGACTGCCCGCGCCGCAGACCGGGCCCGCTACGACCGGGCCACCGCTCACCTAGACGCACCCGTCGCGATCGTGGACCTGGAGGCATTCGACGCCAACGCGGACGATCTCGTCCGGAGGGCTGCGGGCAAGCCCGTACGCGTCGCGAGCAAGTCCGTGCGCTGCCGGAACCTGCTCGAACGCGTGCTGGCCCGGGAGGGCTTCGCGGGGATCATGTCGTTCACGCTCGCCGAGTCGCTGTGGCTGGCCCGCTCCGGCTTCGACGACGTACTGCTCGCCTATCCGTCCGCCGACCGGACGGCGTACGCGGAGCTCGCGGGCGATCCCAAGCTCGCCGCCGCCGTGACCGTCATGGTCGACGACCCGGCGCAGCTGAAGCTCATCGACGACGCCCGGGACGGCGGCCGCGAAGTGGTGCGCGTCTGCCTGGAGTTGGACACCGCGCTCAGGATGCTCGGCGGCCGGGTGCGGGTCGGTGCCCGTCGTTCGCCCCTGCACTCCGCGGCCCAGGTCGCCGAGATGGCCCGTGCGGTGGCCCGCCGGCCCGGTTTCCGGCTCGTCGGGATCATGGCGTACGAGGGGCACATCGCCGGTGTGGGCGACGCCCTGCGGGGGCGCCCGCTGCGCTCGCGTGCGATCAGGCTGATGCAGGCCACGGCCCGCAAGGAGCTGGCGCAGCGCCGGGCGGACGTCGTGCGGGCCGTTCGCGCCGTCGCGCCGGACCTGGAGTTCGTCAACGGGGGCGGCACGGGCAGTGTCCAGCACACCGCGGCCGAGGACTCGGTGACCGAGATCGCGGCCGGGTCGGGGCTGTACGTGCCGCGTCTCTTCGACAACTACACGTCGTTCAGCGGGCGTCCGGCCGCGCTCTTCGCGCAGCCCGTCGTGCGCCGGCCCGGGGTCGGTGTCGTGACCGTCCTCGGCGGCGGCTATCCGGCGTCGGGCGCCCCGGGCCCCGACCGGCTGCCCGTGCCGTACCTTCCCGAGGGCCTGCGGTACGACGCCCAGGAGGGTGCCGGAGAGGTGCAGACGCCGCTGCTCGGCTCGCCCGCCGACGACCTGCTGATCGGCGACAAGGTGTGGTTCCGGCACGCGAAGGCCGGAGAGCTGTGCGAGCGGTTCGCCGTGCTGCACCTCGTCGAGGGCGACACGGTGACGGCGACCGTGCCGACGTATCGCGGCGAGGGCCACACGTTCCTCTAGCGGCGCGACAGGCGACGAGCGGAGCGGGGGCCGGGGGCGGTCGCGCTATCGGGTGGGCCCGATGCTGCTGCCCACTCCGCCACCCGTGCCCTCGTCCCCGACCGGCCGGATCCCCTTGGTGATCCGGTCCATGTCGGCGAGCGGCGGCCCCTCCTCGCCCGCGTCGAAGACGTACCGCACCATGACCAGCGACTCCGAGCCGACGCTGGACGGGAACGCCGTCGACTGGACGTACCCTCCGGGCCCCGCCTCGGTCCTGACGCGCCAGCGCACGAAGTAGCCGGTGCGCCCCGCGACCGCGACCGGCCCCTGCTCGACGAGCCGGTGGGACGTGATGCCGTGGTACGGGCGCTCGTCGACCTTGTTGCGGTCGAACGCCCGGTCGGCCGCTTCGGATATGTCGTCCTTGGCGAGGGCCTCGGGGGACTTCTCGTCGTTCGCGGTCACCGTGCGCGAGATGACGGTGCCGTGGCGGCAGAGGCCGTCGTCGCCCGGGCAGTCGTACGTTCCCGGTGTGGTCATCACGACGTCCGTGTCGGTGACGTTCTCGGGTCTGGCCCATCCGTCGAGCAGCGGCAGGGTGATGCCGTTGAGCTCGTCCACGACGACGGCGGGGTCGTCGGCGGAGGGTTCCGAGGTGGACTCCGAGGGAGAGGGTGAGGGCGGCCCGCTCGTCGGCGCGGATGCCGTGGGCGTCGGCGCGGTCCGTGCCTCGGGGTCGCCGTCGTCCCCGTTCAGGATCACGGCGCCCGTGACGATGGCGGCGACGAGGACGGCCCCGGCGGTGGTGAGGGCGATCGTCCTCGCCCGCCCGGAGCCGCCGCCGGGCGCTGTCACCACCGTCTGCGCCATCGGCGCGAACTGCGGCTGTCCCTGCGGCGGTTGGGGTTGCGGCACCTCGGGAGTACGCCGGTGCTCGGTCCAGGCGGTCCCGTCCCACCAGCGCTCCACGTGCGGGCCCGAGGGGTCCCGGTACCAGCCGGGCGGAGGCGTCATGCTCATCCAGGCACTCTAGGGGGCTTCGACGAACACCGGTGCGGTACCCGCGCCCCGAGGGGGCGCGGGACCGTGTGCCGGCGTGCGGTCCCGGTGCGGGGTCGCCTGCTGCCTGCTGGGGGTTACTGGGGCGTGACGTACGCGCCCGAGATCCCCCCGTCCACCAGGAAGTCCGTGGCGTTCACGAACGACGAGTCGTCGCTCGCGAGGAAGGCGACGGCAGCGGCGATCTCGTCGGCCTCCGCGAACCGCCCGAGCGGGATGTGCACGAGACGGCGCGCGGCCCGCTCGGGGTCCTTGGCGAACAGCTCCTGGAGCAGGGGGGTGTTGACCGGCCCGGGGCACAGGGCGTTGACCCGGATCCCTTCGCGGGCGAACTGCACGCCCAGCTCTCGGGACATGGCGAGGACGCCGCCCTTGGACGCGGTGTACGAGATCTGGGAGGTCGCGGCGCCCATCCGGGCCACGAACGAGGCGGTGTTGATGATCGACCCCCTGCCCTGTCGCCGCATGTAGGGGATCGCGGCCTTGCAGCACAGGAACACCGAGGTGAGGTTGACCTCCTGGACGCGCTTCCACGCCTCCAGGCCGGTCTCCAGGATCGAGTCGTCGTCGGGCGGGGAGATGCCCGCGTTGTTGAAGGCGATGTCGACGGATCCGTACGTGTCGTTCGCGGCCCTGAAGAGCGCCTCGACCTGTTCGGCGTCGGTGACGTCGACCTTGACGAAGATCCCGCCGAGTTCGTCGGCGGCGGCCTTGCCCCGGGTCTCGTCGACGTCACCGAAGACGACATGGGCGCCCTCGGAGGCGAGCCGGCGGGCGGTGGCGAGGCCGATGCCGCTCCCGGCACCCGTGATGACAGCGGTACGGCCGACCAGGCGGCGGCAGACGATGGCGTCGGTCGATTCGGTCACTGTGCGGGGCCCTCCGTACTGATGAAGACGTTCTTGGTCTCGGTGAAGGCGGTCAGGGCGTCGGGGCCGAGCTCACGGCCGATGCCCGACTGCTTGAAGCCGCCGAAGGGGGTCCAGTAGCGGACCCCGGCGTGCGAGTTGACGGACAGGTTCCCGGCGCGGACGGCGCTCGACACGCGCAGGGCGCGGCCCACGTCGCGTGTCCAGATGGAGCCGGCCAGGCCGTAGTCCGTGGCGTTGGCGAGGCGGACGGCGTCGGCCTCGTCCTCGAAGGGGAGGACCACGGCGACCGGCCCGAAGACCTCCTCGACGGCCACGCGCGCGTGGGGCTCGATTCCGGTCAGGACGGTGGGCGGGAACCAGAATCCGGGGCCTTCGGGGGCGGTGCCCCGGATTCCGGCCAGGTCGTCGGTGACGTACGACCGTACGCGGTCCCGCTGGGCCGCCGAGATCAGCGGGCCCATGGTGGTCTTCTCGTCGGCCGGGTCGCCGACGACGACGGACTCGATCGCGGGGGCGAGGAGTTCGAGGAAGCGGTCGTACGCCGAGCGCTGGACGAGGATGCGGGTGCGGGCGCAGCAGTCCTGGCCGGAGTTGTCGAGGAACGACATGGGGGCGGACGCGGCGGCGGCCTCGATGTCGGCGTCGGCGAAGACGATGTTGGGGCTCTTGCCGCCGAGTTCGAGGGTGACGCGCTTGAGGAGCGCCGAGCCCTTGGCGAGCACCTGTTTGCCCACGGTCGTCGAACCCGTGAAGACGATCTTCGCGACTCCGGGGTGTTCGACCAGCGCGTTGCCGGTGACCGCGCCCGCCCCGGGGAGCACCTGGAAGAGGTGTTCCGGCAGGCCCGCCGCGAGGCCGAGCTCGGCCAGCCGAAGGGCGGTCAGCGGGGTCGTCTCGGCGGGCTTGAGGATCACCGCGTTGCCCGCGGCGAGCGCCGGAGCCGTGCCCCATGCCGCGATCGGCATCGGGAAGTTCCAGGGCGCGATGACCCCGACGACGCCCAGCGGTTCGAGGATCGTCACGTCGAGGCCGCCCGGCACCGGGATCTGGCGCCCGGTGAGCCGCTCCACTCCCCCGGCCGCGTAGTCGAGGAGGTCCCGGACGTTGCCCGCCTCCCAGCGGGCGTTGCCGACGACGTGTCCCGCTTCGCGGACCTCCAGCTGGGCCAGCTCTTCGAGGTGTTCGTCGACGACGACGGCGAACCGGCGCAGCAGCCGGGCCCGCTCGCCGGGTGCGAGGGCGGCCCAGCGGACCTGGGCCTTCGTGGCCCGTGCGACGGCCGCGTCGACGTCCGCCGCGTCGGCGCCGCGGACGGTGGCGACGACTTCTTCGGTGGCCGGATCGAGCACCAGCAGCTCGTGTTCTCCGGACGGGGAGGGCGTGTGCGACAACGGAGGACCTTTCACATGCGTTCGAAGGAGCGGCGGAGCTCCCAGTCGGTCACCGCGGCGTCGAAGGCGTCCAGTTCGACGCGCGCCATGTTGCGGTAGTGGGCGACGACCTCGTCACCGAAGGCGGCCTTGGCGACGGGACTGTTCTCCCAGAGCTCGGCGGCCTCGCGCAGGGTGGTCGGCACGTGTTCGTACCCCGCGGTGTAGGCGTTGCCCGTGCACGCCTCCGGCAGCTCCAGCTTGTGCTCGATGCCGTACAGGCCGGCCGCGACCAGGCCGGCGACGGCCAGGTGCGGGTTGACGTCCCCACCGGGCAGCCGGTTCTCGAACCGCATCGAGCGCCCGTGGCCGACCACGCGCAGCGCGCAGGTGCGGTTGTCGTACCCCCAGGCCACGGCCGTCGGCGCGAACGAGCCCTGCTGGAACCGCTTGTAGGAGTTGATGTTGGGCGCGTACAGCAGGGAGAAGTCGCGGAGCGCGACGAGCTGTCCGGCGAGGAAGTGCCGCATGACCTGCGACATTCCGCCCTCGCCGTCACCCGCCATCACGTTGGCGCCGTCGGCGTCGGTGAGCGAGAGATGGATGTGGCAGGAGTTGCCCTCGCGCTCGTTGTACTTCGCCATGAAGGTGAGCGAGACGCCCTCCTGGGCGGCGATCTCCTTGGCGCCCGTCTTGTAGACGGCGTGCTGGTCGCAGGTGACCAGGGCCTCGTCGTACTTGAAGACGATCTCGTGCTGGCCGGGATTGCACTCGCCCTTGGCGGACTCGACGGTCAGGCCCGCCCGGGTCATCTCGTTGCGGATGCGGCGCAGCAGGGGCTCGATGCGGCCGGTGCCGAGCACCGAGTAGTCGATGTTGTACTGGTTCGCCGGTGTCAGGCCCCGGTAGTTGGCGTCCCAGGCCTGCTCGTAGGTGTCCTTGAAGACGATGAACTCCAGCTCGGTCCCCACCTGGGCGGTGAAGCCGTGCTCGGCGAGCCGCTCCAGCTGGCGGCGGAGGATCTGGCGGGGCGCGGCGACGACGGGCGAGCCGTTGTTCCAGGCGAGGTCGGCGACGAGCATCGCCGTCCCCGCGTTCCAGGGGACGCGGCGCAGGGTGCTCAGGTCCGGATGCATGGCGAAGTCGCCGTAGCCGCGCTCCCAGGACGACATCTCGTAGCCGTCGACGGTGTTCATGTCGGTGTCGACCGCGAGGAGGTAGTTGCAGCCCTCCGTACCGTGGTCGAGGACCTCGTCGAGGAAGAAGCGCGCGGCGAACCGCTTGCCCTGGAGCCGCCCCTGCATGTCGGGGAACGCCAGGACGACCGTGTCGATCTCGCCGCTCGCGACGAGGGTGTGCAGTTCTTCGACACTGAGGGATGGTGTGCGGTCTGCCACGGGAAAGGCCTCCTTGGGTCAGCCGAGAGCCATAAGGTATTGCGGAGAACCATTGCTTGGGAAGGGGGTACGGCCAGATGTCGCAGACGAACGCGGACCGACAGGCTCCGCAGGTCGACGACCGCCTGACGCCGGTGCTGCGTCCGGTGCGGGCGGGCAACGGCTTCGAGGAGGCCCTGGAGCAGATCCTCCAGGTCGTGCGGCTCGGCCTGGTGCCGGGCGGCGAGCGGCTGCCGTCGGAGCGGGAGCTGGCCGACCGCCTGGGCATCAGCCGGGTGACACTGCGCGAGGTGCTGAAGGTCCTCCAGGACCAGGGCCTGGTCGAGGCACGGCGCGGCCGGTACGGGGGCACGTTCGTGCTGCCGCGGACCGTGACGCCCGGCGAGGACGAGCTGCGCCGGCGCATCGGGGCGGTCGACGTCGAGGACGTGCTCCGCTTCCGGGAGGTGCTGGAGGTGGGTGCGGCCGGGCTGTGCGCCCAGCACGGGCTGGACGACGAGCAGGCCACACGACTGCGGGACGCCCTCACGCGCACGCGCGAGGCCCCGCTCGCCGACTACCGGCGCCTCGACACCATGCTGCACCTCACGCTCACCGAGCTGTGCGGTTCACCGACGCTGAGCGCCCAGTACGCGGGCGTACGGGCGTCCGTCAACGACCTCCTGGACTGCATCCCGCTGCTCGTGCGGAACCTGGAGCACTCGCAGCGCCAGCACGCCGCCCTGGTGGAGGCGGTGCTCGACGGTGACGCGGACGGGGCGCGGGAGATGATGCGCGAGCACTGCGCGGGCACGGCCGCCCTGCTGCGCGGCTTCCTCACGTGACACCGCCCCCTGTCGGGCGGCCGCTGTGAGGACCGTTTAACGGTCACGTAGCGCACAGGTGTTGCTTTCTGGCCACGCAGCCCGCAAAGGTATGGATCCGTTCCATTGCGTATCGCCGCCCCGTGGGGAGCCGTCCATGTCCGTGGATTCCACCAAGCCTCGTGCCGCCGGAGAGGCGGACGACTATCTGGAGCGCAGAACCCTGCGCAGAGGCAGCGCCGGATGGGTGCTGCTGACCGGTCTCGGCGTCGCGTACGTCGTCTCCGGCGACTACTCGGGCTGGAACTTCGGCCTCGCCGAGGGCGGCTTCGGCGGCCTCGCGATCGCCATGGTCCTCATGGGCCTGATGTACACGTGCATGGTCTTCGCGCTCGCCGAGCTCTCCTCCGTCCTACCGACGGCGGGCGGCGGCTACGGCTTCGCGCGCCGGGCGCTCGGCCCCTGGGGCGGCTTCCTGACCGGCACGGCGATCCTCATCGAGTACGTCCTCGCGCCCGCCGCCATCGCCATCTTCATCGGCGACTACGTCGAGTCGCTGGGCCTGTTCGGTCTCACCTCCGGGTGGCCCGTGTACCTGGCCTGCTTCGTGATCTTCATCGGCATCCACCTGTGGGGGGTCGGCGAGGCGCTGCGCTTCAGCTTCGTCGTCACCGGGATCGCGGTGGTGGCGCTGCTGGTGTTCGCGGTCGGCGCGTTCCCGGACTTCGACGCCTCGCGGCTCGACGACATCGCGGTGGATCCGAGCGCCTTCGGCTCCAGTTCGTGGCTTCCCATGGGCCTGCTCGGCATCTGGGCCGCCTTCCCGTTCGGCATGTGGTTCTTCCTCGGGGTCGAGGGCGTACCGCTGGCGGCCGAGGAGACGAAGGACCCGGCCCGTTCGCTGCCGAGGGCGATCCGCTGGTCGATGGGCATCCTGATCGTCCTGGCCCTGCTGACCTTCTTCGCCGCCGCCGGGGCGCGCGGCTCGGCCGCGATCCAGGAGGCCGGCAACCCGCTCGTCGAGGCCCTCCAGCCGGACGGCGAGGCGACCGCGCTGAGCCGCGTCGTCAACTACGCGGGCCTCGCGGGCCTGGTGGCCTCGTTCTTCTCGCTGATCTACGCGGGCTCGCGCCAGCTCTTCGCCCTCTCCCGGGCCGGCTACCTGCCCCGCTTCCTGTCCCTGACGAGCGGCCGCAAGGCCCCGTACCTGGGTCTGCTGGTACCGGGCGCGATCGGCTTCTCGCTGGCCGCGGCGACGGGCGACGGCGCCCGCATGCTGAACATCGCGGTGTTCGGCGCCACCATCTCGTACGCGCTCATGTCGCTGTCCCACATCGTGCTGCGCCGCCGCGAGCCGGATCTGGAGCGGCCCTACCGTACGCCCGGCGGTGTGCTGACCTCCTCGGTGGCGCTGGTCCTGGCCTGCTCCGCGCTGGTGGCGACGTTCCTGGTGGACGTGACGGCGGCGGTCATCGCGCTCCTGGTGTACGTGGTCGCGCTCGCCTACTTCGGTCTCTACAGCCGCAAGCACCTGGTGGCGAAGGCACCGGAGGAGGAGTTCGCCGCGCTCGCCGCGGCCGAGGCAGAGTTGGAACGCAACTGAACCGGCAGAAGGAGAACAGGGTGGGCGGCAGGCCGCTGATCGGAGTCAGCACGTATCTGGATTCCGCGCGCTGGGGCGTGTGGGAGCTGGAGGCGGCGCTGCTGCCTGCCGGGTATCCCCGGCTGGTGCAGGCCTCGGGCGGGCTCGCCGCGATGCTGCCGCCGGACGATCCCTCGTTCGCCGCGGCGGCCGTCGCCCGCCTCGACGGGCTCGTGATCGCGGGCGGCCCCGACGTGGATCCGTCGCGGTACGACGCCGAGCGCGACCCCCGGACGGGCCCCGAGGCACGTCGGCGGGACACCTGGGAACTCGCGCTGATCGATGCCGCGCTGACCCGCGGCACCCCGCTCCTCGGTGTCTGCCGCGGGATGCAGCTCCTGAACGTCGCGCTCGGCGGGACGCTCGTCCAGCACATCGACGGGCACACCAGGGCCGTGGGGGTCTTCGACCGGCATGCGGTGAAGCCGGTGCCCGGGTCCCTGTACGCCGCGCTGGTGCCGGAGGAGGAGTCCGTGCCGACCTACCACCACCAGGCCGTGGACCGCCTCGGCACCGGGCTCTTCGCCTCGGCGTTCGCGGGGGACGGCACCGTGGAGGCCATCGAGCTTCCCGACGCCGGCTTCGTCCTGGGCGTCCAGTGGCATCCCGAGATGGGCGAGGACCCGCGCGTCATGTCAGGGCTGGTCCGAGCCGCTTCCTGAGCCAGTCGACGGCGGCCTCGCCCTGGGCTCCCTGGAAGGCCCTGAGGGTCGGCAGGCCCGGTGGCGCCGGCTGCCGCGACTGGTGCACGAAGTAGCCCGCGAGGGCGGCGAGGACGGACGTGACACCGTCCGGGTCCGCCTCCCGGCCCAACGGGTGGGCGGTGAACGTCTCTTCGGGATCCGGGCCGCCCTGCGCGCGGACGCACGGCAGCATCCCCAGGAGGTCGAACCACGGGGCGGCGAGCTGGGCGTGGGGCCAGTCGACGAACAGGACGCGCCGGGCGGCGGAGTCCGTGAGAAGGATGTTGTCCGCGCGGAGGTCGCCGTGGGCGAGGGTGTCACCCGAGGCGAACTCCCTCCAGGGCGACGCCAGTTCGGCGAGCGCGGACAGGTTCCGTACGATCCAGGGGTCCAGGCCCTCCCCCTCGTCACCGGCGTCGAGCATCTTCCGCCAGCCGAGGAAGGCGCCCGCGAGACGTTCGGAGACCGGGGGAACAGCCACCGGTGACGGGGTGAGCGCGCGGCTCAGCTCCGTCACGGCGTCGAGCACCAGCTCCAACTCGCTCTCGTTCCACGGCACATGCGGCTGGCGCCCCTCGACGTCCTCGAAGACGAGCGCCACCCAGGTCCCGTCGTCGTAGGTCCCGAGGAGTCGCGGTGCGGGCACGTCCGCGGGCAGTGCGGCGGTGTTCCTCGCCTCCCGCCGGTGCATGGGAGCGCTGTGCGGATTCACCGCGCCGGTCACCGCCTTGACGAACCCCCGCCGCCCTTCGGCGGTCCTGACCCGGGCCGCCGCTCCCGGCGAGAAGCCGCCGGTCTGGGTGACGGCCTCGACGACGGGTGCGCCGAGCACGTCCGCGACGGCCCGGCGCACCGCCTCGGGGAGTTCCTCCCACGGCGTACGGACGCCTGCGGCCGGCGGAGCGGTTGGAGTCATGCCCCGCATGGTGGGCCGGGAGCGGGACTCGGCGCCACCGTAATTTCCAGGGCTCGCGGCTCACGGGTTCCGGGTTGTGGGTTCCGGGTTCCGGGTTCCGGGTTGTGGGTTCCGGGTTCCGGGTTGTGGGTTCCGGGTTCGGCAGGCGATGGGCGCGGTACGGACAGCCCCCGGCCGCGCCTACGAGCGAGTCAGTGTCAGCAGGTCCCGTGCGGGTCCCGTCGGTCGGTGCCCCGCCGGCCAGACGGCCCGCAGGTCGCGGCTCAGCCGGACGCCGTCCACGGGAATCGAGACGAGCCGCCGGGCGGACAGCTCCTCGCCGAGCGCCAGCTCGCTCAGCACCGCGGGCCCCGCCCCGGACGCGACGGACGCCTTGACCGCCGTCGTCGAGGACAGCTCGATCAGCGGGCGGGCCAGCCCGCCGAGCGCCTCGTCCAGCACCTGCCGGGTACCCGACCCCTTCTCCCGCAGGATCAACGGCGTCGCCGCGAGCTCCTCGGCCCCGAGCGCCTTCCGCCTGCGCGCCCACGGATGCCCGGGCGCGGTGACCACCATCAACCGGTCGTGCCCGATCACGACCGAGTCGAGCCCGCCCGCCACGGACACCCCCTCCACGAAACCGAGGTCCGCCTCACCCCCGATCACCCGCTCGGCGACCACCGTCGAGTTGCCTGCCAGCAGCGACACCGCCGTGTCCGGCCGCTGCGCCCGCAACGCGATCAGCCACCCGGGCAACAGGTACTCGGCGATCGTCATGCTCGCGGCGACCCGCAGCCGGGAGTCCCGCCGGTCCCGCAACGCCTGCGCGCCCGCGTCGAACGCCTCCGCCGCCTCCACCACCCGCCGGGCCCAGTCCGTCACCAGCGCGCCCGCGTCGGTGAGTCGCGACCCCCTGGGCGACCGGTCCACCAGGGCGACGCCCAACTGCCGTTCCATGGAGCGGATCCGGCTGCTGGCGGCCGGCTGCGTGATCCCGACTTCCCGGGCCGCCCGCCCCAGACTCCCGAGCCGCGCCACGGCGAGCAGCAGCTCCAGCGCGCCCAGGTCGGGCACCCGGTGCGCCAGCCCGCCGCCCGGGCCCGCCCCCGCTCCACGAACTCCCTGGTCGCCCGCCCCGCCATCCCGACTCATAAGCCCACCTTATGCCCCCCATAGACCCGTACTCCCTGGTGAGGCCCCCGCCCGGCAGGCACCGTGAAGTCATGGTCACCGCCGCCCGCCCCCTCCCCACACCCACAGGTCACGCCGACCACACCGACCGCGTCGACCGCTTCGGTCACTCGGATCACTCCGGTCACTCGGGCACGCGTATCGGCCGGAGCCCTCACCCCCGGGCCCGGGCCGTCCGCCACCTCGGCCCCAACTGGTACGCCACCGTCATGGGCACCGCGATCGTGGCCACGGCGGGCGCCGGCCTCCCGATCGGCATCCCGGGCCTGCGGACCCTCTGCACGGCGTTCTGGGCGCTCTCCCTGGCCCTGCTGACCGCCCTGCTCGTGGCCAGGGCCGCGCACTGGACCCACCACCGGGACCAGGCGAGGGCCCACCTCCTGGACCCCGCGACGGCCCCGTTCTACGGCTGCCTCGCGATGGCCCTGCTCGCCGTCGGCGGCGGCGCCCTCACGGTCGGCCGGGACTGGATCGGCACACCGGCGGCGGTCGCCCTGGACGCCGTCCTGTTCACGACCGGCACCCTCATCGCCCTGACAGCGGCCGTGGCGGTCCCGTACCTGATGGTCGTACGCCATCGCGTGGACCCCTCCCAGGTCACCCCCGTCTGGCTGCTCCCCCTGGTCGCCCCGATGGTCTCCGCCGCGCTCGGCCCGCTGCTCGTGCCGCATCTGCCGGCCGGCCAGCCCCGCGAGACCCTGCTTCTCGCCTGCCTGGCGATGTTCGGCCTCAGCCTGCTGGCCACCCTGGTGACGCTGCCGATGATCTTCGCGCGTCTCCTCACGGGTGGCCCCCTGCCGCTCGCACTCACCCCGTCGCTGTTCCTGGTACTGGGTCCGCTGGGGCAGTCCACGACGGCCGTCGACAAGTTCGCCGTCGTCGCTCCCGGCGTCGTGCCCGCCCCGTACGAGCAGGGCTTCGCGGTCCTGGCGGTGCTCTACGGCGTGCCGGTCATGGGTTTCGCGCTGTTCTGGCTCGCGCTGGCGGGCGCGATGGTGCTGCGGGCCCGGCGCCGGGGCATGGGCTTCACGATGACCTGGTGGGCGTTCACCTTCCCCGTGGGCACGTGTGTGACCGGCGCCGAGGGACTCGCACGGCACACGGGGCTCGTGGTCTACGACGGACTCACGGTCGCCCTCTACACCCTGCTGCTCGCCGCCTGGGCCGTGGCCGCCACGCACACGGTCCGCGGCCTGGTCAGCGGACGGCTGCTCGCAGCGCCCTCGCGAGCACGTCCGGTGCCTGCGCCAACGACGGCCCGTACCACGTGAGATGGCGCCCGTCGACGAGGGCACAGGGCACCCCCGGAAACTCCTCGGGCCCGTCGTCGCGGGTGAAGCGGTACGGCTCGTCGGGCAGCACGACCAGGTCCAGGTCCGCCGCGCGCAGTTCGTCGGCGGACACCCGCGGATAGCGTTCGGCGTGTGCCGCGTAGGCGTTGTCGACGCCCATCCGCGCGAGCACGTCACCCGCGAAGGTGTCCCGTCCGAGCACCATCCAGGGCCGCCGCCAGACCGGTACGGCCGCACGCAGCCGGACCGCGGGTGACGGCGGGTCGAGCCAGGCCTCCTCGGCCTCGTCCAGCCAGCGCGGCCGCCCGCGCGCCCCGCACGCCGCGAGCACCCGCTCCAGTTCACGGAAGGCACCCGGCACGTCCCGTACCTCGGTGACGAGCACCTCCAGGCCCGCGTCCCGCAGCGCGGTCAGGTCGGGCTGCCGGTTCTCCTCCTCGTTGGCCACGACGAGGTCGGGAGCGAGCGCGGCGATCCGCTCCACGTCCGGGTTCTTGGTGCCGCCGACGCGTACGACGTCGAGTCCGGCGGGGTGGCTGCACCAGTCGGTCGCCCCGACGAGGGCGCCCGGCGCCGACACCGCGACGGCCTCGGTGAGCGACGGGACCAGCGACACCACTCTCACGCCCGGGCCGGGGTGCGGGCGCGGGCCCCCGGCACGCCGCTCACCGGCCGGGATGGTCCACCGCCTCGACGTGGTCGGCGACGGCGACGACGAGGACACGGGTGTCCTCCTCGGTGGCCCGCCACCGGTGACGCACTCCGCCGGTCAGGTACAGGGTGTCGCCCCGTCCCAGGCGGTACGCGCGGCCCTCCGCCTCGACCTCGACGGCACCGTCGGCCACGTACATCAACTCGTCGTTGCGGTGCTGGAACTCACGGCCGGCGTCCTGGTCACCGGAGAACTCCATGGCGTGCAATTGGTGGTGACCGCGCACCAGGGGGCGCACGCGGGGCTCGTGGGTGAACTCGGAGTCGTCGGCGCGCACCACGTCGACACTGCGCGCCGGGTCGGCTGCCGCGAGCAGCTCCACGCGGGTCGTGCCGAGGGCATCGGCCATGCGCTCCAGCGAACGGGTGCTGGGCCGGGCCCGTTCGTTCTCGACCTGGCTGAGGAACGGCACCGACAGACCACTGCGCTCGGCGACGACGGCAAGAGTGAGCTCCAGCGCCCGGCGGCGCCGCCTGACGGCCGCGCCCACTCGAAGGGTCTCTTTGCTTTCGTCCATCGCTTCGGCTCCCCCCTGTGCGTCGTCGGTGCATGAGGTGCGACGGCGGCGCGGTTCCCGGTGCCACGCGCCGATGCCTCGCGGGTTCCTGATGTGTTCTCTGCACCCTACGGGTGTTCGGCAAACCGTTTCATGCGCCCGCCACATCGCCCCGAAAAGAACGCGCGCGTGGGGGCCGGTCGCGAAACCGGCCCCCACGCGCGCGGGTATGCCCCGACCACCGCGAAGCGGCTACTGCCCGGTCATGCGTTCCACCATGTCCGGGTGCTCCTTGAGCCACGCGGCGACGGCCTCTTCCTCGTGGCCCTGCCCGCGGTCCTTGATCTCGGCCTCCAGGGTGCCGAGTTCGTCCTCGCTCATCTTGAAGTTCCTGATCCACTTGGTGAGCTGCGGATACTGCTCGGGGAACTTCTTGCTGGAGATGGTCCGGATCGTGTTGCCCTCACCGAACGTCTTCTTCGGGTCGGCGAGCTTCGTCAGCTTGTAGTCGCTGTAGGCCCAGTGCGGCGACCAGAGCGTGACGGCGACGGGTTCCTTCTTGGCGTACGCGCGCTTCAGCTCGGCCAGCATCGCGGGCGTGGAGCCGTCGACGACCTCGTACTCCTTGTCCAGTCCGTAGCCGGGCAGGACCTTCGTCTTGGCGAGGTTCATCTCGCCTGTGCCCGGCTCGATGCCGATGATCTTCCCGTCGAAGAGGTCGCCCTTGCCCTTGAGGTCGGCGAGGGACTTGACGTCCTTCACGTACGAGGGCACGGCGATCTCCAGGGAGGTCGGCTCGTACCAGGTGCCGAGGTCGCGCAGGTTGTCCTTGTGCTTGTCCCAGTAGTTCTTCTGCGCGTAGGGCAGCCACGCGTCGAAGTTGAGGTCGATGTCGCCGGTGGCCAGGCCCGTGTAGACCGGGCCGACGTCCATCTGCTTGAGGTTCAGCTTGTAGCCGCGCCGGGCCAGGACGTCCTTCCACAGGTAGGTGACGGCGATGTCCTCGTCCCAGGGGAACCAGGCGACGTCGACCGGGCGCTTGGCCTCTGCGGGGGTGCCGGACGAGGAGCTCGCGACCGGGGCCAGCTTGTCGACGACACCGGGGTTGCTCTTGAGCCAGGTGCGCACGGCTTCCTGCTGCGCGCCCTTGCCCGCCTTGTTGATCTCCGCCTCAAGGCTGGTGAGCTGCTTCTCGGTCATCTTGAAGCTCTTCAGCCACTTGCCGACGACCGGGTTCTCCTCGGTGAAGCCCTTGCGGGAGAGCGTGTGCACGCCGTCGCCCTTGCCCCAGGCGCCCTTGGGGTCGTCGAGCTTCTTCAGCTTGTACTCGCTGTACGCCCAGTGCGGCGACCAGAGCGTGCCGACGAACGGCTCCTTCTTGGCGTACGCGCGCTTCAGCTCGGCCAGCATCGCCGGCGTGGAGCTGTCGACGACCTCGTACTCCTTGTCGAGCCCGTACTCCTTGAGGACCTTGGTCTTGAGCAGGCCCATCATTCCGGCGCTCGACTCGATGCCGGTGATCTTGCCGTCGAACTCGCCGGCCTTGCCCTTGAGGTCGTCCAGGGAGTCGATGCCCTTCATGTAGGTGGGCACGCTCAGCTCCAGCGACGTCGGGCCGTACCAGGAGCCCAGGTCGTCGAGCTGCTTGCCGTACTTCTTCCAGTACTGCTCGTGCGTGGTGGGCAGCCAGGAGTCGGTCTGGAAGTCGATGTCGCCCTGCGCGAGGGAGGTGTAGAGCGGGCCCGCGTCGAACTGCTTGACGTCGACCTCGTAGCCCCGCTGCTCCAGGATCTCCTTCCAGAGGAAGGTGGAGGCCACGCCCTCGTCCCAGGGGATGTAGCCGATGCTGATCTTCTTGCCCTGGCCGACGTTGTCCGCGTCGGACGCTGCGGTCTCGCTGTCGCCGGAGCCGAAGATGCCCATTCCGCCCGCGACGAGCGCGAGCACGACGACGCCGACCACGGCCACGGTGGGCCTGGGGCGGTAGGACCAGATCTTCAGGCCCTGCGCGGCGCTCAGCTTGGCGGCGGTACGGCGGCCGAGCGGTGAGACCTGGGTGCCCAGCGCGCTGGTCATGCGGTCCAGGTAGATGGCGAGGATGACGATGGCGACGCCCGCCTCGGAGCCGAGGCCGACGTTCAGCTGGCCGATGGCCTCGTTCACGTCGCCGCCGAGGCCGCCGGTGCCGACCATGCCCGCGATGGCGGCCATGGACAGACCCAGCATGATGACCTGGTTGACGCCCGCCATGACGGTGGGCAGGGCCAGCGGCAGCTGGACGCGCAGCAGGATGTTCCCGGGAGTCGTGCCGAACGCGTCGGCGGCCTCGACCAGTTCCTTGTCGACCTGGCGGATGCCCAGCTCGGTCATGCGGACGCCGGGCGCCAGGGCGAAGATCAGGGTGGCCACGATGCCCGCGGGGGCGCCGGTGCCGAAGAACAGGATCGCCGGGATCAGGTAGATCATCGCCGGCAGCGTCTGCATGAAGTCGAGCACGGGCCGCACGATGCCGCTGACCCGGTCCGAGCGGGCCGCCCAGATGCCGACGGGCACGGATATGACCAGCGCGATGATCGTCGCCACGAGGACGAGCGACAGGGTGATCATCGCGTTCTCCCACAGTTCGAGGGAGTCGATGAACGCGAATCCGACGAACGTGAGGAGACCGGCCGAGGTGCCGCGCAGCCAGAAGGCGACGACCGCGAAGATGCCCGCGAGGAGGAGGGGTTCGGGGGCCTGGAGGACGGCGTTGATGCCGTCGTAGGCGCCGAGGAAGACGGTCTTGAAGAAGTCGAAGAGCCACGCCATGTGGTTCAGCAGCCAGTCGACCGTGTCGTTGACCCAGTCGCCGAAGGGGATCCTAGGCATCGGTCTTCACCGCCCCGAGGGTCTTGCCGCGCGGGGAGTCGCAGGGCGCGGGTTCGCCCTGCTCGTCGCCGAGGAAGCCCACGAGCCGCCGCCGGGGCACGACTCCGACCAGCTCGCCGGTCTTGTCGACGACGGCGACGGGGTGGGTCAGCCGTGCGCTGATGGCGCACAGTTCGCCGAACGACGTGTCGGGCCTCGCGGTCTCGCAGTCGCAGTCCGCCTCGTCGCCGCGCAGCTCCGTGTCCATGACGGAGGACGCGGTGAGGACCCGGGAGCGGTCGACGTCCTGGGTGAAGGACGCGACGTAGTCGTTCGCGGGACGGACGAGGATGTCCTCGGCGGTGCCGATCTGGACGATCCGGCCGTCGCGCATGACGGCGATGCGGTCACCGAGGCGCATGGCCTCGTTGAGGTCGTGGGTGATGAAGACGATGGTCTTCTTGAGCTTCTTCTGCAGCTCGATCAGCTGGTCCTGCATGTCACGCCGGATCAGCGGGTCGAGCGCGCTGAACGACTCGTCCATCAGCAGCAGGTCGGCGTCGGTGGCGAGCGCCCGGGCGAGGCCCACACGCTGCTGCATTCCGCCGGACAGTTCGTCGGGCCAGGACTTCTCCCAGCCGGCGAGTCCGGCCAGCACCAGGGCCTTGGTGGCGCGCTCGTGGCGTTCGGCGCGCGGTACGCCCTGCACCTCCAGGCCGTAGGCCGCGTTCTCCAGGACGCTGCGGTGCGGGAAGAGCGCGAAGTGCTGGAAGACCATGCTGACCTTCCGCGAGCGGACCTCGCGCATCTCGCGGTCGTTCAGCGCGGTCAGGTCCTGCCCGTCGAAGACCACGCGTCCCGCGGTCGGCTCCAGGAGTCCGTTGAGCATGCGCAGCAGAGTGGACTTGCCGGACCCGGACAGGCCCATGACGACGAAGATCTCGCCCGGTTCCACCGTGAAGGAGGCGTCGATCACCGCTGCGGTGATGCCCTCGGCCCGCAGCTCCTCACGGTCGGCGCCTGCGCTCAGCCGTTCGACCGCTTCGCCGGGTCGTCTGCCGAACACCTTGTAGAGCTGTTCCGCCTGCAGCCTGGATGACACAAGTACCTCTCAGGTCGAACGAAGACGGCCCGCCTCCCCCGCCGGCGGGCCGTGGAGCGACGCGGGTTCCGCCCGCCAGTCCGTTCGCGCACATGTCAGGTGTGGTTGAAAACGTGACCGAGTTCGCTCCGGGTCCGCCCCTGCCCCCGACCCCTTGGCGCAAACCCGACCGTGTCCCAGTTCACAGGACGTTTACTCCGGGCCGGTGGTGGAAGCCTCTTTCGCCCACTGTCCGCGCCGGGCGGTGACTGTCGGTGGCGTACGGCATGATGCGGGGCGTGACGCAGCAGACTCAGCAGCCCCGGCGAACCATGCTCCTCGACACCGCCTCCCTGTACTTCCGGGCCTATTTCGGGGTCCCGGAGTCCGTGCGGGCCCCGGACGGCACTCCGGTGAACGCCGTGCGGGGCCTGCTCGAGTTCATCGACCGGCTGGTGAAGGACCACCGGCCGGACGATCTGGTGGCCTGCATGGACGCGGACTGGCGTCCGCAGTGGCGGGTCGACCTGATTCCGTCGTACAAGGCGCATCGGGTGGCCGAGGAGACCGAGGTCGGACCGGACGAGGAAGAGGTGCCGGACACCCTGTCGCCGCAGGTGCCGGTCATCGAGGAGGTCCTGGACGCGCTGGGCATCGCACGCGTGGGCGTCGAGGGGTACGAGGCGGACGACGTGATCGGCACGTTCGCCGGCCGCGCCACGGGCCCGGTCGACATCGTCACGGGCGACCGCGACCTGTACCAACTGGTCGACGACGAGCGGAAGGTGCGCGTGCTGTACCCCCTCAAGGGTGTCGGCATGCTGCAGGTCACGGACGAGACGTGGCTGCGTGAGAAGTACGGCGTCGACGGCGCGGGTTACGTGGATCTGGCGCTGCTGCGCGGTGACCCGAGCGACGGCCTGCCGGGGGTGCCGGGCATCGGTGAGAAGACTGCCGCCAAGCTGCTGGCCGAGTTCGGGGACCTGGCCGGGATCATGGCGGCGGTGGACGACCCGAAGTCGAAGCTCACGCCGTCGCAGCGCAAGCGCCTCGACGAGTCGCGTCCGTACGTCTCCGTCGCCCCGAAGGTCGTCCGGGTGGCCGGTGACGTGCCGCTGCCGGACGTGCGGACGGCACTGCCCCGCGCGCCGCGCGATCCGGCGGCCGTGGAGGCGCTCGCGGCCCGCTGGGGTCTCGGTGGATCACTGGCGCGGCTGCTGTCCACGCTGGGGTCCTGAGGGGGACACTGGGACTTCAGGGGCGCCCAGTGCCTTCGCGTGTTCCTGCCCGACGTGTCCCGGCGGTTCAGGAGTGATCCCCGATTTTTCGGGTTACCGCAGGGGAGACCCTGGGCTCGGCGGCTCAGGGGTGTTAACTGGGGGGAGATGCTAACTTAGGTAAGCCTAAGCGAACTTATGCAGGAGGCCGTCATGGCAGAGCGTCCGGCACGCAGGGCCCCCAGGCCCCATTCCGCGCGGGTCGTCCGTACGGAGCGGCTGACCCCCCATATGCAGCGGGTGGTCGTCGGGGGCGAGGGTCTCGCCGATTTCACGACGGGCACCAGCACCGACCATTACGTCAAGCTGCTGTTCGGCGCCGCGGGCGTGACGTATCCGGAGCCTTTCGACATGACCCGGATCCGCGAGGAGTTCCCGCGCGAGCAGTGGCCCGTGACGCGGACGTACACCGTGCGCGCCTGGGACCCGGAGCTGCGCGAGCTGACCCTGGACTTCGTGATCCACGGCGACGAGGGACTCGCGGGACCCTGGGCCACCCGCGTGCAGGCGGGCGAGCTCGTGCGGTTCCTCGGGCCGGGCGGGGCGTACGCCCCCGATGCCGAGGCCGACTGGCATCTGCTCGCCGGTGACGAGAGCGCGCTGCCCGCGATCGCGGCGACGCTGGAGGCGATGCCCGACGGTGCGCAGGTGCGTGTCTTCCTGGAGGTCTCGGGCCCCGAGGAGGAGCAGAAGTTCGACTCGGACGTCGAGGTCGTCTGGCTGCATCGCGGTGACCGGCCGGTCGGCGCGGCGCTGGTGGAGGCCGTACGGGCGCTGGAGTTCCCGGCGGGCCGGGTGCACGCGTTCGTGCACGGCGAGGCCGGGTTCGTGAAGGAGCTGCGCAGGCTGCTCCGCGTCGAGCGTCAGATTCCGCGCGAGGACCTCTCGATCTCCGGGTACTGGCGGCTCGGGCACAACGAGGACGGGTGGCAGGCCGCGAAGCGGGACTGGAACGCGCAGGTCGAGGCGGAGCAGGAGGCTGCGCCGCCCGCCGCCTGATCCGACGCCCCGCCCCGGGACCGGCTTGCCGTCCGCGGGTGGTCACGGGTCGGTCGTGCGGTTCCCCGCGCCCCTCGCAGGGGCGCGGCCGACCGCAGGCCTTCCGCGGCGCGGCCCCGGGTGAGCGCACCCCGGCGGCCGGGCGTCGCCGCAACTGAACGTCACGCACGGCCGAATCCCGCGGCCCCGCCAGGACGGTCAGTGCCGACGAGCCCCGCCCGAGCCGGCCGGTCCGAGGACGGCACCCGCCTCGACGGCGCGGATCAGGCAGCCGAACCACGGCGAGACCTTCGAAGCACATCCCCCACACACACGACGCACCGCGATCCCGGCCCGGGCGCATGGACGTGAGGACGTAGAGCGCAAGGGCGTGAGGACGTAGAGCGCATGGGCGTGAGGACTTAGGCCCGGCGCGGACATGGCCACGTCACGCGGGCGAAACAGGCTCTCCCTAATTTCTGTCACCCGACAGGAATGAGCTGTCGCCTCCAGGATCCCGCTCCCTGCGCCGAAGGCAGGTGCCGTCGTGGCCACCACCGCTCCCCCCGACGTACGCCCCGATCCGCCGGAGCCGTCCGGCGACCGATCCCTCGCGGAGTTCGGCTACCGCCAGGAGCTGCACCGCAGCCTCGGCAGGTACGCCTCGTTCGCCGCCGGCTTCTCCTTCATCTCCGTGCTGACGACCGTCTTCCAGTTCTTCGCCTTCGGGTACGCGTTCGGCGGCCCCGTCTTCTTCTGGGCCTGGCCGGCCGTGCTGGTCGGTCAGTTGCTCGTCGCCGCGTGCTTCGCGGAGCTGGCGGCGCGCTATCCGATCTCCGGCGCCATCTACCAGTGGTCCTCCCGGCTCTCCAGCCTCACCTTCGGCTGGTTCGCCGGCTGGATCATGGTGATCGGGCAGATCGTGGTGGTCGCCGCGGCGGCCCTCGCCCTGCAGGTGGTGATGCCCGCGATCTGGGCCGGCTTCCAGCTGATCGGCGACGACCCGGCGCCGACGTCGGCGAGCGGCGCGGCGAACGCGGCGGTCCTCGGCGTGCTCCTGCTGGTCCTGACGACCGTCGTGAACGTCCTCGACAACCGCGTGATGTCCCTCGTCAACCGCATCGGCGTGACCGCGGAGATCATCGGCGCGGTCTTGATCGTCGTTCTCCTGTTCACCCACTCCGAACGCTCGCCCGGCATCACCTTCCACACCGGGACGAGCGCCCAGTCGGGCCTGGTCGGGGCCCTGCTGGTGGGTTCGTTCACGGCGGCGTACGTGATGATCGGCTTCGACAGCGCGGGCGAGATGAGCGAGGAGACACGCAACCCCCGGCGCACCGCGCCCCGCACGATCCTCACCGCGCTCGGCGCGGCGGGCCTGCTCGGCGGCCTCATCATCCTCGGCGGTCTGCTCGCCGCGCCCAGCCTCACCGACGGCCGGCTCGGCGTCGAGGGACTGAGCTACGTGCTCACCAGCAGCCTCGGCGACGGCGTGGGCCGGGCACTGCTGGCCGACGTGGTGATCGCCATCGCGGTGGCGACCCTCGCGATCCAGACGTCCGCCTGCCGAATGCTGTTCTCCATGGCCCGCGACGGTCAACTGCCCTTCTCCGGACGGCTCGCGAAGGTCAACCCGCGCACCGGCATGCCGAGCGCCCCGGCCCTCGTCGTCGGCGCCTCGGCGGCGGCCCTGCTGCTCCTCAACTTCGCCTCGCCGGAAGCCTTCCTGGCCATCGGTACGACCTGCATCGTGATGCTGTACCTGGCGTACGCCATGGTCACCGGGCCCCTCCTGTGGCAGCGCCTGCGCGGCGGCTTCACCGTCGAGGGCACCGACGAGACGGGCCGCCCGCTCTTCTCCCTCGGCCGCTGGGGCGTCCCCGTCAACGCGCTCGCCCTGCTGTACGGCCTCTTCATGACCGTCAACCTGGCCTGGCCCCGGGCGGAGGTGTACGACCCGGCGGGCGGACACTGGTACTTCCAGTGGTTCACGGTGCTCTTCCTCGGGGCGACCCTGCTCCTGGGCGGCGCGTACCGGGCGTACCGGGCCCGGGGCGCGGCGTCGCAGGCGCCCGCCCCCACCTGACCGCACGGAGACGCCTGATCGAGGGACCGTCCGCCCGCCCCGCCGGGACACCCCTGCGTACGCTTGACCAGGTGAGACGCAAACCCCGGATCCCGCCCTCTCCCCTGCCCCAGCGCGAGGGGGTGGATCCGGTGCGGCTGCGCCTGCCCGCCGCCGGCGCCTGGAGCACCGTACGGGAGCATCTGGTGGAGCGGCTCGCGGGGCGGGCCCCGGTGATCGACGAGA
This sequence comes from Streptomyces sp. BV286, assembly GCF_019090165.1. GTDB lineage: Bacteria > Actinomycetota > Actinomycetes > Streptomycetales > Streptomycetaceae > Streptomyces. The sequence continues at coordinate 62,791 of NZ_JAHRIB010000100.1, forward strand.
TGCTCGCCACGGGGCAGGTCGTGGCGGCGGACGGACGGCCGGTGACCCCTGAATCGCCGTTCGTGCCGGGGATGTTCGTGTGGTTCCACCGCGAACTGCCCGACGAGGAGCGGGTGCCGTTCCCCGTGGACGTCGTGTACCGCGACGAGCACATCGTGGTCGCCGACAAACCGCACTTCCTCGCCACGACGCCCCGGGGCAGCCACGTCGCCGAAACGGCTCTGGCGCGGCTGCGGCGGGAGCTGGACGTCCCGGCGCTCGGAGCCGCGCACCGGCTCGACCGGCTCACCGCCGGGCTCGTGCTGTTCACCGTGCGGCCCGAGGAGCGCGGCGCCTACCAGTCACTGTTCCGCGACCGGCTGGTACGCAAGGAGTACGCGGCGGTCGCCCCGTACGCGAAAGACATCGACCTGCCCCGGACCGTCCGCAGCCGGATCGAGAAGGAGCGGGGAGTCCTGGCCGCCCAAGAGGTACCGGGCGAGCCGAACGCCGAGAGCCGGATCGAGCTGGTGGAGCACCGGGACGGCCGGGCCCTCTACCGGCTGCTCCCCCGCACCGGGCAGACGCACCAACTACGGGTGCACATGAGCGCGTTGGGCGTGCCGGTCCTCGGTGACCCGCTGTACCCGGTGGTCGCCGCCCCCGTGCCGGCCGGTGACTTCCGGCGCCCGCTGCAACTGCTGGCGCGGGCGCTGGAGTTCACCGATCCGGTCACGGGACGCAGGCATGCGTTCCGCAGCGCGCGGACGCTGGGAGCGTGGTCCGCGTACGACGACTGGGCCGGCGGCGGGCAGGCTCAGTAGCCGCGCCACCAGCGCACGAAGCGCTGCCAGGCGCCGAGCCGGTGGCCCGGTTCGACGACCGGTTCGGGAGCCGGGTCCAGCGGCTGGTCGATCGTGGGCCGCGGCGCCGGAGCGGTCTCCGCGGTGTCCCCGGAGAGGTCCCAGTCCGGTCGCGGCCGGGGCAGCTGGCTCACCCCGGGGCGCTCCATGACGTCCTTCGGCGAAGCCGGGTCGAACACGACCGGCAGTTCCACCAGGTGGCGCGAGGAGATGGACGCGGTCCACTTCAAGTCGTCCTCGTCGACACCGAGCTGGACGTCGGGAAGCCGCTTGAGGAGCGCGTCGACACCGGTGTCGGCGATGGCACGACCGATGTCCTGGCCGGGGCACTCGTGCGGACCGCCGCCGAAGGCGAGGTGCGAGCGGTTGCCCTTCATGTTCGCCGAGAGGTCCGGGCGGACGTGCGGGTCGACGTTGCCCGGCGCGATCCCGAAGAGCAGCCCGTCGCCCTTGCGGATGCGCTGTCCGCCCAACTCCGTGTCCTGCTTGGCGAAGTAGCCGAGGACGGAGCTGAACGGCGGCTCGTCCCACAGGGACTGCTCCACCGCCTGGGGCACCGTCATCTGGCCGCCGTTGAGCTGGGCGCGGAAGCCTGGGTCCGTGAGGACGACCCGCAGCACGTTGGCGAGGAGGTTCGCCGTGGCCTCGTACGCGGCGAGCAGGACGAGGCGCAGGTGCTGGCCCACCTCCTCGTCGGTGAGCCCGGCGGGGTGGTTGATGAGGTGGCTGGTGAAGTCGTTGGCCGGTTCGGCCCGGCGTCGCACGGTGAGCCGCATCAGCACGCTCATGACGTACTCGTTGCTGGCGATGGCGGTCTCGGTGCCCTTGAGCAGGTCGCGGGTGGTCTGCACCATCCGGTCGTCGTACTCCTCGGGCATGCCGAGGATCTCGCACAGCACCGCCATGGGCAGGTGCTCGGCGTACTGGGAGACCAGGTCGGCGGTGCCCCGCTCGCAGAACTGGTTGACCAGTTCCTGCGTCCAGTGGTTGATGTGACGGCGCAGGTCACGGGTGTTGATGGTGGACATGGCGCCCATCACCGCGCCCCGCAGCCGCTGGTGTTCGTCGCCCTCGGCGTGGGAGCAGATGGGCTGCCAGGCGATGTGGGGCATCAGCGGGTGGTCGGCGCCCGCCGTGCCGTCCATGAGGGCGGTCCAGATGCGGCTGTCGCGGGTGTAGACCGAGGGGTTGCTGACCATGTGGAGGTTCTCGCCGTGCCCGAGGACCATCCAGAAGGGCACGTCGTTGTGGAGCAGCACGGGCGCGACGGCGCCGTGTTCCGCGCGGAGCTTCTCGTACAGGGCCCCCAGGTCCTGCGCCTCGGGTCCGTACAGGCGGCGCAGTCCGCCGGGACCCGTGCCGTGGGCGGGGCAGCCCGGCGGCGGGCCGGACATGAGGTCGTCCATACCGGTCAGGGAGTGGGATTCAGGCGTCACGGTGGTGGCTCCGAAACTGAAGTCGTTCTGGTGTCTGGGAAGTTGGTCCGGTGCGTCGGACACCGGGCGGTGCCTGCGCGGCCGGCGCCGGGAGCGGTGCCGCGCCCCGAGGGGGCGCGGGGGGCTGCAGATCAGCCCTCACCGACCCGCAGGTCGTCACCGCGCCTCGGGCGGAGCGCCTACGCGGACGCCGACGCCATGGCGATGGAGTGCAGGAAGCGCATCAGCGTCATCAGGACGTCCCGGCTGGAGGCCCGGCGGCGCGCGTCGCACTTCACCATGGGGATCTCCTCGGAGAGGTCGAGCGCCGCGCGCAGGTCCTCCATGGGGTAACGGGGCCCGTCCGGGAAGTCGTTGACGGCGACGACGAACGGCACGCCACGCTCCTCCAGGCGTCCGATCACGTCGAAGCTGACCTCCAGGCGGCGGGTGTCCACCAGGACGACCGCGCCGAGGGCGCCCTCGAAGAGGCCGTTCCACAGGAACCAGAAGCGTTCCTGGCCCGGGGTGCCGAACAGGTACAGCACCAGTTGCTCGGTGATGCTGATGCGGCCGAAGTCCATGGCGACGGTGGTGGCCGTCTTCGTGTCGGAGCCGTAGTTGTCGTCGACCCCGATACCTGCCTGAGTCATGGTCTCTTCGGTCGTCAGCGGCCTGATCTCGCTGACGGATCCCACCATCGTCGTCTTGCCGACCCCGAAACCGCCCACGATCACGATCTTCACCGCGGCCGTCGCCGTGTGCGGGAGGTGGTCCTCGGTGCGAGGTCCCGGGATGGTGTCAGAGCTTTTGAAGTCCATGCATCACCGCTTCGAGGAGGGAACGGTCGGGCAGCTCCGAGCGGACGATCGGGGCGCGCGCCTGTACCAGTTCAGCCGTCAGCAGCTCGGTCAGCAGTACGGTCACCACGCTGAACGGCAGATTGAGATAGGCCGAGACTTCGGCCACGGACATGGGGGCCTGGCAGAGCCGGAGCAGCGCCGACTGCTCCGGCTGGGCGGAGGGCGGTGCGTCGGCGCACGCCACGATTAAGGTCACCAGGTCGAGTTCGGCGCGGTCGCCGCCGTCGACCTGGCCGGTGACGACGTACAGCCGCTCCGGCTCGCGGGTCTGGCCCTGCCCGCCCTGCCCTTCCGGCGGGGGTGCGGGCTTCTTCTGCGGCGCTTCCTTGGGGAAGCGCCGTCGTCGTTGAGGAGGAGTCATACGGTCTGCCCGTTCCGCCGGGGCGGACTCGTGAGGTGAGCACCGATCCGGACGACGAGGTCGCGCATACGGGCGCTCATGAGCCCGGCGTCCACATGCGCCTCGGCGAGCACGGCGAGATAGGCGTTGGGGCCGGCGGCCATCATGTAGAAGTAGCCGCCCTCCATCTCGATGATGACCATCCGCATCTTGCCGTCGGTGTCGGGGATCTCCGTGGCGACGGCTCCGGCGAGGCTCTGCAGTCCGGCGCAGGCCGCGGCGATGCGGTCGGCGGCGTCGGGGTCGCCGCCGTAGCGGGCGATGCGCAGGCCGTCGGCGGAGAGCACGACGACCTGCCGGGTCCCGTAGACCCCGTCGGACAGCTCCTTGAGCATCCAGTCGAAGTTGGCGCGCTGCTGGATCACTTGAGGTCCCCCTCGTCATCGGCCTCCGTGCGGGCCGGACTGTTCGTCTCTCCGGGCGTCTGCTTCTGGTCGTCGTCTCCGCCCTTGAGGCCGGCCATGAACGCCTCGACCCACAGCCCGGGTTCCTTCTCTTCCTTCTTCTTCTTGGGCACCTGCGTCGACGACCGGGTCCAGTCGATGACGGGGCGGCCCTCCTTGCGCGCGGCCTCCGCCTCCGCGGCGGCGGCGCGGGCCTCCAGGACCCGCTGGCTGTACGGGACCTTGACCCGGCTGCGGCGCTGCGGCAGGCCGTTGGCCGTCCACTCGGTGACCTCGGGGACGTCGTCGTCCTCCATGCCCTCCGGCACGTTGATCCGGGGTCCGGTGGTGGGGCGGCGCTTCTTCTCCGCGCGCTTGGGGCCCTCGACCCCGTCGAAGTCGACCTTGGGCACGGCGGCGGCGCCGATGCCGTGGGCGAGACCGGGGGCGTGCTCCTCGGTGGTGAGCAGCTTGCGCGGTACGACGAGGACGGCGCGCACGCCGCCGTAGGCGGACTGCCGCAGGGAGACCTGCATGTCGTACATGTCCATCAGGCGGCCCACGACGGCGAGGCCGAGGCGCGGGTCCTCGCCGAGCTGGTTGAGGTCGGGCCCGGCGGCCGCCTGCGCGAGCATGCGCTCGGCCCGGGTGCGGGCCTCCTCGCTGAGGCTGACGCCGGCGTCCTCGATCTCGATGGCGACGCCGGTCTGCACCTCGACCGCGGTGACGTGCACCTTGGTGTGCGGCGGCGAGTAGCGGGTGGCGTTGTCGAGGAGTTCGGCGGCCGCGTGGATGACGGGCTCGACGTGGATGCCGTTGACGTTGACCTTCGCGATGGAGTGCAGCTCGATGCGCCGGTACTCCAGGATGCGGGACATGGCACCGCGCAGCACGCTGTAGAGCGGGACGGGCGCGGGCCACTGGCGGCCGGGGCGGCCGCCGCCGAGCACGGCGATGGAGTCGGCGAGGCGGCCGATCAGCGCGGTGCCGTGGTCGATGCGGAGCAGGTCGTCGAAGACCTCGGGGTTGCGCCCGTGGTCCTCCTCCATCTCGCGGAGTTCCACGTTCTGCTGGTGGACGATCGCCTGAACCCGGCGGGCGATGTTGACGAAGGAGCGCTGCGCGGCCTCGCGCTGCAGTTCCTCGTGGTCCACGATCCGCAGCAGTTCGACCAGCAACTCCCGCTGGGAGCGGGGGATGTTGCGCTGGGCGGGGTCGCTGTCGACGATCTGCCGGACGGCCTCCTCGGGCGCCCTGCCGCCGCGCATCCGCTTGAGGACGGCGGGGAGCAGGTCCTCGCGGAGGTGGTCGATCTCGGCGTCGTGGAGACTGACGCGCCGCTCCATGACTTCGGTGCGGCGGGTGAGCTCGGCGCGCGCCGCCCGGATGACCCGGCCGCGGCGGACCGCCTCCGCGGCCGTCGCGATCACGAGCAGGGTGGCGATGGCGCCGCACAGGCCGACGGCCGTCCGGGCCGGCTGCGCCACCAGGGCGACGGCGGCACCGGTCGCCGCGGCCATCACTATGGCCGGCAACAACAGCACGCGCGCGTAGGGAACTTCACGGCCACCGGGAGGCGATTGAACACTCACCATGTATGCCCTCTGAGACAAATCGACTGGAGGTCGGGGGGAGGTAACTGGATCTTCAGAACTTTGGGGAACAAGCGCACGAATACACCTCAACTCGGTGCGCTGCGGGCGAGCTTAGTCCGACCGGATCATCGCTGTGTCATATTCAGCAACCACCTGAAAACGCCCTCGCGACTGGAGTACGCTCTGCCCCATTTACACGCTGCGCCTCCATTCGCACACGGTGCGTCACGATGCACAGGCGTACGAAACCCCATCACCGGAAGGGGTGAGAAGGGGCTTCCGCGTCGCTTCGGAACCGGCGCGTGCCTCAGATTCCGGCGATACGCAGGGCCGCGTCGGCGGTGGCCCCGGCGAAGACCGAGACGGGCCGCTCCGGATCGGAGCGGTGGACGAGGATCACTCCTTCGATGAGCCCGAAGAGCAGATCCGTCCGCAGCTCGAGGTCACTCTTGGCGAGCGCGCCGCCCGCCTCCGTCGCGGCGAGCAACTGCCGGTAGGCGTCCTTGAGTTCGGCCCGTACGGCATGGAAGCCGGCGAATCGCTCCGAGCGGACCTCGGGCAGGAGGTAGAGACCGCCGAGGTTGTACGAGCCCTCGCAGAGCAGCTCGACGTCCGTGCGGCACAGCTCCCACAGCCTGCCCTCGGCGGAGGCGGTGTCCTCGGCGAGGAGCTGCCGCGCGAAGGCCAGCGAGGGCGTGACGGTGGACTCCAGCAGCGCGGCGAGGAGCTCCTCCTTGCCGGACACGTAGTGGTACATGGACGCCTGCCGCATCCCCGCCCGCTCGGCGACGGCCCGGGTGGTCGTCGCGGCGTACCCCCGCGTGGTGAAGAGCTCCGCGGCGGCGGCCAGCAGTTCGTCACGCGGCGAAAGGCCGCTGTCGGCGCGCTGCTCGGCGCGCGGCCTGCCCACCCTGCGCACACTGGAACCCATGCTTTCGATCCTCGCACACCGCCTCACCAGGCCGTCCGGGTGAGGGATCGGTAACCGGCCCGCAACGCGCGGGCAACGGCGGCGACCCTCCCGGCTCCTAATTTCTGTCGAGCGACAGAAATGCACGGCCAGCACCTCTTCGAAGACATCACACGACTGCCGAGCCGGAGGTCCCTCGATGGCGACAGCGACCACTCACGGAGCCCGCGCGCACGCCCGCGCCCAGCAGGGTGCCCGCGCCGATGCCATGCCCTTCGTGCCGGCGAGCAGCTGGCCCACGCCTCCCTGCGAGGCGGGCCACCTGGTGTGGGCGGAGACGGTGGCGGGCGGCAACTACACGCACCGGGTGCTGGCCCGCGGCACGGAGCTGCGGCTGACGGACCTGGGCGGCGACGCCTGCGCCCATCTGCTCCTCTTCGTCGCCGACCGCCCCTGGGAGCGCCTGAACGTGGCCGACACCGTCAAGGTCCAGTGGAACGCCTACCTCGGCGAGGGCCGGCTGCTCCTCTCCGACCAGGGCCGCGTCCTCGCCTCGGTGATCGCGGACACCTCCGGGCGGCACGACGCGCTGTGCGGCACCTCGGCTCTCGCATGGAACACGCGACGGTACGGGGACGGGACGCCGCAGTCGGGCTCGCCCGCGGGCCGTGAGCTCTTCAAGCTGGCGGCCGCCAAGAACGGACTGGCGCCGCGCGATCTTCCGCCGTCGCTCTCCTTCTTCCAGGGGGTCGAGGTGCGCGACGACGGCTCCGTGGACTTCACCGGTTCGGCCGGTCCGGGGGCGAGCGTGACGCTGCGCGCCGAACAGGACGTCACCGTGCTGCTGGCCAACGTGCCGCACCCGGCCGACCCGCGCGACGCCTACACGAGCACGCCGCTGGAGGTACTGGCCTGGCGCGGCGAGGCCACCCGGTCCGGCGATCCGCTGTGGGAAGCCACGCCCGAGGGCCACCGCGCCTTCCTCAACACCACCGAGTTCCTTGCCGCGAGGGGGATCGCATGAGCGAGCAGACCGTCCTGAGCGCCACCGTCGCGGCCCGGGCCGCCTGGTCGGCCGTCGTCCCCGCCGGCGCCACGCTCACCGTCACGGACCTGCACGGCAACCAGGCCGTCGACTTCCTCGTGTACGACGCCGGGGACACGGCCGTGCGCTACAGCGCGCCCGACACGATCCAGGCCCAGGGCAACATCTTCCTGACCACGGGCAGTGTGCTCATGTCGAACGAACACACGCCCCTGATGACGGTCGTCGCGGACGACGTCGGCCGCCACGACACGGTCGGCGGCGCCTGCTCCAAGGAGTCGAACTCGCTGCGGTACGGCCACCACACCTGGTCCCAGCACGCCTGCGTGGACAACTTCCTCGCGGAGGGCGCCCGTTACGGCCTCGGCAAGCGCGACCTGGTCTCCAACATCAACTGGTACATGAACGTGCCGGTCGAGAAGGACGGCACGCTGGGCATCGTCGACGGCATCTCGGCACCGGGCCTCTCGCTCACCCTGCGCGCCGAGCGCGACGTGCTCGTGCTGGTCTCCAACTGCCCCCAGATCAACAACCCCTGCAACGGCTTCGAGCCGACCGCGGTCGAGATGACGATCGGGGCTCCCGCATGAGCGCCGGGGAAGCTGCAGGCGCCGGGGCAGGGGCCTTCGACACGCTCCTCGTCGCCAACCGGGGCGAGATAGCGGTCCGGATCATCCGTACGGCACGGGAACTGGGCCTGCGCACGGTCGCCGTGTACTCCGACCCGGACCGTTCGGCACCGCATGTACGCCTCGCCGACGAGGCCGTACGGCTGGGTCCCGCACCTGCCAAGGAGTCGTATCTCGACGCGGACCGCGTCCTCGCGGCGGCCAAGGACACGGGCGCGGGCGCCATCCACCCCGGTTACGGCTTCCTCTCCGAGGACGCGGAGTTCGCGCGGCGCTGCGAGGAGGCGGGAATCGTCTTCGTGGGGCCGACGCCGGAGCAGCTGGACCTGTTCGGCGCCAAGCACACCGCCCGGGCGGCGGCGGAGTCGGCCGGGGTGCCACTGGCCCCGGGGACGGGCCTGCTCGCGGATGTCGACGAGGCCCTGCGGCAGGCCGCCGCCGTCGGCTACCCCGTGATGCTCAAGGCGACCGGCGGCGGGGGTGGCATCGGCATGTCCGCGTGCCACTCGGCGGACGACCTCCGTGACGCCTGGGAGCGCGTGCAGCGCGTCGCCGCGGCCTCCTTCTCCTCGGCCGGAGTCTTCCTGGAGCGGCTCGTCGAGCACGCCCGCCATGTGGAGGTGCAGGTCTTCGGCGACGGCGAGGGCCGGGTCGTCACCTTCGGCGACCGCGACTGCTCACTCCAGCGCCGCAACCAGAAGGTCGTCGAGGAGGCCCCGGCGCCCGGCCTGCCCGACCGGGTGCGGCAACAACTCACCGCTTCCGCGCGGGACCTGTGCGCGAGCGTCGGCTACCGCTCCGCCGGCACCGTCGAGTTCGTGTACGACGCGGCCCGCGAGGAAGCGTACTTCCTGGAGGTCAACACCCGGCTCCAGGTGGAGCATCCGGTCACCGAGGAGATCTACGGGGTCGACCTCGTCGCGTGGATGCTGCGGCTGGCCCGCGGCGACTCGGGCGTCGTACGCGACCCCGGCGCGCCACGCGGTCATGCCGTGGAGGCGCGGCTGTACGCCGAGGACCCCTCCCGTGAACACCGGCCCAGCGCGGGCCTGTTGACGCGGGTCGAGTTCCCGCCGGGCGTTCGCGTGGACGGCTGGGCCGAGACCGGCACCGAGGTCTCCACCTCGTACGACCCGATGCTCGCGAAGGTCGTCGCGCACGGCGCCGACCGGGCGCAGGCCCTCGCGCGGCTGGACGAGGCGCTGGCCGGCACGAGGGTCGACGGCATCGAGACGAACCTCGGTCTGGTGCGGGCGGCGCTGTCGGACCCGGACTTCCGGGTGGCCGCGCACTCCACGGACACCCTCGCCTCGGTGAGCGATCCGACGCCGAGGATCGAGGTCGTGTCGGGCGGAACGCTGACGACGGTCCAGGACTGGCCGGGGCGGACCGGCCACTGGCAGGTGGGCGTGCCGCCGAGCGGACCGATGGACGACCTCTCGTTCCGGCTGGGGAACCGTGCGCTCGGCAACGACGAGGGGGCGCCCGGGCTCGAATGCACTTTGCGGGGACCGGCGTTGAGGTTCACCCACCGGGCGACGGTGTGCGTCACGGGCGCTCCCGCTCCGGTGACGGTCGACGGCGCGGCCGTCGGACAGTGGGAGCCGGTGACCGTACCCGCGGGCGGTGTGCTGGAGGTGGGCGCCCCGTCGGAACACGGTTTGCGCACATACGTGCTCTTCTCCGGCGGCGGACTGGACGTGCCGTCCTTCATGGGGAGCGCCTCGACGTTCACCCTGGGGCGGTTCGGCGGCCACGGCGGGCGGACACTGCGGACGGGGGACGTGCTGCACGGGGGCGCCGCGGCCGCCGCGGTGCCGTCGCCCGGTGAGCCGGTCGCGGATCCACTCCCCGTGCCGGTGGCCGAGCGGCCGGTATTCGGTGCGCAGTGGCGCCTCGGCGCGCTCGAAGGACCGCATGCCGCACCGGAGTTCTTCACCGAGGAGGACATCCGCGACTTCTACGCGGCCGAGTGGAAGGTCCACTTCAACTCGGCACGCACGGGCGTACGGCTGGTCGGCCCGAAGCCCCGCTGGGCGCGCACCGACGGCGGTGAGGCGGGCCTGCACCCCTCCAACATCCACGACACCCCCTACTCGGTCGGCGCGGTCGACTACACCGGTGACATGCCGGTGCTGCTCGGCCCGGACGGCCCCTCGCTCGGCGGTTTCGTCTGCCCGGCGACCGTCGCGAAGGGGCAGCGGTGGAAGCTCGGGCAGCTGCGGCCCGGGGACACCGTGCGGTTCGTGCCGGTGACAGTGCCCGAGGCCGGGCGGCTGCGGCGCACACCGGCCGCCGCGCCGGTGGCGGACCGTGCGGAGATCGCCGACGGGGGCGTACTGGCCCGGGACGCCGACGTGACGTACCGGCGAAGCGGTGACGACAACCTGCTCGTCGAGTTCGGGCCCATGCAGCTCGACCTGGCCCTGCGGATGCGGGTGCACGCGCTGATGGAGGCGGTGTCGGCCGCCGGGCTGCCCGGCATCGCGGACATCACCCCCGGCATCCGCTCGCTGCAGATCCAGACGGACCCGGACCGGCTGCCGCAGCCCGAACTCCTGTCCTCGGTACGGGACATCGTGTCCTCCCTGCCCCCCGCCGACCAGCTCGTCGTCCCCTCCCGCACCGTCCATCTCCCGCTCTCCTGGGACGATCCGGCCACACGCGAGGCGATCGCCCGCTACATGGCCGGGGTGCGCGACGACGCGCCGTGGTGCCCGTGGAACATCGAGTTCATCCGCCGCGTGAACGGCCTCGACTCGGTCGAGGACGTGTACCGCACGGTCTTCGACGCCGAGTACCTGGTCCTGGGCCTGGGCGACGTGTACCTGGGGGCGCCGGTGGCGACGCCCCTCGATCCCCGCCACCGTCTCGTCACGACGAAGTACAACCCGGCCCGCACCTGGACGGCCGAGAACTCGGTGGGCATCGGCGGGGCCTACCTCTGCGTCTACGGCATGGAGGGACCCGGCGGCTACCAGTTCGTCGGCCGTACGACACAGGTGTGGTCGGGATGGCAGCAGCGGGGGGCGTTCGAGCAGGGCTCTCCCTGGCTGCTGCGCTTCTTCGACCGGATCAGGTGGTATCCGGTGGAAGCCGACGAACTGCTGGACCTGCGCGCGGACATCGTCTCGGGCCGTTTCGTCCCGCGGATCGAGGAGGGCACCTTCTCGCTCGCCGCGTACGAGTCCTTCCTCTCCGAGCACGCGGGCGGGATCGCGGAGTTCCGCAGCCGGCAGGGCGCGGCCTTCTCCGCGGAGCGTGACGCCTGGGAGGCGGCGGGCGAGTTCACCCGCGCGGAGATGACGTCGGCCCCGGCCCCGGCCCCCGTGGAGGTGACGGTTCCACCGGGCGCCCGCCTGGTGGAGGCCGAGTTCGCCGCGTCCGTCTGGCAACTGAACGTCGAGCCGGGCGACACGGTCACCACCGGTCAGCCCCTGCTGGCCCTGGAGGCCATGAAGATGGAGTCCCGGGTCCCCTCCCCCATGGACGGCGTGGTCCTGGAACTCCTCACCAGACCGGGCGCCCAGGTGGAGGCGGGGACCGCGTTGGCGGTAGTGGGGCCACCGCCGCCCTGAACCCTCGTGCCGGGCGCCTGCCTGCGGGCAAGGCGCCCCGCCCACCCGTCCCGTCTGTCGGCAGGCGTTCCGCAGGGCGAGGAGGGGCACCTCCCGTTCGAGCGAAGCCGAGAAGGGGGAGGGTGGGCACGGACGGCCCACCGGCCAACAGCCGACGACGAAACCCCAGTAAGGAGCACAGATGTCGCCCCAGACCCAGCCCCAGGCAGTGGCCCGTGTCCGCGCGGCCTACGCCCGTATCGAGGCCACGGCCCGCCCCGAGGTCTGGATCGACCTGCGCCCCCAGGCCGAGGTCGAGGAGGAGGCCCGAGCCGTCGACACCCGCCTCGCCGCAGGCGAACACCTCCCCCTCGCGGGCAGGCTCTTCGCCGCGAAGGGCAACATCGACGTGGCAGGCCTCCCCACCACGGCAGGCTGCCCGGCCTACGCCTACCGCCCGGACACGGACGCCCCGGTGGTCGCCCGCCTCCGCGCGGCAGGCGCGATCGCCCTCGGCACCACCAACCTGGACCAGTTCGCCACGGGCCTGGTCGGCACCCGCTCCCCGCACGGCCCGGTCCGCAACGCCGTCGACCCCGACAGGGTCAGCGGCGGCTCCAGCTCGGGGAGCGCCGTCGCGGTGGCCCTCGGCATCGTGGACCTGGCGCTCGGCACGGACACCGCGGGCAGCGGCCGCGTCCCCGCGGCTTTCAACGGGATCGTCGGCCTCAAACCCACCCGGGGTCTCGTCCCCACGGACGGCGTGGTCCCGGCCTGCGCCTCCGTCGACTGCGTGACGGTCTTCGCCCGCACCCTCCCGGAGGCGGAGCAGGCCCTGGCACACATGGCCTCACCCCCCGCCCGCGGCCTTCCGGCACTCCCCGGGCGCGTCCCGGGCCCCTGGCGCATCGCGGTCCCACCCCTGGAACAGCTCGGCGAACTCGACGCGGGGTGGTCGCAGGCGTACGAGGCCGCCGCCGCCCGACTGCGATCGGCGGGAGCCGAGGTGCGCACCATCGACCTCACCCCGTTCACCGAGGCCGCGGCGATGCTCTACGAGGGCGCCTTCGTGGCCGAGCGCTACACCGCCGTCGGGGCCTTTGTCGACAAGCTGCTCGCCGAAGGCGGCGCCGGCCTCGACCCGACGGTCGCCGGCATCATCACCCGGGCCCGTGACATCCCGGCGCACCGGCTCTTCGCCGACCAGGACCGCCTGGCGGCCCTGCGCGCCCGCGCCCTGACGGAACTCGGCGACGCGGACGCCCTGCTCCTGCCGACAACCCCCGGCCATCCCACGCTCGCCGAGGTCGCCGCCGACCCTCTCGGGGCCAACGCCCGTCTGGGCCGCTTCACCAACTCCACCAACCTCTTCGATTTGGCTGCCGTCGCCGTACCGGCGGGCCAGGTGGCAGGGCTCCCCTTCGGTGTGATGCTGGTCGGCCCGGCCTTCACCGACGAACGCCTCGCCCGCATCGCCCGCGCCCTCGAAGTGCCCACGGCCCGGATCGCCGTGGTCGGCGCACACCTGTCGGGCCAGCCTCTCAACGGTCAACTACTGTCGCTCGGCGCCCAGTTGGAACGTACGACCCGGACAGCCGCCGTCTACCGGCTGTACGCCCTGTCCACCGAACCGCCCAAGCCGGGACTCGTCCACGTGGGTGCGGGCGGCGCCGCGATCGAGGCCGAGGTGTGGCGAGTGCCCGCCGAAGGGCTCGGCCGGCTGCTCACCGCGCTGCCCCGCCCGATGGCGCTGGGCCGGGTGGCACTGGCCGACGGCGGTGACGTGCCGGGATTCCTGTGCGAGCCGGGCGCGCTCGACGGCGCCCGGGACATCACCGCGTACGAGGGCTGGCGCGCCTACCTGGAGTCGCTCGCCGACTGACGGCCAGGGGCGGGCCGAGCGCGAGGAGCGGGTGAGGCCGGGAGATCGCCGACAGGGCCGAGGCGACGCGCATCCGGCCCGGTCGCCCGGGCACGAGCCGCCGTGCCGTGCGATCGGACCCGGCGCACCGACTCACCGGGTCCGCCACGGCACGTCACCCCACCGACGAGTAGGCCACCACTCCGCGCAGCAACTGGTCGACGGCCTTGCGGGCGTTCTTCGCGACCGTCGAGCTCGGCGCCCCGGAGATCGGCGCGGCCGCCGAGATCTGCCCCAGTACGTCGATGACCTGCTTGCACCAGCGCACGAAGTCGCCCGCGGGCATCTCGGCCTCGCGCAGCACCTCGTCGAGGCCCTTGCCCGACGCCCACTCGTGCGCCGCCCAGGCGAAGCCCAGGTCGGGCTCGCGCTGGCCGACCCCCTCGGTCTGCGTGATGCGGAAGTCCTCCTCCAGGGCGTCGAGCCGGCCCCAGATGCGGACCATCTCGCCCAGCGCGGCCTTCGCCCTGCCGGACGGCAGCTTGGGTGCCATCGCGTCGTCGCCGACCCGGGACTCGTACACCAACGCCGAGACGCACGCGGCCAGTTCCGCCGGTCCGAGGCCCTCCCACACGCCTTCGCGCAGGCACTCGCTGGAGAGCAGGTCCATCTCGCCGTACAACCGGGCCAGCCGCTTGCCGTGCTCGGTGACGTCGTCGCCGCGCAGGTAGTCCAGCTCGGTCAGCAGCGCGACGATGCGGTCGAAGGTGCGGGCGATGGTGTTCGTCCGGCCCTCGATGCGGTTCTCCAACTGCGCGGTGTCGCGCCGCAGCCGGTGGTAGCGCTCGGCCCAGCGGGCGTGGTCCTCACGGTCGCTGCATCCGTGGCAGGGGTGCGCCCTGATGGCGGTCCGCAGCCGGGCGATCTCGCGGTCGTCGGCTGCCTCCGCCCGCTTCCTGCGGTGCCGGTCGGGCACGATGTGCCCGGCCTTGGTGCGCAGCGCGGAGGCCAGGTCGCGGCGCGACTGCGGTGAGCGCGCGTTGAACGACTTCGGGATGCGCATCCGCTCCAGGGCCTCGACGGGCACCGGGAAGTCGATGGACGCGAGCCGCTTGACCTGCCGCTCGGCGGTGAGCACGAGCGGCCGGGGGCCGTCGTGGTGCTCGAAGCCCCGATGGCCGTTGGACCGCCCGGCGGGCAGCCCCGGGTCGAGGACCAGGGCGAGCCCCGCGAACTTACCGGTCGGCACGTGGATGATGTCGCCCGGCTTGAGCTTCTCCAGCGCGACGGCGGCCTCGGCCCTCCGCTGGGAGGCGCCCTGCTTGGCCAGCTCGGTTTCGCGGTCCTTGAGCTCGCGACGCAGCCGCGCGTACTCCTCGAAGTCCCCCAGGTGGCAGGTCATGGACTCCTTGTAGCCTTCGAGCCCCTCCTCGTTGCGCTGCACCTGGCGGGAGATGCCGACGACGGACTTGTCGGCCTGGAACTGCGCGAAGGACGTTTCGAGCAGCTCGCGCGAGCGGTGCCGGCCGAACTGCTCGACGAGGTTGACCGCCATGTTGTACGACGGCTTGAAGCTGGAGCGCAGCGGATACGTGCGCGTGCCGGCGAGTCCCGCGAGGTGGTCGGGGTCGATCCCGCGCTGCCACAACACCACGGCGTGGCCCTCGACATCGATGCCGCGGCGGCCGGCCCGGCCCGTGAGCTGGGTGTACTCACCGGGTGTGATGTCGGCGTGCTGTTCGCCGTTCCACTTGACGAGTTTCTCCAGCACCACCGAGCGGGCGGGCATGTTGATACCGAGCGCGAGGGTCTCGGTGGCGAACACGGCTTTCACGAGGCCGCGTACGAAGAGTTCCTCGACGACTTCCTTGAACGTCGGCAGCATGCCCGCGTGGTGGGCCGCGATGCCGCGCTCCAGGCCTTCCAGCCACTCGTAGTACCCGAGGACGTGGAGGTCCTCGTTCGGGATGGAGGCCGTGCGCTCCTCGACGAGGGCGCGGACCCTTTCCCGTGCCTCTTCGTCGTTCAGCCGCAGTCCTGCGTACAGGCACTGCTGGACGGCGGCCTCGCAGGCGGCGCGGCTGAAGATGAACGTGATGGCGGGCAGCAGCCCCTCGGCGTCGAGCCGCTCGATGACCTCGGGCCGGCCCGGCGTCCATACCCGGGACCGCTGGCGCCGCTCGCGCTCCCGGTCGGCGTCGCGCATGGCGCGGCCCCGCCTGCGGTCCTGGTACGACGGGCGGCTCGCCTCCATGCGCGCCAGGCGCGAGAGGTCGGGGTTGACGGCCTTCCGGTGGCCTTCGCCCTCCTCGAAGAGGTCGTACATGCGGCGTCCGGCGAGCACGTGCTGGAACAGCGGTACCGGCCGGTGCTCGGAGACGATCACCTCGGTGTCCCCGCGGACGGTGTCGAGCCAGTCCCCGAACTCCTCCGCGTTGGACACGGTCGCCGACAGCGACACCAGCGTGACCGACTCGGGGAGGTGGATGATCACTTCCTCCCACACGGCGCCCCGGAAGCGGTCGGAGAGGTAGTGCACCTCGTCCATCACCACGTACCCGAGGCCGAGGAGGGTCTGCGAGCCCGCGTACAGCATGTTGCGCAGCACCTCGGTGGTCATGACGACCACCGGGGCTTCGGAGTTGACACTGTTGTCGCCGGTGAGGAGACCGACCTTGTCCGCGCCGTAACGGCGGGAGAGGTCCGCGTACTTCTGGTTCGACAGGGCCTTGATGGGTGTCGTGTAGAAGCACTTCTTGCCCTGCTGGAGGGCGAGGTGGACGGCGAACTCGCCGACGATCGTCTTGCCCGAACCGGTGGGCGCGGCCACCAGGACGCCCTTGCCCCCTTCAAGAGCTCGGCAGGCCTCGATCTGGAAGGGGTCGAGGCCGAAGTCGTACATCTCGCGGAAGCCGGCGAGCGCGGTGGCCTGCTCGACAGCGCGCTTCCGTGCTGCCGCGTACCGCTCGGCCGGTGAGAGGTCCTCTGTCATCGTGCTTTCGAGACTACCGGCCACCACTGACAACAGGACGATCATTATCCGATCGGAGCCTGTGGATCCGGGTCCGCCCTGTTCCGGGGCGCGCGGCCGGGGCGTGAAAGGCGAGGCGCGGAGGGCGGCTCAGGGGCCTGCCACGCGCACCGCCCCGGATACGCATTCCGCGGTCAGCGGCAGCGGACCGAGCGGCTCCCCGTCGGCGTATCCCGTGATCCCCTCCGCGGCCAGCTCGACCCTCGCGGCCCGGTGCACGGTGACCTTGGGATGACCGACGTGCGTGCCCCTGTAGACCCGGGGGAAGACGCGGAGCAGTGTCGTGCGGCTGCACGCGGCGACCACGGTGACGTCGAACAGCCCGTCCGTGAGGTCCGCGCCCGGGCAGATCCGCATGCCTCCCCCGTAACCGGGCCCGTTCCCGACGGCCACCAGCGTCGCCTCGACCTCCCGGACCTCGCCGTCGTCCAGGGTGACGCGGTACGGGATGGGCCTGAGGGCGGCGAGTTCGGCGAGCATCGCGAGGTCGTACGTGAAACGTCCGGTGGGCCATCGCATGCGGTTGCCACGGTCGTTGACCCTCGAGTCGAAGCCGGAGGCGAGGACCGTCCCGAACCAGGTGCCCGCCACCCGTCCGAGGTCGATGTCCCGCAGCCGGGCTTCCTTGAGCGCCTCGGCGACCACGCGTCCGGCGGCGGCCGGATCGCGCACGGGCAGCCCCAGGGCGCGCGCGAAGTCGTTCCCGGTGCCGACGGCGACGAGGCCCAGCGGCGTACTCGTCCCTGCGACGGCCTGGAGAGCGAGGTTCGCCATGCCGTCGCCGCCGACGGCCACGAGGGCGCCGGTGCCGGACTCCACGGCGTCGCGCGCGCGGGCGAGGGCGTCCTCGGCGTTCTCCCCGAGGACCGTGCGTACGGAGAAGCCCGCGGCCCGCAGGGCTGAGGCGGCCGGCTGCGCCGCGCGGGCGCCCCGGCCGCGTCCCGCGGCGGGGTTGACGAAGAGGGTGATCTCGCTGGTCACGGCCCGGACCCTACAAGGTCGTCGGGCGACGTCAGGTCACGTCGTCGTAACCGTTGACCCGGTCCCGCTCCCGACCGGAGTCCGACTGCGCGGGCAGCGCGCGGGTGGCCGACACGGACTCGATCTCGCCGATGTCGTCGGGGGTGAGGTCGAGCTCCGAGGCCTCGTCGTCGTCCGGCCCCTCGGCTTCGCGACGGGCCCTGCGGCGGTCGTTGAGCAGCGAGAAGGCGGTGGCCGCGAAGTACAGGATCCAGATGGGTCCGGCGAGCGCCAGCATCGTCAGGGGGTCGGTGCTGGGCGTGGCGACGGCCGCGAACACGGTGATGCCCATGATCATGCCGCGCCACCAGCCGGCCATGCGCCTGCCGGTGATCACTCCGCTCATGTTGAGCATCGCCAGGAGCAGCGGCAGCTCGAAGGAGAGACCGAAGACGACGACCATGCGGGTCACGAGGTCGAGCAGGTCGTCCAGTGGCAGCAGGTTGTCGACACCGAACGGCGTGAACTCGATCAGGACCTTCGCGGTGGTGGGCAGCACCTTGTAGGCGAAGAAGGCGCCACCGAGGAAGAGCGGGACGCCCGACGCGACGAACGCGTAGGCGTACTTCTTCTCGCTCTTGTGCAGACCGGGCGCGACGAAGGCCCAGAGCTGGTAGAGCCAGATCGGCGAGGCCAGCACGATGCCGGCCATCAGCGAGACCTTCAGGGCCAGCGTGAACGGTGTGAGCAGGCCGTTGATCGTGATCTGCGCACAGGGGTCGTCGGACGACGACTTCGCCAGCTGCTGGAAGGTCTTGTCGCAGCCGACCTCTTTGAGGATCGGCTCCGTGAAGAAGTTGATGATGTCGTTGTAGAAGAACGCGGCGACGACCGTGACGAGGACGATGGCCAGCATCGCCTTCGCGAGCCGGTTGCGGAGCTCACGAAGGTGCTCCGCGAGGGGCATCCGCCCCTCCGGATCCTTCTCTTCCTTCTTGCGGGCGGACTTCAGCAACCCACGTTCCCATCTCGTGCGGCGGGCCGGAGGTCACCGGCCCTGCGTCAGCGCTTGGTCGTGTCCGTCGGCTCGCTGACCGGGCGCGAGCTGGTCACGTCGCCGGGCGCGGCCTGGATGGTGCGCTGGGGCTGCTGGTCGTCGTGCGGCGGGGCGGCCGCGGTGGCGCTGTCGTCCTTGCCCTCGGACTTCATCGCCTTGGCCTCGCTCTTGAGGATGCGGGCGGACTTGCCCAGCGAGCGGGCCATGTCCGGAAGCTTCTTCGCGCCGAACAGCAGGATGATGACGACGAGGATGAGAATGATCTCGGGAGCGCCGAGCCTTCCGAACATAAGCTTTTACCTTCTCACCGAGGCGGCGTGGTGGGTTGCTGCCCGACCGGTCGGACGTCTGTCCGAGGATCGTGCTGACAGCGATCGTAACGCTCAGGGGTAAACGCGGGGCAATCCCTGTGCGTACTCCCGGTTCGCGGTCCGCGCCTCGCTCTCCGGGCCGCGACCAGCAGCGTACCTGCCGATCCTGCGAAGTTGACAGGTCGGAGTGACCCAAAGCGCGGGGGCGGGAGGGCTCAGAGGGCGTCCGCGGCGCGGGCCGCGCCTGCCGAGGCGTGCTCCAGGTCCTCGGCCGCGCGGTTGATCCGACGTGCGGATTCGCCGACCTGCCTGCCCAGACGCTCCGCTTCCAGGAAGACACGGACGGCGAGCACAGCGAGGACGGCGATTCCCAGGAAACCCACAGCGATCGCGAACATCGGCCAGAACATGGGGTCGACCCTAAGCCCCTCGGACCGTGGCGTGCAGGCGCAGGGCCCGCACCCCTCCGCCGGTGAGGAGTTCGACGATGCGCTCCCCGGCGGGCTTGCGGACCGCCGCGCCGCACTCCGGGCAGGTGAAGGAGTAGAAGGTGGTCCGATGTGTGGCGCCGATGACCAGGCGCAGGGCGCTCGCGGAGAGTTCGAAACCGACCCGGCAGTCGGGGCACGCGGCCTTGAAGACCACGGGATCCACTCTCGTCATCCCCGAAAATGCGGATGCTACGGACATTTCGCTCGTACCAGACATCGCCGACCCGCTCAAAGCCCTTGCTCCTGCCTGCCGTACAGCCCGTCATGAACTCCGTGCGGCCCGCCGTCCGGGCGCTGCGCTCCCACGCCGCCGGGCGGACCCCCCGGACCGCCGCCGTGCGGCGCACCGGGGCGATCCTGCGGCCGGTCCCCGTCGTCGTACGTGCCCTGCGGACCGTCGTAGGCGGCGAGAGCCTCCCGGGCTGCCCGGCGGGCGCTGTCCGCGACCTCCGGCGGCGAGACGATCCGGCCGTCACCCCCGAGCCGCAGGGCGAGGCGGCGCAGCGACGCGGGTTCGGGGGTGCGCAGGGTGATCCGCAGCCCGCCGTCCGGCAGCTCCTCGGCGCTGTCGTGGGGGTAGTACTCGGCGACCCAGCGCCCGCCGGGACCGACCTCCACGACGACCTCCGGGTCCTCGGCCGCGGGCTGCACCAGCCCTTCCGAGAGGTCCCGCAGCTCGATCTCGGGCGGCGCGGACGGCTCGTCGAGGATCTTGATCTCGGCGACCCGGTCGAGCCGGAAGGTGCGCCGGGCCTCCGAGCGGCGGCACCAGGCCTCCACATAGGTGTGCCCCACGCTGACCAGGCGGATCGGGTCGATCTCACGCTCGGACAGCTCGTCCCGCGAGGGTGAGTAGTAGCGGATCCACAGCCTGCGCCGCTCGGAGATCGCCCGGTCTACGTCCGCGAAGACCCCGCCCTCCGCCTCGAAGGTGACCGAGAGCCGGGAGCTGGCGCCGGCCGCCTCGCCCGAGGCGGCCTCCACCTTCGCGGTGGCCCGCAAAAGCGCCTGCCGGTCCCCCTCGCGCAGACCCGGCAGGGTCGAGACGGCCCGCGCGGCCACCAGCAGCGCGGTCGCCTCGTCGGCGGCGATCCGCAGCGGCTCCGCGACGTCGTCCGGGTTGTGCCACCAGATCCGGTCGCCGTCGGTGTCGATGTCGAGCAGGTCGCCGCCCCGGAAGCTGGTCCCGCACAGCGGCAGCACGTCGAGGTCGGAGATCAGCTCGTCCTCGGTGATCCCGAAGGCCCGGGCCACGTCCTCCACCCGCGCGCCGGGGCGCTCGCGCAGATACGTCACCAGGGAGAGCATCCGCCGGGTCTGGTCGATCGCGTTCGTGGGCCTGGCCGGTTTTCCTACCACTTTCCTACGTCCCCCTCAGCCCTTGGCCACTGCGCGCAGCCGGTCCACGACGTCGGCCCGCAGCTCGGCGGGCTCCAGGACCACCACGTCCGGCCCGAACTCCACGAGCCAGGCGTCCAGGCCGTGCCCGTACGGAATCTCCAACTCGTCCCAGCCGTCGCCGAGTTCCCGAACGGAGGCAGCCTTGGCGCGCAGCGGGTAGCCCGAGCCCGTCCGCAGCCGGATCAGCGCCGTGCGGTCGGTGATGTCCCCCGCCCAGCCCGCGACGGTCTCCCGCACGGTCACGACGTCGGGCACCTCGGCCGTGTACGTGCCACTGCGGGTACGGACCTTGCCCGTGATCCGGGACAGCCGGAAGACACGCTCGGCTCCCCGGTCGCGGTCCCAGCCGGCCAGGTACCAGTGACCGCGCCAGCACTCGAGCGCCCAGGGCTCGACGTTGCGGGGTCCGGGGCGGGCCGCGCTCGCCTTGCGGTAGTCGAAAGTGACGGGGCGCCGGTCGCGGCAGGCGAGCATCAGCGGCTCGAAGGCGGCCTCGTGCACGGGGATGCGCGGCTCCAGCGCGCCGTGCGGCTCGTACGGGTCGACGCCCTCCGGCAGACCCGCGGCGCGCAGCTTCTGCAGGGCGCCGCTCGCCGCGCCCGCGAGGCGGGCCTGCTGCCACACCTTGGCGGCGAGACCGAGGGCGGCGGCCTCCTCGGCGTCGAGCGTGATGGGCGGCAGACGGTTGCTGTCGCGGCGGGCCAGGTACCCGATCTCGCCGTCGAGGTTCTCCACCGTCTCGATGACCAGGCCGAGTTCGCGCAGATCGTCCTTGTCCCGCTCGAACATCCGGTTGAAGGAGTCGTCCGAACTGGCTTCCAGATAGGCCTCGATGGACTCACGGAGCTCACGTTTGCTGAGCGGTCGCCGCGTCCCGAGCAGACACAGCGCCAGGTTCATCAGCCGCTCCGCCTTGGCAATGGCCATCGACGCCCTTCCTATGGTGCTTCCGACCGATGACCGTACCGCCCCGGGGTGTCGCGGCAAAAGCCGAGGGCCCATGCCCGGACAGGCATGGGCCCCAAGTGATCGAATCCCGTCGGATCGTGATCACGCGGCGTACGACGACCGGACCGTGATCCGGACTTCATGATGATCGGACCGCGGAGTCCCCGCGGCCGGTTCTCGCGGAGAACTCAGACCCCGACCAGGTCACAGACGAAGATCAGCGTCTCACCGGGACCGATACGGCCACCGGCACCGCGGTCGCCGTACGCGAGGTGCGCCGGGATGATCAGCTGGCGGCGGCCGCCGACCTTCATACCCTGCACGCCCTGGTCCCAGCCCGCGATGACCTGGCCGACGCCCAGCTGGAAGTTGAGCGGCGTACCGCGGTTCCAGGACGCGTCGAACTCCTCACCCGTGGAGAAGGCCACACCGACGTAGTGGACGGAGACGGTGTCGCCCGCCTTGGCCACCGGGCCGTCGCCCTCCCAGATGTCCTTGATCTCGAGGTCCGCCGGGGGCTCGCCGCCCGGGAAGTCGATCTCGGGCTTCTCGATGCTCACGTTTCTGGCTCCTGCTTGTTTGCGGCATGTTTGCGGCGCCTTCGTACAACAAGGCAACGCGGACAGTCTTGCATCCCCGGAGCGGTTACATCTTCGCCAGGATGTCGACGGTGAAGACGAGTACCGAGTCCTTCTTGATGCCGCTGCCCTGCGGCGGGCTGTCGCCGTAGCCGAGGGCCGGCGGAACCACGATCAGGACGCGGCTGCCGACCTTCTTGCCGGTCAGACCCTGCGCCCAACCCTTGACGACCTGCTGCAACGAGAACGAGGTGAGCTGTCCGCGGCTGTACGTGGAGTCGAACTCCTTGCCGTCGGCCCACAGCACGCCCTTGTACTGGACCAGGACGGTGTCGCTCGCGCCGACCTCGTCCCCGTCGCCCTCCAGGACGTAGTTCGCGACGAGCTTCTTCGGCGCGGTCTTCTTCGGTACGTCGATGGACGGGGCCTTGCCGTCGGTGTTGGTGCCGACCTTCGGCAGGTCGATGTTGTCCTGTGCGACGGCCGTCCCCTTGGCGGAGCTCTTGCCGTTGAAGACCTTCTGGATGTCGACGACGAAGACCAGCGTGTCGGTGCCCTTGATGCCCGCCTGCTCGTTGCCCGACGTGCCGTAGCCCCAGGTCGGCGGCACTGCCATCTCGACGCGGCTGCCGGCCTTCTTGCCCGTGAGGGCATAGCGCCAGCCGTCGATAATCTGCCCCTGGGCCAGCTGGATGAGCAGCGGCGTCTTGCGGTCGTAGGAGTTGTCGAAGACCTTCGCCGAGGACCAGATCTGGCCGAGGTAGTGGGCCTGGATGTAGTCGTTCTCCGCGACCGTCTGGCCGGTGCCCACGATGACCGTCTCGACCGCGAGGTCCTTCGAGGGGTCCTTGGTGCCCTTGGCGACGGTGGGCTTCTGACCGAACTTCTCTCCGGCGGTGATACCCGGCAGCGGCCCGTCGACGATCTTCGGCGGGGGTGCCGCCGAGCCTGACGGCGAGGCCGAGGGGGACGGACTGTCGCTGGACTGTGCCTTGTCCGACTTGTCGTCGTCACCGCATCCGGCGAGAGTGACCAGTCCAGCGGGGACGGCGATAAGAAGTGAGCGTCGGCGCACGGTGGGGGCCTCGTATCGGTCGATCTTGGTTGATGGCGTGCGCGCAACTCTACGACGTGAGAAGGGCGCCGTACGGAAAACGTACGGCGCCCAGCGTTGCGTTCCGGAATCCCTCGCTCGTGAGTTCACTCGAGCGGGAGGTGCCCTGTCCGGACACAAGGTGACTCACATTCCGGCGATCAGCTTCTCCACCCGGTCGTCGACGGAACGGAACGGGTCCTTGCACAACACGGTGCGCTGTGCCTGGTCGTTGAGCTTCAGATGGACCCAGTCGACGGTGAAATCTCTGCGCTGTTCCTGCGCGCGGCGGATGAAGTCGCCGCGCAACCGGGCCCGAGTGGTCTGCGGCGGCACCGACTTGCCCTCGAAGATCTTCAAGTCGTTGCAGATCCGGGCGGCTTGGCCCCGCTTCTCCAGCAGGTAGTACAGACCCCGGCGACGGTGGATGTCGTGGTAGGCGAGGTCTATCTGCGCGACGCGCGGGTTCGACATCGTCATGTTGTGCTTGGCGCGGTACCGCTCGATGAGCTGGTACTTCATCACCCAGTCGATCTCGGTGCCGATCCGGTCGAGGTCCTCCGACTCGATCGAGTCCAGCGTGCGGCCCCACAGCTCCAGGACCTGGTCGACCACTCCGGTACGGATACCGCGGCGCTCGACGAAGTCCACGGCCTTCTCGTAGTACTCGCGCTGCACCTCCAGCGCGGAGGCCTCCCGGCCGCTGGCCAGACGCACCTTGCGGCGGCCCGTGATGTCGTGGCTGACCTCGCGGATCGCCCGGATCGGGTTCTCCAGGGTCAGGTCGCGCATCACCGTGCCCGCCTCGATCATGCGCAGCACGAGGTCGGTGGCACCGACCTTGAGGAGCATGGTCGTCTCGGACATGTTCGAGTCGCCGACGATGACGTGGAGCCTGCGGTAGCGCTCGGCGTCCGCGTGCGGTTCGTCCCGGGTGTTGATGATCGGCCGGGAGCGGGTCGTCGCCGAGGAGACGCCCTCCCAGATGTGCTCGGCCCGCTGGCTGACGCAGTACACCGCGCCTCGCGGGGTCTGCAGCACCTTGCCGGCACCGCAGAGGAGCTGCCTCGTGACGAGGAACGGAATGAGAATGTCCGCGAGCCGGGAGAACTCCCCGTGACGGGCCACCAGATAGTTCTCGTGGCAGCCGTAGGAGTTGCCCGCCGAGTCGGTGTTGTTCTTGAAGAGGTAGACGTCGCCCGCGATTCCTTCCTCGTGCAGGCGTCGTTCGGCGTCTACCAGGAGTCCTTCCAGAATGCGTTCGCCGGCCTTGTCGTGGGTGACGAGTTCCGTCACGTTGTCACATTCGGGAGTGGCGTATTCCGGATGTGATCCCACGTCGAGATAGAGGCGGGCACCGTTTCGCAGAAAGACGTTGCTGCTGCGGCCCCATGACACGACACGGCGGAAGAGGTACCGCGCCACCTCGTCGGGAGACAGGCGCCGCTGTCCCCTGAACGTACACGTGACGCCGTACTCGTTCTCCAGCCCGAAAATGCGGCGGTCCATGACTGAACATTACGCCTGATGGCCTGTGCTGAAACGGGGTTCGGCAGCACCGTTTCGATCATTTTCCGAACTTCCCTCAACCACCGCACCGCCGCCCGTAGCTGCGAGGACCCGCCCCGTGGCCAGCAGAACGAGCAGCGCGGCACCCCCCGCGGCGCCCGGAACGGCGAAGCCCCACACCGCTCCGCCCCACTCCACGACCGGCCCCGCGAGGCCCGTTCCGACCGACGCTCCCACGGTGAACGTCGTCACCAGCCAGGAGAACGCCTCGGTGACCGTGCCCCTCGGCGCGTGCCGGTCCACGATGATGAACGCGCACGCGATGCACGGAGCCAGGAAGACACCCGCGAGAGCGACCAGCGCGGTCATCGCGACCACGTCGGGCATGAGCATCAGCGGCAGGTAACACACCGCCAGCAGGGCGACCAGCACCCGCAGTCGCCGCTCCGGCGCGCCGGACCACTGCCGTGCCCCGTAGACCGTGCCGCCCACCAGCGCGCCGAGCCCGATCGCGGCCATCAGCCAGCCGTACGTCACGTCACCGCCGTGGTCGTCCGCGTACGACACACCCGCGACCGTGATGGAGCCGAGCGCCATACCGACAAAAAGAAACGCGCCGAGCAGGGCGATGAGTCCGGGCGCACGCAGCGCGCCCAGCCAGTGCGCCTCGCGGGGCGCCGAACGCCACGCGCGCGAGGGCCGTGAGACGACCACAGTGAGGGCGCCCAGCACACCGATGACGTTGAGGACGACCAGCGCGGCCTGGGCGGACCACAGGGACACGCACAGGGTCACCAGCAACGGCCCGACGGTGAACATGACCTCCTGGGCCACGGCGTCCATCGCGTACGCCGTGTGCACCTGGCCCTCCTTGTGGAGGACGACGGGCCACAGCGCCCGCAGACCGCCCTCCAGCGGCGGCGTGAAGAGTCCGGCGACCGCCACGAGGGCGTACGCGAGCGGGAGCGACTGCGTGCCGGTGAAGGCGAACACCGACATGCCCAGGGCGGACACGAGCGCGGCGGGCAGCTGGATCCGTGGCTGCCCGTAGAGGTCCACGAGACGGCCGAGCACCGGCTGCCCCACGGCGGTGGCCACGCCGTAGACCGCGGCGAGCGCCCCGGCGAGGCTGTAGGTGCCGCCTTCGGCACGGATGAACAGGACGACGGCGATGGCACCGGCCGCGCTCGGCAGCCGTCCCACCAGGGTGCCCACGAGCAGCCGTGCGGCATGCCTCGTCCTCAGGATCTCCAGGTATCCCGCGGCCATGTCCTGCCCCTCTCGGCTCCACGATGCCCGTGAATTCCCGTCCGCGGTGTCCCGAGCGTCGGAAGTTGTACGTATAACCTCGTTCGTCATACGTACCATGTGCGCTGTCCGCGAGTCCAGCAGAAAGACAGGTCGACGGTGGCAGCAGGCAGCTCCCGCCCCACGAGCCGAGACGTCGCCCAGGCCGCGGGGGTGTCCCAGGCGGCCGTCTCCCTGGTGCTCGGCGACAAGTGGCGCGGACGGGTCTCCGAGCGGACGGCGGAACGCGTACGGGAAGCCGCGCGCGCACTCGGTTACCGGCCCAACCTGGCCGCCCGCAACCTCCGCCTGGGCAGCACCCGAACCGTCCTCCTGGTGGTGCCCGCCCTGACGACGGAGTTCTTCGCAGGTGTGTACACCGGCGCGGCCCGGGTGGCCGCCGAGCACGGATTCGGCGTGGTGCTCTACCCCTCCCCCGAGGGGATCGGTCCGGCCCGGGACCCGTTCGCCTCCGCGCAGGCCGCCCTGGACGGCGTCATCGCCTCCTCCATGGCCGCCGACGCCCTCACCGCGATCCGCGGTGACCAGCTGCCCCTGGTCATGCTCGACAGCGACCCGGCCGGCAGTACGGGCGCCGCCACCGTCAACCTCGACATCCGCGACGGCGTCCGGCAGGTCGCGGAACACCTGCTGGCCCTGGGCCACCGCCGCTTCCTGCACCTCGCCGCGGACATCGCGTCCTGGACCTTCGATGTTCGCGCCCGCGAACTCGCCGAGCGCGTGGCCGCGGTCCCGGGCACGGACCTGCGCACGGCCGCCGCCCCGATCTCCATCGACGGCGCCCTGGCCGCCGCGGAAGCCGCCCTCTCCGCACCCGGCCCCCGCCCCACGGCTCTCGTCTGCGACGACGACAAGCTGGCCGCCGGCGCCTACAAGGCGGCCCGCAGACTGGGCCTGCGCATCCCCGAGGACCTCTCCGTCACCGGCCTCGACGACCTGGCGCTCGCCACCGCCCTCGACCCCGAACTGACCACGGTCCGCCTGGACGCCGAACTCTTCGGCGAACGCGGCATGCGGGCCCTCCTGGCGGTCCTGGACGCCCGCGACCCCGCGGAGGGCGACATCCCCGTGGAACTGGTGGTCCGAGGCTCCACGGCCCCACCGGGCGCCCCGTAGGACCCACGGAGCCGCAGGAGCGCCCCGCGCCACGACCTGCACGGGACCAACTCGGCCGTCCACCCCCCTGCAGGAGGCGGGGCGAGCCGCGCGACCAGCCCTCACACGGCCGGCGGACAGCCCTCGGCCCGCTGTCACCGGGCCCCGGAACCCCGTGTGCCCCGGCCTTGAGAAGGCCGGGGCACACCGAGGTCGACTACGTCGAGGAGGTCACTCCTCGCCTTCGGGGTCCTCGGCCTCCGCCGCGGTGGACGCCCCGCCCTCCTCCAGCAACCGGCCGAGCTGCCGGCCGACGATCCGCTTGAACTTGCGCTGCTGCGGACGCGTCCGGTCCAGCACCGCGACCTCCAGCCGCTCCGCGGGAATCTCCCGCTCACTGCCGTTCGTGTCGCGGGACAGCGCCTGGACGGCCAGCTTGAGCGCCTCGGCGAGCGACATCCCGTCCTGGTGGCGCTGGTCGAGATACGTGCTGATCTGCTCGGCGTTGCCACCGACGGCGACCGAGCCGTGCTCGTCCACGATCGACCCGTCGTGCGGAAGCCGGTAGATCTGGTCGCCGTCAGGGGTCTCCCCCACCTCGGCGACGACCAGCTCCACCTCGTACGGCTTCTCGGCCGCGGACGAGAAGATCGTGCCGAGCGTCTGGGCGTAGACGTTGGCGAGACCACGTGCGGTCACGTCGTCACGGTCGTAGGTGTAACCCCGGAGGTCGGCGTAGCGCACACCGCCGATCCGGAGGTTCTCGTACTCGTTGTACTTGCCGGCGGCGGCGAAGCCGATCCGGTCGTAGATCTCGCTGAACTTGTGCAGCGCTCGGGACGGGTTCTCGCCGACGAACACGATGCCGTCGGCGAACTGCAGCACGACCAGGCTGCGACCACGGGCGATGCCCTTGCGGGCGTACTCCGCCCGGTCGGCCATGGCCTGCTGGGGTGAGACATAGAACGGCGTCGACACCGGCTATCCGTCCCTTTCTGTGGAAGTCACTGGATCACCTTGAAATGCGGGCCGCCGTCAGAGCAGCGCGGCGCGCGGACCGTCGGGCTGCTCCAGGCGCCGCTCCAGGATCGCGCGGGCGATCTCGGAGGACTCCTCGTCGGTGAGGCGGCGGAAGCCGTCCTCGGTGATCACGGTGACGATCGGGTAGATCCGGCGCGCGACATCGGGACCACCGGTCGCCGAGTCGTCGTCGGCCGCGTCGTACAGCGCCTGTACGACGAGCGTCGTGGCCTGCTCTTCGGTCAGGTCCTTGGCGTAGAGCTTCTTCATGGCGCCGCGGGCGAAGATCGAGCCGGAGCCCGTCGCCGCGTAGCCGTTCTCCTCGGAGCGGCCGCCCGTCACGTCGTAGGAGAAGATGCGGCCCTTCTCCCGGTCCACGTCGTACCCCGCGAAGAGCGGGACCACGGCCAGGCCCTGCATGGCCATGCCGAGGTTGGAGCGGATCATGGTGGACAGGCGGTTCGCCTTGCCCTCCAGGGAGAGCGTGTCGCCCTCCACCTTCTCGAAGTGCTCCAGCTCCAGCTGGAACAGCTTCACCATCTCGACGGCCAGACCGGCCGTACCGGCGATACCCACCGCCGAGTACTCGTCGGCCGGGAAGACCTTCTCGATGTCTCGCTGGGCGATCATGTTGCCCATGGTGGCTCGCCGGTCACCGGCGAGCACGACGCCGCCGGCGAAGGTGACGGCCACGATCGTCGTCCCGTGCGGCGCCTCGATGACACCCTTCATGGGGGGCAGCTGCCGGTTGCCCGGAAGGATGTCCGGCTGATGCTCGGTCAGGAAGTCCATGAAGGACGACGACCCGGGCGTCAGGAAGGCAGCTGGTAGACGCCCGGTGCTACGAGTGTTGGCTTCCACGCGTTTCCTTCCAGGTAGTCGGCAGCTCGGTACACAACGTCGGGGTCATCCCTCAACAGGCCGAGGCCGGAATTGCAGTTGAAGCACAGTACGCCACGGACCCTACCCGTCTTGTGGCAGTGATCCACCTGAACAGCCGGGGCCTTTGGACGGATCACGCAGAGCCCCTTTTGAGAGGCGATCATCTCGTCACGTCCGGCTTCGGTGAGTCCGCAGTCGCGCTTTGGACGATCGGCGCGATCTCTGACTGAACGGCACGCTCTGCAACGCGATGCCAACGCACCCGTGGCCGAGGATCTCCGATGCCGCTCCGAGTGCGGCTTACTCTCGCCACACCCTTGACAGTGCTTGGAGCCCTCCGGAACAGCCCCACGAGCGGGCAGCGCCCTGCCCAGCGCCTGCTGCCGCTTCCGGTCGGACCCGGCAGCGCGATCACGGCACCGGTGCTGCAAGCCGTCGAGATTGGTGCGAGGCGCGAAGGCTGCGTCCGGCTTGGTCTCGCCGCACCGAACGCACCACTTCACACCTTCTTCACTTGCCAACCCTCGCCCTTTGGCGCCTTCGGTTCGAAGGTTATTCGCCGCCTTTTTGAACGAAACTCCGAACGAAGTCCTCGGCGTTCTCTTCGAGCACATCATCGATCTCGTCCAGGACCGAGTCGACATCGTCGCTCAGCTTCTCCTGGCGCTCCTTGAGGTCTTCGGATGCCTGCGCCTCGGGCGCCTCCTCGACCTCCTCGGTGTTGCGCGTCGCCTTCTGCTGTCCGCCGCCGGTGTCCTTGGTCGCCATAACCCTCACCCCGCTCGGTTCGACGTTCTTGATCAGACCCTACAAGCAGGGTCCGACATCGGCCCCGCAGTTCCTACAACGTCCGGGAACCACCTCGATGATTCCCGGACGGTGGCCTTTCCACCCTGTCGGGCGCGATCGGTCCGGTGGCCGTTTCAGTGCCCGGAAAGCACCCTGACCAGGTCTTCTGCCGTTCGACAGCGGTCGAGGAGCTCCTTGACGTGATTACGCGTTCCGCGAAGCGGCTCCAGGGTTGGAACGCGCTGGAGCGAGTCCCGGCCCGGCAGATCGAAGATCACCGAGTCCCAGGAGGCCGCCGCGACGTCGTCCGCGTACTGCTCCAGGCACCGCCCGCGGAAGTACGCGCGGGTGTCCTCCGGAGGCGCCGTCTCGGCCCGCTCCACGTCGGTCTCGTCCAGCAGCCGCTTGATCCGGCCGCGGGCCGCCAGGCGGTTGTAGAGGCCCTTGTCGGGGCGTACGTCGGCGTACTGGAGGTCGACCAGGTGCAGCCGGGCGGCGTCCCAGTCGAGGCTGTCACGGCGCCGGTAGCCCTCCATGAGCTCCCGCTTGGCCACCCAGTCCAGTTCGCCGGCCAGGCTCATCGGGTCGGTCTCCAGGCGGCCCAGGACGTCCTCCCAGCGTGCCAGGACGTCCTTGGTCTGGTCGTCCGCGTCGGCGCCGAACCGCTCCTCGACGTACTTGCGCGCCAGTTCGAAGTACTCCATCTGCAACTGGACCGCGGTGAGTGTGCGGCCGCTGCGGAGCGTGATCAGGCGCTTGAGGGTCGGGTCGTGCGAGACCTGGTGCAGGGTGCGCACCGGCTGGTCGACGGCGAGGTCCACGGCGATGAAGCCGTCCTCGATCATCGACAGGACGAGGGCGGTCGTGCCGAGCTTCAGGTAGGTCGAGATCTCCGAGAGGTTGGCGTCGCCGATGATCACGTGCAGGCGGCGGTACTTCTCGGCGTCCGAGTGCGGCTCGTCACGCGTGTTGATGATGGGGCGCTTCAGGGTGGTCTCGAGGCCCACCTCGACCTCGAAGTAGTCGGCTCGCTGGCTCAGCTGGAAGCCGTGCTCGTGCCCGTCCTGACCGATGCCGACACGGCCGGCTCCGGTGACGACCTGGCGCGAGACGAAGAACGGGGTGAGGTGGCGCACGATGTCCGAGAAGGGGGTCTCCCGCTTCATCAGGTAGTTCTCGTGCGTGCCGTACGAGGCGCCCTTGTTGTCGGTGTTGTTCTTGTAGAGGTGGATCGGCTGGGCTCCGGGGAGCTGGGCCGCGCGCTCCGCGGCCTCCGCCATGATGCGTTCACCGGCCTTGTCCCACAGGACGGCGTCCAGTGGGTTGGTCACCTCCGGGGAGCTGTACTCCGGGTGTGCGTGGTCCACGTACAGCCGTGCCCCGTTGGTGAGGATGACGTTGGCCAGGCCGATGTCCTCGTCGGTGAGCTGACTGGAGTCGGCGGCCTCGCGGGCGAGGTCGAAGCCCCGCGCGTCCCGCAGCGGGTTCTCCTCCTCGAAGTCCCAGCGGGCCCGCCGGGCCCGGTGCATCGCCGCCGCGTAGGCGTTGACGATCTGGGACGAGGTGAGCATGGCATTGGCGTTGGGGTGGCCGGGGACGGAGATCCCGTACTCCGTCTCGATGCCCATTACTCGCCGTACGGTCATGCGGCCCTCCTTGCCCGGCGGCGTCCTCGGTCGGGGACGCCGCTCAAGTACCGCTGGCGCTCCGGTGCGTGTGCGGTGCCCGTCCCCGCACTGCGCGACTCGGCGGTACCGAAGAGCCTAGAGCGCCTTTGCGCTGGTGGGGAGATCATTTGCGTCATTGCTCGCTCCAGCTGTGCCCTGGAAAACAGTCGGCTGCGGGTACCCAGTGAGGGCACCCGCAGCCACCCTGTCTTTTACAGGTACTGACCGGTGTTCGCCACCGTGTCGATGGAGCGTCCGGTGTCCGCGCCCTGCTTTCCGGTGATGAGCGTGCGGATGTAGACGATCCGTTCGCCCTTCTTGCCGGAGATCCGGGCCCAGTCGTCCGGGTTGGTGGTGTTGGGAAGGTCCTCGTTCTCCTTGAACTCGTCCACGCAGGCCTGGAGCAGGTGGGAGACCCTCAGACCCTTCTGGTTGTGCTCGAGGAAGTCCTTGATGGCCATCTTCTTGGCGCGTCCGACGATGTTCTCGATCATGGCGCCGGAGTTGAAGTCCTTGAAGTACAGGACTTCCTTGTCGCCGTTGGCGTACGTGACCTCGAGGAAGCGGTTCTCCTCGGACTCGGTGTACATGTGCTCGACGGCGGACTGGATCATGCTGGTGACCGTGGTGGACCTGCTGCCGCCGTGCTCGCCGAGGTCGTCGGAGTGCAGCGGGAGGCGCTCGGTGAGGTACTTCCCGAAGATGTCCTTCGCGGCTTCGGCGTCCGGGCGCTCGATCTTGATCTTCACGTCGAGTCGTCCGGGGCGCAGGATGGCGGGGTCGATCATGTCCTCGCGGTTCGAGGCGCCGATCACCACCACGTTCTGCAGGCCTTCCACGCCGTCGATCTCGGCGAGCAGCTGGGGGACGATGGTGTTCTCCACGTCCGAGCTGACGCCGGATCCGCGGGTGCGGAAGAGGGACTCCATCTCGTCGAAGAAGACGATGACGGGGGTGCCCTCGCTGGCCTTCTCACGAGCACGCTGGAAGACGAGGCGGATCTGCCGCTCGGTCTCGCCGACGTACTTGTTGAGGAGCTCGGGGCCCTTGATGTTGAGGAAGAAACTCTTGCCCTGGGCCTGGCCGGTGACCTCGGCGACCTTCTTGGCCAGCGAGTTGGCGACGGCCTTGGCGATGAGCGTCTTGCCGCATCCGGGGGGCCCGTACAGCAGGACGCCCTTGGGCGGCCGCAGTTCGTGCTCCTTGAACAGGTCGGGGTAGAGGTACGGGAGCTCGACCGCGTCGCGGATCATCTCGATCTGGCCGCCCAGACCGCCGATCTGCTCGTAGCCGATGTCGGGGACCTCTTCGAGGACGAGCTCCTCGACCTCGCTCTTGGGGACGACTTCGTAGACGTATCCGGAGCGCGGTTCGAGCAGGAGGGCGTCGCCGGGGCGGATGACCACGTCGAGCAGTGGCTCGGCGAGCCGGACCACCCGCTCCTCGTCGGTGTGTCCCTGTACGAGTGCGCGCTCGCCGTCCTCGAGGATCTCCTTGAGGGTGACGATGTCGCCGACGCTCTCGTACTCCATGGCCTCGACCACGTTGAGAGCTTCGTTGAGCATCACTTCCTGGCCACGCCGGAGCTCTTCGAGCTCGACGCTGGGGCTGACGTTCACCCGGAGCTTGCGGCCCCCGGTGAAGATGTCGGCCGTGCCGTCCTCGTTCGCCTCGAGGAAGACCCCGAATCCGGCCGGCGGCTGTGCGAGCCGGTCGACCTCCTCCTTGAGTGCCACGATCTGGTCGCGGGCCTCTCGGAGGGTGCCCGCGAGCCGCTCGTTCTGTGCGGACACACCGGCCAGGTTGGTCTGCAGCTCGACGATCCGCTCTTCGAGAATCCTCGTGTGTCGCGGAGAGTCGGCGAGCTTGCGCCGCAGGACGGCGATCTCCTGCTCAAGGTAGGCAATCTGCCCGGACGGGTCGTCGGACCCTCGTCCCGGGCGGTTGCCGCGGTTCATGTCGTCGTCGTGGGCTGCCACGGTCCTCACCTCCTCCAAGGGGAGCTGGACGCTTCCAGACCCTACCTGGGTGGGTGTCGATTGAAACCCCTAGATCAAAAGACGGTCGGGGTGTGTCCGATCTTCACCCTTGCGCTCTCCCTCACGCCAGTGGAATACCCACCCAACACGACGCGGAAGCCGACGGAGGTAGGGTCGAAGTGTTCAACACCCGTCAGAGCTGGCCCGATTCCTCCGTGTTCGGGACGCTCGGCACAGGAAACGGCAGGAGAAACGACCGTGCAGCAGGAGGCCGCAGTCGACAGCGAGGCGCTCGAGGTCTGGATCGACCAGGACCTGTGCACCGGCGACGGGATCTGCGTGCAGTACGCGCCCGAGGTCTTCGAGCTGGACATCGACGGTCTGGCCTACGTGAAGGGCTCGGAGGACGAGCTGCTGCAGGCCCCGGGCGCGACAACGCCCGTACCCCTGACGCTTCTGCGTGACGTCGCCGACTCCGCGAAGGAGTGCCCGGGCGACTGCATCCACGTCCGCCGTGTCTCGGACAACGTCGAGGTCTACGGCCCGGACGCGGGGTGACTCTGCGGGCACCCCGCGTCACGGGATGCCCGCTTCCTGCCGCTTGTCTTTTTTGTCACATGCTCCGGGCCGCGGGCGGTGTCGAGCGCTCGAATGCGCCGTTCTTCCACTGCCACTTGGCACTCTCGTTCACGTCGGGGCAGCAACTCGGCACGTCGGGCGAGGAGTAGCCGAGGAGCGTCGCGGTGATCGCGGCGTCGCGGAGGGTGAAGTCCTCGACGGAGAGGCGGTCCTTCGGGTCGACGAGAGTGGCGACGACCCGGGCCTTCGAGGAACCCTCGCCCTTGGTGAGGACGTAGACGCCGCTCGGCGGGGTGCCGGATCCGGCGTCGCAGCGGACCACGGCGACCGTCTCGGGGAGGCCGTCGCCGTCGAGATCGCCCGAGGCCTTCTTCTGGATCAGGACCTTCCCGGGGCCGCAGTCGAGCGGGAAGTCCACGCCGGCCGGGTCGGGGGGCGCGACGGCCGCCGGAGCGGTCTTCGCCTCGGCACCGTGCTGGGCGGCCGTGGCCTCGTCGGGCTGCAGGAAGGCGGAGGCGGCGACGACCGCGGCGAGCGCCGTCGCGGTGGCGAGCCAGTGGATCGGGCGGGTGTTCGTGTGGGCCAGTTCCGGGACGGCGGATTGCTGCACTAGGAAGTGTCTCCCGTGAGGGCTGTGCCGGTGGGGTGGCCAGCATGGTGCCACACGTCACACCGTGAGGGAACGGCGGGGTCAGGGGTACTGGCGGAACGTCAGGGAAAAAGCGCCGTGGCCGAGTTCCCGAGGGTGCTCGGGAACTCGGCCACGGCGTTTGCGCGTTGTGTCCGGCACGGGGCCGGCTCAGCGCCCGGCGCCCCCGTCGGCGTTCGGGCCGGAATAGTCCTCGCCGTACGAGCCCTTGGAGGGACGGCGGCGGCGCATGGGCGGCTCGACGCCGTCGGCGAGGCGGCGGGCGGTGAGCAGGAAGCCGGTGTGGCCGATCATCCGGTGGTCGGGGCGGACGGCCAGTCCTTCGATGTGCCAGTTGCGGACCATCGACTCCCAGGCGGTCGGCTCGTTGAAGCAGCCGATCTCGCGGATGGACTCGACGGTCCGGGCGAGCTGGGTGGTGGTCGCCACGTAGCAGCAGACGATGCCGCCGGGCACGAGGGCCTTGGAGACGGCCTCCAGGCACTCCCAGGGGGCGAGCATGTCGAGCACGACGCGGTCGACGTCGGTGTCCGACAGGTTGTCCTGGAGGTCGCCGACGGTGAGCTGCCAGGCGGGGTGGGGGCCACCGAAGTAGCGCTCCACGTTCTGCTGGGCGATCTCGGCGAAGTCCTCGCGGCGCTCGTAGGAGTGCAGCATGCCCTGGTCGCCGATGGCGCGGAGCAGGAAGCTGCTGAGTGAGCCGGAGCCCACGCCGGCTTCCACGACGCGCGCGCCGGGGAAGATGTCGGCGAAGGACAGGATCTGTCCCGCGTCCTTGGGATAGACCACGGCGGCGCCGCGGGGCATGGACAGGACGTAGTCGGGGAGCAGGGGGCGCAGCGCCAGATAGGCGACGTTCCCCGTGGTGCGGACAACGCTGCCCTCGGGAGCGCCGATCAGCTCGTCGTGCGGGAAGGAACCCTTGTGGGTGTGGAAGTTCTTCCCTGCTTCGAGCGTGAACGTGTAGTGGCGGCCCTTGGGGTCGGTCAGCTGTACCTGGTCCCCGACCTTGAAGGGCCCGCGTCGGCGGGCGGCACCGGTCGGTTCGGACATGTGACCCAGCCTACCGGCCATTGCGGAGGGCGCCGACCACGGCCTCGGTGTGCTCGGGACCGTGGCGGACTGCGGGTCCTTCGTGGCGGAAGCCAGCAGTTCCCCCGCGCCCCTTGCGAGGCGTGGGGCGATGTTCAGGAGGGGCGGGCCATGGCCTTGACGAAGGCTTTCTCCACGTCCGCTGCCGAGAGGACGCCGTAGATCTCACCGGACTCCTCCACCACGAGGTACTCGGTCGCCGGGGTCGCACGCAGGACCTCCAGGAGGTCCTCACCGGCGAGTTCGGCGGAGACGCGCATGCCGTCGGTCAGGTCCTGGGCGAGCCCGCTGACGGCGACCCAGGGGCGGCGGTGTTCCGGTACGCCCACGATGGCGGCCTCGCGGACGAGCGAGAGGGGCTCGCCGTCCGCGTCCACCACGACGAGGGCGCGTGCGCCGGCGTCGTTGGCGCGGCGCAGTGCTTCGGAGAGGGGGGTGTCGGTCTCGACGGGGACGGCACGCCGGGTGAGGGCGCGGGCCCTGAGGTCGGGCAGGTGTTCCCGCAGGCGGGCCATGCGCAGGCTGTTTCCGGCGCCGGTCCAGATGATGGCGGCCAGGATCGCGGCGAGCAGAGCGTCCATGACGGTGTCCATGCCGCCGAGGTCCTCGGCGTCGGCGCCGAGCGCGCCGGAGTGGGTGAGCAGGGGCAGTCCGATGAGTACGGAGATCGCGAGGGCGCGGCCGACCCAGGCGGCGGCGATGGTGCCGGCCATCGGCTTGCCGGTCAGCTTCCAGACGACGGCCCGGAGCATGCGGCCGCCGTCGAGCGGCAGGCCGGGAAGCAGGTTGAACGCGGCGACGATCAGGTTCGAGATCATCAGGCCGGCCAGCAGGACGCCGGGGACGGTGCCCGGTTCGACGGTCAGCAGGGCGAGGTAGAACAGGCCGCCGAGGATCAGTGACAGGAGCGGGCCGACGAACGCGAGGACGAACTCGCGTCCGGGTGTCTCGGATTCCTTCTCGATCTCGGAGACGCCCCCGAAGAACTGGAGCTGGATCCGGCGCACGGGCAGCTTGAAGCGCAGTGCCGCGACCGTGTGCGCCAGTTCGTGGACGAGTACGGAGGCGTAGAAGGCGACCGCGAAGAAGAGCGAGACGAGGTAGCGGGCCATGCCCAGTTCGGGCAGGACGCGGTCGAGCTGACCGCCGAAGACCCAGGTGATGAGGGCGGCGACGAGGAACCAGCTGGGTGCCACGTACACGGGGACGCCGAAGGGGCGTCCCATGAGCAGGCCGCCGCCCGGGTCCTTGGCCCGCCGGGGGGCGGGCCCCCTGCGGCCCTTCTTGCGGCCGGGTTCCGGGGTGGTGTGGGCCTCGGACCGGTGGGCGTGGTGCGGCTGCTGGGGCGCGTGGCCGCCGGGACCCGTGGCCGCCGGGGGTGGCTCGGGCGCGGGCGGCGGGGTGGGGGTGGTGTCGCCCTGCGGCGTGGGAGGGGTGTCGGCCTGCGGCGTGGGCGTCCGGTCTTCCGTACGCCGGTCGTCCGCCGGGGCCTCTCCGGTTCGGAGCTCCTTGCGCAGACGCGCCGGCGTCGTGCCCTCCGCCTGATCGGGGTGGGCCGGGTCCGTCGCTTTCGCCGCGTCGTCAGCGGTGGCTTCGGTGGTGGCTTCGGCGTCGTGCGGATCCTGGTCGGCGGGCGGCCGGGCCGTCGTGGTCGCCGGGTCGCCGGGTCGCGGCTGACCCGTGCGGCGCTCGTCCGCCTCGTCAGTGCCGGATCGCGGCTGCCCGCTCCCGCCGCTCTCGTCCACGATGTCCCCTCGTTCGACGCGTATCCCGCTCGCGATCATGCCCGCGAGAGGTCTCGTGGTCGATGGTATGCGGCCGTCGCGGCGTGTTCGGCCCCGGCACCCCCTCCGTTTCCCGTGCGGCGACTCGGTCGCGTACGGCGCGCAGGTCACCGTGTGTCGCACTGTCAGTGGCGGGCCGTAAGGTCTGTCGTCATGGATACCAGCACCGGCGGCGTCGCCCAGGACGGCCCCGGGGCCGCGGCGTCGGACGACGTGGCCCAGCCGTCCGGCACCGCGGCGGAAGCCACGGTGCCCCGGCCCTCCGACCCGTCGACCGCGCCGGCCGACTCCGTCGTCGAGCCCGCGGACACAGCGGCAGCGAATGCCGCCGGTCCCGCACCCGAGCAGGGCCCGGGCACCGTGCCGTCGGCCGACGAACAGACGGGAGACCCGGTGCCGCTGTCCAGCGGCCCTGTCGCCGGATCGACCGTCGATACGGCCGGGTCCGTGGACGAGGCGGCTGTGCGGGGCAGCTCCGAGGACGAGCAGGACACGGCTTCGGTGGCCGGGCCGAAAGGTGGCGGCGCCGGTGACGCGGCGGTCGGGGTGCCGGCCGTCGGCGGTGCAGCCGAGCCGGCGGATGCCGATACCGCGGGTGGGCTGACCGGCCGCACCGCCGGCGCCGTGCCGCCGGCCTCGCTGTCGCCTTCGCGGGCCGGGGACTTCATGCAGTGTCCGCTGCTGTACCGGTTCCGGGTGATCGACAAGCTGCCCGAGAAGCCGAGCGAGGCGGCGACGCGCGGGACGCTGGTGCACGCCGTCCTGGAGCGGCTCTTCGACTCCCCGGCCACCGAGCGGACGGCGCCGCGTGCGAAGTCGCTGATCCCCGGTCAGTGGGACCGGCTGCGGGAGGCGAAGCCGGAGCTGGCCGAGCTGTTCGCGGACGACGACGAGCAGGTGGCGGGCGAGCGACTGGCGCGCTGGCTCGGTGAGGCCGAGCGCCTGGTCGAGCGCTGGTTCACCCTGGAGGACCCGACCCGTCTCGAACCGGCCGAGCGGGAGCTGTTCGTGGAGGCCCGGCTCGATTCCGGCCTGAAGCTGCGCGGCATCATCGACCGCGTCGACGTGGCGCCCACGGGCGAGGTGCGGATCGTCGACTACAAGACGGGCAAGGCCCCGCGTCCGGAGTACGCGGAGGGCGCCCTGTTCCAGATGAAGTTCTACGCCCTGGTGGTGTGGCGCCTGAAGCAGGTCGTGCCGCGCCGCCTCCAGCTCGTCTATCTGGGCAGCGGCGACGTGCTCACGTACGACCCGGTGCCGGCCGATCTGGAGCGGGTGGAGCGGAAGTTGCACGCACTGTGGGAGGCGATCCGGCTCGCCACCGAGACCGGCGAGTGGCGTCCGCGGCCCACCAAGCTCTGTGGCTGGTGCGACCACCGGTCGGTCTGTCCGGAATTCGGTGGCACTCCCCCGCCGTATCCGCTTCCCGTGCGGGCGCCCGGGCCGAGCGGTCCGTGATCCGGGGGCCTCGTTCGCCCGCGCAGGCGCACGGCAGGCGAGCCCCGGCGGCGGACCGCGCGACCTGAGCAGGGCAGAATGGGGGCGGACTAGCGAAGGAGACTTACGTGGCCATCCGCGTCCTACTGGTCGACGACCAGCCCCTGCTGCGCACCGGCTTCCGGATGATCCTGGAGGCCGAGCAGGACATCGCGGTCGTCGGCGAGGCCGGTGACGGTCTCCAGGCAATCGATCAGGTACGTGCCCTGCAGCCCGATGTGGTGCTGATGGACATCCGTATGCCGCGGATGGACGGGGTCGAGGCGACCCGGCAGATCACCGGCCCCGGCCGGGACGGCCCGGCGAAGGTGCTGGTCCTGACGACGTTCGACCTCGACGAGTACGTGGTGGAGGCGCTGCGCGCCGGCGCCAGCGGTTTCCTCCTGAAGGACGCCCCGGCCGACGAACTGGTGCAGGCCATCCGGGTGGTGGCGTCCGGTGAGGCCATGCTCGCGCCCAGCATCACCCGGCGGCTCCTCGACAAGTACGCGAGCCATCTGCCCTCGGGCGACGAGCCCGTGCCGGACACCCTGCACACGCTCACCGACCGCGAGGTCGAGGTCCTGAAGCTGGTGGCCCGCGGCCTGTCGAACGCGGAGATCGCCGCCGACCTGTTCGTCAGCGAGACCACGGTCAAGACGCATGTGGGTCACGTCCTCACCAAGCTGGGGCTGCGGGACCGGGTGCAGGCCGCGGTGTACGCGTACGAGAGCGGTCTGGTGCGCCCCGGCGCGCAGTGAGCGCGCACGCCCCGGAGTACGGACCGGGCACGGCACCACCGAACACAGCGGCATGAGAAATGGCTGCCCCCCCCTTCGAAGGGGGGCAGCCATTTCTCATCTTCCGAAAGCCCGACAGCCCGAACGCGGGCGATCCGTGTGGGGGGCGTCAGTTCTTGCTGATCTCCCAGAAGCGGAACACCGTCGAGGCGTCGAGGCAGTACTCCAGGCCGTACACGCTGTCGCGGACCACCGCGTACTGCTTGGCCTGCCAGACCGGGATGACCGGGACCTCCTCGGCGACGATGTCCTGGAGTTCGCCGTACTGCTGGTGGGTCGACGAGCGGTCGCTCTGGGCGGCGGTCTCGGGGATGAGCCGCCCGGTGACCGTGCTGTTCGTGTAGTTGTTGGACAGCACGTTGCCCTTGCCGAAGAACGGGGCCGTGAAGTTGTCCGGATCCGGGTAGTCGGGCACCCAGCCCTTCACGTACACGCCGTACTTGCCTGCCTCGATGCCCTTCTCGTACTGGTCGTAGGAGACGGACTTGACGCTCGCGTCGAACAGGCCGCTGTCGTTGAGCTGCCCGGCTATCGCCTTGAACTCCTCGTCCGTGGACGGCCCGTAGCGGGTCGGCGTCGACCAGAGGGTCAG
The DNA here is from genome assembly GCF_019090165.1 of Streptomyces sp. BV286. Taxonomy (GTDB): domain Bacteria; phylum Actinomycetota; class Actinomycetes; order Streptomycetales; family Streptomycetaceae; genus Streptomyces. The sequence goes on from NZ_JAHRIB010000100.1 coordinate 103,382, forward strand.
CTTCACCTTGTCGGTGATGCCGTCGGCGGCCAGCGCGGCCTCGGCCTTGGCGCGCGAGGGGCTCGCACCGTAGGCGTTGAAGAAGGCCGTGTTGTGGCCCGTGATGCCGGCCGGGATGATCGAGTACAGCGGGGTCGCGGTGTTCTTGTAGACCTCGTCGATGAGGGCGTTGCGGTCGAGCAGGTGGGCGATGGCCTTGCGGACACCCAGCCGGCCCGCCACCGGGTCGTCCATGTTGAAGACCAGGTGCTGCACCTCGGCGCTCGAGCCCTCGACGACGTCGATGTCCTGGCTGCCGGAGGCGTCCGCCTCGATCTCCGCGATGTCCTGGGCTGCCAGTCCTCGGTAGGCGAGGTCGACCTCGTTGTCGACGACGGCCTTCTTCAGGCCGGTCCGGTCGCCGTGGAAGAGCTTGAGGACCACACCGGAGTTGCGCGTCTTCGCGGTGCCCTCGTAGTTCTCGTTGACCGAGAAGACGGCCTCGTCCTCGCCGAACGACTCCAGCTTGTACGGGCCGGAGCCGACGGCCTCGCCGTCCTCGCGCAGTCCGTCCGCGGAGTACTCCCGGCGGTTGACGATGGAACCGGCACCCGAGGCGATCTTGCTCGGGAAGGTGGCGTCGGAGACCTTGAGCTTGAAGACGACCTTCTTCTCGTTGGGGGTCTCCACCTTGTCCAGCATGGGGAACATGATCGCGGGCCCGTCGGCGTCGTCGATCTTCAGCATGCGGTCGAAGGAGAACTTCACGTCCCGCGAGGTCAGCTCGTCACCGTTGCTGAACCGCAGCCCGTCGCGCAGGGTGCACTCGAAGACCTTGGCCGCCGCGTCCGTGAAGGAGCACTCCTCGGCGGCCTCCGGCACCGGCTCGGTGCCGCCCTTGGGGAAGCTGAGCAACGACTGGAAGACGTTGTTGAACAGGAGCCAGGAGCCCGGGTCGTAGCCGGAGGCCGGGTCGGTGGCCAGGACGTCGTCGGTCATCCCCATGACGATGTCGGTGTCACTGCCGCCGGCGGAGCCCGTCTCCGAGCCGCATCCGGTCAGCAGTCCTGCGGACAGTCCCGCCATGACAGGCAGGACCGGCCACTTGGTTCGCATGTTCACGTGCGTGAGCCTTGTCGTTGTTCTCGGGTCCGGTCGGTGACGTCAGCGGTGGACGTCAGCCGCCCACTCCGCGGCCGAGCTCCCACAGCTGGAGCGTCGCGGACGAGTTGAGCGCGTACTCGGCACCGGTGATGTCGTCCCGTGCGGCGATGTACTGCTTGCCCTGCCACAGCGGCAGGACCGGGACGTCCTCGGCGACGATGCTCTGGATCTCCTCGATGCTGTTCGACGCGGTGAGGCGGTCGGCCTCGCGGCGGGACTCGGGGATCAGGACACCGCGGATCGTCTCGTTCGTGTAGGGCGAGCCGATGGTGTTGTCCTTGTCGAGGAACGGCGCGAGGTAGTTGTCGGCGTCGGGGAAGTCGGGGAACCAGCCCATGCCGTAGACCTCGTAGTCGCCCTTCTGCTCGTTCGGGCGGAAGGTCTCCCACTTCTCGCCCTCGATGCCCACCTTGAAGAGGCCACTGTCGTTGAGCTGCTTCTGCAGCACCTCGAACTCCTCCTTGGTGGCCGGGCCGTAGTGGTCGTCCGTGTAGTGCAGCGTCAGCTTCACCGGCGTGGTGATGCTCGCCTTGGACAGCAGTTCCTTGGCCTTGGAGACGCTCGGGTCGCCGTACTTGTTGAAGAACGAGTTGGCGTGCCCCGTGACGGTGGCCGGGACCATCGAGTACAGCGGGTCGGCGCCGGAGCCGTACACCTCGGAGGTGAGCTCACCCCGGTTGATGACCTGGGCCATCGCCTGGCGGACCGCCTTGGTCTTCACCGACGGATCGTCGGTGTTGAAGCCGAGGTAGCGGATCTCCAGACCGGGCTGCTCGATCAGGTCGACATCGGTCTCCGTGTCGTTCTGGAGCTTCTTGATCTGCCCGGGCGACATGGTGCGGGTCATCATGTCGATGTCGCCCTTGTCGAGCGCGGTGCCCATGGCGTCGGCGGCCTCGAAGGACCGCAGCTCGACCTTGTCGTTCTTGAGCTTCGAAGTGCCCTGGTAATTGGGGTTCTTGCTGAAGACGGCCTTGACCATCTCGTTGTCCTTGACCTCGGCCTCGAGGGTGTAAGGGCCGGAGCCGCTCACGTCGAAGCCGTCCCGCAGCTTGTTCTTGTCGTAGTCGTCGGGGTTGACGATGCCCGCGACCGGCGTCGACAGCTTGAACGGGAAGGTGGCGTCGGCGGTGTTGAGGTGGAAGATCACCTCTCGGTCGCCCTTGGTCTCGACGGTGTCCACGGTGGACAGCAGGGCGAAGACACCGGTGTCGGCCTTGATCCGCATCGCACGGTCGATGGAGAACTTCACGTCCTCCGCGGTGACCTTGTCGCCGTTCGAGAACTTGAGGTCCTTGCGCAGGGTGCAGGCGTACCGCTCGTTGCCCGAGTCGGTGAAGCCGCACTCCTCGGCGGCCTCCGGCGTCGGGTCGCCGCCGCCGTTGGGCGCGACCAGCAGCGTCTGCACCGTCTGACGGAGGATGTTCCACGTGCCGACGTCGTACGCGTAGGCCGGGTCCAGGGGCGCGGGGGCATCCTTCGCGGCGGTGAACCGGTCGGTGGTACCGACGACGATGGCGTCGCCGCCACCGCCCCCGCTGTCGGAACCGCCACACGCGGCGAGGACCGGGACGAGCAGACCGATCACGGCCGGCAGCACCAAAGGCTTGCGGTTCATGCTCGAAGTTCTCCAGAGCTGTCGATCCCGCGGGCCCGGCAGGCCGGGGTGTTGCGGTCGGGTCACGGGGGTTACGGCGATGTTCTCGCGATGAGATTAGTCCGCACCGGCAGGACCGTTCACAAGTACCGGAGTTGAGTTCCCATCACGCTGCGAAACCAGGTGCGGACGCACCGAAAGACCGACAGTGGAATGTTTCGTACAGCGTTCCATGAATCGGGACACAAGGGCGTGCCCCGCATCTGCGAAATGGCGCCCCAGCCACACCGTAGCCCCCCTGTCGACCCCCCGCGGAGTGGTAAAGCTCACACTCCCAACTGGTCCGGGGAGCGCCGGAATTCAGCCATCCGAGGCGGGCGGACGGCTGTCGAATTATTCCGGTGCTGTGGCCATGCAGTTTTTCGCATTCATTCGTGCACCGTGGGTGAACGATTAGCGCTTTTCCGTCATCAGGCCTCGTAGAAATGGCAGGTCGACCTGTTCCAGGGAGGTCACGACGGTGCGCCGGACGGCCGGAGTGATCGGCGCCACCGACGGCACGGCCACGACGTGGCAGCCCGCGGCCTCGGCGGCGGCCACTCCTGTCGCGGTGTCCTCGATGACCGCGCACCTGGCCGGATCCGCGCCGAGCCCGGCGGCCGCGAGCAGATACGGGTCGGGGAAGGGCTTGGTGCGCGCCACCTCGTCGCCCGCGATGGTGAGTGCGAAGTTCTGGGCACCGAGCGCCACCAGGACGCGGTCGATGATGCGTCGGTGGGAGGCAGAGACCAGCGCCGTGGGGATCCGGTGGGCGGCGAGCTCGGCCAGGAGTCGCGCGGCGCCCGGCATGAGCGGCAGGTCCCGGCCGATGCGGTCCTCGAACCCGTCGTTGAGCAGCACCATGAGCTCGGCGAGGGGGATGCGGGCGCCGGTGGCCTCGATGAGGAAGCCGGCACTGCGCGTCATGGGGCCGCCGACGACCACGTGGCGCCACGAGTCGTCCAGCGCGTGGCCGAGCCGGGCGAACACCTCGACCTCGGCGTCCCACCAGAAGCCCTCGGTGTCGACCAGGGTGCCGTCCATGTCGAGCAGCACGGCCTGGAGTGCGGAGCCCTCGGCCGTTTGGGTACCTAGTGCGGGGACCGTACTGGTCATATAGGCGCACCTCCGTGAGGGACGAGAAGGCCGGCCCCCAGAAGGGAACCGGCCTGCACTGGACCGACAAGTGTACGTCGCCGCCGGAGGAAGTTCCTGTTGGAACGGACGAGAGCCCTCTGCGAGGGCCTTCGGGAGGGGCCGTGGGGCGCCGTCGAGAGCGCCCCACGACCCACGTGGACCCCGGCTCAGCGCGCGTTGAAGTACTTCGCCTCCGGGTGGTGGATGACGATCGCGTCGGTGGACTGTTCCGGGTGGAGCTGGAACTCCTCGGAGAGGTGGACGCCGATCCGCTCGGGCTCCAGGAGGCGGGCGATCTTGGCGCGGTCCTCCAGGTCCGGGCAGGCGCCGTAGCCGAGCGAGAAGCGGGCGCCGCGGTACTTGAGCGCGAACATGTCCTCGACGTCGGCCGGGTCCTCGCCGGCGAAGCCGAGCTCCGAACGCACGCGCGCGTGCCAGTACTCGGCGAGGGCCTCGGCCAACTGGACGGACAGGCCGTGCAGTTCGAGGTAGTCGCGGTAGGAGTTCGACTCGAAGAGCTTCGCCGTCTCCTCGCCGATCCGGGAGCCGACGGTGACGACCTGGAGGCCCACGACGTCCGTCTCGCCGGACTCCTCGGGCCGGAAGAAGTCGGCGAGGCACAGCCGGCGGCCGCGGCGCTGGCGCGGGAAGGTGAAGCGGGTCCGTTCGTTGCCCTGCTCGTCCAGGAGGATCAGGTCGTCGTCCTTGGACACACACGGGAAGTAGCCGTAGACGACGGCCGCCTCCAGCAGGTTCCCGGTCTGCAGCTGGTCGAGGAGGCCGCGCAGCCGCGGCCTGCCCTCGGTCTCCACCAGCTCCTCGTACGTCGGCCCGTCACCCGTGCGGGCCTGCTTGAGGCCCCACTGGCCCTTGAACAGCGCGCCCTCGTCGAGCCAGGACGCGTACTCCTTGAGCTGGATCCCCTTGATGACACGGGTGCCCCAGAAGGGCGGCTGAGGCACGGGGTTGTCGGTGGCCACGTCGGAGCGGACGGCGCCCTCCTCGGGCCGTTCCTCGGCGACGGGCTGGGCGGTGGCCCTGACCCGGCGCTGCTTCAGCTCCGGCAGGCTCGCCCCGGGCACGCCCCGCTTGACCGCGATCAGCGCGTCCATCAGGCGCAGGCCCTCGAACGCGTCGCGGGCGTAGCGGACCTCGCCCTCGTAGATCTCGTGCAGGTCCTGCTCGACGTACGCCCGGGTCAGGGCGGCGCCGCCGAGGATCACCGGGTAGTCGGCGGCCAGCTTGCGCTGGTTGAGCTCCTCCAGGTTCTCCTTCATGATCACCGTGGACTTGACCAGCAGTCCGGACATCCCGATGACGTCCGCCCGGTGTTCCCTGGCGGCCTCCAGGATCGCGGAGACGGGCTGCTTGATGCCGAGGTTGACCACGGTGTAGCCGTTGTTGGACAGGATGATGTCGACGAGGTTCTTGCCGATGTCGTGCACGTCGCCGCGCACGGTGGCGAGCACGATGGTGCCCTTGCCCTCGTCGTCGGTCTTCTCCATGTGCGGCTCCAGGTGGGCGACCGCGGTCTTCATGACCTCGGCCGACTGGAGCACGAACGGCAGTTGCATCTGGCCGGAGCCGAACAGTTCACCGACGACCTTCATGCCGTCCAGCAGCGTCTCGTTGACGATGTCGAGGGCGGGGCGCTCCCGGAGGGCGTCCTCCAGGTCCTGTTCGAGGCCGTTCTTCTCGCCGTCGATGATGCGCCGCTTGAGGCGCTCGTCCAGGGGCAGGGCCGCCAGTTCCTCGGCCCGGCCCGCCTTGAGGGACTTGGTGGTGGCGCCCTCGAAGAGGGCCATCAGCTTCTGCAGCGGGTCGTAGCCCTCGCGGCGGCGGTCGTAGATGAGGTCGAGGGCGGTGGTGACCTGCTCCTCGTCGAAGCGGGCGATCGGCAGGATCTTGGAGGCGTGCACGATCGCCGAGTCGAGGCCCGCCTTGACGCACTCGTCGAGGAAGACCGAGTTGAGCAGGACGCGCGCGGCCGGGTTGAGGCCGAAGGAGATGTTCGACAGGCCCAGCGTGGTCTGCACGTCCGGGTGGCGTTCCTTGAGCCGCCGGATCGCCTCGATCGTGGCGATGCCGTCGCCGCGGGACTCCTCCTGGCCGGTACAGATGGTGAAGGTCAGGGTGTCGATGAGGATGTCCGACTCGTGGATGCCCCAGTTGCCGGTGAGGTCCTCGATGAGCCGCTCGGCGATCGCCACCTTCGTCTCGGGTGTGCGGGCCTGCCCCTCCTCGTCGATGGTCAGGGCGATCAGTGCGGCGCCGTGCTCCTGCGCGAGCTTCGTGACCTTCGCGAACCGGGACTCGGGGCCGTCGCCGTCCTCGTAGTTGACCGAGTTGATGACCGCGCGGCCACCGAGCTTCTCCAGCCCGGCGCGGATCACGGGGACTTCGGTGGAGTCGAGCACGATCGGCAGGGTGGAGGCGGTCGCGAAGCGGCCGGCCAGTTCCTCCATGTCGGCGACGCCGTCGCGGCCCACGTAGTCGACGCACAGGTCGAGCATGTGCGCGCCCTCGCGGATCTGGTCGCGGGCCATCTCCACGCAGTCGTCCCAGCGGCCCTCCAGCATGGCCTCGCGGAACTTCTTGGAACCGTTGGCGTTCGTGCGCTCACCGATCGCCATGTACGCGGTGTCCTGGCGGAAGGGCACGGTCTGGTAGAGCGAGGCGGCGCCCGGCTCGGGGCGCGGGGTGCGGGGCGCCGGCGTCAGGCCCCGTACGCGCTCGACGACCTGCCGCAGGTGTTCGGGGGTCGTGCCGCAGCAGCCGCCGATCAGGGAGAGGCCGTACTCAGTGACGAACGTCTCCTGGGCGTCGGCCAGTTCGGGCGGGGTCAGCGGGTAGTGGGCGCCGTTCTTGCCGAGGACCGGGAGGCCCGCGTTCGGCATGCAGGACAGCGGGATCCGGGAGTGGCGGGCCAGGTAGCGCAGGTGCTCGCTCATCTCGGCGGGCCCGGTGGCGCAGTTGAGGCCGATCATGTCGATGCCGAGCGGCTCGAGCGCGGTGAGCGCGGCGCCGATCTCCGAGCCGAGAAGCATGGTGCCGGTGGTCTCGACGGTCACGGAGACGATCAGCGGCAGGTCGGCGCCGAGGGCCTCCAGGGCCCGGCGGGCGCCGAGCACGGACGCCTTGGTCTGCAGGAGGTCCTGGGTGGTCTCCACGAGCAGCGCGTCGGCGCCGCCGACGATCATTCCCTCGGCGTTCCGCTGGTAGGCGTCCCGCAGGAGGGTGTACGGGGCGTGACCGAGCGTCGGCAGTTTGGTGCCGGGGCCCATGGAGCCGAGGACCCAGCGCTGCTGTCCGGTCGAGGCGGTGAACTCGTCGGCGACCTCGCGGGCGATGCGGGCACCGGACTCGGAGAGTTCGTAGACGCGGTCGGCGATGTCGTACTCGGCGAGGGCCGCGTGGTTCGAGCCGAAGGTGTTGGTCTCGACGCAGTCGACGCCCACGGCGAAGTACGCCTCGTGGACGGAGCGCACGATGTCGGGGCGCGTGAGGTTCAGGATCTCGTTGCAGCCCTCGAGGTTCTCGAAGTCCTCGAGGGTCGGGTCCTGCGCCTGGAGCATCGTGCCCATCGCGCCGTCCGCCACCACCACCCGGGTGGCGAGCGCCTCGCGAAGGGCGTCTGTTCGGGTCCGGCTGTAGGCGGAGTCGGACGGAAGGGACGGGTTCGGCAACGAGGCCATGGAAGATGCTCCCTGGAGTGCGACGGCTGTCGGCTTTGCGCTTCTCATGGAAGGCACACGCCGTCAGGGTAGCCCGCGGTGGGGCCCGGGGGTCAGGGGCGTCCACGGGACGGACGGGCGATCCGTACCCGGCACCGGCCGTGACGCGTTCGCAAACTCCTCACGACCACCCATTAGCGGGAGGTCGACGCCGACCGGTAATGTTCGACATTGCCGAACGGTGGCAGCGAAGCGCCGACCGACGGTCCAAGGGGACGGAGGGCAGGACGGCGATGGCACGGAACATCCAGTCGCTCGAACGGGCGGCCGCGATGCTGCGGCTGCTCGCGGGCGGGGAGCGGCGGCTCGGCCTGTCGGACATCGCCTCGTCGCTGGGCCTGGCCAAGGGCACGGCCCACGGGATACTGCGCACGCTGCAGCAGGAGGGTTTCGTCGAGCAGGACGGTGCCTCCGGCCGCTACCAGCTGGGCGCGGAGCTGCTGCGTCTGGGGACGACCTATCTCGATGTGCACGAACTGCGGGCACGCGCCCTGGTGTGGACCGACGACCTGGCCCGCTCCAGCGGTGAGAGCGTCTACCTGGGAGTGCTGCACCAGCAGGGCGTACTGATCGTGCACCACGTGTTCCGGCCCGACGACAGCCGGCAGGTGCTGGAGGTCGGGGCCATGCAGCCGCTGCACTCCACCGCCCTGGGCAAGGTCCTGTCCGCCTACGACCCGGTGGCGCACAGCGAGGTACTGGAGGCCGAGCGCCAGGAGTTCACGGTGCGCACGACGATCGCGCCCGAGGCGTTCGAGGGCGTCCTCGACCTCACCCGCGCGCGCGGGTACGCGGACGACGTGGAGGAGACCTGGACGGGGGTGGCCTCGGTGGCCGCGCCGATCCACAACCAGCGGCGGATGCCCGTCGGCGCGGTGGGCGTCACGGGGGCGGTGGAGCGCGTCTGCAAGGACGGCGAACTGCGTCCCGAGCTGATCGCCGCCGTTCGCGACTGTGCCCGCGCGGTGTCCAGGGATCTGGGCGCCGGGCGGTTCTGAGGTCCGTCCGCGCGGTCCGGGCCCGTCCGGGACGCCCGGGAGTCCGCAACCGGGATCGCACGGAGAAGGCCGGTACGTCGATGACGTACCGGCCTTCTCCGTGCCCCGCCGACCACAGGACGTGCCTGCTCGGACGCGGTGCGCGGCCGTTTTCGTGATCGATAGGTCACAGCAATCAATAACGATCGCGCTTTCGATAACAGAGGCCTTGACGAGGTGGTAACGGCGGAGCGAGACTCGCGTCCATCGGTCGGCATTGTCGAACACCTACCGGCAATACGCGTTAGAGTGTGACAATGCCACGGGCCGGCAAGGACCTCACCTGAGGTCGCGGACCACCGGAGGGACCCGGGGTTCGGCTTCCCCTGGACGAAGGACAAAGGAGTCGCGGGTGTCCAGCTCCGACATCTTCATCGGCGAGACCATCGGTACCGCCATACTCATCCTGCTCGGCGGTGGCGTGTGCGCCGCCGTCACGCTGAAGGCCTCCAAGGCGCGCAACGCCGGGTGGCTCGCCATCACCTTCGGGTGGGGCTTCGCGGTGCTGACCGCCGTCTACACGTCGGCGCCTCTCTCCGGCGCCCACCTGAACCCGGCCGTGACCCTCGCGATCGCCATCAAGGACGACGCCTGGAGCAACGTCCTGACCTACTGGTCGGGCCAGCTCCTCGGCGCCATGATCGGTGCGGCGCTCGTGTGGGTCGCGTACTACGGACAGTTCCTCGCACACCTCACCGACCGCGAGATCGTGGGCGGCCCCGGTACGCAGGACACCAAGTCCGTGGAGGCACGGGAGGCCAAGGCCGGCCCGGTGCTCGGCGTCTTCTCCACCGGCCCGGAGGTCCGGGTCGCGTGGCAGAACGTCGCCACGGAGATCATCGGCACGGTCGTGCTGGTGCTCGCCGTCCTCACGCAGGGCCTCAACGACAGCGGCAAGGGTCTCGGCACCCTGGGCGCGCTGATCACCGCCCTCGTGGTCGTCAGCATCGGCCTCTCGCTCGGTGGCCCGACGGGATACGCGATCAACCCGGCCCGTGACCTCGGTCCGCGCATCGTGCACGCCCTGCTGCCCCTGCCCAACAAGGGCGGTTCGGACTGGAGCTACGCCTGGGTCCCCGTCGTGGGTCCGCTGATCGGCGGAGCGATCGCCGCAGGCCTCTACAACGTCGCTTTTGCTTAGAGCCGTACGTCCGCTTCGAGCCGTACGTCCGCCCGGTGCGTACGTCGGCTCGGGGCCGGAAGCAATCCGCCGTAAGCCAGCCTCTTATCCACGGACTTTCAGGAGCACACCGTGACCGACGCGCACACCGCCGGCCCGTTCATCGCCGCCATCGACCAGGGCACCACCTCCAGCCGCTGCATCGTCTTCGACCGGGACGGCCGGATCGTCTCCGTCGACCAGAAGGAACACGAGCAGATCTTCCCGAAGCCGGGCTGGGTCGAGCACGACGCCGCCGAGATCTGGACCAACGTCCAGGAGGTCGTCGCCAGTGCCGTCGAGAAGGCCGGCATCACCCGTGACGACATCAAGGCCATCGGCATCACCAACCAGCGCGAGACGACGCTGCTGTGGGACAAGAACACCGGTGAGCCCGTCCACAACGCCCTCGTCTGGCAGGACACCCGCACCGACGCGCTCTGCCGCGAGCTCGGCCGCAACGTCGGCCAGGACCGCTTCCGCCGCGAGACCGGCCTGCCGCTCGCGTCGTACTTCGCCGGCCCGAAGGCCCGCTGGCTGCTCGACAACGTCGAGGGCCTGCGCGAGCGCGCCGAGGCCGGCGACATCCTCTTCGGCACCATGGACTCCTGGGTCATCTGGAACCTGACGGGCGGTGTCAACGGCGGCCGGCACGTCACCGACGTCACCAACGCCTCCCGCACGATGCTGATGAACCTGCACACCATGCAGTGGGACGAGAAGATCGCCGAGTCGATCGGTGTCCCGCTGGCGATGCTGCCCGAGATCCGCTCCTCCGCCGAGGTGTACGGCGAGATCACCGGCGGCAGGCTCGGCGACCTGCTCGGCGGCATCCCCGTCGCCTCCGCGCTCGGCGACCAGCAGGCGGCCCTCTTCGGCCAGACCTGTTTCTCCGAGGGCGAGGCCAAGTCCACGTACGGCACCGGCACGTTCATGCTGATGAACACCGGTGACAAGCTCATCAACTCCTACAGCGGCCTGCTGACCACCGTCGGCTACCAGATCGGCGACCAGAAGCCGGTCTACGCCCTCGAGGGCTCCATCGCCGTCACCGGCTCGCTCGTCCAGTGGATGCGCGACCAGATGGGCCTGATCAAGTCCGCCGCCGAGATCGAGACCCTCGCGCTGTCGGTCGAGGACAACGGCGGCGCGTACTTCGTGCCGGCCTTCTCCGGTCTGTTCGCCCCGTACTGGCGTCCCGACGCCCGCGGTGTGATCACCGGCCTGACCCGGTACGTCACCAAGGCGCACATCGCGCGCGCCGTCCTGGAGGCCACGGCCTGGCAGACCCGTGAGATCAGCGACGCCATGACGAAGGACTCCGGCGTCGAGCTCACGGCCCTCAAGGTCGACGGCGGCATGACCTCCAACAACCTGCTGATGCAGACCCTGGCCGACGTCCTGGACGCCCCCGTGGTGCGCCCGATGGTCGCCGAGACCACCTGCCTCGGCGCCGCCTACGCCGCCGGTCTCGCCGTCGGCTTCTGGACCAACACCGAGGACCTGCGCGCCAACTGGCGCCGGGCCGCGGAATGGACCCCGAACATGGCCGCGGAGACCCGTGACCGTGAGTACAAGAGCTGGCTCAAGGCCGTCGAGCGGACCATGGGCTGGATCGAGGACGAGGAGTAATTCGCAATGACCACCCTGCAGAGTGTCCCGGCTCTTGGGACGCACCCGGCGGGCGGCTCCGCCGCGTTCACCGTGAAGGCAGTGGGCCGCGCCGAGACCCGCGAGCAGTTGTCCAAGGCGACCTACGACCTCCTGGTGATCGGTGGCGGGATCCTGGGCATCTCCACCGCCTGGCATGCCGCTCAGTCGGGCCTGCGGGTGGCCCTGGTCGACGCCGGCGACTTCGCCGGCGCGACCTCCTCCGCCTCCTCCAAGCTTCTCCACGGCGGTCTGCGCTACCTGCAGACCGGCGCGGTGAAGCTGGTGGCGGAGAACCACTTCGAGCGCCGTGCGGTCTCCCGTCAGGTGGCCCCCCACCTGGCGAATCCGCTCACGTTCTACCTCCCCGTGTACAAGGGCGGGCCGCACGGCGCGGCGAAGCTGGGCGCGGGTGTCTTCGCGTACTCGGCCCTGTCGGCCTTCGGTGACGGCGTCGGCCATCTGCTGTCGCCGTCGAAGGCCGCGCAGGACGTGCCCGAGTTGCGTACGGACAACCTGAAGGCCGTGGCCGTCTACGGCGACGACCAGATGAACGACTCCCGCATGGCGCTGATGACGGTCCGCGCGGCCGTCGACTCCGGCGCCACCGTGCTGAACCACGCCGAGGTCACGGGCCTGCGCTTCACCCGGGGCCGGGTGACCGGTGCGGAGCTCAGGGACCGGCTCTCCGGCGACGAGTTCGGTGTGTCCGCACGTCTCGTGCTGAACGCGACCGGGCCGTGGGTCGACCACCTGCGCAAGATGGAGGACGAGAACGGGGCGCCGTCCATCCGCCTGTCGAAGGGCGCGCACCTGGTTCTCAAGCGCACCTCCCCCTGGAAGGCCGCGCTGGCCACCCCGATCGACAAGTACCGCATCACCTTCGCCCTCCCCTGGGAGGACATGCTGCTGCTCGGCACGACCGACGAGGAGTACGAGGGCGACCCCGCGGACGTCTCGGTCACCGAGAAGGACATAGCCCAGATCCTGGACGAGGCCGCGTTCTCCATCCGGGACAAGCAGCTCACCCGTGACCTGATCACGTACTCCTTCGCCGGGCTGCGCGTGCTGCCGGGCGGCCCCGGCGACACGTCGAAGGCCAAGCGGGAGACGGTCGTCACCGAGGGCCGGGGCGGCATGCTGTCCGTCGCGGGCGGCAAGTGGACGACGTTCCGGCACATCGGCCGGACCGTCATGAAGCAGCTGGAGTCGCTGCCGGGCCGTCCGCTCGGCGAGGACTTCGAGCCGGTCTCCGCGCTGCCGAAGAAGCTGCCGCTGCCGGGTGTCGCCAACCCGCGCGCGGTCGCGCACCGGCTCCTGGTCGACGGCTCGGCGCCCGGCCCGCGCATGGGAGCCGACACCGCCAGGCACCTGGCGACGCACTACGGCTCGCTCGCCTTCGACATCGCCCGCCTCGCGAGCGACAACCCGGAGCTGGCCGAGCGCGTGCACGAGGACGCTCCCGAGATCTGGGCGCAGGTCGTGTACGCCCGTGACAACGAGTGGGCCGAGACGGCGGACGACGTGCTGCGCCGCCGTACGACCCTGACGATCCGCGGGCTCGCGGACGACGAGGTGCGGGGCAAGGTGCAGGACCTGCTCGACAAGAAGTAGACCCAGCGCGGCACAGGGCGTTGGGCGAGGGGCGGCTGCCGGACAGGCAGCCGCCCCTCGGCGTGCGCGCCCGCCTACCTGCCCGCCTGCCTCCGAGTCAGCCCTGCCAGCGTCCGCCGGAGAAGCGGGCGAGGGCCTCGACGATGTCAGGGGGCATGCTCTCGCGGACGTGCAGCGCCATCACCAGGGCCCAGCCGTCCCGTCCCCGGAACGGCCGCGGCGGCTGCGGCGCATCCGGCGCGAGCCGTACGTGCGGTCCGTAGACGCGCTGGTAGCGGCCTCGGGCGTACACCTGGCGGACGCGCACCGCGAGGACGTCCTGCCAGGGGTACGTCACGGAGCGGCGGCCCGTCGAGGCGGCGATCCCCCAGTGGTCGATCCGCAGGGCGCGGCGCTCCTTCGGCAGCATGAACGCGACCGCGTTGAAGAACGCGGCGACGGCGGGCCAGAACAGCACGCTGGTCCAGCCCCTCGCGTTGTCCCAGTCCCCCGTCGCGGCCATCCGCACCGCCGCGAGCGCCATGAAGAGCAGACACAGCGGCCAATGGCCCACCGGCATGCGGCGGTTGCGGCCCTTCATGACGTACGCGTGCTCGTCGGACACGACGGTGTAGCCGGGCACGTCGCGCATGGACGGCGGGTTGTCGAGGATGTCGGCGAACCGGGGCGACGGCTCGGCGGGACGCGGTCGCAGGGGCTGCTGGAGACCGGATTGCCGGGAGTGGGATTGCCGGAGGCCGGGTTGCTGGGGGCCGCTCACCGTGAACGGCTGCCGGGGAGGGGTGGCGGCTGAGGTCCCGTCCGGGCCGGCGGTGGCGAGTGTCCCCTGCGGGCCCGCCGCAGCGGCGGCCGGCCACGGGCCGGTGGGCGGCAGGGGGCCCTGCCCCGGGGCCGGGAGCAGGGGTGCGGCGGCCGGGCGGCCGGACAGGTGTTCCTGGAGCCTGAGGTGGCGGAAGCGGTACGTACCTCCGTACCGCTGGAGCAGTCCTCCGCCGTGCGCGTCCCGCAGGAACTCCATCAGGGACCAGGGCACCCGGCCGAGCACGGCGAGCCATGCCTTGGACACCACCCACATGCACCAGGGGCTCAGGGCCACGAGCACGATCACGGCGCCCGTCATGCCCTTCGTGAAGGCGACCCAGAAGTCGACCGTGCCGTGGTCGGTCAGCAGGCTGTGCAGTCCGCAGCCCAGACCGATCAGCGGGGCGACCACCCCGAGGGTGAGCAGCGCGGCACGGCGCTCGCCCGCCAGCAGTTCGTCCGGGGTCACCGCGTCGACCGTGTCGGCCGGCGCGGCGATCATGAGCATCACGATCGTGGGCACGATGAACCCGAGGACGGCCTGCGCCGTGAACGCGTCGGCGTGGTAACTGCCCCGGGCCACGAGCAGGAGCAGCGTGCTGGGCACCACGAGGATGGCGAGGGAGGCCAGGGCCCGGCGCACGGAGGCCGCCCTGGACGCGGAGCGCAGTGCCGCACCGGTTCTGAAGGGGTTGGCCCTGCGGCGCGGTTCCCAGAAGCGGTCGCCGAACCACCGGAGCGTGGCGAGTTGGATGCCGGTGGCCATGACGGCGGCGCCGAACAGGTAGTTCCGGTCGAATGCCTCGATGTTGAGCTGGTACGAGTCGCTGTAGGTGTCCTCGACCCAGGTCACCGCCGTCATCATCGACTCGGCGAGCACGATGCACAGGACCACCAGGGTCGGCAGCGAGAGGAGCCGGGCGGCCCTGGCCCTGCTCAGCCGCCACCACGCGAACTCGCCGGTGCGACGGCGTTCCAGCTCGCGGGCGAGGAACGTGAGCCAGCCCCTGGCCCGCGCCGGGTTCCAGTGGCCCGGCGCGTGCAGCCGCTCGGTGTCGTGGGCGCCGGGCTCGAAGGCGGCCGGGATCACCGCGTCCATCAGGTGTCTCTCGACGGCTTCCCGGGTGGGCAGCCAGGTGTGGTCGGCGAGCCGGGCCGGGTCGGTGTGGACCGGGCGGTGGGCGCGCCGGGCGAGCCAGATCATCAGCGGCGTGGACAGGGCCCGGCCTAGCGGTCCCTCGGGGTGGTCGGCGAGTTCGTCGAGGACCGGCCCCCACTGCTCGTGCCGCGCCTCGTCGGCCGTGCGCAGCAGATGGACCGCGGCGTCGCGCGGTCCCACCGGGAGTGCCTCGATGTCGGAGGCGCCCGCGACCCGCACGGCAAGTGCCCGGTACTCCGGTGTGCGGGAGGCCAGGACGAAACCCAACTCCCTGGGTGCGGCGTTGAGTTCGCGGACGACGGCGGCCCGGCGGTGGGCGGGCAGTTCGTCGAGGCCGTCGAGTACGGGGAGCACGCGGCCGTCGCGTACGAGACGGCGGGCCGGATGCGCGCCGGCCACCCGGGGCAGTCCGGGGTGGTCCTCGGTGAGACGGCCGACCAGCCAGTCGCGGAACGACACGGTCTCGGCGTGCCACGACTCCAGCGACAGGAGCAGCGGGACGGGTACGCCCCGGTCGCCCGGGACGCGGCGGGTCACGTCGCCGAGGTGGCGCCCGGCGAGCAGCACGACGGTCATGGCGAGCAGGGTCGACTTGCCGGAGCCGGGTCCGCCGAGCACGAGGAGCCGGCGGGTGCCGAGGGCGAGGAGGGTGTCGGCGACGTCGCCGAGCCGGTCGCTGCGCACCGGCCGCTCTCCGGTGCCGTCCGCGGCCGGTACGCCCCAGCGGGCGAGCCATCGCACGGCGAGCGGGCCCTCGATGTCGCCGAGTTCCCAGGCGGCCACCTCGGCCGACCACTGGGCGCGTACGGCTCGGGCCAGTTCCTCCGCGGCGGTGTCGACCGGCTCGCGCGGGGGTGGCAGGTTGACGACGAGGTCGCCGTGGATGTGTCCGGCCTGGACGAGGTACTCGACCGTGCTGTCCCGCACGATGTTGCGTATTTCGGACGGTGGCTTCCACTCGTCCCGGCCGCCCTGCCCGTCCCGGCCGTCCCGTCCGTCCCGGCCGCCCCGTAACGTGTCCATGGACGGATTGTCACTGTCCGGGCCCTCGCCGTCACCCGAACTCACAGCATCGACACACGTGTTGACCGTTCCGGGCCGATGCGGTTGTCGTGGCCGGCCGCGGGTTCCGTGGGGGCGCGGGGAACCGCGCGACCGGGCCCGGCCGCCCCGCGGGTCCGTCACCACGCCGGCCGCGTGCCGTTCACCCCCCGATGTCCTCCGGGTGCGTCAACTCCGTTCGGCGCAGGATGAGTTCACGGCCGAGCAGCAGGGCACCGCGTGAGGCGGGCACCGGGTCCGGCAGGGTCGTCAGGTCGGTGAGGTGGGCGAAGCCGATGACGCGGCGCACGATCTCGGTGCCCGCGAAGCCCACCGAGTCCGTCCGGACGCGGCGCAGGAAGCGGTCGAGGTAGGCGTCGTCGAAGAAGGTGTCGACGCGGGTCGGCCACAGCCGGCGGAACTCCTGCTCGAACCCCTCCCAGGACAGGCGGAGTTGCTCCTGGTGGTCGGTGACCGTGCCGAGGGCCCGCGCCCGTTCCCGGGCGACGAGGACGTTGGCCCAGTAGAGGCCGAGGTCGTAGCCGATCGGGCCGACGAAGGAGAACTCGGGGTCGAAGACCCGTATCACCGGGGCGCCTTCGCGCTCGCCGACCATGACGCTGCCGGTGTGCAGGTCACCGTGGAGCAGTGCCTGCGCGGACGTCATGAAGGTGTGGCGCAGGTCGGCGACCTCGGTGCGCAGGCGGGTGTCGGCGCGGAACTCGGCGGCGAGGTCGTCGAGCCCGGGGTGCCAGTGGTTGTGCTCGTGCTCGACGTACGGCTCGGAGAGGACCACGTCCTCGGTGATCTTGCACAGTTCAGGGCTCACGGAGGCCGCGATCAAGGCCTTGCGCTCGGCGGACGGCATGCCGAAGTCGCTGGTGGCGAAGGCGAGCTGGGCGACGAACTCGCCGACCCGGCGCGAGGTGTCCGGGCCGTAGGAGCCGCCCTCGTTGAGGACCGTGCGCAGCACCTCGAGGTCGGACATGTCCTCCATGACGAGGGCGTGGTTCTCGGCGTCGTAGCCGTGGATCACCGGGATCTTGTCCGGGGCGACCCTGGCGACCTGCGCGTAGGCGCGGGCCTCGGCGTCGGCGCGATCGGGGCTCATCGGCCAGGAGGGGCCCGCGACCCGGACCCAGGGCAGGGCCTGCTTCACGGCGAGGCGGTGGGTGCCGTCGTCGTTCGACGCGAGGAACACCCGGTTCATGTTGCCGTCGGAGACCTCGCGGACCCGGATGTCGCCGAGGTCGTCCCAGTGGCCGCGCTCGCGCAGGTACGCGGGCACGTCCTCGGTCTCCAGGATGCGGTAGCCCATGTGAACTCCCTTATGCGGTGCGGCGCTTGGACAGGGTGAAACTGAAGACCAGGGCGAGGATGAGCACCGCGCCCTCGACGACGTCCTGGGTGTAGTAGGGCAGGCCCTTGATGGTCAGGCCGGTGGTGATGATGCCGATCAGGACGGCGCCCAGGGCGGTGCCCCAGACGTTCGGGCGGCCCCGGCCGAGGACGGAGGTGCCGACCAGGGCGACCGCCACCGCCTCCAGCAGCTGGGAGGTTCCGGCCGAGACGTCCCCCTGGCCGATGCGGGCCGCGAGGATGAGGCCGCCGATCGAGGCGAGGACACCGGACAGGACGTAGGCGAGGGCCCGGTAGGCGCCGACGCGGATGCCGGCCAGCCGGGAGGCCTCCGGGTTGGCGCCGATCGCGTACAGGACGCGGCCCCAGCGGGTGCGGGCGAGGAACACCCAGGCGACGACCGTGAGCGCGCCGAAGATCAGCACCGAGATGGGGATGCCGAGGACCGTGCCCCGGTCGATGCGCAGGAACCCGTCGGTGAACTTCCCCGGCGCCGTGCTGCCGTCCGACTGGGTCATGCCGGGGGTGATGGACTGGCCGTCGACGAGGATGAGTTTGGTGCCCTGGATCACGAACATGGTGCCGAGCGTGGCCAGCATGTCGGGGATCTTCAGGACGACGATCAGCAGCGCGTTGAGCAGTCCGGCGAGCGCGCCCGCCGCGACGACGGCGAGGATCGCGACCAGGCCGACCTGGTTGTACGTGACCATCGTCTTGGCGGCGACCGTGACGCCGAGCCCGGCGACGGCGCCGACGGACATGTCCATTCCGCCGACGGCCATGGTGAGGGTCACGCCCAGGCCGAGGATCGCGGCGACGGAGACGTACCGGAGGGTGTCGAGAAGCGTCGCGGAGTCCCGGAAGGACGGCTCGCTGAGCGCGAAGTACGTGAAGAGCGTGACGGTGACGAAGATGAAGCCGTACTTGATGACGGCGCTCTGGACGCGCAGACCGGTGGAGGTCGCGGGCGGGGCCGCCGCCTTGGTGGGCACCTCGGTGCTCCGGGTGAGGGTCATGGCGTGCTTCCTGGGGTGGCTTTCCGTGCGGCCGGCATCAGACGGACGCCGAGATGGTCTGGATGACGCGGTCGCGCTCCGCGTCCTGTCCGTACGCGTCGAGGTGGATCTCCCCCGCGGCGAGGACGACGACCCGGTCGGCGACCTCCAGCACCTCGTCGACGTCGGCGGACAGGACGACGACGGCGGCTCCCTCGGCGGCGAGGGCCCGGGCGCGGCGGCCGATGTCACGGCGGGCTCCGATGTCCACGCCTCGGAACGGCTCGTCCAGGATGAGGACGCGGGGGCGTTCGGCGAGCCAGCGGCCGACAACGACCTTCTGCTGGTTGCCGCCGGACAGCTCCTCCACGGCGCTGTGTTCGTCGCGGGCGACGACGCCGAGCCGCTCGATGGTGTCGCGGCCGAGGGCGTTCTCCCTGCGCCGGCTCACCAGCCCCGTGGTGGAGAGGCTCCTGAGGAAGGGCAGCGAGATGTTCTGGGCCAGCGACCAGCCGGGGACGAGTGCGTCGGCGTGGCGGTCCTCGGGGACGAGGTGCACTCCGCGCCGGATCGCGTCGGCGGGGCGGCGGGGCGCGTACGGCGTGCCGTCCAGCTCCACGGTCCCGCTCGGGAACGGCTCGGCGCCGAAGAGACCGCGGGCCAGCTCCGTCTTGCCCGCCCCCAGCAGACCGACCACACCGGTGACTTCACCCGCCCGCAGGTCCAGGTCCTGGGGAGGGTGACCGGGGAGCAGCGGTACGCCCCGCAGTGAGACGGCGATCTCACCCGAGCCGGGGCCGATACCCTGCCGGGCGTCCGCGGGACGGGCCGTCTCCGCGCCCTGGGACTGCGCGAGCATGGCGCGCAGCGCGCGGTCCCAGTCGAAGGGTTTGGACTGGTCCTCGGTGAGACGGCCGTCCCGCAGGACGACCAGCCGGTCGGCCAGGGCGTCGATCTCGCCGAGGCGGTGGGAGACGTACAGGACGGCGATGCCGTCGTCCCGCATCCGCTCGACGAGCGTGAACAGGCGCTCGGCCTCGGCGGCGGAGAGGGCCGAGGTCGGCTCGTCGAGGACGAGGAGCCTCGGACTGGTCGCGAGGGCCCGGGCCAGGATGAGCAACTGCCGGTCGGAGATGCCGAGTTCGGTGACGTCCCGTTTGAGGACCGTGTCGCTCCAGCCGAGGTCGAGCGCCGACTGGATCTCCCGGGCGCGGGCCAGCAGCCTGCGCCCGTCGAGGAACGGGTTGCCCCGCTGCCTGGCCAGCTCCTCGAAGACCAGGTTCTCGGCGACGGTCAGGCCGGGGACGATGCCCTCACCGATCCGCTGGTGCACGGTCTGGATGCCCAGTCGGCGGGCGTCGAGCGGGGACCGGAGGGCGGCGGGTTCGCCGTTCACCTCGACCTCCCCGCTGTGGTCGGTGTGCACCCCGGAGAGGATCTTGATCAGGGTGGACTTGCCCGCGCCGTTGGCGCCCAGCAGCGCGACGACGCTGCCCGGTGCGATGTCCAGCGAGACGGACTCCAGGACGGTGCGGCCGCCGAAGGCCATGCCGACCCCACGCAGCCGCACCGCCACACGGCCCTCGGGTGGGCCGGCGGGTGGGTCAGTGGGCGAGCCAGCGGGTGACTCAGTGGGTGAGTCAGTGGGCGACATTGGGGATCCAGTCGGCCGTGCTGACCTTGGCGAGGTTCAGTGCGGGCAGCGCCTTGCGCAGCTGGTCCATGTTCCCGATGCCCTTGCTCTTCAGGAAGTCCTGGGTGATCGCGACGGCCGGGAACTCGACCGAGGTCTTGTTCAGCTCGCCGGCGAGTTCCAGGGCGGCGGTGCGGACGACGGCCGCGCCGACCGCCGACGGGTCCGTGCCCGCCGTGGCGACCCAGGGGCTGCCCTTGGCGGTCATGTTCTGGATGTCGGCGTTGGAGACGTCCGCGCCGAAGACCTTCACCCGGTCCTGGAGCTTCTTGTTCTGGACGGCGAGGACGGTGCCCTTGGCGAGTTCGTCGTACGGGGCGAAGACGCCCGCCACGTCCGAGTGCTGGGTGAGGGCGGCGCTGACCAGGGGCACGTTGTCGGTGGCCGTGGAGTCGGTGACCTTGCCGACCTTGAACTGCTGCTTCCAGCCGTTGGCGTCGGCCGTCTTCTTCCACACGCTGTCGCGCTTGTCGAGGGCGGCGTAACCGGCGACGTTGACGTAGCCGACCTTCGCGTCCTTGCCGAGTTCGCCGGCCATCACGTCGAGGACGGCCTGGGCCATGCTGGCGTCGTCCTGCTTGGTGGAGACGACACCCTTGGTGGCGGTCTCCACGTCGTAGACGACGACCTTGATGCCCTTCTTCACCGCCTTGTCGATCTCCGGCTGGATCGTGGCCGGGAAGCCGTGATCGACGATGATCGCCCGGGCCCCGGAGTTGATGGCCGAGGAGAGGTCGGTGGCCTGCTTGGCATTGTCCGCCTGGGCGTCGTACACCGTCAGGTCGATGCCGAGGGCCTTGGCCTGGGCCTTGGCTCCGTTGCCCCACTGCTCGAAGTAGTCGCCGGCGCCGCTCTGCCGGACCAGGGCGACCTTGACCCTGCCCTCGCTGAAGGGCGCGGGCTTCTTGCCGGTGGCGGCGGACGCCGACGCGGCGGAGTCGCCGGCCGTCTCCGAGGCGTTGGAGGACTGCGAGCAGCCCGCGAGGAGCAGGGCGGAGACGGATGCCAGCGAGAGCGCGGCGAGCGGCAGACGGGTACGGGACATGACGGCTCCAGGAGCGGTGCAGAGGGGGATGAAGAGGGCGTGCGGGGGCGCGGGTCCGGAGCGCCGGGCGGGGGCCGGAATCCAGCCACGGCCGCGGGCGCCGGAAGACCTCGTAGGCGTCACGGGTACCGGTGGGGATCCCGTGGTGCGGAGGCGTCCGGGGCGCTCCGGATCAGGTCAGCGACAGCGTGCTGTGGTCGACCGGAGCAAGTCCACGTACAGCCGCCGCACGAGCAGCAGCGTCTTCATACGCAGATCATGAGAACGATTCCAGCCAGCCGTCAAAGTATTGGGACCGGTTTCTCAGTGGTTGAGACAACAAGTTCGTCACACTCGGCCGAGTGCCGGTCCGGAGTTACGATCTCGGGACCGGCACCCGACCCGGGACAGTGAGGTTCCGATGACGACACCAGGCGCGACAGCGATGCGACGCTGTACCGGCGCGGCGTGTCGCGGCTGACCACAGGTCCGGATCCCCTGCTGATCCCCTCTTCGGTCCGCCGCCCGCCGCGCGGCACCGTGCCCCTCCCTCGTCGACCGGTCCGGCCGCCTGTCCACCATCCGGACAGGCGTCCACCGCGCTCCTCCGTCCCGCGTCCTTTCCTCTTCGCCCCTCCTCACTCCTGGAGTTGCTCCCATGACCCTGCTGACCACGTGGCCCGAGTCCGGTCCCGGGACGACGGTGCGCCGCACCTCCGACCCCGTCGAGATCGCCGCCGCGCTCGCTCCGCTCGGTGTGCGGTACGAACAGTGGCCGGTCCGCGAGGACGTCCCCGCGGACGCCGACAGCGACACCGTCTTCGCCGCGTACGGACCGGAGATCGACCGGCTCAACGCCGAGGAGGGCTTCACCACGGTCGACGTCCTCGGGCTGCACCCGAGCGACGACCCGGAGTACCCCGTGAAGGCGAAGGCCGCGCGGGAGAAGTTCCTCCAGGAGCACACGCACGACGACGATGACGAGGTCCGGTTCTTCGTCTCGGGCTCCGGGATCTTCTATCTGCACGTGAACGGCGAGGTGCACGCCGTGTTCTGCGAGAAGGGCGACCTGCTGGGTGTGCCGCGCGGCACGACGCACTGGTTCGACATGGGGACGTCGCCGGCGTTCACCGCGATCCGCTTCTTCCACGAGGAGGACGGCTGGATCGGCAGCTTCACCGGCTCGGCCATCGCCGGCCGCTTCCCCGACTACGACACCATCGCGGCGGGGTACGAGCGGGACCGGTCCGCGGCGTGAGCCCCCGGCCGGCGGTCGACGTGGACGCCGTGGTGCTCGACATCGAGGGCACCACGAGCGCCACGGGCTTCGTCGTCGACGTGCTCTACCCGTACTCGCGCTCCCGTTTCGGAGCGCTGCTGACGGAGCGGAGCGACGATCCGGACGTGCTGCGGGCACTCGCCCAGGTGCGCGAACTGCTCGGCGAGCCGGACGCCGACGCCGTACGGGTCGAGAAGGCGCTCGCCGAGTGGCTCGACGAGGACGTGAAGGCCACCCCCCTGAAGACCCTTCAGGGCCTCATCTGGTCCGAGGGGTTCGCGCAGGGCGACCTGGTCTCCCACTTCTACGACGACGTGGTGCCGGTACTGCGCCGCTGGCACCGTGACGGCGTACGGCTGCTCGTGTACTCGTCCGGGTCCGTGGCCGCGCAGCGCGCGTGGTTCGCGAGCAGCCCGGACGGTGATCTGCTGCCGCTCGTCGACGGGTTGTACGACACCGAGAACGCGGGGCCCAAGCAGGAGCCGGAGTCCTACCGCCGTATCGCCGGATCGGCCGGCGTGGCGGCAGGCCGTCTCCTGTTCCTGTCCGACCGGCCGGGCGAACTGGACGCGGCCCGCGAGGCGGGCTGGCACACCGTCGGGATCCGGCGGCCCGGGGAGCCGTACTACGAGCAGGGCGTCGGTGACCACGCGCAGGCGGGGACGTTCGACGAGATCAGCATCAGCACTTCAGGGAGCACGACGTGAGCACCGACATCAGCACACTCGATCTGGAGGAGGCGGGCGCCGTCCTCGCCGCCGAGTCCGCCCGCTTCGCCTCCTTCGGCTGGATGCGCGGCACCTCCGGGAACCTGTCGGTGGTGCTCTCCCGCGACCCGCTGCGGCTCGCGGTCACCGCCAGCGGCCACGACAAGGGTGAACTGACGCCCGCGGACGTCGTCCTGGTCGACGCCGAGGGCGCGGCGGTGAGCGGCGGCAGGCCGTCCGCCGAGGCCGCGCTGCACGCGCGCGTGGCCGCCCTGACCGGCGCGGGCGCCGTGGTGCACGTGCACACGGTGGCGTCGGTGGCGCTGGGCCGGCGCTCGCCCGGCGGGATCGTCCTCAAGGACCTGGAGATGCTCAAGGGGGTCGGCCAGCCCGCGCACGACGTGGAGGTCACCCTTCCCGTCATCGCCAACAGCCAGGACATGAAGGTCCTCGGCGACCGCCTGGAGGCGGCCCGCGACCCGCGGATGCCGGCGGTGGTCGTGGCCGGCCACGGCCTGTACGTGTGGGGCGACGACCCTCGCCGGGCACGCCACCACACGGAGGTCGTGGAGTGGCTCCTGGAGCTGGAACTCACGGGCCGCTGACCGGGGTTCACGCGGGAGGGAGGAGGAGAGGGGCCGAGGCCACGCCCCCTCCTCCCTGACCCGGCCACGCCCTAGCGCAGCCGGTCCCCCGGCAACTCCCCCGCGGACACCTCCAACACGCCCCGCTCGGTGACCAACCCCGTGACGAGGCGTCCCGGGGTCACGTCGAACGCAGGGTTGTGCCCACGGGACTCGGCCGGAGCCGTCCGCACCCCGGACCACTCCAACACCTCGTCCTCACCCCGCAGTTCGATGTGGATGTCGGACCCCGTCGCCGTGGAGAGGTCGACCGTCGTCGTGGGCGCGGCCACGAGGAACGGCACCCCCGCGTCGGCGCACGCCAGTGCGACCCCCACCGTGCCCACCTTGTTCGCCGTGTCGCCGTTGGCGGCGATCCGGTCCGCGCCGACCACCGCCGCGTCGACCTCGCCCCGCAGGATCGTCCCGGCGGCGGCCCCGTCCGCCTGGACGAAGTGCGGGATCCCCTCCTGGACCAGCTCCCAGGCGGTCAGCCGCGACCCCTGCAGCAGGGGCCGCGTCTCGTCGGCGTACACGACCTCGAGCCGTCCCCGGGCGTGCAGTTCACGGATGACACCGAGCGCGGTGCCCCATCCCGCCGTGGCCAGCGCCCCGGTGTTGCAGTGGGTCAGTACCCGCAGTGGCCGGTCCCCGCCGACCCGCTTGAGCAGCCAGTCCGCCCCGAACGCCCCCATCGCCCGGTTCGCCGCCACGTCCTCGCGCTGCACCTGGGCCGCCTCGGCGAGCACCGCGTCGAGCCCGTCGTCGAAGCGGGTCAGCACCCGGTCGACGCACACCATGAGGTTCACCGCGGTGGGCCGCGCCGCACGGACGCGCGCCACGGCCGCGAGCACCTCCTCGCGCGACCATCCCTCGCGCTCCCCCTGGAGCATCGCGAGCGCCACCCCGTACGCACCCGCCGCCCCGATCGCGGGCGCCCCCCGCACGACGAGCCGCCGGATCGCGTCCACGAGGTCGTCCACGTCGCGGACTCGGCGGGTCTCGGTGCGGTGCGGGAGAACCGTCTGGTCGATGAGCGCGAGGCTGTTTCCGGTCCAGTCGACAGCGCGCAGTTCCTGGGGCATGGCGGGACACTCCTGATGTTCCGAAGATGCGCGACACCGTACATGACCTCGAAGAACCACAGTTCGAGACAACCGGGCGGATGTCCGGAAACCGGTGTTACAGTCCAGCACCCGCAGCCCTGAAGGCCGATGTGAAGGAGGACGTGTTGTTGCTGACGACGCGCCGCTTCCTCGACCACGGCCACTGCGCAAGCGACGGCTGTCGACGCTGACCGCCGAGACGCCGGCTCCTGCTCCGGCGTCCCCCGTGCTTCTCTCCTCGCCCCGCGCTCGCCTCTCGGCGTTCCCGCTCGTCGAGCGCGCACCGCCGCACGCAGCTTCCCGGAAGGCCGCTCCCATGCCCCGTACCCACAGATCCCGCTCGCTCCGCCTCGCCGCCCTCGCCACCGCGCTGCTCGCCGCGGCGGCCACCGGCTGCAACGCCGCCGCGAAGGACGACGGCTCGTCCTCCGGCGCCAAGAACGGCGGCCCGTCCTTCACGCTGGTGACGCCGGACCCGGTCGGGCAGAACGAGTTCCTGAAGCTGGCCGTCGACGGCCTGAAGACCGCGGCCAAGGCGCACGACGGGTCGCAGAAGGTCTACCAGTCCTCCGACCCCGCCTCGCAGCAGCAGAACGTGCAGGCCGCGGTCGACGCCGCGCCGGACGTCGTCGTGCTGATCGGCTTCGAGTTCGCCGACACGGTCGCACAGCAGGCCGAGGCCCACCCCGAGCAGCAGTTCCTGGTGATCGACGCCTGCACGAAGAAGACGTACGCGAACGTGAGTTGCGCCGTCTTCCGTGAGCACGAGGGTGTCTACCTGGCGGGCGCCGAGGCCGGTCTGCTCAGCGAGAGCGGCAAGGTCGGGGCGGTGGACGTGCTCGACACCCCGCAGTTCCGGCGCTACAGCGACCCGTTCGCGGCCGGCGCCGAGAAGGTCGCCCCGAAGACGACCGCGAGCACCCGCTTCGTCGGCGGCCAGTCGCCGTTCGACGACTCGGCACGCGCCAAGGAGCAGGCGAACTCGCTGCTCGCCAAGGGCGCCGACCAGATCATGGCGGCGGCCGCGGCCGGCAACTACGGCGTCTTCGAGGCGGCCGAGGCGAAGAAGGCGTACGCGTACGGCGTCGACGTCAACCAGTGCACGGCCGCTCCCGGCACCGTCGTCGACAACGTGATCAAGAAGACCGACGTCGCCGTGCAGGAGGGCATCGAGCAGGTCCTCAAGGGCAAGGCCGGCAAGACCGTCTCGTACGGCCTCAAGGAGGGCGGCATCAGCCTGACGGGCCTCGAGGACGGGGTGGAGTCGTCGAAGTGCGTGATCGCCGAGCACAAGGACGTACTGAAGAAGGTCGAGGCGCTGCGCGACCAGATCGTGTCCGGAGAGCTGACGGTCGATGACCCCGCCGCCAAGTGACGTTCCGGCCGCGGGCGTCGGTGTCCCCGAGGGGGCGCCGACGGCCGTCGCCGCACTGCCCCCGGCCGTCGAGCTCCGCGGGATCACCAAGCGTTTCCCCGGCACCCTCGCCAACGACTCGGTCGACCTGACGGTCCGGCGCGGTGAGATCCACGCGCTGATGGGCGAGAACGGCGCGGGCAAGTCCACGCTGATGTCGGTCCTGTACGGGATGGAGCGGCCGGACTCGGGGTCGATACGTGTCGACGGGCGCGAGGTGTCCTTCGGCAGCCCGAGTGCCGCGATGGCCGCCGGGCTCGGCATGGTCCACCAGAGTTTCAAGCTGTTCGACTCGCTGACGGTCGCCGAGAACGTCGTCTACGGGGCCGAGCCGCGCCGCTTCGGTCTGCTGGACCGGGCCACGGCGCGGCGCCGGGTTCGCGAACTCGCCGCCGAGCACGGGCTCGCCGTCGACCCGGACCGCCGGGTCGGCGACCTGCCGGTCGGGCTTCGGCAGCGCGTGGAGATTCTCAAGCTGCTGCACCGCGGGGCCCGTACGCTCATCCTCGACGAGCCGACGGCGGTGCTGACGCCCGCCGAGGCCGACGCCCTGTTCGTGGTGCTCAGATCGCTGACCGCGCAGGGGCGCACGGTGATCCTTGTCACGCACAAGCTGCGTGAGGTGCTCGAAGTCAGCGACAACGTGACCGTGCTGCGGGACGGGCGGGTCGTCGCCCGGCTGCGTACGGCGGACACGAGCGGCGCCGGGATCGCGGCCGCGATGACCGGCCGCGCCGTCGAACTGGACCGCGTCCACCCGCCGGGCACGCCCGGTGACGTCGTGCTGGACGTCGAAGGGCTCAGCACGGCGGGCGTGCACGACGTCCGGCTGTCCGTGCGTGCCGGGGAGATCGTCGGCATCGCGGGCGTCGCGGGCAACGGCCAGAGCGAGCTCGTCGAGACGCTCGCCGGGCTGCGGCCGGTCACCGCCGGGCGGGTCGGACTGCGGGGCGAGGACATCACGCGCGCCTCGGCCACCGAGCGGCGTGCGAAGGGCCTCGCGTACGTTCCGGAGGACCGTCACGCGGTGGGCACCGCACCCGCGGCCTCCGTCGTGGACAACCTCGCCATGGGACACCACCGCACCACGCTGTCCTCGCGGCACGGCCTGCTGCCCCCGTCGGCCGTACGCTCCCACGCGCGCGAGCTCGTGGAGCGCTTCGGCATCAAGGCGTCCACGCCCGACGGGCCGGCCTCCGCCCTGTCGGGCGGCAATCTCCAGAAGCTCCTGATCGGCCGCGAACTGGCCCACGGGGCGCCCCTGTTGCTGGTGGAGCAGCCCACGCGCGGGGTGGACATCGGCGCGATCCAGGCCATCCACGACGAGTTGATCGCCTATCGCGACGCGGGCCACGCCGTGCTCCTCGTCTCCGCCGAACTGAGCGAGATCCGCGGCCTCTGCGACCGGATCCTGGTGATGTACGAGGGCCGCGTGACAGCCTCGTACGACAGGCCGGACGCGGACGAGGCGACGCTCGGCCTGGCCATGGCGGGCGGCACGGAGCACTCCCCGGGCCCGGCGCCCTCCACGGTCCCGGCCCCGCCCACGAGCACGGCGGACCCCACCGGCTCGGCGACGGCCGCAGGCCCGGCGCCGACGGCGCCCGCAGGCACCCCACCTTCCGCGAACGCTTCCGCCCCCGCGGACGCGGAGACAGCCGCAGGCACAAAGAGCCCCGCGGGCGCGGGGCCGACGGCGGACACGACGGCCTCCGCAGGTGCGGCGGTCGAGGTGCCGGCCCGGACCACCGCCCCGCTCCACGACCCCGCGCCGGACGGAGACTGACATGGCCGTGGCTCGTATCAAGGGAGCACTGCGCTCCCCTGTCACCTTCTCCGTCGTCGCCGGGCTCCTCATCGGCGCCCTGTTCCTGGTCGGCACCGGCGCCGATCCGCTCGCCGCGTACGGGGCCGTCATCACCGGTTCGCTCGGGGCCGACGGGATCGGGGCGACGCTCAGCACCGGGACCAGCGTGCTGGGGATGGCGCTCGCGCTGGCGATCCCGCTGCGCGCCGGGCTCATCAACCTCGGCGGGGACGGGCAGATGGTGCTCGGCGGCATCGCGGCCGCCGTCACCGGCCTGTACTCGCCGCTGCCCGCGCCGCTCACCGTCGTACTCGCGCTGCTCGCCGGGGTCGCGGCGGGCGCCGCGTACGCCGCGCTGGCCGCGCTGTGCGAGAACCGGTTCGGGGTGCCGCTGCTGGTCAGCAGCCTGCTGCTCAGCTATCCGGCGACCTCGTTCGCCTCGTATCTGGTGCGGTATCCGCTCAAGGAGCCCGGCTCCAGCCTGCCTCAGACGCGGCGGCTCCCGGAGGGGGTGGCGCTGCCCGCCTTCGGCACGTCGACCGTGACGGCGGGACTGGTCCTGGTCGTCCTGGCGGCAGCCGCGTACTGGTTCGCCGACCGGCGCACGGCCATCGGGTACGAGATCCGGATGACCGGGCTCAACCCCCGCTTCGCCGCGTACGCGGGAGTGGAGCGCAAGGGGCTCACGCTCCGGCTGGTGGCGACCTCCGGCGCGCTCGCCGGACTGGTCGGCTCGATCGGTGTCCTGAGCTTCCCCTACCGCTTCCTCGACGGAGCGCTGACCGCTCCCGGCTACACCTGGACGGGCCTCACCGCGGCGCTGCTCGCCGCGGCGGCCCCGCTGGGCACGGTGCTGGCGTCGTTCTTCTTCGCCGTCCTCCAGGTCGGCGGGCTGTCGATGGAGCGCACCACCGAGGTTCCGCGCGAGCTGACCCAGGTACTCCAGGCCATCGTCATCGTGTTCCTCGCGGCGCGGCTGCGCTTCCCGCGCCGACGGCGGAGGAAAGACCAAGAGAGCGTCGCCCAGGGGGAGTTCGCCTGATGTTCTTCGACTCCGATCTCCTCATGTCGGCGCTGCGCGCGCTGACGCCGATCCTGCTCGCCGCACTCGGCGGCGCCGTGTGCGAGCGTGCGGGCGTCTTCAACATCGGCCTCGAGGGCATGATGCTGATGGGCTGCTTCACCGCCGTCACCACCAGCTGGTTCACGGGCAGCCCCTGGCTGGGTGTCCTGGCGGCCGCGCTCGCCGCCGCCGCGTACTCGCTGATCCTCGCCGTGGGCGCGGTCACACTGCGCGGCGACGCGGTCGTGCTCGGCATCGCCATGAACCTCCTGGCCGTGGGGCTGACCAGCTTCCTGCTGCGTACGATCTTCGGCGTGCAGGGCACTTTTGACGATCCGTCACTCGCCGGGCTGCCACTGGTCGGTGGGCTCTCGCCCCTCGCGTATCTGGCGTGGGCGGCGGTCGGCGTGGCCGCGCTGCTGCTGTCCCGCCATGTGTGGGGGCTGCGGCTGCGCGGGGTCGGTGAGGCCCCGGACGCCGCGGCCACACTCGGGGTGAGCCCGACCCGCCACAAGTACGCGGCCGTACTCGCGTCCGGTGTGCTGTGCGGGCTCGCCGGGGCACAACTCGCCCTGGGCAACGTCACGTTGTTCTCCGAGAACATGACGGCCGGCCGGGGCTGGATCGCCGTCGTCGCGGTCATGCTCGGGCGCGCCCTGCCGCTCGGCGTGCTGCTCGCCGCGCTCCTCTTCGGTCTGGCCGAGGCCGCGGGCTTCCGTCTGCAGGGCCTCGGTCTGCCGCAGCAGGCGACCGACGCCGCGCCGTACGTCGTCACGCTCGGCGCCCTCTTCCTCAGCACGGCGCAGCGTCGCCGCCGCAACAGCCGTACGACTGGAGTCACTTCATGACGCAGAATCCGGCCCCCATCACGCGCATACCCCGTACCGGGCTGCCGCCGCGCGCGGTCGTCGTGGGTGACCCCGCGCGCGCCGCGGCCGTCGCGGCGCTGCTCGACGGCGCCGAGGAGGTCTCGTACCACCGCGAATACCGCGCTTTCACCGGGAGTTGGAAGGGCGTGCCGGTCGTCGTCGCCTCCCACGGGGTGGGCGCTCCGGGGGCGATCCTGCTCTTCCAGGAGCTGGCCGACGCGGGTGTGGACACCTTCCTGCGGTTCGGCACGGCGGGTGCGATGCGGCCCGGAATCCGCGACGGCGACCTCGTCATCGCGGAGGCGGCCGTGCGCGACGACGGTGTGACCCAGCAGTTGCTGCCGCCCGAGTACCCGGCGGTGGCCGCGCCGGAGGCGGTGCTCGCGCTCCAGCGGGCGGCGCGGGAGCAGGGCGCCGCGCACCACCGCGGCTTCGTGTGGACGCGGGCCGCCTTCCAGCCGGGGCTGATACCGCTGACCTCGTACGACGGGGCGGGGCTCGCGGCCATCGAGATGGAACTGTCCGCGCTGTACGTGACGGCCTCACTGCGCGGGCTGACGGCGGGCGGCGTGCTCGTGATCGACGGCGCGAACGCGGACGAACTCGTCGACGAGGCCGCCACCGGCGGCTACGACCCGCATCGTGAGATCGTCGCGGCGGGCGTGGAGCGCGGCGGTGTGGTCGCGCTGGAGGCCCTGCGTCTGCTCGCGGAAGCATCGGAGACCGCACTGTGACCGTCCCCGCCCAACGCCCTGCCCCCGCCGACCTGTTGATCCACGGCGGTGACGTCCTCACCGTCGACGAGGCCGGCACGCTCGTACCCGACGGAGCCGTGGCCGTCCGCGACGGCGCGATCGTCGAGGTCGGACCGGCCCGCGAGCTGCGGTCGCGGTACAGGGCCGCCGACACCCTCGACGCGACGGGCTGCCTCGTGCTCCCCGGCCTGGTCAACACGCACACGCACCTCGCGATGACGCTGCTGCGCGGCCGCGCCGACGACGTGACGCTCCAGGGCTTCCTGGAGCGCGTGCTCCGCTGGGAGAGCGAGCTGCTGTCGGCGGACAGCGTCGCTTCGGCGATCCGGGTGGCGATCGCGGAGAGCGTACGGGCCGGGGTGACGTCGGCGCTCGACATGTACTGGTTCCACGAGGCCGCCGAGCAGGTCGCCCGGGAGGCCGGCTGGCGGTTGCACACCGGGCCCACCTTCATGGACGTACCGGACCCGGCAGACGGCATCGCGTACGAGGACCGGCTGGAGTGGGCGCGCCGCGACCTGGCGGGCCGTGCGTGGCCGCCCGGGACCCGCCCGGTGCTCTTCGCGCACTCCGCCTACACCCTCTCCCCCGGGCAGCTGACCGACATCGCCGCCCTGGCACGGGAGTTCGGCGCGCTGCTGCACATGCACGCGGCGGAGAACGCCACCGAGGTCGCCACCGTCGAGTCGCGGTACGGCAGACGGCCGGTGGAGCTGCTCGACTCGCTCGGCCTGCTCGGCCCGGACCTCCTGCTGGCCCACGCCGTGGACCTCTCGGACACCGAGATCGCCGCTCTGGCCCGTACCGGCACGTCGGTCGCCCACTGCCCCGTGTCGAACCTCAAACTGGGCTGCGGCATCGCCCCCGTGCCGCGGCTGCTGGGCGCGGGCGTGACCGTCGGACTCGGCACGGACGGCGCGGTCAGCTCCAACACCCTGGACGTGCTGCGCGCGGCGGGCCTCGCCGCCCTGGTGCACAAGGCCGGTGGGGACCCCACCGCGGTCGGCGCCGAGCAGGCCGTGCGCATGGCCACGATCGAGGGCGCCCGGGCCCTGGGGCTCGACGCCCGGCTCGGTTCGCTGGAGGCGGGAAAGCGGGCCGACGTGATCGTCCTGGACCTCGGACGTCCGCATCTGGCACCCCGCCACGACCCGTGGTCGACGCTCGCGTACGCCGCCCGGGCCGAGGACGTCCGGGACACGCTCGTCGACGGCCGGGTCCTGATGCGCGACCGTGTACTCACCACGCTCGACGAGGCCGCCGCGCTTGCGGACCTGGCGGCTCTCGTGTCACGGTCCGACCTGGTGTGATCGCCCGGGACGGGTTCGCCGGGGCGACGGAAGCCGCATAATAAGACATCGGATGTCTGAGCGACAGTCTGAGTGACAGGGAGGCCGCCATGGCAGTCACCGATGAGGCGATCGAGAAGATCAAGGGAATGATCGTCTCCGGCGCGCTGCGCCCCGGCGACCGGCTTCCGAAGGAGAGCGAACTCGCCGCCGATCTGGGCCTGTCCCGGAACTCCCTGCGGGAGGCGGTGCGTGCGCTCTCGCTGATCCGCATCCTGGACGTGCGGCAGGGCGACGGCACGTACGTCACGAGCCTGGACCCGCAGCTCCTCCTGGAGGCGCTGAGTTTCGTCGTGGACTTCCACCGCGACGACACGGTCCTGGAGTTCCTCGCGGTACGCCGCATCCTGGAGCCGGCCGCGACGGCGATGGCGGCGCTGCGGATCAGCGAACAGCAGGTGGACGCGCTGGCCGCCCAGTTGGACGCCCTCGGCGCCGGCCCCTCGGTGGAGGAACTCGTCGCCTGCGACCTGGAGTTCCACCGGGGCATCGTGCAGAGCTCCGGGAACTCGGTGCTGTGCTCCCTCCTCGACGGCCTCTCGGGGCCCACCACCCGCGCGCGCATCTGGCGGGGCCTGACCCAGGAGGACGCGGTCAGCCGCACCCTGCACGAACACCGCGCGATCCTCAGCGCCCTGCGCGACCGGGACGCGGAGGCGGCCCGTTCGTGGGCGACGGTGCACATCGCGAGCGTGGAGCAGTGGCTGCGCTCGACGTTGTGAACTGCCTTTGCGGGCCCGCCAGATGGTGTTGCAGCTCGATGTGGCGGAACTGGTAGACCGCGCCGGCCCTGCGCAGCACGCCGTGGTGTTCGTGCGCGTCAGCGAGGAAGGCCAGGAGGTCGAAGGGCAGTTTCGCGCGCAGGGCCAGGTGGCAGCGGGCCACGGCGTAATGGCCCCAGGCCGCCTGACGGATGCCGATGGCCAGGCCGGTCAGCAGGGCGGGGACCAGCCCGACGACGTAGACCCACAGGCCGGAGTCGCCGGCGCCGGCCCCCCACACGCGGGCCGAGCCCCAGAGCATGGCGCACCAGCCCTGCGTCCCGATCATGGCCGCGCCGAGTACCGCCGCGGTGAACACGCAGGTCCCGAGCGTGCGCCGGTCGTTGCCGAGGAGGGTCCGGCCGTCGACCGAGGTGCCGAGGTCGACCGGGACCGTCCGCAGACCCTGGACGAGCACGCACGACACCGCGTACACCGCCGCGACCTGTTCGGCGGCCCAGAACGCCTCCAGCGGCTCGGCCGGTCCGAGGTACTCACGGCTCGCCCCACCCGAGAGCACATCGGCGAACAGGCCCTCCAGCAGGATGCCGCCGCCGATCAGCGCGCCGCCCACCAGCCCCGTGAGGATGCCCCGCGGGCTCCAGCGCCAGCGGACCCGGGCGACGGGACACGCGGGATCCGCGCGTACGCCGTCGGCGCCGACGGCAGCGGCGATCACCCCGTAAAGGAGGGCGCTGACCGTCCCGCAGGCGTTGCCGAAGGCCAGTACGTACAGGGCCGCCGCCGCGGCTCCGGTCAGGAGCGCCCGCCGGTCCCAGTGGGAGGGCCGGCGCAGTTCCGGCCGCCCGCCGAAGGCGAAACCGGCGACGATCACTCCGACGAGGGCCAGCGAACCGCCGTCGGCCAGCCGGTTGAGTACCAGGCCGGCGGAGAGGTCGGGAGCGACGCCCGCGCACAGCAGGGTGATCACCACGGCTGCCACGAGGCCGCACCGCAGTCCTCCGCAGAGGCCCGCCGCCACCACACCGAGCCCGCCGCGCTCTTCCCAGTGGGGCGGGAACAGCGGGTTGGGCGCGGCGCGATGGGTCAGTTCCATGGCCATGCCCTCGACCAGCCAGCCGAGGCAGCCCAACAGGGCGCCGACGAGGACCGGCGGCAGCGCGGTCGGCACGGCGCGGTGAAGCTTCCACCAGGCGACCTCCGCCGCCCCGTCGAGTCCGCGCTCCATGTGGCGCGCCAGATGACGCAGTGCGGCGTGCGCCCGCGCCGGCGTCCACCGGCAGGGGCGGCGCGGGTGCGGCCTGTACGCCGCCCCGACGAACGCCTCGAAGAGATGGTGCTCCACCTCGGCCGGGGTGGAGCACCGCAGCAGCTCACCGGGGTCCGGCAGTTCCTCGTGCCCCTGCGCGGGACGCGGGTTGTAGACGGACCGGGCGAGCGACACCATCAGGGGTCGGGTCAGGGCCTCGGCGACCGGTGTGTCCGTTCCCAGCGCGTCGACGACCGGCCTCCAGCGTGCCGCCGCCGGGGTGCCGCTCCCGCCGGCGTCCCGGAGCAGATAGGCCTCGACGTCCGGTCCGTGGAGGGGTTCGAGGCGGATGCCGGCCATGCCCGTGAGTCGCGGGGGCACCCCGCTCCGCGGCCGTAGCGCCGCCCGGTACTCGTCGGGCCGGCTCGACAGCACCAGCCCGCATCCGTACGGCAGGGCCTCGTTGACGGCGTGCAGCGCCGTGGCTCCCACGGCGGCGGGCAGTTCGTCGAACCCGTCGAGCACCGGCAGCACCAGACGCCGGTCCAGCAGCGCCGCGGCGCGGGTGAGCGGCCCGTCCTCCTCCGAGGCGGCCGCTCCCAGGTCCGGATGGTCCTGCGCGAGTTTGCGCTCCAGCCAACTGCGCAGGTCCTGGGCGCCGGGGTCCCAGGAGGCGAGGGGGAAGAGGACGGGCACGGGCCCGCCCGGCTGCCGTCGCTCGATCAGGGAGAGCACGAGCCGTACGAGCAGCAGCGTCTTGCCCGATCCCGGGGCGCCGAGGACCAGCAGTCGCCGGGTGGGGACCCGCTCGGTGAAGAGGTCGCCGAGCTCCCCGTCACGGCCGTCGAGCCCGCCGGGCCGCGTCGCCTCCGCCAGGTCGGCATCGGCGGCCCGCCAGGCGACGGGCAGCGGGTACGGATCCTCCAGCCGCCGTATCTGCGCCTCGGTCTCCCACTGGCGCCGGACGGCGACGGCGAGCCGGTCCGCGAGGGTGCCCGGGTCCGCCGCAGTGGCGGCCTCGGTGCGGTCGGCCCGGTAGGCGCTCCAGGCGAGGTAGGCGCCGGCCCCGGTCGGCAGCAGCGCGGCCACCACCGACGCGGGGTCGTCCAGGTGCGGGGCGACCAGCAGGGCTCCCACGGTTCCGGCGGCCAGCAGCGTCAGATACACCGCGCCGGCTCGCCGGACACGCGACCCGGGGGCAACTCCGCTCATCCGACGAAGAGTTCCGTACGGACACCGGGCCCGGCGGGGAATCGGGTCCCGCCCCACACGCGCGGGTGAACTTCCCGGTGGGCCCGGCCGGTGCCGACGGGGGGCACGCGGGACCACACCGGCCGTCGGTACGGGCCGCCCGGGCGGTCGGCCGGGAGCCGGGGACGGGCGCCGTGGACCGCGAAGGACCGGTGGTGGTCGCCCGCCTGCGCGCCCCCGCCTCCTTCCGGTCCGGGACATCGGACCTCTGTTGGTCGTCCGACGTATGGCACTGCCTCCCGACAACCGCCCGGCCCGCGATCGAGGTTGACGCCGGACAGCTCGGATGACTGGCGGGTGTTCAGAGGCGGCGAACGGGGCAGTGATCCGGTCACTCCCCCATGCGAGGGGGCTGCGGGCGCCCCCCGCGCAAGCCGTAAGGTTGGGGCGTACGCGAGAGCACGTCGGAAGGAGGCGCTGGGTGATCGAGCTCGAGGGGGTTCCCGAGCTGGTCGACCCGGTCATGGTGGCCGCGTTCGAGGGCTGGAACGACGCCGGCGACGCCGCCTCGACCGCGGTCGCGCATCTGGACAGGGAATGGAAGGGCGAGGTGTTCGCGGCGCTCGACGCCGAGGACTACTACGACTTCCAGGTGAACCGTCCCACCGTGTGGCTGGACGGCGGCGTACGCAAGATCACCTGGCCGACGACCCGGTTGTCGGTGGTCCGCGTCGGCGGCGACAAGCCGCGGGACCTGGTGCTGGTGCGGGGCATCGAACCGTCGATGCGCTGGCGCTCCTTCTGCAACGAACTCCTCGGCTTCGCCCATGAACTGGGCGTGGAGCTGGTGGTGATCCTCGGCGCGCTGCTGGGCGACACCCCGCACACCCGTCCGGTGCCGGTCAGCGGGGTCACCTCCGATCCGGACCTGGCGCGCACGATGGACCTCGAGGAGACCAAGTACGAGGGCCCCACGGGCATCGTCGGCATTCTCCAGGAGGCGTGCACGCATGCGGGAGTACCCGCGGTGTCGCTGTGGGCGGCCGTGCCGCACTACGTCTCGCAGCCCCCGAACCCGAAGGCGACGCTGGCCCTCCTGAACCGCCTGGAGGACCTCATCGACATGCGGATCCCGCTGGGCGAGCTTCCCGAGGACGCCAGGGCCTGGCAGGTGGGCGTGGACCAACTGGCCGCGGAGGACAGCGAGGTCGCCGAGTACGTACAGACGCTGGAGGAGGCCCGGGACACCGCCGAGCTGCCGGAGGCGTCGGGCGAGGCGATCGCCCGCGAGTTCGAGCGCTATCTGCGCAGACGGGACGGGGGTGGTCCGACGGCGCCGCCCGGCGGCCACGCCACGGAGAGCGGCGACCCCTCCACGTATCTGCGGGAGAGCCCGGCCGGCCGCACCAGGCCGCCGAAGCCGCAGCGGCCCGGCACCACCGACGGCGACGCCGACGGCGCCGTGGACGGCGGGGACGCGGACCCCGGCGCCACGGACGACTCCGGCTCTCCCGAGGACGGGCCGGGCCCCACGAACCCGTCCGACGCGTCCGGCACGTCCGACGCGCCCGGCCCTTCGGACTCCTCCGGAGCCTCCGGCCCCTCCGACTCCGCGGGTCCTGCCGACCCCTCCGGCCCCTCGGAGGACTGACAAGGGCCGACCGGGCCGGATCCGGCATCCGGGCGCGCCTGGACCGAACGTCGAGGGGGTGGTGCGCTGCGGACGCACCACCCCCTCGTACGTCACACCCCTCGTACGTCACCTCTCGTACGTCACACCTGGGGTACCGCCACCGCGTCGTAGTCCGTGCCGGGCGTCGGCTCGACGTCGAAGCGCGCGTTCGGCAGGTACAGCCGGTCGCCCCACGCGGCGGCCGTCGTCGGGATCCGGAAGCGCGGGTCGGTGATCCGGGCGATCGCCGTGCCCCTGGTGCCGGCCGCGTTCAGCCGGAACACGTCGATGGCGTTCAGCTGTTGCTGGACCACGTAGAGGACCCTGCCGAGGAGCAACAGGCCGTCGCCGTTGGGGATCACGGCACCGCCGAGGTCGACGGCGGTGGCGGTTCCGGTGCGCGGGTCCACCCTCATCAGGGTGCCGCCGCCGACGAAGACGTTCACCACCAGGAGCGCGCTGCCGTCCGGCGTGCGCTCGATGCCGTTCGCGGTGAAGTCCGGGCCCTGCTGCCAGTCGCCGCCCAGCGGCACGTCCGTGACGGCTCCGGGCCTGCCGTGCCGGTCGAGTGCGAGCCGGTAGAGCCGGGGCGCGAACGAGTCGGTGAACCAGGCCGCGCGCGGAGTGAGGATCACGTCGTTCACGAACGCCCCGCCGACGGCGTACGTCCTCTCGGTCCTTCCCGTGCGGGAGCCGACGACACGCAGGTCGCCGCCGGTCCCGCCGCTGACGAACAGCCGGCCGTGCCGGTCGATCTTCAGGCCCACGGCGGGGTGTCCCGCGCCGGGGCCCTGGCTGATGACCGCGCCGCGCCCGGTGGCGAGGCTCGTCCGGTAGATGTCGCCGTTGGCCAGCGACCCGAAGTACGCGAAGGGGGCCGAGCCGATGGCTATGCCCTCCGGCTGGAAGCCGTCCGGCAGCGGAAAGCGGTCGGGCCAGGCCTTCTTGCGCGGTTCGGCCGCGTGCGCCGTGCCGCCCAGGAGGGCCGCTCCGCCCGCGGCGGCGGCCGAGGTGAGGAGTCTTCGACGTGCGAAGGAACGGTCTTCGAGTGCCACGGTGCGTCCTTCCACAAGAGGGCCGACGCGCTGCCGGCCCAGCGGTCAACAGACGCTGTCACCCCATCACATGGCCACCGTCCGCGCAGCCTTGGGCCGGAATGTGGCGTGACGTCGGTGTCCTGGCGGACGGCACGCGGACGCGATGCGGCTCGCCTTCGGGCCTGGTGGGCGAACTCGGCGGCGGCGTGACCGAGTTGGCTCGGAGGGAGCGGCACCAGCCCTCGAGGACGCGAGCGGTCACGGCCGCCGCGCGCGGGGTGCCGGGCGGGCAACGACCCGCCCGGCACCCGGCGTTGTGCGACGCGCGGTCGCCGGGGCCTGCCGGACCGTGCCGGTCCCGGCCGACGGACCCGGTCCTAGAGAGCGACGCCCATCAGGGCGTCCACGGCACGCGAGACGACGCCGGGGGCGCCCTCGTCCGTACCGCCCCGCTCGCTCTGGAGCGCCGCCCAGCGGTCGACGGCCGTCAGCGCGGCCGGTGCGTCCAGGTCGTTCGCGAGGGCCTCGCGGATCTCCTCGACGAGCGCCTCGGCCGACGGGCCGTCGGGCCGCGACACGGCGGCCCGCCAGCGGTCGAGCCGTGCGAGGGCGTCCTGGAGCACCTGGTCGGTCCACTCCCAGTCGGCCCGGTAGTGATGCGCGAGCAGGGCGAGCCGGATGGCGGCCGGGTCCACACCCTCGCGGCGCAGCGCCGACACGAAGACGAGATTGCCCTTGGACTTGGACATCTTCTGGCCGTGGAGCGCGACCATGCCGGCGTGCACGTAGGCCTTGGCCATGGGGAACTCGCCGGTCAGGGCCTGCGCGTGGGAGGCGCCCATCTCGTGGTGCGGGAAGACGAGGTCGGAGCCGCCGCCCTGTATGTCGAAGCCCATGCCCAGGTGGTCGAGCGCGATGGCGACGCACTCGATGTGCCAGCCGGGCCGGCCCCGGCCGAGCGAGCCGCCGTCCCAGCTCGGCTCGCCCTCGCGGGCGGCCATCCACAGCATCGGGTCGAGCGGGTTCTTCTTGCCCGGACGGTCCGGGTCGCCGCCGCGCTCGGCGGACAGCAGCCGCATCGCCGCCACGTCGAGGTGGGACACTCCGCCGAAGTGCGGGTCCGCCTCGACGGAGAAGTAGACGTCGCCCTCGAGCTCGTACGCGGCCCCGGAGTCCCGCAGCCGCTCGACCAGCGGGACGATCCCGGGTATGGCCTCGACGGCGCCGATGTACTGCCGCGGGGGCAGCATCCGCAGGGCGGTCATGTCCTCGCGGAAGAGAGCGGTCTCCTGCTCGGCGAGCGCGGCCCAGTCGACGTCGTCCCGCGCGGCGCGCTCCAGCAGCGGGTCGTCGACGTCCGTCACGTTCTGGACGTAGTGAACCTGCCGCTTGGTGTCGAGCCACACGCGTTGCACGAGGTCGAACGCGTTGTAGGTCGCCGCGTGACCGATGTGGGTCGCGTCGTACGGAGTGATGCCGCAGACGTAGATACGGGCGACGGGACCGGGGTCGAGGGTCACGGGACCACCGGTCGCGGTGTCGTGGATCCGGAGGTCGCGGCCCTTGCCGGGCAGGGCGGGGACCTCAGAAGCGGGCCAGGCATGCATGCCCTGAGCCTAACCGGACGGATGTTCCGTATACGAACCGGACCGGTCCGATGGCCTGACAGGCATCCTTGCGCACGGCACCGGAGTATGCGTCGCGCCCCGGAGTCCGCGTCGCGGCCACGGCTATACGGGCGGCCAGGGAATCGCCGGCCACTCCCCCGAGGGCTCCGGATGCCGTCCGGACCCGAGCAGAGCGGCCACACGCGCGCGCGTGGCGTCCACTTCCGTCTCGGTGATCAGCTCCGCCAGCCGCCCGCCCAGCGTGCCCCCCAGGGCGTCCCTGAGCCGCTCCAGGACCTGCACCGCCTCCGGAGTGAGCTTCTCCCCCGCCCAGCCCCACAGCAGCGTGCGCAGCTTGTTCTCGGCGTTGAAGGTGACGCCGTGGTCGATGCCGTACAGCAGCCCTCCGGGCGCGGGCAGCAGGTGCCCGCCCTTGCGGTCCGCGTTGTTGATCACCGCGTCGAGGACGGCCAGCCTGCGCAGCCGTTCGTCGTCGGCGTGCACGAGCAGGGCCGTACGCCCCTCGCCGACCTCGGCGAGACCCACGGCCTTCCAGCCCTCGCCGGGCTCCTCGGCGTCGACCAGCCCGAGCAGCTCGGCACCGCCGGCCTCGCCCGACGGCTCGATCCACAGCTGGCACATGCCCTCGCCGTAGGGACCCTCCCGCAGCACGGTGGTCGGGACGAGCCCCCAGCCGGTCGCCTCGGACACCTCGAAGGCCGCGACCTCCCGCTGGGCGAGGGTCCCGTCGGGGAAGTCCCACAGCGGCCGCTCACCGGCGACCGGCTTGTAGACGCAGGACGCCTCGCGCCCCTCGTACGACACGTCGCACAGCAGGACCGCGTTCGAGGCCTCACGGATGCGGCCGCGCACGGTCAGCTCGCCCTCGGTGAGCAGCTCGGCCGTGGTCACGCTTCGCGACGGTATCCGTTCTGGCGCGGACATACGTGTCCTTCCGGGTCGAGCGGGAGGCTGCACAGCGGGCAGGGCGGCCGGCCCGCGTTGACGACGTCGAGGGCGCGCTTGGCGAAGGCGCGGGCCTGTGCGCCGGTGAGGCGGACCCGCAGCATCGGCGGGCCGTTCTCCTCGTCCTGGAGGAGCTCCTCCTCGGCGGCGGCCAGGTCCTCCTCGGAGTCGGCGTCCAGCTCCACGAGGGCCTGCGCCTCGACGATCATGCGCTGCTCGTCACCGTCCCAGGCGAGCGCCATGGTGCCGACCCGGAACTCCTCCTCGACGGGGGTGTCGAGCGGGGCGGCGTCGGAGACCTCCGTCGGGGCCATCGCCGGGACGGGAGCGCTGCCCCCGGTACGCCGTACGACCTCGTCGAGAAGCTCGTCCATGCGTTCGGCGAGCGCCGCGACCTGCGTCTTCTCCAGGGCCACGCTCGTCACCCTGGGGCCCGAGGAGGCCTGCAGGAAGAAGGTACGGCGCCCTGGCAGCCCGACCGTACCGGCCACGAAACGGTCCGGCGGGTCGTAGAGGAACACCTGACGGGACACGTCCTGTCTCCATTGGATCGATCGACTGCTTCTGCCGTCACTTGCGTCTGCGCTGACAACTGCTGCGCTGCTTCGACCGCTTCACCCTACTGCGGCCGACGATCACGGTGCGCCCGCACCGCCCCCGACCGTGGCGTCGCCGCCCGGGGCCTCCTCGCGCGGCGCGAGGGACGTGAGATCACCGGTGTCCCCGAGGCGCACGAGAAACGGCCGCAGCCGGGTGTAACGGATCGCGGTGATGGAACACGGTTCTACGGAGATCCGTTGGAAGAGGTCCAGATGAAGGCCGAGTGCGTCCGCGACCAGAGACTTGATGATGTCGCCGTGCGAGCACATGAGGTACACGGCGTCACCGCCGTGGTCGCGCTCCACGCGCGCGTTCCACTCCCGTACCGCCTCGGCGGCGCGGGTCTGCATGGAGCGCATCGACTCGCCGCCCGGGAACGCGGCCGCGGAGGGATGCGTCTGCACCACCTCCATCAGCGGCTCTCCCGCCAGCTCGGCGAGCTTGCGCCCGGACCAGTCCCCGTAGTGGCACTCCCCGATACGCTCGTCGGAGTGGGCCCGCAGGCCGGGCCGGGCGTCGAGGAGCGGCTGAATCGTTTCCTGGCAGCGCTGCAGAGGGCTGCTGACGATTTCCGAAAGCGGCAGTTCGCTGAGGCGCCCGGGCAGTGCCGCGGCCTGCGCGGCGCC
This sequence comes from Streptomyces sp. BV286, assembly GCF_019090165.1. Lineage (GTDB taxonomy): Bacteria > Actinomycetota > Actinomycetes > Streptomycetales > Streptomycetaceae > Streptomyces. The sequence continues at coordinate 145,206 of NZ_JAHRIB010000100.1, forward strand.
GCGCTCGTCGAGGGCGACGCCGGGGGTCCACCCGGCGAGCAGCCCCGCGGTGTTGGCGGTGGAACGTCCGTGCCGGACGAGGATCAAGGTGGGCATGCGCCCCAGCCTAGGCGGCGGTCCGAGTGCGCCAGGCCCCTGCGAACAGGAGAATACGCTCTGTGATCGTCGACTGTGCCATCTACCGGGACGGACACCGGACGGAGGGCCCCGAGGACCTGTCCGATGCGCTGGACGAGGCCCGTACCTGCGCAGACGCGTTCGTGTGGATCGGGCTGCACGAGCCGACGGAGCGCGAGTTCGACCTCGTGACGGAGGAGTTCGGGCTGCACCCGCTGGCGGTCGAGGACGCCCTGAAGGCGCACCAACGGCCGAAACTGGAGGTGTACGACGACTCCCTGTTCGCGGTCCTCAAGCCGGTCACGTACGAGCCGGACAGCGACACCGTGTCCTCCGGCGAACTCATGATCTTCCTGGGTGACTCCTTCGTGGTGACCGTGCGGCACGGGGACGGTTCGCCGCTCAAGGCCGTGCGGCAGCGTCTGGAGAAGGACCCGGAGCTGATGCGTCTCGGCCCGACGGGGGTGCTGTACTCGATCGCCGACGCCACCGTCGACCACTACCTGGAGGTGGCGACGGAGCTGCAGCGGGACCTGGAGGAGGTCGAGGCGGAGGTGTTCTCGCCGAACGACGGCGGGTCCCGGAACACCGCGTCCCGGATCTACACCTTCAAGCGGCAGATCCTGGAGTTCCGCAGGGCCACCGGACCGCTGTCCCCGCCGCTGACCCGTCTCGCGGGCTCGGGCCTCTCCAGCTCGGGGGTGCCCTTCGTCGACGGCAAGGCACAGCCGTTCTTCCGGGACATCAACGACCACCTGACGCGGGTGAACGACTCCGTGGAGGGCCTGGACCGGCTGGTGTCGGACGTCCTGTCGGCGCACCTGGCGCAGATGAGCGTGCGGCAGAACGACGACATGCGGAAGATCTCGTCGTGGGCGGCCATGGCAGCGGTCCCCACGATGATCGCGGGGATCTACGGCATGAACTTCGAGCACATGCCGGAACTGCGCTGGGTCTGGGCCTATCCGGCGGTCATCCTGCTGATGGCGGTGCTCGAAGTGCTGCTGTTCCGTCTCTTCAAGCAGCGCGGCTGGCTGTAGCGGGTCTCCGGTCGATCCACGCGCGCGTGCCGTGCACGGGCCGCACGCGCGCGTGGCGCACGGTCAGGCGAACTCGGGTGCCGCCGTCGCCGGCCCGCCCAGGGCGTCGCGCCGCTGCGGCATCGTCAGCGAGACCATCCGCCGCCAGCCGGCCAGGCGCTCGTACGCGTACATGGCGTGGACGCCCGCCGCGAGCACCACCGCCTTGGGCCTGGACCAGCCGAGGATGCGGCCCATGTGTCCCATCACGGCGAGGCTGACGTCCCGGTAGATGCCGACCTCGGCGAGCGCGCACTCGCGCAGGGTCCGCTGGATGGCCCGGCCGTGGCCCGCGGCCGCGAAGCGCAGCAGTTCCTCGTGGCAGTACGCGAGGTGGTTGTCCTCGTCGTCGGAGATCATCCGCACCGCCCTGCCGATCTCCGGATGGTCCCCGAAGTCCTTGCGGAGCATCACCATCTGGTCCGCGGCGCGCTGCTCCGTGACCCTGCTGTGCGAGAGGTACGTGACGATGTCCTGGACGGTGAGCGGCTCGTCGCGCTTGAGCTTGTCGTGGGCGAGACCGATGCCGTTCTTCTCCAGAAGGAGTGTGTAGTCGGTCTCGGGCGGGATCTCGACGGGAGTGAGGCCCCGCTTCTTCATGAGCGCGTTGAAAATCCGTCCGTGCTTGTCCTCGTCCGCGCCGTGCCGGGTGATCTTGGGTGCGAGTGAACGCTCGCTCTCCGGGACGAGGGCCGCGATCCGCGCGTTCTCCCAGCCTCCCTGTGTCTCCCCGCTGGCGGCGATGGAGCAGAAGAGCCGGAACGACTCGTCGTTGTCGATGATCTCCTGGAAGAGACTCTTGGCCGAAAGCATGACTGCCACCTCCATGCGGGACGCCCGCCTCCATGCGGAGTCCGCAAAGAACGAGTCAAATGGGCAGCCAGGGGTGCGGCAACAGCTGTGTCGGACAAATCCGCCGAACGGAGGACGGGAAGGGCATGCCAGGCGCGTAACCGAGCGGGCCGTGGCGCGTTGTGCTCCGTGACGGCCGTGGCGGGGAAGACCCCCGAGCCCCCACCACGGCCGTGGAACTCTCTCGTCCCGCCGCGCGCGGCTACGCGAGTCCGGCCCGCTCCAGGGCGTCGGACCCGGCCCGCAGCGAGGCGATCCGCTCGTCCAGCGTGAAGCCCGCCGGGGCCAGTGTGAGCGTGGTGACTCCGGCGGCCGCGTAGGCCGCCATCCGGTCCGCGATGCGGTCCACGGAACCGAGCAGCGTGGTCTGGTCGATGAGCTGCTGCGGAATGGCGGCCGCCGCGCCCGCCTTGTCGCCGGCCAGGTACTTGTCCTGGATCTCGGCGGCCTCCTTCTCGTAGCCCATGCGCTGGGCGAGCTGGTTGTAGAAGTTCTGCTTGCGGCTGCCCATGCCGCCCACGTAGAGGGCGGTGTACGGGCGGAACATGTCGGCCAGGGCCGAGACGTCCTTGTCGCCGTCCTTGGGGCCCAGCGCGAGCGGCAGCGTCGGGCACACGTCGAAGCCGTCCATGGTCAGGCCGGCCTTCTCGCGGCCCGCGCGCAGGTGCTTGACCGCGGTGTCCTCGAGGTGTTCCGCGGACGGGAAGATCAGCAGGGCGCCGTCGGCGATCTCGCCGGTCTGCTCCAGGTTCTTCGGGCCGATCGCGGCGATGTAGAGCGGGATGTGCTCGCGCTCGGGGTGCACGGTCAGCTTGAGCGGCTTGCCCGGGCCGTCCGGCAGCGGGAGGGTCCAGTGCGCGCCCTCGTAGGACAGCCGCTCGCGGGTCATCGCCCTGCGCACGATCTCGACGTACTCGCGGGTGCGGGCCAGCGGCTTGTCGAACTTGACGCCGTACCAGCCCTCGGAGACCTGCGGTCCGGAGACGCCGAGGCCGAGGCGGAAGCGGCCGCCGGACAGCGAGTCCAGGGTGGCGGCGGTCATCGCGGTCATCGCGGGCTGGCGGGCCGGGATCTGGAAGATGGCCGAACCCACGTCGATGCGCTCGGTCTGGGCGGCGACCCAGGTCAGCACGGTGGCCGCGTCCGATCCGTAGGCCTCCGCGGCCCAGCAGACCGAGTAGCCGAGGCGGTCGGCCTCCTTGGCCACGGCGAGGTTGTCCGCGTCCATTCCGGCACCCCAGTAGCCGAGGTTGATCCCGAGCTGCATGGCCGATTCCCCTTACTGATCAGTAACGTCCCTTGTCCGGCACCCTAGCGCGCCACCGGGCCGAGCGGCAGGGACAGGGTTGCGGATCATGTGATCCGGGTTGTCCACAGGGCCCCACGCTCGGACGTCCGGCCAGTAATCTCAGGCCACATGGAGCAGAGGCATCTCGGCCGTACCGGCCTGCGCGTGTCCCGAATCGGACTCGGCACCCTCACCTGGGGCCGGGACACCGCCGAGCATGACGCCGCCGACCTGTTGAAGGGGTTCTGGGAGGCGGGCGGAACACTCGTGGACACGGCCGACGTGTACGGGGACGGGGAGGCCGAGTACCTGCTCGGGCAGCTCATGGAAGGGCTGGTACCGCGCCGGGATCTGGTGATCTCCACGAAGGCGGGCAGCGTGCCGGACCCGGACCGGCGCTTCGACGGCTCCCGTGGGCACCTGCTGTCCGCCCTCGACGCCTCACTGGCCCGGCTCGGCACGGACTACGTGGACCTGTGGCAGGTCCACGCCTTCGACCCGGACGCGCCACTGGAGGAGACCCTCCAGGCTCTCGACATCGCTGTCAGCAGCGGCCGGGCCCGGTATGCCGGTGTGTCCAACTTCTGCGGCTGGCAGCTCGCGAAGGCGGCCACCTGGCAGCTCGCCTCCCCCGGGATACGCACGCGGCTCGCCAGTACGCAGATGGAGTACTCCCTGCTGCAGCGTGGTGTCGAGCGCGAGGTGCTGCCCGCGGCGCTGGACCTGGGCATCGGCCTGCTCCCGTCCTCCCCGCTGGGCCGCGGCGTGCTCACGGGCAAGTACCGGCACGCGACGCCCGCGGACTCGCGGGGCGCCTCGGAACACCTGGCACCGTTCGTCGCGCCGTACCTGGACGACGCGGCCAGCCGCATAGTGGACGCGGTGACGACGGCGGCGGACGGCCTCGCGGTGACTCCGCTCCAGGTGGCTCTCGCCTGGGTCCGCGACCGGCCGGGGGTGGCCGCCCCCATCATCGGCGCGCGCAACGCGCCGCAGCTCACGGCCGCGTTGTCAGTGGAGACCCTTAGTCTTCCTGACGAGATCTGCCGAGCGCTCGACGACGTGTCGGCGCCCGTGCACCACTACCCCGATCACGACTGGAGCACGCTGTGACCACGGAGCCGTCCGCCGCCGCGGAGGAAGCCGAGCCGGGGACGCCGAGCGCGGCACCCGAGTCCACAGGGCCCGGCGCGGGGGCTCGGCCGGACACCGGGGCCGCCGCACCCGGCACGGGTGAAGGCGACTCGGCCGAGGGCGGCGCGGACGAGGGTGGCGCGGACGGCGAGGCCCCGGAGGGCGGCGCTGCCGACGGCACCGCCGCCACCGAAGGCGCGGTCCAGTTGTCCGAGGCCGAGGCCGAGCTGGCCGCGCAGCGGGAGTTGCGGGAGCGGATCGAGCGGCGGAAGGCGGAGAAGACGGCACCGGTCCGGGCCGGGACAGGACTGAGCGGGAAGGCCGCCGACCTGCTCGCGGCCGTCCGGGCGGTGGAGAGCGGCGAGAAGCCTCCGGCGAGCGTCTTCAGTGAGCCGGAGCCCGCGCCGCGCAGGGTCGCGCCGGAGCCGGTGCGGCGCCCGCAGCCCACGCCCTCCGGCATGCCGGCGTCGATGGCCCCCGAGTCCGTCGACGCGGTGCGTGCGGTGCTGGTCAGGGGCGGCGCACCCGAGACGCTGGCGCCGCAGACCGCCGCCACCCTCGGCGAGGGTGCGGACGGCCGACTGAGCGAGGATCCCTGGCAGTTGCTGCGGGTGGCGGGGGTGCGGCCCGAGCAGGCGGACGGGTTCGCCCGGGCCCTGCTGGGCGCGGAGTGCGGGCCGGACGACGAGCGGCGGGGCCGGGCGGTCACCGTGTGGCTCCTCGAACAGGCGGCCCTGGCGGGACACACCGCCCTGGAGGCCCCGGCCCTGCACGCGGCGCTCGCGCAGCGCTCGGTTCCCGACCCCGACGCCGCCGTGCAGAGCGCCCTGGCCGAGGGCGACGCCCTGGTGTTCCAGGACGCGCTGGACGAGCCGGGCGCACCCCCGGCCCCCCGGCGGTCCGAGGAGGACGACGACGCCGAGGGCGAGGAGACCGACGAGGGCGAGGACGTACGCCCGGTGCGCGTCCTCATCGGCCTGGAGCGGTACGCACTCGCCGAGGAGAGCCTCGCCGACGGGCTCGCCCGGGTGGTCAACGCACTGCCCAAGGAGGACGGGCCGGACAAGGCCTGGGAGTCGGCCGCGACCGGCTCCGCCGCCGAGCTGATCCGGGCGGTCGCGGGCCACGGTCTCGTGCTGCACACCGGCGGCGAGGCGTCCCGCGCCGAGCCCGCGTCCCTGGTGGCGGCCGCCCGCTCGCTCGGCCTGCGGGTGTGCGCCGCCACGCACAGCGCGGACGGCCGCCGGGACTTCGCCGCGCTGATCGCCGCCGCGCAGCAGGCGGGGAACGCGGCTTCGGCCGCGCACCCGCCGTCGCGGTCCGGCCCGGACACGGACGCACCGGGCCCGCCGCAGGGCGGCACGGCCGGAGCACCGGGCGAAGCGTCCGGGGACCCCGGCCGTGGACCGTCCGGCGGCGATCCGGCGGACGCGGGCGTGACCACCGTCGCCGGCCTCCTCTCCGGAGCGGAGGGCCCGGGGCGGGACTCGGACGGCATGCTCCGGACCGACCTCCTCGTCGTGCTCGACGCTCCTCAGCTCGACGTGGAGAACGCGGCCATGCTCGCCGAGTCGCTGCCCGACGGCGCCCGGCTCGTGCTGAGCGGGGACCCCGGTGTGCTGTGGTCGGCGGGCCCCGGGCGGGTCTTCGCGGATCTGCTCGCCGCCCGGGTGTGCCCGCAGATCGCCTCGCGGACCCCTGATCCCGGGCCCGTCGGCGAACTGGTCTCGGGCATCGGCATCGGCGAGCTGAACCAGGTCGAGGCCCCCGGCAAGGAAGTGGTGATCATCCCGGTGCGTGACGCCGGCGAGGCGGTCCACCGCACCGTGCAGCTGGTCGCCGACTCGGTGCCGCGCGCGATCGGCATTCCGGCCGAACAGACACAGGTGATCACTCCGGGCCACGGCGGCGCGGCGGGCACCCGGGTGCTCAACGCCGCGCTGAAGGAGCGGCTCAATCCGGGCTCCGGGCGCTTCGGCGGCTTCGACCCGGGCGACCGGATCGTGCACTCCCCCGCGCCGGGCCGTTTGGTGCCGGGCCAGGTGGTGAAGGCCGACGCCGACGGGCTGCATCTGGAGTGCGCGGGCGTGCCGGTCGTCGTACCGAAGGAGCGGGTGGAGCAGACCGTGCGGCACGGCTGGGCGCTCACCGCCCACCAGGCGGTCGGGGTCCGCTGGCCCGCCGCGGTCGTGGTGCTTCCCGGCGACGCCGGCCAGGCGCTCTCCAGGCCCTGGGTCTACACCGCCTTCGGCCGTGCCGGCCGGCACCTCTCCGTGGTCCACGGTGTGGAGCAGGCGCTGCCGCACGCGGTCGCGGAGGTCGCCGCGAAGCCCCGTACGACCAGGCTGTCCGCCCTGATCACGGCTCAGGTGCCGGCGTCGGGCTGAGTCCCGTCACCGGCGGGGTCCACGGCCCCGGACGCACCGGTGGCGGCCGGCGGGCCGAGGAGCCCGGTGGCCGCCACCGTGGGTGACAGCGGACCGTCAGCGGTCCGCGTCCGTCCTCTCCCGGTCCTCGTCCCCTCCGAGCACGGCTTCGAGTTCCGGCTCGACGGCGTCGTCCGGGTCGTCGTCGAGGTCGTCCTCGGCGTCGTCGTCGAAGACGGCACTGACATCGAAGCGGCACACCACCTGGTGGGTGTCGGCCTGGTCGAACGGGGCTTCCAGCCACTCACCCGGGTCGGCCTGCTCGTCCGAGGCGGTCACCCACAGCGTCGAGTCGCCCTCTTCCAGGCCGAACTCCTTGTGCCGGGAGGCGATCTCGTCGGGTTCGAACTCCCCGAAGAGAACACCGAGCGCGCCGTGCACGGTCCCGGACGCGGCGTCGAAGCCAGCCGTCACCGCACCGGACTCCTCCACGGCCTCGACCCGCTGGGCCTGCGCCAGCAGCCGCTGCGGCTCCGCCACCGCGTAGTCCCGGCGGATCAGCACGCTCAGCGAGCTGGGCTCCTCCGGCCCCGTGTACGGCGGGAGCGCGTCGTCCGAGCCGGGGATCTCGAAGGGAGTGACCTCGTCATAGCGGTCGTAGAGGAGCTCGTCGTACTCCTCGGCGGCCGCGGCCAGCTCGTTGAACGCCTCGTAGACGGCCGGGTCGTCCTCACCCGACCTGCGCTCGACCGCCGCCAGGTGGCGGTCGAGCGCGGTCTTGACCGCCTCGGCGGCGGCGCGTACCTCGGCAGCGGTGGGCTGCGCAGCATCAGACATAGTGCAGACGCTATCCGTACAGGGCCTCCGCACGCACAATAGATGCGATGCCGGAATACGAATTTGTCGACGTGTATGTGCCGCGCGGGGTCTCCCGCAAGGAAGCGGCACGCCTGCTGACGGACCATGCTGAGTACGGGCACTGGGAGTTGGACCGTCTCAGCCTGCACCGGGACGGCAGCCGCAGGGTGCGGTTGCGCCGACGGATCATTCGCCAGGTCCGCGCCACCTGGTGACGCGGGACGGCTGAAACGGAGTGGGCCCCGCCCGTGCGGGGCCCACTCCGTCGGACCTGCTCGGGGGATGCAAGCCCTCACCCCGGGGTGATTTGTCATGCCATGACGCAATTTGGGCGTCATGGCGTCGGCTTCATGCCGAGGCACGTGCCTTGCGGTAGATCACGGCGCCCATCAGGAGTGCGCCCGCACCCATCGGCAGCGCGAGGCCGAGCGGCAGGTCGCCGCCGGTCTGCGCGAGCTGCGCGGATCCGTCGGGGCTGCCGACGGCCTGGGCGTCCAGGTCGTTCGGGTTCGAGCCGTGCGGGTTCCCGCTCTTCGGACCACCGGGCCCGCCCGGGTCTCCCGGATCACCGGGGTTGCCCGGGGTCCCCGGGTCTCCCGGCTTGCCCGGGGTGTTCGGCCCCCCGTGCCCGGGAGGCGTCACCGAGTGCCCGTCCTCGCTGTTCGCACAGGCATTGCCCGTGGCCGCGTTGCCGATGCCGCCGACGGAGATGCCGTTGCCGCAGACGTTGACCGGCACGTCCACCGGGACCTGCACGTGGTTGCCGGAGCCGACGCCGGGCGAGTCACCGGTGTGCCCCCCGGCCTGCGATCCACCGCCCGGCCCGTGGTGACCCGAGCCGCCGTTGCCGTGATGGCCGGAGCCCCCGCCCTTGTTGGCGCACTTGTTGCCGACCGCCGGGTTGAGCAGCCCGACCACGTTCACGGTGTTGCCGCAGACATTGACCGGCGCGTGCACCGGCGCCTGCACCGAGTTCCCGGAGAGTACGCCCGGGGAGTCCGAAGCGGTGCCGTGCGCCCCCGAGTCGGCGTGCGCGTAACCGCCGGTGGCGGCGAGGACCCCGGTCGCGGCCGCCACCGTCATCAGACCTTTGCGGGTGACCTGTCGCATAGCTTTTCCCTGCCTTGTGAGCCCTGTTGCATCAGGAACGCGCACGCGCCGGACGCGCGGGCGCGCAATACGGAATGTCGGCGGCCCCGGAGCGCATGGCGCGCGCTCCGGGGCCGCGGACTCAGACCCTCATGACGTCAGACCTTCATGGAATGCAGGCCTTCATGAGGTGAGCACAACGTCAGGCGTTGACGCAGGTGTTGCCGAAGGCGGGGTTCAGCAGCCCGATCACGGAGACCGTGTTGCCGCAGACGTTCACCGGCACGTGGATGGGCGCCTGGATGACGTTGCCCGAGAGCACACCGGGAGAGTGCACGGCAGCACCCTGAGCACCGGCGTCGGCAGCCGCAACACCCGCACCAGCGAGAACGAGGCCACCCGTGGCAGCGGCAGCGGCGACGATCTTCTTGATCATTATTCCTCCTAGTAGGCAAATGTGATCCCAGCCGCGGATCACATCACCAGTAACGAGGAGGGAGTAATAGGGCTACGAGCCTATGAGCGCATTCACTCTTCTCAGTCGGCTCCGTACGCGCTGGCGATTATTGGAGTGTCGTTTCAGCGGGTTAATTCAGGACGCCTCGCGGTTCGGCAGATCTCAGGACGCCTCGATGAAGCGGTCCAGCACCCGCACCCCGAACTTCAGGGCGTCGACCGGGACCCGCTCGTCGACACCGTGGAACATCCCGGCGAAGTCCAGCTCCGGCGGCAGCTTCAGCGGGGCGAAGCCGAAGCAGCGGATGCCGAGGTCGTCGAAGGACTTGGCGTCGGTGCCGGCGGAGAGCATGTACGGGACGGCGCGGGCGATCGGGTCCTCGGCGGACAGCGCGGTCTGCATGGCGTCCACGAGGGCCCCGTCGAAGGTGGTCTCCAGGGCCTTGTCGGCGTGCACGTCCTCGCGCTTCACGTTCGGGCCGAGGATGCGGTCCAGGTCGGCGAGGAACTCCTCCTCGTAGCCCGGCAGATAACGGGCGTCGACGTGCGCGGTCGCCTGGCCCGGGATCACGTTCACCTTGTAGCCCGCGCCCAGCTGCGTCGGGTTGGCCGTGTTCTGCAGCGAGGCGCCGATGAGCTTGGCGATGCCGCCGAGCTTGGCGAGCGTCGCGTCCATGTTCTCCGGGTCGAGCTCGGTGCCCAGCGCGTCGCCGAGTTCGTCGAGGAAGTGCCGCAGCGTCTTCGTCACGCGCACCGGGAACTTGTGCCGGCCGAGCCGTCCGACGGCCTCGGACAGCTCGGTGATCGCGTTGTCCCGGTGGATCATCGAACCGTGGCCGGCCGTGCCGTCCACGGTCAGCTTCATCCAGTGCATGCCCTTCTGCGCGGTCTCCACGAGATACAGCCGCAGCTTCTCGTTGACCGTGAAGGAGAACCCGCCGACCTCGCCGATCGCCTCGGTCACGCCCTCGAAGAGGTCGGGATGCTTGGTGACGAGGTGCTTGGCGCCGAACTTGCCGCCCGCCTCCTCGTCCGCCAGGAAGGCCAGGACGAGGTCCCGGGGAGGCTTGCGACCGCTGCGCATCCGCTCGCGGACGACCGCGAGGGTCATCGCGTCCATGTCCTTCATGTCGACCGCGCCCCGGCCCCACACGCAGCCGTCGGCGATCTCGCCGGAGAACGGGTGGTGCGTCCAGTCCTGGGCGTTCGCCGGTACGACGTCGGTGTGGCCGTGAATGAGCAGTCCGGGCCGCGAGCGGTCCTCCCCCTCGATCCTGACCACCGTCGAGGCACGACCCTGGTGCGACTCGAAGATCTGCGGTTCGAGGCCCACCTCGGCGAGCTTCTCCGCGACGTACTCGGCGGCCTTGCGCTCACCCGGGCCCGAGTGGTCGCCGTAGTTGCTGGTGTCGATCTGGATCAGCTCGCGGCAGAGGTCGACGACCTCGTCCTCACCCGTGATGCCCTTGGTCGTGTCCGGCTCGCTCACGCTGCTTCCTCCCACAGTCCCTGCTGGCGGTCCCTCCCATCCTCCCTCTCCGGGCCTCCGGTCCCAAGGGCGGACCCGGCCCGTCACAGGCCGTTCACGCCCCGACGGCCCGTGATCGGGGGGTCTGGAAAGCCTGGTAATGTTTCCTTCGTCGCCGCGAGGGGAACCCCGCGCGACAGACACCTTGTCCGGGTGGCGGAATGGCAGACGCGCTAGCTTGAGGTGCTAGTGCCCTTTATCGGGCGTGGGGGTTCAAGTCCCCCCTCGGACACACGAGATGAACGAGGGCCGCGACCACTGGTCGCGGCCCTCGTTCGTTGTCCGTGACACCCCCGGACACCGCCCGTGACACCCCCCGGAAGCGGGTTCCGGCAACATGTGGGGCAGATCTCGTCAGGGTGACATATCCCCATGTCAGAGAGTCGGCCCCATCCCGCCGGGCCCCTCGAAAGGCCTGCTCGCATGGCTGCGGCGCAGGTCCGCGGCTAGCGTCGTACTAAAATTCCACGCTTGTTCGGAGCTGACCGGAACATCCCCAGGCATACCTGCGGGCCCGCCGGCTCCCCCGGAGCATCCGGGAACGACATGTGAGGACCCGATGGCAGCCCTCCAGCAAGGCCCCGCGCTCGCGTTGTCCGACGACGAGGTCCGGGCGGAGTTCGGCGGCCGGGCGCGCTTCTCCGCCTCCTCCGCGCCCTCACCGCGCACACTCGTCGACGTCTTCGACGCCTCCGTGCGGGCCTGCCCCGACGAGCCCGCGCTGGACGACGGCCGCCGCAGCCTCACCTACCGTGCCCTGGCCGTCGAGGTCGAGACCCTGCGACGGCGGCTCGGCGCCGCAGGGGTGGGCCTCGGGGACCGGGTCGGCGTCCGCGTCCCCTCCGGCACCAACGAGCTGTACGTCGCCGTCCTCGCCGTACTGGCCGCCGGAGCCGCCTATGTGCCGGTGGACGCCGAGGACCCGGACGAGCGGGCCGAGCTGGTCTTCGGGGAGGCGGACGTCCGGGCCGTCGTCGGAGCCGGGCACGAGCTGACCGTGCGGGGGCGCAGCGAGGCGCCCGCCGCGCGCCCCGGGGTCGAGCACGACGCGTGGATCATCTTCACGTCCGGTTCCACCGGCAGGCCCAAGGGTGTGGCCGTCACCCACCGCAGTGCCGCCGCCTTCGTGGACGCCGAGGCCGGGCTGTTCCTGACCGAGGACCCGATCGGGCCGGGTGACAGAGTCATGGCGGGTCTCTCCGTCGCCTTCGACGCCTCCTGCGAGGAGATGTGGCTGGCCTGGCGGTACGGGGCCTGCCTGGTGCCCGTACCGCGCTCCCAGGTGCGCAGCGGCGCCGATCTGGGGCCCTGGCTGGTTGAGCAGGAGATCACCGTCGTCTCCACCGTGCCGACGCTGGCCGCCCTGTGGGAGCCGGAGGCCCTCAACGAGGTACGGCTGCTGATCTTCGGCGGTGAGGCCTGTCCGCCCGAGCTGGCGCAGCGCCTGGTCACCGAGGGGCGGGAGGTGTGGAACACCTACGGGCCCACCGAGGCCACCGTGGTGGCCTGTGCCTCGCTGATGAGCGGCGTGGAGCCGATCAGGATCGGCCTGCCCCTCGACGGCTGGGAGCTCGCCGTCGTCGACGAGGCCGGGGAGCCCGTGGCGATGGGCGGCAGCGGCCAGCTCGTGATCGGCGGGGTGGGGCTCGCGCGCTATCTCGACCCGGAGAAGGACGCCGAGAAGTACGCCCCGCTGGATTCGCTCGGCTGGGAGCGCGCCTACCGCAGCGGGGACCTGGTCAAGGCCGAGCCGGAAGGGCTGATCTTCCTCGGGCGGGCCGACGAGCAGATCAAGCTCGGCGGGCGCCGGATCGAGCTGGGCGAGGTGGACGCCGCGCTGCAGGCGCTGCCCGGGGTCGCGGGCGCCGCGGCCGCCGTACGGACCGCCCGTGGCGGGAACCAGCTGCTCGTCGGCTATGTGGTCACCCAGGACGGCTGGGACCGGGCGGCGGCCGTCGAGAAGCTGCGCACGGAACTGCCCGCGGCCCTCGTCCCGCTGCTCGCGCCCGTGGCCGAACTGCCGACCCGGACGTCCGGCAAGGTCGACCGCAACGCGCTGCCCTGGCCGCTGGAGGGCGTGGAGACCGGCGGCCCCGCCGAGCAGCTGTACGGGACCGAGGCGTGGCTCGCCGAGCAGTGGAGCGAGGTGCTCGGCATCCCGGTGGGCTCCGCCCGCGACGACTTCTTCGCGATCGGCGGCGGCAGCCTCGCCGCCGCCCAGCTCACGACGAGGCTGCGCACCCGCTACCCGAGCGCCGCCGTGCTCGACGTCTACCAGCAGCCCGTGCTGCGGAAGCTGGCCCGGCATCTGGAGAGGTCCGCGCAGGGCGACGGTGCGGAGCGGGTGATCGCGCCGGTGCCGCTGCGGGCCAAGGTGGTCCAACTGCTGCTGCTCGTACCGCTGTTCGCGCTGCTCGGGCTGCGCTGGACGGTGGCACTGGCCGCGCTCGGCAACACGCTCCACTGGTTCGGCGCGTATCCGTGGGCGCCGACCGCCTCCTGGTGGCTCGTCGTCCCGTGCGCCGTCCTGCTCTTCAGCCCGCCCGGACGGCTCGCCATCGCGGCCGGCGGCGCCCGGCTGCTCCTGCGGAACGTGACGCCCGGGCGGTACCCGCGGGGCGGAGGGGTGCACCTGCGGCTGTGGACCGCCGAGCGGCTCGCCGAGTTCAGCGGGGCGACCTCGCTGACCGGGTCCTGGCTGGAGCGGTACGCGCGTGCGCTGGGCGCCAAGGTCGGGCCGGACGCCGATCTGCACTCGCTGCCGCCCGTGACCGGCATGCTCAAGCTCGGCCGGGGTGCCGCCGTGGAGTCCGAGGTGGACCTGTCGGGGCACTGGCTGGACGGGGACCGCCTGGAGATCGGCCCGGTCAAGGTCGGCGCGCACGCCGTGGTCGGCACCCGCAGCATCCTCTTCCCAGGCGCCCGGGTGGGCAAGCGGGCCGAGGTCGCGCCCGGTTCGGCCGTGTCCGGGCAGGTCCCGACCGGCCAGCGGTGGGCGGGCGCACCCGCGGTCAAGCTCGGCAAGGCGAAGCGGGACTGGCCCAAGGAGCGTCCGCAGAAGGGCACGTACTGGCGTGCGATGTACGGGGCGACCGGATTCGCGCTGTCGGCGTTGCCGCTGGTCGCGGGCTTCGCCGCGCTGCTCGTGGTGAGTCTCTTCGTCACCCCGGATGCCGGGCTCGCCGCGGCGCTGCGGGGCGCCGCGGTCGCGCTGGTGCCGGCGACGCTGGCCTTCGGTCTCGCGTACGCGCTGATCCTGCTGGTCGCCGTGCGGCTGCTCAGCCTGGGTCTGCGGCCCGGTACGCATCCGACGCACAGCCGGATCGGCTGGCAGGCCTGGACGGTCACCCAGCTGATGGACCGCTCCCGCGAGACGCTGTTCCCGCTGTACGCGGGGCTGGTCACGCCGGTGTGGCTGCGGCTGCTCGGGATGCGGATCGGGCGGGGCGCCGAGGTGTCGACGGTGCTCGCGCTGCCCAGCCTGACGACGGTCGGCGACGGGGCGTTCCTGGCCGACGACACACTGACCGCGCCGTACGAGCTCGGTGGCGGCTGGATGCGGATCGGGCGGGCGGAGATCGGGCGCCGGGCCTTCCTCGGAAACTCGGGAATGACCGCGCCGGGCCGTTCGGTACCGGACGGGGGCCTGGTCGGGGTGCTCTCCGCGACACCGAAGAAGGCCAAGAAGGGCAGCTCGTACCTGGGACTGCCGCCGGTGAAGCTGCCGCGGTCGGCGCAGGGAGGCGACCAGAGCCTCACGTACGATCCGCCCGCGCGGCTGCTGTGGGCGCGTGGGCTCGTCGAGTTGTGCCGGATCGTGCCCGTGTTCTGCTCGGCGGCGCTCGCCGTGCTGACGGTCGCGGCGCTGAGCGCGCTGGGGGCGTGGGCCTGGGCGCTCGCCGGGCTGGTGCTGCTGGGCGCCGGAGCGGCGGCGGGGCTGCTGTCGGTGCTCGCAAAGTGGCTGCTCGTGGGCCGGCACCGGGCCGGTGAGCACCCGCTGTGGAGCGGTTTCGTGTGGCGCAACGAGCTGGCCGACACCTTCGTCGAGGTCGTCGCCGTGCCCTGGCTGGCCGGGTCCGTGCCGGGCACCCCGGTGCTGAACCTCTGGCTGCGCGCCCTGGGCGCCCGGATCGGCAAGGGCGTGTGGGTGGAGAGCTACTGGCTGCCCGAGACGGATCTGGTGACGCTGGAGGACGCGGCGACGGTGAACCGCGGCTGCGTCCTGCAGACCCACCTCTTCCACGACCGGATCTTGCGGACGGATACTGTGGTGCTCCGTGAGGGCGCCACCCTGGGCCCGGGCGGAATCGTTCTGCCCGGCAGCTCCGTCGGGGCGCGCAGCACACTGGGACCCGCGTCCCTCGTCATGGCGGCGGAAACCGTCCCCGACGACACCCGCTGGCTGGGCAACCCGATCGAGGCCTGGCGTCCCTAGACGCGGCCCCGTACGGCGCCTCTCGGGCAGACCGGTCGGATCTGGCAGCGGTCGGTGCACCGGCACGTCGTACGAGCACAGCGCAGGGGAGCAGACACTTCAGTGGTTCAGCAGACAGTGGGAGCGGATCCGTACTTCCCGGCGAACGGTGACCCCCGTTACCGGGTGCACCGGTACGAACTCGCCCTGGACTACCGTCCAGGACCCAACCGGCTGTCCGGCACCGCGCGCCTGAACGCCATAGCGGGCCGGTCGCCGCTCGCCGAGTTCCATCTGAACCTCGCCGACTTCCGGATCGGCCGGGTCCGGGTCGACGGCCGGGCGCCGCACTACACGCACCGCGGCGGCAGGCTGCGGATGCGCCCGGCGAAGCCGGTCCGGGCCGGGGCCGCGTTCACCGTGGAGGTGCACTGGTCGGGCAATCCCAGGCCGGTGCGCAGCCCGTGGGGCGGGCTCGGCTGGGAGGAGCTGGAGGACGGGGCGCTGGTGGCGAGCCAGCCCGTCGGGGCGCCGTCCTGGTATCCGTGCAACGACCGGCCCGCGGACAAGGCCTCCTACCAGATCGCCGTCACCACGCCGTCGGCGTACTCGGTGGTGGCGGGCGGGCGGCTGCTGACGCGCACGCCGAAGGCGTCCACGACGACGTGGGTGTACGAGCAGGCGGCGCCGACGTCCAGTTATCTGGTCGGGCTGTCCATCGGGAAGTACCAGACCGTACTGCTCGGTGATCCGGGGCTCGGCGGTGTCCCGCAGGCCGGGCACATCCCGGCGCATCTGCTGACGGAGTTCTCCCGGGACTTCGCGCGGCAGCCCGCGATGATGGAGCTGTTCGAGGAGCTCTTCGGTCCGTATCCCTTCGGGGAGTACGCGGTGGTCGTCACCGAGGAGGAGCTCGACGTCCCGGTGGAGGCGCAGGGGCTGTCGCTGTTCGGCGCCAACCACGTGGACGGGGCCCGGGGTTCGGAGCGGCTGGTGGCGCACGAGCTGGCCCACCAGTGGTTCGGCAACAGTGTGAGCATCGCCGACTGGCGGCACATCTGGCTGAACGAGGGCTTCGCGAAGTACGCGGAGTGGCTGTGGTCGGAGCGGTCGGGCGGGCGCAGCGCCCAGGCCCTCGCGGGTCTGGCGCACCGCAAGGTGGCCGCGCTGCCGCAGGACCTCAGGCTGTCCGACCCGGGCCGCAAGCTGATGTTCGACGACCGGCTCTACGACCGGGGCGGGCTGGTGCTGCACGCGGTGCGGTGCGCGCTGGGTGACGAGGCGTTCTTCCGGATGCTGCGGGGCTGGGCCGCCGTGCACCGGGGCGGGTCGGTGACCACGGCGGCGTTCACGGCGCATGTGGCGCGGTACGCGGTCGAGCCGCTGGACGAGTTGTTCGCCGCGTGGCTGGACGAGACGGCGTTGCCGCCGTTGCCGTCCCGCTCCGCGGCGATTCCGGCGCGGCCGCCCTATCCGCCGTCGTGAGCGTCCCGTCGGTGAGCGTCCCGCCCGGAGCGGGTCAGGGGCCGGCCGTCACCGGTGTGCGGGCCGTCCGCGGCTGGTCGCGCGGTTCCCCGCGCCCCTGACGGGGCGCGGGAATTGGCCCGGGCGGTGGTGCGGGAGAATGGCGTTCATGTCCCGACGCACTCCTCAGTCCCGTGACCGGCGCCGTTCCGTCCCCGCGCGGAACCCCTCCTGCCCCTGCGGTCTCGCGGGAACGTACGAGGAGTGCTGCGGCCGGTTCCATGAGGGCCGGGCGACGGCACCGACCGCCGAGGCGCTGATGCGCTCGCGCTACTGCGCGTTCGTGCGGTGCGACGAGGCGTACCTGCTGCGGACCTGGCATCCGCGCACCCGGCCCGCCCGGGTGGAGTTCGATCCGGCCATGCGGTGGAGCGGTCTGGAGATCCTCGGTACGAGCGAGGGCTCGGCCTTCCACGGCACCGGCACCGTGACCTTCCGCGCGTCCTACGCCGGCGGCTCGCTGCAGGAGCACAGCCGCTTCGAGCGCGTCGAAGGGGCCTGGGTGTACGTCGACGGGGACATCGGCGAGTAGCCCCTTCAAGTGGTGCGGGGAACTGCGCGACGCGCCCGCAGGCGCGCAACTCCCTTACGAGGCAAGGGAGTCGGGGCTCCGGCTCAGGACTCCGGGCTGAGGATGTCCAGCTCCTGGAGGGCGCCCAGCACGACCTCCCGGGTCAGCTCCTCCGCCCGGACCGCGTCACCGGCGCGGACGGCCTCCGCGACCTGCACGTG
This sequence comes from Streptomyces sp. BV286, assembly GCF_019090165.1. GTDB lineage: Bacteria > Actinomycetota > Actinomycetes > Streptomycetales > Streptomycetaceae > Streptomyces. Next base: position 162,643 of record NZ_JAHRIB010000100.1, read on the forward strand.
CAGGGTGACCGCGGCCGGGTCGGGGTCCTCGAACATCACCTGGTGGTGGGTGCGGCCCGCCAGGACCTCCGCGACGACGTCGCCGAGCCGGGCGAACATCTCGTTGCCCGACGCCCGCAGCACGATCCGGTGGAAGGCGATGTCGTGGACGAGGTACCCCTCCAGCTTGTGGCCGCGTGAGTTGGCCACCATGCCGAGGGCGCACTCGGTGAGTTCGGCGCACTGCTCGGCCGTGGCGTACTTGGCGGCGAGGCCCGCGGCGACGGGCTCCACGGCGCAGCGCAGCACGGTCAGCGAGCGCAGCTGACGCGGCCGGTCGGCGCCCGCCAGACGCCACCGGATGACCTGGGGGTCGTAGACGTTCCACTCGTGCGCGGGACGCACGGTCACACCGACGCGGCGCCGGGACTCGACCAGGTGCATCGACTCCAGGACACGCACGGCTTCGCGCATCACGGAGCGTGACACCTCGAACCGCTGCGCCAGTTCGTCGGTGCGCAGCACGCTGCCCGCGGGGTACTCGCCCGCGGTGATCGAGGGACCGAGGCTCTCCAGTACATGGCCGTGCAGCCCCCGGCCCGGTGTGCTCATGAGGCTCAGCCTACGAGGCGAAGCGGGGGAACAAAAAGTCAGACTTATATGTCTCAGACTCTTGAATTCATCTGACCTATGGGTTTCAGTGTCGTGACGGATGCGGCACCTGACGTTCATCCGATGTCGAAGAAGACAGCGAGGCAGCAATGACTACCCCCCACGTCGTCGTGGTCATGGGTGTGGCAGGCACGGGCAAGACCACCATCGGACCCCTGCTGGCGGGCCGTCTCGGCGTTCCCTACGCCGAGGCCGACGACTTCCACCCCGAGTCCAACATCGCCAAGATGACGGCCGGGACCCCCCTCACCGACGAGGACCGCGCTCCCTGGCTGGACGCCATCGGCGCCTGGGCCCACGGGCGGGCCGGTCTCGGCGGTGTGGTCAGCTGCTCCGCGCTGAAGCGGGACTACCGCGACCGCATCAGGTCGGCCGCGCCCGACGTCGTCTTCGTCCACCTCACCGGTGACCGTGAGCTCATCGAGGACCGGATGGCGCACCGCAAGGGCCACTTCATGCCCACGGCGCTCCTCGACTCCCAGTTCGCCACCCTCCAGCCGCTCCAGGCGGACGAGACGGGTGTCGCCGTGGATGTGTCCGGCAGCCCCGACGAGATCACCGACCGGGCTGTGGCCGCGCTGCGCGGCCTCCCCCGGTAACCCCCACAAACTCCCCCTCCCACCCAAGGAAAAGCACCGTGACCAGACTCAGCGTCGAGATGCTGGCAGCGGACCCCGTCGAGCCGATCACCTCGGCGGGCCACGCTCAGCTGGGCATCGCCGTTCTGGCGGGCATCGCCGTCATCGTCCTGCTCATCACCAAGTTCAGGCTGCACGCCTTCCTCGCGCTGACCATCGGGTCACTGGCGCTCGGTGCCTTCGCCGGGGCCCCGCTCGACAAGGCGATCGCCAGTTTCTCGTCCGGTCTCGGTTCGACCGTCGCAGGCGTGGGCGTGCTGATCGCGCTCGGCGCGATACTCGGCAAGCTCCTCGCGGACTCCGGCGGCGCCGACCAGATCGTCGACACGATCCTCGCCAGGGCGAGCGGTCGCTCGATGCCCTGGGCGATGGTGCTGATCGCCTCGGTGATCGGGCTGCCGCTGTTCTTCGAGGTCGGCATCGTGCTGCTCATCCCGGTCGTGCTCATGGTCGCCAAGCGGGGCAACTACTCGCTGATGCGCATCGGCATCCCGGCGCTCGCGGGTCTGTCCGTGATGCACGGGCTGATCCCGCCGCACCCCGGTCCGCTGGTCGCGATCGACGCGGTCAAGGCGAACCTCGGTGTCACCCTCGCCCTCGGCATCCTGGTCGCGATCCCGACGGTGATCATCGCGGGCCCGCTCTTCTCCAAGTACGCGGCCCGCTGGGTCGACGTCCCCGCCCCGGAGAAGATGATCCCCCAGCGCGCCTCCGAGGACCTGGAGAAGCGCCCCGGCTTCGGCGTCACCATCGCCACCGTGCTGCTGCCGGTCGTCCTGATGCTGGCCAAGGCGCTGGTGGACATCGTCATCGACGACCCGGACAACATGGTCCAGCGGGTCTTCGACGTGATCGGCTCGCCGCTGATCGCCCTGCTCGCCGCCGTGCTCGTCGCCCTCTTCACCCTCGGGCGGGCGGCCGGGTTCACCAAGGACAGGATCTCCTCGACCGTCGAGAAGTCCCTCGCGCCGATCGCGGGCATCCTGCTGATCGTCGGCGCGGGCGGCGGCTTCAAGCAGACGCTCATCGACTCCGGTGTGGGCCAGATGATCCTGGACATCTCCAAGGACTGGTCGATCCCCGCGCTGCTGCTGGCCTGGCTGATCGCGGTGGCGATCCGGCTCGCGACCGGTTCGGCGACCGTCGCCACCATCTCGGCGGCCGGTCTCGTCGCACCGCTCGCGGCCGACATGTCGACCGCGCACGCCTCGCTGCTCGTCCTCGCGATCGGGGCCGGTTCGCTGTTCTTCAGCCATGTGAACGACGCCGGTTTCTGGCTGGTCAAGGAGTACTTCGGCCTCAGCGTCGGCCAGACCATCAAGACCTGGTCGGTCATGGAGACCATCATCTCGGTGGTCGCCGGAGGCCTGGTCATGCTGCTGTCGCTGGTGATCTAGCCGGCTTCGACAGCCGGTCCGGCCGACCCGAACAGAAAGTCACGTCGATGACTCATCCCCTCTTCGACATCACCGGCCGCACCGCGCTGGTCACCGGGTCCAGCCGGGGCATCGGCCTCGCGCTGGCCCGGGGCCTCGCGGAGGCGGGCTGCACGGTGGTGCTCCACGGCCGCGACACCGGCCGGCTCGCCGCGGCCGCCGCGGAACTGCCCGGCGAGATCCACACCGCCGCCTTCGACGTCACCGACGGACCGTCGGTCGCGGCCGGGATGGCGGACGTCGAGGAGCGGGTGGGTCCGCTGGACATCCTCGTCAACAACGCGGGAATGCAACTGCGGGCGCCGCTCCTGGAGTTCGCCGACGCCGACTGGCACCGCATCCTCGACACCAACCTGACGAGCGCGTTCCTCGTGGGCCGCGAGGCCGCACGGGGCATGACGGCGCGCGGCCACGGCAAGATCGTCAACATCTGCTCGCTGCAGAGCGAGGTGGCACGGCCCGGGATCGCGCCGTACGCCGCCACCAAGGGCGCGCTGAAGATGCTCACCAAGGGCATGTGCGCCGACTGGGGGCCCTGCGGGGTCCAGGTGAACGGGCTCGGCCCCGGCTACATCGAGACCGAACTCACCCAACCCCTCGTCGACGACCCCGAGTTCAGCGCATGGGTCCGACGGCGGACCCCGGCCGGCCGCTGGGGGCGCACGGAGGACCTGGTGGGCGGCGTGCTGTTCCTCGCCTCCCCGGCGGCGGACTTCGTCAGCGGTCAGGTGCTGTACGTCGACGGCGGCATGACCAGCGTCCTGTGAGTCCGCAGAGCCTGAAAGGGGCTTTCCCGATGCTCGGTTGCGTGATCCACGGCCAGGGGGACCTGCGCGTGGAGGACCTCCCGGCTCCCTTCGCCGGACCCGGCGAGGCACTCGTCGCCGTACGGTACGGCGGGGTGTGCGGATCCGATCTCCACTACTGGCGCCACGGCGGGGTCGGCGACTTCCGGCTCCGCGAGCCGATGGTCCTCGGTCACGAGGTCGTCGGCACCGTGCTCTCGTACGGAGGCGGCGGCAGGGGCCTTCCCGCACCGGGTACGGCCGTCGCCGTGCACCCGGCCACACCGTGCGGGGTGTGCCCGGAGTGCGCCGCGGGCCGCCGGAACGTGTGCCGTGACACCCGTTACCTCGGCAGCGCGGCCCGCACCCCGCACGTCCAGGGCGGATTCGCGGCCCAGGTCGTGGTCCCGGCCGAGCAGTTGAGGCCGCTGCCCGCCGGACTGCCCCTGCGGCGGGCCGCGTTGGCCGAACCGCTGTCGGTCGCCCTGCACGCGGTACGACGGGCCGGTGACCTCTCCGGGAAGCACGTCCTCGTGACCGGCGCCGGTCCCATCGGCTGTCTGGTCGTCGCGGCGGCGAAGGCGGCGGGCGCCGCGCGGGTGACGGTCACGGACCTGCTGCCGCGGGCCCTGGAGTACGCGGTGGCGGCCGGCGCGGACACGGCCGTACGCGCGGATGTGCCCTCCTCGCCCGACTGGCCCGCCGAGGTGGACGCGGCCGTCGAGGCCTCCGGCGTCGCCGCCGGGCTGGACACCTGCCTGCGCCTGGTGCGGCGCGGCGGGGTCGTCGTCCAGCTCGGCATGCTGCCACCCGGCCAGAGCCTCTTCGCCGGCAACCTCGTCGTCAGCCGTGAGATCGAACTGCGGGGAGCCTTCCGCTTCGACGGGGAGTTCGACGAGGCGCTCACGCTCCTCGCCGGGCAGCCGCGTCTCGACCGGCTGATCAGCGCGGTGGTCCCGCTGGGCGAGGCGGAGTCGGCGTTCGCCCTCGCGGCGGACCGCGCCGAGTCCTGCAAGGTCCTGCTGGACTTCGGGGACGACGCCTGAGTCCTGGAAGGGGCGCGGGGATCCGCGCGCCCTGCCACGCACGACCCGCGCGCCTCCGCACACCTTCGTCAGGACGCGGCGCGCCGGAGACCGGCGCTAGGGCCGCCACAGCGGGTGTTCCCGCTCCGCCCACTCGCGGCTGACCGACCCCGTCCGCAGGCCCCGCCGGGACTCCGGGCGGGCGAGGGCCATCCCGATGTGCCCCGCGAGGACGATGCCGATGGCCAGCGCGAGCCAGTCGTGGACGAAGGTCGCGCTCGTGCGCCAGACCAGCGGGGCGAGGTGGGTGAACCACATCAGCAGCCCCGTGCCGAGCATGACCAGGACGGCACCGGCGATCCACGCCGCGTACGTCTTCTGCCCGGCGTTGAACTTCCCGGCGGGCCGCGCCCCGGGCCGTGCGTCACGGCGCAGCGCGGAACGCAGCCAGACGCGGTCGTGCGGCCCGAAGCGGTTGAGCAGCCGCAGGTCCGCCCGGAAGGCGCGCGAGACGAGCCCGGCGAGGACGGGCACCGGAGTCAGCAGCCCCGACCACTCGTGCACGGTGACGACCAGCGCGCGGCGGCCGACGAGTTCGGCGAGCTGGGGCAGGTAGAGGCAGGCCGCGGTCAGGACGCACAGCCCCATCAGGAGGGCCGTCGCCCGGTGCACCCACCGTTCGGCGGGCGAGAAGCGGCGCACGCGGACCGAGGCCGCGAAGCGCTCGCCGGTGTCCGGGGGCCGCGAGGCGTCGATCTCAGGTCGCGTCATCGTCCCGTCCGTTCGATCGGCCCACCCACGCGTCCACGTCGTAGCCCCGCTCCTCCCAGTAGCCGGGGCGGACGTCCGACGTGACGGTGATGCCGGACAGCCATTTCGCCGACTTGTAGAAGTACATGGGGGCCACGTAGAGGCGGACCGGGCCGCCGTGGGAGTGGTTCAGGTCCTTGTCCTGCATGCGCAGGGCGACGAGGACGTCGGCGCGGCGGGCCTGGGACAGGGTCAGGCTCTCCGAGTACGCGCCGTCGAAGCAGGTGAAGCGCACCGCACCGGCCGAGGAGCGCACCCCCGCGGCGTCCAGCAACCGGGACAGCCGTACGCCCTCGAAGGGCGTGTCCGGCACCCGCCAGCCGGTGACGCACTGGACGTCGCGGACCATCCGGGTCTGCGGCAGGGCCCGCAGGTCGGCCAGGGTGTAGGTGCCGGGGCGGTCGACCAGGCCGTCGATCTTCAGACGGTACGAGTCCTCGTCCTTGTGCGGGACGGAGGAGGTGACCGAGTAGTAGCGGAAGCCGCCGCCGTTGGGGAGGAGGCCGGTCAGGCCGGTGGGGTCCTTGTCCGCGGCGCCGCCGAGGAAGGACTCCAGGCCTCGCTGGAGGGTGGGCGCGGTCACCACGCCCAGGGCACCGAGCCCGAGCATCCCGAGCATGAGCCGGCGCCCCACCGGGGCTCCGCCCTCCTCGGGTTCGCCCGCGGCCGCTGACGACAGTTCCGGGTTCACACACCGATTCGAGCACCCCCGGCCCCGGGAAGCCAGGGGCCGGGGGTGCTCGTCAGTGTTCCGTAATCTTTCTTACGGGTTTCTCAGGAGCGGGACGGCCGGGGGGCCGGGTGCTCAGGCGTCGGGCCCGGCCGCCTTGTCCAGCTGGAACGCCTCGTTGCCGAGGCCGATCCCGGCGTAGGCCTCGGGCTTGCGGGCGCGCAGGAACAGGCCCTGGAGCACGCCCGCGGCGGCGGCCAGCACGATGATGCCGGGCAGTACCCAGCTCAGCGAGGAGCCGGGTCCGGCTCCCACGAGGACGTCGAAGTCCTTGACGGTGTAGACCGCGATGACGAGGAGCGAGACCCCCGCGATCACCGAGCAGGCCAGGCGCCAGGCCTGGGCGGCCGCGGCGCCCCTGCGGGCGAAGAAGACGATGACGGAGAGCGAGGCAGCGGCCATCAGCACGATGACGCCGAGCGCGCCGACGTTGCCCATCCAGGTGAAGAGCTGCAGGACGGGCGCGGTCGGGTCGCCGACCGGCTTGTCGTCGGCGACGGCGAACGCGGCCACGACCACCACGGCGATGACGGACTGGAGCAGCGAGCCCGTGCCGGGCGCGCCGCTCGCGCCGGTGGTCCGGCCGAAGACGGAGGGCAGCAGACCTTCCCGGCCCATGGCGAAGGCGTACCGGGCGACGACGTTGTGGAAGCTGAGCATCGCGGCGAACATGCCGGTCACGAACAGGATGTGGAGCACGTCGGTGAAGGTCCCGCCGAGCCGTGACTCGGTGAGGTGGAAGAGCAGCCCGGCGCTCTGCTTCTGGGCGGCGCCCACGATCCCGGAGGGGCCCGCGGCGACGGTCAGCGCCCAGGAGCTGAGCGCGAAGAACACGGCGACGAAGCCGATCGCGAGGAACATCACGCGCGGGACCAGGATGTGCGGCCGGCTGGTCTCCTCCGCGTATACCGGGGCCTGTTCGAAGCCGAGGAACGCGGCGATGCAGAAGCACAGGGCGGTGCCGAGGCCCGCTCCCGTGAGGGTGTCCGGGTTGAAGGCGTGCAGCGACAGGCCTTCCTTGGCGGGGTCGGCGACGGCCGCGATGTCGAAGATGACGACGAGCGCGACCTCGATGAGCAGCAGCACCCCGAGCACGCGCGCGTTGACGTCGATCTTCAGCCAGCCGAGTGCGCCGACGAGGAGCGCGGCCGCCAACGCCGGTATCCACCAGGCGACTTCGACGTCGAGGTAGGTGGCGAACAGGCCGGACACCTCGAAGCCGAAGATGCCGTAGATGCCGATCTGGAGCGCGTTGTACGCGACGAGTGCGACGGCCGCGGCCCCCGAGCCCGCCATGCCGCCGAGTCCCCGGGAGATGTACGCGTAGAAGGCGCCCGCGTTGTGGACGTGGCGGCTCATCTCGGCGTACCCGACGCTGAAGAGGACGAGCACGACGCCGAGCAGGACGAAGAGCAGTGGCTGGCCGACGATGCCCATCACCGCGAATGTAGTGGGCATGACACCCGCGACCACCATGAGCGGGGCGGTCGCCGCGAGCACGGAGAGCAACAGGCCCCCCGTGCCGAGCCGGTCGGAGCGCAGCGCCCGGTCCTGGCCCTTGAAGGTGCTGATGCCGCTGTCCGCGGCGGTCTGTCTGCTCTTGCTCGACGCACTTGAGGTATGCGAACTGCCCGTCGTCATGGCGGGGTTGTCCTTTCGGGGGCTGCGATGTGCTGGGGCGTTTGTTCAGACCGTGCCGAGCACGCTGTCGCGTGCGGCACGGAAGGCCTTGTGCGGGTCTCGGTCGGGGTACGACCACGGAACGGGGGTCGCGTGCGATCCGATGCGGTGGAACAGGGCGGCCGCCTCGGCGCCCCGGCCCTCGCAGAACTTGGCGTGGGCGAGGAAGTTGAGGTCGAGCTGGCTGCGCGGATGGTCGTCGCGCTCCCACTCCAGCCACCAGTCGAAGGCCGTCTTCATCACCTGCCGGGCCCGCCGGCCGACCCAGTGCCCGGACGCCACGGGGTCGGCGGGTTCGCTGCCCGCGGCGGCCAGCACCCGGAAGCGCTCGGCGTGCGCGACGACGGGCAGGATCGCCAGCGGCGAGTCGGCGGGCGCCTGTTCGGCGGACCAGGTCGCGAAGTCGTAGACCTCGTGCAGCGGGTCCTGCCCGGCGTCGGGGCGCCGCTCGGCCAGCCGGGCCACCATCAGGTGATGGGCGTGGTGGTGGTCGGGGTACCGGTGCCGGACCTCGTCGAAGAGCTGGACCACGTCCTGCTCGGCGCCGAGGACACGCTCCAGCATCAGCAGCCCGAGCCAGGGCGTGGGGTCGGCGGGCACGGCCGCCGCCGCGCTGCGGCACGCCTCACGCGCCCTGGTGGGCTTCTCCTTGCCGTTCAGGGCGCGTTGGACGGTGGCGACGGCGAGCAGCACCGCGGCGTCCCCCGACTCGGGTTCGGCGAGCTGCCAGTCGCGGGCCCAGGCCAGCGTGCCGCTCTCCTGCGCGAGCGTCGTGACGCGGTGCCCGCGACGGTCCCAGTCGTCGCCGGTCTCGACCAGCAGGGAACGTACGGCGGTCCACCGGCCCTGGGCCAACGCGGCACGGGCGGCGACGAGTTCGGCGTCGTCCAGTGCGGCGTCGAAGGCCTGGGCCGCGCGCTTGCGGGCACGGCCGAGGGGTGGAGGGGGTGGAGACACCGCGGGAACTTCCTCACACGACGCGGTAATTCAGTGTCTGTTTTGTGCAACCGGTTGACATTCACCGATGACTGGTTTTGTCAGCGGTCGATCACGGACAGCCAACCCCCCACCAAGGGTTCACGTCAAGGTCTGACAGGTTGCAGACACGCCTCAAACTACCGCCGGGTACTGTGAGTTGGTCCCGCCGTTCGACCGGTCGTCATTGCCCGCCAAGGCCCCGTCAGTTCACGGCCTTCGCCGCGGCCCGCCCCGCCGTACGCCCGGAGAACAGGCAGCCGCCGAGGAACGTGCCCTCCAGGGACCGGTAGCCGTGCACCCCGCCGCCGCCGAACCCGGCCGCCTCCCCCGCCGCGTACACCCCGGACAGCGGGTCGCCGCCCTCGGTCAGCACGCGGGACGAGAGATCGGTCTCCAGGCCGCCGAGTGTCTTGCGGGTGAGGATGTTGAGGCGCACGGCGATGAGCGGCCCGGCCTTCGGGTCGAGGATGCGGTGCGGGGTGGCCGTGCGGATCAGCTTGTCGCCGAGGTAGGCGCGGGCACCGCGGACCGCCGTCACCTGGAGGTCCTTGGTGAACGGGTTGGCGATCTCCCGGTCGCGCGAGGTGATCTCGCGCCGCAGCGCGGCCTCGTCGATGAGTGGCTCCTTGGTGAGCGCGTTCATGCCGCGGACGAGTGCGCCCAGGTCCTTCTCGACGACGAAGTCGGCGCCCTTGTCCATGAACGCCTGTACCGGGCCCGGCACATCGGCCCGAGCGCGCTGGAAGACGCCCTTGACGGACTTGCCGGTGAGGTCGGGGTTCTGCTCGGATCCGGAGAGCGCGAACTCCTTGCCGATGATCTTCTGGTCGAGCACGAACCACGTGTAGTCGTACCCGGTCTTCATGATGTGTTCGAGGGTGCCGAGCGTGTCGAAGCCCGGGAACAGCGGTACGGGCAGCCGGTTGCCGCGGGCGTCCAGCCACAGGGACGAGGGGCCGGGCAGGATGCGGATGCCGTGGTTCTCCCAGATGGGGTTCCAGTTCTGGATGCCCTCGGTGTAGTGCCACATGCGGTCGCGGTTGATCAGACGGGCGCCGGAGCCCTCCGCGATGGCGAGCATCTCGCCGTCCACGTGCGCGGGCACGCCGGAGATCATCCGCTCGGGCGGAGTCCCCAGCCGCTCCGGCCAGTTGGCGCGGACGAGCTCGTGGTTGCCGCCGATACCGCCCGAGGTGACGATCACCGCCTGCGCCCGGAACTCGAAGGCGCCGGCGACGGTGCGGCTGCTGGCCCTGCCGCGCTCGACGCCCGACGGCTCCAGCACCTCCCCGCTCACGGTGTCGACGGTGCCCGCGCTGCGGGACAGGCCCGTGACCCGGTGGCGGAACCTGAGCTGTACGAGACCCCGCGCGACGCCCTCGCGGACCCGGCGCTCGAAGGGGGCGACGAGCCCCGGGCCCGTGCCCCAGGTGATGTGGAAGCGCGGCACGGAGTTGCCGTGCCCATTGGCGTCGTAGCCGCCGCGCTCGGCCCAGCCGACCACCGGGAACCAGCGGACGCCCTGCTTGTGCAGCCAGCTCCGCTTCTCACCGGCCGCGAAGTCGACGTACGCCTCGGCCCACCGGCGGGGCCAGTGGTCCTCGGCGCGGTCGAACCCGGCGGTGCCCATCCAGTCCTGGAGGGCCAGCGCGTGGCTGTCCTTGATGCGCATCCGGCGCTGTTCGGGGGAGTTCACGAAGAACAGGCCGCCGAACGACCAGTGCGCCTGGCCGCCGATCGACTGCTCCGGCTCCTGGTCGAGGAGGATCACCTTGCGCCCCGCGTCGACGAGCTCCGCGGTCGCCGCGAGCCCCGCGAGGCCCGCTCCGATCACGATCACGTCTGCGTCGTACGCCATGAGCAGGTCCTCCTAGGCCTTGTTACCGGTCGGTCAGATCCTTGGGCACCGGAGTGACCCAGTCAACTGCCGGTTCCGGGCGCCCGGGCTACAGTCGGTCGACACCCACACCTCGCCCGTCACCGTCCGAAGTCTTGAGGTACGCAGCGTGTCGGTTCTCGTCCTCGTCCTCGCCGTCGGCGCGGCCTGCTGCCTGGGCATCGGCTTCGTCCTCCAGCAGAACGCGGCGGCCCGCGCGCCCCTGGGCGACTTCCTCTCCCCCCGGCTGCTCCTGGACCTGGTGCGGGTGCCCCGCTGGCTGGGCGGCATCGGGTTCATGGTGGTGGGCATGGTGCTCGGCGCGATCGCGCTGTCCCACGGCGAGGTGTCCCTGGTCGAGCCGCTCCTCGCGACGAATCTCCTGTTCGCTCTCCTGCTCTCCCGGCGCCAGACCCGCCGGCCGCTCGGCCGGCAGGGATGGGCAGGCCTGCTGCTCCTCGCCGGCGGCGTGACGGCCTTCATCGTCGCCGGGCGGCCGAGGGGCGGCGACGCCGTCTCCGACCCGGTGCGGCAATGGCTGATCATCGGAGTGATGCTCGGACTCGCGCTGCTGCTGACCGTGTACGCCAAGCGGTCCGTGATGAGCGCGGGACCGGCGCTGCTCGGGGCCGCGGCCGGGCTGCTGTACGGGGTGCAGGACGCGCTCACCCGGGTGAGCGGACAGCGCTTCTCGGAGGGTGGATGGGTGTCGCTCGCCACCGGATGGCAGGTGTACGGGGTCGTCGCCCTCGGGGTCACGGGGCTCGTCCTCGTGCAGAGCGCCTTCGAGACCGCGCCGCTGCGGATGTCGCTGCCCGCGCTCACCGCCGCCCAGCCGCTCGCCGGCATCGCGTGCGGGGTGGGCTTCCTCGGCGACCGGCTGCGGACCGGCTCCGGGGCGCTGGCCTGGGAGGCCGCGGGTCTTGCCGGGATCGTGGTGGGCGTCGTCCTGCTCGGACTGCACCCCGCGATGCCGAGCGGCACCGTGCCCGGGCAGCGGCAGCGGCAGCGGGACCTGCAGCCGCGCTGACGTGCGGCGTGCCGCTGTGCGCCTGCTGCTTTGATGACCGGATGAGTTCAGCTGACGAGATTCTCGACGTCGTCGACGAGCACGACGTGGTGGTGGGCCAAGCGCGACGCGGGGACGTGTACGCGCGCGGGCTGCGGCATCGATGCGCGTTCATCCAGGTCAGGGACGCCGCCGGGCGGCTCTTCGTGCACCGGCGCACGCCGGACAAGCTGGTCTTCCCCTCCCTGTACGACATGTTCGTGGGCGGCGTCGTCGGCGCCGGCGAGAGCTACGCCGACGCGGCCCTGCGGGAGGCCGAGGAGGAACTCGGTGTCCGGGGACTCGCCCGTCCGGAGTTCCTGTTCAAGTTCCTGTACGAGGACGGCTCCGGGAGGAGCTGGTGGTCGGCCGTGTACGAGGTGCGGTGCCCGATGCCGGTGCGTCCCCAGGTGGAGGAGGTCGCCTGGCACGCGTTCCTGCCGGAGGCCGAGGTGCGGGAGCGGCTGACGGAGTGGGAATGGGTACCGGACGGGCTGGCCGCGTACGAGCGGCTGCGGGCTCTGCGGGAGACGGGCTGAGCGTCGTCCGCAATCGAGCGGGGATGATCACGTGGTTCCCCGCGCCGCCGAGGGGTTCGCGGCCCCCGGTAGGGTCACCGATGTGATCCATTTCGTGCAGACCGTCCGGCTGTGGTTCGCGCCCGAGCGGATCAAGGAGGAGGGCGGCACCCCCGACTACCGCTTCTCGCTGGCGAACGAACGGACGTTCCTGGCGTGGCTGCGGACCTCGCTGGCCCTGATCGGCGGCGGCTTCGCCGTGGACCAGTTCCTGCCCGATCTGCGGTGGGCGTGGCGGGCCGGGCTGGCGCTCGGACTGCTGGCCGCCGGGGTGCTGTGCGCGCTGCGCTCGGTGAACCACTGGGTCCGCTGCGAGCGCGCCATGCGCCGGGGCGAGGACCTGCCGGTGTCCCGTTTCCCGGCGCTGCTGAGCATCGCAGTGGCCCTGGTGGCCGTCGCGATGATCGTCGTCGTGCTGGTCGGGTGGGAGGGGTGACGGCCGGCCCCCTGGAGTCCGGGGGGCGGGACCCCGGCCTGCAGCCGGAGCGGACGCGCCTGGCCTGGCGGCGTACGACCCTCGCGGCGACCGTGGTCGCCGTGCTCGCCGGGAAGTCCGCCCTGCGCGAGGGGCCGAGCGCGACGGCGATCGTGGTGTGCGCGCTGTGCTGCGGGCTGTGGCTGGGATTCCTCGCCGTGGCGCACCGGCGGATTCGCACCCTGTCCGAGGGCGTGCCGCCGACGGCGTTCACGCCGAGGCACGCGAGCACCGCCGCCCTGTGCACGATCGCCCTGGCGCTCTGCGCCGTGGCGCTCGTCCTGTGAGGTTCCGGACCCCCTGCGCCCCTCCGGGGCAGCCACGACACCGCACGATCCGGTTTGGGCGGATATGTTGCTGTACATGTGGCTAGCCTGACCGGCGTCACACTCCGCACCTCCGAAGGTGAGCACCATGACCACCCTCCACCAGGAACACACCTCGCACGAGCACGCCCACGGCCCCGGCTGCGGGCACACCGAGGTACCGCACGGCGACCACGTCGACTACGCGCACGACGGGCATCTGCACCGCGAGCACTCGGAGCACTGGGACGAGTGCGAGCCGGGCGGCCACATCGCCCACGACGGGCACGGCCACGAGCACGGCGACGACTGCGGGCACCCGGCCGTGACGCACGGCGACCACGTGGACTACGTTCATGACGGTCATCGCCACGCCCGGCACGACGGGCACTGGGACGACCACTGAGCGCCCCGCTGGAGGTCCGGTGCATCCACTGCGGGCCCGTTGCGGCCGGCCGCGCCGTTCCCCACGCCCCTTCGGGGCACTGACGCACCGCACCGGAATCCGCCCGGTCGGCTCGAGCGACCGCAGGGCGCGGACCAACGGAACCCCCCGAGCCGTCACGGTTCGGGGGGTTCTTCGCGGCCGAGACGCCGATCACTTTTCGTCCCCGCACTGGACGGCATACCGACCGGTCGGCATCATATGGAGAGCCCTGATGTCCGGTGTACGGAGGAAACACGATGAGCGCAGACCACCCGCCGGGTCTCGATCTCGACCGGCTGCGCCGCCTGCTCGACGGTGAGCGGCCCGGGCTGGTCCACGGCCCCCTGACCGGCCGGCTGATCGAGGGCGGACGGTCGAACCTCACGTACGCGGTGACGGACGGCACCGCCAAGTGGGTCGTGCGCCGGCCGCCGCTGGGCCACGTACTGGCGACCGCGCACGACATGAAGCGCGAGCACCGGGTGATCAGCGCGCTGCACCCGACGGCCGTGCCCGTGCCGCGTACGCGCCTGCTGTGCGAGGACGTGGAGGTGCTGGGCGCGCCCTTCTACGTCATGGACTTCGTGGAGGGCACGCCCTACCGGACCGCCGAGCAGCTCGCGCCGCTCGGCCCGGAGCGCACACGCGGCGCGGTGCTGGGGCTCGTCGACACGCTGGTCGAACTGCACGCGGTGGACCCCGCCGAGGTGGGCCTCGCCGACTTCGGCCGGCCCGAGGGCTTCCTCGACCGGCAACTGCGGCGCTGGGGCAAGCAGTTGGACGCCTCCCGCAACCGTGAGCTGGCCGGGATCGACGAGCTGCACGCGGCGCTGGGGCGCGACCTGCCGCGCTCCCCCACGGCCACCGTCGTGCACGGCGACTACCGCCTCGACAACGTGCTGATCGGCGAGGACGACGAGATCAAGGCGATCCTCGACTGGGAGATGTCCACGCTGGGCGATCCGCTCACCGACCTGGGCCTGCTGGTCATGTACAGCATGCCGCTGGGGCTGCCCGACTCGCCCGTCCCCACGACCGCCACGGCCGCCGGGCACCCGGAGCCGGCCGAGCTGATCGAGCGGTACGCCACGCGCTCGGGGCGCGACGTGACCGCCGTCGCCTGGTACACGGCGTTCGCGTGGTTCAAGCTCGCCGTGATCCTGGAGGGCATCCACTACCGCTACACGCTCGGCCAGACCGTCGGCGCGGGCTTCGACCGCATCGGCGACCTGGTCCCCGTGTTCATCGAGCACGGCCTGACCACTCTTCAGGAAGGCTGACCGGCCATGGACTTCGCATACGACGCACGCACCGAGGAACTGCGGGCCAGGCTGCTCGCCTTCATGGACGAGTACGTCTATCCGGCCGAGGCGGTCGCGCACGAGCAGCGCGAGCGGCTCGCCTCGCCGTGGGACACCCCGGCCGTGGTCGAGGAGTTGAAGGCCGAGGCCCGCCGCCAGGGCCTGTGGAACCTCTTCCTCCCCGACTCCGCGTACGGGGCCGGGCTGACCAACCTCCAGTACGCGCCGCTCGCCGAGATCACCGGCCGGTCCCCGCAGTTGGCGCCCACCGCGCTGAACTGCGCGGCACCCGACACCGGCAACATGGAGGTGCTCACCCAGTTCGGCGACGAGCAGCAGCGCAAGCAGTGGTTGGAGCCGCTGCTCGCCGGTGAGATCCGTTCGGCGTTCGCGATGACCGAGCCGGAGGTGGCCTCCTCCGACGCCACCAACATCACCACGCTGATAGAGCGGTCCACCGACGCCGCCGCGGGCACGGACGAGTACGTCGTCACCGGCCGCAAGTGGTACATCTCCGGGGCGATGAACCCCGACTGCAAGATCTTCATCGTGATGGGCAAGACGGACCCGGACGGGTCCGACATCCGCCGTCAGCAGTCGATGATCCTGGTGCCCCGCGACACACCCGGCGTCGAGGTCAGGCGCGCGATGCAGGTGTACGGCTACGAGGACCACTCCCACGGAGGGCACGCGGAGGTCGTCTTCCACGGCGCGCGCGTCCCGGTCACGAACCTCATCGGCGAGGAGGGCGGCGGTTTCGCCATCGCCCAGGCGCGGCTCGGCCCCGGCCGTATCCACCACTGCATGCGGCTCATCGGCATGGCCGAGCGGGCGATCGAGCTGATGTGCCGGCGGGCCGCCTCCCGTGAGGCCTTCGGCAAGTCGCTGGCCCAGCAGGGGGTCGTCCACAACTGGATCGCCGACGCGCGGGTGGCGGTCGAGCAGCTGCGGCTGCTGGTCCTCAAGACGGCCTGGATGATGGACACCGTCGGCAACAAGGGTGCGCACACGGAGATCCAGGCGATCAAGATCGCGACGCCTCGTACGGTCGTCGACATCATCGACAAGGCGATCCAGCTGCACGGCGCGGGCGGAGTCAGCCAGGACTTCCCGCTGGCCGAGCTCTGGGCCGGCGCCCGCACCCTGAAGCTGGCCGACGGCCCGGACGAGGTGCATCAGCGCTCGCTGGCCCGCCACGAGCTGAAGAAGTACGTCTGACGCACCGGAGCGGCGGACGGGCTGGAAACGCAGCCCGTCCGGCCGGGGCGGGACGAACCCCCGCCGCCTACGGTCGCAGTGCCCGCAGCAGGAGGTCCGCCAGGTGGTCGGCGACCTGCTGCTGGGTGAGCGGTCCGTCGGGCCGGTACCACGTCGACAGATGGTGCACGGAGCCGAAGTGGTAGTCCACGACGAGGTCGGCCGGCGTCTTCTTCGAGAACACCCCCGACTCCTGCCCCTCCTCGATCAGCGCACGGAAGCGCTCGTGGTAGCGCCGCCGCTCGGCACGCACCTGCTTGTTCTTCTCGGGGCTCAGATGATGCATCGAGCGGAAGAAGATCGACGCGTCGTCGAGGTTGTCGATCGTCGTGACGACGACGTCGGCGGCGGCCCCCCGCAGCCGCTCCTCCACCGGCGCGTCGGCGCCCGCGAAGGCGTCGAGCCGCTCCTGCTGCACCCGCAGCACGCGCGCGTACACCTCGTGCAGGAGATCGTCCTTGGACCCGAAGTAGTGGTACAGCGCACCCTTGGTGACGCCGGCCGCCTCGACGATCTCCTGGACCGAGGTGCGGTCGTAGCCGCGCTCGGCGAAGAGCCGGGTGGCGGCTGCCAGCAGCCGCCGCGGAACGGGCGTGCCGTCCCCGTCCGTCGTCCTGGGCACTGCCGCCACCTGCCTTCCAGTTCTTGTGTTGTTCTTCGCGTTGTCTACTGACCGTCGTGCGGCCGGGAACGCAGCTCCCGACGGAGGATCTTCCCACTTGCCGTCTTCGGCAAGTCGGGCAGGATCTCGACCTGCCGCGGGTACTTGTAGGCGGCCAGTCTCTCCTTGCAGTACGCGGCGAGCGCGGCCGGGTCCTCCTCCGCGCCCGGACGGAGGCTGATGTACGCCTTGACGGTCTCGCCGCGGTACCCGTCAGGCACCCCGACGACGGCCGCCTCCCGCACGGCCGGATGGGTGTAGAGGACGTCCTCGACCTCACGCGGCCACACCTTGAAACCGGACGCGTTGATCATGTCCTTCTTGCGGTCGACCACGTAGAGCCAGCCGTCCGCGTCCATGAACCCGATGTCACCGGTGCGCAGTTCACCGTCCGGGAAGGTCTCCGCGGTGGCCTCGGGCCGCCGCCAGTAGCCGGGCACGACCTGCGGGCCCCGTACGAGGATCTCGCCCTGCTCGCCGAAGGGGACCTCCTGGCCCCGGTCGTCGACGATGCGTACGACCGTGTCGGGTCCCGGCAGGCCGACGGCGAGCGTCCCGGAGACGGGGTCGACGGGGGCTTCCCGGCCGGGCGGAACGGAGGCGCAGGGCGCGGTGCACTCGGTGAGTCCGTAGCCGTTGCGGATGTACGGGCCGAAGCCCGCCCGGAACTTCTCGACGAGTGCGGGCGGCACCGGGGCGCCGCCGGAGGAGATGTTCACGAAGGACGAGAAGTGGTCCGGCGTCGCCGCCGGGTGCGCGGCCAGCGCCATGAAGGCGGTCGAGGGGCCGACCGTGTAGTGGGGCCGGTGCTCGGCGAACGCGTCGAGGACGGCTCCCGCCTCGAAGCGGTACGCGAGGACGAGCGTGCCCCCGCTGTTGAGGCACGCGGCGAACTGGCAGACCATCCCGGTGATGTGGAACAGCGGCGCCATCGCGAAGTACACGGGCGCCTCGGGCAGGGCGAGGCCCGTCCGCTGGCGCTCGGCGTTGTACATGATGTTGCCGTGCGTGTTGGTGGCCCCCTTGGGGGCGCCGCTGGTGCCCGAGGTGTAGCTGATCAGCGCGAAGTCCGACGGGCCCGGGTCGCGGCCCGCCGGGGCCCGGTGACCCGCCCTCGCGACGGTCACCAGGTCGTCGGCGTCGGGTGCCTGCGGCAGCCGCTCGAAGGCCAGCACGCGCGCGTCGCCGCGCGTCTGGAAGTCCAGCTCGCAGCCGGTCAGCACGATGCGCACGGGCGAGTCGGCGGCCGTCCCGCGCAGGTACGACTCCCAGGCCCGGTCGGAGCAGATCAGCGCGGCGACCTCGCCGTCCCGCAGGACGTGGGCGACCTCCCCGGACTTGTACATGGGGTTGACGGGAAGGACGGTCGCCCCGGCCTTCCAGGCGCCCAGCACGGCGATCACGAAGAGCGGGGAGTTCTGCAGCAGGACGGCGACCCGGTCGCCGCGCCCGAGACCGCGGGCGGCGAGATGCCCGGCGACGGAGTCGCTCAGCTCGTCGGTCTCGCGGTAGCTCAGGCGTCCGTCGAAGTAGGCGAGGAAGGTCCGGTCCGGGGTGCCGGCGACGGCCCGGCGCAGCGCGTGCACCACGGAGTCGTCGGGGCTGACGGGCCCGCGCTGGGCGTCGTTCAGGAGCGCTCGCCACGGCTGGGCCGCGTACAGGGAGGGGGTCACCGGCCGTCCGCCTCCCACTTCTGCTGGATGTGGTTCATGTTCGTCAGCCAGCGGTCGGGGTCGGCGGCCCGGGCCCGGTAGTACTCGGCGACCTCGGGGTGCGGAAGGATCAGGAAGCGGTCCTCCTCGATTCCCGTGAAGAGGGCGTCCGCGACGGCCTCGGGTTCGATCGCGGTGGGCTTGAGGACGAGGTCGCCCGCGCTGCCGGTGCCCGCGAGCATGTCGGTGCGGACGCCCTGCGGACAGATCGCGTGGACCTTCAGGCCGCGGTGGCGGTACGTGAGGGACAGCCACTCGGCGAAGGCGTACGCCCCGTGCTTGGTGACGCTGTACGGGGCCGCGCCGACCATGGTGAGCAGTCCGGCCGCCGAGACGGTGGAGACGAAACGGCCGCTGCCGCGCTCCAGCCAGGCGGGGAGCAGCTCGTGGGCCGCACGGACGTGCGCCATCACGTTCACGTCCCAGGCGAGCTCCCAGACCCTCTCGGGAGCCGCTTCCGAGCCGCCGGAGGCCAGCCCGGCGTTGGCGCAGTAGACGTCGACCCTGCCGCCGAGGGCGTCCCGGGCCTCGGCCACGATCGCGGAGGCGTCGCCGGGAACCGCGGTCCCCCCGATCTCCTCGGCGACCGCCGCGGCCTTCGCCCCGTCCAGGTCGTTGACGACGACCCGGGCCCCTTCGGCGGCGAACCGACGGGCCAGCGCGGCCCCGATCCCCCCGCCCGCTCCGGTGACGACCACTCCGGCATCCTGCATGGCTCCCACGATCGGTCCCCTTCGACACGACGAGAATCGGCTCCGCTCAGCCATCAGACTAACCGGTCGGTATGCGGCTCGAAAGGGGCGCGGTCCGCATCGGTGCGCGGCTCCGCCGCGTGGGTGCGAGGAGCCACACGCCGACGCGTGGCTTACGGACAAGCGGCGGGAGCGCTTAGCGTGCTTGTGCCGACCTGCCGAGAACACGGAGGTTCACCCATGCGCCGCCTGTCCAGACGGACTCTCCTCGCCGCGACGACCGCCACGGCCGCGCTCTCGGCGGGCCCGCCCGCCGCGGCCGCCCCGGCACGACCGGGCGGCAAGCGCCTGCACACCGGCTTCGAACGCCTGGCCGCGGACGGCTACGCCCTCCTCGACGGCGAACGGGTCGGCATCGTGACGAACCCGACGGGTGTCACCAGGGACGCCCGCCACATCGTCGACGTCATGCACGCCGACGACCGGGTGAACCTGACGGCCGTCTTCGGCCCCGAGCACGGCTTCCGCGGCACCGCGCAGGCGGGCGGCTCCGAGGGCCGCCACGACGACCCGGCGACCGGGCTCCCGGTCTACGACACGTACCTGAAGAGCGGACAGCCGCTGGCCGACATCTTCACGGCCTCGGGCGTGGACACGGTCGTCTTCGACATCCAGGACGTGGGCGCCCGCTTCTACACCTACATCTGGACCCTCTACGACTGCATGGAGGCGGCCCGGCTCGCGGGCCGGCGCTTCGTGGTGCTCGACCGGCCGAACCCGGTGACCGGCCGCAGCGCGCAGGGGCCCGTACTGCACAAGGAGTTCGCGACGTTCGTGGGCCGGGAGCCGATCTCGCAGGCGCACGGGATGACGGTCGCGGAGCTGGCGATGCTGTTCAACAGGGAGTTCCTCGCGGCGCCGGTGCCCCTGGACACCGTGCGGATGTCGGGCTGGCAGCGGTCGGACTTCTACGACACCTCCGGTCTGCCCTGGGTGCCGCCGAGTCCGAACATGCCGACGCCCGACACGGCACTCGTGTACGCGGGCACCTGCCTCTTCGAGGGGACGAACCTGTCGGAGGGGCGCGGCACGACCCGCCCGTTCGAGCTGCTCGGCGCGGAGGGCGTGGACCGCCGGTGGGCCGCGGAGGCCGGACGACTCGGCCTGCCCGGTGTGCACTTCAGGGAGGCGTACTTCGCACCCACCTTCTCCAAGTTCCAGGGCAAGACGGTCGGCGGCGTACAGATCCACGTCCACGACCGGGCCGCGTTCGAGCCCGTGCGCACCGGGATCGCGCTGCTGGTGACCGCCAGGAAGGCCTGGAGCGGCTTCGCCTGGCGCCCCGACAACTGGATCGACAAGCTGACGGGCTCCACCCGGGTGCGCACGATGATCGACGCGGGTGCGACGGCCGACGAGGTCGTGGCGGGCTGGCAGGACGACCTGGCCGCCTTCCGGCGCGTACGCAAGGAGTACCTCCTCTACCGCTGAGACGTGAGTTCGGGCTGGTCAGACCGGACGTGCCCTCTGGCCAACTCCCCCTGTCGGCGGGACGATGCGTGCACATCGCACGGGCTGCGGATGCCGAAGGGGGCTCGTCATGGCGGATCCTGAAGTGGGCGTGACTCCTTACTGGGAGCTGACGTTCGACGCGGACGGGGATGTGAACGGCGGGCAGCGCGACCGGCTGCTGCGGGAGGTGGTGGAGCGGGGCGTCAAGGACCTGATCGTGTTCGCGCACGGCTGGAACAACGACCGTTCGGGCGCGACCCGCCTCTACGGCCGCTTCTTCGAGCCGATCCCCGCTCTCGCGCCCAACGCCCGCCTCGGGTACGTGGGCGTGATGTGGCCGTCGATGCGGTTCGCCGACGAGCCGATCCCCGACTTCGAGCGGTCCGCGACCGCCGCGACCGCCGTGTCCGGGGGGCCGGTACTGGACAAGGGCACGCGCGGCGCCCTGCTGTCGGTCCTGCCCGGCCGGGCCACGCTGGTCGACCAGATCTCCCGGATGCTCGACCAACAGCCGGAGGGTGACGCCGCGTTGGAGGAGTACGGGCGGCTGGTGCGGCTGCTGATCGAGCTGCGGCCGGAGGCGCCGGGTGCGGTGTTCGCCGCGGACACGCTGACGGAGGCGGGACCGCGGAGCGACCCGGACATGCTCCTCGGGAACACGGCGGAGCTGTGCCGCGGCTTCGCGCGGGCCCTCGCGGAGGACCGGGCGGGCGCCGAGAGCGAGATCCCCGGCGAGGGTGCCCGGGCCGCGTTCGGGCCGCCGCGGGCGTGGGACGGCGCACACGAACTCCTGCGCCAGGCCACGTACTTCGCGATGAAGCGGCGCGCCGGCACGGTCGGCGAGCGCGGGCTCGGCCGGATGCTCGGGCGGCTCGCGCAGGCGGCGCCCGGGGTGCGTGTGCATCTCGTGGGGCACAGCTTCGGTGGGCGTCTGGTGTCGTTCGCGCTGCGCGGGCTGCCCAAGGGGGTGCGGACCGTGAAGTCCGTGACCCTGCTCCAGGCGGCCTTCTCGCACTACGCGTTCGCGGCGCGGCTTCCGCACGACGTGCGGGACAGCGGTGTGCTGCACGGCCAGCAGAACCGTATCGACGGCCCGTTGGTCTGCTGCTTCTCCCGCTTCGACTCGGCGCTCGGCACGATCTACCCGCTGGCCTCCCGGACGGCGGGCGACGCCCGGACGGCGGCCGACCTGGCGCTGCCCCGTCTCCTGGGACCCCGGTGGGGCGCGCTCGGCCACGACGGGGTGCAGGCGGTGCCGGGGACGAAGACGTTCACGCTCGCCGACGCGCTGCGGCAGAGGCTGCCCGAGTCGGGTTGCGTGAACGTCGACGCGTCCGCGGTGGTGCGACGCGGCGGCCGCCCGTCGGGCGCCCACAGCGACATCTGCCACCGGGAACTGGCCCAGGTGGTACTGGCGGCGGGCCGCATCCGCTGACCCGCCGCCCGTCCTCACGTCACCGGTGCGAGGGGAACTCCACGACCTGCTGGTAGGTCGGCCGGTTCTGCCAGCTGATCTTGTTGTGCTTGATGCCGCCCAGCGTCCGCTGGTTGACCGAGTCGGCGCACCACTGGTCGCCCGCCGAGCAGAGCTCGTCGCCGGGGTAGACCTGGGCCGCGGTGCGGCCGGCCGCCGTCTTGAGGGTGCCGATCAGGATGTCCCGGCAGGCGCTGAGGCTGCCGTTGCCGCAGTACGGCTTGGCGAGGCCGCCCTGCACGGACTCGCCGAGCACGGCCCGGATGTCCTTGTGGACGTAGCTCCACCAGCCGTACTGGAAGGAGCTTCCGGCGTGCGAGCCGGTGGGCCCGTGTCCGGCCGACGGGGCCTCGTCCACCGGGAGGTTGTTCGTCATGGCGGTGTAGAGGTCGCTGCCGAGGCCGGGTTCGAACTCGGCCTTCACCAGCAGCGGCCACCAGGCGTCCAGGATGCGGATCGCCTCGGCGTTGGCGTACGCCTTCGAGCCGGCCGAGCTCTCCTTGCGTTTGGCGCCGGCCGCCACCCAGTCGGACAGCCTGGTCACGGCCGCCGCGGCCGCCGGGTCGGTGACCGGCGAGCTCTTGACGACCTTCAGCAGTTCGGGCAGGACGTCCTCGGCGCGCAGGTCGGCCAGTGCGGCGTCGGCCATCGCCCCGGTGAGCGAGGCCCTGGTCACCCCGCCGGTGGTGACCAGCTTCTTCACCCGGTCCTCCAGGAGGTTGCCGCGGTGCACGGAGCCGTTGCCCCAGGAGGCCGTGGTGTAGTCCTTGGCCTGCTTGTTGTTCCAGGAGATGTAGTAGTCCTGGTCGATGGAGTTGGGGTGGGCGGACGCCGGGGTGTAGTCGGCGGTGTTCGTGGTGGGCGTCCAGTTCTTCCACTCGTACGCCGGCCGCGCCCAGACCGGGAACTCGGCGTCGACGCCGGTGGCACGCACCGGGTTGTCACCGCTGTTGTAGTACGCGGTGTGCTTCGAGTCGGCGTAGAACCAGTTGAAGGTGTAGTTGATGTGCTGCACCGCCGACTGGAAGGTCTGCGGGCTCTTCACGTAGTCCGGGTCGTTGAGCATCTGGAAGCCGATGATCGAGTCGGCCTCGTGCATGTAGGAGGAGCGCAGGGTGGTGTACGCGACCTTCTTGCCGTCGACCGTGGCGCGGTGCGTCACCGGGCCGTACTTCGTCCGCCAGACCTGCATGCGGTACGAGCCGGCCGCGGTGCCGTCGGCCGTGGTGGGCTTCCAGGCGTTGGTCTGCTCGATCTTCTCCATGGGGGTGCAGGTGCCGCGGTAGAGGTAGTGGGTGTCGTCCTGGCACAGCTCGACCGCGTACGTGTCGATGATGTCCTGGCCGGAGGTCGTGGCGCTCCACGCGTAGTCCTGGCCGCGGCCGAGTTCGACGTACATGCTCAGTCCGGCGAAGGAGGCGCCGCGGGCGCTGAGACCGGGGCCCTGGATCTCCTGGAGCATGAGCAGCTGGGGGGCGAAGTAGCCGGTCTGGGGACCGAAGACGGCGATGGGGTTGCCGCTCGCGGTGTGCTTGCCGCTGACGACGAGGGCGTTGGACATGCCGCGCTTCGCCGAGCCGAGGGCGCCGGCGGTCGCCGCGGCCGAGGTCTTCGCGGCCGTGGACGTGGCCGCGCTGCCGGTGCGGTCGTGGACGAGCGGCTCGCCGGCGACCGAGCCGGCGTCGGGGAGGGCTTCGCCCTGCGGGCTGCTCGGCCTGGTCGCGTACGGGAAGCTCTCACCGTTGTGGAGGGTGAGGACGGCCTCGGGGTCGTTGCGTTCGCGGAAGGACTCCCAGACCTTGGTGCCCTCCTCGACGCCGTACTTGGACTGGGCGGCGAGGAGCGAGATGGCGTTGTTGACCTCGCCGCCGCCTCCCGAGCCGAAGAGCGCGCCGATCACCGAGGCGAGGGCGACCAGGTCGGTCTCCTTGAACTTCTCGATGGTCCCGGCGTTGGTGACGGAGTCCTTGTGGCCGGTCAGGACGTACTCGCCGGGGTAGTAGCGGCCGCTGTCGGAGGCGTCGATGTAGGCGTTGATGCCGGCGATGTAGGCCTTGACGTCGGCGAGCGCCTGCTGGCCGCGGGCGCCGTTCGTGGCGACGGCGTTGTCGATCTGCGCCTGCAGGTCGGCCTCGGTGTATGGGGCGTGGCGCCAGAACTCCTGCTCGAGGCCCTGGTTGGAGGGGGCTCCGCCCGCGAAGGGAGTCAGTTTGCCGCGCCCGACGTGCCGGAAGACGTCCATGAGCCAGAGCCGGTCCTGGGCGGCCGCGTATCCGGCGCCGAACTCGGTTCCGTAACGGGTGGTGCCTGTGATGTGCGGCACACCGGTCTTCTTGTCGCGGACGATCGTGACGTCGGTGCGGCCGGCCGGCTTCAGGGTCGACTCGACCTGGTCGGCCGGGACCCCGAACGAGGCGTCCCGGAAGAAGTCGTTGATCTTGGCGTCGGTGAGGCCGGAGTAGCCCGAGGCGAGGTTGGCGTAGGGCGCGAGCTGGTCGTCCGCGTGTGCGGGCTGACTGCCGAAGGCCTGGTTCAGGAGGATCTGGGCGAGGGTGGCGTTGCCGTTCTGGCCCGCCGGGAGGATGTCGGAACACTGGTTGCCGCAGTGGTCTTCGGCGGCCAGGACGGTGGTGTCGGCGGCGGCCGCCTGGGAAAGCGGTGACAAAAGACCGGCGACGAGGACGCATATGGAAGCGCCCATGAGGAACTTGGGGAATCTGCGGGGAGTTCTCAGTCTGTCGAGGATGGTGCGTGGGGTACGCCGGGGCATGGCTGGCTCCTCGCGACGGGGGGTGGCCCGGGATGTTACCGCCGGTATCCCCGACTTAGAAGATGAACATGCGTCACTTTTGGCGCCGGAGGGGCCGACGGAGCTCCGACGGACCGCCGACCGCAGCCGGCCGACGGCCGGAAAGCACAGGGCAGACGACCGGCAACCGCCTTGCGGATGGCCGAATGTCAGCCGATCGGCGGCTTTGCGGGGGTCGTCGAAAAACAGATGGAGCCGAATCGCGTGTCGATACGTCTATTCGACGACGTCCTTACGACGACGACGCCGAAGTGACCGAAGTACAGGTGCAGGTGTGACGGAGGTGCAGGGCGATGGCGGGTTTCCGGAGTCTGGCGAGACAGGTGCGCGACCCGAGGAGCGATCTGGCACTGCGGCGCTATTCACTGCGCAAGTGCCTTG
The DNA here is from genome assembly GCF_019090165.1 of Streptomyces sp. BV286. Lineage (GTDB taxonomy): Bacteria > Actinomycetota > Actinomycetes > Streptomycetales > Streptomycetaceae > Streptomyces. The sequence continues at coordinate 187,884 of NZ_JAHRIB010000100.1, forward strand.
AGCGGTTCGCTCCTTACGGTCACCGGGCGACCTGGGACCATCTGTGCTCCCGGGCCGGCTTCGGCCCCGAGGACCGGTCCCCCGATCCAGCGCGGCTCGTGGCCGCACTGGACGAACTGGAGGAGGCCCGCTCCGTCTGGCTCGCCTACGAGGCCGGATTCGCCCAGCGCCGCAAGAAGGAGAAGCACGACGGTCTGCGCAGCCCCGGCAGCGTGGACGACTGGCACCGGCTCACCTGGGGCGGCTTCGGGGTCGCCTGGTGCGACGACCCGCGGGTCCACCCCCATGAGCCGATGGCCGAGGTGCTGCGCCGGCTGATCGCCGCCCTGGAGCGCGAGCCGGGCTCCGTCTGCCCGGTCTGCACGGGCGAGCGCCTCACCTGGAAGTACGACCTGGCCCACGAACCGTCCTCGGGCCCGGTCTGCACGGCCTGCGGCATCGTGGTGCCCCGACCGGTCCTCACCCCCGAGGCACTGGCGGACTGCAGGCGGGGACGCCTGCTCATGGCGGCCGCGAGCTAGGAGCGGCGGGGGTGCGCCGTCGGAGCCGCGCCCCCGCGACCGGCTAGGGCGTCTTCACGTCCGTGTGGATGGCGAGCTTGAACTCGGCGAGCATCAACCGTGAGCGGATCTTCGTGTCCCCCTTGCCGCGCACGGAGATCTTCAGCCCGAGCGGCGTCTGCGGGTGGACGAACATCTGCCACATGTAGGTGCGGTACTGGCCGCCGCGGGTGGGTCCGATGTCGGTCGTCGCCGTGGAGTCGTAGCCCGTCGAGAGGTTCAGCGGGTCCCGGACGAAGCGTGCCCGGTACTCGAGACCGATGGAGTCGGCCGTCCAGAAGACCATCGCGGACAGGACGCCCCAGCCGTCGTGGCTGGGCCAGATCAGGCCCGAGCGGGCGTCCGGGAAGACCGACGGGGCGCCGCCGCCCTTCGCCGGGTCGTGCATGTCCCAGGGGTCGTACTGCTCCTCCCCCGTGACGTAGGGGAACCGCACGAGGTGGTATCCGTCACTGTCGTACGTGATCTTCTGTGCCCCCGTGTGCGCGGCTTCCCACTTGAGTGAGCAGATCGCCAGGCTCATCTCCGGTTCCTCCTCGGGCTGGGACTGTCGGTGGCGTCTGGCACCATCGGGGCATGGTGCAGGTGTGTGTGAACGGGGGGCGCGGGTCCGGCGACGGCGCGCTGGTGCCGCTGTCGCCGGGAGCCATGGCCGGCTCCGCTGCGGAGGCCGTCGCGGCCGGGGCGTCGGACATTCATGTGCATCCCAAGTCTCCCTGTGGACAGGACACTCTGTCGGCGAAAGCGGTTGCGGCGACGCTGGAGGAGATTCGTTCCCGGACCGGCGTCCCCGTCGGGGTGACGACCGGAGCCTGGGCCGAGCCCGACCCGGCGGCCCGCGTCGCGCGCGTCCATGAGTGGACCGTCCTGCCGGACCACGCTTCGGTCAACTGGCACGAGCCGGGGGCCGAGGAGGTGGCCGCGGCGCTGCTGGAGCGGGGCGTGGGCGTGGAGGCGGGCATCTGGTCCGGCACGGACGCGGCCGCGCGGTTCGCGGCGTCACCGCTCGGGCCGCGGGTGCTGCGCGTCCTGGCGGAGGTGACCGACCCCGATCCCGGCTCGGCCGAGGCATCGGCCCGGGAGCTCCTGGCCGCTCTCGGCACGGCTCACGGCCGCCCCGTCCTGCTGCACGGGGAGGAGGGCGGCGCCTGGCCCGTACTGCGTCTCGCCGCGTGTCTCGGCCTGGCGACGCGCATCGGCCTGGAGGACACCCTGGTCCTGCCCGACGGGCAACGGGCCGTTTCCAACGCCCAGTTGGTCAGGGAGGCACTGGTCCAGTACAGGTCCGCGGCGCGGTCCTCCGATCGGCGGCCGTGACCGTAGCAGCCCCAAAATCCGTCGCTCCACCCCTTTACCGTCCGGACAGTTGGAGGCGATGACACCACGCTGAGGACCCGAGGAGCCCCGCCATGTCGACGCTGCGCGTCACCGCCGAAGTGCTGACCGTCCACGAGCATCCGAACGCCGACGCGCTCGAACTGGCCCAGGTGGGCCTGTACCGTGCCGTGGTCGCCAAGGGGGCGTACCGCACCGGCGAGAGCGCCGTCTACATCCCCGAGCAGTCCGTGCTGCCGGAGGAGCTGATCGAGGAGCTGGGGCTGACCGGACGCCTCGCGGGCAGCCGCTCGGACCGGGTGAAAGCGGTCCGGCTGCGCGGCGAACTGTCGCAGGGGATCGTCTGCCGGCCGAAGGCGCTGGCCGGTGTCGACCTCGCCAGGGCCGCGGCCGAGGGCACGGACTTCGCGGAGCGGCTCGGCGTCACGAAATGGGTGCCGCCCATCCCGCCGACCATGAACGGCGACGTGGAGGCGGCTCCCGACCTGCTGCCCTGGGTCGACATCGAGAACATCCAGCGGTATCCGGACATCTTCACCGCGGGCGAGGACGTGGTCCTGACCGAGAAGCTGCACGGCTCGGCCTGCCTGCTCACGTACTTCGCCGGGGACGGCCGCGTCCAGGTCTCCTCGAAGGGCTTCGGCGCCAAGTACCTGGCGCTGAAGGAGGACCCGCGCAACCTGTACTGGCGGGCCGTCCACGGCCACGCGGTCGCACAGGCCGCGGGCCGGCTCGCCGAGCGGCTCGGGGCACGCCGGGTCGGCATCTTCGGCGAGGTGTACGGGGCCGGCGTGCAGGATCTGACGTACGGCGCCGACGGCCGCCGCGAGACGCTCGGGTACGCGGTGTTCGACGTGTCCGCGGAGATCGACGGCGAGGTCCGCTGGCTGGACGCCGAGGAGCTGCTCACCGGCGAGCTGCCGCTCGTGCCACGGCTGTACGAGGGCCCGTACGACATCGGCCGGGTGCTGGAGTTCGCCTCCGGGCGCGAGACGGTCTCGGGGCAGGGGCTCCATCTGCGCGAGGGGGTCGTGATCCGGTCGGCCACCGAGCGGTACAGCCCGGTGACGGGCGGCCGGGCCGTCGCCAAGGCGGTCAGTCCCGCGTACCTGACCCGCAAGGGCGGCACGGAGTACGAGTGAGCCGGGCACCCGGGGCTGCCTCAGCGGCGGTTCCCGGGGTCCTTCTCCTTCTCCTACTCCTTCTCCCGCGCCCCGTTCCCGCGCCGTCCGCCGCGCTCCACCAGGAGGCGGGAGCCGCTCTGCCGCTCACCGAAGACGTCGTCGGGGTTGGACAGCACGCAGGTCTCCAGGGAGAGGCAGCCGCAGCCGATGCAGTCGGTGAGGTGGTCGCGCAGGCGGCCCAACTGCTTTATCCGCTCGTCGAGTTCGGAGCGCCAGGCCTCGGAGAGACGGGCCCAGTCCTCGCGGGTCGGCGTGCGCTCCTCGGGCAGTTCGGCGAGGGCGTCGCGGATCGTGGCCAGCGGGATGCCGACGCGCTGCGCGGCTCGTACGAAGGCGACCCGGCGCAGGGCGTCACGGTGGTAGCGCCGCTGGTTGCCCGGGGTGCGGCGGCTGCTGATCAGGCCCTTGGCCTCGTAGAAGTGCAGGGCCGAGACGGCGGCTCCGCTGCGCGCGGACAGCTGGCCGACCGTGAGCTCGTGGATCTTCTCGGGAATCTGTGGCACCCCCCGAACCCTACCCAGCCCGTCACGCTCCCGGTCCGTTGACAGGGGCCCCCTCCGCGACCATGCTAAGCAGTTGCTTAGACATGGTGCTCCGAGACACAGCGACGCGAGAGGCCGGGAACATGGCAGAGCCGAGGATCTTCACGTCCGCCGACGAACTGAAGGCGGCGGTGGGCGAGCAGTTGGGGCACAGCGACTGGCTGGAGGTCGACCAGAAGCGGATCGACCTGTTCGCCGAGGCGACGGGCGATCACCAGTGGATCCACGTGGATCCGGAGAAGGCCGCGGCGGGCCCCTTCGGGACGACGATCGCCCACGGCTACCTCACGTTGTCGCTGCTGCCGCTCTTCGGACCTCAGCTGATCAAGGTCGAGGGCGTCAGGATGGGCGTCAACTACGGGACGAACAAGGTGCGTTTCCCCGCTCCGGTCCCGGTGGGCTCGCGGCTGCGCGCCACGGCGAAGATCACGGGCGTCGACGAGGTGCCGGGGGGCGTCCAGGTGTCCGTCGGCTTCACCGTGGAGCGCGAGGGCGGCGACAAGCCGGTCTGTGCGGCCGAATCGGTGTCCCGCTACTACTTCTGACCCGGCACTACTTGTGACCCAGCACTACTTGTGACCCGGCCGGGGAGGAAGCGCGGGGACGAACCGCGGGGCCGTCACCGCCGGTCGCGCCCGGCGGCGGAGCCGCACGCCGGTCCGGCCCCGCAC
>NZ_JAHRIB010000101.1 GCF_019090165.1 Streptomyces sp. BV286
GGCCTCGGCCGCGGCGAGCCGGGCGGAGCCGCCGCCGCCCGCGTGCACGGGTGCGACGGGGGACGCGGGCGCGGCGGGCGACGCGGCGGGGTCCTCGCGCTTGCCCTGCTCGTCCCTGCCCTGCTCGTCCTTGCCCTGCTGGTCCTTCTCGGGCTTCTTGCGCTGCCCCTTCTCGACGACGGTGACGGTGCCCTTGACCTTGTCCTCGAAGCCGTCGCAGGTCACCTTGACGTCGTACGTGCCGGGGTCGAGCGTCGAACGGACCCGGGTCTCGCCGGTCAGGGCACCGGGCTTCCCTGTGAGCTGCGCGTCGGCGACGAACGCGTCGGACGCGGCGGTGCCGGCCATCCCGGTGCAGCCCTTGACCCGCAGCTGGATGTCGCTGCCGGGGGTCGGGGACCCCGGGGACACCCGGACGCCTCCGTCGGCCGCGTACGCGACCGGGGTGAGCGCGGCGGCGGCCACCGCCCCGGCGCAGAGAGTGAGTCGCAGTGAACCCATCGTGAACCTCCAGATACCTGGAGCGTCCTCCCCGGGGCACGCGGGCGCATCCGGGGAGGGGGCCCGCTGCTCCGTACGGGTGGCCCGCCGAAGGGCTCAGACGCGCTCGACGAGGTCCGCGATGGAGTCGACGACCGTGGACGGGCGGTACGGGTACTTCTCGATCTCCGCGGGCGTGGTGAGACCGGTGAGGACGAGGAAGGTCTCCATGCCCGCCTCCAGGCCGGCCAGGACGTCGGTGTCCATGCGGTCGCCGATCATCGCGCTGGTCTCGGAGTGCGCCCCGATGGTGTTGAGCCCCGTCCGCATCATCAGCGGGTTCGGCTTGCCCGCGAAGTACGGCTTCTTGCCGGTCGCCTTGGTGATCAGCGCGGCGACCGCGCCGGTGGCGGGCAGCGCGCCCTCGGCGGACGGGCCGGTCTCGTCGGGGTTCGTGGCGATGAAACGGGCGCCGTCGTTGATCAGCCGCACCGCCTTCGTCATGGCCTCGAAGGAGTACGTACGGGTCTCGCCGAGCACCACGTAGTCGGGGTCGTGGTCGGTGAGTACGTACCCGATGTCGTGCAGGGCCGTGGTCAGGCCCGCCTCGCCGATGACGTACGCGGTGCCCTCGGGGCGCTGGTCGTCCAGGAACTGGGCGGTGGCCAGGGCGGAGGTCCAGATGTTCTCGACGGGCACGTCCAGGCCCATCCGCCGCAGCCGGGCGTGCAGGTCACGGGCCGTGTAGATGGAGTTGTTGGTGAGGACCAGGAAGGGTTTCCCGGACTCCCTGAGCTTCTTTATGAAGGCGTCGGCGCCGGGGATCGGCACGCCCTCGTGGATAAGCACCCCGTCCATGTCCGTGAGCCACGATTCGATGGGCTTGCGCTCTGCCATGTGCCGTCTCCTGCCGTACGCGTGCTGCGTGAGCCGTGCGGGTGTGCCGTGCGGAATGTGCCGTGTGCGGGGACGCCGTCACGGCGGTGTGCCGACGTCACCAGACACAGCTGTGTGCCGACGTCCCCAGACTAGCCATCCGCTCGATCTTGGTGGAGGGGGCGGGACAGGTGCGTGGAGAGGCAGGACAGGTGTGTGGGAGGGCGGGAGAGGTGGCCCGGGTGCGGGGACCGGCCGCGCGGCTCAGCGCCTGCGGCGTGCGGCGAACACGGCGGCGGCGCCCGCGCCCAGGAGCAGCAGCGCGCCGGCCGCC
>NZ_JAHRIB010000102.1 GCF_019090165.1 Streptomyces sp. BV286
CGAAGTCCATGGCCACCGTCGTGGTGGTCTTGTCCCCGGTGTGGGTGAGGTCGTCGATGCCCGCCGAGGCGGACGTCATGACGGCCTCGGTACGCAGCGGGTTGATCTCCGAGACGGCCCCGACGAACGTGGTCTTGCCCACGCCGAAGCCGCCCGCCACCACGATCTTCGCGGACGTGGTGGAGCGGGAAGGCCCTCCGCTAGAGCTTGCGAAGTCCACTGAGCACCCTTTCGAGCAAAGTCACGTCTGGCTGACCGCCGGCGTTCTCGTCGCCGCCGGGCTGATGAATGGCGACCAGGCCCGCTTCCGCCAAGTCGGCGACGAGGATCCTGGCCACACCGAGAGGGATCGTCAGCAGGGCCGAGATCTCGGCCACCGACTTGATCTCCCGGCAGAGGTTGCAGATCCGCTGATGCTCGGGCAACTGGCCCTGCATCTGGTGCGGCTGCGCGGTGGTGTGCACCAGTGCCTCGATGGCGAGCTGGTACCGCGGCCTGGTGCGGCCGCCCGTCATCGCGTAGGGACGCACCAGCGGATTGCTGGCGCCTCCCGCGGGGGACGGTTCGGGGGAGCGCCGATGGGGCTGCACGGGCTGGATGCGCGGCGCCTGCGGCTGGTCGTACGGCGAGGGCCCGGGCCCCTGGGGTGCGTAGGGCTGCTGGTGCCGCGGGGTCGGTGCGGAGGGGAAGTTGTACCGGTTCGGCGAGTCGTTGCCGCCCTGGCCCTGGCCAGGGCCATAGGACCAGTTGCCCGAAGACGAACCGCCTGGGGGTGTTGCCACTTTCTCCTCCTCCGACTGTGCCGGGCCCATCACTGTGGAGCCGTCCCGAAACCTTACGGCCACGGGACGCCAAAACGCATCGCTTGTCTGCTAGTTGAGAAGGCTCCCCTGGAGCTCCGCACGCAGATCCGGCGTCAGGACCGTACCGGCTCGGTCCACCAGAAGGGCCATCTCGTACCCAACGAGACCGATGTCCGCTTCCGGATGTGCGAGAACGGCGAGCGACGAACCGTCGGAAATGGACATGATGAAGAGGAATCCCCGCTCCATCTCCACAACCGTCTGGTTCACGCTCCCGCCCTCGAAGATGCGGGACGCACCCGCGGTCAGGGAGGTAAGGCCCGACGCGACGGCCGCCAGCTGGTCGGCACGGTCACGCGGGAACCCGTCGGACATCGCCAGAAGGAGTCCGTCGGCGGAGACCACCACCGTGTGGGACACCCCGGGGGTGTTGTCCACGAAGTTGGTGATCAACCAGTTCAGGTTCTGTGCCGCCTGGCTCATCGGGCTCACACTAACGCTCCTGGTTGTAGGTGCTGTCAGAGCCGAAGCCCTGACCGTTCGTATCGCTGCCTGCATTACGTCCCCGCTGCACGCCCCGGCGCAGGTTGCTCAGCCTGCCCCGGACGTCCTCGGGAGCGCGGGAGACCGAAGGGCCACCCTGTGGGGTCGATTCCGCGGTGCCCTCGACCAGATTGGCCTTGGGTACCCGCCGTGGCAGGCCCGAGGAGGTGACCCCGCCCGCCTTCGGCTTCTTCAGCTGCTCGGCACGCTGCCACATCTGGTCGTTGTTCGACCGCCAGTCGCCCTTGCCGGTGCCGTTGCTGCCGCTGCCGCTGTTGCTTCCGTTGCTGTCGTTGCCGCCGAAGGGGGCCGGTGACTCCTGGCCCACGGACTGACGGCCGCTCGCGGTGGATCCGCGGCGGGGAAGCCCGGCGTCGGTGGATCCGCGGCGCGGAAGCCCGGCGTCGGTCAGCTCGTGGGCGTTGGAGGGGGCCGGTCCCGGAGAGTCGAAGCCTACGCGGTCCTGCTCGGCCACGTCAGCGGCCTGCGCGGATTCCGCTTCGGGGGCGTACTCGGCGCGGTAGCCGTTCTGGTACGTCTCCTGCTGCGGCCAGTCGTCCCGGTAGGGCTGCTCCTCGAAGGCCGAGAACGAATCCCGCGCGGCGGCGTGGGCCGGCTGGTGCTCCTCCTGGGCCGGCTCCGCGTAGGAGGGTTCCGGATAGCCGCCGTTCGCCGGGAAGTACGTCTCGTCGTACGACGTCTGCTGCTGCTCCTCGTACGGCGTCTGCTGGTCGTACGAGGGTGCCTCGGTGTACGCGGCAGGACTGTTGTCGAACGCGGCGGCGCCGTTGTCGAACGCAGCTGCGCCGTTCTCGTAGCCCTGCACGCCGTTGTCGTAGCCCTGCTGCGGGGCGAAGCCGTCCGGGAAGGACGGGGTCTCGCCCTCGGGACCATCGTGCGCCTGGGCCTCCAGGGCCGCGCGGCGCTCCTCACGCATCAGGGAGCGGCCCACCGGGTCCAGCTCGCGTATGTCGTCAGGGACCTCGGTGTAGCGGCTGTCGTCGAAGCCCAGCTCGGCGGCCGTGCGCAGGGACGGCTGACCGCTCTGGAACTCCTCGCCCTGGAACGCCTGCTGCTCGTGCTCCGGGATGATCTGCGACACCGTGAAGTCGTCGCGCTGCTGGTGCTCGCCACCGCCACCGTGGGTGATCGCGTCGGGGAGCATGACGAGGGAGGTCGTACCGGCCTGCTCGCCCGAGGGGCGCAGCTGGACGCGGATGCCGTGCCGGTCGGACAGCCGCCCGACCACGAACAGACCCATGCGCTGCGAGATCGCGGCGTCCACGGTCGGCGGGTTGGCCAGCTTGTGGTTGATGTCCGCGAAGTCCTCGGCGGTGAGGCCGATGCCCTTGTCGTGGATCTCGACCATGATGCGGCCGTCCGGCAGCCGGGTCGCCGTGACGCGGACCTTGGTCTGCGGGGAGGAGAACGTGGTGGCGTTCTCCAGGAGCTCGGCGAGCAGGTGCACGAGGTCGGTCACGGCACGGCCGTGGATCTCGGCCTCCGGGACGCCGGAGAGCTCGACACGCTCGTACTGCTCCACCTCGGAGGAGGCGGCGCGCAGCACGTCGACCAGCGGGACCGGCTGGTCCCAGCGGCGGCCCGGCTCCTCGCCCGCGAGGACCAGGAGGTTCTCGCCGTTGCGGCGCATACGGGTCGCGAGGTGGTCCAGGCGGAAGAGGTTCTCCAGCTGGTCCGGGTCGGCCTCGTTGTTCTCCAGGTCGGTGATCAGGGTCAGCTGGCCCTCGATCAGTGACTGGTTGCGGCGCGAGAGGTTGGTGAAGATCGCGTTGATGTTGCCCCGCAGCATGGCCTGTTCGGCGGCGAGCCGTACGGCCTCACGGTGGACCTGGTCGAAGGCGCGGGCGACCTCGCCGATCTCGTCCGTGGTGGTGATCGGGATGGGCTGGACGCGGGTGTCCACCCGGCCCGGGTCGGTGCGCGAGAGCTGGTCGACCAGCATCGGCAGGCGCTGCTCGGCGACACCGAAGGCCGCGTTGCGCAGCTGGCGCATCGAGCGGCTCATCTGGCGGGCCATGAGCCCGGCGAGGATGAACGCGGCGAGCAGGGCGATGATGACGATCGCGCCGTTGATGAACGCGTCGCGCTGGGCGTCGGTGGCGATCTGGCCCGCCTCGTCGACCGCCCGGTTGATGAGCTCCTCCTCGACCTCGCCGTAGCCGTCGAACTTGAGGGTGGAGGCCGCCATCCAGGTTTCGGGCGTGATGCCCTGCTGAGCCAGGTCGGTGGGCGAGGTGCCACTGCCGATGGCCTGGATCATGCCGGTCATGGAGGGCGGGGCCTTGTAGGTGCGGCCGGCGGCTTCGGTCTTGCTCTTCGCCGCGGCGGCCAGCTGCTTGCCCTCGGCCTCCTTCTCGGCCATCGCCTGCTTGAGGCGCGCGGCGTCCGCCTCCGTGCCACCGGAGACGTACTCCTGAATGGCGATGTTCTCCAGGTACGCGTACGACGTGAACGCGGTGACCTGCTGCCCCTTGACCTTCTCGTTCGAGGCGGGCTTCACCAGGAGGTGCATGCCGATCGAGCGCTGCAGGGACTGGGCACCCTTGGCCAGCGTGATGGCGTACACGGTGCGGCCGTAGCTCGTGATGTTGCCGGTGCCGAGGCCCAGCTCGTTCGAGAACTCCGCCAGGAGGTGCTCGACGGTGACGTAACCCTCTTCGGTCTTCGTCGGGTCCATCGCGGTGGTGTAGGCGGCCTTGCGCAGCTGACCCAGCGTGGGCTCGGCGTCCTCCACCAGCTTCAGCCGGCGCTCGAGGCCCTGGCCGGCCGGCATACCGACGACTTCCGCGTGGAATTCCTTGGCCTTCTGGTCCGTGACGGTGCGCGCCTGCTTGACGGCGGCGTTGTCCCGGTCGCCCTCCAGCAGCGGCTGGGCGGAGATGTCCCGCTCGTTGAGGAGCGCCTCGGCGTACTGCCCGGCGGCGTCGACGATCTTGGCGACCTTCTCCGCGTCCTGGGCCTCCCGCCAGGTGTCGATGGAGCTCTTCACCTGGAAGCCGCCCATGACGAGGCCGACCACCACGGGTATGAGCAGAATCGCGTTCAGCCTGGTCGGTACACGCCAGTTGCGCGGAGAGAGACGGCCGCCGCTGGGAGCGGGTGGGGCCGTCGGCTCCGAGCCGGGCACATGTGCGGGTGCCGCTCCGCGCGGCGGCGGGGTGAAGTTGCCCCGTGCCGACGGCTCGGGACCGTTCTTGCTTCGCCTCACTCGACCAACAACCTCTCGGCTCGGCACCTTCGTCGTGCCGCGTGTGTCTTGCGGCCCTTACTACTGGGCAGTTCTGGCATTCCAGCACGTCAGTGTGTGCTGGTCCAAACACTCGGAACCGAAGATTCCGAGTGACGTAAGCCCTAGATAAAACGGTCATAAAGAACGAGCCCCGCCAAAAGGCGGGGCTTTTGTGAGCACAGCGGCATCAGACGACCGCGACGCGTGGCCGTACCACCCGATATCTCTGTCGAAACGTTATGAACACCGAGGCCGACCGTGTCAAACGACACAGCCGGCTCCAATGCGTCTACGACAACTTCCGTACGGCGTTGCCGACTTGAATGACAGGACATGGTCCTCCGGACGAGCCCTACCGAAGACGGGCCATCAGGGCGTGCTCGACCAGCGTGATCAGCGCGCTCTTGGCGTCCGAACGGTGCCGGGCGTCCGTCGTGATGATCGGGGCGTCGGGCCCGATCTGCAGTGCCTCGCGGACTTCTTCGGGGGTGTAGGGCTGGTGTCCGTCGAAGCCGTTGAGGGCGATGACGAACGGCAGGCCGCTGTTCTCGAAGTAGTCGACCGCGGGGAAGCAGTCGGCGAGCCGGCGGGTGTCGACGAGCACGACGGCGCCGATGGCGCCGCGTACCAGGTCGTCCCACATGAACCAGAAGCGGTCCTGGCCGGGGGTGCCGAACAGGTACAGGATCAGGTCCTGGTCCAGGGTGATACGGCCGA
>NZ_JAHRIB010000103.1 GCF_019090165.1 Streptomyces sp. BV286
CCGGGCCCTCGCCCGGCGCCGCGCTCCTGTCGGGCTGCTCCGGGTCGGCCCCCGCCGCGCCCGGGGTATCCGGCGTACCGATGATGCGCTCCGCCTCTGCCACGTGAGTCCCTCAACCTAGGTGCCTGACTGAGGACGAGAGTACGGCACGGGCCGCCGCGGCCATGTGCTCAGGAGGCCCGCCGGGCGGGGGGCCGTCGGTCGGTGACCGGTCAGTAGCGGCGCTCCTGCTTCTGCTTGCACTCGACGCACAGGGTGGCGCGCGGGAAGGCCTGCATGCGGGCCTTGCCGATGGCGTTGCCGCAGATCTCGCAGAGGCCGTAGGTGCCCGCGTCCAGCCGCTCCAGGGCGCGCTCGGTCTGCTCCAGCATCTCCCGGGCGTTGGCCGCGAGCGCCATCTCGCTCTCACGCGTGATGTTCTTGGTGCCGGTGTCCGCCTGGTCGTCGCCCGCGCCGTCCCCGGAGTCGCGCATCAGGCCCACCAGGGACTCCTCGGTGTGCGTGATCTCGGCCCGCAGCCGGAGCGCCTCGGAGAGCAGTTCCTCACGTGCCTCCGTGGCTTCCTGAGGGGTCCACGGGTCCTCACCGGGGCGTACCGCGAGCTCGCCCGGTTCCGCCGCGGCCACCCGCGCCTTGGGAACCGCGGTGGCCTTGCCCGCCGCAGCGGCCGTACCAGAGGTCTTCTTCGCAACCACCGTCGTGGCTCCCGTCGTCTCGGCGGCCTCCGCCGCTCCCTCGGCCGCGGAAGCGACCGCCTTCTTGGCCGTACGTGTGCCTTTTCGGCCCGCACTCCTGGAGGACGCCGTGCCGGAGCCCTCCGCCCCCTCGGCGGCGGCACCCTGCACCGAGGCACTCTTCTTGGCGGCTGCCTTGCGAGCCGCCCGCTTCACCGGGGCGGCGGTCTCCTCCTCCGGTACGGACTCGGCGCCGGCCGCCTTCGCGGACCCGGCCTTCGTACCCGCTCTCCGCACGGCCGCCGCCCCGCCGACGGCCTTCTTCGCGGAGGCCGCCTTCCCACCGGAGGCCGCCTTCTCGGCAGAGGCCGTCTTCGTGGAGGTCACCTTCCCCGTGGCCGACTTGGTGGCAGGCGTTTTCGTGGAGGCCGTCTTCGTAGAGGCCGATCCGGTGGCGGCCCTCTTCGTAGAGGCCGTTTTCGTGACGGTCGACTTCGTGGTGGTCGTCTTGGTACGAGCTCTCTTCCGGGCGGCTGTCCCGTCGGCCGGCTGGACGGGAGGCTTCTTCGCGGCGGCCGGTTTCCCGGCCGCGCTCTTCTTGCCGCCGACGTCCTTGGCCGCTGCCTCGGAGCCACCGGCCGCGCCCATGGATCTGCCGGACGCCGACTGCTGTACGGCGGTCTTTTTCGCCACCATGGCCGCGGCCCCTTCACATTCTGTGACCTTGCACGCGAATCGTGCTGGGACGATAAATCGACTTGAGTCCCGCGGCAACGGGGCACGCCGCCCGATCCGCCCGCCCCGCGCGTACCGCACGACGAGTCTGCAAGCGTTTTGCCCAGCTCCCCGCCCGGTAACCCGCCGAGGGGACCGTCCCAGAATGCGAACACCGGCGCCTCGGCATTCGGCTCAGTGCGCCCCTCCCCCGCACCGTCCGCCCCGCTCCCGCGGACCCCGCAAAACCGGTCTGCCGCTGTCCGCCGAGCGCCGTACACTGGGCGGAGCGAGAAGCGTGGATGGGGACGAGTAGCGGCGTACGCGGCCAAGAGCGACCCGGGGACGGTGTGAGCCCGGGGGCGAGCGCGCAGCGAAGATCACCCCGGAGCCGCCGGAAGAAAGCCGCAGCGAGCCAGCCGCGGCCGGTAGACCCGGCATCGCGACCCCAATGAGGGGGCTCACCGGCGCGTATGCGGCGGCGGAGGGCCAAGGAGGGTGGTACCGCGGGAGCGCGCCGCACACGGCGTAGGTGACAGCACAGCTCTCGTCCCTCCGGACGGAAGGCAGAAAGTCCGCCGGAGGAAGCTCGTTGAACACGCAGCCGAGTACACAGCCGCAGTACCGCCAGGTCCCGGCCCAGGTCGACCTGCCCGCCCTCGAGCACGCGGTGCTCGACTTCTGGCGTGAGCAGAAGATCTTCGCCAAGACCCTGGAGCAGTCCGAGGGCCGCCCGGAGTGGGTGTTCTACGAAGGCCCGCCCACGGCCAACGGCATGCCCGGCGCCCACCACATCGAGGCGCGCGTCTTCAAGGACGTCTTCCCGCGCTTTCGCACCATGCGCGGCTACCACGTGGCCCGCAAGGCCGGCTGGGACTGCCACGGCCTCCCGGTGGAGCTGGCGGTCGAGAAGGAGCTCGGCTTCACGGGCAAGAAGGACATCGAGGCGTACGGCATCGCCGAGTTCAACGCCAGGTGCCGCGAGTCCGTGACCCGTCACACCGACGCCTTCGAGGAGCTCACGACCCGCATGGGTTACTGGGCCGACCTCAACGACCCCTACCGGACCATGGACCCGGAGTACATCGAGTCGGTCTGGTGGTCGCTCAAGGAGATCTTCAACAAGGGCCTGCTGGTCCAGGACCACCGCGTCGCCCCCTGGTGCCCGCGCTGCGGCACCGGCCTGTCGGACCACGAGCTGGCGCAGGGCTACGAGACGGTCGTCGACCCCTCGGTGTTCGTCCGCTTCCCGCTCACCTCCGGTCCGCTCGCGGGCGAGGCAGCGCTCCTGGTGTGGACGACGACCCCGTGGACGCTCGTGTCGAACACCGCGGTCGCCGCCCACCCCGAGGTCACCTACGTGGTCGCGACGAGCCCGTCCGGTGACGAGAAGCTCGTCGTCGCCGAGCCGCTCGTCGAGAAGGCCCTCGGTGAGGGCTGGGAGGTCACCGGCCGGTCCTTCACCGGCGCCGAGATGGAGCGCTGGACGTACCAGCGGCCGTTCGAGCTCGTCGAGTTCCCGGCCGAGGCCCATTACGTGGTCAACGCCGAGTACGTGACCACCGAGGACGGCACGGGTCTGGTCCACCAGTCCCCCGCCTTCGGTGAGGACGACCTCAAGGTCTGCCGCGAGTACGGCCTGCCGGTCGTGAACCCCGTGCGCCCCGACGGCACCTTCGAGGAGGACGTTCCCCTCGTGGGCGGTGTCTTCTTCAAGAAGGCCGACGAAAAGCTCACGGAGGACCTCCAAAGCCGCGGCCTGCTCTTCAAGCACATCCCGTACGAGCACAGCTACCCGCACTGCTGGCGCTGCCACACCGCGCTCCTCTACTACGCGCAGCCGTCCTGGTACATCCGCACCACAGCCATCAAGGACCGTCTCCTCCAGGAGAACGAGAAGACCAACTGGTTCCCGGACTCGGTCAAGAACGGCCGCTACGGCGACTGGCTGAACAACAACATCGACTGGGCCCTGTCCCGCAACCGCTACTGGGGCACCCCGCTGCCGATCTGGCGCTGCGAGGACGACCACCTCACCGTCGTCGGCTCCCGCGCCGAGCTCACCACGCTGACCGGCAGCGACCAGTCGGAGCTCGACCCGCACCGCCCGTTCATCGACGACGTCACCTTCGCCTGCCCCCAGTGCGAAAAGACGGCCACGCGCGTGCCGGAGGTCATCGACGCCTGGTACGACTCGGGTTCGATGCCGTTCGCGCAGTGGGGCTACCCGCACAAGAACAAGGAGCTCTTCGAGAGCCGCTACCCGGCCCAGTTCATCTCGGAGGCCATCGACCAGACGCGCGGCTGGTTCTACACCCTCATGGCCATTGGCACCCTGGTCTTCGACAAGTCCTCGTACGAGAACGTCGTGTGCCTGGGCCACATCCTCGCCGAGGACGGCCGCAAGATGTCCAAGCACCTGGGCAACACCCTGCAGCCGATCCCGCTGATGGACCAGCACGGCGCGGACGCCGTCCGCTGGTTCATGGCGGCCGGCGGCTCCCCCTGGGCGGCCCGCCGCGTCGGCCACGGCACCATCCAGGAGGTCGTCCGCAAGACGCTCCTCACGTACTGGAACACGGTCGCCTTCCAGGCCCTGTACGCGCGCACGGCCAACTGGGCACCCAGCGACGCCGATCCGGCCCCCGCGGACCGCCCGGTCCTCGACCGCTGGCTCCTGTCCGAACTCCACGCGCTCACCGACCAGGTGACGCAGGCTCTGGAGGCGTACGACACCCAGCGCGCCGGCAAGCTGCTCTCCGCCTTCGTCGACGACCTGTCCAACTGGTACGTACGCCGCTCCCGTCGCCGCTTCTGGCAGGGCGACAAGGCGGCGCTGCGCACCCTGCACGAGGTCGTCGAGACGGTCACGCGCCTGATGGCCCCGCTGACCCCGTTCATCACCGAGCGGGTCTGGCAGGACCTGGTGGTGCCCGTGACCGAGGGAGCCCCCGAGTCCGTACACCTGACGTCCTGGCCGGAGGCGGACCTGTCCGTCATCGACCCGGAGCTGTCGAAGCAGATGGTGCTGGTACGCCGTCTCGTGGAGCTCGGCCGTGCCACGCGCGCGGAGTCGGGTGTCAAGACGCGTCAGCCGCTGTCCCGCGCGCTGGTCGCCGCGACCGGCTTCACCTCCCTCGACCCCGAACTGCACGCGCAGATCACGGAGGAGCTGAACGTGAGCTCGCTCGCGTCTCTCGCGGACGTGGGCGGCTCGCTCGTCGACACGACGGCCAAGGCCAACTTCCGGGCACTGGGCAAGCGGTTCGGCAAGGGCGTCCAGGCGGTGGCGAAGGCCGTCGCCGAGGCGGACGCGGCCGCGCTGTCGCTGGCGCTGCGCGAGGGCACGGCCTCGGTGGAGGTCGACGGTGAGACCGTGACGCTCGCCCCGGACGAGGTGATCATCACGGAGACCCCGCGCGAGGGCTGGTCCGTCGCGTCGGACTCCGGTGCGACGGTCGCCCTCGACCTGGAGCTCACCGAGGAGCTGCGCCAGGCAGGCCTCGCCCGTGACGCGATCCGCCTCATCCAGGAGGCCCGCAAGAACAGCGGCCTCGACGTGGCCGACCGGATCGCCCTGCGCTGGACGTCCACGGACCCGAAGGTCGTCGCGGCGCTCACCGAGCACTCCGCGCTGATCGCCGACGAGGTGCTCGCCACCGACTTCGGGCAGGGCGAGGCGGACGACAGCTACGGCTCCCCGTTCACGGACGAGTCCCTGTCGCTGACGTTCCGCCTGCGCAAGGCGTAGCGAGAAGCGGGGAAGGGCGCGGCCAGGTCGCCGCAGCCCGTTCGAAGGCCCGGGTCCGCCGAGATTCTCGGCGGACCCGGGCCTTCGGCGTTGCGTACCCGCGCACAGGTGCACCCGTACCCGAACACGTACAGCAGGAGCCTCTCCGGCCGGCACCCCCGGGTCTCCCTCCGGACACGACAAAAGGGCGGAGCCCCCGGGATTCCGGGGGCTCCGCCCTGAACGCTGCCGACGCCTAAGGCGTACCGGAGGCCGTCAGTTGTCGTCCTCGTCGATCAGGAAGCCACGCATCGGCGAGGGCGCCTGCTGCATGGGCGACGGGCCCTGCGGCCGGACCGGCGCCATCGGCTGGGTCATGGCCGGCGACATCTGCTGCTGGCCGCCGTAGGACGGAGCCGCGGGGCCGGGGCCGCCCATCTGGTTGCCACCGTAGGACGGCGCGCTCGCCCCGGCCGGAGCCATGGACGGGCTGGGCGACGAGGGGAGCGAGGCGGTCGCCGGTGTACGCGGCGGAGCCAGCGAGTCGTCGGCCTGGGTCTCCAGCTGACGCAGCTGGGACTCCAGGTAGGACTTCAGACGCGTGCGGTACTCGCGCTCGAAGCCGCGCAGGTCCTCGACCTTGCGCTCCAGCGTGGCGCGGGCGGACTCCAGGGAGCCCATCGCGACGCGGTGCTTCTCCTGCGCGTCCCGCTCCAGGGCGTCGGCCTTGGCGCGGGCATCGCGCTCCAGGCCCTCGGCGCGGCTACGGGCCTCTCCGACGATCTTGTTGGCCTCGGAACGGGCCTCGGCGATCGCCTGGTCGGCGGTCTGCTGGGCCAGCGAGAGGACACGGGCGGCGCTGTCGCCACCGGGGCCCTGACCGGGCTGACCCATCTGCGGTCCGTGACCGCCCATGGGGCCACCCATGGGACCGCCCATCGGGCCGCCCATCTGCTGCTGCATCTGCTGCTGCTGCATCTGACCCTGCATCTGACCGGGGCCCTGACCCATCGGTCCCTGGCCCATGGGGCCCTGACCCATCGGGCCGGGACCCTGCTGGCCGCCCTGGCCGCTGGGGCCGGCGGGCAGCTGCGGCGCACCGCTCGGCAGCTGGGGCGGGCCGCCCATGGGACCACCCATCTGCTGCTGCGGCGGGCCCGATATGCCGGCGGGTACGGGAGCACCGGGACCACGCATGCCCTGTGGCGGGCCCTGCTGTTGCTGCTGGTCCTGTTCGGGCGGCTTGCGCATGCCCTGTTGCTGGTTCTGCGCGGCGGCGCGTGTGGCGGCAGCCAGCTTGGCGCGCAGGTCCTCGTTCTCGCGGAGCAGGCGGGTCAGTTCGGCTTCGACCTCATCGAGGAAGGCATCGACCTCGTCCTCGTCATAGCCTTCTCGGAGGCGGACGGTCGTGAACTGCTTGTTCCGCACGTCCTCGGGGGTCAACGGCATCTCTTCACCTCAACGTAGTCGTCGGCATCGTCGGCGTTCGGCAAGACCGTATCGTTCACAGCCGGCTCACAACGGAGATCAGGATGTAGACGATGATCATCAGTACGAAGAAGGACAGGTCGAGCGCCACGCCCCCGAGACGTAGCGGCGGAATGAACCGCCGCAGAAGCTTGAGCGGTGGATCAGTGACAGTGTAGGTGGCCTCCAGAACGACCACCATCGCCTTGCCGGGTTGCCATGAGCGGGCGAACTGGAAGACATAGTCCATGACCAACCGGAAGATCAGCACGATGAGGAAACACATCAGCGCGACGTAGAGAACCTGCGCAACCACGCTCATGATCCGTGCGTCCCTCTCCCCTGTTTCCGTGCTTGTCCGGTCCTGCGTCTCAGCTCTGGTTGAAGAACCCGCCCTCTGCGATGCGAGCCTTGTCCTCCGCCGTGACATCGACGTTAGCAGGCGACAACAGGAACACCTTCTGCGTCACCCGCTCGATGCTGCCGTGAAGACCAAACACCAAACCGGCCGCAAAGTCGACAAGTCGCTTCGCGTCTGTGTCATCCATCTCAGTCAGATTCATGATCACCGGGGTGCCCTCACGGAAGTGTTCCCCGATGGTACGGGCCTCGTTGTAGGTCCGGGGGTGCAGCGTGGTGATCCTGTACGGCTCTCGTTCCGACACGACCTTGGGCATGATCACCGGTGCGTTCTTCTCCAGGCTTTGACGTTCTTGTGTGATGGACGCCACGGGGGCGATTCGCGCCGGACGCCCGGATTCCGCGGACAGCGAAGCGGAATGGGGCACGGGATCACGCTGGACCGACGGTTGCACCACTCGTACCGATTCGTCCCTTTGGGACTGATGTGACTGGTGCGACTGATGCGGCGGCTCATGCCGCCGGCGGTCCCGCTCGGGCTCCGGATCGAGTTCGGGCTCGAAGTCGTCATCGGGGTCGAAGCCCCTGCCGTCGTACCCATCGTCCTCCACGAGGCCGAGGTAGACCGCCATCTTGCGCATCGCGCCGGCCATGCTCTGAGTCCTCCGCTCTGTGGTGGATCGGCTGACTGTTGCCAAGTGCCCGCGATCCACGAGGTCGTATGCCCGCCGATCGGCGGTAATGACCATATTTTCTGCTGTGGTCCGACTTCTTGGCGACGTTACCCGAGCCTGGGGCGGACGCCGAGTACCGCAGTGCCGACGCGTACATGTGTCGCTCCGGCCGCCACTGCTTGCTCGAGGTCCGCACTCATCCCTGCCGAGACCATGTTCGCAGCCGGATGAGCGCGGCGCAGGTCAGTCGACAAATCCATCAGCCGCCCGAACGCCGCCAGTTCACGCCCCGCGTACGGGCCGGTGAGCGGGGCGACGGTCATCAGTCCGTCGAGCCGCAGCCCCGGAGCCCGTGCGACGAGGCCGCCCAACTCCTCGACGCCGTCCGGCCCTACACCACCGCGCTCGCCCCGTCCACCCTCCTCGGCGTCGAGCGCGACCTGGATGAGGCAGCCCACTTCGCGCTCCGACCGCTCCGCCTCCTTCGACAGGGCGGTGACGAGCCGCGCCCGGTCGACGGACTGCACGATTCCCGCGTAACCGACCACGGAACGCACCTTGTTCGTCTGCAACTGGCCCACGAAGTGCCAGGAAAGGGGCAGATCGGAACAGGCTTCGGCCTTGGGCGCCGCATCCTGGTCACGGTTCTCGGCGACATGCCGGACACCGAGTTCCGACAGGATCCGCACATCCTCGGCCGGGTAGGTCTTGGTGACCACGATCAGGGTCACCTCTTCGCGCTTGCGCCCGGCGGCCACGCACGCCGCGGCGATGCGTTCCTCCACCTTCGCCAGGTTCGCGGCGAGTTCGGCCCTACGGTCCGTCATGTCCGATCAGTCCAGCCACACATAGCCCGCGAGCCGACCGGTGGTGCGGTCGCGGCGGTACGAGAAGTGGTCGTCCGACTCGATCGTGCAGACCGGCGACTGCTCCCGGTCACGCACTCCGAGCCTCTCCAGCTGGGCGTGCACCCCCGCGGTCACGTCGACCGCCGGCGTGCCCCACGTGGTCTCGGCGTACGCCGCGGGTTCGGCGGCCGCGACCTCGGTCCGCATCGCCTCCGGCACTTCGTAGCACCGGCCGCAGACGGCGGGGCCGGTGCGGGCGACGATCCGGGCCGGTTCGGCGCCGAGCTCCACCATGGCCTCGACGGCGGCGGGCACCACCCCCGCGACCATGCCCGGCCGACCCGCGTGGGCGGCGGCCGCGATCCCGGCGACGGGGTCCGCGAGCAGCACGGGCGTGCAGTCCGCGGTGAGCACGGCGAGGGCGAGGCCCCGGCGTGCGGTGACGACGGCGTCGACCGGCGGCACCGGGCGCTCTCCCCAGGGCTCGTCGACCACGGCCACGTCGCGTCCGTGGACCTGGTTCATCCAGACGACCCGCGCCGGGTCCAGCCCGAGCGCCTTGGCCGCCAGTTCGCGATTGGTCCATACGGCTTCGGGGTCGTCGCCGACCGCTCCGCCGAGATTGAGCTCCTCGTACGGAACGGCGCTCACCCCGCCCCACCGGTCGGTGAAGGCGAAGTGCGCGCCGCTCACGGTGCTCGTTCCGGAGCGCCGTCCTATCACTTGAGGAAGTCCGGCACGTCCAGCTCCTCCGCCGCGCTGTCGGAGTAGGTCCGCGACGGCGGTACCGGCGGGGAGACCGGCGGCAGTTCGCTGCTCGCCGGCTCCGGGGCGGGCTCCGGCGTCTCCTTCGGCGTGACGCTGCCGAGGGAGCCGAAGGAGGGTCGGCTGTCGTTGGAACGCGCCGGAGTGGGCTCGTCGCGCTTGGCGGAGGACGAACCGAGCACGGTGTCCCGCTTGGACGGGGGCTGCCCGCCGTCGAAGCCCGCCGCGATGACGGTGACCCTGACCTCGTCGCCGAGCGCGTCGTCGATGACGGCGCCGAAGATGATGTTGGCCTCGGGGTGCGCGGCCTCGCTCACCAGCTGGGCCGCCTCGTTGATCTCGAAGAGACCGAGGTCCGAGCCGCCGGAGATCGAGAGCAGTACGCCCCGGGCCCCGTCGATGGACGCCTCCAGGAGCGGCGAGGAGATCGCCATCTCCGCGGCGGCCACCGCGCGGTCGTCGCCGCGGGCCGAGCCGATGCCCATGAGGGCCGAACCGGCCTCGGACATCACGGACTTGACGTCGGCGAAGTCGAGGTTGATCAGACCGGGTGTGGTGATGAGGTCGGTGATGCCCTGAACACCGGAGAGCAGGACCTGGTCCGCCGACTTGAAGGCGTCGAGGACCGAGACCTGGCGGTCCGAGATGGACAGCAGCCGGTCGTTCGGGATGACGATGAGGGTGTCGACCTCTTCGCGGAGTTCCGCGATGCCGTCCTCGGCCTGGTTGGCGCGGCGCCGGCCCTCGAAGGTGAACGGGCGGGTGACCACGCCGATGGTGAGTGCGCCGAGCGACCGGGCGATGTTGGCCACCACGGGGGCGCCACCGGTACCGGTGCCACCGCCCTCGCCGGCGGTCACGAAGACCATGTCGGCCCCCTTGAGGACCTCCTCGATCTCCTCGCGGTGGTCCTCCGCGGCCTTGCGGCCGACGGCCGGGTTGGCTCCGGCGCCGAGTCCGCGGGTGAGTTCGCGGCCGACGTCGAGCTTGACGTCGGCGTCGCTCATCAACAGCGCCTGGGCGTCGGTGTTGATGGCGATGAACTCGACACCCTTGAGACCGACCTCGATCATCCGGTTGATGGCATTGACACCACCGCCGCCGACACCGATGACTTTGATGACTGCGAGGTAGTTCTGCGGTGCTGCCACGTCGAAGGCCTCTCGCCTCGAGTTACGTGTCGCCGCCTCGCGGGTATCCGCGATCCGACGACTGATGCCGAATGGGACGGTCCGAACGCCGACCCGAACCCTAACGCTGAAGTTTAGGGTTACCAGTGTGTCTGTTCCTTGGACTCTTCCGAACAGGACACTAAGTCGACAAGTGGCGCACGTTCAACGAACACGCCGAACCTCCCGTTTTTCTTTTCACCCTATGTGATCAGCCGTAGCGTTGCCCAACCAGGGTTCTGGCCTGCGCGGATGTGCGTCAACTCCCTGATGACGCAGGCGCGGTGGGAACGCTGACATCGAAGTGCCGCGCCTCGGGAGAGGCTTTCATGAGAGCCGTGAGCGTATGCGCCTTGGCGCGGCCCTTCTCGCCACTTCCCCATGCGACGGTGCGGCCACCGCTCAACTCCAGCGAGATGGAGTCGTACGAACGGACCTTGACGACCCGGGTGGCGCGCGCGACCGCGGCCGGAAGTGACCGGGCGACGAGCACCGCCTCACGCATCAGCCGGTCGGAGCCGAAGCGGCGCAGGCTCGCGGACCCGGACACGGTCAATTCCAGTGCGGGTACACCCTGCGGGGGGCGTGAAACCGTCGCGTATCGCACGCCCTTGGCGTCCACTTCGACATACTTGCCCCCCTTTCCGGTGTTTTCGGCAATGAGGACCGGGATACGTTCGACCACTTTCAGCCCGATTCCATGGGGCCAGGAACGGGTGACGTCAACCGAGTCAATTCGGGGCAATTTCCGGAGCAGTCGCGCCTCGATCTCATCGGTGTCGACGGAAATCAAAGGCGATCCGACCCGGACATCGGCCGCCTCGACGACCTGATCGGGCGTCAGCACCCGCGTCCCCGAGGCCGATACGCGCTCCACGCGGGTCCACTGCGAGCCATAGAGCAGCCAGATGCCGCCCGCGGCGAGCAGAGCCAGACAAACGGCCGAAATGATGAGCGTACGAGGCCCCGGCAGCCTCTTGAGGAGGGGTGGCCGGGGCGGGCCGGAGGTCGATTCCTGCCGTCCTTGCCGGTCTTGCCGTTCGCCGCGTTCGGCGGTGGTCGGTCCGGCCACGCTCCCCTGCCTTCTGCCACGCGCTAGCGGCGTGACGCGATCGCCTCGTACACCATCCCGACGAGCAGGTCGTCGGCGTCCCGGCGGCCGAACTCGGAGGCGGCGCGGGACATCTCGAACAGCCGGTGCGGATCGGCGAGCACGGGCAGGACGTTGCCCTGGACCCACTGCGGCGTCAGTTCCGCGTCGTCGATCAGCAGTCCACCGCCGGCCTTGACCACCGGCTGGGCGTTGAGCCGCTGTTCGCCGTTGCCGATGGGCAGCGGGACGTAGACGGCGGGGAGCCCGACGGCGGAGAGTTCGGCCACGGTCATCGCGCCCGCACGGCAGAGCATCATGTCGGCCGCGGCGTACGCGAGGTCCATGCGGTCCACGTACGGTACCGGGATGTACGGGGGCATCCCCGGCATCTGGTGGACCTGCGGCAGTTCGTTCTTCGGGCCGACCGCGTGCAGGATCTGGATCCCGGCCTGCTGGAGGTACGGAGCGGCCTGCTGGACCACCTCGTTGAGGCGGCGTGCGCCCTGCGAGCCGCCGGAGACCAGCAGCGTCGGCAGGGAGGGGTCGAGCCCGAACGCGGCACGGGCCTGCGGGCGCATCGCAGCCCGGTCGAGCGTGGCGATCGAGCGGCGCAGCGGGATGCCGATGTAGCGGGCGCCGCGGAGCTTGCTGTCCGGGGTGGAGACGGCGACCTGGGCCGCGTACCGCGAGCCGATCTTGTTCGCGAGTCCCGGCCGGGCGTTGGCCTCGTGGACGATGATCGGGACGCCGAGGCGCTTGGCCGCGAGGTAACCGGGGAGGGCGACGTAGCCACCGAAGCCGACGACCGCGTCCGCCTTGGTGCGCTCCAGGATCTGCTCGGCCGCCTTGATCGTGCCGCGCAGCCGTCCGGGGACGGTGATCAGCTCGGGGGTCGGCTTGCGCGGCAGCGGTACCGCGGGGATGAGCCCGAGCTCATACCCCCGCTCTGGTACGAGTCGGGTCTCGAGTCCGCGCTCCGTGCCCAGGGCCGTGATTCCCACGGTGGGGTCCTGCCTGCGCAGGGCGTCCGCGAGGGCGAGCGCGGGCTCGATGTGGCCGGCGGTCCCCCCACCGGCGAGTACGACATGCACCGAAATTCACCGCTCTCCGGACGAACGCGCCGAGGCACGCCGTCTCATCGTGTTCCACTTCCGAGGCTCCCGACCCGCGGAGCCTCTCACCGCAGCCCGCTTTCTGCCAAAGCGGGGTTGCCGCATCGCGAGCGCCGCCCGCGCAGCGGGATCCTCCCGCGCGAAGGCGATGAGGAGCCCGATGGCGAACATGGTCGGCAACAGGGCGGAGCCCCCGTAGGAGAACAGCGGGAGCGGGACCCCGGCGATCGGCAGCAGGCCGAGCACCGCACCGATGTTGATCACGGCCTGGGCCGTGATCCACGTGGTCACACCTCCCGCGGCGTACCTCACGAAGGGGTCCTCCGTGCGTCCGGCCACGCGGATACCCGCATAGCCTAGAGCCGCGAAGAGAGCGAGGACCGACAGCGTCCCCGCGAGGCCCAGTTCCTCCCCGGTGATGGCGAAGATGAAGTCGGTGTGCGCTTCGGGCAGTTGACCCCATTTTTCCACACTCGCGCCGAGGCCGGAGCCGAAGAGCCCGCCGGACGCGAGGGCGTAGATGCCGTGCACGGCCTGCCAGCACGAGTCGCCGGGGCCCGGTTCGGTGGCGCCGAGGCAGGCGAGGCGGGCCATGCGGTTGGGGCTCGTTTTGATGAGGATCACGCCGATGGTCGCCGCGATGGCGAGCACCCCGCCGAACAGCCGGGTCGGCGCCCCCGCGAGCCACAGCAGCCCGAACAGGATCGCGGTGAGGATGATCGCGGTGCCCATGTCGCCGCCGAGCATGATCAGCCCGAGCAGCATGAAGGCCACCGGTACGAGCGGCACCAGCATGTGCTTCCACTGGGTCAGCAGCCGCCGGTCCTGCTTGCGGGCGAGCAGGTCGGCGCCCCAGAGCACGAGGGCGAGCTTGCCGAACTCGCTGGGCTGGAGCTGGAAGGGGCCGCCGACCGAGATCCAGTTCTGGTTGCCGTTGACCGCGACTCCTATCCCCGGCACCTGGACGAGGATCATCAGGAAGACCGAGCCGAGGAGCATCGGGTACGCCAGCGCCCGGTGCAGCTTGGACGGCATGCGGGAGGCGGCCAGCATCAACAGGCCGCCGAGCACAGCCGCGAGGAACTGCTTGCGGAAGAAGTACGAACCCGGCAGCGAGAGCTGGAGCGCGGTGATCTGCGACGCGGAGTACACCATCACCAGGCCGAGCACGGTGATCAGGAGGCTGCCGCCGAGGATCAGGTAGTACGCGGTCAGGGGCCGGTCCCAGGCACGCCGTGCGCGGCCGTAGAGACGGCGTACGGGGTTGTCGCGGGGTGGGCGGGGCCCGGCGGGCCGCCGGGGGGCCCGCTGGACGGGAGGACGCCCTGTACGGCTACTGGGCACGGCCGGCTCCCCTCGCTGTGGGAGGGCGTCCCGCTGGGGGGCCTCCGGGCCTCTCGGACACAGTGCGGGGGACGGGGTGGCACAGCGCCGTGCCACCGGCAGAAGGCCGCCGATACACCGACCACGATGGCGTCACGCGTCGCTCCCAAGGATCCCGGGCGCCCGGGCCGGCCGAGGGCCTGCCGTCAGGCGCCCGCGGCGCCGAGTCCGCGGACCGCTTCCGCGAACATGTCACCGCGCTGGTTGTAGTTGGCGAACATGTCCATGGAGGCACAGGCCGGCGCCAGGAGCACCGTGTCGCCGGCGCGGGCGAGCCGTGTCGCCTCCTGGACCGCCGCGGGCATCGCCCCAGTGTCGGTCCGGTCGAGGTCGACCACCGGTACCTCGGGGGCGTGTCGCGTGAGGGCTTCGCGGATGAGGGCCCGGTCCGCGCCGAACAGGACGACGCCCCGCAGTCGCTTCGCCGACCTGACGACGAGTTCGTCGAAGGTCGCGCCCTTGGCGAGTCCCCCCGCGATCCACACGATCGACTCGTAGGCGGCCAAAGAGGCTTCCGCCGCATGCGTGTTGGTGGCCTTGGAGTCGTCGACGTAGGCGACGCCGTCCACGTCGGCCACGTGCTCGATGCGGTGGGCGTCGGGGCGGAAGGCCCGCAGTCCGTCGCGTACGGCCGTGGCGGGCACTCCGAAGGCGCGGGCCAGGGCCGCCGCCGCAAGGGCGTTGGCGATGTTGTGCGGGGCGGGCGGATCGACGTCCGCGATCTCGGCGAGCTCCTGGGCCTGCTTGTGCCGGTCCTCGACGAAGGCGCGGTCCACCAGGATGCCGTCCACGACCCCGAGTTGGGACGGTCCCGGCGTGCCGAGCGTGAAGCCGACGGCCCGGCAGCCCTCCTCGACGTCAGCACCGCGCACCAGGTCCTCGGTGGCCTTGTCGGCCACGTTGTAGACGCAGGCGACCCGATTGCCCTCGTACACGCGGCCCTTGTCGGCGGCGTACGCCTCCATGGAGCCGTGCCAGTCGAGGTGGTCGGGGGCGAGGTTCAGTACGGCCGCCGAGTGGGCGCGCAGGGACGGCGCCCAGTGCAGCTGGTAGCTGGACAGTTCCACGGCGAGGACGTCGAGGCCGGCGTACGCCTCGTCGTTCTCCAGCACGACGTCGACGATCGGCGTGCCGATGTTGCCCACCGCCGCGGTGCGAAGGCCCGCGGCGGCCAGGATCGACGCGAGCATCCGCGTCGTGGTGGTCTTGCCGTTGGTGCCCGTGACAGCCAGCCACGGCACGGCCCTGCGGCCGTCGAGGCCGCGCAGGCGCCAGGCGATCTCCACGTCGCCGACGACGTCCACGCCTGCCTCGGCGGCGGCCAGGAAGAGGGCGCTGTCCGGCTTCCAGCCGGGCGAGGTGACCACCAGGTCGGTGCCGTCGGGCAGCGTCTCGGCGTCCGCGAGGCGCACCGGGATCCCCTGCTCCCGAAGGGAGGCGGCCCGCTCCCGGTGTGCCGGGGAGTCACCCCCGTCGACGACCGTGACCGACGCGCCGAGGCCGGCCAGGGCGCGGGCGGCACTGATGCCGCTCACGCCGAGACCGGCGACGGTGATGTTCTTGCCCTGCCAGGCGGAGGCGGTCGTCACTTCTTGGCTGCCCATCCCGCGTAGAAGAGGCCGAGTCCGACGATGACGCACATGCCCTGGATGATCCAGAAGCGGACCACCACAAGGACTTCGGACCACCCCTTGAGTTCGAAGTGGTGCTGGAGCGGTGCCATCCGGAAGACGCGTTTGCCGGTCAGGCGGAACGAGCCGACCTGGATGACGACCGACATGGTGATCAGGACGAAGAGACCGCCGAGCAGGGCGACGAGCAGCTCGGTGCGCGAGCAGATCGCGAGGCCGGCCAGTGCTCCGCCGAGCGCCAGGGAACCGGTGTCACCCATGAAGATCTTGGCGGGCGAGGTGTTCCACCACAGGAAGCCGAAACAGGAGCCCATGAGCGCTGCGGCGACCACCGCGAGGTCGAGCGGATCTCGCACCTCGTAGCAGGCGGCGGGGTTGGTGAGGGTCAGCGCGTTGGCGCAGGACTCCTGGAACTGCCAGACCCCGATGAAGGTGTACGCGCCGAACACCATCGTCGCCGCGCCGGTGGCCAGGCCGTCCAGACCGTCCGTCAGGTTCACGCCGTTGGACATCGCGAGGATCATGAACAGCGCCCAGACGACGAACAGCACCGGGCCGATGGACCAGCCGAAGTCCTGCACGAAGGAGAGCCTGGTGGAGGCCGGGGTGTTGTTGCGGTTGTCCGCGAACTGGAGCGCGAGGACCGCGAAGGTGATGCCGACGATCAGCTGGCCGGCCATCTTCGCCTTGGCCCGCAGACCGAGCGAACGCCGCTTGACGATCTTGATGTAGTCGTCGAGGAAGCCGACCACGCCCATGCCGGCCATCAGGCCGAGCACCAGCAGACCGGAGAACGTCGGCGGCTTCCCGGTGATCACCTTGCTGAGGAAGTACGCGAGGAGCGTGGCCAGGATGAAGGCGATGCCACCCATGGTCGGCGTACCGCGCTTGGCGTGGTGCTCGCGCGGGCCGTCGTCACGGATGTACTGGCCGTAGCCCTTGCGGGCCAGCAGCTTGATCAGCAGAGGGGTGCCCACGAGGGTCAGGAAGAGGCCGATGACTCCCGCGAACAGGATCTGATTCATCATCAGACGGCAACCTCGCCCTCGGTGCCCTGGACCAGCGCCTGCGCGACCCTCTCCAGCCCGACCGACCGGGACGCCTTCACGAGTACGACGTCTCCCGGGCGCAGCTGACTGCGCAACAGGTCGACCGCCGACTGTGCGTCGGACACGTGCACCGACTCCTCACCCCACGAACCCTCGTTATATGCGCCCAGTTGCAGCCAGGACGCTTCCCTGCCCCCGACCGCGACGAGCTTGCTGACGTTGAGCCGGACGGCGAGCCGTCCGACCGCGTCGTGCTCGGCGAGCGCCTCGTCCCCGAGCTCGGCCATCTGACCGAGCACCGCCCAGGTCCGCCGCCCCTTGCCCATGGCCGCGAGCGCGCGCAGGGCGGCTCGCATGGACTCGGGGTTCGCGTTGTAGGCGTCGTTGACGACCGTCACGCCGTCCGGGCGCTCGGTGACCTCCATCCGCCAGCGGGAGAGGGTGCCCGCCTCGGAGAGCGCGGTGGCGATCTCGTCTGCGGACATGCCCAGCTCATGGGCGACGGCGGCGGCGGCGAGCGCGTTCGACACGTGGTGCTCACCGTACAGGCGCATGGTCACTTCGCTGCACCCGGAGGGTGTGTGGAGCCTGAACGCGGGCTGTCCGCTCCCGGTGAGCCGCACGTTCTCGGCCCGTACGTCCGCTTCGCCGGACTCTCCGAAGAGGATCACGCGTGCCTTCGTGCGCGAGGCCATGGCCCGTACGAGGGGATCGTCGGCGTTCAGGACGGCCGCGCCGCTCTCGGGGAGGCTCTCCACCAACTCGCCCTTGGCCTGGGCGATCTGCTCGCGGCCGCCGAACTCACCGATGTGGGCGGAGCCGACGTTGAGGACGAGGCCGATCTTCGGAGGCGTCAGGTCCGCGAGATAGCGGATGTGCCCGATCCCGCGGGCACCCATCTCCAGGACGAGGAACCGCGTCTCCTCGGTGGCGCTGAGCGCGGTGAGCGGCAGCCCGATCTCGTTGTTGAGGGAGCCGGGTGTGAAGACCGTCGGTGCCTTGCTGCGGAGCACCTGGGCGATCAGGTCCTTGGTGCTGGTCTTGCCGGCGGAGCCGGTGAGGGCCACGAGGGTCGCGCCGAGGCGCTCCACGACGTGGCGCGCGAGGGCACCGAGGGCGCTCTGGACGTCCTCCACGACGATCGCGGGCACTCCGACGGGCCGGGAGGCGAGGACGGCCACGGCGCCCGCCGCGACGACGTCCGCGGCGAAGTCGTGACCGTCCACGCGCTCACCTGCGAAGGCGACGAAGAGGCTGCCCGGCTCCACTTCCCGGGAGTCCCTGACGACCTGTCCGGTGACCTGGACCGACGGATCCGGTATGTCGTGCGTCTGCCCGCCGACGACTGAGGCGATCTCGGCGAGAGAGAGGGCGATCACAAGTTCATCCCTGGGTCTTCTGGATAGCTGCGCGGAGCACCTGACGGTCGTCGAAGGGACGGATCACTCCGGCGATGTCCTGGCCCTGTTCATGGCCCTTGCCCGCGATCAGCACGGTGTCGCCCGGTTGTGCGCGGGCGACGGCCGCGGCGATCGCGGCGGCCCGGTCCTCGAAGACCTGGACCTCTCCGCGCTCGTGCGCCGGCACCTCGGCGGCGCCGGCGAGCATCGTGGCGAGGATGGCGAGGGGGTCCTCGCCGCGGGGGTTGTCCGATGTCAGTACGGCGGTGTCGGCGAGCCGGGCCGCCGCGGCGCCCATGGGCTTGCGCTTGGTCCTGTCGCGGTCGCCGCCGCAGCCGAGCACGATGTGCAGCTCGCCCTCGGTGACCTTGCGCAGGGCCCGCAGGACGGACTCCACGGCGTCCGTCTTGTGCGCGTAGTCGACGACCGCGAGGTACGGCTGTCCGGCGTCCACGCGCTCCAGCCGGCCCGGCACGCCCGGTACGGCGGCGATGCCGTCCGCGGCGGTCTGCGGGTCGATCCCGGCGACGGCGAGGGCGACGATCGCGGCGAGTGTGTTGGCCACGTTGAAGGGGCCCGCGAGCGGCGACTTGGCGGTGATCCGCTCGCCCTCGGGTCCGATCGCGACGAAGACGGAGTCCATCGGACCGACCCGGACCTCGTCGGCGCGCCAGTCGGCGTCCGGGTGCCCCTCCGCGGAGAACGTCACCACGGGGACGCCCGCCTCCTTGACGAGCCTGCGTCCGTACTCGTCGTCGAGGTTGACCACGCCGAGCCTGCTGCGCTGCGGCGTGAACAACTGCGCCTTGGCCCGGAAGTAGTCCTCCATGTCGGAGTGGAACTCCATGTGTTCCGGGCTGAGGTTGGTGAAGACCGCGATGTCGAAGACGCAGGCGTCGACCCGGCCGAGGACCAGGGCGTGGCTGGAGACCTCCATGGCGACCGCCTCCACGCCGCGTTCGCGCATGACCGCGAACAGCGCCTGGAGGTCGGTGGCCTCGGGGGTGGTGCGCTCCGACTTGATGCGCTCGTCACCGATGCGCATCTCGACCGTGCCGATCAGGCCGGTACTGCGGACGCCCCTGAGACCGCCCTCGACGAGGTACGCGGTCGTGGTCTTCCCGGACGTTCCGGTGATGCCGATCTGGAGCAGGTCTCGGCCCGGGTGACCGTAGATCGAGGCGGCCAGCTCGCCCATCCGCGCGCGCGGGGCGTCCACGACGAGGACGGGCAGTCCGGTGGCCGCGGCGCGCTCGGACCCGGTCGGGTCGGTCAGCACGGCGACGGCACCGAGGCCGGCCGCCTGTGTCACGAAGTCGGCGCCGTGCATCCGGGCGCCGGGCAGCGCGGCGTAGATGTCGCCCGGGCGTACGGCGCGCGAGTCATGGGTGATGCCCGTGACCTCGGCGGCGCCCGCGGCGCCTTCAGGGCGGTTCGCGCCCAACTGACCGGCGAGTTCCGCGAGGGGTGTGGCGGAGTTCTGAACCGGTCGCGGCGGCCCCGGGTATGTCACAGGAACGCCCTTCTGGGTGGTTTGGGACTGATCAGCGTGTGGCACGGCGGTGAGCGTACCGGGCACACCCCCGCCGGAGCGAAGCGAGGGGCGTGGCGGGGCGGGCGGCGAGCCCTCGCTCCCGGGGTCTGGAGTGATCGTTGTCACGAGCTGGTTCCTGGTCGGTGTTCCGGGCGGTGGCACGGGGTGTTCCGGTCTGTGCTGATGAGGGCGTGATCGGTGCCGGTCAGGGCGTGAAGGTGACGGGAAGTCGGGCGGCCGTGGCCCCGGTGGGCGGCACCTGGAGGGTCTTCAGTGCGAACTCCAGTACCTCCTTGTAGACGGGCCCGCAGATCTGGCCGCCGAAATAGCTGCCCTTGGTGGCGTTCTGGATGGCGCAGTACACGGTGACGCGGGGCTTGTCCGCGGGCGCGAACCCGGCGAAGGAGGAGGTGTAGCCGCGGTAGCGGCCGGTGGCCGGATCCACACGGTTGGCCGTGCCGGTCTTGCCCGCGACGCGGTAGCCGGGAATGCGCGCCTTGGTGCCCGTGCCCTCCTCGTCGTCCACGACGGACTCCAGCATGTGGGCGAGGGTCTTTGCGGTCTTCTCGCTGACGACCCGTGTCTTCTTGGCCTTGGCGGCCGGGGTGAAGCGTCCGTCGGCTCCCTTCGTGCCGCGCACGAGGGTCGGTTCGACGCGTACGCCGCCGTTGGCGATCGTCGAGTAGACGGAGGCCGCCTGCATCGCGTTGATGGACACGCCCTGGCCGAACGGGATCGTGTACTGCTGGGAGGTCGACCACTGGTCGGCGGGGGCGAGGATGCCCTTCGTCTCGCCGGGGAAGTCGAGCCCGGTGTACCCGCCGATGCCGAACCTGCGCAGGTAGGAGTAGAGGACCTGGTTGGCCTCCTTCTGCGTCTTGCCGAGCTGGCCGGTCGCCAGGATGGTGCCGATGTTGCTGGACTTGGCGAGGACGCCGTTGAGCGTCAGGTACCAGGTCGGGTGGTCGATGTCGTCCTTGAAGAGCCGGTCGCCGCGGTGCAGCCGGTTGGGCACGGTCACGTGCGTGGCGGGTGTGGCGGCGCCCTCCTCCAGGACGGCGGCCATCGACATGACCTTGGCGGTCGAGCCCGGCTCGTAGGCGTCCTCGAGGCCCCAGTTGTGCAGGGCGCCCCCGTCGGCCTTCGACAGGTCGTTCGGGTCGAAGCCGGGCGAGTTGGCCATCGCGAGGATCTCGCCGGTCCTGTTGTCCTGCACTATGACGTAACCGCGGTCGGCCTTGGACTCCTTCACCTGCTCGGTGATGGCGTTCTGGGCGGCCCACTGGATGTCGCGGTCGATCGTCAGCTCGACCTCGGAGCCGGCGACGGCGGGCTTCTCGGTGGAGCCCGCGGTCGGCACCTGCCGGCCGCCGGACTGGGCGTAGCGGATCTCGCCGTCCTTGCCGGACAGCTCCCCGTTGAGCTGCTGCTCGATGCCGCCTCCGCCCTTGCCGTCGGCGTTGACCCAGCCCAGTATCCCGGCGCCGAGGTCGCCGTTCGGATAGACCCGCTTGCTGCTGGGCTCCTGGAGGACGCCCGCCAGGACGTTCACCGCGGACCCGTCCTCACCCGCCTTGTCGGCGAGCGTGCTCTTGAGGTCCTTGATCTGTGTCCAGACCTGGGGGGTCTGGCGACGGGCGAGTACGACGTACCGGGTGTTCTTGGTGCGGAGCCTTTCGGCGATGTCGTCGGTGTCCTTGCCGAGGATCGGACCGAGCAGGGCCGCGGCCTGTTCGGGGGCGTCATCGATCTTCGTCGCCTTGTGCGTGAAGAGCGTTGGGTCGGCCGTGATGTCGTTGGCGTCGACGCTGATCGCCAGGTCGACGCCGTTGCGGTCGGTGATCCCGCCGCGCTCGGCGGCCAGGGTCCGGCTGAGGTATCGGTTCGCCTCGGCCTTGGCGGTGTACTCGCTCGCGTCGACCGCCTGCACCTGGAGCAGCCGTACGACGAAGGCGGTCAGTACGAGGGCCAGG
>NZ_JAHRIB010000104.1 GCF_019090165.1 Streptomyces sp. BV286
GGTCAGCCGGCGAGTGCGGGCTCCCGCCCGGTCGTGGCGGGGGCGGACTCCTTGCGCCGCTTGAGCGCGCTGCCCAGCAGCACCGCTCCCAGGCCGAGGGCGGACCACCAGGTCAGCGTCAGCGCGGGACCGGACGCTGCGGCCCCGTCGAAGAAGGAGACCGATCGCAGGAGGGACGCGCCGGCGCCCGGCGGCAGCCACTGGCCGATCGTGCCGACCGGGGCGGGCAGCATCTCGGGAGCGGAGCTCGCACCGGAGAACGGGTTGCCGAGCAGCATCATGACGAACGCGCCCAGACCGATCCCCGGTGTGCCGAGCAGGGCCGCGAGGCCCGCGACGGCGGCGCTCACGGCCAGCGTCGAGGCCGCCAGGACGGCCGCCTCGGACCACCAGCTCCCGGTGAAGGCGCCCAGCCAGGTGCCCGCGACCAGGGCGGCCACCAGGCCGACCACCGCCGCCGCGCCGATCAGGGCGGCCACCGCGCGCCGGCCGCGCAGGCCCAGCAGGGTCACCACGGCTCCGGCGGCGATACCCGCGAGCGTCATGGGCAGCACGCTCGACGTCAGGACCGCACCGCGCGGATCGTCCGCGGAGGCGGGTACGACGTCGACGGTCTTCAGCGGGGCGCCGCCGGACTGCCGGGCCACGGCCTGCTGGAGGGACTGGGCCACCAGAGGGCTCGCGGCCGATGCGGTGAGCAGCTCGGGTCCCCGCTCGGTGACCACGACCGCTCCGTATACGGTCCGGTTCTCGATGGCGTCCCGGGCGGCGGCCTCGTCCGCGTAACGGTGGATCTCGAAGGCGCCCTCGTGCGCTTCGAGCTGCTTCTGCACCTGAGCCGTCGCGGTCGCCGGGCCCGCCACTCCGAGCGGCAGATCGTGGGGAGCGGTACGGGCCGCGGGCCAGGCGAAGGCCCACAGGGCGAGGGCCGCAAGGACCGGCGCCAGTACGACCACGACCGCGATGCGGCGAAGGTGCGAGGGCGACGCCGACTGCTGTGCGGCGGAGGGCGGCGGCTGCCGGTCCGGCAGCGGTGATGCGGTCCCGGTGGTCGTGGCGGAGGTGGCGGACATGCTTCTTCCCTCGATTCGGATGGGCGGTGCTCGGGCTCCTGGCCGGGGCCTCGTGGGCCCGGAAGGCTGTCGCGCTAAAAAGAATGAGCGTTCGTTTTAACTGTGACCCCACTGTCCCGCCGGTGTCCGGGCTTGTCAAGAAGGAATGTTCGTTTTACGTTTCTCGCATGGCCCGCGTATCCCAGGAACACCTAGACGCCCGTCGCCGCCAGATCCTCGACGGCGCCGCCCGCTGCTTCGCCCGCAACGGATTCCACGCCTCGTCGATGCAGGACGTGCTGAAGGAGGTGAATCTCTCCGCGGGGGCCGTGTACCGCTACTTCAGCGGCAAGGACGAGCTGATCGCCGCCGTCGTCACCGAGGTCCTCGGCGAGATCCGCGAGGCCTTCGAGGAGGCGGCCCGGCAGACCCCGCCTCCGCTGCCGGACGTCCTCGTGGGCCGGGTCATGACCGAGGTGCTCGGTCTGGGAGGCGCGGAGAGCCACGGCCTGACCTGGGACGGAGAGACCTCGTTCCCCAGGCTGATGGTCCAGGTCTGGACGGAGACCCTCCGCGACGGCGAGCTGTCGGCGCTGCTGCGTGAGGGCTTCGGCGCGGTGCGCGAGGCCTGGGTGAAGATCGTCGAGGGCTATCAGGACGCCGGTGTGATGCGGGCGGACATCCCCGCCGAGCATGTCGCGAGGACCCTGATCGCCACGGCGCAGGGGTTCGCCGCCCAGCAGGCCCTCTTCGGTTCGGCACCCGTCACGGTGATCCAGGACGGTCTGCGGGCGTTGATGAGTGTGGGGACGCCGCACTGAAGGCGCCGGGCCTCCGCCGGCGCGGACCGGCGGAGGCCTGCGGCACAGGCGGCCGACGCGGTGATCCTCGGAGAATCCCCGCGTGGTGGTTAACGTCCCTGAAATCCCGCGCAACTAGCCTGCACCACCACGTCACCAGGGGTTTTCGCAGCCCGGGACGCGCACCGTCGCGCGATTCCGGCCGCGTACCGCAGTCGCGTCGCGTACCGCGTCCCGATTCTTCGTGGTGGCCGCGGCAACCGGACCCCGCACGGTCCGGAGCGAGGACCGAGAGGTGGACGCCGTGCAACTGACGCCGCACGAGCAGGAGAGGCTGCTCATCCATGTGGCCGCCGATGTGGCCGAGAAGCGCCGGGCCAGGGGACTGAAGCTGAATCATCCCGAGTCCGTCGCCCTGATCACCTCGCACATCCTCGAAGGGGCCAGGGACGGCCGCACGGTGGCCGAACTCATGGCCTCCGGTCGCGCGGTCCTCACCCGGGAGGACGTCATGGAGGGCATCCCCGAGATGATCCACGACGTCCAGGTCGAGGCGACCTTCCCCGACGGCACCAAGCTCGTCACCGTCCACGACCCGATCGTCTGACGGGGGAGCGGCAGTCATGATTCCCGGAGAGATCCTGTTCGCCGACGGGCCCGTCGCCTTCAACGAAGGCCTCGACGTCACCCGGCTGACCGTCCTCAACGCCGCCGACCGGCCCGTCCAGGTCGGCTCCCACTACCACTTCGCCGAGGCCAACCCCGGCCTCGACTTCGACCGCGCCGCCGCGCGCGGCAAGCGGCTCAACGTCGCCGCGGGCACCGCCGTGCGCTTCGAGCCCGGAATCCCCGTCGCCGTCGAACTCGTACCGCTCACCGGTGCCCGTGTCGTGCCCGGCCTGCGCGGCGAGACCGGAGGTGCCCTCGATGCCTGACATCTCGCGTGCCGCGTACGCCGACCTGTTCGGCCCCACCACCGGCGACCGCATCCGGCTGGCCGACACCGACCTCCTCGTCGAGATCGAGGAGGACCGTTCCGGCGGCCCCGGACGCTCCGGTGACGAGGCCGTGTTCGGCGGCGGCAAGGTCATCCGCGAGTCCATGGGCCAGTCGCGCGCCACCCGCGCCGACGGCACCCCGGACACCGTCGTCACGGGCGCGGTGATCATCGACCACTGGGGGATCGTCAAGGCCGACGTCGGAATCCGCGACGGCCGGATCACCGGCATCGGCAAGGCGGGCAACCCCGACACCATGGACGGGGTCCACCCGGATCTCGTGATCGGCCCGGAGACCGAGATCATCGCCGGTAACGGGCGGATCCTCACGGCCGGCGCCATCGACGCCCATGTACACCTGATCTGCCCCCAGATCGCGGACGAGGCCCTCGCCTCCGGCATCACGACCCTCGTCGGCGGCGGCACCGGGCCCGCCGAGGGATCCAAGGCCACCACCGTCACCCCCGGCCCCTGGCACCTGGCCCGGATGCTGGAGGCCATGGAGGGGTACCCGCTCAACTTCGGGCTCCTCGGCAAGGGCAACACCGTCTCCCACGAGG
Organism: Streptomyces sp. BV286; assembly: GCF_019090165.1. Classification (GTDB taxonomy): domain Bacteria; phylum Actinomycetota; class Actinomycetes; order Streptomycetales; family Streptomycetaceae; genus Streptomyces. The sequence continues at coordinate 3,411 of NZ_JAHRIB010000104.1, forward strand.
CGATGCTGTCGCAGCTGCGCGGCGGGGCGCTCGGACTCAAGCTGCACGAGGACTGGGGCTCCACGCCCGCCGTCATCGACGCCGCGCTCACCGTCGCGGACCGGACGGGCGCGCAGATCGCCATCCACACGGACACCCTCAACGAGGCCGGGTTCGTGGCCGACACGCTCGCCGCCATCGCGGGGCGCACGATCCACGCGTACCACACGGAGGGTGCGGGCGGCGGGCACGCGCCGGACATCATGACGGTGGTCTCCGAGGGGCACGTACTGCCGAGTTCGACCAACCCGACCCGGCCCTACACCGTCAACACCGCCGAGGAACACCTCGACATGCTGATGGTCTGCCACCACCTGAACTCCGCCGTGCCCGAGGACCTGGCCTTCGCCGAGTCCCGGATCCGGCCCACCACCATCGGGGCCGAGGACATCCTGCACGACCTCGGCGCGATCTCGATTATCTCCTCCGACGCCCAGGCGATGGGGCGCGTCGGCGAGGTCATCATGCGGACCTGGCAGACCGCGCATGTCATGAAGCGGCGCCGGGGCGCCCTGCCCGGCGACGGGCGGGCGGACAACCACCGGGTTCGTCGCTATGTCGCCAAATACACGATCAACCCCGCCGTCGCACAGGGCCTCGCCCGCGAGATCGGCTCCGTCGAGACGGGCAAGCTCGCCGACCTGGTGCTGTGGGAGCCCGCGTTCTTCGGGGTCAAGCCGCATCTCGTCGTCAAGGGCGGGCAGATCGCGTACGCGCAGATGGGCGACGCCAACGCGTCCATCCCCACACCGCAGCCGATCCTGCCGCGGCCGATGTTCGGGGCGATCGGCCGGGCGCCCGCGTCCAACTCTTTCAACTTCGTGGCACCGATCGCCATCGAGGACGGGCTGCCGGAGCGGCTCGGGCTCGGGAAGCGGTTCGTGCCGATCGAGTCGACACGCGGGGTGACCAAGGCGGACATGCGGGAGAACGACGCGCGGCCGCGAGTCCAGGTCGATCCCGACAGCTTCGCCGTCACCATCGACGGGGAACTGGTGGAGGCCACGCCCGCCGCTGAACTGCCCATGGCCCAGCGGTACTTCCTCTTCTGATCCCGATCCCGGTACCGGTCGGGCCCCAAGGCCCGTCCCGGCGCCGGTCTCCCCATCGGCCGACTTCTCCGGTCCCCACATCGGTCGACTTCTCCAGTCTCCACATCGGGCCGGACTTTTCTGCCTCCTGCTTTCCGCCCCTGCCTTCCGCCCCTGCCTTCCGCTCCTGCTTTCCGACCCCCCTTTCCGACTCTGCGTCCTGGGACTCGTCATGTCGCGTGCTGCGTTGCTCGTTCTGGCCGACGGCCGGTTTCCCGCAGGAGGGCATGCCCACTCCGGCGGGGCCGAGGCGGCCGTCAAGGCCGGGCGGATCACCGATGCGCGAAGCCTGGAGGAGTTCTGCCGGGGTCGGTTGCACACGGCCGGGCTGGTGTCGGCCGCGCTCGCCGCCGCGGCCGCGCTCGGCCTCGACCCGGTGGCGCTGGAC
>NZ_JAHRIB010000105.1 GCF_019090165.1 Streptomyces sp. BV286
GGCGGATCTGGCCGAACAGGCCCGCCAGACCCACCAGGCCCTCCTCGACCACGGCCGGCGCACCTTCGCCACCGGCCAGCTGCTGCGCATCACCCTGGACGGCAGCGCCGCCCAACTCGTCAACGCCGGCCACCCCCGGCCGCTGCTGCTGCGCGACGGCCAGGCCGAACAACTCCACCTGACCGTGAACCTGCCCTTCGGCGCTGCCTGGCAGGGCGCCTACCCGGTGCAGGACCTCGACCTGCGCCCCGGCGACCGCCTCCTGCTCTACACCGACAGCATGCAGGAACGCGAAGCGGAGACCGCCGACCTGCCCCGCATCCTCACTGCTACCGCCGCCGAACACCCCCGCGAGGTCGTGCGCACCCTGATCGGCGCCGTCACCGACGCCCACCACGGCGGACAGCCCCGAGACGACG
>NZ_JAHRIB010000106.1 GCF_019090165.1 Streptomyces sp. BV286
GCTTGCCCTTGCCGTTGAGCGTGGCGAGGACGAGGTCGGGGTTGTGGACCTCGACACCGGCCGGGGGCGCGATGTCGGCGGCGGTGACCAGACCCGGGCCCTGCTTGCGCAGGTACATCACGACAGGCTCGTCGTGCTCCGAGGAGACGACCAGCTGCTTGATGTTGAGGATCAGGTCGGTGACGTCCTCCTTGACGCCCGGCACGGTGGTGAACTCGTGCAGGACCCCGTCGATCCGGATGCTGGTGACAGCGGCTCCGGGGATCGAGGAGAGGAGGGTGCGACGGAGGGAGTTGCCGAGGGTGTAGCCGAAGCCCGGCTCCAGCGGCTCGATCACGAACCGGGAGCGGAATTCGTCAACGACCTCTTCGGTCAGCGACGGGCGCTGAGCAATAAGCATGTTGATCCTTCAGTCATGGGCACCCACTATTTGATGCCCTTGAGTACTTCAAGGGTACGGGCGGCACGCCTCCGAAGAGCCGTACCGCCCGAACCCAGGAAAAACTAAGACAACCGTGCGTCAGACGCGACGGCGCTTGGGCGGACGGCAGCCGTTGTGCGGCGTGGGCGTCACGTCCTGGATCGAGCCGACCTCGAGGCCGGTGGCCTGGAGGGAGCGGATCGCGGTCTCGCGACCGGAGCCCGGGCCCTTCACGAAGACGTCAACCTTGCGCATGCCGTGCTCCTGCGCGCGGCGGGCGGCCGACTCGGCGGCCATCTGCGCGGCGAAGGGGGTGGACTTGCGCGAGCCCTTGAAGCCGACGTGGCCGGCGGAGGCCCAGGAGATCACGTTGCCCGAGGGGTCCGTGATCGAGACGATCGTGTTGTTGAACGTGCTCTTGATGTGCGCGTGCCCGTGAGCGACGTTCTTCTTTTCCTTGCGGCGCACCTTCTTGGCAGCGCCCTGACGACCCTTGGGGGGCATCTATAACTCCTACGGGGAGGTGGTCGGTCCTACAGCGAAGACCGCTGATGAAGCGTTGTCCGCTGAGGACTACTTCTTGCCCGGCTTCTTCTTGCCGGCGATGGCGCGACGCGGGCCCTTGCGGGTACGAGCGTTCGTGCTGGTGCGCTGGCCGTGGACGGGCAGGCCACGACGGTGGCGCAGACCCTGGTAGCAGCCGATCTCGACCTTGCGGCGGATGTCGGCCTGAACCTCACGGCGGAGGTCACCCTCGGTCTTGAAGTTGTTGTCCACGTACTCGCGGATCCTGACCAGCTCCTCCTCGGAGAGGTCACGAACGCGGGTGTCGGGGTTGACGCCGGTGTCGGCCAGCGTCTTCTGAGAGAGGGTCCGGCCGATGCCGAACACGTAGGTGAGGGCAACCTCCACGCGCTTTTCGCGCGGGATGTCAACACCGGAAACGCGTGCCATTCAATGGCTCCAGTTGTCGTTCGGAGGTCTTCCGCAGAACCGGATCCCGCCCGCCGTCATCTTCGTCACTGGAAGACTCGGTACGAACCGGGTCCCCGGCCTCCGACCGGGGGTGTCGGATCCCTGCGAACAGGCGATCCGGGCTCTGCGTATGAACATGTTCTGCTTGCGTCGCGCGAAGTTCTGCGGGTGCAGAAGGTGCGGTCGTGCGTCAGCCCTGGCGCTGCTTGTGGCGCGGGTTTTCGCAGATGACCATGACCCGGCCGTGACGGCGGATCACCCTGCACTTGTCGCAGATCTTCTTGACGCTCGGCTTGACCTTCATTGGGTGAGGTTCTCCGGGTCAGTGCCACCACCCCGCGGAAACGGGGCACAGGCAAGATCTACTTGTACCGGTAGACGATCCGGCCACGCGTGAGGTCGTACGGAGACAGCTCCACCACGACCCGGTCGTCAGGGAGGATACGGATGTAGTGCATACGCATCTTGCCGCTGATGTGTGCCAGGACCTGGTGGCCGTTCTGGAGCTCGACCTTGAACATGGCGTTCGGAAGAGACTCGACGACAGTGCCCTCGATCTCGATGGCACCTTGCTTCTTGGCCACGCTTCGCCCTTCGAATCGACTACCTTGATCGACTCCGCGCTTACCGCATGCAGACATGCGGATGCACGAGAGCCGACGAGTCAGTCTACGCCAGGGCCCTCGGAAAGACGAATCGAGAAAGTCTGCCCCATACGGAAGATCCCTAAGCAGCGAGCTCGGAGCCGTCCCCGCGAACGGGCCGGGCACGGGCGCTCCATCAGGGCGCAAGGCTGTGACACACGCGGCTTTGCCGCGCGGGCGCGACCGGCCACGGAAACCCGCGGCCGCCGCAGAACAGGCCCTGTCCACCCCAGGACCTTTCCACCCCGAGGGCGGACTCAGCCCAGGGGATCGGGCGCGGCCGTGATCCCGTACTCGGCGAGCTTCGCCCTGCCCCCGTCGGGAGCGGTGAGAACCAGCGGGCCCTCGTCGGTCAGAGCGACGGAGTGCTCCCAGTGCGACGACCATGTGCCGTCGGTCGTGATGACCGTCCAGTCGTCGGAGAGGACCTCGGTCCTCGGCGTGCCCAGCGACACCATGGGCTCGATGGCGAGGCAGAACCCGGGCACCAGCTTCGGGCCCTTGCCCCGCCGGCGCTCCACGTAGTTCAGCAGATGTGGGTCCATGTGCATCTCGGTCCCGATGCCGTGGCCGCCGTAGTCCTCGATGATCCCGTACTTGCCGCCGCCGGGCTTCGGCTGGCGGCGGATGTACGTCTCGATGGCCCGGGAGACGTCGACGAGCCGGTTCCCCAGCTTCATCGCCGCGATTCCGGCCCACATCGACTCCTCGGTCACCCGGGAGAGCTCGATCAGTTCCGGAGCGTGACCGGACCCCACGAACGCCGTGTACGCGGCGTCCCCGTGCCAGCCGTCGATGATCGCGCCGGCGTCGATCGAGATGATGTCCCCGTCCTTGAGGACGACGTCGTCGCTCGGGATGCCGTGGACGACGACCTCGTTCGCCGAGGTGCAGATCGTGGCGGGGAAGCCGCCGTAGCCCAGGAAGTTCGACTTCGCCCCGTGCTCGTCGAGCACCTTGCGGGCGACCTGGTCGAGATCGCGTGTCGTGGCGCCGGGCACCGCCGCTTCCCTCGTCGCCTTGTGGACGGCGGCGACGACCAGGCCCGCCTCACGCATCTTGGCGATCTGCTCGGGGGTCTTGATCTGCACCATGGGGGCCCGCGCTCTCCGTCTTCCGCCTACTCGGATACCTACACAACAGTAAGGCCGCGGCGCCCGTCGAGGGCACCGCGGCCGAACAAGCCAGGACGACTACTTGTCGCCGTCGCCCTCGCTGTCGTTCTTGCCCTCGGCCTGACGCTTGAGGGCGTCCATCGCACGCTTGGTGACCTCGTCCACCTTGCCGAGCGCGGTGATCGTCACGACCAGGCCCTGGGCCCGGTAGTAGTCGATGATCGGCTCGGTCTGGGTGTGGTAGACCTCCAGGCGCTTGCGGACGGTCTCCTCGGTGTCGTCGTCACGCTGGTACAGCTCGCCGCCGCAGACGTCACAGACGCCTTCCTTCTTCGGCGGGCTGTAGGTCACGTGGAAGACGTGGGCCGATTCCCTGCGGCAGATGCGGCGGCCGGCGATGCGCTTGACCACCTCGTCCTCGGGGACCTCCAGGTCGAGCACCCCGTCCAGCTCCACACCATCGCCCTTGAGGGCCTGGTCGAGCGCCTCCGCCTGCGAGACGTTCCGCGGGAAGCCGTCGAGCAGGAAGCCGTTCACGGCGTCCGGCTGCTCCATACGGTCCCTGGCCATCGCGATGGTGACCTCGTCCGGCACGAGGTTGCCCTCGTCCATGTACGACTTGGCCAGTTTGCCCAGTTCCGTCTGGCGGCTGATGTTCGCACGGAAGAGGTCGCCCGTGGAGATGTGCGGGATCGACAGGTTCTGGGCGAGGAACGCGGCCTGCGTTCCCTTGCCCGCACCGGGCGGCCCGACGAGGACGATTCGCATCAGCGGAGGAACCCTTCGTAATTGCGCTGCTGGAGCTGGCTCTCGATCTGCTTCACCGTCTCCAGACCGACACCCACGATGATGAGGATGCTGGTACCACCGAACGGGAAGTTCTGGTTGGCGCCGAAGCCCGCCAACGCCATCGTCGGCACGAGAGCGATCAGACCCAAGTACAGCGAACCCGGCCAGGTGATCCGGTTGAGTACGTACGACAGGTACTCAGCGGTCGGTCGGCCAGCCCGGATGCCCGGGATGAAGCCACCATACTTCTTCATGTTGTCCGCGACTTCCTCGGGGTTGAACGAGATCGCCACGTAGAAGAACGCGAAGAAAACGATCAGGAAGAAGTAGAGGACGATGTGCGGTGGCGCGGCCGTGTCCGCGAGATTCTGCTCGATCCAGGTCTTCCAGCCGGAGGTGCCACCGGCGAACTGCGCGACGAGCGCCGGGATGTAGAGCAGCGACGAGGCGAAGATCACAGGGATGATGCCCGCCTGGTTGACCTTCAGCGGGATGTACGTGGAGGTGCCGCCGTAGGACCGGCGGCCGATCATGCGCTTCGCGTACTGGACCGGAATGCGGCGCTGAGCCTGCTCCACGAAGACGACCAGGCCGATCATGACCAGGCCGACCGCGATCACCGTGCCGAACTCGATCCAGCCGTCCGCCAGGTTGCCCTGCTCCTTGATGGCCCACAGCGCCGACGGGAAGGTGGCGGCGATCGAGATGAACATCAGGATCGACATGCCGTTGCCGATGCCGCGGTCGGTGATGAGCTCACCGAGCCACATGACCATGGCCGTACCGGCGGTCATGGTGACCACCATCGTGATGGTCACGAAGATCGACTGGTCGGGCACGATCTGGTTGCGGACCGGGCAGGTGGCGAACAGCGCACCACTGCGGGCGGTGGCCACCAGGCCCGTGCCCTGCAGGATGGCCAGGGCCACCGTGAGGTACCGGGTGTACTGCGTGATCTTCGCGGTACCGGCCTGGCCCTCCTTCTTGAGGGCTTCGAGGCGCGGGATCACCACGGTCAGCAGCTGCAGAATGATGCTCGCCGTGATGTACGGCATGATGCCCAGTGCGAAGATCGTGATCTGCAGCAGGGCGCCACCGCTGAACATGTTGACCAGGCCGAACAAGCCGGTGTTCTGGCTCGCGTCGTCGATACAGGTCTGGACGTTCTTGTAGTCGACACCAGGGATCGGGATGTGCGTGCCCACCCGATAGACCACGATGATGCCGAGCGTGAAGAGCAGCTTCTTGCGCAGGTCGGGCGTCTTGAACGCCCGGGCGAACGCGGTGAGCACGGTGCCTCCTGCGACCCCCGCGCAAGTGCGCCAGAGGTGACGGTCTTGAGGTTCGACGAATAAGTAACGGACAGCTAACTAACAGTCAGAAGCCGCCCGGAGTTCCCTGGCGGCACACCGGGCGAAAATCAGCAGCGCAGGCCACCTTACCGGCGACACCGCTCCCCTAGGAACGACCAACCGGGGATGCCCCTTTTGTGGGGCATCCCCGGTCGGGATCGCTCAAGTCATCGAGGCGCCTGCTGAATTCAGACGAGCTCGGTGACGGTACCGCCGGCGGCGGTGATCTTCTCCTTGGCGGAGCCGGAGACGGCGTCGACCGTCACCTGCAGTGCCACGGAGATCTCGCCCTGGCCGAGGACCTTGACGAGGCTGTTCTTGCGAACCGCACCGTTGGCGACGAGCCCCTCGACGGTGACTTCGCCACCCTCCGGGTACAGCGACGCCAGCTTGTCGAGGTTCACGACCTGGTACTCGGTCTTGAACGGGTTCCGGAAGCCCTTGAGCTTCGGGAGACGCATGTGGAGGGGCATCTGGCCACCCTCGAAGCGCTCCGGAACCTGGTAACGGGCCTTCGTGCCCTTGGTACCACGACCGGCCGTCTTACCCTTCGACGCCTCACCACGACCAACACGGGTCTTGGCGGTCTTGGCGCCCGGGGCGGGACGGAGGTTGTGGATCTTGAGCGGGTTGTTCTCCGCCATGATCAGTCGACCTCCTCAACCGTCACGAGGTGGCGGACGGTGTGAACCATTCCGCGGAACTCGGGGCGGTCCTCCTTGACGACCACATCGTTGATCCGCTTGAGGCCAAGCGAACGAAGGGTGTCGCGGTGGTTCTGCTTGCTGCCGATGTACGACTTCGTCTGCGTGATCTTGAGCTGAGCCATGACTACGCACCCGCTCCCGCACGTGCACGCAGCAGAGCCGCGGGGGCGACGTCCTCGAGGGGCAGACCGCGGCGGGCCGCGATCTCCTCGGGACGCTGCAGGCCCTTGAGGGCCGCCACGGTCGCGTGCACGATGTTGATCGCGTTGGACGAGCCGAGCGACTTCGACAGGATGTCGTGGACGCCGGCGCACTCGAGGACAGCACGCACCGGGCCACCGGCGATGACGCCGGTACCGGGGGAAGCAGGCTTGAGCAGGACGACGCCCGCGGCCTTCTCGCCCGTGATCGGGTGCGGGATGGTGCCCTGGATACGGGGGACCTTGAAGAAGTGCTTCTTGGCCTCTTCAACACCCTTGGCGATCGCGGCCGGCACCTCCTTGGCCTTGCCGTAACCGACACCCACGGTGCCGTCACCATCGCCCACTACGACGAGCGCAGTGAAGCTGAAGCGACGACCACCCTTCACAACCTTGGCGACGCGGTTGATCGCGACAACGCGCTCAACGTACGCGGTCTTCTCGGCAGCAGCGCCGCCGTCACGGCCCTTCCGGTCCCGCCGCTCGCCGCCACCGGCACCGCTTCCGCGGCGCTGGGGTCCAGCCATTGGAATTACCTCTCTCTGTTTCCGCTAGCTACGCAGCGTCAATAGTCACTGCGCGAACGGGCAGGACTCAGAACTTGAGTCCGGCTTCGCGGGCGGCGTCCGCCAGAGCGGCAATGCGCCCGGCGTACTGGTTTCCACCACGGTCGAACACGACAGCCTCGACACCGGCGGCCTTGGCGCGCTCGGCGACCAGGGCGCCGACCGACTTGGCCTGCTCGGACTTGTCGTTCTCGCCGCCGCGGATCGACGTGTCCAGGGTGGACGCCGACGCGAGGGTGTGACCCTTAACGTCGTCGATCACCTGGGCCACGATGTGGCGGTTCGAGCGCGTCACGACCAGGCGAGGACGCTCAGCCGTACCCGAGATGTGCTTACGGATCCGGATGTGACGACGCTTGATGGCAGCACGCTTGTAAGCGTCGCCCTTAGCAATCTTGACACCGTATGCCATGGCTTACTTACCCGCCTTTCCGACCTTGCGCCGGACGACTTCGCCCTCGTACTTGACGCCCTTGGCCTTGTACGGGTCGGGCTTGCGCAGCTTGCGGATGTTGGCCGCAACCTCGCCGACCTTCTGCTTGTCGATTCCCTCGACCGAGAAGTGCGTCGGGTTCTCGACCTTGAACGAGATGCCCTCGGGCGCCTCGACCGTGATCGAGTGGCTGTAGCCGAGCGAGAATTCCAGGTTGGAACCCTTCGCCAGGACGCGGTAACCGACACCGCTGATTTCGAGCTTCTTCACGTAACCCGTGGTCACGCCGGTGATCATGTTCGCCACCAGCGTGCGGGACAGGCCGTGGAGGGCCTTGTTCTGACGCTCGTCGTTCGGGCGGGTGACGTTCAGAACGCCGTCCTCACCCTTCGCGATCTCGATCGGCGCCGCGACGGTGTGGGAGAGAGAGCCCTTGGGGCCCTTCACCTGGACCGTACGGCCGTCGATGGTGACGTCCACGCCGGCGGGAACCGTGATGGGGAGCTTGCCAATACGCGACATAGCTGTTTCCTCCGTTCCCTTCCGCTACCAGACGTAGGCGAGAACTTCTCCGCCTACGCCCTTCTTGCCGGCCTGCTTGTCGGTGAGGAGACCGTGCGACGTGGAGATGATCGCCACGCCGAGGCCACCGAGCACCTTGGGCAGGGAGGTGGACTTCGCGTACACACGCAGACCCGGCTTCGAAATCCGCTTGATGCCCGCGATGGAGCGCTCACGGTTCGGGCCGAACTTCAGCTCGAGGACGAGCTTCTTGCCGACTTCGGCGTCCTCGACCTTCCAGCCGGTGATGAAGCCCTCCTGCTGGAGGATCTCCGCGATGTGAGACTTGATCTTGCTGTGCGGCATCGCGACATCGTCGTGGTACGCCGAGTTCGCGTTACGCAGACGAGTAAGCATGTCTGCGATGGGATCAGTCATGGTCATGAATTGGCCTTCGGCCTCTCTCGCCGGGGTTTCCTGTATGCGCCATCCCTCTCCCCACTCAGTGGCGGGACGGGTGCGGTGCGGGGACCTACGGCGTAGTAAGCGTTAACTAGTGGGCTGTGCCCACGGGCGTACGGGCGGTCAGACGCCCAACCCTCCTAGCCTAAGCCATGGAGGGGTGGGCATCCGACCGGACCCATTGCTTACCGAGAGCCTCTGGAGTCCAGAAGTACTGGACTACCAGGAGCTCTTGGTCACGCCCGGCAGCTCTCCACGGTGAGCCATCTCACGAAGGCACACGCGGCAGAGGCCGAACTTGCGGTACACGGAGTGCGGGCGGCCGCAGCGCTGGCAGCGGGTGTAGCCACGCACACCGAACTTGGGCTTACGAGCAGCCTTGGCAATCAGAGCCTTCTTCGCCATCTCGCTTACGCCTCCTTGAAGGGGAAGCCGAGGTGACGGAGAAGGGCACGGCCTTCGGCGTCGTTGGTCGCCGTGGTCACCACGGTGATGTCCATACCCCGGACGCGGTCGATCTTGTCCTGGTCGATCTCGTGGAACATGACCTGCTCGGTGAGACCGAAGGTGTAGTTGCCACGACCGTCGAACTGCTTGGGAGACAGACCACGGAAGTCGCGGATGCGCGGCAGCGCGAGCGACAGGGTGCGGTCCAGGAACTCCCACATGCGGTCGCCACGAAGTGTGACGTGGGCACCGATCGGCTGACCCTCACGCAGCTTGAACTGCGCGATGGACTTGCGGGCCTTGGTGACGGCCGGCTTCTGACCGGTGATCGTGGTGAGGTCGCGGATGGCGCCCTCGATCAGCTTGGAGTCGCGGGCGGCGTCGCCCACACCCATGTTGACCACGATCTTGACGAGGCCCGGGGTCTGCATGACGTTCTCGTACGAGAACTCTTCCTGCAGCTTGCCCGCGATCTCCTCGCGGTACTTCGTCTTGAGACGCGGAATGGTGGTGGTAGCCATCAGATGTCCTCACCCGTCCGCTTGGCAACGCGGATCTTGTTGCCCTCGTCGTCGAAGCGGAAACCGACGCGCGTGACGACCTTGTTGCCGTCCTTCTCAACGACCAGCTGGACGTTGGAGACGTGGACGGGCGCCTCGGTCGTGACGATGCCACCGGCCTGCGAACCGCGAGCGGTGGGACCGGCCTTCGTGTGCTTCTTGACCCGGTTGACACCCTCGACCAGGACGCGCTCGTCGCGCGGGTAAGCGGCAATGACCTTGCCCTGCTTGCCCTTGTCCTTACCGGTGATGACCTGGACCAGGTCGCCCTTCTTGATCTTCATGCTTACAGCACCTCCGGCGCGAGCGAGATGATCTTCATGAACTTCTTCTCGCGCAGCTCACGGCCGACGGGGCCGAAGATACGGGTGCCGCGAGGGTCGCCGTCGTTCTTCAGAATGACGGCGGCGTTCTCGTCGAAGCGGATGTACGAGCCGTCCGGACGGCGGCGCTCCTTGACGGTGCGAACGATGACCGCCTTGATGACGTCACCCTTCTTCACGTTGCCGCCGGGGATCGCGTCCTTGACGGTGGCGACGATGACGTCACCGATGCCCGCGTAGCGGCGACCGGAGCCACCGAGCACACGGATGCAAAGGATTTCCTTCGCACCAGTGTTGTCGGCGACACGAAGTCGCGACTCCTGCTGGATCACGTCTATCTCCTGATTGTCTGCCGGTTCCCGGGGCGGGGCCGCTTGTTACGGCGACCCCGCCCCGAGCCTGGCGGAACCAACCTGAGGGAATGCCCTCAGGTAATTACTTGGCCTTCTCGAGGATCTCGACGATGCGCCAGCGCTTCGTCGCGGACAGCGGCCGGGTCTCCATGATGATGACTCGGTCGCCGACGCCTGCGGCGTTCTGCTCGTCGTGGGCCTTGAGCTTGTTCGTACGGCGGATGACCTTGCCGTACAGCGCGTGCTTGACGCGGTCCTCGACGGCGACGACGACGGTCTTGTCCATCTTGTCGCTGACGACCAGACCCTCACGGGTCTTGCGGAAACCGCGGCTCGTCTTGGTCTCTTCAGTCACGTTGCTCTCGCTCATCAGGCGCTCTCCACCGTCTCGATGCCCAGCTCGCGCTCACGCATCAGGGTGTAGATCCGCGCGATGTCCTTGCGGACGGCCTTGAGCCGCCCGTGGTTCTCGAGCTGACCGGTCGCCGCCTGGAAGCGGAGGTTGAACAGCTCTTCCTTGGCTTCGCGGAGCTTCGCGAGAAGCTCCTCGTCACCCAGTTCGCGCAGCTCGGACGCCTTGGTACCGGCCGACATCACGCTTCACCTGCCTCGCGCTTGACGATCCGGCACTTCATCGGCAGCTTGTGGGCTGCGCGAGTAAGGGCCTCACGGGCGATCTTCTCGTTGGGGTAGGACAGCTCGAACATGACCCGGCCCGGGTGCACGTTCGCGACCCACCACTCGGGGGAACCCTTACCGGAACCCATGCGGGTCTCGGCGGGCTTCTTGGTCAGCGGGCGGTCCGGGTAGATGTTGATCCAGACCTTGCCGCCACGCTTGATGTGGCGGGTCATCGCGATACGAGCCGCCTCGATCTGGCGGTTCGTCACGTATGCCGGCGTGAGGGCCTGAATGCCGTACTCGCCGAACGAAACCTGCGTACCGCCCTTGGCCTGACCACGGCGCTTCGGGTGGTGCTGCTTGCGGTGCTTGACCCTACGAGGGATCAGCATGTCGGTCAGGCCTCCGTTCCGGTGCTCTCAGCCGGAGCGGCAGCGGCGGCGGGAGCCTCGGCCTTGGGGGCCTCGGCAGCCGGCGCGGACTGCTGCTGCGGCTTGCGGCCGCGGCCGCCACGCTCGCCACCACGACCACCACGGGCAGGGCGGTCGCCGCCGCCACCGGCACCACCACGGGCCGGGCGGTTACCCGCACGGGCCGCGGCGTTCTCGGCGCGGACCTCGGCGATGTTCTTGACGTCGCCCTTGTAGATCCAGACCTTCACACCGATACGGCCGAAGGTCGTCTTGGCCTCGAAGAAGCCGTAGTCCACGTTCGCGCGGAGCGTGTGCAGGGGCACACGGCCCTCGCGGTAGAACTCCGAGCGGGACATCTCGGCGCCGCCGAGACGGCCACCGCACTGGATCTTGATGCCCTTGGCGCCGGCCTTCATCGTGCCCTGCATGCTCTTGCGCATGGCACGACGGAAGGAGACGCGGGAGGACAGCTGCTCGGCAACGGCCTGGGCAACCAGCTGAGCGTCGGTCTCGGGGCTCTTGACCTCGAGGATGTTCAGCTGGACCTGCTTGCCCGTGAGCTTCTCGAGGTCACCGCGGATGCGGTCGGCCTCGGCGCCACGGCGGCCGATGACGATGCCGGGACGCGCGGTGTGGATGTCCACCCGCACGCGGTCACGGGTGCGCTCGATCTCAACCTTCGAGATGCCGGCGCGCTCCATGCCGGACGTCATCATCCGACGGATGGCGACGTCTTCCTTGACGTAGTCCTTGTACAGCTTGTCGGCGTACCACCGGGACTTGAAGTCCGTGGTGATGCCGAGCCGGAACCCATGCGGGTTAACCTTCTGGCCCATTACCGGGTTCCTTCCTTGCTGCTGACGACCACGGTGATGTGGCTGGTCCGCTTGCGGATCCGGTAGGCGCGGCCCTGGGCGCGCGGACGGAACCGCTTCAGGGTCGGACCCTCGTCGACGTACGCCTCGGAGATGACGAGGCTGTCGGCGTCGGTGTGGTCGTAGTTGTGTGCGGCGTTGGCAATGGCGCTGTCAAGCACCTTGCCCACCGGCACGCTCGCGGCCTGCGGGGCGAAACGCAGGACCGCCTGAGCCTCCGTGGCATCCATGCCACGGATAAGGTCCACCACTCGGCGGGCCTTCATGGGCGTAACGCGGATGTACCGCGCCTGGGCCCTGGCTTCCATGGTTGTCCTTCCAGTGTCTGTCATGGTCATTCCACCCCGCGTTAGCGGCGCTTCGACTTCCGGTCGTCCTTGACGTGACCCCGGAAGGTGCGCGTCGGCGAGAACTCGCCGAGCTTGTGGCCGACCATCGACTCGGTGACAAACACCGGAATGTGGGTCTTGCCGTTGTGCACCGCGATCGTGTGGCCGAGCATGGCCGGGATGATCATCGAGCGACGGGACCAGGTCTTGATGACGTTCTTGGTGCCGGCTTCGTTCTGTACGTCCACCTTCTTGATCAGGTGGTCGTCGACGAAGGGCCCCTTCTTGAGACTGCGCGGCATCTAAACCCGCTCCTAGCGCTTCTTGTTCGTCTTGCGGCGGCGGACGATGTACTTGTTCGAAGCCTTCTTCGGCGAACGAGTACGACCCTCCTTCTGACCCCACGGCGAGACCGGGTGACGTCCACCGGAGGTCTTGCCCTCACCACCACCGTGCGGGTGGTCAACCGGGTTCATCGCCACACCGCGGACGGTCGGGCGGACGCCCAGCCAGCGCTTGCGGCCGGCCTTGCCCCAGTTGATGTTGCTCTGCTCGGCGTTGCCGACCTCGCCGACGGTGGCGCGGCAGCGCACGTCGACCAGGCGGATCTCACCGGACGGCATACGGAGGTGGGCCATCTGGCCCTCCTTCGCGAGCAGCTGTACGGAGGCACCGGCGGAGCGGGCGAACTTGGCGCCGCCACCGGGACGGAGCTCGATCGCGTGGATCGTGGTACCGACCGGGATGTTGCGGAGCGCCAGGTTGTTGCCCGGCTTGATGTCGGCCCCGGGACCGTTCTCGACGCGGTCGCCCTGCGACAGGTTGCGGGGGGCGAGGATGTAGCGCTTCTCGCCGTCCGCGTAGTGCAGCAGCGCGATGCGCGCGGTGCGGTTGGGGTCGTACTCGATGTGCGCGACCTTCGCCGGCACGCCGTCCTTGTCATGGCGACGGAAGTCGATGACACGGTAGGCGCGCTTGTGTCCACCACCCTGGTGGCGAACGGTCACACGACCGGAATTGTTACGGCCGCCCTTGCTGTGCAGCGGGCGAACCAGCGACTTCTCCGGCGTGGACCGCGTGACCTCGACGAAGTCGGCGACGCTGGAGCCACGACGGCCCGGCGTAGTCGGCTTGTACTTGCGGATTCCCATTTCTCAGTCCTCGTCCGATATTCGGACCAGGGCGCTCCGTTAGGAGGCCTGGCCGAAGATGTCGATACGGTCGCCCTCAGCGAGGGTCACGATGGCGCGCTTGGTGTCAGCACGCTTGCCGAAACCGCTCTTGGTCCGCTTGCGCTTTCCCTGGCGGTTGATCGTGTTGACCCCGGTGACCTTGACCGAGAAGACCGCCTGGACGGCCTGCTTGATCTGGGTCTTGTTGGCGCCCGGCGCGACGACGAAGGTGTACTTGCCCTCGTCGAGCAGCGCGTAGCTCTTCTCGGAGACGACCGGCTTGATGAGGACGTCACGGGGGTCCGTGAAGCTCTTGCTCAGCGGCGTCTCGACGGTGTTCTTGCCCTCGGCCTCGTGGCGCTTCGCCTTGGCGATGCGCGCGGCCTTGGCGGCCTTGGCCGCCTTGGGGGCAATGCTCGGGTGACGCGTAGCCATCAGGCTTCGCTCCCTTCGGTGTCAGCGGCCTGGGGGCCAGACACGAAGGACTCGAAAGCGGCCTGGGTGAAGACCACGTCGTCCGAGACGAGAACGTCGTACGTGTTCAGCTGGCCCGGCTCCAGGATGTGGACCTGGGGCAGGTTGCGCGCGGAAAGCAGCGCGGCCTCGTCGGCGCGCTCGATGACCAGGAGCACGTTCTTGCGCTCACTGATCTTGCCGAGCAGGCTCTTGGCGGCCTTGGTGGAGGGGTTGTCGCCCTCGATCACGCCGGAGACGACGTGGATGCGAGCGTTGCGGGCCCGGTCGGTGAGGGCGTGGCGCAGGGCCGCGGCCTTCATCTTCTTCGGGGTCCGCTGCGAGTAGTCACGCGGCACGGGACCGTGCACGACGCCACCACCGGCGAACTGGGGCGCGCGGGTCGAGCCCTGACGGGCGCGGCCGGTGCCCTTCTGGCGGTACGGCTTCTTGCCGCCACCGCGAACCTCGCCACGGGTCTTGGTCTTGTGCGTGCCCTGGCGGGCAGCGGCCAGCTGGGCGACTACGACCTGGTGAAGCAGCGGGATGCTGATCTTCTCGACGTCGAAGATCTCCGCGGGGAGCTCGACCGTCCCGGTCTTGTCGCCTGCCGGCGAAATGATGTCAACAGTGCTCATCGTTACCTCAGGCCCCCTTGGCCGCGGTGCGGACCAGGACGAGGCCGCCGTTCGGACCGGGAACCGCGCCCTTGATGAGCAGCAGACCCTTCTCCGCGTCAACGGCGTGGACGGTCAGGTTCTGGGTGGTGACCCGCTCGTTGCCCATGCGACCCGCCATGCGGAGGCCCTTGAACACACGGCCCGGGGTGGCGCAGCCACCGATGGAGCCGGGAGAGCGGTGCTTGCGCTGGGTGCCGTGACCGGCGCCGAGGCCCTTGAAGTTGTGACGCTTCATGACACCGGCGAAGCCCTTGCCCTTGCTCGTGCCGGTCACGTCCACCTTGACGCCGGACTCGAAGGTCTCAGCGGTGATCTCCTGGCCGAGGGTGTACTCGCTGGCGTCAGCGGTACGGATCTCGACGAGGTGACGGCGGGGCGTGACGTCGGCCTTGGCGAAGTGACCCTTGAGGGGCTTGTTCACCTTGCGCGGGTCGATCTCGCCGAAGGCGATCTGGACCGACTCGTAGCCGTCCGAGTCATTCGTACGCACCTGGGTGACGACGTTCGGGCCGGCCTTGACGACGGTGACCGGAACAACACGGTTGTTCTCGTCCCACACCTGCGTCATGCCGAGCTTCTCGCCCAGGATGCCCTTGATCTGCTTGCTCATTCTCAGATCACCGGCCCTTAGAGCTTGATCTCGATGTCGACACCGGCCGGGAGGTCGAGTCGCATCAGGGAGTCAACGGTCTTGGGGGTCGGGTCGAGAATGTCGATCAGGCGCTTGTGCGTGCGCATCTCGAAGTGCTCGCGCGAGTCCTTGTACTTGTGCGGCGACTTGATGACGCAGTACACGTTCTTCTCAGTGGGCAGCGGCACCGGGCCCGCGACCGACGCACCAGTGCGCGTCACCGTCTCGACGATCTTCTTCGCCGAGCTGTCGATGACCTCGTGGTCGTAGGCCTTGAGCCGGATGCGGATCTTCTGTCCCGCCATGGCTACTCAGTAGTCCTTTGTCTCGTCTAACGCTCTGCAACCCGAGGGCTCACGTCCCTGGCCTCCGACCCACGCGGTCGGGTGTGTCGCGCCCTCGCCGACAGGGATATCCACGAGTGGATTTCCCTACCAGGGACGCGGCCCATCCAAAGACGACCGCAGGACCGGGGGCGAAACACCCACCGGGCGCCTGGCCGGCACCCCGCTGACACTTCCCGGAAGATTCCCGTACGTCCGCCCCAGCGCTGCCTTACGGCAGTTGGAGCGACGAGTACTGTGGGACTCGCTTCCGGTCCTCCCGACGGGAGGCGCGCAGCATCGGCACTCAACCGAGCAACCCCGACAGTCTGCCATACGGGGCACGGGGCTGGCCAATCGAGCCGGAGAGGATACCCCCGGGGTGACGTACATCAAACTCTTCGGGCAGACCCGCCCCGTCAGCGATGCCGACGCGGGACTTTCCGGGCATCGCTGAGCGCGTAGGCGATCTCCCGCCGCCAGGTCTCACACCCGCCCTGCACGCGCGACACGATCACGGTCGCTCGCGGCCGGAGGGCCTGCCCCAGGCCCTCGCCGTCCGGCTTCTCAGCCCCGGGGCTCGTCGCGTTCGAGCGCGTCGAAGTCGATCGGCTGACAGCCCGGGGCGTAGTCACGCAGGAACGCGGCCGCCTCCGTCGGCAGGGGCGGGGTCGCGATCACCGCGTACTCCAGTACGCGCTTCGGGGCGGAGTACTTCCAGAACTCGTACTCCGGCTCCCCCGCCGCGAGGCCCGGATACCGGTCCGTGACGCCGAGGCTGTCCAGGAGTTCGACAAGCGTGGTATCGGCGAGGTTCACCACCGGCTCACGCGGGAGCACGATCCGCTCCGCACCGGGGTCGAGACGAGGCTGCTTCCCTTGCGCGACGTCCTCCAGCTGGGGCCGGTCCAGCACGTACCAGGGCCCGGCGTGCTCCTGCACGAACCAGCTGTCCCGGGTGTCACTGCGATGGATGGCGCATTCGTCGCCCCGGAAGACCTGCTCGACGTAGCCGAGACCGGGCTGGACCAGGGTCTGGGTCGCGCCGGCCGCCTGATACGTGATCTCCCTTCCGTGCCCTGTCGCGATCTGCGCGAACTCGGCGGCGAACTCCGACCGGGCGGGCGAGGCACGCAGGCAGGAGAAGTGGAGCGACCCGGCCACGAACGCGTGGCCCTCCTGCCAGGTCGCCCGCATGAGGCGGTACGAAGGGACACTGCCGGCCCATCCGGGGATGTGCAGGACGAATTCCCCGCAGAAGACACAGGAAGCATCTTCCTTACTCATTACAGCTGAACCTCGGATTCCTGTCCCTGCTGACGACCACTTCCACATGATCCGACGCTTTGTATTCCAGGTCCCGCAACATGCTGTTGCCATCGAGCCCCAGCGGGCTCGCCGCTTCCCCATCCCACTCCGACGCCATGACCCCACCCTCAGAATTCTTCCGAAAACGGGGCGGAATTCCCTCCCCACTGGAATCGGTAGCCGTCGCTTCCACTGTCGTAGACAACGAGGAGGTTGCGGTCGGGAAGGTCGAATTCCTTCCGCACCCAGCCGTCCATCGCCAGTGCCGCCGCTTCGGACCGGAAATGAGCGAGTGGGAAGGTGAGTGCGGCAACCTCGATGAGCAGACCGTCGGGGTGCGCGGAGGACAGATCGGAGGAGTGAACCGAGAGCCCGAAGGAGAGCCATGCGGCGTCACGCCAGTTGATGCCGCGGGGAGGCGCCAGCCATACGTTGCGGTAGATCTGCATCCGGAACCCTTCACCCGCATCAGTGCCGGGGGCGCGGTGCTCCGCCGTCAGGTCTGCGGCCAGGCCGCCCAGAGGGCTCCGGAGGCGATACTTGAAAGTGGTACTCATCTGTCTCAACTTGGGAAGTTACTATGCCCTGGCATTCGACATGAAGATCACATCGCACCGTGCCCAGCAGCCGTCACCACCTCGTCCGCCCTACTCGTCCTTGAGGGTCCACACCGGCGAGTCCTTGGGCGGCAGCGGGCGGATCGACAACTTCGTGAAGTCGATGTCCCCGTCCTCGTCCGCGTCCCCCGTCGGCAGGCGGCCTTCTTCGTCGGCGTGGTAGTACGCGCCATAGGCCCAGAACTCCGGCAGTTCGTGGCACATGAGATCGGGGTACGGGGAGATCTCCAGGTTTCCGTACCTTTCGTTGATCCTCGCCACTGCCTCTGCACGGGAGATCCCGAAACGCTCCGTCATCTCGCCCGCCATCTCGCGAAAATATTCGAGCATTCCTTCGTCGAGCTTCAAAGTGAATTCTGCGGTCACGATGTCGGGGGTCCTAGTCGTCTATGAATTGAATTACTGAACAGTTCGGCCGCCCGGTCTCCGAATATGGCGATCTGGTGCCCCTCGAAGACTGGGTCCCTGCCTCGCAGGAAGGGTTTGGGGTTCATCACCATGGGGCCTTCGACCATCTCGAAGTTGTGGCCTGCGCCTCCCTCACGATGGTGCCTGATGAAGGACGCCAGATCATCGCTCGGGCCATTGAATATCCTACTGCTCAGGTTGTCCAGCTCCGCCCGGGGCACGCGGAAATGGATCACAGCCGGCACATCTCCATTGCGTGCCGCAAGTCTCTTCGACCACTCGAGGGCCTGTCGAGGATCATTGGTCACATAGAAACCCCTGCCGAAGTCCATATTGCGCGTGGAAGCACTGACGTCGATTCCATTCCGCACAATGTTGTCCGCGTGCCGGCCGATCGTCCCGTGATAGAGGTCGACCATGCACGGAGCCTTGAGCCCGAGCGGGTCCGTCCACTGCAGCGGGTTGTTCACATACGCGTGATGGTTCGGTGCCGGTGTGCGCCCCAGCGGATCGGGGCTCAAATAGCGCGCCGTGGCGGGCTCGTAGTAGCGGTGATGGTTGTAGTGCAGTCCGGTTTCCGCGTCGAAGTACTGGCCCGGGAAACGCAGCGGGCAGTCGGCACGGTCACCACCGGCCGGACCGGCCGGAACGCCCCACAGCGTCGACGACCGCGTCCAGACGACGTCTCCCTCCTCGTCGACCAGTTCCGTCGGCGTTCCGATGAGGTCGGTGACGATCGCGTAGAAGCGCTCGTCGATCTCTTCCTGTGACGAGTCCGGCCCCACCGGTCCACTGCCGCGGACCCGCTGGCCGACCGGTGTCGTTCCGCTGCCCCAGTCCCACGACGTACTGACGACGCCGTCCGTCTGCTCCGCGAGCCGATCACCGTCCCAGAAGAAGGTGATCTGCTCGACTACGGTCGGGCCGTCGTCCCCGAGCAGCTGCTTCGCCACGCGCCGGCCGAGCGGATCGTAGACGTAGTGCCAGTGACTGCCGTCCGGGGTGCGGACGTCCGTGAGCTGATCCTCGGCGTTCCACACATAGCGCCACTCGCGCCTGCCGCCGGACAGGAGCTTCGTGACCCGCCGGACCACCCGGCCCTGACCGTCGTGCCGGTAGAACGTACGACCCGCCCGCTCGATGAGGGTGCCCGAGTACGTCCGGTCCCCAGGGCCTGTCTCGGTGGCGTCCACCGGCGCAGACGTGCCGAAGGCGACGAGGTTGCCGAGGTCGTCGTACCGATACGTCTCGTCCCAGCCGGCGCCGCCCCGCGCGGCGGTCACCCGCCCGGCCCGGTCGAGCTCGAAGGACCGCTCGCCCTGGCGGAGGTCGGACATCCCGACAAGGCCGCCGTCGACACTGTGCTGGTAGGTGCGCCGAATCAGCTCGCCCGAGCCGGCCGACCGCACCTGCTGCGTCGTCCGCAGACGATCCGCGTCCCAGTCATGGGTCAGACGTGCCACATCGCCGAGTGCCCGCTCGATCTCGCGTCCCACGACGTCGTACTGGAAGGTGACGTCGTGCCGGCCCAGCCGCTGCACCAGCGAACGCCGCTCGGGCGCGTACGTCCAGCGCGTGACCGCACCGCTCGGCGTCCTCCGAAGGGTGCGGCGCCCTGTGATGTCGTACTCGGTGCGGACCTCCTGACCGTTCCACCGCTCCGCCAGGACCCGCCCCGTCGCATCGTGCTCGATACCGAGTGCGACATCGGTGTTCCGCGCCCCGACGAGCCTGCCGAGCAGGTCGTAGGCATACGTCGTCGTCGCGCCGTCGGCGTCCATGGCCACGACGTTGCCGAGTGAGTCATGGCTGAACGCCGTGACCTGTCCCGCTCCGTTGACACGCTCGACCAGGCGGCCCACCGCGTCGTAGCGGTAGGTCAGTCCGCGGCCGTTGAAGTCCGTCTCGGATGTCAACCGGCCCACGGGGTCGTACTCGTAGCGCCAGACCTGCCCGGCTCCGTTGGTGACACTTCTCAGCCGAAGTTCGGTGTCGTACTCAAAACGCTCCAGCGTCCCGTCCTCGTTCTCGCGCACGGAGCAGAGGTCGAAGTGGGTGTTCTGGTACGTGGTGCGGCGGCCGGTCGACGACGAGTACTCGAGGGGATTGCCCTCGGCGTCGTACGACCAGCGCTCGGTGGTCCCGTTCGGAAGCTGACGCCAGGAGATCTGGCCCTCCACCGTCCAGCCGACCCGGGTGACTCTCCCGAGAGGATCGGTGAGTTCGCTGATCCGGCCGAAGGCGTCCCGTACGAGGGAACTACGCGCGCCCAACGCGTCCCTCGTCCCAACTACCAGGCCGGCGTCGTCGTTGACGACGGTCTGCTGATGGTGGCCGAGCGCGTCCACGACCCCGGTGAGACCACCGCGCTCGTCGAACGTGAAGGAGGTCGTGGCACCGAGCGGGTCGACGACGGCCACGCGGTTGCCGCGCTCGTCGTAGACCGACTCCCATGTGCTGCCGTCCGGTTGCGTCACCTTGGTGACCAGATCGAGTTCGTTGTACTCGGTGGTGACGACACCCGCGTCGGGGCGGACGACTTCCGTGACATTGCCCGCCACGTCATGCCGGTAGCGCGTGGTACGTCCGAGCGGGTCGGTGAGGGCGACCAGTCGGCCGCGATCGTCCCAGGTGCGCGACGTGGTGTGGCCGAGAGGATCGGTCTCGCTGACGGGCCGGTACGCCTCGTCGAAGCTGTACGCCAGGGAATGCCCGAGGGAGTCGGTCGCGACCGTGGTGCGGGTTTCGTCGTCGTAGGCGTAGGCGTAGGCGAGGACTCCGTCGACACCGCCCGAGCGCACACACCGGTCGACGTCGTCGTACGCGTAGCGGTACCAGTCGCCTTGTCTGCTCTGCCAGCCCGTGATCCGCTGCCGGTCGTCGTAGCTGTAGCGCTGAGGCACCGAGGACGAGTCGGTGACACCAGTGAGGCGGCCCTGCTCGTCGTACTCGTAGGCCATGAGGCGCGGTCGGCCGGGAGCGCTGAGCAAGGTGAGGGCGGTGATGCGGTTCGAAGCCGTGGTGATTCCGAGCCGGTAGCCGGAGTGGTGAATCAGCTCTTCCGGGGAGCCGTCGGGGGCGTACCGGACATCGATGGTGTTGCCGTTGCGGTCTTCGATGCCGGCCAGCAGCAGTTCGCCCGCCCCGCCACTCGGTATTCGCTTGAACCGCAGCGTCGTGCCGTTGTCCGGCCGCCACACCGTGATCTCGCCGTCGGGGGTGCCGTCCCAGCTCAACGGCCAGCTGGGGCCGACGATCGGCTGCGCCGGCTCGGCGGCTTCCGGAACCGCGTAGTACAGCACGGTGCCGTCGTCCGCGACGAACCGGATGCCCTCGTCGTCGGCCAGGAGCCGCTGGTCCAGGGTCGATGTCCAGCCGGCTCCGAACCAGCGCCCGGCCTTCACGCCGGTGCGGTGGCTGCGTTCGACGACGAGGGGCAGGACGCCGGGCAGCGAGACGTCCGGTATCGACATCACCATCTGGCCGGTGGCCATGTCGATCGGATCACCGCAGGTGAAGAGGTTCTTCATCTGACGTCCGAGACCCTGTACGCGCGGACCGAGGCCCTTGAGGCCCATGGCCATGCCCTTGAGGCCCACCTTGCCCAGGGATTTCAACCCCTTGGCGAGGCCGCCGAGGCTGGTCAGGCCCTTCATGCCCGGGATGCAGTCCAGCGCCGCGAAGGCCACATCCAACAGGGACGCTTGGCCCTTCATATATTTGTTGAGGGTGTCGGCGAGGACGACGAGCGCCGCGATGAGGACGATCGCGCCGAGAATCGGCCCACCGATGATCAGCGCGATGACACCGAGCACAGCCACGACGACCTTGCAGACCGCGACGATGGTGTCCCAGTTGTCGGTGAACCAGTCCCCGACCTCCTCGTACCACTTCCGGTTCTGAATACCCGCGTCGGAGGCTTCGTCGAGCTTCCGCTTGGCCTCACCGGCCGCGTCCTCGCGCATCTTGCGGGCATCCGCGGCCATCTTCTTCGCGGCATCGAGGGCATTGGAGGCAGAGGTGACATCCGACTGAGCGGACGTCTGCGCGGACTCGGCACTCTGCGCGTCCCTCGTCGCGGCACGGACCTTGGACTCGTCCGGCTTCGGTACGTCCTTGCCGGCGTCCTTGTCCTCCTTGTACTTGTCCGCCTCCTTGTTGGCCCGGGTGACCCACGAATCGGCAGAGGAGAGACGGGACTTGGCGGAGGAGAGATCGGCCTGAGCCTCCCGCCCCTGGGCGAGAGCCTTGTCGGCGAGGGCTTGGGCGCGCTCCAACTGCGGCCAGTACGCCGTGAGCGCGTCCCCCGCCAGGTCGTACGACCTCTTCAGTTTCTTCAAGTTCTTCGGCACACCCGAGAACTCGTCCCGGAACACCTCAGCCGTCTTGCCCACCATCGACAGGACGGCATCCTCACCCGCCATCCCCTGCACCAGGCGAAGCGCGTCCTGCACATCGTCCGCGAAGTCATGCAGGCTCTTCGCCAACGACTTCACCCGGACCGGGTCCCCCGGCGTCGGATCCTTCTCCAGGTCCAACACATGCCAGCCCGTCGGCCGATAGCCCGCCACGCCGCAACCCCCGTCACAACCGCCCCGTACGAAACCGTACGCACCAGCGAATTTACTAGGCGTCGGCATCCCTCGCATGCAAGAAGAGTTCGGATCCCGAGGTCAGGCCTGCCAGTCGAGGCCAGTCAAGCTGCTGTTCAGGGACTCCGACGGAGTGTCCGTCGGCAGGCGCACTCGGCCCGAGCAACCCACTGCACGCGCCCCACAGCATCCGCGAGGAGTTTCCCCGCCGCTCCCCTCCTGTTCGCCGGGTACGGCTACCTTCGCCTCGCCCGGTCCGGTACAGGAGAGGCCCATCCATGAGCACCCCGATCCACCGCACCTCGCCACGGCAGTCCGCGGCCATCCTGACGGCGGCCCAGCAGCGCCGGGAAGGGAGCCGGACCGGGAGTACGTCCGCACGCTCGACGGAGCACGCCCTCCTCGCGATGCAGTCCCGCGCCGGCAACCGGGCCACGACCGCGGCGGTTCAGCGCGCCCGGGACACGGCCCGGGACACGGCCAGAGACCCCGCCCGAGACCCCGCCTCAGGCCCTTCCCGGGACACCGAGAGAGACAGCGCGGCGGAGAACGGCGGCGCGTCCGCCGGAGCGAAGAGCGCCGGAGCGAAGAAGAACTACCGCGACCGGATCGCCGCGCTCCTCGACAGGTTCAAGAAGAATCTCGAACCCATCGACACCTTCATCAAGGGCTTCCAGACCCCCACCAACGCGGCCTTCACCCAGCAGGCCGCCGTCTCGGCCAATGAGGGCCTCAAGCACTCCACCGCCGCCTCGGGGACCTCCGCGGCGTCGGGGAACCTCCTCACGGAGGCCGCCGGCACCGTGGTCAGTGGCATGGACGCGTACAAGAACATGAAGGACGCCAAGAAGCACGAGACCGGGGCCCACCACCACACGGCGAAGAAGAAGGCCAGGACCAAGGGGGCGGACGCGGTTGTCGGCGCCGCCAACTCGGGAAGCTACAGCGCCGCCATCGCCAAGGAGGTGACCAAGGTCCAGAAGGCGGCGAACGCCGCGGTGGCGTCCGAGGCGAGCGGTATCGCCAGCGCCTCCATCGGCGCGATCAAGGGCATGCGGTCCGCCTTCCGCGTCGGCGGGGCGGCCACCAAGTACCGGCAGATCAAGAAGTTGGGAGACCCCCACGTCGTCCAGGCAGGGTCACTGGCCCGGCTGAACGAGTCGCGGGAGCAGGCCGGCTGGGCCGCCGCGGAGGCCTACGTCGCACTGGACGCCTACTGGGCCCACGACGGCCCGGAACGGCTGGAGCTCGTCTCCGAGGCCATCGACGCCGCCTGGGAGGCGATGGGCGAGGCCCGTGACGCCGCCGAGACCCTCCAGCACGCCGAACAAGACGTGGAAAAGCTGAGCACCGTGCAGGGGTACGCGAAGAAGAAGCAGCTCACCAAGATGGGCAAGGAGACGGTCAGCGGCGGGGGCGAGTCCACCAAGGCCGCGGCCGGCATCGTGACGGCGGTCGCGGCGGGAACGGTCGGACTCGCGAGCAACCCGGTCGGATGGGGCCTCGCCGGGGCCGGGGCCGGCCTCGTCCTCGGCGTCACCCTGTACAAGGCGCTCCGCGCCGCCACGAAGCGCTACGAAGAGGTTCACCACCCCGAGCGCTGGGCGGCGAAGGGCGAGACCCCCGCGGAGGCCGCGTCCCGCAAGGAGTCACTGCAGCATGCCCTGAAGTTCTGGAAGAAGGTGTCGAAGGGCGAACGCCAGGCCATGGCGCGCGAGATCTACGCCCTGGCGGCGGGTCCCGACATCTCCGGGAGCGGCGGCACGACGGCCGAGATGCGGGAGTCCGCCAGATCCCTGCTCATCGCTCTCAAGTCCGGCCCCGCCAAGCACAAGCTGGAGCCGGAAGCGTGGGCTGAGACCCTCAACGACCCGGCGAAGACCGGCGGTTGGATCGCGGAGATAGCGGAACAGCTGGCCTCGGGGTGACCAGCCCCGTGCCGTGTCCCGCCGCCACCGGCCCCCGGAACTTCCCGTCCCGGTAAACGGCAGACCGGTCCCGCACGACGTCGAAGCTCTTCAAAGAACTTCGGGAGAACCCCACCAAACCCAACCCGGCCCTCCGCCTGAGGGCCGCGCCAGGCACCTCGTCAGCCTCGTTCCGGCACCACGTCAGCACCGCGAGGCCGCGTCGCCCACAAGGGTGACAATCACCAACTCAGCTGGATTTCCGTCCGGTTGGCGGACATGTGCTCGCCCCGCGACAACCGAGACACCCAGCAAGCCATTCAGCGAGACAACTCCAGAACAAACGACTGGGTCGGCAAGATGCGCGACTACGCCCTCGGCGACTGGACGATCTCGACGGAGAACCTGCCGCGCTACGCGGACAAGGAGAAGGTCAAGCCCGAGGGCAGTCAAGCCCGAGGGCACCGGCTGACACAGCCCCTGGTCGACGTCAACGCCCCTCCGCCAGCCCTTCCCGCACAGCCCCATGAGCCGGCTTCCGCCCGAAGTCCTCCCCCGTCAGCGTCGCCGCCCCCTGCCCCGCGAAAACCCCGGGCACCCACGAGTACTTGTCCGTGAACCCCCACACGGTGAAGGACCTGCAGCTCCGCGCCCCCAGGCAGGCGTCCAGCAGCCTCCGGAAGTACGTGGCCTGTGTGGCGAGCTTCTCCTCATCCACCGGCAGGATCATCCGGACGTCCACCTCGGTGAAAGCGGTCTGCATGCCCAGCCGTTCGAACCGCGCGAGGTTCCCCGGCACGTCCCCCGGGAACCCGTACTGGATCGCCAGGTGTCCCTGGATACCGAAGCCCTGCACCGGAACGCCCTCCGCCCGCAGCCGCTTCGCCAGGTCGTAGTAGGCCGTGGACTTCGCGTTGACGCCCTCCACGTTGTAGTCGTTCAGGAAGAGCTTCGCCTTCGGGTCCGCCGCGTGCGCCCAGCGGAAGGCGTCGGCGATGTAGGACGGGCCGAGTTTCTGCAGCCAGATCGAGTTCCGCAGCGAACCGTCCTCCTCGAAGACCTCGTTCACCACGTCCCACTGCTGGATCTTCCCCTTGTACCGCTTGACCTCCGTGGTGACGTGCTTGCGCAGGATCCCCCGAAGCTCCTCTGCCCCGATCGAACCGTCCGCCACCCCTGCCGTCAGCCATCCCGGCAACTGGCTGTGCCACACCAGCGTGTGGCCGCGGACCACCTGCCCCCGCTCGCGCGCGAACCGCACCAGCGCGTCCGCCCCCGACCAGTCGTACGTCCCCCGCGCCGGCTCCACGACCTCCCACTTCATGACGTTCTCAGCGGTGACGGAGTTGAACTCGCGCCCGGTCGTCCGTCGGTACGCCTCGTCGTCGGCCAGCGCCGCCATGTCCACGGCCGTGCCGATGCGCAGGCCGGCGCGGTCGGCGAGCGCCCGCAGCGGAGCCGTTCCCGAGCGGCCGAAACCCTGCGGAGTCTCGTCGGCCGTGGCCGTCCCGACGCCCGCCACCAGCAGTGTCGCGCTCAGCAGCCCGACCAGGGGCATGCGGAAGTACTTCATGTGCGGTCCCTCCAAGGAGTACGAACGAGTACGGCTCAGCGGATGCGGTGGCTCTCCGGCGGTCCCAGATACGTGGGCTCCAGCCCGCCCGTGTCGATCACCAGGCGTTGCAGCACCACCGTCGGGTCGACCGTCCAGAACTTCAGCCGGTGCACCCCGGCCGCCCCGATCATGTGGCGCGTAGACGTGCGGTTGACGTTGTCCGAGGTGTTGCGGGCCCACTCGATGTCCATCAGGCCGTCGTCGGCTCCGGTGGCCGCGTGGATGTCGACGGTCTGCGGCGCGTCCCCGTCGAACGAGATCCCGTACTTCAGTCCGCCCGTCGGCAGGGCCGGGTTGCGCGGTGGCAGATAGACCCACACCGTGACCGGCCCCGCGGACAGCAGGCTCACCTCGTACTCCAGCCGGGGGGACGAGCCGCCCGGCGTGCGCCGCGGAGCGGTCACCGGCCACGGCGTCACGCCCGCGCCCGTGCGGCCGATCCCGTCGATACGGCGCCATGTGCCCACCGAGCGCGTGAAGTGCTCGGCGTCGAGGGCGACGTACCCGCCCGCCTCCACGAACCCCCGCAGCCCGCTCGCCGGCGGCCGCTCGGCGATCACCGCGACCGTGACCGTCGCCCCGGCCCCCTCCACGGTCACCGACGCCTCGGTCCGCCCCCGCGGCGCCTTCGCCCAGTCGACGGTCAGCACGGCCCGCACCTGCTGGTCGACCCGGCCCCGCGGCCGGTCGACCACGAGCCACGGCACATGGGAGGTGATCCGGTAGTCGAAGGCCTCCCGGCCCCGGTTGAAGACCTCGATGTACTGGTCGGGCCGGGTCTGGTACGGGCTGAAGACAGGCAGTACGGGCGCGCCCGACGACCCACCCGGCCACCACTCCCCCGACTCCGTCCCGTCCACCGCCACGCCCATCGAGGCCCCCGCCGGCACGTCGATCCGCTTCACCGCCGGGAAGATCTCGTCGGGCAGCGCCACGTTGTTCCGCTCGGGCTGCTGCCAGGGCGCGTTCGGCCCGTACCGTTCCACGTCCCCGTACCCGATGTGCGGCTGCGTCTGGAAACCCCGCCACTTGCCGCCCGCCACCCGGGAGTTGAAGCGCTCGGCGAGTGCGAAGTCACGGGCCAGCCCGGCCTCCGCCTCGGCCGCCAGGCCGTTGGTCGCGGCCCGCCCCTGCCCGGCGTACAGCAGGTTGGTGAACTCCGCCTCCCGCAGCCCGTACAGGTTGGCCGTCGCCTCCACCTCGTACCCGACCAGCTCGAACCAGGCGTCCTGGTCCCCGGCGGGAAGTCTTCGGCCGATCCGCTCCGCGTCCTTCCCCAGCCGCCGCCACTCCTGCGTGACCCGCTCCAGTTCGCGATGACCGAAGTGGAAAGGCGTCTCCCGGTCGTCGTACACGACCTTCCCGTCGACCAGCGTGATCCTGCGGTTCAGCAGTTCGGGCTTGCGGCGCGACTGGAGCTGCGCGTATCTCGCCAGCACCTCGGCGATCGCCTCCGCCTGCGCCGCGCCGAAGTTCTGGGCCGCGTACCGCCGCTCCCACTCCCCGATGCTCTCCAGCGGCCAGCGTTCCGGGTTCCAGGCGTGGTCGAGGAAGAACTCCGTCGGCAGTTCGTTGCCCTTGAGGTCGCCGACGTTCGTGACCCACAGTTCGCGGTTCCCGTACTCGACCGCCTGGTGGAGCTGGTCCCACAGGTTCGGCAGCGACGTGGTGTCCACCCACTTGTAGTTGCGGCCGACGCCGACGTAGTCGAAGTGGTAGTAGAGCCCGTAGCCTCCGGCCCGCGCGGCCTCCGCCGGATCCGGATGCTTGCGGATGTTCCCCCAGTTGTCGTCGGTGAGCACGACCGTCACGTCGTCCGGCGCGCGCAGGCCGCGGTCCCAGTAGCGCTGGACCTCCTTGTAGAGCGTCCACACCTGCGGGGTCTCGGAGGCCGGGCGGCCGGTGACGTCCTCGATGATCGATCTCTGCGTCGCGATGATCTCCTGCATCAGTTCGATGGCGTCGCCGTCCGGCAGGCTCGTGTCGCCGTTCCCGCGCATCCCGAGCGTGACGACGCCTTCGAAGTCCTGGTCGGTCATGCGCTCGATGCCGTCGCGCCAGTACGCCTTGACGGCCTCCGCGTTCCGCCGGAACGACCACTCCCCCGTACCGCCGTACGGGTCCCGCCCCGGCGTCACGATGTTCCCCGCGCTGTCCCGCACGGCGGGCACCGCGTGCCGGTTCCACTCCTCGATGCCCCGCATCATCGGCGCCTCATGAGACGTGCCCATGACAATCCCGTACGCCTTCGCCCGTGCGTGGTTCTCCGGGTCGTCCTCCGCGAACGCCCTCCCCCACACCGCCGGCCACAGGTAGTTCGCCTTCAGCCGCAGCAGTACCTCGAAGACCTTCGCGTAGAAGTCCGCGGTGAAGCCGCCGGCATGCCCGGGCGCCTTGCCCGGCCCGAAGAAGGCGGGCGCCCACGTCCCCAGCGCAGGGTTCTCGTCGTTGATGAAGATCCCCCGGTACTTCACCGCGGGTGTGCCCTGGCTGAAGCGCCCCGGCAGCACGTACACCGCACTGCGGCGCACCGGACGCACGTCGTCCCACCAGTACCAGGGCGAGACCCCGATCCCGTACGAGACGTCGTACGCCCCGAAGATCGTGCCGCGCGGATCGCTGCCGGCCACCACGAACGCCCGCTCCACCCCCGGCATCGGCCGCTCGACCACGGTCTGCAGCGAGGTCTCCCACTTGCCGCGGATCCCGCGGACGTCGAGCTTTCCGGCCGCGACCAGCCCGTCGATCAGCGGACTGCGCCCGACCGTCCCCACCAGGACGATCTCCCGCGCCACCGAGGAGCCGGGCCGCACGCCCGTGACCCGCTCGATGTCGTCACGGAGGTCGCCCGCGACCCGTACGACTCCGGGGTGGTCGTCGGCGCTGACCACGACCGGCGCGCCCACCAGCGGGAACGCGCCCGGCTTCGGCGAGAAGGAGATGTACGCCCCCGGGTCGGTCGGGGCCCCAGGCGCGTCCTGCGCCCGTGCGACCCCGGACAGACCGGGCACCGCGGGCAACGCCACCAGCCCGGTCCCCGCCCCTAGAACGGCTCTACGGCTGACGCCTCCAGACATGCCACACCCCTCGAACGTGTCGTCGTCCCGAATTTGCTCAGCGGCATGACAAATGGTGGAGGGAGTGACCCCTGAGGGGAATGGGTCGTAGACGTCGAATAGTTTCGTAACGAATCATTTCGACGCGCGCTCCAGGGGCCGTCCGGGCACGGCAAAGGGGCCCGTACGACCGGAGTCGTACGGGCCCCTTCAAGGAGCTCAGCTGATGCTGGAGCTACCAGGCGTCAAGCCCGACAGGTAGGTGAAACCTACTTGTTGATCTTGGTGACCTGGCCGGCGCCCACGGTCCGGCCACCCTCACGGATGGCGAACTTCAGGCCCTCCTCCATGGCGACGGGCTGGATGAGCTCAACGGTCATCTCAGTGTTGTCGCCCGGCATCACCATCTCGGTGCCGTCGGGAAGGGTCACAACACCGGTCACGTCAGTCGTACGGAAGTAGAACTGGGGACGGTAGTTGTTGAAGAACGGCGTGTGACGGCCACCCTCGTCCTTGGACAGGATGTACGCCTGGGCCTCGAACGAGGTGTGCGGCGTGACCGAGCCGGGCTTGATGATGACCTGGCCGCGCTCGACGTCCTCGCGCTTGATGCCACGGAGGAGCAGACCGACGTTCTCACCGGCCTGGCCCTCGTCGAGCAGCTTGCGGAACATCTCGATGCCGGTGACCGTGGTGGTGGTCTTCTCGGTCTTGATGCCGACGATGTCGACGGTCTCGTTGACCTTGAGGACACCACGCTCGATACGACCGGTGACGACCGTGCCACGACCGGTGATCGTGAAGACGTCCTCGATGGGCATGAGGAACGGCTTGTCGACGTCACGCTCGGGCTGCGGGATGGACTCGTCGACGGCCTTCATCAGGTCGAGGACGGACTTGCCCCACTCCGCGTCACCCTCGAGGGCCTTGAGCGCCGAGACCTTGACGACCGGCAGGTCGTCGCCCGGGAACTCGTACTCGGAGAGGAGCTCACGGACCTCGAGCTCGACGAGCTCCAGGATCTCCTCGTCGTCCACCATGTCGGCCTTGTTCAGGGCGACGACGATGTACGGAACGCCGACCTGGCGGGCCAGGAGCACGTGCTCCTTGGTCTGCGGCATCGGGCCGTCCGTGGCGGCGACGACGAGGATGGCGCCGTCCATCTGCGCCGCACCCGTGATCATGTTCTTGATGTAGTCCGCGTGACCCGGGCAGTCGACGTGGGCGTAGTGCCGCGTCTCGGTCTGGTACTCGACGTGCGCGATCGAGATCGTGATACCGCGCTGGCGCTCTTCGGGAGCCTTGTCGATCTGGTCGAAGGCCGAGGCCTCGTTCAGGTCCGGGTACGCGTCGTGCAGCACCTTGGTAATGGCGGCCGTGAGGGTCGTCTTACCGTGGTCGATGTGACCGATGGTGCCGATGTTGACGTGCGGCTTAGTCCGCTCGAACTTTGCCTTCGCCACTGAATCCTCCTGCGGAGTGGTTCTGGTACGCCTTACTCATCGGCGCCAGGTGATCTTTGCTGGGATGCCGCCCGCGGGACCCTCCCCGGACAGGACGATCCCTCGTCCCCCCGGTTCGGGGCCCTGCGGTCGGTGTCAAGCCTAAAGCGTGCAAACGGTGTGTGTTACTCGCCCTTGGCCTTCGCGATGATCTCCTCGGCGACGTTCCGGGGAACCTCGGCGTAGGAGTCGAACTGCATCGAGTAGCTTGCGCGACCCGAGGTCTTGCTGCGGAGGTCGCCGACGTAGCCGAACATCTCCGAGAGGGGCACGAGGCCCTTCACGACGCGGGCACCGGCACGCTCCTCCATGGCCTGGATCTGGCCACGGCGGGAGTTGATGTCGCCGATGACCTCGCCCATGTAGTCCTCGGGCGTGGTGACCTCGACGGCCATCATCGGCTCGAGCAGCACGGGGCTGGCCTTGCGCGCGGCCTCCTTGAAGGCCTGCGAACCGGCGATCTTGAAGGCGAGCTCGGAGGAGTCGACCTCGTGGTAGGCACCGTCGAGAAGCGTGATGCGGACACCCGTCATCTCGTACCCGGCGAGGATGCCGAACTGCATGGCCTCCTGCGCACCGGCGTCCACCGACGGGATGTACTCCCGCGGGATACGGCCACCGGTCACCTTGTTCACGAACTCGTACGCCGGACCGTCGGTCTCGGTGATGGGCTCGATCGCGATCTGCACCTTGGCGAACTGACCGGTACCACCGGTCTGCTTCTTGTGGGTGTAGTCCACGCGCTCGACGGCCTTGCGGATCGTCTCACGGTAGGCGACCTGCGGCTTACCGACGTTGGCCTCGACCTTGAACTCACGGCGCATACGGTCGACCAGCACCTCGAGGTGCAGCTCGCCCATACCGCCGATGATGGTCTGGCCGGTCTCCTCGTCCGAGTGAACCTGGAAGGAGGGGTCCTCCTCCGCGAGACGCTGGATGGCTACACCCAGCTTCTCCTGGTCACCCTTGGACTTGGGCTCGATGGCGACCTGAATGACCGGCGCCGGGAAGTCCATGGACTCCAGGATGACCGGGTTCTTGTCGTCCGAGAGCGTCTCACCGGTGGTGGTCTGCTTCAGGCCCATCACGGCGACGATGTCGCCGGCGCCCACCGACTCGATCTCCTCACGCTTGTTCGCGTGCATGCGGTAGATCTTGCCGATGCGCTCCTTCTTGCCCTTGACGGAGTTCAGCACGGCGGTGCCGGACTCCAGGCGGCCCGAGTAGACCCGGACGAAGGTGAGCTTGCCCAGGTGCGGGTCGCTCATGATCTTGAACGCGAGGGCGGACAGCGGCTCGTCCACGGACGGCTTGCGCTTGATGACGACCTCGGGGTCCTTGACGTCGTGGCCTTCGATGGCCTCCACGTCGAGGGGGGTCGGCAGGTAGCGCACGACCGCGTCGAGCAGGGGCTGGACGCCCTTGTTCTTGAACGCGGTGCCACAGAACACCGGGGTGACCGTGGTGTCGTTGGACTTGCCGGACGCGATGGTGATGCGACGGATCGCGGCGTACAGCTGCTCCTCGGTGGGCTCCTGGCCCTCCAGGTACAGCTCCATGATCTCTTCGTCGTTCTCCGCGACGGCCTCGATCAGCAGACCGCGGTACTCCTCGGCCGCCTCGGTGTGCGTGGCCGGGATGTCGACGACGTCGTACATCTCGCCCTTCGCCGCCTCGGCGGACCACACGAGCGCCTTCATGCGGACCAGGTCCACAACGCCCTTGAAGTCCATCTCGGCACCGATCGGAAGCTGCATGACCAGGGGCTGCGCACCGAGGCGGTCCTTGATCATGTCGACGCAGCGGTGGAACTCCGCGCCGGTCCGGTCGAGCTTGTTCACGAAGCAGATACGCGGCACGCCGTAGCGGTCGGCCTGACGCCACACGGTCTCGGACTGCGGCTCGACACCGGCGACACCGTCGAACACCGTGACGGCACCGTCGAGGACGCGGAGCGAACGCTCCACCTCGACCGTGAAGTCGACGTGCCCGGGGGTGTCGATGATGTTGATCGTGTAGTCGTTGTCCTCGAGCGGCCAGTGACAGGTGGTCGCAGCAGAGGTGATCGTGATGCCACGCTCCTGCTCCTGCTCCATCCAGTCCATGGTGGCAGCGCCGTCGTGGACCTCACCGATCTTGTAGCTGACGCCGGTGTAGAAGAGGATCCGCTCGGTGGTGGTCGTCTTGCCCGCGTCGATGTGGGCCATGATCCCGATGTTGCGGACCTTGGCCAGGTCAAGTGAAGTGGTAGCCATAAGGCTTCGGTCTTCTCTCGGTCTCGATGTGGGTTGCGACTACCAGCGGTAGTGCGCGAAGGCCTTGTTGGACTCGGCCATCTTGTGGGTGTCCTCGCGCTTCTTCACAGCGGCACCAAGGCCGTTGGACGCGTCGAGAAGTTCGTTGAGCAGACGCTCGGTCATGGTCTTCTCGCGACGGGCGCGGGAGTAACCGACCAGCCAGCGCAGCGCCAGGGTGCTCGCGCGGCCGGGCTTGACCTCGACCGGCACCTGGTAGGTGGCGCCACCGACACGGCGGGACTTGACCTCGAGGGTCGGCTTGATGTTCTCCAGAGCGCGCTTCAGCGTGATGACCGGGTCGTTGCCGGTCTTCTCGCGCAGGCCCTCCATGGCGCCGTAGACGATGCGCTCGGCGGTGGAGCGCTTGCCGTTCAGCAGCACCTTGTTGATGAGCGACGTGACAAGAGGAGAACCGTAGACCGGGTCGATGATGACCGGGCGCTTCGGGGCGGGGCCCTTACGAGGCATTTCTACTTCTCCTTCTTGGCGCCGTAGCGGCTGCGGGCCTGCTTGCGGTTCTTGACACCCTGGGTGTCCAGGGAACCTCGGATGATCTTGTAGCGAACACCCGGCAGGTCCTTCACACGGCCACCACGCACGAGCACGATGGAGTGCTCCTGCAGGTTGTGTCCCTCACCCGGAATGTAAGCGGTGACTTCGATCCCGCTGGTCAGACGCACACGCGCGACCTTACGCAGGGCCGAGTTCGGCTTC
This sequence comes from Streptomyces sp. BV286, assembly GCF_019090165.1. Taxonomy (GTDB): domain Bacteria; phylum Actinomycetota; class Actinomycetes; order Streptomycetales; family Streptomycetaceae; genus Streptomyces. Next base: position 33,362 of record NZ_JAHRIB010000106.1, read on the forward strand.
TTCGGGGTGGTCGTGAACACACGCGTGCAGACGCCGCGACGCTGGGGCGAACCCTCGAGTGCGGGCGTCTTGTTCTTCTCGACCTTGTCCTGCCGGCCCTTCCGGACCAGCTGCTGGATCGTAGGCACTACTTCTCCGGTTTCTGTGTGCCGAATGGTGAAGCTAACCTGGAACACCGCCGACCCACGCGGTCGGGTGTGTCGAATACTGCAGATTCCCGCCGCAAGGCGGGAGGGGCGCAGATTGCGGTGGCCGGTGACGACTCCCCTAGTGCGGTTGAAGGCACGCACGGGAGCCAGGGCACACCCCAGGCACAAGGTCTGAGCGTACCTACCTCATACGCTGCGGTCAAAACAAATGGGCAGCGCTCACTACCCTGAGCGGACCATGCCAAGCGTCCGCCCCCGCTGTGATCTTCCTCAGAGCGCCAGGAGCGCGGCGAGCAGCAGGGTCAGCACCAGCGCCCAGCCCGCGGTGGACACCCATCCGAAGACCAGCCCGGTGAGCGCGAGACCGTCGCCGCCCTCGCCCGTCCGCCGGATCTCGGAGCGGGCGGTGTGGCCCAGGATCACCGCGGGAATCCCGGTGAGCCCGACCGTCACCAGGCAGAGCACACCGCAGATCGCCGACCCGACGGCCTTCTCGTTGGTCCTCTGCGCCACAGCGGGCAGGAACGTCCGTGGTACGGGCCCGAAGGCCGCCGGCAGCGGTACGGGCCCCTGAGGCAGGTCGGCCACCAGAAGGGCCAGCTCGCCCACCGTACGGGCCTCGTACGCCCGCGCCACCCGCTTCTCGAACTCGGGCTGCTGCATCCGCCCCTCGCCGAAGCCCGCTCTGAGCACGTCCACGGCACGCTCCCGGTCGGCGTTCGAGGCGAGCATCGAGTGCCCGGCCTGCTCCTGCCGGGAACGCGGACTGTTCCACCCCTGCCCCGGCTGCCACGGCGACGGATACGACACGGGAGCACCTCCCCCGGACTGGCTGGGTCTCCATCATGCGCCAACACGGCATTTCCGGCACAGGGCCTGCACCGCATGGATACGACGACTTCCCCCGGACCGTCCGAGGACACCATCCCAGACACCGGCCGGCACGCCGAAGGGCGGCCACCCCACCGGGGTGACCGCCCTTCGACTCAAGCAGACGCTCGCTTACTGGTTGTACGGACCGTAGTCGTAGTCCTCCAGCGGAACGGCCTGGCCGGAGCCCGTGCCGAACGGCGAGTAGTCGATGTCGTCGTAGCCGACGGCCGAGTACATCGCGGCCTTGGCCTCCTCGGTCGGCTCGACCCGGATGTTGCGGTAGCGGGACAGACCCGTACCGGCCGGGATGAGCTTACCGATGATGACGTTCTCCTTGAGGCCGATCAGGGAGTCGGACTTGGCGTTGATCGCCGCGTCCGTCAGAACCCTGGTCGTCTCCTGGAAGGACGCCGCCGACAGCCACGACTCGGTGGCCAGCGACGCCTTGGTGATACCCATCAGCTGCGGACGGCCGGAGGCCGGGTGGCCGCCTTCCTGGACCACACGACGGTTCTCGGTCTCGAACTTCGACCGCTCGACGAGCTCGCCGGGCAGCAGCTCCGCGTCGCCCGACTCGATGATCGTCACGCGGCGGAGCATCTGCCGGATGATGATCTCGATGTGCTTGTCGTGGATCGACACGCCCTGCGAGTTGTAGACCCGCTGGACTTCGCCGACCAGGTGGACCTGGACGGCACGCTGACCCAGGATGCGCAGCACGTCGTGCGGGTTGGTGGCACCCACGGTGAGCTTCTGGCCCACCTCGACGTGGTCGCCCTCGCCCACCAGCAGACGGGCACGCTTCGAGATCGGGAACGCCGTCTCGTCGCTGCCGTCGTCGGGGGTGACGACGAGCTTCTTGGTCTTCTCGGTCTCCTCGATCCGCACGCGGCCGGAGGCCTCGGAGATCGGGGCGACACCCTTCGGCGTACGAGCCTCGAAGAGCTCGACGACACGGGGCAGACCCTGGGTGATGTCGTCACCGGCCACACCACCGGTGTGGAAGGTACGCATCGTCAGCTGCGTGCCGGGCTCACCGATGGACTGGGCGGCGATGATGCCGACCGCCTCACCGATGTCGACCAGCTTGCCGGTGGCCAGCGAACGGCCGTAGCACATGGCGCAGGTACCGACGGCGGACTCGCAGGTCAGGACCGAACGGGTCTTGACCTCCTCGATGCCGTGCTTGACGAGCTCGTCGATGAGGACGTCGCCGAGGTCGGTGTTGGCCGGGGCCAGCACCCGCCCGTCGACGGTGATGTCCTCGGCCAGCGCACGTGCGTACACGCTGGTCTCGACGTTCTCCGCCTTGCGCAGGACGCCGTCGGCGCCGCGCTCGGCGATCTCCAGACGCAGACCGCGGTCGGTGCCGCAGTCCTCCTCGCGAATGATGACGTCCTGCGAGACGTCGACCAGACGACGGGTGAGGTAACCCGAGTCGGCGGTACGCAGGGCGGTGTCCGCCAGACCCTTACGGGCACCGTGCGTGGAGATGAAGTACTCCAGCACGGACAGGCCCTCACGGAAGGACGCCTTGATGGGACGAGGGATCGTCTCGTTCTTGGCGTTCGACACCAGACCACGCATACCGGCGATCTGACGCATCTGCATCATGTTTCCGCGAGCGCCCGAGTTCACCATCATGGAGACCGGGTTGGTCTTCGGGAAGTTCGCGTTCATCGCCTCGGCGACCTCGTTGGTCGCCTTGGTCCAGATCGCGATGAGCTCCTGCGTGCGCTCGTCCTTGGTGATCAGACCACGCTCGTACTGCTTCTGGACCTTCTCGTCCTGGTCCTCGTAGCCCTTGACGATCGCGCGCTTCGCGTCGGGAACGACGATGTCGGAGATGGCCACGGTGACGCCGGAACGGGTCGCCCAGAAGAAGCCGGAAGCCTTCAGGTTGTCGAGCGTCGCCGCCACGATGACCTTGGGGTACCGCTCGGCGAGGTCGTTGACGATCTCGGAGAGCTGCTTCTTGCCGACCTCGTAGTCGACGAACGGGTAGTCCTCGGGCAGCAGCTCGTTGAAGAGCGCGCGGCCCAGGGTGGTGTTCAGGCGGAAGGTGTCACCCTGCTGCCACTCCGGCTCGCCCTCCTCACGCGCCGGCGGGGTCCAGCCGCGCGGCGGGATGGTGCCCACCGGGAAGCGGATGTCCACGCGCGACTGCAGCGAGAGCTCGCCGGCGTCGAACGCCATGATCGCCTCGGCCGAGGAGCCGAAGGACCGGCCCTCGCCCTTGACGTCCCGCAGCTCGCCGTCGGTGGTGAGGAAGAACAGACCGAGGACCATGTCCTGGGTCGGCATCGTCACCGGACGGCCGTCGGCGGGCTTGAGGATGTTGTTCGAGGACAGCATCAGGATGCGGGCCTCGGCCTGCGCCTCCGCGGAGAGCGGCAGGTGCACGGCCATCTGGTCACCGTCGAAGTCCGCGTTGAACGCGGTGCAGACGAGCGGGTGGATCTGGATGGCCTTGCCCTCGACCAGCTGCGGCTCGAAGGCCTGGATGCCGAGGCGGTGCAGGGTGGGCGCACGGTTCAGCAGAACCGGGTGCTCGGCGATGACCTCTTCGAGGACGTCGTACACGACCGTGCGGCCGCGCTCCACCATGCGCTTGGCGCTCTTGATGTTCTGCGCGTGGTTCAGGTCGACCAGGCGCTTCATCACGAACGGCTTGAAGAGCTCCAGCGCCATCGCCTTCGGCAGACCGCACTGGTGCAGCTTCAGCTGCGGACCGACGACGATCACGGAACGCGCGGAGTAGTCCACACGCTTGCCGAGCAGGTTCTGACGGAAACGACCCTGCTTGCCCTTGAGCATGTCGCTCAGGGACTTCAGCGGGCGGTTGCCGGGACCGGTGACGGGGCGACCACGACGACCGTTGTCGAAGAGGGCGTCCACGGCCTCCTGGAGCATGCGCTTCTCGTTGTTCACGATGATCTCGGGCGCGCCGAGGTCGAGAAGCCGCTTCAGGCGGTTGTTCCGGTTGATCACACGGCGGTACAGGTCGTTCAGGTCGGAGGTCGCGAAGCGGCCACCGTCCAGCTGCACCATCGGGCGAAGGTCCGGCGGGATGACCGGCACGCAGTCGAGCACCATGCCCTTGGGGCTGTTGCTGGTCTGCAGGAACGCGGAGACGACCTTGAGGCGCTTGAGCGCACGGGTCTTCTTCTGGCCCTTGCCGGTACGGATGATCTCGCGGAGGCGCTCGGCCTCCTCGTCGAGGTCGAAGGACTCCAGGCGCTTCTGCAGCGCCGCGGCACCCATCGAACCGTCGAAGTACGTGCCGAAACGGTCACGCAGCTCGCGGTAGAGGAGCTCGTCACCTTCGAGGTCCTGGACCTTGAGGTTCTTGAAGCGGGTCCACACCTCGTCGAGACGGTCGATCTCGCGCTGCGCACGGTCACGCAGCTGCTTCATCTCGCGCTCGGCACCTTCGCGCACCTTGCGGCGCACGTCGGCCTTGGCGCCCTCGGCCTCGAGCTCGGCCAGGTCGGTCTCGAGCTTCTTGGCGCGGGCCTCCAGGTCGGAGTCGCGACGGTTCTCGACCTGCTGCCGCTCGACGGAGACGTGCGCCTCCAGCGAGGGCAGGTCACGCGTACGGCGCTCGTCGTCGACGTACGTGATCATGTACGCGGCGAAGTAGATGACCTTCTCGAGGTCCTTCGGGGCGAGGTCGAGCAGGTAGCCCAGCCGCGACGGAACGCCCTTGAAGTACCAGATGTGGGTGACGGGAGCGGCAAGCTCGATGTGGCCCATCCGCTCACGACGCACCTTGGCGCGAGTGACCTCGACGCCACAGCGCTCGCAGATGATGCCCTTGAAGCGGACGCGCTTGTACTTGCCGCAGTAGCACTCCCAGTCCCGGGTCGGACCGAAGATCTTCTCGCAGAAGAGTCCGTCCTTCTCGGGCTTGAGGGTGCGGTAGTTGATGGTCTCCGGCTTCTTGACCTCACCGTGGGACCACTGACGAATGTCGTCAGCGGTAGCAAGGCCGATCCGCAGCTCGTCGAAGAAGTTGACGTCGAGCACTTGTCGTCAATCCCTCTTTCGGGGTCGATTCTTCACTGGTCTGACTGGGGTCCGGGGTTGGTTAGCCGGGGCTCTTGTTCAGGGAGCCCCGGCCAGACCCGTCAGACCTCTTCGACGCTGCTCGGCTCACGCCGGGACAGGTCGATACCGAGCTCCTCCGCGGCGCGGAAGACGTCCTCGTCCGTGTCGCGCATCTCGATGGACATGCCGTCCGAGGACAGCACCTCCACGTTGAGGCAGAGCGACTGCATTTCCTTGATGAGCACCTTGAAGGACTCGGGAATGCCGGGCTCAGGAATGTTCTCGCCCTTGACGATGGCCTCGTAGACCTTCACGCGGCCGGTCACGTCGTCGGACTTGATGGTCAGCAGCTCCTGGAGGGCGTACGCGGCGCCATAAGCCTCCAGCGCCCACACCTCCATCTCACCGAAGCGCTGGCCACCGAACTGGGCCTTACCACCCAGCGGCTGCTGGGTGATCATCGAGTACGGACCGGTCGACCGGGCGTGGAGCTTGTCGTCGACCAGGTGGTGGAGCTTGAGGATGTACATGTAGCCGACCGAGACGGGCTCGGGGAACGGCTCGCCGGATCGGCCGTCGAACAGCGGCGCCTTACCGGTCGGGAGCACCATGCGTGATCCGTCGCGGTTCGGGATCGTGTGCTGCAGCAGACCGGCCAGCTCGTCCTCACGCGCACCGTCGAAGACGGGGGTGGCGACGTTGGTGCCGGGCTCGACCTTGTCGGCCTCGATGGCCTGGAGGCGCTGCGCCCAGTCGTCCGCGAGGCCGGAGACGTCCCAGCCGCGGCTGGCGAGCCAGCCGAGGTGGATCTCCAGGACCTGCCCCGGGTTCATTCGGGACGGGACACCCAGCGGGTTGAGGATGATGTCGACCGGCGTGCCGTCCTCAAGGAAGGGCATGTCCTCGATCGGAAGGATCTTGGAGATGACACCCTTGTTGCCGTGACGGCCGGCGAGCTTGTCACCGTCCGTGATCTTGCGCTTCTGCGCCACGTAGACCCGAACCAGCTGGTTCACGCCCGGCGGCAGCTCGTCGCCCTCTTCACGGTCGAAGACGCGGACGCCGATGACCTTGCCGATCTCGCCGTGCGGCACCTTCAGCGAGGTGTCGCGCACCTCGCGCGCCTTCTCACCGAAGATCGCACGGAGCAGGCGCTCCTCCGGGGTCAGCTCGGTCTCACCCTTGGGCGTGACCTTGCCGACCAGGATGTCGCCGGCGACGACCTCGGCACCGATACGGATGATGCCGCGCTCGTCGAGGTCGGCGAGGACCTCCTCGGAGACGTTCGGGATGTCCCGGGTGATCTCCTCGGGGCCGAGCTTGGTGTCACGGGCGTCGACCTCGTGCTCCTCGATGTGGATCGAGGAGAGGACGTCGTCCTGCACGAGGCGCTGCGACAGGATGATCGCGTCCTCGTAGTTGTGACCCTCCCACGGCATGAAGGCGACGAGCAGGTTCTTGCCCAGCGCCATCTCGCCTTCCTGGGTGGCCGGACCGTCGGCGAGAACCTGGTTCTCGACGACCCGGTCGCCCTCGTGGACGACAACCTTCTGGTTGACCGAGGTGCCCTGGTTGGAGCGCGAGAACTTCGCGACGCGGTACGTGGTGTACGTGCCGTCGTCGTTGGCGACGGTGACGTAGTCCGCGGAGACCTCCTGGACCACACCCGCCTTCTCGGCCTTGATGACGTCACCGGCGTCGACGGCGCAGCGGTACTCCATGCCGGTACCGACGAGGGGGGCCTCGGCGGTGATCAGCGGCACGGCCTGGCGCATCATGTTCGCGCCCATGAGGGCACGGTTGGCGTCGTCGTGCTCGAGGAACGGGATCATGGCGGTCGCGACCGACACCATCTGGCGCGGCGAGACGTCCATGTAGTCGACGTCGTCACCGGGGACGTAGTCGACCTCTCCGCCACGACGGCGGACCAGGACGCGGGCCTCCTCGAACCGGAAGTCGTCGCCGAGCGGCGCGTTGGCCTGGGCGATGACGAAGCGGTCCTCCTCGTCGGCGGTCAGGTAGTCGACCTCGTCGGTGACGACACCGTCGGTGACCCGGCGGTACGGCGTCTCGACGAAACCGAACGCGTTGACCCGGCCGTAGGAGGCGAGCGAGCCGATCAGGCCGATGTTCGGGCCTTCGGGGGTCTCGATCGGGCACATGCGGCCGTAGTGCGAGGGGTGCACGTCACGGACCTCGAAGCCGGCCCGCTCACGGGAGAGACCACCCGGGCCAAGAGCCGACAGACGGCGCTTGTGGGTGAGACCCGACAGCGGGTTGTTCTGGTCCATGAACTGCGACAGCTGGCTGGTGCCGAAGAACTCCTTGATGGAGGCGACGACCGGCCGGATGTTGATCAGGGTCTGCGGCGTGATCGCCTCGACGTCCTGGGTCGTCATGCGCTCACGCACGACGCGCTCCATACGAGCCAGACCCGTACGGACCTGGTTCTGGATGAGCTCGCCGACGTTGCGCAGACGACGGTTGCCGAAGTGGTCGATGTCGTCGGTCTCGACGACGATCGAGGTGCCGTTGTCACCAACGGTCTCGGTCTCACCGGCGTGCAGCTTCACCAGGTACTTGATCGTCGAGATGATGTCCTCGACGGTCAGGATCCCGGCGTCCAGCGGGGCCTCGCTGCCCAGCTTCTTGTTGACCTTGTAACGGCCGACCTTGGCGAGGTCGTAGCGCTTGGGGTTGAAGTAGAGGTTCTCGAGCAGCGTCTGCGCGGCCTCACGGGTCGGCGGCTCGCCCGGACGCAGCTTGCGGTAGATGTCGAGCAGCGCGTCGTCCTGGCCCTGGGTGTGGTCCTTCTCCAGGGTGGCGCGCATGGACTCGTACTCGCCGAACTCCTCGAGGATCTGCTCGGTCGTCCAACCGAGAGCCTTGAGCAGGACGGTGACGGACTGCTTGCGCTTGCGGTCGATGCGGACACCGACCATGTCGCGCTTGTCGATCTCCATCTCCAGCCAGGCACCCCGGGACGGGATGACCTTGGAGGAGAAGATGTCCTTGTCGGACGTCTTGTCGATGGAGGAGTCGAAGTAGACACCCGGCGAGCGGACCAGCTGGGACACCACGACACGCTCGGTGCCGTTGATGACGAAGGTGCCCTTGTTGGTCATGAGCGGGAAGTCGCCCATGAAGACCGTCTGGGACTTGATCTCGCCGGTCTCGTTGTTGGTGAACTCGGCAGTGACGAAGAGGGGCGCGGAGTACGTGAAGTCGCGCTCCTTGCACTCGTCGATGGAGTTCTTGGGAGGCTCGAAGCGGTGGTCGCGGAACGTCAGGGACATCGACCCTGAGAAGTCCTCGATCGGGGAGATCTCCTCGAAGATCTCCTCGAGACCGGACTTGGTGGGGACGTCCTGTCCGCTGTCCAGAGCCGCCTCGACACGAGCCTTCCACGCGGCGTTGCCGAGCAGCCAGTCGAAGCTTTCGGTCTGCAGCGCAAGAAGGTTCGGAACCTCGAGGGGCTCCTTGATCTTTGCAAAGGAGATGCGCAGCGGGGCGGTGCTGGCGCCGTTGTTCGTATTCGCGGTCGAGGCAGTGCGCGAGGCGGCCAAGAGGGGGTCCTTCCGAGGGCTCGGACTCACTACGCGCGTACCGGTCCCAAGCCGTGCACCGTGACAGACGTTCCTCGACCAGTCGAAAAGGACCAGGTCAGGGTCGGTTCGATCCACAGTGCTCAAGCGAGGGCATGCCCCTGGTGACGGGCAGGAGGCAGCTAACAGGCAGCGCAAAGGGTCAGTGTAGCCACTAGGCCCACTGATGTCCAGTGCGGGTTTTTGAAGACCCTCGTTGTTCTCAACCCCTGCTGCAAGCCACGCCCTCGATGCACATCGATACTGCCCTCTTCGCCACCGATCCATGCCTCGGATCCGGATCGTTGTGACGACGCGTCCTGAGAATTGCGCGCTGCGTGCGGTTCGTCAAGGCCCCCCATGCCCGAACCGGGTGCTGCCATCGTCACTTGCAACCCGTCCTGCAACCTGTCTCGCTGCCCGTCACAGGGCGGCCGGAGGCACGAACGAAGATCACCATACTCGTCGCCACCGACAGTTCAAGGCAGTCGCCGCACGGCCCCCTCGAACGCCGAAGAGCGACCACCCAGTTGGGTGATCGCTCTTCGGTGCGTCAGCGTTACAGCGCTACGAAAGCGGCTGCACACGGCCCGCAGGAGTCCTGGCGGACTCGTCGGGTCACTTGACCTCGACGGAGGCGCCGGCGCCCTTGAGGGACTCGGCAGCCTTCTCGGCGGCAGCCTTGTCGACCTTCTCGAGAACGGGCTTCGGGGCGCCGTCCACGAGGTCCTTGGCCTCCTTGAGACCCAGCGAGGTCAGCTCACGCACGACCTTGATGACCTGGATCTTCTTCTCGCCGGCACCCGTGAGGATGACGTCGAACTCGTCCTGCTCGGCCTCGGCCTCGGCCGGGGCGGCAGCGGCGGCGGGGCCGGCGGCGACCGCGGCGGCGGCGGTGACGTCGAACTTCTCCTCGAAGGCCTTCACGAACTCGGAGAGCTCGATGAGGGTGAGGGACTCGAACTGCGCGAGCAGCTCTTCCTGGGACAGCTTCGCCATGATGGCGTCCTTCCACTAATTCGGCAGGTGCCGGATGTACTGGTGAGGCGGGCGTACGTTCGGCCCGCTACGACCGTCGCCTGGGGCGGCGGTCAATGCGCGAGCCGAGTTACTCGGCACCGCCCTGCTCGTCGAGCTTGACGCGAAGCGCCTCCGCGGTGCGGACGAACTTCGACGGAAGCGCCTGGAAGAGCTGCGCAGCCTGAGTCTGCTTGCCCTTCATGGCACCCGCCAGCTTGGCGAGCAGAACCTCGCGGGACTCGAGGTCCGCAAGCTTCTTGATCTCGTCGGCGGACAGCGCCTTACCGTCAAGGACACCGCCCTTGATGACGAGGTTGGGGTTGTCCTTGGCGAAGTCACGAAGACCCTTCGCCGACGTCACCGGGTCACCGGTGATGAAGGCAACCGCCGTCGGACCGTTGAACAGGTCGTCGAGCGTAGAGATCCCGGCCTCGTTGGCCGCGATCTTGGTCAGCGTGTTCTTCACCACGGCGTACTGGGCGTCTTCACCGAGCGAACGACGCAGCGTCTTGAGCTGCGCCACGGTGAGACCCCGGTACTCGGTCAGCACAGCGGCGTTCGAGCTGCGGAACTGGTCCGCGAGCTCGGCTACCGCGGCAGCCTTGTCGGGCCTTGCCATAAGCGTGGCCTCCTTCCGGGTGATGAGGACCGCTCAGAAGGAGACTGGGAAAACGAAACGCCCCGGCGCAGGCGCACGGGGCGTGACTCGACCGAACGGATCCGCACGAAGTGCGGGAGTGTCCGGGAGCTCATCCACAGTCACCTGCGCGGGTCGTCCGCAATCCAGCGGATCCTTCGGTCACCGATTCCTCTTGCGAGAACACGGCAACGACCAGCGGTCTTTGGCTTCTGTGGAAGGTTACGTGAACGGGGCACTGTCAAGCAAATCCGTGCGGCGGCCGTCTTCCTGCCCGGGCCGACGCGGATGTCAGCTCTCGATGTCGCCCATCATCTCGGCCAGGTCCATGGTGTCCTTGGCGGGCGGCGCGGTGACCTTCACGGGCTTGTTGTAGTCGATGAAGGTGATCACCATGTCGAGCTTGCCCTTGTCGGCGTCGCCCTTCATGCGGAACTGCTTCGTGCGGTCCTCGCCGTCGACCCACATGTCCATCGTGAGCTCGTCGACGCCCATCTTCTCGTACTGCTCAAGGCTCTTCTCGCGCTGCTCGCGCGTGGCCTTGCTCTCGTCCTTCAGGGACTTGCGGAACTGGTCGAGGGTGACCGTGCCCTGGTAGTGCGTGGTCTCGACGCCGTCGATCTTCTCGGAGCCGACCTTCCGCACGTCCTTCGAACCGGTGAGGAAGGTGGACTCCTGGGCCGGGTTCTTGTCGGCCGCTCCCGCACCCGGGGCCGAGCCGCCCATCGCGTCCTCGCCGAGCGCGGACAGGTCGAACTTGATCCAGCTCTTGCCGTCCATCTCCTTGGCCGCCGCGGCGCCCCCGCCTATGTACATGGCCTTGTCGACCAGGCGGATCTCCGCGGTGCCGTCCTTGCCCTGGTCGAGGGCGGTCATCTTCATGCTCATGGCGACGTCGGGCTTCATCCGCATCTGGGCCTCGGCCTGGACGCGCCCCTCCTCCGGAGTCGTGCCCTTCATCCGGTAGCTGAGGGAGGTGATGTCCTCCGTGTTCTTCGCCGCCTTGGCCACGGCCGCGGCGGGCGTCATCTTCGGCGATGACTCGCCGGCGCCTTTGTCCTTGGCGCCGGAGTCCTCCGAACAGCCGGCCACACCCCCGCCGAGGACGAGTACGGCGAGCGCCGCGCCCGTCGCCCTGTGACGTACGGATCCGCGTACAGAAAGCTTCATGGTTCCCCCCTAGGAACAGATGAACGACTCACAGACAGGGCGCGAGCGTATCCCAGGGGAACCCAGGCGGTCCTCCGAGTTGTCATGGGGCCTGTGTGACGCCTGTGACGACTCGGAGGGTTCTCAGGCCGCCGGCTGCGTCTGCATCAGGTCCTTGAAGTCGGCGGTGTCGGCCGCCGGGGGCTCCTCCGTGGAGACCTTCACGCCGTAGTCGCTGTAGTACGCCGTCGAGGACATCGAGCCGGTCGCCAGCTCGCCCTTCTCGACCTTCTTGACCAGCAGGTCCTCGTCGTTCACCCAGATGTCGATCTTCTCGGTGGTCACCCCGGCCTGCTCCAGCTGGCGCTTCATGTCGGCCAGCTGCTTCTCGCTGAGGTTCGAGCTCTTGCCCGCGAGGTCCGCGACGTCGACCGTGCCCGAGTAGTGCGTGGTGTTCTCGCCTCGCACGTTCTCCTCGCCGACCTTCCGGACGTCCCCGGAGGCCAGCAGGAGCTTCACCGACTGGTTCGGTGTGGTGTTCTGCATCTGGTCCTTCATGTACGCGCCCGATCCGCCGGCGAGGTCCGCCAGGTCGTCGTACGCGTACTTGATCCAGTGCTTGCCGCCGGACTGCTCGGCGAACTTGTCGCCCATCTTCGCGTAGTAGGCGTCCGGCAGGTAGCGGGCCTCCATGGAGGTCGTGCCCATCTGGCGCATCTGGTCGGCCATCGTGCCGCCGGTGTACGTGATCGTCAGGTTGCCGGTGAGGCCGTCGGCCCAGCCGAGGGCGCCGTCCGCCTCCATCGACATCAGCGTGCCCATGGTCGTGGTGGACTCGACCTTGGCGGAGTCCGCCTTGTCGGTGCTCTTCTCCACGGTGCGCAGCGCCGCGATCGGATTGACCTGGGCCTTGGCCTTGCCGGCCGACTTGCCGTCCTCCCCCGAGCCCCCGCCGGAGTCCGAGCCGCTACAGGCCGCGGCTCCGGTCAGAGCGGCGGCCACCGCTATCGAGACGGTCACGCGGCGCGCGGTCGTGGTCTTCATTTGTCCCCCTATGCGATTCCTGTGCCCCGCACGCTAGCGCAGGCCACCGACACCCGGCCCGGAAACGGAGCCCGGACAGAAAGAGACGGGCCCCGCACCTCGAAAGGTTGCGGGGCCCGTCCTGGAATCGCGTCGCGACGCGGCTGCCGGGTGAGCGTCAGGCTCAGACGGCGGCCGGGTCCTCCTCGACGAGGAGGTTGCGGGTGCGGTTCGAGTCGACCGGAATGCCGGGGCCGATCGTGGTGCTGATGGAGGCCTTCTTGATGTAACGGCCCTTGGCGGCCGACGGCTTCAGACGAAGGATCTCGTCGAGCGCGGCGCCGTAGTTCTCCACCAGCTGGGTGTCGTCGAAGGACACCTTGCCGATGATGAAGTGCAGGTTCGAGTGCTTGTCGACGCGGAACTCGATCTTGCCGCCCTTGATCTCGGTCACGGCCTTGGCCACGTCCGGGGTCACGGTGCCGGTCTTCGGGTTCGGCATGAGACCACGCGGGCCGAGGACACGGCCCAGGCGGCCGACCTTGCCCATGAGGTCGGGGGTGGCGACGACGGCGTCGAAGTCCAGACGCCCCTTCGCCACCTCGTCGATGAGCTCGTCGGAGCCGACGATGTCGGCGCCCGCGGCGGTCGCGGCCTCGGCACGGTCACCGGTCGCGAAGACCAGGACCCGGGCGGTCTTACCGGTGCCGTGCGGGAGGTTCACGGTGCCACGGACCATCTGGTCGGCCTTGCGCGGGTCGACACCCAGACGGAAGGCGACCTCGACGGTGCCGTCGAACTTGGACGTGGAGGTCTCCTTGGCGAGACGGACGGCCTCGAGCGGGGCGTACTGCTTCTCCCGGTCGATCTTGGCGTCCGAAGCGCGGAGAGACTTGCTGCGCTTGCTCACTACTGCTCCTGTGTGTTCTGAGGAGGCGTGGTGCGGGCCGAGCAGGCCCTGCCACGGTGTTCTACAGGGGTGGTGGGGGTCAGCCCTCGACCGTGATGCCCATGGAACGGGCGGTGCCGGCGATGATCTTCGACGCGGCGTCCAGGTCGTTCGCGTTGAGGTCGGGCATCTTGGTGGTGGCGATCTCGCGGACCTGCGCCTGGGTGATCTTGGCGACCTTGGTCTTGTGCGGCTCGCCGGAGCCCTTCTCGACACCAGCGGCCTTGAGGATCATCTTCGCGGCCGGCGGGGTCTTGGTGATGAAGGTGAAGGAGCGGTCTTCGTAGACCGTGATCTCCACCGGGATGACCCAGCCACGCTGCGACTCGGTCGCGGCGTTGTAGGCCTTGCAGAACTCCATGATGTTGACGCCGTGCTGGCCCAGTGCGGGGCCGACCGGCGGAGCCGGGTTGGCCGCACCGGCCTGGATCTGGAGCTTGATGAGCCCCGTGACCTTCTTCTTCTTGGGAGGCATTGCTCTCTCCGGGTCCTAGTGAGAGTTTCCAGCCGCCATTCCGGATCATCCGGACGGAGGCATACCGCACAACGATAACGGGTATCTGTGCGCGGCCAAAAACCGAGCAGGTCAGACGGGCTGCGAGAGCCTGTCTGACCTGGTCGGAGGCATACGGTCCGAAAGAACGTCAGTTCTTCTGGATCTGGTCGAAGCTCAGCTCGACCGGGGTCTCGCGGCCGAAGATCTCGACGAGGCCCTTGACCTTCTTCGAGTCGGCGTTGATCTCGTTGATGGTCGCCTGCAGCGTGGCGAACGGGCCGTCGGTGACGGTGACCGAGTCGCCCACCTCGAAGTCCAGCACCTGGACCTCGAGCTTGCGGGACGGAGCCGGCTTGCCCTCGGCCTCGGCGGCCTCGCGGGCGGCCTTCTCCTCGGCCTCGGGAGCGAGCATCTTGACGATCTCGTCCAGCGTCAGCGGGTACGGGTCGTAGGCGTTGCCCACGAAGCCGGTGACACCGGGAGTGTTGCGGACGACGCCCCAGGACTCGTTCGTCAGGTCCATGCGCACCAGCACGTAGCCGGGGAGCTTGTTCTGCTTGACGGTCTTGCGCTCGCCGTTCTTGATCTGCGCGACCTCTTCCTGCGGCACCTCGGCCGCGAAGATGAAGTCCTCGACGTTCAGGGAGACGGCGCGCTGCTCGAGGTTGGTCTTCACGCGGTTCTCGTAACCGGCGTACGTGTGGATGACGTACCACTCGCCGGGCAGCGTGCGGAGCTCCTCGCGGAGGGCGGTCACGGGGTCGACCGGCTCGGTCTCCTCCTCGGCTTCCGCTTCCTCTGCCTCTTCGCCTTCTTCGCCGTCGGTCTCGTCGGAGACCGGCTCGTCGGCGGCGTCCTCGTCGGCTTCGAGCTCCTCGCCGGACTCGTCCTCGACGTGCAGGGCAGCCTCTTCGGCGGCGTCGTCCGCGGCGGCGTCGGCAGCCTCGACCTGGTCCTCGACGTCCGCGCCCTCGACGATGTCGAGTTCGTCGTCACGGGACTCGACCGACTCGACGGCATCGTTCAGGTTCGGGTCAGACACGGTGGCTGCTTCTTCCTGGATCATGGGGGTGGAACACGCGAAAGCGGGCGCCGGGTACGGCGCCCTTCGCGCTTGGCCTAGCCGAAGACGTACTTGGCGGCCTTGTCGAGTCCGAAGTCAATCACAGTCACCAGACCGATCATGATGACAACGAACACAATCACCACTGTGGTGTACGTCGTCAGCTGATTGCGGGTCGGCCAGACGACCTTGCGGAGTTCCGCGACGATCTGGCGGTAGAAGAGAGCGAGGCGCTTCAGCGGGCCCTTCTTGGCACGCTTACCGCCCTTGCGGCCCTTCTTCTGGGACTCCGGCGCCTCATCCTGGGCATCAGGCATGTCGATGGAGCCCACGGCGTCCGTCACTCGTCCTCACCTGATTCCGGGTCGTGGCCGTGCCGCGCCCGGTATGAGCCGCACGGCGGTGCAATGCAGTACGTACATGCGCACACATCCTGGCGAAAGGAGTGTGTAGCAGGGCCGGAGGGACTTGAACCCCCAACCGCTGGTTTTGGAGACCAGTGCTCTACCAATTGAGCTACGACCCTTTGCTTCCCTCACAACGTACCGCATCCGCCCGGGTGCTCGGTGTGCACCGGGAGAGCGCGGCCGGTGAAGGCCAACGAGGTGAGAGTGTACGTGGTCGGCGGCCGGTCGTCGAACAGAAAGTGTCCGTACGGACTTTGTGCGTGCTCGCCCCGGGCCCCGTCCGGCGCTGCTCAGTCTGTGAAACCGGTGTGCCGGGGAGGTTTCCGGTCTGGAACGATGGGCCCATGAGCGCTGCAACCCCTCCCACCGAGCGCCGGGTCTCCGCCCGGATCGGTGCGATCTCCGAGTCCGCCACCCTCGCCGTGGACGCCAAGGCCAAGGCCCTCAAGGCCGCGGGACGTCCGGTGATCGGCTTCGGCGCCGGTGAGCCCGACTTCCCGACGCCTGACTACATCGTCGAGGCCGCCATCGAGGCCTGCAAGAACCCGAAGTACCACCGCTACACGCCGGCCGGCGGCCTTCCCGAGCTGAAGGCGGCGATCGTCGCCAAGACGCTGCGCGACTCCGGCTACGAGGTGGACGCCTCCCAGGTCCTGGTGACCAACGGCGGCAAGCAGGCCATCTACGAGGCGTTCGCCGCGATCCTCGACCCGGGCGACGAGGTCATCGTCCCGGCCCCGTACTGGACGACGTACCCCGAGTCGATCCGTCTGGCCGGCGGTGTCCCGGTCGACGTCGTCGCGGACGAGACCACCGGCTACCGCGTCTCGGTCGAGCAGCTGGAGGCCGCCCGTACGGAGAAGACGAAGGTCGTCCTCTTCGTGTCGCCGTCCAACCCGACGGGCGCGGTCTACAGCGCCGAGGACACCGAGGCGATCGGCCGCTGGGCCGTCGAGCACGGCCTGTGGGTGATGACGGACGAGATCTACGAGCACCTCGTCTACGGGGACGCGAAGTTCACCTCGCTGCCGGCGGTCCTGCCGGAGCTGCGGGACAAGTGCATCGTGGTCAACGGCGTCGCGAAGACGTACGCGATGACCGGCTGGCGGGTCGGGTGGATCATCGGCCCCAAGGACGTCGTCAAGGCGGCCGCGAACCTGCAGTCGCACGCCACCTCGAACGTCGCCAACGTCTCCCAGATCGCCGCGCTGGCCGCCGTCTCCGGCGACCTGGAGGCCGTGGCGACGATGCGCGAGTCCTTCGACCGCCGCCGCAGGACGATCGTGCGGATGCTGAACGAGATCGACGGCGTGCTCTGCCCCGAGCCCGAGGGCGCCTTCTACGCGTACCCCTCGGTGAAGGCCCTTCTCGGCAAGGAGATCCGCGGCAGGCGCCCGCAGGACTCCGTCGAGCTGGCCGCCCTGATCCTGGAGGAGGCCGAGGTCGCGGTCGTCCCGGGCGAGGCCTTCGGCACGCCGGGCTACCTGCGGCTCTCGTACGCGCTGGGTGACGAGGACCTCGTCGAGGGCGTCTCGCGGATCCAGAAGCTGCTGGCCGAGGCCACGGACTGACCTGCTCAGCCTGACCGATCGGCGGGCCGCCTCCCTCTGGGGGGCGGCCCGCTTCTTCGTCTCTTCGTGCGAGCAAGACCACGTTCAGGGAAAGCGCTACCGATACGGGAGCGGCGTACGGCAGGATCCTGGAATGGAGCACGTACGTGATGTCTCTGAGCTGCCCAAAGCCCATCTGCATCTGCACTTCACCGGATCGATGCGGCACACCACCCTGCTGGAACTGGCCGACAAGCACGGGATCCATCTGCCCGACGCGTTGACCAGCGCGGAGCCTCCCAAGCTGCGGGCGACGGACGAGCGCGGCTGGTTCCGCTTCCAGCGGCTGTACGACGCGGCGCGGTCGTGTCTCAGAGACGCGGAGGACATTCAGCGGCTCGTCCGTGAGGCCGCCGAGGAGGACATCAAGGACGGCTCGGGCTGGCTGGAGATCCAGGTCGACCCGACGTCGTACGCGCCGCGCCTGGGCGGCCTGATCCCCGCCCTGGAGGTCATTCTGGACGCGGTGGACACGACCGCGCGCGAGACCGGGCTCGGCATGCGGGTCCTGGTGGCCGCGAACCGGATGAAGCACCCGCTGGACGCCCGCACGCTGGCCCGGCTGGCCGTGCGCTACGCGGACCGCGGCATCGTCGGTTTCGGGCTCTCCAACGACGAGCGCCGGGGCATGGCCCGGGACTTCGACCGGGCCTTCGCCATCGCCCGGGAGGGCGGGCTGCTGGCGGCGCCGCACGGCGGTGAACTCACGGGCCCGGCGTCCGTACGCGACTGCCTGGACGACCTGCACGCCTCGCGCATCGGGCACGGGGTGCGGGCGGCCGAGGACCCGCGGCTGCTGAAGCGGCTCGCGGACCGGGGCATCACCTGTGAGGTCTGCCCGGCGTCGAACGTCGCCCTCGGGGTGTACGAGAAGCCGGAGGACGTCCCCCTGCGCACGCTGTTCGAGGCGGGCGTTCCCATGGCGCTCGGTGCGGACGACCCGCTGCTGTTCGGCTCGCGGCTGGCCGCCCAGTACGACATCGCGCGCCGCCACCACGGGTTCACGGACGCCGAACTGGCCGAGCTGGCACGGCAGTCGGTACGGGGCTCGGCGGCCCCGCACGACGTCAGGGAGAAGCTGCTGTCCGGGATCGACGACTGGCTGACCGCCCCGGTTGCCTGAAGTGGTCGTAGGGCGGATACGCCTGGAAGCCGATGTCCAGCTCCGCCCCTCGCCCCAAGGTCAGGGGCAGGTGCGTGGAGAGCGAGGTGACCAGCACGTCCTGCCCCTCGGCGGCCCTCTTGCCGAGCGGGCCGAAGCCTGCCGCCAGCTCCAGGTGCACGGACGCCGAGGCGAAGGTGTCCCGGGCGCCGAAGAGGAACAGTGTCCGGGCGTGGACGGCGGGCTGGATCCGGTCGACCCGGTCGAGGTGGTCCCAGCGCTGGTCCCAGCGGGCCTGCCAGTCGGCGGCGTGGCGCGCGGTACGCCGCTCGTCGGTGCGGACGGTGGCCGGGGTGCCCCGGGCTGCCCCGCGGCGCAGGGCCGGCCAGGAGGAGGGCCGCAGGCCGAGCGACTGGTGGACGAGGACCAGATCGACCGGCACGCCGGGCGCGAACGTCCGGGGGACCCCTTCCCGCAGCGGGACATGGACGACGGTGTGCGGGGAGTACGCGGCGAACGAGAACAGTGCGGCGAGGCGGGACAGCCCGTCGTGGTCCCCGACCAGATAGCCCCAGTCCCGCATGGGGTCGCTGAGGGTGGTTCGTCGCAGCGCCGGGCGCGGCCGGACGACCCGGAACGCGTACCGGCCGGCTCTCGGCCTGGACTCGCTGACCCTCAGCCGCACGGGAGATGCCTCATGGGCTCAGGGTGATCGCCCGGCGCGGGCCCGGCAAGCGAATATCCCGCCGCCGCGCCGGGGGCGACGGGTCTCGGGGCGGCGGTCTCAGAGGCTGACGCCCACGGTCACCGGTTCGTTGACGAGGGTGATCCCGAAGGCGGCGTGGACTCCGGCGACGACTTCGCGGGCGAGGTCGAGGAGGTCCTCCGTGGTGGCCTCGCCGCGGTTGGTGAGGGCCAGGGTGTGCTTGCCGGAGATGCGGGCGGGGCCGGAGCCGTACCCCTTGGTGAAGCCGGACTTGTCGATCAGCCAGGCCGCGGAGGTCTTGGTGTGCTTGTCGCCCGCGGGGTAGGCGGGCGGGGTCACGCCGTCGCCCAGACGCTCCGCCACGCGCGCGTGGAACGCGGCGAACTCCTCGTGCGTGAGGATCGGGTTGGTGAAGAACGAGCCGGCCGACCAGGTGTCGTGGTCCTCGGGGTCGAGCACCATGCCCTTGCCCGCGCGTAGCTTCAGGACGGTCTCGCGGGCCGCGTCCAGGGGCACGCGGTCGCCGGTTCCGACCCCGAGCGCACGGGCCGTCTCGGCGTACTTGACGGGTGCGGACAGCCCGGCGGCGTCCTCCAGCTCGAAGCGGACGCGCAGCACGACGAAGCGCTCGGGGTCGCTCTTGAAGCGGCTGTGCCGGTACGAGAACGCGCACTCGGCGCTCGGAATCGTGACCGTCTCGCGGCTCCTCCGGTCGTATGCGACCACTTCGGTGATCGTCGACGACACTTCCTGGCCGTACGCGCCCACGTTCTGGATCGGGGTCGCGCCCGCGGAGCCGGGGATCCCGGCGAGGCACTCGATGCCCGCGAGGCCCGCCTCGACGGTTCGGGCGACCGCGTCGGTCCACACCTCGCCGGCGGCCAGTTCCAGGCTCGTGCCGTCGAGCGCGACGCCGCGGGTGGCGATGCGCAGGGCGGTGCCCGGGAAGCCCTTGTCGCCGATGACCAGGTTGGATCCGCCGCCGATCAGCAGCAGCGGCGTACCGGAGTCGTCGGCCTCGCGGACAGCGGCGACCACCTCGGCGTCGGTCGTCGCGGTGATCAGCCGGGCGGCGGGGCCACCGAGCCGGAAGGTGGTCAGCGGGGCGAGGGGAGCGTCGTGGAGTTCCTGCACGTGCCCAGAGTACGAGAACGGCCCCACCGGTCGGGGCGGGGCCGTTCTCGACGGGCTCTGCGGGCGCGGCGGACCTTGCGGGGCGCCCGCCGGGTACCGGCGTCCGGATCACAGGCGGCGGAGCGCCTCCGGCCAGTCCAGCGGGAGTTCGTCCGCCTTCACCGTCCAGCTCACGAACTTCGCGTCCCGCATCTGGGGGCCGAGGCCACGGGCGGTCGGCGCGTGGGTGCCGGAACGGGAGAAGGCCTTGAGCGCGGCGGGCGACTCCCAGGCGGACAGGGTCCAGAAGGTCCGCCGCAGAGGTGCTGCCTTCAGTGTGGCTCCGTACGCGCCGGGCGCCCTGCTCACCTGCCGCCAGACGGCCGGCGTCCTGGCGAAGAACTTCAGTGCGCCCCAGAGGGTGCGGGTCTCGAAGCGGGAGGCGAAGACGTGCACCTCCGCGCCCTGCGGCGGTGTGTTCGGCACGGTCCAGGGGAGGGTGGGCACGGCCGGTCTCCTTTCGGTCGGAATTCCGGGCTCATGGGGAGTGGATCGCAGGTGGCTCGCCGTGTCCGGGCTCGCACTCGGATACGCGTTCGTATCCGAGTCCGGGCCCGGATCTGCCCGACTGCGGAGCCGGTTCGGACCGTTTCCGCAGTCGGGCTCGCGGATTCAGCTCGACACCGTCTCCAGCACCCGCTCCGGCGCCTCCACGCCCTCCTCCGGCGCTGTCCTGCCCCGGCGACCCGGCATGCAGAGCGCCGCCGCACCCGCCACGGCCACCGCGGCGGAGCCGACCCACAGGGCCGGCCGGAGGCCGTCCACGAAGGTCTGCGGAGTCTCGTAGCCGCCCTGGGCGGCGAAGATCGAGGCCATCACCGCGATACCGAGCGCCCCGCCGACCTCGCGCAGCGCGTTGTTGGCACCGGACGCGATTCCCTGCTCCTGCTGCAGGACGCTGGACATGACCAGGCTGGAGGCGGGAGCGAAGAAGAGGGACATGCCGATTCCGCTGATGATCAGGGCGGGAAGCTGCGCGGTGTACGAGGTGTCGGACTCGACCACGAGGGCGAACCAGCCGAGTCCGACGGCCTGCAGGAACAGGCCCACGGCGACGACGGGCCGGCCGCCGATCCGGTCGGAGAGATAGCCCGCGATGGGCGCGACGATCATCGGCATACCGGTCCACGGCAGCATCCGCAGTCCCGCCTCGGTGGGCGAGTAGCCGAGCACGCCCTGCATGTACTGGCTGAGCAGGAAGATCGAGCCGAACATCCCTAGGAACATCAGCAGGCTCGCCGCGTTGATCCCGGCGAAGGCGCGGTTCCGGAAGAGCCTCATCGGCAGCATCGGGTTCTTGGCGTGCACCCCGTGGAGTACGAAGCCGACGAGGAGGGCCGTCCCTCCGATCAGAGCCAGCAGGATCACCCCGTCGGTCCAGCCGACGACGGGGGCGCGGACCAGTCCGTACACGATCCCGAAGAGGCCGCCGCTGGCGAGCAGGGTGCCGCGGATGTCGAGCGGGGCGCCGGAACCGAACGACTCCGACAGACGCATCCGGGCCAGCGGCAGCAGGGCGAGGCCCAGCGGAACGTTCAGCCAGAAGATCCACTGCCAGGAGAGGTGTTCGGTGAGGCTGCCTCCGATGAGCGGCCCCGAGGCGACCGCGAGACCGTTGACGGCACCCCAGATCCCGTACGCCATCCCGCGCTTGGCGGCCGGTACGGCGGCCGTGAGCAGGGTCAGCGTCAGCGGCATCATGATGGCCGCGCCGACGCCCTGGACGGCGCGGGCGGCGATCAGTGAGTCGATGCCGGGCGCCATGGCCGCGGCGGCGGACGCTCCGGTGAACACGGCGATGCCGACGATGAAGAGCCGGCGGCGGCCGAACCGGTCGCCGAGGGCCGCGCCGAACATCAGCAGTACGGCGAAGGTGAGCGTGTAGGCGCTCACGGTCCATTCCAGGTCGTCGAGTCCGCCTCCGAAGTCCTCACGGATCGAGGGCAGGGCGGTGGTGACGACGAGGTTGTCCAGGGCCGCCATGAATCCGGCGACGCTGGTGATGACGAGGGCCCAGACGGCTCCCCCGCGACGTTCCTTCTGCTGTGACATCGCTCCCCCAGCGGGTGATCGCTACCGTTGATTAGTTATTGATGACTAACTTTTGCGGTCATGAAAGTGCGGTTCTCTCCGCCGCACTCGCTCCGGCGTTCCTGTTCAGTGCTCGAGCCGTCCCTTGCTCCGGGCCGAGGGGTAGAGCCCCTCCCACACCCGGTGCTGGGGATCGAAGCCCATGGCCACCAGGCAGTTGATGAGCATCCCGTAGGCCATGAAGGTCGTGGTGTCGTTCGCGTCGGCGCCGAGCGGCAGGTGGACGGTGTCCCACAGCCGCATCCAGCCGGCCCGTACTGTCTCGCCGAGCTCGTGGTCGCCCGCCTGCTCGGCGGCCGCCACCGCGACGTACATCTGCATCTGCATCAGCAGCCGCTCGGGCTCCTCGGCGATGACCTTGGTGTAGGCGTCCGCCATGGAGTGCAGGGCCTCTTCGCCCTCCAGGCCCTTGGCGGCCTCCTCGAACGTGAGCCTGGAGTTCTCGAGGGAACGCTCGGCCGCCGCGAGGAAGATCGCCTTCTTGTCGGGGAAGAGCCGGAAGAGATACGGCTGTGAGACGCCCACCCGCTTGGCGATCGCCTCGGTGGACGTGCCGTTGTAGCCGCCCCGCGCGAACTCGCTCATCGCGGCGCGAATGACGCTCTCGCGCCTCTCTTCAGCACTCATCCTGACCATGCGACCAAGTTAGTACTCAATCACTAACTAAGTCAAGCGGGTGGGGACAGGGGGATGCGGAAGCGGGCGAGGACCGCCACAGGTAAGGGGCGTCCGCAATGGCGGACGCCCCTTACCTGTGCTTCCGCGGATGCGGCTCTCGGGCGGTCAGGCCAGTCGCACGACGGCCCGGGACATGCCGAGCACCTTCTGGCCCGCGCTCATCGCGACGAGGTCGACGCGCACGGTGTTGTCGTCGAGCTTGGCCGCGACCTTGCCGCTGACCTCGATCGTGGCTCCCTCGTCGTCGTTCGGGACGACGACGGGCTTCGTGAAGCGGACGCCGTACTCGACCACCGCGCCGGGGTCGCCGATCCAGTCGGTGACGACCCGGATCGCTTCGGCCATGGTGAACATGCCGTGCGCGATGACGTCAGGCAGGCCGACGTCCTTGGCGAACTTCTCGTTCCAGTGGATCGGGTTGAAGTCCCCCGAGGCGCCCGCGTACTGGACGAGCGTGGCGCGGGTCACGCCGAAGCTCTGGGCCGGCAGCTCGGTGCCGACCTCGACGTCGTCGTACGAGATCTTCGCGGTCATCTGTTCAGGCCCCCTCGGCCGCGCGGGACACGAGCTTGGTCCAGGCGGTCACCACGTGCTCGCCCGCCTCGTCGTGGACCTCGCCGCGGATGTCCAGGATGTCGTTGCCCGCCAGCGACTTGATCGCCTCGATGGTGGACGTGACCGTGAGCCGGTCTCCCGCGCGCACCGGGCGGCGGTGGACGAACTTCTGGTCGCCGTGCACGACCCGGCTGTAGTCGAGACCCAGCTGCGGGTCCCGGACGACCTGTCCCGCGGCCTTGAAGGTGATCGAGAACACGAAGGTCGGCGGGGCGATCACGTCGGGGTGGCCGTGGGCCTTGGCGGCCTCCGGGTCCGTGTAGACGGGGTTGAGGTCCCCCACCGCCTCCGCGAACTCACGGATCTTCTCCCTGCCGACCTCGTACGGGTCGGTGGGCGGGTAGGACCGCCCCACGAAGGACTGGTCGAGCGCCATCGGCTCGGCACCTCCTGGTTCGCAGCTGGTGTTAACGACGCGAGGCCGCCCCCCAACCACAGGGGACGGCCTCGTGTACGAGCCTGAAATTATCGCGTTTCGCGGTGCGCGGTGTGCGCGTTGCAACGCGGGCAGTGCTTTTTCATCTCCAGTCGGTCCGGGTTGTTACGCCGGTTCTTCTTGGTGATGTAGTTCCGCTCCTTGCACTCCACGCAGGCCAGCGTGATCTTCGGGCGGACGTCGGTGGCAGCCACTGGAGTGCTCCTTGACGAACGGATGGGACATGGACTAACGCATGAAAGAGTAGCCGATCGAAGGACCGACCCCACAATCGGCTACTGTCAGTAGCGGTGACCGGACTTGAACCGGTGACACAGCGATTATGAGCCGCTTGCTCTACCGACTGAGCTACACCGCTGTGATGTGATCAGTTCCCGTCTTGCGACGGGAACCTCCCACACCGGAGCCCCAATACGGAATCGAACCGTAGACCTTCTCCTTACCATGGAGACGCTCTACCGACTGAGCTATTGGGGCGAGCGATGAAGACATTACACGCTCGGCCGCCGATCGCCCAAATCCGTTTCGTGGCACCTGCCCCGGCCCGTTCCAGGGCGCTCTCGGGCCGTTCCGCACGCCCCTCGGGCACGACGGACCACACCGGTACGACTATTTCGCTCCTCCTCGATGCGCGCCGGTCGCCACCCTAGGCTCGACTCACGCTGCGTGATCTTGTGTCCCCTCCTGCGCAGCCGCCGCCGAGCCCCAGGAGCGCGATGCCCGACAGCCAGCCGCAGCCGCCGCACTCCTCCTCGTCCTCGTCGGGCTCCGCGAGTTCGTCCGGCCGGAGCGGCAGCTCCGAGCTGCTGCTCTGCGGTGCGCGGCTCACCGACGGCCGGACCGTGGACGTGCGGCTGGCCGACGGGCGTATCGAGGCGGTCGGCACGGCCGGCAGCCTCACCGCGCACACCGCGCGCGTGGACCTGTCCGGCTACCTGCTCCTGCCGGCCCCGGCCGAGCCCCACGCCCACGGCGACACGGCCCTGTCGGCCGACGGCGAGGGCCCGGCCTCGTACGAGGGTCACGAGGTCCAGCGCCGTACGACCGAGGCCGCTCTCCTCCAACTCGGGCACGGCGCGACCGCCCTTCGGTCGCACGTGCGCGTGGGCGATGTGCAGGGGCTGGGCTCGATGGCGGCGGTCCTCCAGGCGCGGCGCGCGCTGCGGGGGCTGGCGGAGCTGACGGTCGTGGCGATGCCCCGGGTGCTGACCGGGCTCGCGGGGGCCGACGGGCTGGCGATGCTGCGGGACGCGGTGAAGATGGGCGCCTCCGTAGTGGGTGGTTGTCCAGATCTGGACCCCGACCCGACCGGGTATGTGGAGGCGGTTCTGGAGGTCGCCTCGGAGCAGGGCTGCCCCGTCGATCTGCACACGGACGGTGACGATCCCGCGCGGCTGGCACGGCTCGCGGCGATGGCGGGCGGGCTGCGGTCCCGGGTGACACTCGGTCCCTGTGGAGGGCTCGGGCGGCTGCCCTCGGAGGTGGCCTCGCGCTCGGCGGACCAGCTCGCCGCGGCCGGGGTGGCCGTCGTCTGCCTGCCCCAGGGCGGCTGTTCGGGTGTGGACCGCCGCGGGACGGCTCCGGTACGGCTGCTGCGGGCGGCCGGGGTACGGGTCGCGGCCGGGAGCGGCGCTCTCAGGGACGTGTCGAACCCCGTCGGGCGGGGGGATCCGTTGGAGGCGGCGTATCTGCTGGCCTCGCGGTACGGGCTGCGGGCCGCTGACGCGTACGACGCGGTGAGTTCGTCGGCGCGTGCGGTGCTCGGGCTGCCGGAGGTGCGTGTGGAGGCCGGATTCCCGGCGGAGTTGCTCGCGGTGCGCGGGGACCGGCTCGACGGTGCCCTGTCGCTGGCGTACAGCCGGATCGTCGTGCACCGGGGGCGCGTGGTGGCGCGGACGAGCGCGGTGCGGGAGTACTGCAACTCGGCGGCGGCCGTTGCGCTGGACCTGCCGCGCCAGGGGCGGACGGGCGAGTCGTCGTGAGGGCGGGCCGGAGGAGTTGGCGGGTGGGGAACCGGTAGGCGAGGCGCCGGTGGACGACACACACACGCACGCGTGGCGGGATCCGGTAGACGACACACACACGCGCGCGTGGAGGGATTCCGTGGCCAACACCCCTCCACACGCGCGTGGAGGGGTGTTGGCCCCGTCACGCGCGTGTGTTGCCGTCATCGTGAGTCCGTGTGCCGAGGTGACCGGCGGCAGGGCTCGGTCTGTCAGAAACCGCTCAGCAGGCCGCTGGTGAAGGGGTTGCCCGGGCCGCCGAACTCGTCCGCGGGCATCTTCGTGGCGCCGGACGGGGCACTGATGTCGTCCGCCTCGCCAAACTTGACCACCAGGGGAAGCCTGGCGCCCTTCGCGTCTTCCGCGAGGGCTGCGAGGTCGACGGAGATGCGGGTCAGATCACCGTTCTTCAGAGAGAAGTCGACGGCGACCTTCTTGTCCGGAGCGTCCTTCAAGTCCTTGTCGGTGGGCAGTTCGGTGCCCGTCGGCAGGTCGTCGGCGAACGGCCGCAGCTTGTCCATGACACCGGTGAGCAGGTCGCGGAAGGAGGCCTTGGCGACGATCCGTTCGACACCGTCGCTGCCTCCCTTGTTGCTGAAGGTGACCTCGCGGGCGACGACCGACCGTACGGCCTTGAGGATCTTCTGCTGGGTCTTGGTGTCGATCTCGTCGGACCCGTCGGTTCCCGCGGACCCGCCGTCGGCCTTGTCCGAGCCGGAGGCGTCCTTCGCGGCGCGGTCGAGCTCACGGTTGTCGACCTTGACCCACTTGCCCTCAAGCACCTGCTTGAACTGCTCCTCGCCCTTGGGCAGTTCGTCGGCGGACGGCACGGGGAAGCCCATGGCGTCACCGACCGCCTTCATGTCGGCGCGGTAGTACGTGTAGTTGCCGACGAGCCGGTATTCGGCGAGGACACCGTCGGGTCCCGAGACCGCCACACCCGTACCGACGAGATCCTTCTCACCCGAG
The DNA here is from genome assembly GCF_019090165.1 of Streptomyces sp. BV286. Classification (GTDB taxonomy): domain Bacteria; phylum Actinomycetota; class Actinomycetes; order Streptomycetales; family Streptomycetaceae; genus Streptomyces. Next base: position 60,145 of record NZ_JAHRIB010000106.1, read on the forward strand.
TCGGCGAGCGGCTTGCGCGACTCGACGGACACCTTGACCTTCACCTGGGTGAAGAGCTCCGCGAGCTCCGGCGGCATCTCGTCGCCGGGCTCCGCCGCTCCGGCCAACTTCGTGAGTGCGGAGGGCTTGGCGTCGAGCCCGAACTCGAAGGCCAGCGACTTCTTTTCGCCGAGCCCCTCGAAGGCCTGGTCCACCTTCTGACCGGCGGTGAGGTTCTCGACCGTGCCGCAGGCGGCCGTGCCGGCTGCCAGGACGGTGACGCAGCCGACCGCTGCGAGAGTCCCGCGTATGACAGGGCGCTTGCGGGCGGCGGGGGTCTTGCTCGTGGCGGTGATGACGGTCTCCTTATGACGCCCGACGGCGTCCCCTTCGTACAGCGTGAACGTTCATGAGACTCACGAGTTATCCACAGGGTTGTGCGGCGCGTGGGTCCATCCGGGCGTACGGTCGGAATCATGCGCATTGTCATCGCTGGAGGTCATGGTCAGATCGCGTTGCGGCTGGAGCGACTGCTCTCCGCGCGCGGTGACGAGGTGGCGGGGATCATCCGCCGAGCCGAGCAGGGCGACGATCTGCGGACGGCCGGCGCCGAGCCGGTGCTGTGCGATCTGGAGTCGGCTTCGGAGGAGGAGGTCGCCGAGCATCTGCGGGGCGCGGACGCCGCCGTCTTCGCGGCGGGCGCGGGCCCCGGCAGCGGGGTGGACCGCAAGGAGACCGTGGACCGGGGCGCCGCCGTGCTCTTCGCGGACGCGGCGGCCCGGGCCGGGGTGCGACGGCACGTGGTCGTGTCGTCGATGGGCGCGGACCCGGAGCATCCCGGGGACGACGTCTTCGACGTGTACCTGCGCGCCAAGGGCGAGGCCGACTCGTACGTACGGGCTCACCGGGGCCTCGACTGGACGATCCTGCGCCCCGGAATGCTGACGACGGACGCCGGCACGGGGCTCATCCGCCTGGAGGCCGCCACAGGCCGCGGGCCCGTTCCGCGCGACGATGTCGCCGCGGTCCTCGCGGAGCTGGTGGACACCCCGGCGACGGCCGGGCTGACCCTGGAACTGATCAGCGGTTCGACCCCGGTGTCCGTGGCCGTGAAGTCGGTGGCGGGAAACTGACGCGGGAGTAGGGGCTGGAGGAGGGCGGATGCAGGGCGGTCCGCCCTGCACGGCTCCGCTCACGAGACCCGTTCGTAAAGCCGCTCCATGAGGCCCGTTCATGAAGTCCGGCGGCGTACGGCGCCGGTTCATGGAGCCCGGCGGCGTACGAGGGCGTGCCGCGGGGGAGTATCAGAAGAGCGGAAGCTGGCCGGGGAACTCCGCCACGGCGTACCCGTCGAGGGCGGGCTGCGCCGCGCCCAGCTCCGCCTGCCTGCGCGAGCCCGGGCAGGACACGAGTTCCCCGCTCCCCCGCGCGCCCGGCGGGTCGTGCCGAGCGAACCGTCCGGCGACGACGGCGATCTCGCGACGGCACTCGGGGCAGTTTCGGCGGCGTGAGGACATGGGTCCAGCGTACGAAGAAAACGGCGGGCACCGGGGTCGGCGCACTCCGCGGCGAAGGACCGCCCGGAGCGCCGTAGACCGCCTGGAGCGGCTGACCCGGCAGCATCGCCGCGCCTGCCCCGGCGGTCCCGATTACCTGCTCGCGATGGACACCGTCCACAAGGCGTCCACGTGGCGCCCTGGGACATCCCCGGGGCCGTCGTTGGGCCGTCGCGCTGTTCGACTCTTGCCCCGATATCGCGTGCCGCCGTCGTCGGCGCATGGGGTCGCCCGAACACGAAGAAACCCTCTCTGAACTGCATAATCGCAGTTCAGAGAGGGTTTCTTCTCTCAGCGTGGCGGCGCCAGGATTCGAACCTGGGAAGGCTGAGCCGGCAGATTTACAGTCTGCTCCCTTTGGCCGCTCGGGCACACCGCCGGGGTAGCTGCCATTCGAACCGCTTTTCGGCGGCGCTCCGTGGCAACGACGTAAACGATACCCGATGCCCGGGGGTGCTTCGCCACCTGATTGATCGGTGCTCGGAGGGGAGGGGATGACTAGGCTTATGCGGATGCGGCCCGGGACCGAAGCGGGTTCGGCGGCCGCCACTACGCACCCCGATACAAGGAGCCACAGGACATGGCCGACTCCAGTTTCGACATCGTCTCGAAGGTCGAGCGGCAGGAGGTCGACAACGCCCTCAACCAGGCCGCCAAGGAGATCTCGCAGCGCTACGACTTCAAGAACGTGGGCGCCTCCATCTCCTGGTCCGGCGAGAAGATCCTGATGGAGGCGAATTCCGAGGAGCGGGTCAAGGCCATCCTCGACGTCTTCCAGTCCAAGCTGGTCAAGCGGGGCATCTCGCTGAAGGCGCTGGACGCCGGCGAGCCGCAGCTCTCCGGCAAGGAGTACAAGATCTTCTCGACGATCGAGGAGGGCATCTCCCAGGACAACGCGAAGAAGGTCGCGAAGATCATTCGCGATGAGGGTCCGAAGGGCGTGAAGGCGCAGGTGCAGGGCGACGAGCTGCGCGTCAGCTCGAAGAGCCGTGACGACCTGCAGGCCGTGCAGGCCCTGCTCAAGGGCAAGGACTTCGACTTCGCGCTGCAGTTCGTCAACTACCGGTGACGTTCCGGCTGTTCCGGCTGTTCCGGGCTGTTCCACGGACGGCCGTCGCGCGTACGGGAAAGGGCGGGCGCCCCTGGTGCCCGCCCTTTCCCGTCCCAGGCCGCAGCCGCGGCCTGGAGGGCGAGCTCACCTGCGCGAGTGGCCGAACATGATGCGGTACGCGACCAGCAGCACGAGCGAGCCGCCGATCGCGGCGGCCCAGGTGGTGCCGTCGTAGAAGTCCTTGGCGATCGGGTGGTCCAGCCAGCGTGCGGATATCCAGCCGCCGATGAACGCGCCCGCGACACCGATCAGTGTCGTACCGATGAAGCCACCGGGATCACGTCCCGGCAGCAGGAACTTGGCGATGGCGCCGGCCAGCAGCCCCAGAATGATCCAGCTGATGATGCCCATGCCGTGAACCTGCCCTTTCGTGCTGTGCCTGTGCTGTGATCCTGCTCGCACCAGGCTGTGGTCGTACCGCTGTCATGCCTCTGTTGTGCCGCTGTCGTGCTTCTGGTCGTTCTTCTGGCTTCTGTTCGTGCGGTGTTCTGCCAGTTCGCTGTTCTGTTCGTTCGTCGTGCTGTTCGTTCGTTGTTACTGGGGAGGACGTCGGCGCGTCGGTTCGCGGTTGCGACGATCAGTAGGGTGCGGCCCATGCCACAGTCCGATTCCGCCCGACCAGATTCGTCGCCCTCCGGGACGTCGCCGTCTGGGTCGTCGCCGTCCGGGTCGTCGCCGTCCGGCTCACCGTCGAGCGGTGCGGAGCTGCGGCGGACACTCGGCGTCGGGGACGCCGTGGTCATCGGTCTCGGCTCGATGATCGGCGCGGGGATCTTCGCCGCGCTGGGTCCCGCGGCCCGGGCCGCGGGGTCCGGGCTGTTCCTCGGGCTGGGCGTCGCGGCCGTCGTCGCCTACTGCAACGCGGCTTCTTCGGCTCGCCTCGCCGCCCGCTTTCCCGCGTCGGGCGGCACGTACGTGTACGGGCGGGAGCGGCTCGGCGCGTTCTGGGGATACCTGGCGGGCTGGTCGTTCGTCGTCGGGAAGACCTCCTCGTGTGCGGCGATGGCGCTCACCGTCGGCACGTACGTCTGGCCGGGTCAGGCGCACGCGGTGGCCGTCGGGGCCGTGGTGGCGCTGACCGCGGTGAACTACGGCGGTGTCCAGAAGTCCGCGTGGCTGACCCGGGTGATCGTCGCTGTCGTCCTCGCGGTCCTCGCTTCCGTGGTCGTCGGGTGTCTCACCTCCGGGGCCGCCGACGCCGGACGGCTCGACGTGGGCGTCTCGGGGGGTGTGGGAGGGGTTCTGCAGGCGGCCGGCCTGTTGTTCTTCGCGTTCGCCGGGTACGCGCGGATCGCGACTCTCGGCGAAGAGGTACGGGATCCGGCGCGCACCATTCCGCGAGCGATCCCGCTCGCGCTGGGTATCGCACTGGTCGTGTACGCGGCTGTGGCGGTGGCGGTCGTCTCCGTCCTGGGGCCGGGGGGCCTCGGGCAGGCGACAGCACCGCTCACGGACGCGGTACGCGCCGCGGGGGCGCCGGCACTCGTACCGGTCGTACGGGTGGGTGCCGCCGTGGCGGCGCTCGGGTCCCTTCTCGCACTGATCCTGGGGGTGTCACGGACGACGCTGGCCATGGCCCGCGACCGGCATCTTCCGAGCGGGCTGGCCGCCGTGCATCCGCGTTTCCAGGTACCGCACCGGGCGGAGCTCGCTGTCGGGGCGGTGGTCGCCGTGCTGGCCGCGACGGTGGATGTGCGGGGTGCGATCGGCTTCTCCTCCTTCGGGGTGCTGGTGTACTACGCGATCGCCAATGCCTCCGCCTGGACGCTGAGTTCGGCGGTCGTGTCACGGGTCGTGCCCGCGCTGGGACTGGTGGGGTGTGTGACGCTGGCTTTCGCCCTGCCCTGGGTGTCTGTGGTCGTGGGCGTCGGCGTACTGGGGCTGGGGGCGGTCGCGTACGGGGTACGGAGGCGGCTGGTCCCGCGCTGATCGAGCCCCGGGGAACATCGATGAGCGGGGGCAGGTAGGGGCTTGCGGCGACCGTGGGGTCCTGGCCGGCGCCGGGGTCAGCGCGCTAGGAGGCTCGCGCCGCCCCCGTACGTATGCGGAAGTCGTCCCAAGGCTCCAGGTCGGCCCCGTCGTTGAGCTCGTCGTACCAGCCGGTGCCGTCGAGCCAGGCGCGAAGCCAGGCCGTGAGGGTGGGGGCGTCCACGTACCACGCGTGGTCGGCGTCGTCGGCGTTCGGCTCGAACAGAAGGACCGTGCCGTCCGGGGTGCGGCAGTCCACGCACGCGTACATTCCGCAGCCCCAGTGGGATATCGGAAGGACGCCGTCCGGCCAGGGCCAGTCGGGGTCCTCGCGGCCGCTCTCACGGTGGGCGAGATACTGCGCAACGACGGCAGGCTCGCCCGAGGGCGCGCTGTCGAGCAGGGGCAACAGGCCGTACTCCGGACCGAATCCCCCGTCTCCTATCCGCAGGTAGAGAGCGGCGAGCAGCGGCGGCACGGCGAAGCCCAGTGCGGACTCCGCGCGGGCGAGCGTGGCCGCGTCCACCGGTGCGGGGAGCGAGGGCCAGCCCCACGGCCTGGAGTTGCGCGCCTCTGTGGAGACACGTACCAGCAACTGCTCGATCTCGGTCATGCGTTCATGATGCAGCGCGCCACCGACAGCCGGGCGAGCCTGTGGACAACCCCCGGAGCCGTCCTGTGGACAACTCTCAGTCGAGACGGACGTCGACGCCCTCGTCCACGAGGAAGGCGAGGAGCTCCTCGAACGTCCACGGGCGGTCGCCGGTGCGCGGGACGAGACCGAGGCAGGTGCGGGCGACCTCAGCGTCGTGCCAGACCAGGGTGAAGGGCAGCCGGGCGCCCCAGCGGCCACGGAGGCAGTCCGCGAGTGCGTCGAGGCCCCAGCCGAAGTAGCCGCCCGGTCCGTTGACCGCCTCGCCGAGCGCGCAGAAGAAGCCCGGCTCGTCGATGATGAGGCGGCCTTCGAGGTGATATGTGGCCCCGGGCTCCGCGTCGGGCCTGCCCGGCTGGTGGTGCTCCCGTGCCGTGTGCCGCCAGTGGCGACGGCCCTCCGGGCCGCACCGGGCCCAGCGACCGGGCTCGGAGGGCGGACCGGTGTCCCACAGCTCCCAGACCTCTTCGGCCGCGGTCGGCGGCCGCTCCGACCAGGGCTCCAGTGTGAGGTCCACCAGGCCGCGGCCGCGCGCCGAGGGGATCCACGCGACGAGTTCGCCCTCGACGGCGGACTCGACGGGGCGTCCCGCCGTGTCGAGGCGTATCAGCTTGGCGTGGCCGAGGTCTTCCTCGCCCGCGTCCAGGGCCGTACGGAGGGCGCCTTGCGGGGAGCAGCCCAGCAGCCGGACGGGCGGTTCCACCGGGTCCGGTTGCCCTTCCGGGACGTGTGCCAGGTCCCGGCAGCTGCCATGGGGCACGTCCTCGCGGCCGAGGAGCCGGTAGCCCGGGGAGAGCGGCGGGCACTGCGGATAGTCGAACGGGTTGTGCGGGGCCTCGCGCGCCTCGATCGTGATGTCGCGCAGCGACAGGTCGCGCGCGCACGGGCGGTCCCCGAGGACGCGTACGTCCTCCAGGGACCACTCCTCGACCCGTTCGCCCTGCTTGTCGAGGATTTCCAGGGCGAGGGTGCCGAGCGGGGCCGAGCCGTCGGCACGCGCGCGTGCGAGCACTTCGCGCAGCGTGCCTTCGGGGGCGCAGCCGATCAGCTCGTACGTCCCGCGGGCGGGAGCGGGCGGATCGCCGAAGAGGTTCTCGGCGTCCGCACACAGGGCCCAGGTCTCGTCGTCCTCCGCGTCGGCGTCGTACGCCTTCAAGACGTACTTCGGACGCCGCACTCCGGGAGCCGCTCTATCGGACCGACGACGTGAACGGCTGGTCCGTGCTCACGATTTCGCGTCCCAGCGGGAACAGCGACACCGGGATCAGCTTGAAGTTGGCGATGCCCAGGGGGATGCCGATGATCGTGACGCACTGGAGGAGGCCCGTGACGATGTGCGCGAGGGCCAGCCACCAGCCGGCGAGGACCAGCCACAGGATGTTGACGATGAAGGACGGCGCGCCCGCGTCACGGCGCTCCACCGTCGTCCGGCCGAACGGCCACAGCGCGTAGGCGCCGATACGGAACGACGCGATGCCGAACGGGATCCCGATGATCGTGATGCACAGCAGCACGCCCGCGACCAGGTAGCCCAGGAACAGCCAGAAGCCGCTCAGGACCAGCCAAATGACGTTGAGGATTGTCTTCACTGTTGGCGACCTGCCATCTGCTCGAGCCGGGCGATGCGCTCCGCCATCGGCGGGTGCGTAGAGAACATCTTGGAGAGTCCCTGGCCCGGACGGAAGGGGTTGGCGATCATCATGTGGCTCGCGGTCTCGATACGTGGCTCCGGGGGCAGCGGAAGCTGTTTGGTGCCCGCCTCCAGCTTGCGCAGGGCGCTCGCGAGGGACAGCGGGTCGCCGGTGAGCTGGGCGCCGGACGCGTCCGCCTCGTACTCCCGGGAGCGGCTGATGGCAAGCCGGATGAGGGACGCGGCGATCGGACCGAGGATGACGATCATCAGCATGCCGAGGAGGCCGGGTCCGTCGTCGTCGCTCGACCGGCCGATCGGGATCAGCCAGGCGAAGTTGACCAGGAACATGATGACGGAGGCCAGGGCGCCGGCGACGGACGAGATGAGGATGTCGCGGTTGTAGACGTGGCTCAGCTCGTGGCCGATGACGCCACGCAGTTCCCGTTCGTTCAGGATGCGCAGGACGCCCTCGGTGCAGCACACCGCGGCGTTGCGCGGATTGCGGCCCGTCGCGAACGCGTTCGGCGCTTCCGTCGGGGAGATGTACAGGCGGGGCATGGGCTGGCGGGCCTGTGTGGAGAGCTCACGGACCATCTTGTAGAGGGCCGGGGCCTCGAACTCGCTCACCGGGCGCGCGCGCATCGCGCGTAGAGCCAGTTTGTCGCTGTTCCAGTACGCGTACGCGTTCGTACCGATCGCGATGAAGAGTGCGACTACCAGGCCCATACGGCCGAAGAAGCTGCCGATGACGATGATGAGTGCGGACAGTCCCCCGAGGAGTACGGCGGTCCTGAGCCCGTTGTGCCGGCGGTGCACGGTACGCCCTCCAAATCGTGCGGCAGGGGAACCCTTGCTTGTCGATCTCTGACGCCACTGGTTCCGTGACTCCACGGTCCAGTGGACCCTCCCTCACTGGTCAACGCCAGGCGGGGGGCACTAGTTCCCTTGTGCGCGCGGCGCAGCGCGTGGGCCGTCCGGGTGACGGGACGACACCTCGGCACGCGCGCGTGCCGGGCGGCCGGGCCACGCGCGCGTGCGGATGCGTCAGGAACGGCGTCAGAAGAGGCCGGTGTCCGAGAAACGCAGGATGAGCTGAGGTGCTCCGGAGAGCGCGACGCCCAGGACGGCGGTCAGGGCGATCGCCGCGGTGAGGGGGGCCGGTACGCGGTGAGCCTCGGGCTCTCCCTCGGGGGCGCGGAACAGCAGCGTCGTCCACTGGAGGTAGTAGAACAGCGCGATCACGACGTTGACGGCCATGACCACGGCGAGCCAGCCGAGGCCCGCCTCCACGGCGGCCGAGAAGACCGTGACCTTCGCGAAGAGGCCGATGACGCCCGGCGGCAGACCGGCCAGGCAGAGCAGGAAGAAGCCGAGGACGAGCGCGGCGAGAGGGCGGGAGGCGTAGAGGCCGCGGTAGTCGCTGACGCGGTTCAGCGGCTTCGTACGGGCCACCAGGGCGGCCACCGCGAAGGCCCCGAGGTTCACGGCGGCGTACATGAGGGCGTACGCGACGGTGGAGCCGATGGCCTTCTCGGCGTCCTCGGAGTACGCGGCGGCCGCGATCGGCACCAGGAGGTAGCCGGCCTGGCCCACGGACGACCAGGCGAGGAGGCGAACCGCGCTGTACGCGCGCGTGGACCGTTGCCGCAGGGCGCCCACGTTGCCGATCGTCATGGTGAGGGCGGCGAGGGCGGCCAGGGCCGGCCCCCAGACGTCCGCGTACGACGGGAGGGCGATCACGGTGACGAGGATCAGGCCGGAGAAGCCGACCGCCTTGCCGACGACGGACAGGTAGGCGGCGACCGGGAGAGGCGCGCCCACGTAGGTGTCGGGCACCCAGAAGTGGAAGGGCACGGCGGCCGTCTTGAAGGCGAAGCCGACGAGGGTGAGGACGACGCCCGCCTGGGCGAGCGTGTGCAGTTGGGCGTCGACGTCCTCGATCCTGGTGGCGATCTCGGTGAGGTACAGGGTGCCTGTCGACGCGTAGACGAAGCTGACGCCCATGAGGCTCACGGCGGTCGCGGTGACCGAGGACAGGAAGAACTTCAGGGCCGCTTCGGAGGACTTCCGGTCGCCGTGCCTGATGCCCACGAGGGCGAAGGCCGGCAGGGAGGCGACCTCCAGGGCGACGATCAGGGTGGCGAGATCGCGCGAGGCGGGCAGGAGGGCGGCGCCCGCGGCCGAGGAGAGCAGCAGGAACCAGAACTCGCCTTCGGGGAGTTCCCTTTCGGCGTCCTTGAGGGCGGTCATCGACAGGAGCGCCGCGAGGAGTGCGCCGCCGAGGACGAGGAACTGGACGACCAGCGTGAACCGGTCGGCCGTGTAACTGCACACGTTCGCGTCGCCCGTCAGGCAGAACGTGGAGCGGTCGCCGTCCAGGAGGGGCAGCAGGGCGAGCGCGGAGACGGCGAGCCCCGCGACGGAGATCCAGCCGAGCAGGCCCTTCTTCCTGTCGCCCACGAAGAGGTCGGTGACGAGCACCACGAGTCCGACGACCGCCGCGATGGTGGGCGGGGCGATCGCGAGCCAGTCGACGGACTGGACCAGGGACTGGGCCTGCGAGCTCATCGGGTGCCTCCTGCGAAGAGCTGCTGCACGGCCGGGTCGGTCAGGCCGAGAAGGGCCTTGGGCCAGAGCCCGGCGACGACGGTGAGGACGACGAGCGGGGTCCAGGCCGCGAACTCGTAACTCCGGACGTCGGTGAGCTTCGGGCCGTCCCTCTCCGGAGCGGCGCCCATGCAGACGCGGCGGACCACGATGAGCATGTACGCGGCAGTGAGCAGGGTGCCGAACGCGGCGATCGCCATGAACGTCAGGAACGCGGGGCGGCTGAGGTCGTCGGCGGGGTCGAACGCGCCGAACAGCGCGAGCATCTCGCCCCAGAACCCGGCGAGGCCCGGCAGTCCGAGCGAGGCGACGGCCGCGAAGGCGAGCAGGCCGCCGAGGCGGGGCGCCTTGCCGTAGAGCGCGGCTCCGGACTTGTCCGCGAGGGTGTCGAGGTCGGTCGTGCCCGTGCGGTCCTTGAGCGCGCCGACGAGGAAGAACAGGAGGCCGGTGATGAGGCCGTGGGCGATGTTCGCGAACAGGGCACCGTTCACGCCGGTCGGGGTCATCGACGCGATGCCGAGGAGCACGAAGCCCATGTGGCCGACCGAGGAGTACGCGATGAGCCGCTTGAGATCGCCCTTCGCGCCCTGCCTGGCGAGAGCCAGGCAGGCCAGCGAACCGTAGATGATCCCGACGACCGCGAAGGCCGCGAGGTACGGGGCGAAGACGCTCATGCCGTCCGGCGTGACGGGCAGCAGGATCCGGACGAACCCGTACGTGCCCATCTTCAGCAGGACACCGGCCAGCAGGACCGAACCGACCGTCGGCGCGGCGGTGTGGGCGTCCGGCAGCCAGCTGTGCAACGGCCACATCGGGGTCTTGACCGCGAGCCCGATCCCGATCGCCAGAACGGCGATGACCTGCACGGATGTGGTCAGCTCGGGGTGACTGTCAGTGGCGAGTGCCACCATGTCGAAAGTGCCCGCCCTGATTCCGATCAGGAGCAGGCCGAGCAGCATGACGACCGAACCGAGCAGCGTGTAGAGGATGAACTTCCAGGCGGCGGCCTGCTTCTGCTCACCGCCCCAGCGGGCGATGAGGAAGTACATCGGGATGAGCACCATCTCGAACGCCAGGAAGAACAGCAGCAGGTCGAGGACGGCGAAGGTCGCGAGGGTGCCGGACTCGAGGACGAGGACGAGCGCCACGAATGCCTTCGGGGACGGGCCCGACGGCATATTGAAGTAGGAGTACAGCGCGCAGAGGAAGGTCAGCAGCGCGGTCAGCACGAGGAGGGGGAGAGAGATGCCGTCGATGCCGAGATGGATCCGCACGTCGAGCGCGGGGATCCAGCTGATGTCCGTCGTGGCCTGCATCCGCTGTGCCTTGACCGGGACGTCGTGGTCGAAGCCGAGCGCGAGGACGATCGCGGCGATGAGTACGGCGCCGGTGACGGTCACGCCGTGCCGCAGCACGGCCTGCTCGGGCGACTTCCCCTTCAGCCCGGGCGGGGCCGGCAGGAGAGCCGCGGCGGCCCCGATGAGCGGGGCGACGACGATGAACGCGAGAAGGAACTGCATCACGGACTCGTTGATATCGATCACGCCTGCTCACGCTCCCGTGGTGGCGACGAGGAGGGCGGCGACCGCCAGGACGACGGTGCCGGCGAGCAGCGCGCTCACATAGGTCTGCAGATTGCCGGTCTGGGCGCGCCGGACGGCCGCACCGAGCCAGCGGGGCAGTGCGCCCGCGCCCCGTACGTAGGTGTCGACGACTTCACGGTCGAGGAACCGGACGAGGGTGGCCGCGGCCTGGACCGGGCGGACGAAGAGCATCGCGTACACCGCGTCGAGGTGGAAGCCGACAGCCGCGTGGCGGTGCAGCGGGCCCAGCAGGAGTCGGCCGGGGTCCGCCGGGTCGGGCGCGGAGGCCACGTTCCCGTACGCGGGTGCGTGGCTCGCGATGGCCTCGGCCTCGACCAGGCCGCCGTCGGCGTCCGGGTGGGCCGCGACCGCGCCCAGTGGGACGTGGGCCGCCATGGCGGTGGTGTGCCGCCACGCGCCGTACGTGACGATGCCGCCGACCAGGGCGACGCCGGTGCCGAGGACGGAGGTGGCGAGGGTCGGGGTCAGGTCCCGGCCGTCGAACCAGTCGGGCAGCAGGCCGGTGGCGAGTCCGACAGCGAGTGACGGGAGGGCGAGCACCCACAGGACGGCGTTCATGGCGACGGGCTGCCTGCCGTGGTCGGGGGCCGGGGTGCCGTGGCCGCGGAAGGTGAGCAGCCACAGGCGCATCGCGTAGGCCGCGGTGAGCAGGGCCGCGGCCAGACCGGCGACGAGGACGATCCAGCCCGCGGCGCCGGGAACGCCCTCGCCGTGACCGGTGACGATGTGCTCGGCGGCGCCGAGGACGCCCTCCTTGGAGAAGAAGCCGCTGAAGGGCGGGATCGCGGCGAGCGCGAGGAGCGCCACGGTCATCGTCCAGTAGGCGTCGGGGACGCGGGCCCGCAGGTCCTTCATACGGGACATGGCGGCGAGGGAGTTGGTGCCGGCGGCGTGGATGATCACGCCCGCCGCGAGGAACAGCAGCGCCTTGAAGGCGCCGTGCGCGAGGAGGTGGAAGACGGCGGCACCACGGTCGCCGACGGCGAGTGCGCCGGTCATGTAGCCGAGCTGGCCGATCGTCGAGTACGCGAGGACGCGTTTGATGTCGTCCTGGGCGAGGGCGGCGAGGGCGGAGCCGGTCATGGTCACGGCGGCCATCACGGCGAGGACGACCAGTGCGGCGGCGGATGCGGTGAAGACCGGGAGGAGCCGGGCGACGAAGTAGACACCGGCGGCGACCATCGTCGCGGCGTGGATCAGCGCGGAGACGGGGGTGGGGCCCGCCATGGCGTCGGGGAGCCAGGTGTGGAGGGGGAACTGCGCCGACTTGCCCGCCACGCCGGCGAGGAGCAGCAGGGCGATCAGGGTCGGGTGGTCGAGTCCGCCGCTCGCGACGGTGCCGAGGATCTTCGTGATGCGGAAGGACCCGGCGTCGGCGGCGAGTGCGAACAGGCCGATCAGGAAGGGGACGTCGCCGAGCTTGGTGACGAGGAAGGCCTTGAGGGAGGCGGCCCGGGCTTCCGGGGTCTCCCAGTAGTGCCCGACGAGGAAGTACGAGCAGATGCCCATGACCTCCCAGCCGACCAGCAGCACCATCAGGTCGCCGGAGTAGACGACGAGCAGCATGGCGGAGGTGAAGAGGGAGACGAGAGCGGCGTACGAGGGGTAGCGCGGGTCGTCGCGCAGGTAGCCCGTCGAGTAGATCTGCACGCAGGTCGCGACCAGGCCCACGACGACGGCGACGAGGGCGGCGAAGCCGTCGATGTGCAGGGCCAGCTCGATGGGGACCGAGCCGGTGGGGGTGAGCTCGGTCGCCGCGTTCACGGCCCGGTCGCCGCCCTGGCGTACGGCGACGGCCACGGCGAGGCCGAGGGCGGCGAGGGAGGGCAGGACGGCGAGGGGGCGTACGAATCCGGGGGCCGTGCGGCCGAGGAGCAGGCCGGCGGCGGCGCCCAGGAACGGGAGGAGGGGGACGAGGACGGCGAGGGTGGTCGTGGTCACGCGGTGGCCTCAGCCTTCTCGGCCGGCTCGCTGCGGGCGGCCTCGGAGTCGTCGTCGGTGCCGTCGTCGGTGCCGTCGTCATCGGCGGACTCGGCGGTGTCGCGGAGTTTGTCGATGTCCGCGGTGCCGCGGTTGCGGTGGACGGCGAGGACGATCGCCAGGCCGATGCCGATCTCGGCGGCGGCGATGGCGATGGTGAACAGGGTGAGGGCCTGGCCGGAGTGCAGGGTGTCCTGGGCGGTCCTGCTGAGCCAGACGTCGAAGGCGACGAGGTTGAGGTTGACGGCGTTGAGCATCAGCTCGACGGACATCAGGACCAGGATCGCGTTGCGGCGTGCGAGGACGCCGTACAGGCCCGTGGAGAAGAGGAGGGCGGAGAGTACGGCCGGGTAGGCGAGGTGCATCAGCGGGCGCCTTCCTTGTCGCTCCGGGGGGCGTCGCCGGGCGCGGCCCCGCCCTTGCGGCCCTCGTCACGGGAGGCGCTGCTGCGGGAGCCGTCTCCGCGGGGGCTGTCGCTCCGGGGGCTCGGGGTGTTCGCGGTGGCCGTCTCCTTCGCCTTCGCCCTGCGGGAGAGGACGATCGCGCCGACGAGGGCGGCGAGCAGCAGGACCGAGAGGGCCTCGAAGGGGAGCACCCAGCTCTGGAAGAGGCTCGCGCCGGTGACCGCGGTGGAGCCGGCGGCGGCGCCGTCCAGGTCGATCCAGGTCGTCCGGAAGGCGTCGACGACGACCCAGACGAGGGCGGCGGCCGCGGCGAGCGCCACGGTGAGCGCGGCCCAGCGGTTGCCGGAGTCGGCGTCCGGGGAGCGGCCGATGGGGGCCCTGGTGAGCATCAGGCCGAAGAGAAGGAGGACGACGACGGAACCGACGTAGATCAGGACCTGCACCCAGGCGATGAACTCGGCCGTGAGGAGGAGGTATTCGACGGCGAGGCCACCGAGGGCGACCACCAGCCACAGGGCGGCGTGCACCAGCTGCTTCGTGGTGACCGTGACGATCGCGGCGCCGAAGGTGACCAGGCCGACGAGGAGGAAGGCGATCTCGACGCCCGTCGGTGAGAGGAAGCCGTGGGTCTCGGCGGCCGTGGTCGCGGTCCGCGCCGCCGTGACGGTGGCCGCGGCGGGGGTCACGATGTGCCTCCCTGCGGGTCGTCGAGCTCGGTCGGAGCCTGGGCTTGCGCCTGTGCCTGGGCCTGCGCCGTTGCCAGCTTCTCGGCGGTCTTGCGGGCGGCGGCGATCTCCTTGGGTTCCTCGGCGCCGGGGTCGAGGGCCGGCGGGGCCGGGACGGTCCACATCCAGTCGCGGAGCTTGTCGCGTTCGTGGGTGAGCTCGTGGATGTCGGTCTCGGCGTACTCGAACTCGGGGGACCAGAAGAGGGCGTCGAAGGGGCAGACCTCGATGCAGATACCGCAGTACATGCAGAGGGAGAAGTCGATGGCGAAGCGGTCGAGGACGTTGCGGCTGCGCTCGCGGCCGCCGGGCGCTGCGGGCGGGACCGTCTCCTTGTGGGAGTCGATGTAGATGCACCAGTCCGGGCACTCGCGGGCGCACAGCATGCAGACCGTGCAGTTCTCCTCGAAGAGGCCGATGACGCCACGGGTGCGTGGCGGCAGTTCGGGCTGGGCGTCCGGGTACTGCGCGGTGACGGTCTTCTTCGTCATCGTGCGGAGGGTGACGGCCAGGCCCTTGGCCAGACCTGAGCCGGGAATGCGGGGACGGGAGGGCGGGAGGGACTCAGCCATGGTTACGCGATCACCACCTTGACGATGCCGGTGAGGGCGATCTGGGCGAGGGAGAGGGGGACGAGGACGGTCCAGGCGAGCTTCTGGAGCTGGTCCTCGCGCAGACGGGGGTAGGTCACGCGCAGCCAGATGACGACGAAGGCGAGGGCGGCCGCCTTCAGCAGGGTCCAGACCCACCCGAGGCCGTCGGCACCCCACGGGCCGTGCCAGCCGCCCAGGAACAGCACGGTGGTCAGGCCGCACAGGACGACGATTCCGGCGTACTCGGCGAGGAGGAACAGCGCGAAGCGCAGACCGGTGTACTCGGTGTACGCGCCGAAGATGATCTCCGAGTCGGCCACCGGCATGTCGAAGGGAGGGCGCTGGAGTTCGGCGAGGCCCGCCACGAAGAAGACGATCGCGCCGACGATCTGCCAGGGCAGCCACCACCACTCGAACGCGTCGACGATGCCGGGGAGGGAGACCGTGCCCGCCGCCATGGCGACCGAGGCGGCGGTCAGCAGCATGGGGAGTTCGTACGCGAGGAGCTGGGCGGCGGTGCGGAGGCCGCCGAGGAGGGAGAACTTGTTGGCCGAGGCCCAGCCCGCCATGAGCGAGCCGAGGACGCTCACGCCCATCACGGCGAGGACGAAGAAGATGCCCGCGTCGACGACCTCGCCGACCGCGCCCTCGCCCGGGCCGATCGGGATGGCGAGGAGGACGAGAAGGTACGGCAGGAGGGCGACGGCGGGGGCGAGCTGGAAGACACGGCGGTCCGCGCCCGCGGGGACGATGTCTTCCTTCTGCGCGAACTTGACGCCGTCCGCGACGAGTTGGGCCCACCCGTGGAAGCCGCCCGCGTACATGGGGCCGAGGCGGCCCTGCATGTGGGCCATCACCTTGTGCTCGGCCTGACCCACGAGCAGGGGGAACGTCAGGAACACGACGAAGACGACGAGGAGTCGCAGGGCGACGTCGAGAGCGTCGTTCACTGCGTGCCTCCTGTGGGGCTGTCGGGACCTTCGGGGTCATAGGGGTGACGGGGGCCGTGCGGGGCGCTTGGGTCGTGCGGGGCGCTTGGGTCGTGCGAGTCATCGGCTTCCCCGGGCGTCGACGGCTCCTCCGGTGGCGGGGGCTCATCGGATGCCGATGCCGCGACGGGCTGGGGCCGAGGCGCGGTGGCCCCCGTGTCCGCCGGTTGCCCGGGCTCGTCGAAGGCGGGGCGGGCATGGTGCCAAGGGGCATCAGAACTGCGCGAGGCCGTGGGCGTCTTGGGCTCGGCGGATGCCTTTGGCTCGGCGGGCGCAGTCGGTTCAGCGGGCGCAGTCGGCTCGGCGGACGCAGTCGGCTCAGCGGGCGCAGTCGGCTCGGCGGGCGCCTGCGGATCGCCGGATGCCCCCGCATCGCGCGTCGCGTTCGGTTCGCTGGACGCCTTCGAATCGACCGCGGTCCCCGGCTCAGTGGAGGCCTTCGGCTCAGCCGGAGTGGCGGGCTGGACCGGGGCGTTCGGCTCGACGGCAGTTTCCGGCCCGGCCGGAATCTCCGGCTCAGCAGGTGTCTTCGACGCTGCCGGAGCGTCAGGCGTGGCACCGGTAGGGACCGCGCGCGCACCGGCGGAAGCTGCTCCCGAGGTGGCGGGATCCGCTGCCTCGGAAGCGGGCGTCGCGGAACCCTGCGCCGTCGAGCCGGGCGACGGGGACTCCGGCTCCGCAGCCGCGGGCGTCGCAGTCGTCGGCCCCACAGACGCAGGCGCCGCGGCAGCCGGCGCCCCTGCATCGGCCGACGCCGACCCCGACGCCGGAGTCGGCACCCCAGACCCCGACGCCCCAGAACCCTGGGCCCCGGCAACAGGCGTCCCAACGGCAGTTGCCTCAGTAGCAGGCGTTCCAGCAGCAGGAGTCCCGGCGGCAGTCGTTCCAGCCGCAGGAGTCCCTGCGGCGGGTGTCCCAGCCGTGCGTGTCGCCGTTTGGCTGGCTGAGCCTTCTCCTGCTGTGCGTGCGCGGCGTACCGGGCGGTCGCCGGGTGCGCGGGGGGCGCCTCGGGCCGGGCGGGCCGGGGCCGGGGGGAGTTGGCCCTTCAAGGGGCCCCACTCGTTCGGGTCGGGGACGCCCGGCGGGAGCATCTGGCGGCGTTTCGGGCCGCCGTGTTCCGACTCGCCGGGTTCCTTCGCGCCCGGCCAGGCCTTCGCCACGCGGGCGGCCAGGACGAAGTCCTTGCGGAGGGGGTGGCCCTCGAAGCCGTCGGGAAGGAGGAGCGGGTCCAGGCCGGGGTGGCCTTCGAAGGCGACGCCGAACATCTCGTGGGTCTCGCGTTCGTGCCAGGCGGCGCCCGCGTAGACCTCGACGGCGGAGGGGAGGACGGGTGCGGAGTGCGGCACCGTCGTACGGACGAGCAGGCGGCGTACGGGGGCCAGCGCGACCACGTGCGCCGAGACCCGAAAGCCCGTGCCGGGTTCGTCGACGGCGCTCAGCCAGTCGAAGTAGGTGCAGCCGAGTGCGTCACGCGCGCTCTCCAGGGAGGCGAGCCAGGAGGCCGGCGGCACGTCGACCGTCAGTACCTCGTACGACTCCTCGGCGGTGGCGTCCGGGCCGAAGAGTTCCTCCACGGGAGCGGGAAGCCATCCGGTCGTCGTCATCGGGCGTCCTCCGTGGCCGGAGGCGTCGCCGGCGGTCGCACGAGCCCGCTCTGCAGCGCGGCCGCGGAGGGGCGGTCACCGGCGGCGGAGCCGTACCGCTCCCCCAGCGACTCCCGGGCGATCTTCTCCTGGAGCTTGAGGATGCCCTGGAGCAGCGCCTCCGGGCGGGGCGGGCAGCCCGGCACGTACACGTCGACCGGGATGATCTGGTCGACGCCCTTCGTCACGGAGTACGAGTCCCAGTACGGGCCGCCGCAGTTCGAGCAGGCGCCGAAGGAGATGACGTACTTCGGCTCGGGCATCTGCTCGTACAGGCGCTTCACGGCGGGGGCCATCTTGTCCGTGACCGTGCCGGAGACGACCATCAGGTCGGCCTGGCGCGGGCCCGGCGCGAAGGGGATGACGCCGAGGCGGATGAAGTCGTGCCGGGCCATCGACGCCGCGATGAACTCGATCGCGCAGCAGGCGAGGCCGAAGTTGAAGACCCAGAGCGAGTAGCGGCGGCCCCAGTTCAGGACCACCTTCATCGGCTCGGGGGCGAGGCGGGCGAGTGCGCCCAGCCGCTTCGGCTCCGGCAGGTACACGGGTTCCGGAGAAGCCGCTTCGGGGGTCACGTCCATTCCAGGACGCCCTTCTTGTAGGCGTACAGCAGGCCGACGGCCAGGAAGCCGAGGAAGATGAACATCTCCACGAGCGTCGCCGCGCCGTAGCCCGGAGCGGCGAAGACCGTCGCCCACGGGAAGAGGAAGATCGAGTCGACGGCGAAGATCACGTAGAGGAAGGCGTAGACGTAGTAGCGGACCTGGGTGTGGGCCCAGCCCTCGCCGACGGGGTCGACTCCGCACTCGTACGTCATGAGCTTCTCGGGTGTCGGGACGACGGGCCGCAGCAGGCGGCCCGCTCCGAAGGCGACGGCGACGAACAGCACGCCGACCGCCGCGAGCAGTCCGACGACCGAATAGGACTGGAAGTAGTCCGCCGCGAGGAAGGTTCCGGCGGTCCCGGTCCCGGCTTCGGTTCCAGTGGTTCCGGCCGCCGCGACCATGGTCGGTTCCGGCACGTCCGCCCCTCGCTCCCTGACCTCGTATGACCTGGTACGGGCCCCCGTGGGAGCCCGTAGGACTACGCGTGCGCCTTCGTGCGCGCCGTGCGGTGCGCCGCGTTCGACGATCTGTACGCACCGGAGTCTAGGGCCTGCTAAAGAGACCGTAAGCAGCCCGTCACGGGTAGGCATCGTGCGACGGAGTTCCCGGGCCGCGGTCGGGCCGGCCCGCGACCGGTCCCGGGGGGCGATCCGGGGCTGTGGTCCGGGGCCGTCCCCGGTTGCCGGCGAGGGTGGGGTTTTCCCCCGGAGACGGAGGCGGCCCTCCTCATGGCGCCGCGGGCCGCGGCCCGGCAAGGTGGCGCTATGACCGAACGCATCCTGGCCGCCGGCGCTCCGGACGGCGGCGCCGACCGGCCGCCCCGCGCGCGCTTCGCCTATGACCGGCACACGTGGAAGGAGATCGCGCATCTCCTGGTGAACCTGCCGATGTCGCTCGTCGGATTCACGTACGTCGTCACCGTGCTGTTCGCGGGAGCCGGGCTGACGGTGACCGTGGTCGGACTGCCGTTGCTGGCGGCCGGGCTGCTGGGCGCGCGCCAGTTGGGGAAGCTGGAGCGGGGCCGGGCCAGGGCGCTGCTCGGGGTGCGGGTGGACGAGCCGAGCCCTCTTCCGTTGCGCGGGCGGGGCGGGTTCTTCACCTGGCTGTGGATGGCGTTGAAGGATCCGGTCGGCTGGCGGACGGTGCTGTACGAGTTCATGCGGCTGCCGTGGAGCATCGTCACCTTCACCGTCACGCTGGCCTCGTTGTTCGTGCTGTGGCCGGTGCTGCCGTTCATCGCGCGCGCCCTGACCAACGCGGACCGGGCGATGGTGCGCGCGCTGCTGTCCCCCTCCGACGAACTGGAGCGGCGGATCGCGGAGCTGGAGTCGGACCGGGGGGTGGTCGTCGACACGGCCGCGGCCGACCTGCGGCGCATCGAGCGGGACCTGCACGACGGGGCGCAGGCGCGGCTGGTGAACCTCGCGATGGGGCTCGGTCTGGCGAAGGAGAAGCTGCTGGAGGGCCAGGCCGACGAGACCGTCGCCGCCATGGTCGACGAGGCGCACGGCGAGGTGAAGCTGGCCTTGCAGGAACTGCGTGACCTGGCTCGCGGCATCCACCCGGCCGTCCTCACCGACCGCGGTCTGGACGCGGCGCTGTCCTCGGTCGGCGCCCGCTGCACCGTGCCGGTGAAGGTGACGGCCGACCTGCCGGCGCGCCCGGCCGCGGCCATCGAGGGCATCGCGTACTTCACGGTCTCCGAGCTCCTCCAGAACGTCAGCAAGCACAGCGGGGCACGGTCCGCCTCGGTCGACGTGTGGCGCTCGGACAACCGCCTGCTCATACAGGTCCATGACGACGGCCGGGGCGGCGCCTCGCTCGACGGCGGTACGGGGATGGCGGGGCTCGCGGAGCGGCTCGGCGCGGTGGACGGCCTGTTCATCATCGATTCGCCGGTCGGCGGGCCGACGACGATCACGGCGGAGCTGCCGTGGCGCAACCGGACGGAGGGCGCCGAGGGGAAGTAGCGCGCCCGGACGTCCGGAGCGCCCCGCCCCCGCCCCCGCACCCGCGCCCGCGGTCCGTCGGGCCCTTGGCCCGCGCCCGCGGTCCATCGGCCGCTTGGCCCGCGCCCTCAGCCCCGGCCCACGGCCTCGACCGAGACCCTCGACCCGCGCCCTCGACCGACACGCCCTCGACCGCCCCCGCAGGGGCGCGCCGGGGGCGTCGTCATATGTGCCGCCCCGTCGGCGGTCCGGCGGTCCGGCGGGGCGGCACGGGCGGCGGGGCGGTCCGTGACGGGGGTCCGGCGGGGTGGTGCGCAAGGTGATGCGGGGCATGCCGAGGGGTAGGGAAAACCCCCGGCCCAAGACGCCGACGCGCTCCATGTCCCGGGAGCGCCGCACCGAGCACTGTGGAGATACACCAGCGGACTAACAGAAACGGACGGCGGCCATGGCCACGGAGTACGGACAGGGATACGGGTGGGACGACGGCCCCGGATTCCGAGGGGAGGGCGCCGGGGAGCGGTGGCACCGGCTCCCCGCCGCGCTGCGGGCGCCGATCGAGGCGCGCAGCCTGCGTGAGTTCGCCTACCTGGTGCTGAACCTGCCGATCGCCGTAGTCGCCTTCACGTTCACCGTGACGATGATGTCGCTCGGCGTGGGCCTGCTGGTCACGTTCCTCGGCATCCCGGTGCTCGCCGCGGCGCTCGCGGGCTGCCGCGGGCTGGGCGCGCTGGAGCGGGCCCGCGCCCGCGGGCTGCTGGGGCTCGACGTCGCGGCGCCCGAACCGCTGCGGATGCGCAAGCAGGGTCCGATGAGCTGGGTGGGCGCGACGCTGAGGAGCGGCGCTTCCTGGCGGCACGCCCTCTACTCGGTCGTGCACTTCCCGTGGGCCGTGTTCAGCTTCTGCGTGTCCATCACCCTCTGGGCGACCGGTTGGACGCTGCTGACGTATCCCCTGTGGTTCTGGGTGTTCCCGATGTACGGCGGGCAGGACGGACTGCAGCTGTACGGGGACGAGACGCACCGGGTCTACCTGGACAACGCCTTCGAGATCACCGTGACCGCGATGGTGGGACTGCTGCTCACACTGGCGACGCCGTGGATCGTGCGGGCGCTGACGCTGGTGGACCGGCTCCTCGTGAGCGGGCTGCTGGGGCCTTCACGGCTGGCCACGCGTGTGGTGGAGCTGGAGTCGGACCGGGGTGTCGTGGTCGACACGGCGGCGGCGGACCTGCGGCGTATCGAGCGGGACCTGCACGACGGGGCGCAGGCGCGGCTGGTGGCGCTGGCCATGGACCTGGGGCTGGCGAAGGAGAAGCTCACGGAGGATCCGCAGGAGGCGGCGCGGATGGTGGGCGAGGCGCACGGTGAGGTGAAGACGGCCCTGCAGGAACTGCGGGACCTCGCACGCGGTATCCATCCGGCCGTGCTGACGGACCGGGGGCTGGACGCGGCGCTGTCGTCGATCGCCTCGCGCTGCACCGTTCCCGTGCAGGTCGAGGTCGACCTGCCGGCCCGGCCCGCACCGGCCATCGAGGGCATCGCGTACTTCACCGTGTCCGAGCTGCTGCAGAACATCAGCAAGCACTCGCGGGCCACCCGGGCGACGGTCGACGTCTGGCGGATCGAGAACCGGCTGATGATCCAGGTCGTCGACAACGGGGTGGGCGGCGCGGACTCCTCGGAGGGCTCGGGGCTCGCCGGGCTCGCCGGGCGTCTCGACGCGGTGGACGGCATCCTCGTGGTGGACTCGCCGGTGGCGGGGCCGACGCGGGTGACGGCCGAGCTGCCCTGGCGGGCCTGAGGCCTTCCCGTCCCGCGGAGCCGGATCGCCGGCCCCGCGGGACGACGGCGTTCCCCGGTTCCCGGCCCCGGCCCTTTCCGAACGGCCCCGCCCCCTTTCTGAACGGCCCCGGCCCTTTCTGCGCGGCCCGCCCCGTCCCGGAACCGAAGATCGGGCCTCACCCCCTGCCCGTACTCGCCCCCCGGGCGTCGGGGCCGGGCACGCGGCTCCCCGCGCCCCGGGTGGCCACCCGAAAACACGCCGCGCGCGGGTCCGGATGCTGGGATGCTGGGGTCTGACGTATGTGCGGGGCGCGGGCGGGGACCGAACCCGGTGCGCGGTCCGGGACGGGCTGGGGGGCCGAAAGATCGTGGAGGACAGGGTGCGCGTGGTCATCGCCGAGGATTCGGTGCTGCTGAGAGAGGGCCTGACCCGGTTGCTGACCGACCGCGGGCACGACGTGGTCGCCGGGGTCGGTGACGGGGACGCGCTGATCAAGACGATCACGGAGTTCGCGGCGCAGGACGCGCTGCCGGACGTCGTGGTCGCCGACGTCCGGATGCCACCGACCCACACGGACGAGGGCGTCAAGGCGGCCGTGCAGCTGCGCAAGCAGCACCCGGGGCTCGGTGTCCTGGTGCTGTCGCAGTACGTGGAGGAGCAGTACGCCACCGAACTGCTGGCCGGTTCCACCACCGGCGTCGGCTATCTCCTCAAGGACCGGGTGGCCGAGGTGAGGGAGTTCGTGGACGCGGTCGTCCGTGTGGCCCGCGGCGGCACCGCCCTCGACCCCGAGGTCGTCGCGCAGTTGCTCGGCCGCAGCCGCAAGCAGGACGTCCTCGCGGGACTCACCCCCCGCGAGAGGGAGGTCCTGGGACTGATGGCCGAGGGGCGGACGAACTCCGCGGTCGCCCGGCAGCTCGTGGTCAGCGACGGCGCGGTCGAGAAGCACGTGAGCAACATCTTCATGAAACTGGGCCTGTCCCAGAGCGACGGGGACCACCGGCGCGTTCTGGCGGTCCTCACCTACCTGAAGTCTTGACCTACCTGAAGTCCCGAGAAACTGACACTCTGTCAGAAATACACCGTGGCTCGAGCGCGAGAACCAAAGGATGAGCACGCAGCGTCTTCACAGGTAACGCCGGGGGGCGGATCGATCGTGACGGATCAGGGTGCACGGCAGTCTCAAAACGACGTCCATCATGCGAGTGTCCCGGGGAGGGCACCCCACTCCGACGTAGGGTTGGCCCCGGGAAGGCCTGCGGGAGGGCCACGCCCGGCCAGCCGCCTCGAAGGAGGTCCACTTCAGTGACCAGTCAGGTCAGCAGTCCAGCTGAGCAGGCCGACGGAGCCGTCGTAGGAGAACAGCGCAAACCGGCGAGTGAGAAGGACGTACGCCGACTCGATCGGGTGATCATCCGGTTCGCGGGGGACTCCGGCGACGGCATGCAACTGACCGGAGACCGCTTCACCTCCGAGACGGCATCGTTCGGGAACGACCTTTCGACACTGCCGAACTTCCCCGCCGAGATCCGTGCGCCCGCAGGAACCCTGCCGGGCGTTTCGTCTTTCCAGCTGCATTTCGCGGACCACGACATCCTCACCCCGGGCGACGCGCCCAACGTCCTCGTGGCGATGAACCCGGCCGCCCTGCGGGCGAACCTGGCCGACGTGCCGCGCGGCGCGGAGATCATCGTCAACACGGACGAGTTCACCAAGCGGGCGATGGCCAAGGTCGGCTGGGCCACGAGCCCGCTGGAGGACGGGACCCTGGACGGGTACAGCGTCCATCCCGTCCCCCTCACCACGCTGACGGTCGAGGCGCTCAAGGATTTCGACCTCTCCCGCAAGGAGGCGGAGCGCAGCAAGAACATGTTCGCGCTGGGCCTGCTGAGCTGGATGTACCACCGGCCGACCGAGGGCACCGAGAAGTTCCTGACCACCAAGTTCGCCAAGAAGCCGCACATCGCGGCGGCCAACATCGCCGCGTTCCGGGCCGGCTGGAACTTCGGCGAGACCACCGAGGACTTCGCCGTCAGCTACGAGGTGGCCCCGGCGGCCCACGCGTTCCCGACGGGCACGTACCGGAACATCTCCGGGAACCTCGCCCTGTCGTACGGCCTGATCGCGGCCTCCCGCCAGGCGGATCTGCCGCTGTACCTGGGCTCGTACCCGATCACGCCGGCCTCCGACATCCTGCACGAGCTGAGCAGGCACAAGAACTTCGGCGTGCGGACCTTCCAGGCCGAGGACGAGATCGCGGGCATCGGCGCGGCCCTGGGCGCGGCCTTCGGAGGCTCGCTGGCCGTGACCACGACGTCGGGTCCCGGTGTGGCGCTCAAGAGCGAGACGATCGGGCTGGCCGTCTCCCTCGAACTGCCGCTGCTGGTCATCGACATCCAGCGCGGCGGCCCCTCGACCGGCCTGCCGACCAAGACCGAGCAGGCCGACCTGCTCCAGGCGATGTACGGGCGCAACGGCGAGGCCCCGGTGCCGATCGTGGCTCCGCGCACCCCCGCCGACTGTTTCGACGCCGCCGTCGAGGCGGCCAGGATCGCGCTCAGCTACCGCACACCGGTGCTGCTCCTGTCCGACGGCTACCTGGCCAACGGCAGCGAGCCCTGGCGGATCCCCGAGATCGACGAACTGCCGGACCTGCGCGTGCAGTTCGCGCAGGGCCCCAACCACACGCTGGACGACGGCACCGAGGTCTTCTGGCCGTACAAGCGCGACCCGCAGACCCTGGCCCGCCCGTGGGCGATTCCGGGCACGCCCGGCCTGGAGCACCGCATCGGCGGCATCGAGAAGCAGGACGGCACGGGCAACATCTCGTACGACCCGGCCAACCACGACTTCATGGTCCGTACGCGGCAGGCGAAGATCGACGGCATCGACGTACCGGACGTGGAGGTCGACGACCCGCACTCCGCCGACACCCTGGTCCTGGGCTGGGGTTCGACGTACGGGCCGATCACCGCGGCGGTGCGGCGGCTGCGGGCGGCCGGCGAGAGCATCGCGCAGGCCCATCTGCGGCACCTCAACCCCTTCCCGCGGAATCTCGGCACGGTGCTGCAGCGTTACGAGAAGGTGGTCATCCCCGAGATGAACCTGGGTCAGCTGGCCACGCTGGTCCGGGCGAAGTACCTGGTGGACGCCCACTCGTACAACCAGGTCAACGGAATGCCGTTCAAGGCTGAGCAGCTCGCCACGGCTCTCAAGGAGGCCATCGATGGCTGAGACGACCACGGAAGGCCCGGGCACGATCGAGGCGCTCACCCTGGTGCCCAAGGCCGAGGCCAAGCAGTCCATGAAGGACTTCAAGTCCGACCAGGAAGTGCGCTGGTGCCCCGGCTGCGGTGACTACGCGGTCCTCGCCGCCGTCCAGGGCTTCATGCCCGAACTGGGCCTGGCGAAGGAGAACGTCGTCTTCGTCTCGGGCATCGGCTGCTCCTCCCGCTTCCCGTACTACATGAACACGTACGGGATGCACTCGATCCACGGCCGTGCGCCCGCCATCGCCACCGGACTCGCCTCGTCCCGCCGCGACCTGTCCGTCTGGGTCGTCACGGGCGACGGGGACGCGCTGTCCATCGGCGGCAACCACCTGATCCACGCGCTGCGCCGGAACGTGAACCTGAAGATCCTGCTGTTCAACAACCGGATCTACGGGCTCACCAAGGGCCAGTACTCCCCCACCTCCGAGGTCGGGAAGATCACGAAGTCGACGCCGATGGGTTCGCTGGACGCGCCCTTCAACCCGGTGTCCCTGGCGATCGGCGCGGAGGCGTCCTTCGTGGCGCGGACCGTGGACTCCGACCGCAAGCACCTCACCGAGGTGCTGCGGCAGGCCGCCGCTCACCCGGGCACGGCGCTGGTCGAGATCTACCAGAACTGCAACATCTTCAACGACGGCGCCTTCGAGATCCTCAAGGACCGGCAGCAGGCCGAGGAGGCGGTGATCCGCCTGGAACACGGCAAGCAGATCCGCTTCGGGGCACCCCTCGAGGACGGCCTCGGCTCGAAGGGCGTCGTGCGCGACGCGCTGAGCGGGGACCTGAAGGTCGTCACCGTCACTCCGGAGAACGAGCCGCGGATCCTGGTCCACGACGCGCATGCCACGTCACCGACCACGGCGTTCGCCCTGTCCCGCCTCGCCGATCCGGACACACTGCACCACACGCCGATCGGCGTCCTCAGGTCCGTCGACCGCCCCGTCTACGACACCCAGATGTCCGACCAGCTCGATGCGGCCATCGAGCAGAACGGCAAGGGCGACCTGTCGGCGCTGCTCGCGGGCGGGGACACCTGGACGGTCGTCGGCTAGCGGTTCCGTTTCCGGCACCACTCACGCGACACACCGGGGCCCGGACCGACAGGTCCGGGCCCCGGCTCGCGTCCCGCGCGGCTCAGGTGCGGTTCCCGTCGTACGCCTCCCGCGCCTTCACCACGGCGTCCATGCGCGTCGCGGTCCAGCTCGCCAGGGCCTCGACCTGTTCGGCGGCCTCGCGGCCCAGGTCCGTGAGCGAGTAGTCCACGCGCGGCGGGATGACGGGCTTGGCGTCCCGGTGGACGAAGCCGTCGCGCTCCAGGGTCTGCAGGGTCTGGGTGAGCATCTTCTCGCTGACCCGGCCGATGGCCCGGCGCAGCTCACTGAAGCGGTGAGGGCGCTCCATCAGGCGGATCAGGACGAGGACGCCCCAGCGGCTGGTGACGTGCTCCAGGACCAGACGGTGCGGGCACATCGCCTCGCCCTCGTGGTTCCACTTGCTCGGCTTGCTGACTGCTGCGCTTACGGCCATGCAAGTACCTTACTTCAAAGTGGGTACTTTCAAAGAGTTAGTGCAGCTCCTATGGTGAGTGTCAGACCCACCCCACAAGGAGTTGTTTCAGACATGAGCATTGTCGTCACCGGAGCCACCGGCCACCTCGGCCGTCTCGTCGTCGAAGGCCTGCTGGAGAAGGTTCCGGCGGAGGGAATCACGGCCGTCGTCCGCAACGAGGAGAAGGCCGCGGACCTCGCCGCCCGCGGAGTGAAGATCGCGGTCGCGGACTACAACGCTCCCGAGACCTTCGACAGCGTCTTCTCCGCCGGCGACAGGGTGCTGCTCATCTCCGGCAACGAGTTCGACAAGGGCCGCGTCGGGCAGCACAGGATCGTCCTCGACGCCGCCAAGGCCGCCGGGGTCGCGCTCCTCGCGTACACCAGCGCTCCCGGCAGCCTGAGCGCCGCACTGGCCGACGACCACCGGGGCACCGAGGAGGCGATCCTGGCGTCCGGCGTGACCTACGCCCTGCTGCGCAACGGCTGGTACAACGAGAACTACACCGAGAACCTGGCCCCCGTGCTGGAGTACGGCGCCGTCGTCCAGGCCGCCGGCGAGGGCAGGGTCTCCTCCGCCTCCCGCGCGGACTACGCGGCCGCCGCCGTGGCCGTGCTGACCGGCGAGGGCCACGAGAACAAGACGTACGAGCTGGGCGGCGACACCGCCTGGGGCTTCGCCGAGTACGCCGCCGAGGTGGCGAAGGCGTCCGGCAAGGAGATCGTCTACAACTCCGTGCCCGTGGAGGCCTACACGGGCATCCTGACCGGCGCCGGACTGCCCGGGCCGCTCGCCGCGATCCTGGCCGGCGTGGACGCGTCCATCGAGAAGGGCGAGCTGGTCGTCACCAGCGGCGACCTGTCCCGGCTGACCGGCCGTCCGACCACGCCGATCGCGGAGTCGGTCGCGGCGGCGCTCAAGGGCTGAGCACCGGCCGAGCCCCGGTTCCGGGCCCCTCCCCCGGGCCCGGAACCGGCACCCCCGCCTGTCACGACCGTATGGCGATACGGGCATGACGTGCGGGGGTTCTTGGCGCTACCTTCGTGGAGGCTGCGCGTGGCCCGGATGCCGCGGGTCCGCAGCGTTCGAGAGAAAGGGCCGTGCCGGTGGAGTCCAAGGGCGAGCAGCACACAGTGCTGGATTCCAGGAGTGAACAGCGGATCGGTCTGCTGAACGGCTTCGCCGCGTACGGCATGTGGGGGCTCGTCCCCCTCTTCTGGCCGCTCCTCGAACCGTCGGGAGCCGGGGAGATCCTCGCCCACCGCATGGTCTGGTCGCTCGGCGTCGTGCTGATCGCCCTCGCGGTGATGCGTCGCTGGTCCTGGGCCGGGCCGCTGCTGCGGCAGCCGCGCAAACTGGGCCTCATCACCGTCGCGGCGGCCACCATCACGGTCAACTGGGGCGTCTACATCTGGGCCGTGAACACCGGCCACGTGGTGGAGGCGTCCCTCGGCTACTTCATCAACCCGCTCGTCACCATAGCGATGGGCGTGCTGCTCCTGAAGGAGCGGCTGCGGCCCGCTCAGTGGGCGGCGGTCGGCATCGGCTTCGCCGCGGTCCTCGTCCTGACCCTCGGATACGGCCGGCCGCCGTGGATCTCCCTGTGTCTCGCCTTCTCCTTCGCCACGTACGGGCTGGTGAAGAAGAAGCTCAACCTCGGCGGGCTGGAGTCACTGGCCGCGGAGACCGCGATCCAGTTCCTGCCCGCGCTCGGCTATCTGCTGTGGCTGTCGTCCCGGGGCGGGGCGACCTTCGGCGGCGAGGGCGCCGGGCATGCGGCGCTGCTGGCCGCGACCGGTGTGGTGACGGCCCTGCCGCTCGTGTGCTTCGGCGCGGCGGCGATCCGGGTGCCGCTGTCCACGCTGGGGCTGCTGCAGTACCTGGCGCCCGTGCTGCAGTTCCTGCTCGGCATCCTGTACTTCCACGAGGCGATGCCCGCCGAGCGGTGGGCGGGGTTCGCGCTGGTGTGGGCCGCGTTGTCACTGCTGACGTGGGACGCGCTGCGGACGGCCCGGCGGTCGAGGACGGTCCTGCGGGAGGCGGCGGTCGCCGCCGCCTCGGTGGCGGCGGAGGCGGCGGTCGAGGCGGCCGACGAGGCGGACCGGGGCCCCGGCCGGACCGCCGTCCCGAGCCCGGGCCCCGGTTCGAAGCCGGGCACGCACGCGTAAGCGAACCGGCAGACGATGGTCGGCGGTCTCCGTCAGTAGTCGGTGTCCTTGCCGAGGAACAGTTCGGCGAAGCCGGCCGCGGCGGCGGGCGAGCCGAGGGTCCGCCGCAGCCGCGCCTTCGCGATGCCCGCACGGAACGGATCGCCGGACGACGTGCCGTGGTATACGTCGGACAGCCACTGCGAGAACTCCTGGTACTGCCACACCCGCCGCAGGCACTTCTCCGAGTAGTCGCGCAGCCCGCTCCCGTCGCCCTTGCCGTAGTGGGCGACGAGCGCGTCGGCCAGCACCAGGGAGTCGTGGATCGCGAGGTTCATGCCCTTGGCGCCTATCGGCGCGAGCAGGTGGGCCGCGTCCCCCACCAGATACAGGCGTCCGTACGCCATCGGCTCCACCACGTAGTTGTGCATGGCCAGGACCCGCTTCTCGATCAGCCTGCCCTCGGTGAGCGGCTGGGCGCCGTCCGCCGCGAGCCGTTCGTGGAGTTCGGCCCACACGCGCTCGTGGGACCAGTTCTCCGGGTCGTCGCCCGGCGGGCATTCGAGGTAGTAGCGGGTGACCTGCGGACTGCGGGCCATATGACCGGCGAACCCGCGCGGATGGATACCGAAGACGACGCAGTCGCAGGACGGCGGCGCCTCGGCGAGCAGGGCCAGCCAGCCGACACCGAAGTCGTGCCGGGCGACCGTGACGTGCTCCGGTGGCATACGGTCCCGGGTCACCCCGCGTGCGCCGTCGCAGCCCGCGACGAACTCGCAGTCCAGCCTGACGCGTTCACCCGTCGCCGGATCCGTGTACGCCACCGAGGGCCGGTCCGTGTCGATCCCGGCGGGCTCGACGTCGCGGACGCCGAAGCGGATGTCGCCGCCCCGGACGTCCGCGTACTCCCGCACCAGGTCCGTCACCAGCAGCGGCTGCGGGTAGACGTAGTGACGCCGGCCCGACACCTCGGCGTACGGGAACCGGTGGCGCTCCCCCGCGAGCCGGAACTCGCATTCGGTGTGCACCCCGGCGTTCTCCAGCAGCCTGTCCGCAAGGCCCCGGCCGTCCAGCGCGCGGACCGCCCACTCCTCCAGGAAGCCCGCGCGCGGCCGCTGCTCGATGAAGTCCCGGCTCTCGTTCTCCAGCACCACGCAGTCCACGGAGGCGGCCCGCAGGATGTTGGCCAGCGTGAGCCCGGCGGGGCCCGCGCCCACCACGACGACGCGGGTGCGCTGCGGGGAGGCTGACGGGACGGAGGCGTCTGCGGTCATGCGGACAGTATGGCCAATCCGGTGGCGCGAGTCGTCGACTCACGCGCTGCTGTGCGGAGTTGACGGAAGCGGGGCGGGGCTGCCGTCCGGGCCGGTGGCGGGGGTCGCCGTAGCCGTGACAGCGGCCACGGTCGTGGCCGCCGCGGTGGCGGGGGCTCCGGCGGTGACCGTGACGGCCGCCGCCTCGGTCGGCGGCTTCACCCGCCGTCCGAGGCCGAAGGACGACAGCAGCGCGCCCAGCGTCACCATCACCACCGGGACGACCAGCGCAGCGCGGAAGGCGGACAGGGTGGCGTCCGGGTCCGAGCCCGCGGACGCCCCCGAGGAGGCCAGGCCGTACACCGCCGTCACCGCCGAGATGCCGATCGCCGAGCCGAACTGGGTGAAGGTGTGCAACAGCCCGCTCGCCAGACCCTGTTCGGACTCCGCCACACCGTCGGTCGCCGCGATCGTGAGCGGCCCGTAGGCCAGGGCGAAGGCGGTGCCCGCGATGATCAGCGTCGGGAACATCGCGGCGTACGACCAGTCCATGCCGACGGGAAGGAACAGCCCGTACGCGACGATCGCCAGGACGAACCCGCCGAGGATCACCTTGCCGTAGCCGTAACGGGTGACCAGCCGGGGCGTGAGCGTGGGCGCGAGGACCGCGTCGCAGCCCAGCACCACCAGGGCGATCGCCGTCTGGAGCGAGGACCAGCCACGCAGCTCCTGGAGGTAGAGGGTGAGGACGAACTGGAACCCGAAGAAGGCTCCGACGAAGAGGAGTGCGCCCAGGTCGGCGCGTACGACGGACCCTGTACGGAAGATGCCGAGGCGGACGAGAGGAGTGGGGGTACGGCGTTCGACGACGACGAAGACCGCGAGCAGGACCGCTGCCACAGCCACCGCGCCGGCCGTCAGTCTCCAGCCCGCCAGCCCGTGTTCGAGGCGTACGACGGCGAAGGCGGCGATCAGCATGGCTGCCGCGGCGGTGGTCGCACCGAGGATGTCGAAGCCCTCGGTACGACGGCGGCGGCGCCCGGGGCTCTCCTCGGTCCGGGGTTCCCGGACGCGCGGCTGGGCGGGGATCAGGCGGACCGCCGCCGTCAGCAGCGCGCCCGCGAGCAGCACCGGGGCGAAGAAGACCCAGCGCCAGCCCAGCTGGGTGAGCAGTCCGCCGATGACCAGACCGAGTGAGAAGCCGGCGGCCGCCGTGCCCGCGAAGACCAGCAGGGCCTTGTTGCGCTGCGGGCCCTCCTCGTACGACGTCGTGATGAGCGACAGTGCGGCCGGGGTCATGAAGGCGGCCGCGACACCCGTGACGAAGCGGGCGACGATCAGCGTCCAGCCCTCCGTGGCGAACCCGCCCAGGCCCGAGAAGGCGAGGAAGACCGTCAGCCAGGTGAGGAACATACGGCGGCGGCCCAGCAGGTCGGCCGCACGGCCGCCGAGCAGGGTGAACCCCGCGTAGCCGAGCACGTACGCGCTCATCACCCAGGCCGCGGTGTCCGTGGGCAGGTCGAGGTCGGATCTGATGGAGGGGATCGCGACGGCCAGCATCGCGACGTCGATGCCCTCCAGGAAGATCGTTCCGCAGAGGACGAGCAGCAGGGCCCAGGCGCGGCTGCCCATCGGGGCTCCTCGGGTGTCCATGGTGACTCCTCGGGTGCTCATCCAACTCCTCGCGAGGAGAAGGAGAAAGTGGGGTGGTTACCCGGTCGAGGGTCAGTTCCCTCTTGTAACCGGTGCCAGCCTGCGGCAGCATCGGCAGGTATGGAAGAAGGCACTTTGAAGTCACCGAGTAACTGCGCGAGCACCGTGGACCACGGCGACGCGGACCCCTTCCAGTGGGACACCCGCGAGGACTGTCAGGTGCGGCAGATCCTCGACCGGGTGGCGGACAAGTGGTCCCTGCTGGTGATCGCCCTGCTCGAGTCCCGGCGGCTTCGGTTCACCGAACTGCGGCGGGAGATCGACGGGGTCAGCCAGCGGATGCTGACGGTCACGCTGCGGCAGCTGGAGCGGGACGGGCTCGTGAAGCGGACGGTGCATCCCGTGGTGCCGCCGCGGGTGGAGTACGAGCTCACTCCACTCGGGGGCACCCTGCACGCGACCATCCAGTCACTGGTGACCTGGACGGAGACCCACCAGGGGGAGATCGCGGCGGCTCGGTCGGCCTATGACGAGCGGAGTGCGACGGGGTCCTGAGGCTGGGCCGGGGGCGGGCTGGGGAGGCGGGCCCGGGG
>NZ_JAHRIB010000107.1 GCF_019090165.1 Streptomyces sp. BV286
CCCGCGCGGCCCGCTCGCCCCGCGGGTCTCCACCGCGACGGTGGCGAGCAGGCGGCAGCGGGCCGCGTCGTGCGTACCGGCCGGCAGGGCGGCGAGAGTCCGTTCGGCGGCGGCCACGACGAGTCCGGCCGCCGCCGGATCGTCGGCGCGGGTCCAGATCGCCGGGACGTCGTACGCGCCGATCACCCGGGCGGTCAGCTCCGGGTCGGCGAACTCCTCGGCCGCGGTGACCGCGGCCGAGCGGTGCCGGCGGGCTTCCGCCAGGCCGTCGCCGCCCGTGACCGCGAGGCTCCGGATCAGGCCGACGGTGGATTCGAGGCGGGCGCGGGCGCCTCCGGCGACCGTGCGGTCGTAGGCCTTGGCGGCCTGTGTCCATAGGTCGGCCGTTGTGGGTTGTGTGTCGGGTGCGGGTGCGTGGGGGCTGGTCGCGCAGTTCCCCGCGCCCCTGGGTGGGTGGGGCTGGGCGACGTCACACGGTGGAGCCGCGTCGGGTCGTAGGTCCAGTGCCGGAGCCTGGGTGAGGATGTCCGATTCCAGGTGGCGTAGGCGGGGGCCGGGGTCCACGCCCAGTTGGCCGACCAGGACTTCTCGGGCTCGGCGGAGTACGGCGAGGGCGTCGCCCTGCCGGTGCTGGCGGTAGAGGGCCAGAGCCAGCAGGCGCCAGGCGTCCTCCCGCCAGGGATGGTCGGTGAGGTGGGCGTCGAGGTCGGGGACCGCGTCGGCCGGGCGGCCGAGGGTGAGCAGGGTCCCGGCCCGGCGTTCCACGGCCTGGAGCCGCAGTTCGGCGAGCCGGGCGCGTTCCCCGCGGGACCAGTCCTCGTCCGCGTACTCGGTGTAGGCGGGGCCCCGCCACCACCCGAGTGCCTCCTCCAGGGCCGGGAGCGCCGCCGCGGCGGGCAGGTCGGCCGCGGTGGCGATAGCCCGCTCGAAGCGCCAGGCGTCCACCGCGTCCGGCGCGGCCCGCAACGCGTACCCGGGTCCTTCGGTGACCAGCAGCCGGGCCGGTGCCCGCGGCGGACGCTCCGGTTCCAGCTCGCGCCGCAGGGCGGCCACGAAGGTCTGGACGGCCCCCACCGCACCGGGCGGCGGGTCATCCCAGAGGTCCTCCACCAGCCGGGTGACGGGGACGACGCGACGGCGGGCCACGATCAGCCGGGCCAGCACGGCCCTGTGCCGCGGCCCCTTGAGTGCGAGTTCCCGCCCGTCCCCGGCCACGGCCACCGTCGGCCCGAGCACTCCGAACGCGACCCGATCCATGCCGAACGCCGACCTCTCCGCCTGTCCCGGACCTCGTATGCCCAGGCCACGGTACTGCGCCCGGCCCGCGCCACCCGGCTGCTGACCGGCTGCTGACCGGCTGCTGATTCGCACCCGCCAGGCTCGGAGCGACACCCCACTGCCCAGGGGCGCGGGGAACCGCGCGCCCAGCCCCCACCCACCCGCAGACGACTCACCACCCGAAAGGCCCCCGTGACCCCCATGCCCAAGCCCTCCATGCCCTCCATGACCCCCGAGGCCCCCGTCATCCCGGGCTTCGCCCAGCACCGCGTCCCCGTCGCGGACGACGTCACCCTCCACGCGGCCGTCGGCGGCTCCGGCACCCCGGTCGTCCTCCTGCACGGCTTCCCGCAGACCCACCTGATGTGGCGCCACGTGGCCCCCGCGCTCGCGGCCGGGCACACCGTCATCTGCCCCGACCTGCGCGGATACGGAGCCAGTGACAAGCCCGCGGACACCGACGGGACGACGTACTCGAAACGCACGATGGCCGCCGACGTGGTCGCGCTCGCCAAGGCGCTGGGGCACGAGCGGTTCGCGCTGGTCGGCCACGACCGGGGCGCCCTCGTGGCGATCCGGGCCGGTCTCGACCACCCGGACACCGTCACCCACCTCGCCTCGCTGGACGTCCTGCCGACGCTCGACATGTGGGACGTGATGCGCGGGACGTCGGCCGCCGTCGGCTTCCACCTCTACCTCATGGCCCAACCGCCCGGTCTGCCCGAGCAGTTGATCGGGGCGAGTCCCGACGCGTTCTTCGGCCACTTCCTCGACGTGTGGACGCGCGATCCGGCCGCCGTGCCGCCCGCTGTCCGCGCCGCCTACCTGGCGGCGTGCCGCGCGGCCGTCCCCTCCATCGTCGCCGACTACCGCGCCTCCGCGGGCGTCGACGTCACGCACGACCGGGCCGACCGCGCGGCCGGCAACCGGCTGCGGATGCCGGTGGCCGTCCTCCAGCAGGACTGGGGCGCCGCCCTCGGGTTCGACGCGGCCGCCCTGTGGTCGGCGTGGGCGGCCGACCTGCGGCACACCACCGTCTCGTGCGGCCACTTCATGGCGGAGGAGGCGCCCGACGAGGTACTCAAGGCGGTGACGGACCTGCTGAACGGCGGATGAGAACACCTCTTGACCTCAAGCATCCTTGAGGTTGTTGGCTGATCCTCATGAACACAGCAACGCAGGTGAACGGGACGGGCGTCGACGCCGCGGAGGGCAACGCGAGGGGCACCGACGGGCCGGACCGGCGTGCCGACATCGAGGCCATCGAGCAGGTGGTCGCCGCGGTCGAGCACGCCCAGCGCAACGAACTGCCCGACGCGTTCGTGAGCCTCTTCCGCGAGGACGCGATCTGGACCACCGGGCACGGCAGGAGACTCGTCGGCCGGGACGAGATCTCCGAGTTCACGCACCGGGTGCTGCCCGGAGCGATGCGGGACATGACGGCCACGTACGAAGTGGTGCACGTGCTGTTCGTCCGGCCGGACGTCGCCGCCGTCAAGGTCCGCCAGCGGTACGCGACCCTCGACGGCCGGCCCGTGGAGGGCGGCCGGGAGGGCAGCCCGCTCTACGTGATGGCCCGGGAGGACGGGCGCTGGCTGCTCACCGCGTGCCAGAACACGGAAGTCACGGAGGAGTGATCGAGTAACCGGCCGTGCGGGAGGAGTAGTGGCAGGTGGCTGGGGGTGGTCCTCCAGGTGAAGCGTGAGCGAGTATGGGGTCATGACCGCGGCCCCTCGCGCCATGGCTCTCCTGGAGACCTGGCCGAACCTGGTAAGTGGCCCGCCCCGGTGCGCCGTTGGGCATGCCTTCGCTTCGGCGGGACACGAGATCGTCCACTTCCACTCCGACGACTCCGCCGACCTCTGCCTCACCTCCACGGCGGTCGAGCGCCTGCTTCCCCAACTCCTGCACGCCAGCGCCATCAGGGTCCGCCCCGGCGCGTCATGGATCACCGTGCTCCTGGACTGCGACGCCGACGTCCAGCTCCTGCTCGGCCTCGTGAGCGTCGCCCTGAAGGAGCAGGGTGTGGTCCCGCCCCGCCGCCCGTCACCGCCCTGCGACTGGGAGCGTCCGGCGGCCGTCCCCGGGCCCCGTCCGGGCGCGGCCCGCCGCGTGGTGGACCGGATCATGGCGCACGGCCACTGAGCTCCCCTCCGGCGGGCTGGGCCTGCGGCTCACGCAGGCCCGCCGTCCACCTCTCCTCGATCCGCCCGACCCGCCACACCACCAGCGCGACCACCCAGGTGGCGACGAACAGCCCCACGATGACGAACCCGACGACGTTCAGGTCGACTCCGGCCACCCGGTCCCAGAACTCCCCGTGCAGGGAGAACCGTTCGGCGAGCAGCCCGAGGAGCTCCACGGTCCCGATGAGGAGGGCGACCGCGACCGACAGCCCGGTCACGGTGAGGTTGTAGTAGACCTTGCGCACGGGCTTGGAGAAGGCCCAGCCGTACGCGAAGTTCATGAACGAGCCGTCGATCGTGTCGAGGAGCGACATGCCCGCGGCGAACAGCACCGGCAGGCACAGGATCGCGTACCACGGCAGCCCGGAGGCTGCCCCGGACCCGGCGAGCACCAGCAGCGCGACCTCGGTGGCGGTGTCGAAGCCGAGCCCGAAGAGCAGCCCCAGCGGGTACATCTGCCACGGCCTGGTGATCGACCTCGTGACCCGGCCCAGGAGCCGGTTCAGCAGACCGCGGCTGTTCAGCTGCTCCTCCAGCGCGGCCTCGTCGAAGTGTCCGTGCCGCATCTCCCGGAAGACCCTCCAGATCCCGGCGAGGACCACGAGGTTGACCGCGGCGATGAGGTACAGGAAGGCCCCGGACACGGTCGTGCCGATCAGCCCGGTGACGTCGTGCAGGCGGGAGCCGTCGTCCGTGACGGGCCCGGCGACCGCCTTCACGCCGAGCGACAGCAGGAAGGCCAGCGCGAACACGACACTGGAGTGCCCGAGCGAGAACCAGAAGCCGACCGACAGCGGCCGCTGCCCCTCGCTCATCAGCTTCCGCGTGGTGTTGTCGATCGCGGCGATGTGGTCGGCGTCGAAGGCGTGCCGCATGCCGAGCGTGTACGCGGTCACTCCGATGCCGATCCCGAAGGACTTCGTCCCGATGCTGTGGTGTTCGGGCGCCACGATCGCGACGAGCGTGAACCAGCCGATGACGTGCAGCGCCACGATGAAGGCGGCCATTCCGCCGAGCCGCACCCACTCCTCCCGGTTGAGGGAGGCACGCCAGGAGGAGCGGGTGGTCATCGGGGGTTCGCCTCACGTGCGTCCGGTGGAACTGTCCCCACCCTCACGCCGACCGGGAGCACCTGCAACTAATGCGCAGTAAAGCTCGCCCCAGGACTTGGCCCGCAACAGGTCCGCGGCAGGGAAAGTCCGCGCGCCTCAGGAGCGCGGGTCGGGGCGCGCGGTCGCCGAGGCCACCGGCGGCGCCTGGAGGGCGGGGGCCGTGGGGGACACCGTCTCCGGTGGCGCCGCGGACGCCCCGCTCCGCGCGGACGGCGTCGCCGGGGCCGAGCTCAGCACCTGCACCACCGACCCCGGCCTGAGCTCCTTGTAGAGCCACATCGCGTCGTCGGACCGCAGACCGATCGCGCCGCCGGTGATGTCGTAGCCGCCGGGTGCCTTCTCGTTCCAGCTGAGGGCGAGGAGGTAGTTCGTACGGCCGTCGGGTCCGCGCAGGGTCATCACCCAGGTCGTCTTGAGGTCGTACTCCTTGCCCTCGCCGAAGCCCGCCGTCTGGCCGGGCACCGTCGCCGTCGGGTACTTCGCGGTGACCGTCATCAGCCCTGTCGGCGTCGGCGTCCGGGCCCTCCCGGAGGAGATGGGCAGGGTCCGGCCCTCGGCGGTCAGTTCGCGCCGGGAGAGATCCACGGTGGCGGCGACCGGGGCCGCGGAGAGCTCGGGGGTGGCCGGAGGTGTACGCGCGGAGGAGGCGGCGGGCGGAGTCGACCGGGTGTCCCCACCACCGGTGAACGCCACGGTCAGGACCAGGGCCAGCGCTCCCGCCCCGGCGGCGCCCGCCGTGGCCAGCGCGGCCCGCCTGCGCCGGCGGCGGCCCACCGCCCGACGGCGGATCTCCGCCCCCGCCACGGGCACGGGTGTCTCGTGCCGCTGGGCCAACTCGTGCAGGGCGACGGTCAGTTCGGATCCGCCGGGGTCCACGGCCGGGCCCACGCCCGGGTCCTCGCCCGGGTGCCTTCGACCGGGCGTGAGTTCATCGGACACGGCCGCCCTCCCTCTCACCCAGTTCGTCGGCCTCGCCGAGCCGCCGCGCCAGCGCCGCCCGGCCACGGGACAGCCGGGCCTTGACCGTCCCCACCGGCGCACCGGTTTCGGAGGCTACCTGTTCGACACTCAAGTCGCACAGATGGTGCAGAACGACAGCCATGCGCTGCGCCTCCGGCAGCTCCCGCAACGCCCCCACCAGTACCGCCCGTTCCGGCCCCGGTCCGGCCGTGTGCTCCGGCGGCGGATTGCGGCGCACCAGTTCCAGCCAGCGCCGGGCCCGCCGCCAGCGGCTCACGGCGAGCCGCATCGCGACCGTGCGTATCCACGCCTCGGGCGCCCCCTCGGCGAGGAACTCCCGCCGCCGGTCCCAGGCACGCACGAACGCCTCCTGGACGACGTCCTGCGCCTCGCCGTGATCCCCGGTGAAGGCAAAGAGCTGCCCGGTCAGCCGGGGGAACGCGGCGGCGTAGAAGCCGTCGAACTCCTCCTCGGTCATAGCCCGCCCCGCCCTCTGCCGCTGTCGTCGCGTTCGCCGTGCAACCCGGTCGCCTCCGCCGTGCGTACAGGTCTCGTACGTCACAGACGTCGCAGAGGGCACGGAGGTTTCGGACGCCGCGTACATCGAAGCACAAGCACCACACAGGTCTGAGCCGGAGGGAGTGGCGCGCACCGGCGCGCTCGACTGACCATGGACGACGACTTCACCGCCCGTGCCGGGGCGTACTGGCCCCGGCTCACGCGTACGGCCCGTCTGCTCACGGGGAACGCCGCCGACGCGGAGAGACACGCGAGAGCGGCCCTCGCGGAGGTGTACGCACGGCGCCGGACCCCGGGCGACGACGCGGAGTTCTACGTCCGGCGGGCTCTGGTGCGTGACTTCACACGGCGGCGGCCCCGGCCGCTCGCCCGGTCCGGGCCGACACCGGAGCCGTACGTCCCCGACCCGCTCGACCCGCTCACCGAGGTGCTGGCCGCCCTTCCGCCCCGGCGGCGGGCCATCGCTGTCCTGCGGCACTGGGACGGTCTGTCCCCTCGCGAGGTCGCCGCGCTCCTCAACTCCTCGCCCGGCGCGGTCAAAGCGGTCGGACGCCGGGTGGAGAAGGCCCTGTGCGCCCATCCGGCACACGGCAGGACTCCTCACGCCGGGAGGCCGCCCGTGCCCCGGCCCGTCCCCGTCGTCGAGGTCGAGGCGGCGGGCCGCTCGCTCCGCCGCCGGCGCCGGCGCACCACGGCCCTGCTCACGTCGGCGGCGGCCCTGCTCCTCGCGCCCCTGGTCGTGGGCGCTGTACGCGGCACGGCCGGCGGGTCCGGCGACGGCACGACTCCCCCGGCCAGGACGGCGGTTCGCGTCGTCACGCCCGGCGAGCGCGTCAGTGCCGCGCCCGGTGTGCAGTTCTGGCTCACCAAGGACGGCACGCACTGGTCGACTCCCCGGCAGCCGAAGCAGTTCCGCGGCGCGGGTCAGGGCGAGGGCCCCGCCCTCACCCTCCGGTCGGCCCCCACCGCCGGGAAACGGCTGTTCCTCTCCGGCGTCCACCGGGGCACCCGTGAGGCCTCCCGCGTCGAACTCAGCACACCCGACGGCACGTTCACCGCCCGTGTCCTCACCCTCGCGGGATCACCCGGCTGGTCGGCCTGGTACGCGGACTCCCAACTCCCCGACACACAGCAGCCGTTGAAGGACGTCACCGTGAAGGCCTACGACTCCGCAGGCAAACTCCTCGCCCGGACGGACACCCCCTCATGAGCGCCCACGACCGGCTCCACGGCGTCCACTCCCGCCTCCGACGGGCCCGCCTCCGGCTGCGCCGCACCCGCGTCCGCCGTCTGCGCCGCGCCCTGGCCGCGCTGCTGGCGCTGTTCCTGTCGGCGTGCGCCGCGCTCGTCGTCGCGTACCGGATGACCGGCATCCCCGACCCGCATCCCGAGACCGTCAGCCAGAGCACGGTCTTCGTGGACACGGAGGGCGATTACCTGGGCCGCCGAGGACCGGTCGACCGCCAGGACATCCCCCTCCGGCAGGTCCCGCGGCATGTCCAGGACGCCGTGATCGCCGCCGAGAACCGCTCCTTCCGTACGGACTCCGGGGTCGCCCCGACAGCGATCCTGCGAGCCGCGCTCGCGGCGGTGACGGGCGGCGAGCGCCAGGGCGGTTCCACCATCACGCAGCAGTACGTGAAGAACGCCCTGCTGACCCCCGAGCAGTCCCTCGAGCGCAAGGCCCACGAGGCACTGATCGCCGTGAAGCTGGACCGCACGCGGTCCAAGGCCGCCATCCTGGCCGGCTACCTCAACACCGTGTACTTCGGGCGTGGCGCCGCCGGTGTCGAGTCGGCCGCACGGAACTACTTCGGCGTCGGCGCGCGGGACCTGACCGTCTCCCAGGGCGCGGCCCTCGCCTCGATCCTCAACCTGCCCTCGTACTACGAGCGGGCGGGTGCGGACGCCAAGGTGACGGGGACGCTGGAGCGCCGCTGGGCGTGGGTGCTCGACGCGATGGCGGACTCGGGCGCGATCAGCGGCCGCGAGCGGACGGCCGCCCGGTTCCCCGCCTTCCGCTTCTATCCGCCGGGCGGCACCGACGGGCAGCGGCAGTACCTGATCGACGCGGCGTCCGCCGAGGCCGCCGACCGGCTCGGCATCACGGAGGACGAGCTGGCGCGCGGCGGCTACAAGGTGCACACCACCTTCGACCTCGGCCTCCAGGACGAGACGGCGGAGCTGCTGCGCGAGCGGACGCCCGCGGACGTGAAGGGCGTCCGGCTGCACACCGCCGTCGTCGCGACCGTGCCCGGCGACGGCGCGGTCCGTGTGCTGTACGGCGGGTCCGACTACGCGCACCAGCCGTTCAACGACGCCGTCGACGGGGCGGTCGAGGCGGGCACGGTCCTCGACCCGTTCGCCTTCAAGGGCATGCGGCGCGACGGCCCGCTGGGCAGCCTCGCCGACGAGACGGCGCCCACGCCCCTGCGCCTGAACTCCGCGTACGCCACCCTTGCCGCCGGCGGCAGGCACGCGACCCCGTACACGGTCGCGAAGATCACCAGGGCGGGCCGCACGGTCCACACCGCGCGGCCGAAGACGCGTACGGCGATGCACGAGAAGGAGGCGGCGTTCATCACCGGGCTGCTGAACGAGCAGGTCGCGCCGCCGGTCGCGCCGGACAGCGCGTACGTGCCGGCCGCGACCGTGCCCGACCAGCCGGTCAGCCATTCCGCGGGCGCGGGCAGTGGGCCGGGCGCACGGACGGTGTGGCAGAGCGTGCACTCGCCGCGGCTCGCCCTCACCCTCGCCCTGTTCGCCGAACGCGGCGGAAAGCCCGCCCGGGTCGCGGGCCTCACCGGCGCGCTCCCGCCCGCCGAGTACGCGGCGCTGGGGGCGAGGGACATCTGGCAGCTGGCCGGCTCACCGGGAGGCAGGCCCCCGGAGTTGGCGGTGCCCGCGCCCGCGGTCACCCGGACAGACCCGCCCGTTGGTGGGCAGGAGGGTGCCGTGGTGCCGTGGAAGGGTGCCCGGTGACCAGGTCCAGCCCACACCGCGCGTCCTGCTGACCCAGGCGGAACTGGCGGAGCTCGCGGACGCGGTGCACCGTGCCGAAGGGGTGCGGGAACCCGCGGAGCGGCTGCTCGACGAGCTGACGCTGACCCGGCGGCTCCTCGACGGCTGCCCGGCCGGCATCGCCGTCCTCGACACCGAGCTGCGCTACCTCTACCTCAACGACGCGCTCGCCCTCCTCAACGGCGTCCCGGCCGCCGAGCACATCGGCCGCCGGCTGCGGGACGTACTGCCGGGCCTGGAGTCCTCGGAGCAGCTGCTCCGGCAGGTGCTGCGGACGGGAGTTCCGCAGGTCATCACGGTCGGCGGGCAGACCCCGGCCGATACGACGCAGGACAACCGCTGGTGGCTGGGCGCCTACCACCGGCTGTCCGCGCCGTCCGGTGAGATCCTCGGGGTGGCCGGAGTCCTCCTGGAGGTCACCGACGCGCTGCGCGGCCGCGAGGACCTCGTACGGGCGGGCAACCGCATGGCGCTGCTCGACGAGGCGAACCGCAGCACCGGCGCGACGCTCGACCTCCGCCAGGCCTGTCAGGCGCTGGCCGACCTGCTGGTACCGCGCTTCGCGGACTACGCGGCGGTGGACGTGGTGGACCCGGAGGGCACCCCCCGGGTGCCCTCCGACCGCTATCCGCTGCGCCTGCGCCGCATCGCGCTCGCCACCACCCCGGACCTTACGGAGGTGTCCTCCCCGCTCGGCCTCCTCGGCGAGTTCGTCGTGCACCGGGCCGGTTCCCCCATGGCCCACGTACTGGCCGACCGCCGGCCGCTCGTCCTCAGCCACCCCGACGACGAGGCCATGCGGCAGTTCTCACCGTCGGCCGAACGCAAGGAGCACTACCTCCGGATGGGGGCGCACTCGGGGATCTTCCTGCCCCTGACGGTCCACGAGGAACTGGTGGGCGCGGTGATGGTGTTCCGCACCGGCGAGTCCCCCCGGCTCACCGACGCGGACGTCGAGCTGCTCGTCGACCTCACCGCACGTGCCGCCACGGGCATCGCCCACGCGGTCCGCTTCACCCGCGAGCACGAGACGGCCCTGGAGATGCAGCGGGCCTTCCTGAACGCGCCCACGGTCACAGGTCCCGGTGTGGAGACCCTGGGCCGCTATCTCCCGGCGGGCTCGGGGGCGGAGGTGGGCGGCGACTGGTTCGACACGCTCGCGCTGCCGCACGGCCGGACCCTGCTGGTGGTGGGGGACGTCATGGGCCACGGGGTCCGCGCGGCGGCCGCGATGAGCGAGTACCGCTC
This sequence comes from Streptomyces sp. BV286, assembly GCF_019090165.1. Taxonomy (GTDB): domain Bacteria; phylum Actinomycetota; class Actinomycetes; order Streptomycetales; family Streptomycetaceae; genus Streptomyces. The sequence goes on from NZ_JAHRIB010000107.1 coordinate 10,325, forward strand.
GGTCCTGCGCACCCTGGCCATCCAGAGCAGCACCCCGGACTTCATCCTGCTCCAGGCCGAACGGACCGCGCTCACCCTGGAGCTGGACCGGGTGGCGACCTGCCTGCTGGCCCTCCTGGACCCCCGCCGGGAATGCGCCACCTTCTCCAACGCGGGCCACGTCCCCCCGCTCCTCGTCACCCCCGACGGCACCCGGACCCTGCTCAGCCTCCCGGTCGCCCCGCCCCTGGGCGTGGGCCTCGGCTCCTTCTCCGCCACCACGGTCCCCGTCCCGCCGGGCTCGGTCCTCCTCCTGTGCACCGACGGCCTGGTCGAACGCCGCGACCGCGACATCGAGACCGGCCTCGACGCCCTCGCGACCCTCCCCATCAACCCGGCCGCGCCCCTCCCCACCCTCCTCGACACGGTCATCACCCACCTGGACCCGTCCACCTCGGAGGACGACGTAGCCGTCCTCCTGGCCCGCACGGGCCCCACGAACCCGGACTCACTCCCACTGGGCTGGCTCCCCCAGGACTGGGTGAGGGGGGCGGGGTCAGCGCCGGGGTGAACCCGGTCGCCGGCCGGGACGGCCTACCGCTGCTCGTACGGGTCCGAAGGCGCCCGCGTTCTTCTCACCGATTCGGCGTCCAGGACCGGGCGGGCCGTGTCCGAGCCGGGTTCTCCCATGGGGTGCCAGGTTCCGGTGACCGTGACCCAGGTGTCGGGGGCCGGGGCGTCCGCGCCGCGGATCTCCACCTTCAGCGCCTGGGCGTCGGCGGCGCAGCAGGTGACGAGCAGCCGGGCGACGGACCAGGTGCCGTCGTCGCCGCGGGTGACGAAGCCCGTCAGCCGGACCGTGCGGCCCTTGAGGGACGCCCCCGTGTCCCACTCCGCCCGGGAGGCGAAGGCGCCGAGGGTCAGGTCGACCGGGTTGCCGGCGGGGAGCTCGGGGAAGGTGCCGGCTCCTTGCGCGGCGACCCTCGCCTCCTCGCGTTCCGCGCTGTACGAGCCGAGGGCGGGCGGGGGGAAGAGGAGGAGGGCGAGGGCGGGAGCGGTGAGGAGCCAGGCGATGCGCGGATTGCGGGCGTGGTCGTGGTCGTGGTCGTGGTCGTGGCGGTGGTCGTGGTTGTGGTTGTGGTCCTCGTCCCAGTCACGGCCGTCGTCCTGGTCACGGCCGTCGTCCCCGTCCCGGCCGTCGTTCGGGTCATGGTCCTCGTACGGGGCGTGGTCCTCGTACGGGGCGTGGCCGTCCTGCGGGGCGTCGTCCGTGGCCGGGGCGTGGGTGGTCTTCTCGTCGTGGGTGTGGGTGTGGGTGTGGGCGTGGTCGCGGGTGAGCAGGCCCACCAGGCCGAGTGCGATCAGTGCCACGCCGGAGACGACCAGGTAGGGGCGCAGCCCCTCCTTCACGTACCGCAGGTACAGCTCGCTGAAGAGCCCGATCCTGAGCAGCGCCGCTCCGCACAGGAGCAGCAGCACGCCCTGGGGGCGCAGACGTATTCGCGGGCTCACAGCAGCCACCAGCCCACCAGCACGCTGCTCGCCACGGCCACCACCCACGTCACGGACGAGAACCGCACCGCGAACGCCCGCCCGAAGGTGCCCGTCTGGAGGGCGATGAGCTTCAGGTCGACCATGGGTCCGACGACCATGAAGGCCAGCCGGGCCGTAGGGGAGAACCCGGTCAGCGAGGCCGCCACGAAGGCGTCCGCCTCGGAACACACGCACAGCACGACGGCGAGGACCGCGAGCAGCAGCACCGACAGCCAGGGCGATCCGGTGAACACGTCGAGCACGGACCGCGGTACCAGGATGTTGAACGTCGCCGCGGCGGCCGCTCCCAGGACGAGGAAGCCTCCTGCGTGCAGGAAGTCGTGCTGGAGCCCGTCCCTGAAGCCCCGCCATCCGCCGGGGGCGGCCGGTCCCCGGCCCGCGCGCCGTACGGAGGGCAGCCACTCCTCCTTGCCGAACCGCACCCACAGCCAGCCCATCACCACGGCGGTGGCGAGCGAGGCGACGAGGCGGGCGCCGACCATGGCCGGATCCCCCGGGAAGGCGATGGAGGTGGCGACGAGGACGACCGGGTTGATGGCGGGCGCGGACAGCAGGAAGGCGAGAGCGGCCGCCGGAGCGACCCCGCGCCGCATCAGGCTGTCCGCCACGGGTACGGACGCGCACTCGCAGCCCGGCAGCACGACCCCGGCCGCCCCGGCGACGGGCACGGCCAGCGCCGGGTTCTTCGGCAGTACGCGCCGGAAGACCCGCTCCGGCACGAACGCCCCGATCGCCGCCGAGACGACCGTGCCCAGCAGCAGGAAGGGGATTCCCTGTACGGCGACGGCCGTGAACACGGTCCACCAGGCGGCCATCGCGGGGGTGGCGAGGTCGAGTGCGACCATCGGGCCGAGCACGGACCCGACGGTGGCGATGGCGATCAGCGCGACGCCGCCGACCACCGCGTACACCAGGGCACGGGCCGCCACCCGGGCCCCGTCGGCCACACTCCGTCGGTTCTCCACGCGCCTTGCTTCCCGCCCGCCTCACCCGTTCGTACGTTCGGGCAGGTTATCGGGTGCTTCTGTGCGGGACCCGCGTACGGGCCAGGAGGGACCTGTGGACGGGCGCGGCGCCCCTCACGGGCAGCGCGCCCGCGGCGGGCGCGCCGAAGGGGCGCGGGGAATCGCGCGCCCGGCCCTCGACAGCTCTCGGAGGCGAACCGAAGCGCCCGGCGGAGCTCCTACTGGGGAATCGCGTTCGCCGCACTCATCAGCGCGGAGAACGCGATGACGGCAGCCCCCAGCGCGGCGATGAACCGAGCCGGGATGTAACGCGCGGCAATGCGTCGGAACACGGCGGCAACCTCGCATCGTCAACGTAGGCCAGCGTATTAAGTCTGCGTCATCGTGCGTTTAACGCGCCGCTTAACCTAGGGCGTGTTCGCCTTCGGGGCAAGGGCCGCATTGAGCCGTTCGGGTTGTCGCCCGGGCTGTTTAACTCCCCCTTTTCAAGAGGAAGTTGGATAGCAGACGGGTGTAAGTCGCCTTACTGGCATGCTTACGCCATGGCCGAGCGCGACGACCCGGGAATCATCGGGCGCAGAGTGCAGCAACTGCGTACGGAACGCGGGCTGACACAGAAGCAGTTGGCGGAACCCGCCTACACCCCCGCCTACGTCTCCACACTGGAGGCAGGGCGCGTACGGCCCTCCGAGGAGGCCCTGCGGCACATCGCCGAGCGCCTCGGGGTCGCGTACGAGGAGCTGGCCACCGGGCGGCCCGCCCACCTGGCCACCGACCTGCGACTGAGGCTCACGGACGCCCAGCGGACCCTGGCGACCGGCGAGGCGGAGATCGCCGCCGAGCAGTACACCGCGCTGCTCGCGGAGGCCGAGGCCCACCGGCTGGACGCCGAGTGCGCGGCGGCCCTCCTCGGGCTCGGCGAGTGCGCCCTGGACACCGGTGACCTGGCGACGGCCCGGCTGCGGTTCGAGCAGACGGAGAAGCGGCTGGCGGACGCCCCGCTGCCGGTCCGGGTCCCCGCCCTGCGCGGCCGGGCGGTCTCGCACTACCTCGCGGGCGAACTCCGGTACGCCTGCTACCTGTTGGAGTCGACGCTCGACGAACTGAACCGGGGCGGACTGCACGACCCGGACGCCCTGCTGCTGCTCTACGCGGCGGTGATCGCCCCGTACATGGACATGGGTGCGCACGCGCGGGCCGCGCAGGCCGCCGAGTTCGCGCTCGCACTCGCCCCGCAGGTCGGCGATCCCGCGCTGCTGGCCCGTATGCACCGGTCCGTCGCCCGCACGATGATCGCCGAGGGGCGGATGGCCGAGGCCGACGCGTCCCTGGGAAAGGCGGCGGAGCTGTACCGGCAGCTCCAGATCCGCACCGAGCTGGCGAACTGCCACTGGATGCGCGGCTACCTGTACGCGCAGAACGGCGACCTGGAGCGGGCGGAGGCCGAGCTGCGCGAGGCACTGGAGATGCATTCCGTCCAGCGCGCCACGCTCTACACCAGCCAGGTCGCGGTGGAACTGGCGGACGTGCTCCACCGGCGCGGGAAGTCGCAGGAGGCGGCGGCGCTGCTCCACGGCGTGCTGGGGGACCTCAACTCGGAGCGGGGGGCCGTCCATTCCGCGGCCGCGCACCGGCTGCTCGGCATCATCGCGGACGACGCCGGGGACACCGAGACGGCCGAGGAGCACTACGTCCGTGCCCTCAGCCTCCTCGAACGGGCGGGCGCGGCGGGCGACCTGGCCGACCTGTGCCGCCTGCTCGGCGACCTGCTCCGGCGTACGGGCCGGATCGACGCGGCCCTGGACGCGTACCGCACGGGACTCGGGCACCGCACCGCGCCCGGCACGACGACCCTGGGCCCGGCCCCGGCGCACCCACCGCTCTGAACCGCACCCACCGCTCGGAACCGCGTCCACCGCCCCGAAGCGCGCACGCCTCACCGGGCGGAGCCGCCTCCCCGCGCCGCCGGCCCCGGGCGACCGCCCGCGCCCGCGTCTACGCCCGCCAGGCCGGATCGCGTCCGAGGAAGCCCGCGAGCCGGTCCACGGCCGGCGCGTCCCGGGGCACGGGGACGATGTCGCCGAAGGACATGCCCTCGCCCCGGTACTGCGGCGGGAGCGTGACCTCGGCGCGGGCCAGGACCTCCGCCGCCTCCCGCTCCGTGAAGGGGGCCGGCCGGCCGGTGGCCACCGCCAGGTCCCAGCCGTGGACCGTGAACTCCATGAGCGCCATGTCGAACACCATGGCGGCGGGCAGCCCGCTCGCACCGGTCAGGGCCACCTCGCGGTCGAAGCCGTACTTCTCCCACCCGGCGACCAGTCCTGCCGCGGCGGCGCGGAACTCACCGGCGGGGTCGGCCCCGCACCGGTGCCGCGCGGGGTCGGCGTCGTACGCACGGCCGTTGCAGCGGGCCTCGAACAGCAGCAGCCAGCCGACGAGATGCCCGACCAGGGTCTCTACGTCGTAGTCGTCGCACGGCGTCGGCGAACCGAGCTGTCCGGGTTCCACGCCCTCGATGAGGTCACCGGTCTTGGACAGAACACCTGAAAGCAGAGCGGTATCGGCCATGCCGCGAGTCTAGGAGCGCCCGCGGACCCCGGTCTTGAAGAAACACGACACGGTGGGCGCCCCGGACCGTCACTTCGAGGGCGCCCCGGCGCGTGCCGGGCCGGGTGCGCCGCCGTGGGACGCCGGCGCTGTTTGCCGCGTAGCAGCTGTTACCCACTACCTGCCGGTACGTGTGACGATGTGCGACCAGCGATGTTGAAACCTCAATCGTCCCCACCCGCATGGCCGGTACAGCGAAGGAACAGGACATGACCGCCCCTGTCTCCGCGGCCCCCGCCCATCTCCTCGTCGTGGACGACGAGGAGGGCGCCCGCGGTGAACTCACCACGGCGATGGAGTTCCTCGGCTTCCGGGTGACCGCCGCCGCCACCGGACACCAGGCCCTGGAAGCCCTCTCCCACCACAGACCCGACCTCGTGCTGCTCGACGTCGGCCTCCCCGGCCTCGACGGCTTCGACGTCTGCCGGACCCTGCGGACCCGGGGGCACACCATGCCGGTGATGTTCCTCGCCGGCCGCGACGACGTCGACGAAGGCGTACGCGGACTCGACCTGGGCGGCGACGACTTCGTCACCAGACCCTTCGAGCTCAAGGAGGTCGCGGCACGGATCCGCGCCCTCCTGCGCCGCACCGCCGACCGCTCGGCCGAACACCGCACCCTGCGCGCCGGCGACGTACTGCTGGACGCCGTCACCTACGAGGTGTGGTCCGGCGGAACCCCCGTGCGCCTCACCACCACCGAGTTCGCCCTGCTGCGCTACCTGCTGGAGAACCCCGGCCGCGTGCTGACCCGCGCCCAGATCCAGGACCGCGTCTGGAACCACCGCGCCGAGGGCCCGGGCAGCGTCGACACGTACGTCTACTATCTGCGCCGCAAGCTGGGCGCCCCCGGGCGGACGCTGATACGGACCGTGCGCGGCGCGGGCTACCTGCTGCGCGCGGACTGACCCGGGCGGTCCGCCCGCCGCGTCGCACCCGGTCTACCCGCATAGGGATTTCTGAGAGAAATCTGATGCAGGGCACACCATTTCGTGATCTTGGATTGATTCACTCAGCACCTGGAAGTGCGCTCCCCGGCGGCTTCCGTCGACGAGGAAAGGCTCAGCCTCGTCACACCTGCGCCTGAAGCCGGCTGAGGTGCCGCTGGACGTCGTCCAGCGCGCCCTGCCGACGCCCCGGAACGCGCAGGCGCAGGTCGGCCAGCGCGGGCCCGAGCTCACGGGCCCGCGCCGAGTCGTCGATACGGCCCCACTGGTGGTGCGCCCGGTCGACGGCCGCCTCCACCCCGGGCGCGTCCGCCGGCTGCCCCGCGGTCAGCCGTACGTCGGCCACCGCCAGCCAGATCCGGCAGCTCAGCTCGGCGTCACCCGCGAACTTGGCCAGGTCCGCTCGCACCTCCATCCAGTGCACGACCTCGTCGGCGCCCGGACCGTGCGTCCGCAGCGCCGCCCGCTCCCAGCGCTCGGCCAGCGCGACGGCCTCGGCGTGACGCCCACCCTGCACGGCGGCGGCGATCTCGGCGTGCGGATCGGCGGGCGGGACGGGCGCGGGCACCACCACGGGCACCACCACCGCCACGGGCATGGACGCGGGTGCGGGTGCGGGTTTGGGTTCGGCGGCAGGTGCAGGTGCGGGTGCGGGTGCCAATACCGGTACGGGTACGGGTACGGGTACGGCGGACGTTGTGGGGCGGGCCGTCGGTGCCGTGTACGCGGCTGCGGGAGCCGGGTTCGTGGGATCGACCGTCAGCAGCAGGTCCCGGCGGGCGGCGTCCGGGTCCTCGCCGTACGACCGGGTCAGTGCCTGCTGGTGGAGCTGCGCGAGCGGCGGACGGTGACCACTGCGGAGAATCGTGGCCAGGGACTTCATGTACGTGGGCACCGCCACCGAGCGCCGCGGGGGAGGCGGGGCCACGCGGCCGTACAGTGCGGCGCCCGGCCCCACGACGAGCGGCCGGCCGGCCAGGTACTGCCAGGCCTCCGCGTCGGCGTGCAGGTCGACGACCAGGGTCGTGGTGCCCGGGGTGCGCAGGCGGAGTTCCTCGGGGATCCAGTGCCACGGGAAGCCGGTGTAGCGGACGGTCGCGGGGGTCGTCCGGGCGAGCGCCAGGTGCGGAAGCCGCTGGCGGCGGTCCAGCTGGAGCTGCCCGGTGAGGAAGACCGTGAGCGGGCCGGGGGCCGTCGCGGCGGCACGCAGCCGGGTCAGGACCGCCTGCGGTTCCAGGGGGTCGGCGAGTTCGACCACGTTCGCGGTGTCCGTGCCGGAGAGCACGGAGGGTGCCACCGCGGCGAGCACGGGGAGCACGGACGCGGCGTCCACGAGGCAGCTCCTGCCGGTCGGCGACGCCGCGAGCAGCAGTACGGTTCCTGGCATCGCCGTTGTCTCCTGCCCTTGGATCACCACGGTCAGCACCGTAACCGGTGCGGGTGCAAAGGGGGTTGGGGTGGGGGCGATAGAGGGCGGGTGGTGCCGGTTTGTTCAGCCCTCGCGGGGTGTTCCGGGCCGGTCGGGCGGTTCACCGGGCCCCTGGTGCGCCCCGGGAGGCGCCTGCCGCACCGCGAAGATCGTCGTGTCGTCCGCGAGGCGGTCCGTGCTGTGGCGGAGGGTGCCCTCGCGGACCAGCTCCACCAGGTGGCGGGGGTGGGCGGCCGCGGGGTCGGCGGCCACGGCGAGGACGACGTGTTCGCGCAGAGGGAAGAAGACGCCGTCGGCGTCACGGGCCTCGGTCACCCCGTCCGTGACGAGGAGCAGGGTCTCGTCGGGGGCGAGGGGCACCCGGCGGACCGGCGGGACTCCCGAGTCCGGCCCGGCAAGACCGCCCAGCCCGAGCGGCAGGCCGTCACCGGGCGGCAGGGCCCGCACCCCGGACGGCCCGACCACCAGCGGGGGCTCGTGCCCGAAGTTGACGACCTCGATGTGGCCTCCGGGGACGCCCGGCGGCGGGAACGCGACGAGGACCGCGGTCGCGAAGCGCTCCACGCCCCGCGCCGGTTCCCCCTCCGGGTCCTCGCCCAGGTCCGTCACGTACTGCCGGTGGCGGCCCATCCGCACCTCCAGCCGTTCGGCGACGGCGGCCAGGGACGCCTCGTGGAAGCCGGCCTCGCGGAACGTGCCGAGCAGCGCGGCGGCCGCGGCGACGGCGGGCAGGCCCTTGCCCTGGACGTCCCCGAGGAGCACCCGCGTGCCGTGCGGACCCGGCTGGATGTCGTAGAAGTCGCCGCCGACGCGTGCCTCGCTGTCGGCGGCCAGATACACGGCCGCGTGCTCCAGCCCGGCCCAGGGGGACGGCATGGGGCGCAGCACGGTACGGCGGGTCGTGTCGGCCACGTCCTGCATGTGGAGCATCCGCCGCTCCTCCCGGACCCGCACGGCGCACGCCGTCGTCGCCAGGGCCCCGCCCACCGCGACGAGGATGAAGTCGGGCAGCCCGGTCTGGTCCTGGTGCGGCCAGGCGGCGTCCACCTCGATGTACGTGACGAGGGCGAGCACGGCGAAGGCCGCCGTCCCCCTGACCCCGCAGATCGCCGCCGCGATGCCGGGCACGAGGACGATCCAGGAGATGATCCTGAACTCTCCCGAGGTGTTGCTGTCGATCGCGGCGATGGCGACGAGCAGCAGCAGGGGCGGTACCCAGGCGACGCTCCGTCCGCGCACGCGCAGCAGTTGCTGCCGCCGGGCGCGGCTGCGCGGGTCCGTGCCGCTCACTTGTTCAGCGAAGCATGGGTGGGTGCTTGGCGCACGCCGGGGTGGTTTTGGGTGGCTCGTGTGTCTGGTGCGGGTGGGTGGGGGTTGATCGCGCAGTTCCCCGCGCCCCTTGGAAGCCGGGGCTGCGCCCCTTGCCCATGTGATCTGCCCCGATGTGATCTGCGGGTGCGTGGGGGCTGATCGCGCCGTTCCCCGCGCCCCTTGAAGGCAGGGCGTGGCCCCACCGACTTGCCTGTGGGCTCCCCCAGGTGTGCTCTGGAAGGCGGGGGTGAGGAAAGAGAGGAGTGCTGTCATGGCTCAAGCGGCACCCGCAACACCCGCACCGGCCACGAAGCGGCCGGCGATGCCCGCGGTCACCGCGAAACTGGTGGTGCCCGCGCTGGCCGGCGTCGTCTACGGCCTGTGGACCTCCGGCATCGACCGGCATTCGGGCCCGATCACCGGCTGGAACGTCCTCCTGGGCGTGGTGTCGGCTCTCGTGTTCGCCGGGGTGATGTACGGCATCCACGCCTTCGCGCCGCGCCTGCCCCGCGAACTGCACGCGTTCGCGTGGGCGGCCTTCGCGGGCATCTCGTTCGGCTTCCTCTACAGCCTGTCGGACGCCAGCATCCTCAAGTCCGCAGGCCTGTCCCTCGTCGTCACCGCGGGCGTGTTCGCGATGGTGTTCTACCGCTTCTACACGACCGAGGACTGACCGGCGCCCGCCGAAGGACGCCGTTCCAGAGCGGCGGAGGACGTACGAAAGCGGTTCCGGGGCCCCGGCTTTGCGCCGGGGCCCCGGAACCGCGTGCGGGCGTCCGGGCCTCACCCACAACTTCCCCGTCCCGGACGACCCGCTGTCCTCGGACTCACCGCCTGCCGGGCACCCACTCCCAGCCCGAGCCCGAGGCGTCCCAGGAGCCGGAGAAGGTCCAGCTCCACGTTCCGGACGCGGTCCAGGAGCCGGTGGAGCTCCAGGAACCCTCGTCGCAGCCGTTGCAGTTGCCGGTGTCGTGCCACCGGTCCTTCCAGTCCCCCTCGCAGGGGTCGGAGCACCTCGGCACCCCCGCCGTGCCGATGTCCACGAACGCGGCACTCGCCCAGGCCCGCGCCCCGACGAGCCAGTACCAGTACGGGTCGCCGAACACCCGCGATCCGGTCGTGGCGCACGCGACCCGGTCCTGACTGCCGGGCGAGAGCCGCCCGAGGACGGCCGAGCCGGTGTCGGGGTGGGCCCGCAGGTTCAGTTCGCCGCGGGAGACGACGGTGCCCCACACGGGTTCCCCGTCGTCGTGGCCGAGGCCGCGGGAGTCTCCCGCGGTCGCCGTGCCGGCGGCCGCGACGGTCAGCACACCACCGCTGACCAGCGCGATTCCAAGGGTCCGCAGAGCCGGGGTCACACGCATGATCGGCCTCCTTTCCCCAGAACCAGGTAACACCCGTTCGGGTGAACCCTCCACCGGAGGCCCGTCGGGCACCGCCGTCACGGGCCCGGCGCACATCTCCCGCCGTCCGGCCGATGAGTTTTCGAACCGTCGGAGGTCTACATCCCGAGACCGATCGAAAACCGCGCCGCCGGACCGATGCCCTCCTGGGACGGCGGACGCACCCTTGAGGGGTCCCGGCAGTGAGCCGGGGGATCCCGAAGGACACCGGCAGGGCCACGGGCAGGCAACGAGCAACCACGTGAACGACGCGAATGGGCGGACCGACATGACGAGCAGCAAGCGCACCGACCAGTGGGCCGGGCCGGCCATCGAGACGGCGGGCCTGGTGAAGACCTTCGGCGACAACCGCGCGGTCGACGGAGTGGATCTGCGCATCGAGGCGGGCACGGTCTACGGCCTCCTCGGTCCGAACGGCGCGGGCAAGACCACGACCGTGCGCATGCTGGCGACCCTGCTGCGTCCCGACGGCGGCGAGGCCCACGTCTTCGGCCACGACGTCGTCCGGGACGCGGACGCGGTCCGCAGCCGGGTGAGCCTCACCGGCCAGTACGCCTCGGTGGACGAGGACCTGACCGGCACCGAGAACCTCGTGCTGCTGGCCCGCCTGACGGGCCACGCCAAGAAGGCCTCGTACGACCGCGCGGCCCAACTGCTCGACGCCTTCGGCCTGTCGGAGGCGGCCGGCCGGCAGGTGAAGAACTACTCCGGCGGCATGCGGCGCCGCATCGACATCGCCGCGTCCATCCTCAACACACCCGACCTGCTGTTCCTGGACGAGCCGACGACGGGTCTGGACCCGCGCAGCCGCAACCAGGTCTGGGAGATCGTGCGGGCGGTCGTCGCCCAGGGGACGACGGTCCTGCTGACGACCCAGTACCTCGACGAGGCCGACCAGTTGGCCGCCCGGATCGCGGTCATCGACAAGGGCAAGGTCATCGCCGAGGGCACCAAGGGCGAGCTGAAGGCGTCGGTGGGTGCGGGAGCGGTCCACGTACGGCTGCGGGACGCCGACCGCCGCCCGGACGCCGAGCGGCTGCTCCGGCAGGCCCTGGACGCCGACGTCCAGCTGGAGCCCGACCCGGTGGCACTGACCGCCCGCGTCGGCAACGGCGGCCAGAACGGGAGCGGGGCCGCCGAGAAGGCGTCCCGGGCCCTCGCCGAACTCGCCCGGGCGGGCATCACCGTCGACAACTTCTCCCTGGGCCAGCCGAGTCTGGACGAGGTGTTCCTGGCCCTCACCGGAAAGTCCGAGCACCCGCAGACGCCGTCCGACACGCAGTCCGGGACGCCGACCGACACGCGGCACGAGTCGCAGCAGAAGAAAGAGGCCACGGCATGAGCACCGCGACCAAGTCCACCACCACCGCGGACGCCGCGGACCTCGCGCCGGTCCGCGCCGAGAGCCTGGCCGAGGTCCTCGTCTCCGGCGAGCGGCCACCGCGCCCCAACGCGCTGCAGACGTCCCTGACCTTCGGCTGGCGGGCGATGCTGAAGATCAAGCACGTCCCCGAGCAGCTCTTCGACGTGACCGCGTTCCCGATCATGCTGGTGCTGATGTACACGTACCTGTTCGGGGGCGCGCTCGCCGGTTCCCCGCGGGAGTACATCCAGTACCTGCTGCCCGGCATCCTCGTCATGTCCGTCACCATGATCACGATGTACACGGGTCTCGCGGTCAACATCGACATCGAGAAGGGTGTCTTCGACCGCTTCCGCTCGCTGCCCATCTGGCGTCCGTCCACGCTCGTCGGCTATCTGCTCGGCGACGCCCTGCGCTACACGATCGCGTCCGTCGTGATGCTGGTGGTGGGGCTGATCATGGGCTTCCGTCCGGACGGCGGTGTCCAGGGCGTGGTGGGCGGTGTCCTCCTCCTCATCGTCTTCTCCTTCGCCTTCTCCTGGGTGTGGACGATGTTCGGCCTGCTGCTGCGCACGGAGAAGTCCGTGATGGGCGTGAGCATGATGATCCTGTTCCCGCTGACCTTCCTCAGCGACATCTTCGTCCGCCCCGAGACGATGCCCGGCTGGCTCCAGGCCTTCGTCAACAACAACCCCATCACGCACCTCGCCTCGGCGGTGCGCGGCCTGATGGACGGCACCTCGCCGAGCACCGAGATCGCGTGGTCGCTGGGCTGGGCCGCGGTGCTGATCGCCGTCTTCGGCCCGGTCACGATGAGGCTCTACAACCGCAAGTGAGCCGGCGGGTCCCGGGCGGCCGAAGGCCCGCGGGTCCCCCGGAAGAACGCAATCCGCGTCCGGATGCAGTCACCCCGGCCGTGCCCCGATGGCGGAGGGCACGGCCGGGGTTCTTCCTTGAGGGGTGCGGAAAGTCCTCTCGGCGGTGCTGATCGTGCTCGCCTGCGTCCTCGTGCCGCTGGGCGGCCTCTCGGCGTGGGCGAAGTACGAGATCGGCGACACCGGGCGGTACGTCGACACGATGGCGCCGCTCGCCGCCGGACCCGACGTGCAGGGCGCGATCGCCGACACGGTCACCGACGGGATCATGAGCGAGGTCGAGGTCGGGCCGCTGGAGGGCGAGGTCCGCGCGTACGTGCGCAGGGCGGTGCGGTCCTTCACGGGTACGGAGGCCTTCCGCGCGGCCTGGAACACCGCGAACCGGGCCGCCCACGACGCCGTCCTGCGGGCCCTGCGCAGCGACAGCGAGGGCGCCGTCACCGTCGACCTGGCGCCGGTCACGGCCCGGCTCAAGGCGCAACTCGCCGACGACCGCGTGCCGTTGGCGAACCGCATCCCCGTCGAGCACACCGAGGTCACGGTCCTTCGGGCCCAGGAGCTGAGCTCCCTGCGAAAGGGTTTCCACATGCTGGAGATCGCCGGTTTCTGGCTCCCGCTCTCGGCCGTCGCCCTGGCCGCCGGCGGCATCCTCCTGGCGGTACGCAGACGCCGGGCCGTCACGGCCACGGCACTCGGCATGGCCCTGGGCGCCGCCCTGCTGGCCCTCGCCACGGTCGCCGGACGGGCCCTGACCCTCGCCGGCCTGCCCCCGCACGTCTCCCGGGCGGCGGTGGGCGCGGTCTACGACGCCCTCACCTCGACCCTGCGCACGGCCACCTGGTTCATCCTCGCCCTCGGGCTCACGGTGGCCCTGGCGACCTGGCTCATCGACCACCGCGCGCGACGTCGCGCAGCGTCCGCAGCGCCTGGCCCAGCACCGGCACCGGCACCGACGCGAGCCCGAGCCTGACGGCGTCCGGCGCGCCCTGCGGCCCCACGGCGAAGGCGGGCCCGGGGGTGACCGCGATGCCCCGCGCGGCGGCGGCCGCCGTGAAGGTGTCCGCGCGCCAGGGTGCGGGCAGCTCCCACCAGGCGTAGTACGCGTACGGATCGGCCCGTACGCGGAAGCCGCCGAGCAGTTCCGCGACGATCCGCTGCCGCCGGGCCGCGTCCGCCCGTTTCTGTCCGACGAGCCGCTCGACCGTCCCGTCCCGGATCCACCGTGTGCCCGCCTCCAGCGCGAACCGCCCCGCCGTCCAGCCTCCCGACCGCAGCGTCCCCGCCACCGCGTCGACCCGTTCCTCGGGCACGACGAGGAAGCCGACGGTCAGTCCGGGCGCGACCCGCTTCGACAGGCCGTCGACGACGTGGACGCGCTCGGGAGCGTAGGCGGCCAGCGGCACGCCCTCCGCGTGGAGGAAGGACCAGATGCGGTCCTCCACCACGGGCAGGTCCAACTTCCGCACGACATCGGCAAGTTCACGCTTGCGTGCGTCTCCGGCCGTCACCGAGGTGGGATTGTGCAGCGTCGGCTGGACGTACAGGGCGGAGAGCGGCGCGGCGCGGTGGGCGGCGACGACGGCGTCGGGCCGCAGCCCCTCCTCGTCCGTGGCGAGGGGGACGAGCGGGCATCCGATCCGCGCCGCGATCTCCTTGACCAGCGGATACGTCAGCGCCTCGACGCCCACCCGGCCGCCGGGCCGTACCAGCGAGGCGAGGACGCCCGCGATGGCCTGTCGCGCGTTCCCGGCGAAGAGGAGCTGTTCCGGGCGGGGCCGCCACCCCGATGCGGCCAGCAGTCCGGCGACGGCCTCCCGTGCGGGGGCGGTCCCGGTGGCGGGGACGGTACGGGTGGCCTCGCCCAGCACGTCGGTCCGCAACAGCGGCGCCAGTCCGCCCGCCAGCAGCTCCGACTGGCCTTCCACGGACGGGTAGTTGAGCTCCAGGTTGACGGCCGCCTCGCCCGTGGCCTCGGCGAGGGCCCGGCCGGACGGCACCGGCGCGGCGCGCACGAAGGTGCCCCGCCCGACCTCGCCGACGACGAGTCCGCGCCGCACCAGTTCCCCGTACACGCGCCCGGCCGTGGATCCCGCGATGCGCCGCCGCCGGGCGAACACCCGCTGCGGCGGCAGCCGTTCACCGGCCTTCAGCCGCCCCGAGTAGATCTCCTCGGCCAGCCGGTCGGCGATACGCCGGTAGTCCTCCACGTCCACCCCTCCCCTCCCTGGATTGCACCGAGAGCAAAGATCTTATTGCACCGAGGAGTTGCCTCGATCTAGGGTCCGTTTCATGGCTCCCTTCCTCGCATACGAGGACAAAGGCGCACAAGCCACCACGGCTGTGCCCCTTGTCCTGATCCACGGCCACCCCTTCGACCGCACGATGTGGGCTCCCCAAGTGGCGGCCTTCTCCCCGGCCCGCCGGGTGATCGCCCCGGACCTCCGCGGTTACGGCGCGTCCCCCGTGGTCCCCGGGATCACGCCGCTCTCCGTCTTCGCCGAGGACGTCGCGGCACTCCTCGACGACCTCCGAGTACCCGAGTTCGCCCTGGCAGGCCTCTCGATGGGCGGCCAGATCGCCATGGAGTGCTACCGCCTGTTCCCGGAGCGGGTGCGGGCCCTGGTCCTGGCGGACACCTTCGCGGCCGCCGAGACACCGGCCGGGAAGGTGTCCCGCAACGAGACCGCGGACCGGCTGCTCCGCGAGGGGATGGACGGGTACGCCGACGAGGTCCTCCACAAGATGGTCGCCCCGTACGCCCGCCCGGAGGTGGCGGCCCACGTACGCCGCATGATGACGGGAACGCCCGCCGAGGGTGCCGCGGCCGCCCTGCGGGGGCGCGCGGAGCGTCCCGACTACCGCGAGCTCCTGACCCGGGTCACGGTCCCCACGCTGGTGGTGGTGGGCGAGGACGACGAGTACACCCCCGTGGCGGACGCGCAGGCCCTGCACGAGGCCGTTCCGGACTCGGTCCTCCACGTCGTCCGCAAAGCCGCGCACATGCCGAACCTGGAACAGCCGGACGAGTTCAACGAGGCCCTGGCAGGGCTGCTGGCCCGGCTCTGACGGGAGGGGCGCCGGGGGCGCTCCCTGACCCCTGACAGGACCGTCTCG
This sequence comes from Streptomyces sp. BV286, assembly GCF_019090165.1. Lineage (GTDB taxonomy): Bacteria > Actinomycetota > Actinomycetes > Streptomycetales > Streptomycetaceae > Streptomyces. The sequence continues at coordinate 25,872 of NZ_JAHRIB010000107.1, forward strand.
CGCAACCCTTGTCACGCTCCCTCCGTCTTTGAGGGAGGATCCATGCAGATGGACGGGGTGGGAGGGACCGACGGGGTGGGAGGGGTGGGCGTGCGCAGTGCGACGGCCGAGGCGGGCCAGTGGACCGATGACGAGGACATTCCGGTGTCGCGGCGCGGCGGCACACGGGCGGGCGCGTGGTTCGCCGCGCTGCTGCTGCTCTGCGTGAGCGTCGTCATGGGCTGCCGCATCGCCGACACCGACGCCGTCACGCCCGTACCGCAACTGCTCGCGTTCCTGCCCTGGCTCCTCGCCCCCACCGCGCTCGCCCTCGTCCTCGCCGCCCTCTCCCGCTGGCGCACGGGACTCGTCTGGGGTGTGGCCGCCCTCGCCGTGATCGCCTGGTACATCGAGCCGTACGGAAAGACGATGGAGCCCGGGGGCGTACCGGCCGCCGAGATCCGCGTCCTCACCTCGAACGTCGAGTTCGGCCAGGCGACGGACGCCCTGATCGAGGCGGTCGGGAAACAGCGGCCCGACCTTGTCTTCGTCCAGGAGTGCGACCGGACCTGCGAGGAGAAGCTGGAGCAGGCCTTCGGCAAGAGCGGGAAGGGCAGCACAGAAAGCCAGGGGAACAAGGGGAACAAGGGCGAGGAGAACGGGAAGGGCAAGGGGACCTATCCCTACCGGCAGGCCGTCGAGGGCGCCGGGTCCGACGGGTCCGTCATCCTCAGCCGTCACCCCCTCACACCGGCGAAGGGCATCCCCGCCACCATGGGCATGCCCGGCGCCACCGCCGACGTGAAGGGCCACGCGGTCCGCCTCCAGCTGGCCCACCCCATGCCGCCGCTCCCGTCCCACCTGGGCACCTGGCGCAAGGAGCTGTCCGGCCTCCGCGACTACGCCGCCGCGAACGTCGCCCGCCCGGCCATCGTCGCCGGCGACTTCAACGCCTCCCAGGACCACGCGGCCTTCCGCCGCATCCTGGACACCGGCTTCATGGACGGCGCCCGCCTCACCGGCGACACCCGCACTCCGAGCTGGCCCGCACTGACGGCCCCGGCCTTCGGCACCCAGATCGACCACGTCCTCGTGTCCCGGAGCTTCTCGGCCACCAGGACCCGGTTCCTGGACCTCGGGGACACCGACCACCGGGCACTCGTCGTGGACCTGACCCTCCACAAGAACCCCTGACGCGACATGGGCCGCCCCTGTGCAGGAGGGGCGGCCCACGTCAGTGGGGGGTGGGGTGGTGCATCCGGAGGGGGACCCGACGGTCCCGGTGGTGGATCAGTCCTGGTTCACCTTCGCCAGGGCCTTCGCGAGCCCGTTGGCCCACAGCTGGTTCACGCGCGCCCGCTCAGCCGCGTTGGGGTTCGCGTTCCGGCAGGACGTGCCCGGCCCGCCGCCCGACATCAGCTCGCTGCACGGCCCGGAGTAGTGGTCGGGCAGACCGAGCACGTGCCCGGTCTCGTGGGCGGTCACGCGCGTGGAGTCGTACCGCTGGTTCTGCGCGTAGTCGAGGAATATGTAGCCGCGCCCATGCCCGTCCGTCGAGGCGTACGAACCGCGCGAGTCGTTCCCCTCGCGGTACGTGAAGTCGGCGCGGGAGCCGGCCTGGAGCTTGACGTTCGAGACGGAGCTGTTCCAGATCTGCGTGCTGCGGGCTATCTGGGCGCTGAAGGACGGCGCGGCCGACGCGTTGTAGACGACGGTGACGGCGGCGGCCGCCGGGTTCGCGGCCCGCTTCTCGGCCACGGACTCCAGTACGGCGTCGAAGAAGGCGCGGTTGGCTCTGGCCTCTTCACCGGAGCCGTTGTAGCCCGCTACGGGGGCGGCGGACACCGGGTCAGGCGCCGGGGCCGCCACGGCCGGGACGGTGCCGAGCGCGGCTCCGGTGAGGCCGAGGCCCACCGCGAGCGAGAGCAGGGGAGTGGACAGTCGCATCGATGACTCCTTGAGTGGGGGGTGAAGTCGTCACCGGTGAGTTTCGGCGCCTGTGAGGCGGCTGTGATGATGCCAACTGGCGATAGGACACCCCTATCGGTCCGAAACCGATCGCCCAACTCGCCTCTTTTGGATGAGGTTTGTACGTCTGGTGAAAGCTGTACTTCCGCCTTAGGCTCCGACGGCATGGACCTCGAGGTGAGGCACCTCCGCGCACTGTGCGCCATAGCCGACACCGGCAGCCTGCACCGGGCGGCCCGCCAGCTCGGTGTGGCCCAGCCCTCGTTGAGCACCCAGCTCAAACGCATCGAGCAGGAGCTCGGCGGCCCTCTCTTCCTCCGCGAACGCACCGGCTGCCGGCCGACCCCGCTCGGTCTCGTCGTCCTCGGCCGCGCCCGCCCGCTCGTGGCCGAAATGCGCGCCCTGGTGGCGGAGGCGCGGGCCGCCGCCACCGACGCCGACGGGCCCCAGCTGCGTATCGGCTCCACCGCGAGCCGCGCCCTCGCGGGCTGGCTGCGCCGGCTGCGCGCACGGCAGCGGGAGCCGGTCCTCCAGATGGACGTCTCACCGAACGCCCTGCTGCGCATGCTCGCCGACGGACGGCTCGACGTGGCCTTCGTGCACGAGGTGGAGGGCAGTCCGCTGCGCGTGCCGGACGGGCTGGCGTTGCGCGTCCTCATCGAACGCGAGCCGCAGTTCGTCTCGCTGCCCGCAGACCATCCGGCGGCCGGCTTCCCGGAGGTCCAGCTCTCGGACCTGGCCGAGGACCGGTGGATGATCGACCCGACGGTCGACGGCGAGTGGGACGCCGTGCACCGCATGCTGCGGACGGCGGGCCTCAGCCCCCGGGTGCTGCACGGGGATTACCACACGGCCGCGTCCCTGGTCGCCACCGGCGAGGTCGTCACCGTGTGCCAGCCGACGTGCCAGCCCCGCCCCGAGATGGCGGTGCGGCGGATCCAGGGGGACCCGCTGGGCGTACGGCTGCTGCTCGCGGCGCGTACGGAGGGGGAGCTGGACTGCGTCTATCCCGAGCTGTGGGAGGCGTACGCGGAGGTCGCCCGGGAGGCGCCGGGGTACCGGGAGTGGCTGGATCGGGTGGGTGTGTGACGGGTGGCTGCCGCCGGCCAGCGGGACACCGTCGTGAATCGTGTGCGGGTGGGTGGGGGCTGGGCGCGCAGTTCCCGCGCCCCTGAAAAGCAGGCGTTGCCGACGCCGCTGAAAAACAGGCGGTCGCCGACGCTGCTGAAAAGCAGGCGGTCGCTGGCGCCGCTTAAAAGCAGGCGGTCGTCGGCGCCGCTGAAGACAGAACCGGGTCCGGCAACGGCATGGGGCGCCCCTTCAAGTGGGGCGCCCCAGCACCGTGCGTGCGCGTGGACCTGGTCGCTCGCCGCGGCCCAGGCGGTGTCGGACGTCTCAGACGCCGATGTCTCAGACGCCGATGTCGCAGCCGTCCTTGCGCCAGACCGCCACCACCGACGGGCGGACGATCTTGCCGGGCCCGTCGGGCCAGACACTCGCGGGCTTCTCGACGGTCGCGCCGGTGATCTCGCCCGGGTGCTGCACCGCCACGAGGACACGGCGGTCCTGAACGATCGGGCCGCAGGTCTCGGCGCCCTTCGGCACGGTCAGGAACTGCTTCAGCTCACCTCGCCGGTCGCCCTTGGTCGCCACGCCGAACAGGCCGTCGTGGGAGCCGAGCTGGGCGCCGTCGGTGGAGATCCACAGGTTGCCGTGCGGGTCGAAGGCCACGTTGTCCGGGCAGGAGATCTGGCTGACCCGGTCCTTCGGGAAGCCCGCGAAGTACGTGGCCGGGTCCTTCGGGTCACCCGCGACGAGGAACAGCGACCAGGCGAAGCTGGTGGCGTCGGCACGGTTGCGGCGCTCGGTGAGCTCCAGGACGTGCCCGTGCTTGTTGGCGTTGCGCGGGTTGGCCTCGTCCGCCTTGGCGTTCGAGCCGACACCGCGGTTGGTGTTGTTCGTCAGGGCGACGTACACCTTGCCGGTGTGCGGGGAGGGCTGGATGTCCTCGGGGCGGTCCATCTTCGTGGCGCCCACCTTGTCACCGGCGAGGCGCGTGAAGACGTACACCTCCTCGGCGGTCATGCCCTCGACGTGCGAGACGGCGCCCTTCGCTGTGGCGGTGGCCAGCGGGATCCACGTACCGCCGCCGTCGAACTCGCCGTCCGCCGGAAGCTTGCCGGTGCCGTCGATCTCGATGGCCGGGGAGTCGCCGGTGAGCTTGGCGACGTACAGGGTGCCCTCGTCGAGGAGGGTCAGGTTGTGCTCGCGGGCGGAGCGGCTGTTGCCGTGGCGCATCCGCTTGCTGCCGACGAACTTGTACATGTAGTCGAAGCGCTCGTCGTCACCGGAGTAGGCGACCGGGCGGCCGTCGTCCGTGAGGCGGATGGTCGCGCCCTCGTGCTTGAACCGGCCGAGCGCGGTGCGCTTGCGGGGCGTCGAGGTGGGGTCGTACGGGTCCAGCTCGACGATGTAGCCGAAGCGGTGCACCTCGTTCGGCTCCTGGGCGACGTCGAAGCGCTTGTCGAAACGCTCCCACTTGCGCTCGCTGGCCCCGGTGCCGATGCCGTAGCGGGCGTCCGTCGGCCGGCTCGCATTGGCGAAGTACTGGTTGAAGTTCTCCTCGCCGTGCAGCGTGGTGCCCCACGGGGTCTGGCCGCCGGCGCAGTTGTTGAGCGTGCCGAGGACCTTCTTGCCGGTCGGGTCGGCCGAGGTCCGCAGGAGGGCGGAGCCGGCCGCCGGGCCGGTCACCCTGAACTCGGTGGTCGCGGTGACGCGGCGGTTGAGGTGGTGGCGGGGGACGACGGTGAGCTTGCCGCTCCTGCGGTCCTCCTCGACCACGACGACGCCCAGACCGTGGGCGGCCCAGGCGATCTCCACCTGCTCGCGGGTCGGGTTGGCGGCGTCGTATCCCCTGAACATCAGGATCTCGTCCGTGTACTCGTGGTTCGCCACGAGCACCTGGCGGCCGCGCTCGCCCGGCAGCGGGAGCAGGGCGAGGAAGTCGCAGTTGTAGCCGAACTGGCCCGCCTGCGCCTTCGCGGTCTGCTTGTCCGGGTCGAAGGCCGGGGCGCCGCGCAGGATGGGCTCGCCCCAGCGGACGACCACGTTCTGGGCGTAGCCCTCGGGGACGGTCACGGCGTCGGCGGTGTTCGGCGCGACGGCGGTGAAGCGCAGACCGCGGGCCGCCTTGTCCTTCGTGAACGCGGCGGCAGTGCCCTCGGCCGGCTGGGCGGCGGCGGGCGTCGCACCGGCGCCGACGACAGCGCTCCCGGCGGCCGCGGTGACGGTCACGGCGGCTGCCGCGCGCATCATGGAGCGTCGGCTGAGCGCTCCGGCGATGACGTCGCCGACGTATTCGTTGGCGCTGGTGTTGGGCGCCGGGTGGAAGCAGGCGTCACCACAGCGGAACCGACAGGTCATCTCGGATCGGCCGCCCGGGTGTGAGCCGGTCGGACCGATCAACGGCAGCAGGTTGCGCACGTTCCCTCCCCTATGTCTGTGTCGGGCGTGACGCTAGGGGCACGCGCGTGCGAGGGCGCGGACGTGAGGTGAACGGAGAGTGAACTGGCGGGAGCCAAGAGGGTATTGACCCTGACAGGCGTGCGGGAACCGGACCTGCGTTTGGGCCCGATAAAGATCTTCGGTCCTGGCGGCTAACCTTACGTGTCCGTCCTGGCCAGGGATTGACGGAACCAACTCACGCGAAGGGTTGCGCACATGGGCATTCTCACCCGCCTGCGGAATGCGTTCGGAAAGTCACGCAAGGGGGACGCCGACACCGCTGCGGCCCCTTCCGCCCCGGCCGCCGAGCCGATCGTACCGGCGGCCCGGCAGGAGACGGCTCCCGAGCCCACGCCTGCGGCAGCCGAGCCCGAGGTCTCTGTCCCCGCACCGGCCACCGAGCCCAGGGCCGAGCGCAGGCCCGAGCCGAAGGCGTCCGTGGTGGACGACCTGGTTTCGGCGGCGTTCGACAACGTGACGGTCCCGAAGCAGGCACCTGCGGCGACAAAGCCGACAGATGCGGCAGAGGCGCCAGAGCCGTCCAAGCCGTCAGAGGCGAAGCCGACGGCGAAGACGGAGCCCGCGGCGAAGCCCGAGGCCGAGGCCAAGCCCGAGGCGGAGCCTGCCACGAAGACCGAGGCCGAGGTCAAGCCCGAGGCCGAGCCTGCCGCGAAGCCGGAGCCCGTGGTGGCGGAGGCCGAGCCGGAGACGGCACCGGAGCCGGAGCCGGAGGCCGCACCTGAGCCTGCCGTGGCTGCCGAGCCCGTCGCGGCCGCCGAGCCCGAGGTCAAGGCCGAGCCCGTCGCCGCCGAGCCCGAGCCGGAAGCGGCACCCGAGCCGGAGCCCGTCGCGGCGGAGGCCGCCCCGGCGGCCGAGGCCGAGTCGAAGCCCGAGCCCGTTGTCGCCGAGGTGGCCCCTGAGAAGGAGCCCGAGCCGGTGGCCGTCGGTGCCGACGCCGAGCCCGAGCTGATCATCCAGATCGTTCCGGAGCCCGAGGTCGAAGAGGTCGTCGAGGCGGACCCCGTCGTCGAGGTCGCGCAGGAGTCGGCGGCCAAGGCCGTCGCCGCCCCTGAGCCCGAGGCCGAGGAAGAGGTCGCCGGGACGGCCCCCGAGGCCGAGGTGGCAGAGGAGCCCGAGCCCGTCGCCGCGCAGGCGGACGAGCCGTCGGCCGCCGACGGCGATCAGGCCGCGCAGGGGGCACCGTCAGCCGACGACGAGAGCAGCACGGGTGGTGCGGGTGGGAAATCCGGCGCGGCCGATGGCGAAGCCGAGGCCGTTGCCGAGCCGGAGCCCAAGGCGGAGCCCACCGCGGAGCCCACCGCGGAGCCCGCCGCCGGGCTCACCCCTCCCGGCCTCCTCACCGCCTACGAGGCCGCCGCCACCGCCCTCGAGAACAGGGACCTCACCGGCACCCGCGCCAAGGTCTACCTCGTGCTGGACCGCTCCGCGTCGATGCGCGCGTACTACAAGGACGGCTCCGCGCAGGCCCTCGGCGAGCAGACACTCGCCCTCGCCGCCCACCTCGCTCCGGAGGCGACCGTCCAGGTCGTGTTCTTCTCCACCGAGCTGGACGGCACGGGCGAACTGACGCTCGCCGAGTACGACAACAAGATCGACGAACTGCACGCCGGCCTCGGCCGCATGGGCCGTACGAGCTATCACGCGGCCGTGCAGGAAGTGATCGCTCTCCACGAGAAGTCGGACGCCCCCGCGGGTCCCGCCCTCGTGGTCTTCCAGACGGACGGCGCCCCGGACGCCAAGACCCCGGCCACCCAGTCCCTCACGGAAGCCGCGAAGAGCCACCCCGGCATCTTCTTCTCCTTCGTCGCGTTCGGCGAGCACGAGAACAAGGCCTTCGACTACCTCCGGAAGCTGAAGACGGACAACACCGCCTTCTTCCACGCGGGCCCGACCCCGCGCGAGCTCACGGACGCGGAGATCTACGAGGGCGTACTGGCGAACTGGCGCCCGTAACCAGCGCCGTGTCCACCTCCCTCACACCCCTGGGCCGCCCCCTTCTCACCCCGTAAAACGAGGAGCGGGCGGCCCACCCGTGTCGGCTACGATTTCAAGGTTCGTAAGACGGTCGAAAATCGCGGCACCACAACGCGATCCGTCACCACACGTAGCGACTCGGGAGCAGCCCGCAATGGCTCGACACCTCATCACCAGCGCCCTTCCGTACATCAACGGGATCAAGCACCTGGGCAACATGGTGGGGTCCATGCTCCCGGCGGACGTGTACGCCCGGTACCTCCGCCAGCGCGGCCACGAGGTCCTCTACATCTGCGCGACGGACGAGCACGGCACCCCGGCCGAACTGGCGGCCAAGGAGCAGGGTCTCCCCGTCGACGAGTTCTGCGCGCAGGCGCACGACGCCCAGAAGGCGGTCTACGACGGCTTCGAGCTGGCCTTCGACTACTTCGGCCGCAGCTCCAGCCCGCAGAACGCCGAGCTGACGCAGCACTTCGCCCGCAAGCTCAACGAGAACGGCTTCATCGAGGAGCGCGCGATCCGGCAGGTGTACTCGCCCGCCGACGGCCGCTTCCTGCCCGACCGTTACGTCGAGGGCACGTGCCCGCACTGCGGTTACGACAAGGCGCGCGGCGACCAGTGCGAGAACTGCACGCGCGTCCTGGACCCCACGGACCTGATCAACCCGCGCTCGGCGATCTCGGGTTCGACGGAGCTCGAAGTCCGCGAGACGAAGCACCTCTTCCTCCTCCAGTCGAAGCTGCAGGGCGAGGTCGAGACGTGGATCGACCAGGTCTCGGACGAGTGGCCGCAGCTCGCCTCCTCCATCGCCCGCAAGTGGCTGACCGAGGGCCTGCACGACCGTGCGATCACCCGTGACCTGGACTGGGGCGTGCCGGTCCCGGCGGACACCTGGCCGACGCTGGCCGCCGAGGGCAAGGTCTTCTACGTCTGGTTCGACGCACCGATCGAGTACATCGGCGCGACGAAGGAGTGGTCGGACGCGGCCCCGGCCGGCGAGAACCGCGACTGGAAGTCGTGGTGGTACGAGCCGGCGGGCGCCTCCGACGTGCGCTACACCGAGTTCATGGCGAAGGACAACGTCCCCTTCCACAGCGTGATGTTCCCCGCCACGGAGATGGGCGTGCGGGAGCCGTGGAAGAAGGTCGACCAGCTCAAGGCCTTCAACTGGCTGACGTACTACGGCGGGAAGTTCTCCACGTCGCAGAAGCGGGGCGTCTTCACCGACCAGGCCCTCGACATCCTGCCCGCCGACTACTGGCGCTACTTCCTCATCGCCAACGCCCCCGAGTCGGACGACTCGTCGTTCACGTGGGAGCACTTCACGGCGACGGTGAACAAGGACCTGGCGGACACCCTCGGCAACTTCGTCAACCGCGTCCTGTCCTTCTCGAAGAAGCGCTTCGGCGAGGAGGTCCCGGCGGGCGCGGAGGCGGGCGAGCCGGAGTCGCGGCTGGGCGAGGAGATCGCGTCGCTCCTCGCCGAGTACGAGACCCAGATGGAGACCCTCCAGTTCCGCAAGGCCGCGGCGGCTCTGCGCGCCCTGTGGTCGGCGGGCAACTCCTACCTTGAGGAGAAGGCCCCCTGGCTGGAGATCAAGACCAACCCCGACGGGGCGGCCCTGACCCTGCGCACGGCGATGAACCTGATCCACCTCTACTCGGTGGTCTCGGAGCCGTTCATCCCGGCCTCCTCCAAGGCGATGCGCTCGTCGTTCGCCCTGAAGGACGACACGGCGACGTGGGTGACACCGACCGAGGCGAGGTCCCTCGACTCCCTCCCCGCCGGCACACCGTTCACGGTCCCCCCGGTCCTCTTCGCCAAGATCACGGACGAGGACCTGGAGACGTACAAGGAGCGGTTCGGCGGGGCGCCGGAGTAACAGCCACCCGTGTCCGGAAGGGGCCGATGGACTCGCTGAGACGGGCTTTCCTGAAATTCGACCGGCGTCACGGCGGGGCCGAGCCGCCGCCCCGGGTCCAGGTGTCCATCGCCCGTCATCCGGTGCGCTCGGGCGTGGTGTTCGGCGTTCTCCAGGGTCTGCTGTTCGTCTGGGCGCTGTCCGGCTTCGACGACCCGGAACGCGTGCTCCAGGGGGTGCTGTCGGGTCTGGGCACGGGGCTGCTGTGCTGGCTCTTCTGCCGCTTCGAACGCCGACGGCAGGCGCACTACGAGCGGACGGGAGGTTTCCGTCCGGCTCCTCCCAAACCTCCGCTGCAGGCTCCCCCGCCCGTGTGGTTCCAGGGCATGGTGTTGTGGATCTGCCACTGGGCATTCTTCACGGTGTTCCTGCGGCTGTGGATGTGGCATTTCGATTCACCGAGCGGTTGGCTGGGGAGCGCGGTCCTCGCCGGGATCACCGTCATGGCTCTCTGGGCGATCCACCTGGCCAAGCACCGCAGGCGCAACCGTCGGCCGGGCCCGGCCGACCGGGCAGAACACCGAAGCGACCTCCCCGACTGAGAGCACGCACCGGAAATCGACTCGCTCACGGCGCAGCGGGGCCGATGCGGTGGAGGCGCTGTCCCGGGCGCTGAGCAAGTACGGCCTCGACCTGGGCGTGACCTGGTACGGGGCCGAGGGCGGCATGCGCCGGGCCCAGCGACCTCAGCACGCCGATCTTGTCGATGCGGTGTTCCGGATTTCCTCTGTCGTCGCGCCAGTGGTTTCCCGCCGCGTCGTCCTCCGGTGTGGCGCAGGTGGAGATGGTGATCATGGCCTGGGTGGGGCGCCTGCCAGGGAAGCCCGGCACCGGCGCCCGTTGTTCGGCGAGCGAGCGTACGGAGCGGAAGGACGTCTCCCTCGTGCCGGTGATCACGTACTCGTGGACCGTGCCGCCCGAGGTGACGCGGACCGTGTCGCCCTGCGCGAGGAGCGGGAGGTCGCGCAGGGGCCCGCCGGCGGACAGACGGTGGGCCGTGACCAGGTAGTTGCCGACCTCGCCGGGGCCGACGCCGCCGCGGCTGCCGTACGGGCTGGCGCCGACGCCGCGGTTCTGGATCCGGGTGCCCGGCCAGTCGTCGGTCGTCCCCTCGTACGGGACGACGCGCAGGTCCTCGAGCCCGATCTTCGGGATGCTGAGCGAGGCCGCCAGGGCCCGGGTGCCGGTCTCGCGGGGTGTCGGCGTGACGGAGGGGGTGGCCCGTGGGGACTCGGCGGGGGTGGTCGCCGGCCCGGTCACGGTGGACGCCGCCGGTCCGGGGACACCCGAAGACACGTCGGCTGCACCTTCGCCGCCGGAACAGCCAAGAAGCAGGCCGACGACGGCGCCCGCGAGAACGGCGGGACAGCTTCGGGTGCGGGTGCGAGCTGGGATACGGAACATGGCACTCGGAATCGGTCGCCGGAGGGGCATACCGCACCACCTCGGCCGGCGGGCGGTCGCCTGAAAGGGGAACGACGGGAGCGGGCCGGGCGTTCCCCGCCCCCTGACGACGCGGCCTGGGAAGGGCCCTCGCTCCGGACTGTGGAGAGCGACTTCGGAGCCGGTGTCATGTCACAGCGTTCAGGCTTCGCGGAAGAGCTGCGCCGCGTCGGTCGCCCACTTCGCCTGGGATCGACCAGGCGTGACTCGGTGAACTGCGCGAAGTCCGACGTGATCAACGAGCTACGCGGCGCCCAGGTCGCACCACACGTACTTGCCCCTGTTGCCTTCTCTCGCCAGTGGGTGCCAGCCCCAGACGTCCGCGCACGCCTGGACGAGGGTCAGGCCCCGGCCCGTCTCCGAGTCCACGGAGGCCTGGTCCAACGCCGGTGCCGGTTCTGGAGGCCCGGGGTCCCCGTCCCACGCTCCGATCCGCAGGACTCCGTCCCGCCAGCGCAGGCGCAGGGCCGCGGGGCCCTTTGTATGGCGTACGGCGTTGGAGATCAGCTCCGTCGCCAGGAGTTCGGCGACGTCCGTGAGGCGGATCAGGCCGTGGATCGTGAGGATCAGGCGGAGGGTCCGGCGGCAGACCGTCACCGCTCGGGGGTCGTGGGGGATGTGGAGCGTGTACTCCCAGGGCTCGCTGACGTCTTGAGGCATGCGTGAACTCCAGCTCAGGTGTGGGGAGTTGGGGACCTACTGCAGGAGTCGGGCGGTGGCTGTGTCACGGCCGTCATGGCAGGACGGAGTGGTGCACTTCCGGGATCCCCGGCGTTCCGCAGCGTGTGCGTCGCGTCACTGACGGTAGGTCCTCAAATTAGGACCTTGCAAGTCGTTGCCATAATCTTCCCCCTGAACGAGTCACTGCCTCCCGGAAGTTGGGGGGCGAGGAGGAAGCCATGCCGCGTCGACGGCAGCCCACCGCGCGCCAGGTACGCCTGGGTTCCGAGCTGCGCAAACTGCGCGAAGCAGCAGGCCTGAAGGCCCGTGAGGCCGCGGAACTGCTCGGAGCCGACTCCGTCCAGATGAGCCAGATCGAGTACGCCATCGCGGGCGTGAGCGAGACGCGCATACGTCGTCTTGCCGCGCACTACGCCTGTGTGGACGAAGAGTTGGTCGCGGCACTGGTCGCGATGGCCACCGATCGCACGCGCGGCTGGTGGGAGGAGTACCGGGGCTTGCTGCCCACCTCGTTCCTGGACCTGTCCGAGCTGGAGCACCACGCCACCTTTCGATGGGACGTGGACTGCCTGTACGTGCCGGGTCTTCTCCAGACAGAGGAGTACGCCCACAGGGTCTTCTCACACAGGGTGCCCGCGCTTCCTCCGAGTGAGCTCGGCTTGCGCGTTGAGCACCGGATGAAGCGGCGCACCATCATCGAGGGCGCGCAGCCCACTCCGTACACAGCAGTGATGCACGAAGCAGCCCTGCGCATCAGGGTCGGCAGCCGCGCCGCTTCACGCGCCCAGCTCGTCCGCGTCCTGGAACTCTCGGAAGCGGATCACGTGACCGTGCGGGTGATCCCGTTCGACCTCGACGGGTTCATCGACGCCGGGAGCGCGATGGTCTTCGCGGGGGGCGCGGTTCCCCAGCTGGACACCGTCGTACGAGACGCGCCGCACGGCTCGGCCTTCGTCGACTCCGAAGCCCAACTCCACAGTTTTCGAACGCTTTTCCATAGAGTGGAAGGTGCGTCACTCGAACCCGAACGGTCGCGTGACTTCATCCACAGGCTGGCGAAGGAACTGTGAGGCGCACCATGCAGACCCCCGGCAACTGGCAGAAGTCGTCCTTCTCCGGTGGCGGCGACGGCAACGCCTGCGTCGAACTCGCCACCACCCCCCACACCATCCACCTCCGCGAGAGCGACGACCCCGCCATACAACTCGTCACCACTCCCACTCCCCTCGCCCACCTCCTCCACGGCATACGTTCCGGCGGGTTCCAGGGCGTGTGAGTGGGGCCCGGGACGACCCCAGGTCCCGGGCCCCACTCACGTCTTGAGGGAGGGTCAGGAAAGGACCCCGGCCCCCGTCGTCCCCAGCAGCTCCGTCGGCAGACTCTTCGCCGAGGTCTGGAGGCCGGCCGTCAGGGCCGGCTTCCAGTTCACCGTCGTCTTCAGCTTCTTCGAGTTCGCCGAGTTGTACGCGGCGACGACGTCCGTCGCCTTGCCGTTGACGAGGTTGCCGCTGCCCGCGACCGAACCCGTTCCGTCGCCGCTCAGCAGCTTGGCGACCTTCGCGCCGGACGGCAGGGTCCAGGAGTTGTGCTCGGCGACGACCTGGGCCTTGGCCCGCGAGTCGAGGCTGTACTTGGGCTCGTAGCCGTTGAGGGCCGTCGTGTCGTACACGTTGTTGTAGAGGTGGATCTGGCCGATGCGGGCCAGCGGGGCGCGCTGGGTGATGCCCTTCCACACGTTGTGGTGGATGGAGACCCGCAGCTTGCCGACGCTGTCGGTGTCGCTGCTGCCGATGAGCATCGTCTTGTCGTGGTTGGTGAACTGGTTGCGCTCGACGGTCACCAGGTCGGAGCCGTTGGTGATGTCCAGGGCGCCGTCGTGGACCTGGTACTTACGGCCGAAGTACGTCTTCTCGGACTTGTCGAAGAACGGCGCGTCACTGAACGTGTTGTGGTCCGCCCAGACATGGGTCGCCCCGCGCAACGTCACCGAGTCGTAGTTCGAGTTCCACTCGCCCGAGGAGCCGTCCGTCGGGTCCCACTGCGGGAAGCAGTCCTCGGTGGCGGTGAGGGAGAGGTTGCGGATGATGACGTTGTCGACGTCCTGCACCTGGAGGCTGCCGCCGGTGATCCCCGCCTTGCTGCCCGGGACGCCCACGATGGTGGTGTTGGCGGGCACCCGGAAGACGATGTTCTTCTTCTGCTTGGTCTGCGCGGCGGCGCGGGCCTTCTCCTGCGTGCCCGCGGGGGCCTTCTTGCCGTAGGTGGCCGGGTCGAACGCCTTCAGGTACGCGGACAGTGAATAGCCCGTCCCGGAGGCGTAGTCGGCGCAGGTCAGCTTCTTGCCGGCGTCGTCCGTGTTCGCGTCGATCGTGCCCTTGACCTTGATGATCTTCGGGGTGGAGTTCGTCTGCGAACCGAGTGCCTTCACCAGCTGGGCCCGCGTGCTGACGGTGAAGGTGTGCGCCGAGTCGGCCTTCGCGCCACCGGTCGTACCTGAACCGGAGGCCGCCCAGCCGTCCTTGGCGGGCAGGACCTGGTGCGCCAGGTCGACGGCACCCGCGTTCGCGTTCATCACGAAGGTGCCGGCGCCGAGACCCGCGGCCGCGACGGCGGCGACGGAGACGAGGACGGTGCGCCGCTTACGAAGGGACCTGCGGTGGGAGGGGGATGCCACGGATGAGTCCTTACGTGGTTCTTGTGGGGCTGGTGCGTTGTGTGGAGCCCCCGTGAACGGAGTTCCGACTCATCTGTGGTCGCGGGGTCCGGAAAGGTTGCCGTGCGTTCTTCGGCCGCCCGCTCAGGACGCGGTCGGCCATCGGCTCAGGACGCGGTTGGCCACCCGCTCAGGACACGGCGGGCCCCGTGACGAACCGTCCCTTGGTGTCGTACGGCCACACGTTGGGCTTGCAGCCGCGCATGCCCTTGATCTGCTGCATCATCGCCGGGGCGGGCTTGCCCGCCCCGGGGCACGTGACGTGGCCGTGGCCCAGGAAGTGGCCGACCTCGTGGTTGATGATCAGCGCCCGGTAGGCGTCCACGTCGTCGGCGTAGACCGGAGTCGCCAGCAGCCACCGCTTGAGGTTGACCACGACGTCCTTGCCCACGTTGCAGTTGACCTCGCCGCGGGTGTTGAGGCCGTACTTGCCGCAGATGGCGTCCACCGTGCCCGGTGTGGCGAGCCGTACGACGAAGTCGGTCGTACCGCTGGAGACGCGCCGGAAGCCCGACCGGCCGTCCGCCGTCCAGCCGCGCCGGTCGGCGAGGATCCCCTCCACCTGCCGGGCGACGTCCGCCGCCGACTGCGTGAGGCCCTTCTCGACGACGACCTTGTAGCGCAGGACGTCGGAGCCCTTGCCCACGGTGCCGCTCCCGCCGCCGGCGGTGGCGAACGTGCCGGGTCCCGTCGCGGGGATGTCGGACGAGTCCGGCGGGGCCACGCCCTCCCCGTCGGCGTCGGAGTCCCTGTCGGCCTCCTCGTCCGGCACGGCACCCGGCTCGCCCCCGGCGTCCGCCGACGCCGTGCCGCCGCCACTCGGTTCCGCCGACTCCGAACGCTCCGGTGCCGGCGCCTGTGCGGACGGCTGCGCCACGTCGGCGGCTCCGTCGTCGGAGCTGGACGCAGCCGGTGTCGTCCCGTTCACGATCAGGGCGCCGACGGATAACACCGCCAGCGCGGCCAGGCCCCCCAGCAGGGGCCCCTTCCCTCTCCCGCCACCGCGTCCGCCGCCGCTGCGCGCGGAACCTCTGCGGCGGCGCCGTGATCGCGTGGTCGAAGGAGTGTCGGTCGCGCGGCGATTGATCATCGTCATGGACATCAAGAGGGAATACGTGACGCGATGGTTTCCGGCTCAGAGGACTCAGAAGACAGAGAAGACGGAGAAGACGGAGAACAGAACAGACGACAGAGCAGAGAGCAGAGAGCAGAACAACGAGCAGGACAACGAGCAGAGAAGTGCCCCGGGCCGGACCCGGACGACCAGGCCCCGAGCCCCTTCGAGACGAAAGGGACCCGGGGACTGTTCGGCCGCAAGGTCACCCCGGAGCCCGGCGACCTCGATCACGAACCCTTACGGCTTGGTCAGTTGCGTCCAGCCCTCGTTCCAGACGAACGTCGTGCCGTTGGTGTCTCCGTGCGTCTCCCAGACCTCGCCACCCGTCGTCAGCACCTTGATCCAGGCGTCGTTCCCCTGGGCGGAGATGGAGACGGCACAGGCGGTCGTGGGGAACCTCGGGTTGTCGGCGTTGGTGAGGTCCTGCCAGGCGTATGCCCCCTGAGGCTGCATCGGGTTGAGCTCCCGTCGCCCCGCGTACGCCTTCCCACCGGTCAGTACGGCACTGAACTCCTCCGAGTTCGAAGGCGCGTACGAGTCGATGTCCGAGCACGGGCCCGCCGCGCCGGTGTCACCCTTGGGACCCTGCGGTCCGGGAGGACCCGTGGGACCGCCACCGGGGCCGGGAGGACCGGCGGGGCCGGTGTCGCCCTTGGGGCCGGGCGGGCCCGTGGGGCCCTTCGGGCCGGGCGGACCCGTGGGACCGACCTTGCACTTGTCGTGGTGCCCGTCGGTGGACGGCGCCTGGGCCTTCCCCTCCGGTCTCGGACCGTTCGGGTTGTGGGGCCTGGGTGGATGGTTCGGCTTCTTGCAGTCGTCGCCCGTCGAAGGCGCCGACAGGCCCCACGGGCCCGGTACGCCGGACGGACCCGACACGCCGGTCGGACCCGACGGCCCCGACAGACCGGACGGGCCGGTCGCGAGGGTGCCGGCAAGCGGCGCGACCGTGCGCGACGCGGCCACGGCCGGGTTCGCGACACCGGCGAGCGCGAGGGCGATCGAGACGACGGCTCCGCCGGTCAGCAAGACGCTGCGGGCGGGAAGCGGGCCGAGGGACGACCTGGTCCCGGGTGCAGGACTCATGTACTGCTCCTTCTGATCCGGTGCACCGCTGCACTGCCACGTGAAGCGCAGATTCACGGAAGCACGAATGCACAGATGTACGGATTTCCCGGAAGCGAGTTCGAGCTTCCTCGGGGTACATCGGACCGCGGCTCCGGCGACTGAAGAGTTCTCCGGAACGATCAACAGATCAGCCGACAGGCAAAACTCCAATGGGCGCCTGCGTGACAGCGAATCGGGAAGCGGCCGCGGCGAGCCTCACCAAGGCCGACGGCGTCCGGTGCCTACGGTCTCCCGCGCCGAGTCACCGGGAGTGGTGTTGCCGTGAAGCCGTCCATCTGCCTGTGCATGATCGTCAAGAACGAGGCGAAGGTCATCGAACGGTGCCTCGCCTCCGTCCGGGACCTGATCGACAGCTGGGTCATCTCCGACACCGGGTCGACGGACGGCACGCAGGACCTGATCCGTACGGCGCTGGACGGCATCCCCGGTGACCTCCACGAGGACCCCTGGGTCGACTTCGGCCACAACCGCAGCCGGAACATCAGCCGCGCCCGGGCCCGGGCGGATTACCTGCTGCTGCTCGACGCGGACCTCGTACTCCGCCAGGACGGGCCCCTGCCGCCGCTCACCGCCGACTCGTACATGCTGCGTCACGAGGGCACGACCGAGTACCGCATCAAGCGTCTGGTGCGCGGCGACCTGCCCTGGCGGTACGAGGGCGTCACCCACGAGTACCTCACCGCCGACCGGGACCACACGCAGGAGAACCTCGACGCCGTCGTCGTCGAGGACTTCGCCGACGGCGGCTCGCGCGACGACAAGTTCGAGCGCGACGCGCGGCTCCTCGGCGCCGAGCTGGAACGGGACCCCGCCAACGCCCGCACCGTCTTCTACCTGGCCCAGACCATGCGTGACCTGGGCAGGACGCCCGAGGCGATCGACCTGTACGAGCGGCGGGCCGCGATGGGCGGCTGGCCGGAGGAGGTGTACTACTCACTTCTCCAGGTGGGCGTCCTGAGCGCGGAGCCCACGGCCCGTCCCGGCCCAGGTTCCGGGGCCGGGGTCGGGGTCGGGGTCGGGGTCGGCTCCGGCTCCGGCGGCTGGGCCGGCGCGGTGGACGCCCTCACCCGGGCCTGGGAAGTCCGGCCGCAGCGGCTGGAGGCCTGCTACGAGCTCGCCTCGCGCCTTCGCGTCCAGGGCCGCCATCACAGCGCGCACGCCGTCGTCCGCGCGGGGCTCGACCGGGAAGCCCCGGACGACCTGCTCTTCGTACAGCCGTGGGTGTACCGCTGGGGGCTGCTGTTCGAGTACTCGATCACGTCCTACTGGGTGGGCGACCCTGCCGCCTCGCTGCGGGCCTGCGACCGGCTCCTGGCGATGCCGGACCTGCCCGACGCGCACCGCCGCCAGACGCTCACGAACCGGGAGTTCGCACAACGGCGCGTCGGCGCCGGCTGAAGCCCTCGCTCCTGTTATGGGACCCCGCTCCTGGCATGGGCACGATTCATCCGTATGGTTTCGCCATGGCAGTCCCCCAGCTCATCCCGATCGCCTACGAGCCGCGCCACCGCACCGAGGCCATCGGTCACTACGCGGAGGGGCAGTTCCTGGGGTCGGTCACGTACGCCTTCCCCGAGGGTTTCCGCCCCGACGACGGCTGGGAACAGCACAAACGACTGTTCACCGTGCTCCACACCTTCGACTCCGAGGGCCGCCACCGCGACTCGGAGATCTGGTGCGCCGGCACGTGGGCCGAGCAGCAGCGCGCCCCGCACGGGCCGGACTCGGTCCTCTCCCAGGCCCAGGCCCACCTGGCGAAGCTCCTGCGCAGCCTCCCCCGGCGCCGCTACACGGACATCGCCATCCGGCCCTTCCAACTCACCCGCGACGGCGTGCTGTTCGGCCTGCTGACCGGCGAGGACGAGGGGGAACCGTGGGGCGAGCTGTACCCGGAACGGCTCGGCTTCGGACCGCCCTGGGACGGCACGTACGACACCTGAGTCGGTACGTCGCGTGCTTCGTACGTCACCTGAGCCCGTACGACACGTGACCTCGTACATCACCTGAGCCCGTCGTCCCACGACCTCGTGCGTCACATGAACCCGTACGTCACGTCAGTGCGTGTCGGCGTCAGCCCGCCTGTGCCTTGATGTGGTCGATGACCTCGTTGAACTCCTTCGTCGGCGAGAAGTCGACGTACTCGCAGTCCTCCAGCGCCTCCGGTACGTGGCCGGGCGCCCAGTAGAAGGCCTGGCCCTCCTCGTAGATCTCGTCCCCCGACTTGGTGCTCATCCTCAGTCGGCCCTTGAGCAGGTAGCCCCAGTGGGGGCACTGGCACAGGTCGTCGGGCAGGCCCTTGACCGCCGGCGCCATGTCCGTCCCCTTGGGGAACCGTGCGAAGGCGACGCTCATGTCGCCCCCGACCTCCTGCGTGCGCAGCTCCACACCGTTGCCCTCGATCGCGACGGGGGTGTCGTTCCGCGTCATTGCCGTCATGATTCCTCCACGGCCGACGGGCTACGGGGCCCGGGTGCTGCGGATCGGCCCTCGTGGCTCGACCCCTGTGCCCCGGCCTCCGTGTCTCGGCCCTGTGTCTCGGCCCCGTGTCTCGGAGATCCCGCCTCCCTCCAGTCTGGACCCGGGGGTCACGGAGTGCGACAGCTCACCGGGTCGCCGGGACGCCGGGGCGCCGGGTCGCGAAGGTCCGGCCGGATCTCGTCACGTCCGGACGTGATCCCGATGGTGCGGCTGTTGGCCTGCGGAAGGTTGGCCCGAGGGCGGAAGGTCCGCGGGACGCGAAGCCGCCGACGGGGCGATGCCCAGTGCCGTCCGGGCCGCGCGGACGTGGTGCATGCCCTCCTGGGCCGTTCGCGTCACGACCACGTACTCGGCGGGGGTGCGGGCAGCGGCCAGCTGAAGCCGGGCGGTGCGGTGGCGCTCGGCGGCGGCCGACAGCTCGCGGGCCGCGATGCGGTCGGCCCGGGCCCCCGCGCCGAAGGCGGACAGGCTGCCGCCCAGCCGGACCACCCAACGGTTCGCCTCGGCCTCCGCGTCCAGACCGGACACGGCGCCCGCGCCGTACGACCGCCGCTGTGCGACGACCGCGGCCACCGCCCCGGCGATCAGGAACAGTGCGAGCAGCATGAACCCCATGGTTTCCTCCGGCGCTTCGTGGTGCTGCGCGGGGCGATCACACCCCGCCACAGTTTCCATGACACTCCCCGCCGCTGTGCACTCCCCACGAGAGGCCTGTGCGCCGACTGCGAACTTCCGGAGTTCCTTGCGGAGTTCCTTCCGGAGTTCCGGGGGCCCGAAAGGGCGGTCGGCGGCGGGGTGCCTGCGCGCCCCGGCCACGGCCGGTCACCGGCAGACACGGGTGGCCACCGACGTCCGCACGCCCGTCGGCGTCAGCGTGCCTCGCCCGTCGCCACCTGGCCCTTGACCAGCGTCGGTTCCGGTTCGTCCCGGCCGGTCGCCGTACCGCCGCCGCCGTGCCTGCGGATCAGCGCCACTCCGATCACGGCGAGGATCGACGCCGCCGACAGCGTGTAGAGACCGCCGTTCGTGCTGCCCGTCGAGTCCTTGAGGTAGCCGAAGAGAGTGGGGGAGACGAAACCGCCCAGGTTTCCGATGGAGTTGACGACCGCGAGACCCGGCGCCGCGATCTTCAGGTCGAGGCCCGACTGGGCCATCGGCCAGAACAGGGTGGCCGCACACTTCCCACCGACCGCGGCGAGCGTGATCGCGGCGAGCCCGAACCAGGGGGAGCCGAGGGTGGCGAGGAAGGTACCCGTCGCCGACAGGACCAGGGCGGCGGCGAGATAGGGGCGCCGGTCCCGGGCACGGTCCGTGAAGTGGGACATCGAGTACATGGCGATCACGGCACAGATCCACGGGATCGCCGACAACAGCCCCACCTGGAAGGGCGAGAGTCCGCCGATGTCGTCGACCAGACTCGGCAGCCAGAACGTGATCGCGTACCCGGTCAGGGCCATCGCGAAGAAGACGGCGGTCAGCACGGCGACCTGCGGGTGCAGGATCAGCCTGATCCGGGAGACCTTCGGCGCCCGGCTGCGGGCCTCCTCGTCACGGGCCACCGCCGCGCTCAGCGCGTCCTTCTCCTCCCGCGTGAGCCAGGGGGCGTCCTCGATCCGTGAGACCAGGAAGAAGCCGGCGACGATCCCCACGACGATCGAGAAGGCGCCTTCGAGCGCGAACATCCAGCGCCAGCCGGCGAATCCGCCCGCCCCGTGCAGTTCGAGCAGGGCGCCGGTGATCGGACCCGTCACGATGTACGCCGTCGCCGAGCCGCCCAGGAAGATCGCGCTCGCCCGGCCACGGCTGGAATCGGGCAGCCACTGGGTGAAGTAGAGGAGCACGCCGGGGAAGAACCCGGCCTCCGCGACCCCGAGCAGGAAACGCAGCGCGTAGAACATCGTCACGTTGTGGATGAAGCACATCGCCACGATCACCGCACCCCAGGTGATCATGATCCGGGTCAGCCAGACCCGGGCGCCGAACCGCTCCAGGAGCATGTTGCTCGGCACCTCGAACAGGGCGTACCCGATGAAGAACAGGCCTGCGCCGAGACCGTAGGCGGTGGCGCTCACTCCGACGTCGGCCCGCAGCTCGTCCTGGACGAAGCCCACGTTCGTCCGGTCCATCTGGTTGACCAGCAGCATCAGGACCAGGATCGGCAGCATGCGGCGCAGGAATTTGCTGACCGCACGACGCTCGGCGTCGGGTATCACGGCTTCTGACATCGTTGTCTCCCCTACATTGCACATATACGTGAACCACGATCACGTACGCGGGAACTTGGGGAACGTAGCGGAGGCAAATCTTCCGGGTCAATGGGCTGGACTTGAAATCATGTATGTGAATGGCTGGGTGAGCGGGCCCGGAATCGAATGTTCCGGGCCCGCTCCTGGCCCGCTCCGCGCGTCCGCCTCGGCCGGTGGCAGGACTCAGCCGGCGACCGGGACGATCAACTCGCCGCAGCCGACGCCGAGTTCGAGGCCGTCGCCGAAGCCCCCGGCTGCACGGCGTCGCCCGTGCC
This sequence comes from Streptomyces sp. BV286, assembly GCF_019090165.1. Lineage (GTDB taxonomy): Bacteria > Actinomycetota > Actinomycetes > Streptomycetales > Streptomycetaceae > Streptomyces. Next base: position 47,317 of record NZ_JAHRIB010000107.1, read on the forward strand.
CTCCTGGGTCGCGTCCGGGTCGACGCCCATCGTGATGGTGCCGAGGACGCCCTTCGCGATGCCGTTCTTCTTGTACTTGAGCTTGAGGAGACCGCCCGTCGTGCCGGACTGGTCGTAGATCGTGTCCTCGGAGAGCGTGGTGCGCTCGGTGGTGCTCGTGGAGTACGGCTCGACCTCGGCGGAGGCGAGCACCGACTCCTCGTCGAAGAAGAACTGGCCGGTGTGGCAGGTGTTGCCGCCCTCGTACCCGGCGTCCGTCCAGGTGCCGCCGACGTGCACCTTGGTATGGATGTGGACGCAACGGCCCCGGTACCAGCCCGGGAAGACCGTCTTGAAGGTGACGAAGCCCTGCCGGTCCGTCCTCCATGTGCCGCGCAGGTACCGCTTGTCGTCGGTGGGTTCCTGGTGGCCGCCACCACCACCGCCGCCGCCCTCGGGCGGGGAGCCGGTCGGCGTACCGGAGGGAGCGTCGGCGGGCGTCCCGCTGGGCGGCGTACCGCCGCCACCGCCGCCGGTGGAGAGGTCCTCGTAACCGGAGTAGAGACCCAGCGCGTCGCAGTGCCAGATGTCGACGGCGGCGTTCCTGAGGGGCTTGCAGGTCTCGTTGTCGATCACCTTGAGGCGGAGGGTCAGGGGGATGCCCTCCCTGTCCTCGGTGATGTCCTGGCGGAGCTTGTCCGCGTCGATGTAGTACGGGCCCTCGGTGGTCTCCGACGTGAGCTTGTAGCACGTCGCGGACGAGGTGGAGGAGGCGGTCGGCGAGGCGCCCTTCTTCGTCTGGCCGGCGTTCGCGGTCGCGGCGATGGTGCCGCCCACGCCCACCGCGGCGACCGCCGCGCCACCTGCCACGACGACCTTTCGGCGCGTCACGTTCCGCTTGTGTTTCGGCCCTTGGGCCGTCTGGTTTCCCTGGGTTCCGGTCATGAGGAGGGAAGCTAGGCAAGAAGCCTGTCAGGGGCGTGGGCGCCGACTGTGCGTTGCTGTGCACCTGAGGAACGTGGCGGGAATTCGCTCGCGGCCCGGGAGTTGCCGCGCGTTGCGCGGGGGTGCGGGATCCCACGGGGGACGGCTGGTCGCGCGGTCACCCGCGGTCACCCGCGGCCCCGCGTGGTCCCCGTGTGTGTCACGGTGCGTGTCGCACTGAGCTGCCGGGAGCCTCGGCGGCTCGGCGGCTCGGCTCGACGGGCCGCCGGTCGGGGGGCGTGGTCCGGGACGCGCGCCGGACGGGTGGGGGTGGGGCTGCCGACTCGGCCGCGCCCCGAAGCCGGGGCGCCGCACGCTGTCCGGAATTCTCCGTCCGGTCCGGGGGAGGAGCAGGGATCACCCATATGGGTGCTTGCAGGCCCGCTCCTCGCCGCCGGTCCTGCGCCTTCGATCGGTCCCGCGCTCTGGGTCCGTACGGCACTATCGGTCGGTCCGGCACTATCCGTTCAGCGCTCTCGGCCCGACACTTCCGGTCGGGCGCCGTCCGTGACGGCGCCCTCGCGAGTCCTACTTCGCCGGGTTCACCGGCTTGCGCACCGAGAGGTGCAGCTCACGCAGCCGCGTCTCGTCCAGCTCCGTCGGCGCGCCCATCATCAGGTCCTGCGCGTTGCCGTTCAGCGGGAAGGCGATGGTCTCCCGGATGTTCGGCTCGTCGGCGAGGAGCATGACGATGCGGTCGACGCCGGGCGCGATACCGCCGTGCGGAGGGGCGCCGAAGCGGAAGGCGCGGAGCATGCCCGCGAACTGCTCCTCGACGGTCTCACGGTCGTAGCCCGCGATCTCGAAGGCCTTGAGCATGATCTCGGGCTCGTGGTTCCGGATCGCGCCGGAGGACAGCTCGACGCCGTTGCAGACGATGTCGTACTGCCAGCCCAGGATGTCCAGCGGGTCCTGGGTCTCCAGGGCCTCCAGACCGCCCTGCGGCATCGAGAACGGGTTGTGCGAGAAGTCGATCTTGCCGGTGTCCTCGTCCTTCTCGTACATCGGGAAGTCGACGATCCAGCAGAAGCGGAAGACGCCTTCCTCGAAGTGGCCGGCTCGCTTGGCGGTCTCGACGCGCACCGCGCCCATGATCTTCGAGACCTCGTCGAACTCGCCCGCGCCGAAGAACACGGCGTGACCGGCGGCCAGCTGGAGCCGCTTGGTCAGCTCGGCGACGTTCTCCTCGGTCAGGAACTTCGCGATCGGGCCCGTCAGCGAGCCGTCCTCGGCCACCCGCACCCAGGCGAGGCCCTTCGCGCCCTGCGAGACCGCGTAGTCACCGAGCTGGTCGAAGAACTTCCGGGACTGCGCGGCCACGTCCGGCACCGGCAGGGCCCGTACGTGCTTGCCCGCGAAGGCCTTGAACTCCGAGCCCTCGAAGATGTCGGTGATGTCGACGAGCTCCAGCTGGGCCCGCAGGTCCGGCTTGTCGGAGCCGTACTTCAGCATCGACTCGCGGAACGGGATCCGCGGGAACGGGGAGGTGACGTTCCGGCCGTTGCCGAACTCCTCGAACAGCTCGGTCATGAGCTTCTCGATGGGCTGGAACACGTCCTCCTGCTCGACGAAGGACATCTCCACGTCGAGCTGGTAGAACTCGCCCGGCGAACGGTCCGCACGCGCGTCCTCGTCACGGAAACAGGGCGCGATCTGGAAGTACCGGTCGAAGCCCGAGATCATCAGCAGCTGCTTGAACTGCTGCGGGGCCTGCGGCAGCGCGTAGAAGCGGCCCGGGTTCAGGCGCGACGGGACGACGAAGTCGCGAGCGCCCTCCGGGGAGGTCGCGCTGAGGATCGGGGTCGCCATCTCGTTGAAGCCCAGCGTCGTCATCTTGTGACGGATGGCGGAGATGACCGAGGTGCGCAGCAGGATGTTGCGGTGCATGCGCTCGCGGCGCAGGTCGAGGAAGCGGTACTCCAGGCGCCGCTCCTCGTTCACACCGTCCTCGGCGTTGATCGTGAAGGGGAGCGGGGCGGCCGCGCCGAGCAGCTCGACCTCACCCACCTCGACCTCGATCTCACCGGTCGGCAGGTCCGGGTTCACGTTCTCCGCGCCACGGGAGACGACCTTGCCGTCGACCCGGACGGTGGACTCCTTGGAGACCTTGTCGAGGGCCGCGTACGCGGGGGTGCCGGGGCGGGCGACGAGCTGCGTGATGCCGTAGTGATCGCGCAGATCGATGAAGAGGATGCCGCCCAGGTCTCGGCGATTGTGCAGCCAGCCGCTCAGCCGGACGTCACTGCCGACGTCAGAGGCGCGGAGCTCGCCGCAGGTGTGGGACCTGTACCGATGCATCGTCGTTCATCCAGTCTTCGCGGATCGGGGACGTGTTTCACGTGAAACACGTGCAAGCGTACCGGCCACCCCAAGGTCACCGTCCGCAATAGTTCCGGGGCCGGGCGCCCACCCCCGCCTCACCTGCCTCAGTGGCACCCTTCGTTCACCTCTTCATACAGTGGGTCAATGCGCATCGGTGATCCCCTTCCCTCTGTAGGGGACGTCCTCGCCACTCTGTCCACCGGTCTGTGGAGGTGGGACGACGCCGCCGGGAAGGTCACCCTCGACGCCGAGGCCTCCCGGCTCCTCGGCCTGCCCGCGGAGGCGGCCGTACTGACGGAGGCGGGCGTACGGGCCCGTTTCCATCCCGTCGACTGGAACGAGGTCAACGGGGTCGTCCAGCTCGCCGCCGCCGAGGGCACGCTCGCCGAGCTGCGCCTTCGGGTGATGGACGAGCAGGGCCATGTGATCCGGACCGTGCGCAGCCGCTCCAAGCCGTCCTTCGACCCGGGCACCGGCTCGTACCAGCTGATCGGCACCCTCCAGGAGGTCACCGAGCAGCCTCCGGGGGCCGCCGCGCGCACACCGGTCACCGGCGACTGGAGACGCTCGCGCGAGGCGTTCCTGCTGGACGCGGGACGCGCGCTGGCCGAGGCACGGTCCACGGAGGAGGTGCTGCGGGTCGCCGCCGGCCTGTCGATGCCCGGGTTCTCGCCGGACGGGCTGGCCGTCTTCGGCGCGGAGGGCGACCGGCTCACGGTCATCGGCCACCACGGGCACCAGCCCGGGGACGAGGAACCCTTCACCCATATGCCGCTGGACACGGACTATCCGGCCGCCGAGGTCGTCCGCGCGGGCCGTGCCGTCTATCTCTCCTCGCCCGACCACTACCGCGACCGCTATCCGGCCGCCTGGCCGCTAGCCCAGCAGTTCGGCCGCCAGTCCTGGGCGTTCCTGCCGCTGACGTTCGCGGGGCGCACGATGGGCGCGTGGATGGCGGCCTTCACGTATCCGGTCACCTTCACGCCCGACGAGCGCTCCGTGCTGACGACCGTGGCGCGGATGCTGGCCCAGGCCCTCTCGCGGGCCGGGGTCGCCGAGTCCGAGCGAGAGCTCACGGACGGCCTCCAGCGCTCGATGCTGCCCACCCTCGGGCCGCAGATCCCCGGGATGAGCGTCGCGGCCCGGTACGTGCCCACGGGCGGTGGGCTCCAGGTCGGCGGCGACTGGTACGACATGATCCCGCTGCCCGGCGGCACCTCGCGGACGAGTCCGGTGGGTGGCCGCTTCGCCCTTGTCATCGGTGACGTCCAGGGTCACGACGTACGCGCCGCGGGACTGATGGGCCAGCTGCGGATAGCGCTGCGGGCGTACGCCTCCGAGGGGCACCGCCCGGACGCGGTCCTCTCGCGTGCCTCACGCTTCCTGTACGGGATCACGTACGACGAGGAGATCTCGGACCTGCGCTTCGCGACCTGCCTGTACGTCGAGGTCGACCCGGAGAGCGGCGTCCTGGAGATAGCCAGGGCCGGGCATCCCGACCCGGCGATACGCATGGCGGACGGGACCGTGCTGACCCGGACCACCGCGGGCGGGCTGCCGCTGGGGATCGACCCGGACGCCGACTATCCGACGACGCGGTTCGTGCTGGAGCACGGCGAGACGATGCTGCTGTGCACGGACGGGCTGATCGAGACCGGCGGGCACGACCTGGACACCGGATGGCTCAGGATCCGCAAGATCCTGGAGAGCCACGACGGCGACATGGAGGTGCTCGCCGACGCGCTGGTCCAGGCCGTGCACGGGCCCTCCTCGCACCACACGACCGGGCCGCTGGCGGACCGCCGTGAGGACGACATAGCGGTGCTGCTGCTGTGCCGGGCGGGTGAGGAGGGCTGCGACCCCGACGGTTCGGCGACCGAGCGGCCCGCCGTACGGCGCACCATGCTGACCGTCGCGCAGGCCGAGCCCCAGAAGGTCGCGGGGGCACGGCAGCAGCTGCGGGAGTTCCTGCACGACTGGACCTCCGCCGACCAGGTCGACTCGGCGGTACTGCTGGTCTCCGAGATGGTCACGAACGTCCTCGTCCACACGGACGCGGACGCGCTGCTCGTCGCCGAGATGACGGGCCCCGCGGGCGCCCGCCGCATGCGGATCCAGGTGACCGACGGCAGCGACGACCTGCCCCACAAGCGACAGCCCGGCGAGCTCGCGTCCTCCGGGCGGGGCCTGGTGCTGACGGAGCTGCTCGCCGACGCCTGGGGGGTGGACCCCCGGGGCGAGGGCAAGAGCATCTGGTTCGAGCTCTACGAAGAGGGGGCCGGGCCCGGCGAGGACGACGAGCCCGGGCTCCCTGAGGACTCCGCGGCCTCCACGGCCCCCGGGGACGCGTAACGCCCCCGCAGTTCCGCCACCACCCCGAACGCGGCCGCCGTCAGGGGCACCGCCAGCAGCATCCCGAGGATCCCCGCCACCGACGCGCCCGCGGTGATGGCCAGCATCACGGCCGCGGGATGCATCTGCACGGTCCGGCTCTGGACCATCGGCTGGAGCACGTGCCCCTCCAGGACCTGCACGGCCAGGACGACCCCGAGCACCCACAGCGCGATCACGAAACCCCGGTCGGCCAGCGCCACCAGGATCGCCACCGCGCCGGACAGGAAGGCGCCCAGATAGGGGATGAACGCGCCGACGAACACGAGGGCGCCCAGCCCCAGCGCGCCCGGTACCCGCAGCACGAGCAGCCCCACGGTGATGCAGACCGCGTCGATGAACGCGATGACCGTCGTCCCGCGCATGAACCCCTCGACGGCCTGGTACGCCCGTCGCGCCATCGCCTCGGCCGTGTCCCCCGCGTGCCGGGGCACCAGCGAGCGCAGCGTCCCGGCCGCCCGGTGCGAGTCCCGCAGGAAGAAGAAGACGAGCAGCAGCGCGAGGACGGCCATGGCGATGGCCTCCCCCACGACACTGATCCCGCTGATCACCCCGGACGCCGCCGTCCCGCCGAACTTGCCCAGCAGCTCCCTGGAGTTGGAGGCGAGGTCGTCGAGCGAGGTGCCGGCCGCCCCGAAGTGCTCGGACAGCGACCGGGCCGCCTGCCTGAGCGAGGCGGTGATCTCGTCACCGGTGTCGATCAGTGCGGCCACCACGATGTACGTGGCACCGCCGACGACGGCGACCACGGCGGCGCACGTCACCCCGGCCGCGATCGAACGGTTGACCTTCGCCCTCACCAGCCGCCGGTACAACGGCCCGAGCAGGGCCGTGCCGAGGAGCGCGAGCAGCACGGGCACCACGGCCGTCTTGAACTCCACGCACAGCCGCACGCCGACCACCACGACACCGGTGACCAGCAGAACGACGACGCACCAGGCGGCCACGCGGCGCACAGGTTCGGGCAGGAGCCGGGCGGACTCGGGAGGAAGGGGCTGCACGCCTCCACCTGACCATGCGTCAGTCGTGGCGGCGCGCCCCGAGGGCTGAACGGGGGAGGCACCGGATGACGGCAGCCGGACGCCCTGGTCGACGGCGTGGAGACCCGACCGACGGCAGAATCGATACCTCTGCCCCTATCGGGTGAACATCCTTGCTGTGGACATGAGTTGCCTCCCTACATGCCTACTTTCCGAGGCGGAGGTGATGCTCGATGTACGAGCAGAACAACACACAGCGGAACACGGCAGCGGCACCACGACAGGACGCGATCGACGTCAACGACTTCGTGTTCGCGGCAACGGGGGCGCGGGTGCGGAGGCTCACGTTGCCGAACGGAGACCACTGGTTCGTGGCGACAGACGTCGCCTCGGATCTCGGCTACGCAAACACACGCCAGGCACTCCAGTGGCACGTTGCAGCAGACTGCGCAAAGCGGCTGGGCGAACTTGCACCGGGTGTCTATGGAGTAGACACCTCAAGCAAACTCGCAGCTCACCGGCTACAAAAATCAATGAAGATGGTGAACATCCAAGGTCTCGTCGCACTCGTCAACGGGTGCACGAAGCCCGCGTGTGAACCCTTCAAAGCGTGGGTCGCCGAGGTAGTCGCCACCATCCAGCGCGACGGCTCCTACACCCTGGAACCGGCCCCCGTTCAGCCCGCCGCCGACGGCGCGACCGCGTACGTCATGCCCCAACGGATCGCCGACGCCATCGTGCGCCTGGAGGAGCGGAACATCCGGGCGGACGAGCTGCTGCTCGCCTTCCAGGAGGAGCGCGGCGAACTGCTGCGCCGGATCAGCCACAGCCAGGACCTGATGGCCGGGGCACTGCAGCAGATCGCCGAGGCTCTCAGGTCTCCGCAGGGCCGCCCCCCGGTCACGGAGACACCGGAACCCGAGACGACACCCCAGGACCTCCTCGCCACCTGGAAGGCGAGGAACCTCGTCGTCACGGGAGACGTCCACGCGGTGGCGGCCTATCTGGCCCCGGCACTCCTGCGGGGCGGGGCCCGGTACCGCCTGGAGGAGATCGCCACCCGTACGGGGCTGCCGCAGGAGCGGGTCCACGACTGCGTGCGGATGCTGCTGAAGCGGGGATGCGTGCGGCAGAAGGGCTGCGCTCCGGACGGGGCGCCGGTCTACGTACTGCCGTAACCCGTAGTGGCGTAACCCCGTGGTGCCGTCACCCCGTGGTGCCGTGAACGCGCCGTGCCAGGACAGAAGACAGGCCCGAAGCCGCAAAAAGTAGTTGCGGCTTCGGGCCTTGTCGTACCGTACCGGACCACGCGGGATGATCGCCGCGAAGGCCGTGAAAACCTACAGGCCGCTCTCGGACATCCCGTGCACGGCGGGAACGGTCCCCAGCCGTCCCTTCTGGAAGTCCTCGAAGGCCTGCTGGAGCTCCTCGCGGGTGTTCATCACGAACGGGCCGTAGTGCGCCATCGGCTCACGGATCGGCCGGCCGCCCAGGATGACGATCTCCAGGTCGGGCGTGTTCGCGTCCTGCTTCTCGTCCGCGCGGACGGTCAGCGAGGAACCCTCTCCGAAGACGGTCGTCTGGCCGGTGTGCACGGGCCGGCGCTCGGCGCCGACACTGCCGCGGCCCGCCATCACGTACGCGAGGGCGTTGAAGTCCTCGCGCCACGGGAGCGTGAGCTCGGCGCCGGGCGCCACGGTCGCGTGGATCATGGTGATCGGCGTGTGCGTGATGCCGGGGCCCTCGTGACCGTCCAGCTCACCGGCGATGACACGCAGGAGCGCGCCGCCGTCGGGGGTGCTGAGCAGCTGGACCGAGCCACCGCGGATGTCCTGGTAACGCGGCGCCATCATCTTGTCCGCGGCCGGCAGGTTCACCCACAGCTGGAGCCCGTGGAAGAGACCGCCCGACACGACGAGCGACTCCGGCGGAGCCTCGATGTGCAGGAGGCCCGAGCCCGCCGTCATCCACTGGGTGTCGCCGTTGGTGATGGTGCCGCCGCCACCGTTGGAGTCCTGGTGGTCGAAAACGCCGTCGATGATGTAGGTCACGGTCTCGAAGCCACGGTGGGGGTGCCAGGGAGTGCCCTTGGGCTCGCCCGGCGCGTACTCCACCTCACCCATCTGGTCCATCATGATGAACGGGTCGAGGTGGCGGTAGTTGATCCCGGCGAACGCGCGACGGACCGGGAAGCCCTCTCCCTCGAAGCCGCTGGGCGCGGTGGTCACGGTGAGCACGGGACGGGCCACGGCCTCGGCCGACGCCGCCACACGCGGCAGGGTCAGCGGGTTCTCGACGGTCACTGCAGGCATGTCGGTACCTCCTTGTGCTCCGAGTTTAGTTGAACGTAGAACTTTCTGCCACCGGGAACACAGAACGCCCGGAGGGCATTCCCTCCGGGCGTCACTCGTGGAACGGGGCGCACCGGCCGTCCGAGAAGCAACGGCGGCTAGCCGTACATGCGGCGCATCGCGAAGTCCACCATCTGCTCGACCGCCTTCGCGTCGAAGACGATGCGGTGCTCGCCCTCCATGTCGAGGACGAAGCCGTAGCCGGTGGGGAGCAGGTCGATCACCTCGGCTCCGGTGATCACGAAGTACTTGGACTCCTTGCCGGCGTACCGGCGGAGCTCCTTGAGCGAGGTGAACATCGGGATCACGGGCTGCTGGGTGTTGTGCAGTGCCAGGAAACCGGGGTTGTCGCCGCGCGGGCAGTAGACCTTGGACGTGGCGAAGACCTGCTGGAAGTCCTCGGGGGTCAGCGACCCGGTGGTGAACGCGCGCACCGCGTCCGCGAGCGACGGCGGCGACGGCTCGGGGTAGAGCGGCTGCTGCTGCTGACCGTACCCGCCGACCCCGCCGACACCACCGGGCATCTGCTGCTGCGGGGGCGGCTGGGACTGCGCGTACTGCTGCTGCCCCGGTCCCACGTTCTGGTCGTAGCCGTACATGGGGGCAAGACTACCGAGGGCATGGGGCACAAGGTCGCCGATGCCGGATTTCCTCGAACAGGTGGCGGAGTCGTGGACCCGCACCCGAGGGTGGACCCCGAAATGTAGACCCTGCTCACACTTGGGCGTTCAGGGGTTGATTCTTATTACCGACGGGTAGCATCATCGTAGCTACTAGTTGGTACGTGAACCAGATGCGCACCAGACTCGAACCAGGTACGAGGCCTCGGCACCGAGGACTCGCCACCTCCCCGATCTTTCAACGGAGCCGTCGCCATGGGGCACTACAAGTCGAATCTCCGCGACATCGAGTTCAACCTCTTCGAGGTGCTCGGGCGCGACAAGCTGTACGGCACCGGCCCGTTCGCGGAGATGGACACCGAGACCGCCAAGAGCATCCTCGAAGAGCTGACCCGCCTCTCGGAGAACGAGCTGGCGGAGTCCTTCGCGGACGCCGACCGCAACCCGCCGGTCTTCGACCCGGAGACCAACACGGCGCCCGTCCCGGCGTCCTTCAAGAAGTCCTACCAGGCCTTCATGGACTCCGAGTACTGGCGGCTCGGCCTGCCCGAGGAGATCGGCGGCACCACCGCCCCCCGCTCCCTGATCTGGGCGTACGCGGAGCTGGTGCTCGGCGCGAACCCGGCGGTCTGGATGTACTCCTCCGGCCCCGCCTTCGCGGGCATCCTCTTCGACGAGGGCAACGAGGCCCAGAAGCACATCGCGAAGATCGCCGTCGACAAGCAGTGGGGCTCCACGATGGTGCTCACCGAGCCGGACGCCGGCTCGGACGTCGGCGCCGGCCGCACCAAGGCGGTCGAGCAGGAGGACGGCTCCTGGCACATCGAGGGCGTGAAGCGGTTCATCACGTCCGGTGAGCACGACATGTCGGAGAACATCCTTCACTACGTACTCGCCCGCCCCGAGGGTGCCGGGCCCGGCACCAAGGGCCTGTCCCTCTTCCTCGTCCCGAAGTACGAGTTCGACTTCGAGACCGGCGAGCTGGGCGCCCGCAACGGCGCGTACGCGACGAACGTCGAGCACAAGATGGGCCTCAAGGCCTCCAACACCTGCGAGATGACGTTCGGCGACCGCCACCCCGCCAAGGGCTGGCTCATCGGCGACAAGCACGACGGCATCCGCCAGATGTTCCGCATCATCGAGTTCGCCCGCATGATGGTCGGCACGAAGGCGATCTCCACGCTCTCCACGGGCTACCTGAACGCCCTGGAGTACGCCAAGGAGCGCGTCCAGGGCCCCGACCTCGCGCAGTTCATGGACAAGACCGCGCCCAAGGTCACCATCACGCACCACCCGGACGTGCGCCGCTCGCTGATGACGCAGAAGGCGTACGCGGAGGGCATGCGCGCCCTCGTGCTGCACACCGCCGCACTCCAGGACGACATCCAGGTCAAGGAGGCCGAGGGCGAGGACACCTCCGTCCTGGAGGCGATGAACGACCTGCTCCTGCCCATCGTGAAGGGCTACGGCTCGGAGAAGGGCTACGAGCAGCTCGCCCAGTCGCTGCAGACCTACGGCGGCTCCGGCTTCCTGCAGGAGTACCCGATCGAGCAGTACATCCGGGACGCGAAGATCGACACGCTGTACGAGGGCACCACCGCGATCCAGGGCCAGGACTTCTTCTTCCGGAAGATCGTCCGCAACCAGGGCGCGGCGCTGAACTCGCTCGCCGAGGACATCAAGAAGTTCCTGGCGCTCGGCACCGGCGGCGAGGAGCTGTCCGGCGCCCGCGAGCACCTCGCCAAGGCGGCCGTCGAGCTGGAGGCCATCGTCGGCCTGATGCTCACCGACCTCGCGGCGACCGAGCAGGACGTCAAGAACATCTACAAGGTCGGGCTGAACACCACCCGCCTCCTGATGGCCTCGGGTGACGTCGTCGTCGGCTACCTGCTCCTGAAGGGCGCGGCCGTCGCCGCCGAGAAGCTGGAGACGGCCGCGGCGAAGGACAGGTCCTTCTACACCGGCAAGATCGCCGCGGCGAAGTTCTTCGCGGCCAACGTCCTGCCCGGCGTCACCGGCGCGCGCAAGCTCGCCGAGGCCGTCGAGCTGGACCTGATGGAGCTGGACGAGGCCGCCTTCTAGCCGACCGGCCCCGCGCGGACGAATCGGCCGACCGCACCCGGCCGGAGCCCGCGGAAACGGCCGGACGGCCCGGCCGGGGACGTGATCCGTCGCCTTCGCGGCGGATCATCCCCACCCGTCCCGCCGTCTGTACACACCTCACACGAGGGCCCGTTCCCATCCCCGGGAGCGGGCCCTCGTACGTCGTTAAGGTGAACCCATGCGCACACCCCCACGCTTCGACCGCGGCCACACCGACGACCTCATGTCCTTCCTGGCGACGAGCCCGTCCCCGTACCACGCCGTGGCGAACGCCGCCGAGCGGCTGGAGAAGGCGGGCTTCCGCCAGGTCGCGGAGACCGACGCGTGGGACGGGACCAGCGGCGGGAAGTACGTGCTGCGCGGCGGCGCGATCGTGGCCTGGTACGTGCCGGAGGGCGCCGAGCCGCACACCGCCTTCCGTATCGTCGGGGCGCACACCGACTCCCCCAACCTGCGGGTGAAGCCGCGTCCCGACAGTGGCGGGCACGGCTGGCGACAGGTCGCTGTCGAGGTCTACGGCGGGCCGCTCCTCAACTCCTGGCTCGACCGGGACCTGGGTCTGGCCGGGCGGCTGACGCTGCGGGACGGCTCGACCCGCCTCGTGAACGTCGACCGGGCTCTGCTGCGGGTGCCGCAACTCGCCATCCACCTCGACCGTTCCGTCACCGCGGAGGGTCTCAAGCTCGACAAGCAGCGGCACCTGCAGCCCATCTGGGGTCTCGGCGACGATGCGCGTGACGGCGACCTGATCCGCTTCCTGGAGCAGGAGTCGGGGATCACCGAGGGCGAGACCACCGGCTGGGACCTGATGGTCCACCCCATCGAACCGCCCGCCTACCTGGGCCGGGACCAGGAACTGCTCGCGGGCCCGCGCATGGACAACCTGCTGTCCGTGCACGCCGGTACGGCCGCGCTGGCGGCCGTGGCCACGGCCGAGGAGCCCCTGCCGTACATCCCGGTCCTCGCGGCGTTCGACCACGAGGAGAACGGCTCGCAGTCGGACACGGGCGCGGACGGGCCCCTGCTCGGCAGCGTGCTGGAACGTTCGGTCTTCGCACGCGGAGGGTCGTTCGAGGACAGGGCGCGTGCCTTCGCGGCCACGGTCTGTCTCTCCTCCGACACGGGCCACGCCGTGCACCCGAACTACGCGGAGCGCCACGACCCGACGCACCACCCGCGTGCGGGCCAGGGCCCGATCCTCAAGGTGAACGTCAACAACCGCTACGCCACGGACGGTTCGGGCCGCGCGGTGTTCGCCGCGGCCTGCGAGAAGGCCGGCGTGCCCTTCCAGACCTTCGTCTCCAACAACTCCATGCCCTGCGGCACGACCATCGGTCCCATCACCGCGGCCCGCCACGGCATCAAGACGGTCGACATCGGTGTGGCGATCCTGTCGATGCACAGCGCCCGCGAACTGTGCGGCGCGGACGACCCGTTCCTGCTGGCGAACTCGCTCGTGGCGTTCCTGGAGGGTTAGCGCCACCGGGTCCCCTGCATGGAGGGACCGGGTCCGGGTACCCGCAGTGGACCCGGGAACCGTACGGTCTCCGGGCCCGGCACGACACCGTGTGCAACAGGAGGCGACACCCATGGGCCTGGGCGGGTGCATCATTCTGATCGCCGCAGGGGCGATCCTCACGTTCGCGACCGACTGGGACATGCAGGGGGTCAACCTCGACCTGGTCGGCATCATCTTCATGATCGTCGGATTGATCGGTGTGGCGACCTTCAGCAGCATCGCCAAGCGGCGGCGGGTCGTGGTGCCGCCGACCGCACAGGTGGTCGACGACCAGCGGCGCCACAACCCCAGCGGATACAGCGACGGTTACGGCGCCTGATCGGCGTACGCCTCAACCATCCGTCCCGCGAGGACGAGCGAGTGCCGGTCCGCCCCACCGTCGGTGCGGCCGGACCGGCACGTCCGCGCTCCTGACCGGCTGTCACGCGAGCGCGTGGGCTGCGGTCATGTCCGCGTCGGACCGGCCGCCTCGCCGTATCGGGACACCGCGTCGGGCCGGACACCGCGTCATATCGGACACCGCGTCGGGCCGGCCGCCTCGTCGTACCGGTGGCCCCGTCGCACCGGTCGCCGGTCGGTCCGGCTCCCGCTTCCCGGCCTCGGCGGGAGACGGGAATCAGTCCGTCGGCCTACCGCCGGCGTTCCCGGGCCCTCGCCGGGGAAGCGCTGAAGACATGAAATTCCTCGTGCGCGACCGGATCCTGGGGATCGGTGACGACTACTGGATCGAGGACGAGCGGGGCCACAAGGCCTTCCTCGTCGACGGCAAGGCGATGCGGCTGCGGGACACCTTCGAGCTGAAGGATCCGCAGGGGCATGTCCTGATCGACATCCACAAGAAGATGCTCGCCCTGCGGGACACGATGGTCGTCGAGCGGGGCGGCGAGCCCCTGGCGACCATCCGCCGCAAGCGGCTGTCGCTGCTCCGCAACCACTACCGCGTCGTCCTCGCCGACGGCACCGAGCTCGACGTCAGCGGCAAGATCCTCGACCGGGAGTTCGTCGTCGAGTACGACGGGGAGCTGCTGGCGCACATCTCGCGGCGCTGGCTGCGGCTGCGGGAGACGTACGGCGTCGAGGTCGTACGGGAGGACGCGGATCCGGCGCTGCTGATCGCGGTCGCGGTGTGCGTCATCCACCTGGCGGAGAAGGAGAACGGGTCGGACTGACGGAGTTGTTCCGCCCCCGCCGCCCCGCCGCCCCGCCACACCGCGTCACTGCGTCACCGGCGAGGCGGCGCAACTCCCAGCAACCGGTCCTTCAGGGCCGGGAACTGTTCCCGCGTCGTACCGACCTTGGCCGGGTCGAACGACACCGTGAGGACCTCTTCCCCGGCCCCCGCCTCCGCGAGAACCTCGCCCCACGGATCGACCACGATCGAGTGACCGGCCTGCGGAACCCCCGCATGCGTCCCGGCCGTTCCACAGGCGAGCACGAACGACTGGTCCTCGACCGCCCGCGCCTGGGCGAGCAGGGTCCAGTGCGACCGGCGGCGCTCGGGCCACCCCGCGGAGACGACGAGCGTCTCGGCCCCGGCGTCGACGAGCCCGCGGAAGAGCTCGGGGAAGCGGAGGTCGTAGCAGGTGGCGAGGCCGAGCGTGGTCTGCGGCAGCCGGACGGTGACCAGCTCGGAGCCCGCGCCCATCAGCACCGCCTCGCCCTTGTCGAAGCCGAAGCGGTGGATCTTGCGGTATGCGGCGGCGAGTTCACCGGCAGGGGAGAAGACGAGAGAGGTGTTGTAGAGGGACCCGTCACCCGTGCCGGAGCCACCGCCGGAGGCGGGCGTCCCGGGACCGACCCCGTTCTGTTCGGCACCGGACGGCACACGTTCGGGGATCGACCCCGCATGCAGCCACACGCCCGCGTCGCTGGCCGCCTTGGCCATCACCTCGTACGTGGGCCCTTCGAGCGGCTCGGCCTCGGCGCCGAACGACTCGTAGGCGAAGGCTCCGGTCGTCCACAGCTCGGGCAGGATCACCAGATCGGCACCGGCCTGCTGCCGTACCAGCGAGGCGACGCGCTGCCTGCGGGCGTCCACCGATTCGCCCTCGTCCACGGCGATCTGGAGCAGAGAAGCGCGCACACTACCACCGTCCTGGCATTCGAACCGTTGATCCGGGGCCTACGATCGTCACACGAAAGCACTGCCGGGGTGCCTCACAGCAGCGTAACTTAGCGTCCCAAGACACCCGCTGCCTGTGCACTGCCCGCGCCCAACCGCCCGAGGGGTCCCGTTCCGTGAGTCTGCATCCCAGCCTTCAGTCCTACGCCGACGCCTGGACCCACTCCATCGACGCGATATCCGAGCTGGTGACGCCCCTGGTGGAGGGCGAGTGGAACCGGCGGACCCCCTGCCCGGGCTGGTCGGTGCGCGACCTCGTCTCCCACGTGATCGGCCTCGACTGCGAGATGCTGGGCGACCCCCGGCCGATCCACACGCTCCCCCGCGACCTCTACCACGTGACCAACGAGCACCAGCGGTACATGGAGATGCAGGTCGACGTCCGCCGTCACCACACCGCTCCGGAGATGACCTCCGAGCTGGAGTACACGGTCATCCGCCGCAACCGCCAGCTGCGCAACGAGTCGCGGCAGCCCGACACGCTGGTGCGCGGCCCGCTCGGCACCGAGGTCACCCTCGAAGAGTCCATGCGCAACCGGGCGTTCGACCTGTGGATCCACGAGCAGGACCTGCGCACCGCTCTCGGCCGGCCCGGCAACCTCGACTCACCGGGCGCGTACGTCGCCCGCGACGTGCTGCTCAGCAGGCTCCCGAAGGTCGTCGCCAAGGACGCGGGCGCGCCGGCGAACTCGGCGGTCGTCTTCGACGTCCACGGCCCCGTCGAGTTCCTGCGCACGGTCCGGGTCGACGCCGACGGTGTCGGTTCGATAGACGGCGCCCCCTCCCTCGGCCCGGCCGCCACCCTCGCCCTCGACTGGGAGACGTACTTCCGTCTGGCCTGCGGCCGGGTGACCCCGGAAGCGGTGTCGGACCGCCTGAAGACAGAGGGCGACCCGGAGCTGACGGCTGCGATCCTGAGGAACTTCAGCGTCACACCGTGATGTCCGGGCCGGTCCGCCTGTATTTCAGCCCCTCAGGCGTTGAGGAGCGGGGTCCGGGGCGGAGCCCCGGGTTCGGGACAAGAAGGCGCGGCGGGGGCGAGAAAGCCCACTCCGCCCGCCCTCCGCTCACGCGGTCACGCGGTCACGCGGTCACGCGGTCACGCGGTCACGCGGTCACGCCGGAACGTGCACCGTCTCCACCCGGCTGGCGACCAGCCGTTCCCGTTCCCGCCGGGCCGCCTGCTTCCGCAACCGCAGAATCTGGCTGAGGCCGAGCGCCTGCAGCACGAACACCGCGGAGAACGCGACGGTGTAGCTGCCTCCCGTGGCGTCCAGCAGCACCCCGATCGCGAACAGCGTCGTCATGGAGGCGACGAAACCACCCATGTTGGTGATGCCGGAGGCGGTGCCCTGACGCTCGGGCGGATTCGCCGGACGGGCGAAGTCGAAACCGATCATCGACGCGGGGCCGCAGGCTCCGAGGACCGCGCACAGCACGACCAGCAGCCACATCGGCGCACGGTCGGCCGGGTAGGCGAGCGTGGCGCCCCACACGGCGGCCGTCGACAGGACCGTGCCGAGGGCCAGCGGCAGCCGCGCCGCGTGGTGCCGGGCGACGATCTGCCCGTACACGAGGCCGATGAGCATGTTGGAGAGCACGACGAGCGTGAGGAGTTCGCCGGCCGTCGCCCGTGACAGGCCCTGGGCCTCTACGAGGAACGGCAGGCCCCACAGCAGCAGGAAGACCATCGCGGGGAACTGGGTCGTGAAGTGCACCCACAGCCCGAGCCGCGTCCCGGGCTCCCGCCAGGACGCCGCGATCTGGCGGCGCACGTACGCGGCGCCCCGGTGCGGGAACGGCTCCGGCTCGTGCCCCTCGGGGTGGTCCTTCAGGAACGCCAGCATCAGGGCGAGGACGACGACACCGGCGACCGAGCTGCCCGCGAACGCGGCCGTCCAGCCGACGCCGTGCAGCAGCCGGGCGATGACGAGCGTCGAGACCAGGTTGCCCGCCATGCCGACGAGCCCCGCGAGCTGCGCGACCATCGGCCCGCGCCGGGCCGGGAACCAGCGCGAGCCGAGGCGCAGCACGCTGATGAACGTCATCGCGTCACCGCACCCGAGCAGTGCGCGCGAGGCCAGCGCCGTCCCGTACGTCGGGGAGAGCGCGAAGCCCAGCTGGCCGATCGTGAACAGGACGACGCCGAGGGTCAGCACCTTCTTCGTGCCCAGCCGGTCGACCATCAGACCGACCGGTATCTGCATGCCCGCGTAGACGAGGAGCTGCAGGATCGAGAAGGTCGAGAGCGCCGAGGCGTTGACGTGGAAGCGGTCGGCGGCGTCGAGGCCCGCCACCCCCAGCGACGTGCGGAAGATGACCGCGACGAAGTAGACGGAGACGCCGACGGACCAGACCGTGACGGCTCGCCGGCCGCCCGGCGGGTCGCCGGGGAGCGTCAGCGAGGACGACGAGGACGAGCTCATCGGACGTCCCCCCGCGCCAGGTTGGAGAACCAGCTGACGTGCCGGTGGACCAGCGCGACCGCCGCTTCCGCGTCACCCGCGCGCAGCGCGTCGAGGATCTCCTGGTGCTCGCTGAGCGTCTTGGTGATCCGGTCGGGATGCGCGTGCATCACGGCGACCCCCATCCTCAACTGACGGTCGCGCAACTGGTCGTAGAGGCGGGACAGGATCTCGTTGCCCCCGCTGCGGACGATCTCGGCGTGGAAACAGCGGTCGGTGACGGCGGCGCCGGCCAGGTCTCCGGCGGCGGCCTGCTCCTGCTGCTTCGCCAGGAGTTCGGTGAGGCGCTCGATGAGCGCGGGCGAGGCCGGTACCGCCTTGCGGATCGCGTGCTCCTCGACGAGCTGCCGGGTCTCCACCACGTCCGCGATCTCCTGCGCCGAGACGGGCAGGACGAGGGCGCCCTTCTTCGGGTAGAGCCGGATCAGGCCCTCGACCTCCAGCTTGAGCAGCGCCTCGCGCACCGGTGTCCGCGAGACACCGACGGCCTCGGCCAACTCGCCCTCCGTGAGGAGCGTCCCGCCCTCGTAACGCCGCTCCAGCACGGCCCGCTTGACGTGCGCGTAGACACGCTCGGCGGCGGGCGGCTGCTTCACGGCCCGCTCGTCGGTCTGCCGGTCGGGCGCGGGTGCGGCGGGGGACGGAGCTGAAGGCATGAGCACAGCATAGATACAACATGTACGCATGGTCGCGAGTGGTCCAGGATATGGACGAGGTAAAAAGACACACCCCGGCTCGGCAACGGTGCATCTTTTTGTGCTAGTTACGTGTCTCAAGAGAAGGTGCCACTCCAAGTGGTCGCCCTCTTGGGGCATTTGGCACCTAATCGGTGCTTTCAACGTAATCGGGGTAATCGACTTGAATACCGGTATAAAGGGTATGCGGATCCGCAGAGCTGCCGGCGTGGTCCTCACCACCGGAGCCGTGCTCGCGACCGGAGCCCTCGGCACGGCGCCCGCGCAGGCCCTCACGAAGCCCACGATCGCCGCCAAGGGCGGTTTCGTGATGAACAACGGCTCGGGCACGTCGCTCTACACCAAGGCGGCGGACACGCGCCGTTCCACCGGCTCCACGACGAAGATCATGACCGCGAAGGTCGTGCTGTCGCAGCCGAACCTCAACCTGGACTCCAAGGTCACCATCCAGAAGGCGTACAGCGACTACATCGTCCGCAACAACGCCTCGTCGGCCCGTCTGATCGTCGGCGACAAGGTCACCGTCCGCCAGCTCCTGTACGGCCTGATGCTGCCGTCCGGCTGCGACGCCGCGTACGCGCTCGCCGACAAGTTCGGCGCCGGCTCGACGCGTGGCGCCCGCGTGAAGTCGTTCATCGGCAAGATGAACAAGCAGGCCAGGGACCTCGGCCTGACGAACACGAAGTTCGACTCGTTCGACGGCATCGGCAACGGCTCGAACTACTCCACGCCGCGCGACCTGACGAAGATCGCCAGCAGCGCGATGAAGAGCGCCAACTTCCGCGCGATCGTGAAGACGAAGAAGTACACGGCCAAGACCGTGACGAAGACCGGCGGCACCCGCACCATGGCGCCGTGGACCAACACCAACGGTCTGCTCAGCAGCTACACGGGTGCGATCGGGGTGAAGACCGGCTCCGGGCCGGAGGCCAAGTACTGCCTGGTCTTCGCCGCCACCCGCAACGGGAAGACGGTCATCGGCACCGTCCTCGCCTCGACGTCCATCTCCGCCCGGGAGTCGGACGCGAAGAAGCTGATGAACTACGGGTTCGCCCGATAGCTCTGTAGCCCGATGGCCCGACGGCCTGATGGCCCCGAGGGACGGACGACGGACCGCGCCGTTGTCCGCGCCCCCTTTCCGGGGGGCGCGGACAACGGCGCGGTCTTTTGCTCCGGTGAGCGCCGGGAGCCGTACGACCAGCCCCACTCACCCGCGGTCCTGCCGCCTACCCCCAGGTGATCAGCCGCTTGGGCTGCTCCAGGACCGCCGCCACGTCGGCGAGGACCTTGGAGCCGAGCTCCCCGTCGACCAGCCGGTGGTCGAAGGACAGGGCCAGCGTCGTGACCTGGCGCGGTTTGACCTTGCCCTTGTGGACCCACGGCTGCGGCTTGATGGATCCGACGGCGAGGATCGCGGACTCGCCCGGGTTGAGGATCGGCGTACCGGTGTCGACGCCGAACACGCCGACGTTGGTGATGGTCACCGTGCCGCCCTGCATGGCCGCCGGTGAGGTCTTCCCCTCGCGGGCGGTGCCGACCAGCTCCCCCAGCGCCTCGGCGAGCTGCGGCAGCGTCTTGGCGTGGGCGTCCTTGATGTTCGGGACGATCAGGCCGCGGGGGGTGGCCGCCGCGATGCCGAGGTTCACGTAGTGCTTCCGGACGATCTCCTGGTTGGCCTCGTCCCACGAGGCGTTGACGTCCGGATTGCGCCTGATGGCGACCAGCAGGGCCTTCGCGATCAGAAGCAGCGGATTCACCCGCAGCCCCTGCATGTCCTTGTCCTGCTTGAGCTCCTCGACCAGCTTCATCGTGCGCGTCACGTCGACCGTGACGAACTCGGTGACGTGCGGCGCGGTGAACGCCGAGCCGACCATCGCCGCCGCCGTCGCCTTGCGCACCCCCTTGACCGGGACCCTGGTCTCCCGCGCGCCGTCGTACGGGGCGAGCGGGGCCGGAGCCCGGTCCTGGGCGGGAGCCGGCGTGGCCGTGGGCGCCGCGGTGACCGGAGGCGCCTGGGCGGGGGCCGGGGCCACCGCCGCGTGCACGTCCTCGCGCGTGATGATGCCGTCCGGGCCGGACGGCCTGACCGCGGCCAGGTCGACCCCGAGGTCCTTGGCCAGCTTGCGCACCGGAGGCTTGGCCAGCGGACGGGCCGCCGGAGCGGCGTGGCCGTTCAGCTCGGCGTGGACCACCGCGACCGCGGCGACCGCCTCGGACTGCTGGGACGGAACGACCCTGCGGGGACGGCGCCTCGTGGAGGACTCCGCGACCCCGTACCCGACGAGGACCGGCTTGCGGCCCTCCGGCTTGGGCTTCTGCGCGGCGGCCTCGGACTCCCCGGAGGGAGCGACGGGCTCCGCCGGGGGGACCGGCGCCGGAGCGGCCGAGGCCTGCGCCTGGGGCGGGGCGGGCGGAGCGGCCGGAGCGGCTCCACCGGCCACGTCCACCGCGATGATCACCTGGCCGACGTCCACCGTCGTCCCCTCGGGAAAGCGCAGCTCGTGCACCACTCCGTCATAGGGAATCGGCAGCTCGACGGCGGCCTTGGCGGTCTCGACCTCGCAGACCACCTGACCGTCGGTGACGGTGTCGCCGGGCTGGACGTACCACTTGAGGATCTCCGCCTCGGTCAGCCCCTCGCCCACGTCGGGCATCTTGAACTCGCGCAGCCCCGAGGCGGCTTCAGTCATCGTCGTCACGACCCTCTCCTCAGTACGCCAGCGAGCGGTCGACGGTGTCGAGCACCCGGTCAAGTCCCGGCAGGTACTCCTCCTCCAGGCGCGCCGGCGGATACGGGGCGTGATAGCCCCCGACCCGCAGCACCGGCGCCTCCAGGTGGTAGAAGCACCGCTCCGTGATCCGGGCCGCGATCTCCGCGCCCGTCCCCAGGAACACCGGCGCCTCGTGCACCACGACCAGGCGGCGGGTCTTCTCGACCGAGGCCTGGAGGGAGTCGAAGTCGATCGGGGACATCGACCGCAGGTCCACCACTTCGAGGGACTTGCCCTCTTCCTGGGCGGCCGCCGCGGCCTCCTGGCAGACCTTCACCATCGGCCCGTACGCGGCCAGGGTCAGATCGGTGCCCTCGCGCACCACACGTGCCTTGTGCAGCGGGCCGGGGATCGCCTCGCGGTTGACCTCGCCCTTGTCCCAGTAACGCCGCTTCGGCTCGAAGAAGATCACCGGGTCGTCGCTGAGGATGGCCTGCTGCATCATCCAGTAGGCGTCGCTCGCGTTCGACGGGGAGACCACCTTCAGGCCCGCCACGTGCGCGAAGAGCGCCTCGGGGGACTCCGAGTGGTGCTCGACCGCGCCGATGCCGCCGCCGTACGGAATGCGGATCACGACGGGGAGCTTGATCTTGCCGAGCGCTCGCGCGTGCATCTTCGCGAGCTGCGTGACGATCTGGTCGTACGCCGGGAAGACGAACCCGTCGAACTGGATCTCGACGACCGGGCGGTAGCCGCGCAGGGCGAGGCCGATCGCGGTGCCCACGATGCCCGACTCGGCGAGCGGGGTGTCGATGACCCGCTCCTCGCCGAAGTCCTTCTGCAGGCCGTCCGTCACCCGGAAGACGCCGCCGAGCTTGCCGACGTCCTCACCCATGATCAGGACCTTGGGGTCCGCGTCGAGGGCCGTGCGCAGCGATTCGTTGATCGCCTTGGCGAGCGCCATCTTTTCCGCTGTCATCGCTACTTGCCCTCCCCTTCATCGGCGAACGACGCCTGGTAGGCCGCGAACTGGGCCCGCTCCTCGTCGACGAGCGCGTGCCCGTCCGCGTACACGTTCTCGAAGATGGCGAAGTGGTCCGGGTCCGGCATGGCGCGGACGACTTCGCGTACTCGTCTGCCCAACGCCTCGCTCTCGGCTTCGAGTTCCGCGAAAAATCCCTCGTCCGCGTGGTTTGAGTCCTCCAGATACGTGCGCAGGCGCTGGATCGGGTCCTTCGCCTCCCACGCCTGGCGCTCCTCGTCGGCCCGGTACTTGGTCGGGTCGTCCGAGGTGGTGTGGGCGCCCATGCGGTACGTGTAGGCCTCGACGAGCGTGGGGCCCTCGCCGCGGCGGGCCCGCTCCAGAGCCCACTTGGTCACGGCGAGACAGGCGAGGACGTCGTTGCCGTCGACGCGGACGCCCGGGAAGCCGTAGCCCTGCGCGCGCTGGTAGAGCGGGACGCGGGTCTGGCGCTCGGTGGGCTCGGAGATGGCCCACTGGTTGTTCTGGCAGAAGAACACGACGGGCGCGTTGTAGACGGCGGAGAAGGTGAACGATTCAGCGACGTCGCCCTGGCTGGAGGCGCCGTCCCCGAAGTACGCGATCACGGCCGAGTCGGCGCCGTCCTTGGCGATGCCCATGGCGTAGCCGGTGGCGTGCAGCGTCTGCGAGCCGATGACGATCGTGTACAGGTGGAAATTGTTGCTGTTCGGGTCCCAGCCGCCGTTGTTCACCCCTCGGAACATGCCGAGCAGGTTGGCCGGGTCCACGCCGCGGCACCAGGCGACGCCGTGCTCGCGGTAGGTGGGGAAGACGTAGTCGTCCTCCCGGGTGGCCCGTCCGGATCCGATCTGGGCGGCCTCCTGGCCGAGCAGCGAGGCCCACAGGCCCAGCTCACCCTGGCGCTGCAGGGAGGTGGCCTCGGCGTCGAAGCGTCGGGTGAGCACCATGTCGCGGTACAGCCCGCGGAGCTCTTCGGGGGTGATGTCGGCTACGTACGCGTCGTACTCGCCATTCTCGACGCGCTTGCCCTCGGGCGTCAGCAGCTGTACGAGGTCGGGCTGGGAGCCCGGCGGCTTCTTCGCAGCGGTGCGCTTGGTACCGGCGCTGCGTCGCGGCTTACGCGCGGCAGTGCTCTCCACGGTCACGTGTGCTCCTCCGTCGGTCCGGCCCCCGGGGTTGCCGGGAACTGGGTCCCCCTCGGCTCGTCGTGAGCCTGGGGGAGCGGCTCGCCTGATCTCCGTACCCGTGCACGGGGTGGGTGCCCTCGGCCGGGAACAGGCGTGACAGGTGCCCCGGCGAGCGCCCTGCAACAATCACGTTACCCAGTGCTCCACATTACTGTGAAACCCCTCCTGACCTGCGATTTTGATCGGAGTTCCAAGTACTTTCCACTCGGACTTCCACGTACTTCGCGCGAGTCGGGAACAGCTGCTGGTCACAGCACTGGTTACAGCCTTGCAGGGGGCCGGAACACCGGCACGTTATCCCGGTCACCCCGGGGACGGGAAGGGTTCCACTGGCGCGAACGGAAAGATCGTGTGTGAGACTGACTCCGTGCGCGAAGAAGGAAAAATCACTGTATTTCTTCTCGACGACCACGAAGTAGTCCGCCGGGGAGTCCATGAGCTGCTTTCGATGGAGGACGACATCGAGGTGGTCGGCGAGGCCGGTACGGCGGCCGACGCGCAGGCGCGGATTCCGGCCACGCGCCCGGACGTCGCCGTCCTGGACGTGCGTCTGCCCGACGGCAGCGGAGTCGAGGTCTGCCGCGAGATCCGCTCCCGGGACGAGTCGATCAAGTGCCTCATGCTCACCTCGTACGCCGACGACGAGGCCCTCTTCGACGCGATCATGGCGGGCGCCTCGGGTTACGTACTGAAGGCGATCCGCGGCGACGAACTGCTCTCGGCGATCCGCGACGTCGCGGCCGGCAAGTCCCTGCTCGACCCGGAGGCGACCGCCCGCGTCCTGGAGCGGCTGCGCGACGGCGGCCCCAAGGGTGACACCAGGCTCGCCAAGCTGACCGACCAGGAGCGCAAGATCCTCGACCTGATCGGCGAGGGACTCACCAATCGCGCGATCGGCGAGCGGCTGCACCTCGCCGAGAAGACGATCAAGAACTATGTCTCCAGCCTGCTGGCCAAGCTCGGCATGGAGCGACGGGCACAGGCGGCCGCCTACGTGGCCCGGCTGCAGGCGGAGAAGCAGCGCTGAGCGCCCGGGGCGTCCACGGGCCGGGTTTTCCGCGCACTACGTAGAGGTCGATCAGGGATACCCGGACCATACGGATCCGGGACCTACGTCCTGCCGCGGAAGGGCCCGGAGCCCCTGTCCCCGCCTCCTCCCGGTACCTCAGATTGGGGACATGCCGACCGACGAACAACGCGCCGCCGGCCTGCTCGGCCGCGTCGGGTACGGCCGGGTGGCGGCCAGTGCCCGCGCCCTGCCCTTCCTGGTCCCGGCCCGCCACATCGTCGCCGAGGACCGCGTTCTGCTGAGGATGCACCGGGGGCACGGCCACCACCGGGTGTGCGCGGGCAGCGTCGTCGCGTACGGCGTCGACAACCTGGACTCCGCGCGCGCGGGCGAGGAGCAGTGGTCCGTCCAGGTCGTCGGGGTGTGCGAGACCGTCGAGCCGACCGCCGCCCAGCTGGCCCGCTTCGGCCCCGGCCCGCTCCGCGTGGACGGCCTCCCTTTCGACCCGGTCTATCTGGGCATCGCGCCGCACTTCACCACCGTGCGGTCCATGGGCGTCGACCCGGAGCGCCAGGGCGGACACCGTACGTGACGTCCGTGGGGTGGAGGGCCCGTCCGGTGCCCTAACATCTGGCGCGTGCCGCGCTCATCTGTTCCGCCCGCTCCCTCCCCTGCACCCCCGTTGGGCGCCCTGCTGCGGCGGTACGCCGCCGGGACGCCGCTGGCCTGCGAACCCGTCGACCAGGGGCTGCTCAACCGCGGCTACCGGCTCGCCACCACCCGCGGCCGGTACTTCCTGAAGCACCATTTCGACCCCGAGACGGCCGATCCCGCGGCGATCGCCCGCCAGCACGACGCGACCCGGCGCCTCGCCGGCCTCGGCCTCCCGGTGGCCCCGGCGCTGACCGGAACGGACGGCCGTACGGTCGCCGTCGTCGGCGGCCACGCGTACGCGCTGCATCCCTGGATCGACGGACGTCACCGCAACGGCGCCCAGCTCACCGAGGAGCAGTGCCGTCGTCTCGGCGCCCTCCTGGGGGTCGTCCACGCGTCCCTGGAGCGGGTGATGCCGCCGCGGCGGGCCGAGGAGCGGGCCGAGAGCGCCGACCCGGCGGACACCTTCGCCCTCATCGACGACCTGCTCGCCCGGGTACGCCGCCACCGCCCGGCGGACGCCTTCGACGAGCTGGCCGAACGCCGTCTCCTGGAGCGTCGGGACCTGCTGGAACGGCACGCGGACGCACGGCCCCCGCAGGGCGGCTCGGTGGGCTGGGTGCACGGGGACTTCCACCCCTTCAACGTGCTCTACAAGGGAGGCACCCCCGCCGCGATCGTCGACTGGGACCGGCTCGGCGTCCAGCCGCAGGCCGAGGAGGCGGTGCGCGCGGCGGTGATCTTCTTCGTACGCCCCGCCGGCACGCTCGACCTGGCGAAGGTACGGGCCTACGCGCGCGCGTACCGCCGCTCCGCGCGGGCCGCCCCGTCCGAGCTGTCGGCCGCCGTGCACCGGGTGTGGTGGGAGCGGCTCAACGACTTCTGGATGCTGCGCTGGCACTACGAGCGCGGGGACACCCGTGCCGACCCGCAGTTCCCGGCGGCCTCGGCACTGGCGGTGTGGTGGACGCGGCGGTACGACGCGGTGAGCGAGGCCTTCGTGGGGTGACCCGCCGCCGAGAAAACGGCGGACACGACCGGCACACCACACACACGCGCGCGGGGAGCCCGGAATCGGGCTCCCCGCGCGCGTGGGACGTTCAGGGAAGGGACGGGCGGGTCAGCCCTCCTCCTCGGGCTCCCCCGTGCCGCCACCGCTGCCCTCAGGTTCCGACGTGTCCGGAGAGGACGGAGTCGTCTCCGGGTCCGTCGGCTTGGACGCTGTCGGCGTCGGGGTCGGCTTGTCCGAGGGTTCGGTCTGCGAGGGCGAGGGGGTGAAGCTCGGCGACGGCTTGTACGTCGGCGTGAAGTCCGAGTTGCCGCCCGTGCTCGTGCCGTCGTCCGTCGCGTCGCCCGTCTCCTCGTCCGACGCGCTCTCGCTCGGAGTGGTCTCCTTCTCCGACTGCGAGGTGGCCGGCGACTTGGTCGTGTCGCTCCCGCCGCCGCCGTCACCGCCGCCGCCGTTCAGCGCCAGCGCCACCCCGGCCGCGATCGCGACCACCGCGAGGACGGCCAGGATCCACAGCTTGCCGCGGCCGCTGCCCCGGTTGCCGTGCCCCTCGAAGCCACCGTCGTCGCCGCCTCCGCCCCGGCCCGGGGGCAGCATCGGCGAGGGGATCTGGGTGGTGCCCGAGTCGCCGGGGTGCGGCAGCCCGGAGCCCGCGAGGCCCATGGCCGGAGTGCTGAGGCCCTCGTGCGCCTGCACGGGACCGGTGTTCCAGGTGCCGGTGTGGCCGCCCTGGTCGTACAGCATCTGCAGCCCGTACTGGGTGAGCCCGCGCATCTCCTCCGCGGTCTGGAACCGGTCGTCCGGCTCCTTCGCGAGCGAGCGCATGACCAGACCGTCGAGCTCGGGCGGCACCCCGTCCGAGACCTCGGAGGGCGGCACCGGGATGTCCTGGACGTGCTGGTAGACCACCGACAGCGGCGTCTCGCCGGTGAACGGCGGCCGCAGCGCGAGCAGTTCGTAGAGCAGACAGCCCGTCGCGTACAGGTCGCTGCGGTGGTCGACGGCCTTGCCGAGCGCCTGCTCCGGGGAGAGGTACTGGGGCGTGCCCATGACCATGCCGGTTTGAGTCATCGTCGACTGGGCGCCGTGCAGGGCGCGCGCGATGCCGAAGTCCATCACCTTCACCGCACCGGTGTTGGTGATGATCACGTTCGCGGGCTTGATGTCCCGGTGGACGATGCCGTGCTGATGCGAATAGGCAAGCGCTTCCAGCACACCGGAGACGATGATGAGTGCCTGCTCGGGTCCCGGTGCCTCGGCGTTGATGAGGAGGTCACGGATCGTGCGGCCCTCGACGAGCTCCATGACGATGTACGGGACGACCTGGTGGCCGACCACGTCCTCGCCGGAGTCGTAGACCGCCACCACCGCATGGTGGTTGAGGCCCGCGACCGACTGGGCCTCGCGCGTGAAGCGGGCCTTCGAGACGGGGTCTTCCGCCAGGTCGGAGCGGAGCAGCTTGACCGCGACGGTCCGCCCCAGACGGACGTCCTCCGCCGCGAACACCTCGGCCATGCCGCCCCGGCCGAGTCTGTGCGTCAGCCGATACCGGCCATCTCCGACCAGTCCGCCGTTACCCCACAACTCCGGCGCATCTGACATACCGCCGCCAGTCGCCTCGGGGTCGGACGGGCCCTGAGCGCGCTGCTGCTGTGCCATCAGTCCTCGCCGTCGTTTCTGTCCGCACCGGTCGAAGTACGCGCGGTGGTTGTTACGGTCTCCGTCGGGCCACGCTACAGCCTCTGCGCGAAACGCCGGTCCGGGATGGACGGGCCATGGAACCCGCAGCCGGTCCGCGGGTGCAAATCCTGTGTACCGGCGGTAGGGCACCTGTAACGCTTCCGCGACTCTTCTTTCGCGTACGGTCACGGAACGGGCACCGAGCTTGACGTGTCGGTGCCCTCCGGCAGACTTGGCCGGAATAACACCAGAGATCACCGGCCGCGGGAGCCACACCAGCAGCTTTCGCCCGCGTGACGGCGCACGGCCGATGGGGGACGCAGAAAGATGAGCCAGGACGGCGCACATGGCCGGTACGTGGGGCGCTCGGTCGCCGGCGGGCGCTACCAACTGCGCGACTTGCTCGGCGAAGGCGGCATGGCCTCGGTGCATCTCGCGTACGACTCGGTGCTCGACCGCCAGGTCGCGATCAAGACGCTGCACACCGACCTCGGGCGTGAGCAGGCCTTCCGCGAGCGTTTCCGCCGCGAGGCCCAGTCGGTGGCGAAGCTCTCGCACACGAACATCGTCTCGGTCTTCGACACCGGCGAGGACGACCTCGACGGGGTGACGACTCCGTACATCGTCATGGAGTACGTCGAGGGCCGCCCGCTCGGCTCGGTCCTCGACCAGGACGTCACGCAGTACGGCGCGATGCCCGCCGACAAGGCACTGAAGATCACCGCGGACGTGCTGGCCGCTCTGGAGATCAGCCACGAGATGGGTCTGGTCCACCGCGACATCAAGCCGGGCAACGTCATGATGACGAAGCGCGGCGTGGTCAAGGTGATGGACTTCGGCATCGCCCGCGCCATGCAGTCCGGTGTGACGTCGATGACCCAGACCGGCATGGTCGTGGGCACCCCTCAGTACCTCTCCCCGGAGCAGGCCCTCGGCCGCGGTGTCGACGCCCGCTCCGACCTGTACTCCGTGGGCATCATGCTGTTCCAACTGGTCACCGGACGGCTGCCGTTCGAGGCGGACTCGCCGCTGGCGATCGCGTACGCGCACGTTCAGGAGACGCCCGTCACGGCCTCCTCGATCAACCGCTCGCTGCCGCCCGCCGTGGACGCCCTGATCGCCCGCGCGCTGAAGAAGAACCCGAACGAGCGTTTCGTGAGCGCCGAGTCGATGCGCGACGAGTGCCTGCGCGTCGCCCAGTCCTTCCAGGCCGCGCCTCCGAGCATCGTGCCGGGCGTGCAGACCTCGAGCGGCGCCGGTGTGGGCTCCGCGGTGTTCCCGCCGGTCGACCAGTCGGTCCAGGCGCCGCAGGGGAACGTGCAGACGCCGTACCAGCCCGGCCCCTACGGCCCGCCGACTCCGGCGCCCTCGCACACGCCCGCTCCGTCGTACGGCTATCCGCAGCAGGGCGGCTACCCGACGCCGGCCCAGACCGCCGCGTACTCCCCGCAGCAGGGCCTGTCGACCCCGCCGCCGTACACGATGTCCCCGCAGGCCTCTTCCTCCGGCGGTGGTGGCGGCGGCAAGAGCAACATGCCGGTGATCGTGGGCTCGATCGTCGTCGCGCTCGTCGCCATCGGCGGGCTGATCGCCGCGCTGACCCTGGGCGGCGGGGACGACGACAAGAAGCCGGAGGCCTCCGAGAGCGCCCAGGCGTCGGCCACCGAGGAGGTCGCCGGGCACAAGGGGCCCGACACCACGAAGAAGATCGAGAAGACCGTCTGCACGGAGCCCGACGAGTCGTACAACGACGCCGACAAGATCAGGGTCCCGGACTTCAAGTTCAAGAACATCGAGTCCGTGAAGGCGTGCTTCCAGGCGGCGGGCTGGCAGTACGAGTCCAAGACGGTGAACGAGAACGCCTACGGGGAGGGGACGGTCATGACCCAGATCCCCGAGGCGGACACGGACGTCGACCCCAAGGACATGCCCAAGATCCAGCTCTACGTGTCGACGGGCAACCCCGCCTGATCGCGTCGCCCGCACACACGGATCGTCCGCACACACGGAAGGGGCCCGGCAGAAATGCCGGGCCCCTTCCGTCTGGCGCTCTCCAGGAATTGTCTGCGTTGCCTGCGTTGCCTGCGTTTTCCGTGACGCCTGTGGCGTCCGTGGGGCCTGTCGCGCCCGTGTCTACCGCGCCGTCCGCGCGCCGTGAGGGCCTACAGGTACGGACCGCCCGTGCGGCCGCCCGCCCGCGGGTCCAGCTCCTCCTCGCCGCCGCCGGTACCCGGGGGCAACGCCCGGCGCATCTGCTCCAGCTGGGCCCTGGCCGCCATCTGCTGGGCGAACAGGGTGGTCTGGATCCCGTGGAAGAGGCCCTCCAGCCAGCCGACCAGCTGGGCCTGTGCGATCCGCAGTTCGGCGTCGGAAGGGATTCCCTCGTCGGTGAACGGCAGGGACAGCCGCTCCAGTTCCTCGACGAGGTTGGGGGCCAGACCGTCCTCCAGCTCCTTGACCGAGCTGGCGTGGATCTCCTTGAGCCGAACCCGGCTCGCCTCGTCCAGAGGTGCGGCGCGCACCTCCTCGAGCAGCTGCTTGATCATGCTCCCGATGCGCATGACCTTGGCGGGCTGTTCCACCATCTCCGTCACCGGGACCTCACGGGAGTCCTCGTCTCCACCGCCGCCGAGAGCCATCCCGTCCTGGCCTACGACCAGGATCTGAGGGTTCTCCGGCGACCTTTCGTTCCTCGGCATCTCCATGCCGCCATTCTCTCGCACGCGTACACCTCCTCACTCTGCTGCCCCCTTCCGAACGTGATCCACCCTCTACGGACCGGTGCTCCGCGTCAGGCGGACGGCGCCGGCGGAGGCGGCGGCTCCGTGGCGGCCGCCTCCGCGAGCCGCAGCAGACGGGCCTCGCAGTGGTCCAGCCAGCGGATCTCGGCCTCCGCCCGGAAGATCAGGTGCTCCAGGACGAGCAGCCGGGCCACCTCGTCGCGGTGCGCGGGAGCCTCCGCGAGCGCCCGCGCCCTGAGCCGGGTGTGGGCGTGCATGGCCTCCGACAGGTGCCGCCGCTGTGCCTCCACGATCGCCCGTACGTCCGCTCCTGGCGCCCCGACCGCCATGGCCAGCTTGATCGCCAGCTCGTCGCGCGGCAGGTTCGTACGCTCGACGGGGCGGGTGAACCAGGACCGGAGCTCGGCCCGGCCCTCGTCCGTCAGCGCGTACAGCACGTGTCCCGCCTCGTCCGTGCCCTGCTGTACGACCAGACCGTCCCGCTCCAGGCGGGCGAGGGTCGTGTAGACCTGGCCGATGTTCAGCGGCCAGGTCGAGCCGGTGCGGGCCTCGAACTCGGTGCGCAGCCGCGCCCCGTAGCGGGGACCGCGCTCCAGGAGCGCCAGCAGACCATGGCGTATCGACATGACCGACCTGTACCCCATACACCCCTATGAGCCAACGTTTCACCGAGGGTCACGGACGGTGAGGCCGAGATGCCCGTCCGGACACCCCGTGTGAGGCTGATGCCGTTGGTCTTGGCTTCTCCGTACCGGGAGGGGGTCACCGACGTGGCTCCATGGCTCAGCACTCTTCGCGTGACCGGCCTGTTGCTGTTCCTGCTGGCGGGTCCCGCGTACACGCCCCATGCGGCCGCGTACGAGCCCGGCCCCGCCGAGTCGCGTGCCGGCAGCCGTGCGGGAGAGGGGCGGGAGCGCCCCGGGCGGGAGGCGGCACCAACGGACGAGGACAGCGCGGCGGCTCACCCGGACAGCTCAGCGGACCCGAGGAGCCCGGGGGCCTCCGTCGCTCCCGAGCCGCCCTCCGCGGACACCGCCGCACCTCCCGAGCGGCCCGACCGCCCGGTCGACGCGCACGAGGCCGCCGACCATCCCGTGCGCACCTCGGAACCCGTCTTCCGGGTGCTGCCCCTCGGCGGCGGACTGGTCCTCATCGGTCTCGGCCTGGGCCTCGCGTTCCTCGCGCTGCGTACACGCCGGAGCTGAGGCGGCACGGGAACGGCTCCGCCCCCGGAGAACGGGGCGGAGCCGGAATCCTGTCGAGAGCCGGGCACGGCACGCTACGACAGGGTGAGCAGCACCTTCCCGATGTTGCCGCTCTCCTCCAGCACCCGGTGGGCCGCGGCCGCCTCGCTCATGGGCAGCTCCCGGTCGACCACCGGACGCACGTGCCCGGCGGAGACCAGCGGCCACACGTGCTCCCGTACGGCCGCGACGATCGTCGCCTTCTCACCGGCCGGGCGGGCCCGCAGCGAGGTCGCGGTGACGGCGCCGCGCTTGTTGAGGAGCGTCGCGATGTTCAGCTCGCCCTTGATGCCGCCCTGCATGCCGATGATCGCGAGGCGTCCGTTGA
This sequence comes from Streptomyces sp. BV286, assembly GCF_019090165.1. GTDB lineage: Bacteria > Actinomycetota > Actinomycetes > Streptomycetales > Streptomycetaceae > Streptomyces. The sequence continues at coordinate 79,414 of NZ_JAHRIB010000107.1, forward strand.
CCGCGAGGGCCTTGACGTTGCGGTCGAGGTACTTGGCGCCCATGTTGTCGAGGATGACGTCGGCGCCCGCCCCGTCGGTGGCGGCCCTGATCTCCTCGACGAAGTCCTGCTCACGGTAGTTGATGAGCACGTCCGCGCCGAGTTCGGCGCAGAAGTCCAGCTTCGCCTTGCTGCCCGCCGTGACGGCGACCTTCGCACCGACGGCCTTGGCCAGCTGGATCGCCATGGTGCCGATACCGCTCGCTCCGCCGTGCACCAGGAGCGTCTCGCCGGGGCGGAGGTGGGCGATCATGAAGACGTTGGACCAGACCGTGCAGGTCACCTCGGGCAGCGCGGCCGCCCTGTCCAGGTCGACGCCCTCGGGCACGGGCAGCAGCTGCCCGCCCGGGACGACCACCTTCTCCGCGTACCCGCCACCCGAGAGCAGCGCGCACACCTCGTCCCCGACGGTCCACTCCGAGACACCGGGCCCGAGGGCGGCGACCCGTCCGGAGCACTCGAGTCCGGGGTAGGGGGACGCGCCGGGCGGTGGGTCGTAGAACCCCTGCCGCTGGAGCAGATCGGCGCGGTTCACCGCGCTCGCCGCCACCTCGACCAGCACTTCGCCCTCTCCGGGCACCGGATCCGGGACCTCGTCCCACACCAGCGCCTCGGGCCCACCAGGTTCAGGAATCGTGATCGCTCGCATGCGGGCGAGGCTACTCCGGACAGCCGTCGGGGCGGGGGCCCGGGCACTCAGTCGTGGGGCAGCGGCTTCATGTCCGGAGCGACCTGGGTGTGCGGGCTGACCCGCACGATGGTGATCAGACGGTCCGTCAACTGCACCTTCCCGATGGCCGGGTCGTCGTAGCCGAGCACGCGGTGCCCTCGTACGACACTCACCACCAGGTCCTCGATCTCTCGGACGCTCTTGCCGACCTCGGCCTTTATGACGGTCCGTTCGACCATGTCGAGTCCGCTGCCCTGCTGGATGAGGTCCTCCATGACCATGCCCGCGCTGGGGCTGAGCACGGAGAGCCCGAGCAGGCGGCCGGCCGCGCTCGCGCTGGTGATGACGGCGTCGGCGCCGGACTGCTTCAGCAGTGGCGCGTTCTCCTCCTCCCGCACGGCGGCCACGATCTTCGCCTTGCGGTTGAGCTGCCGGGCCGTGAGCGTGACGAGCACGGCGGTGTCGTCGCGCTGTGTCGCGATGATGATCTGCCGGGCCCGCTGCACCTCGGCCCGGATCAGTACGTCACTGCGCGTGGCGTCGCCGACCACCCCCGCGAAACCGTCGGCCGTCGCCGCGTCGATCACCTTGGAGCTGGGGTCGACGACCACGACCTGCTCCTTCTTCAGCCCCGTCGCGCACACGGTCTGAATCGCCGAGCGGCCCTTGGTGCCGAACCCGATGACAACGGTGTGCTCCCTCAAAGCGGTCCTCCAGCGGTTCAGTCGCCATTCCTCCCGGGTGCGTTCGGTGAGAACTTCGAGAGTGGTGCCGACCAGGATGATCAGGAAGAGCACGCGCAGCGGCGTGATCAGGAAGATGTTGGTGAAGCGGGCGCCGTCGCTGACCGGGGTGATGTCGCCGTATCCGGTGGTGGAGAGGGTGACGGTCGCGTAGTAGAACGCGTCGAGCAGGTCGACCGGCCCGTCCGAGCTGTCCTTGTAGCCGTCACGGTCGAGATAGACGATGAAGGCCGTACCGACCAGCACCAGCAGTGCGATGACGACCCGCTTGGTGACCTGGCGCAGGGGGCGTTCCACCCGTTGGCGGGGCAGCTTCACCCGATGAGTGACTAGGCGTTCGTCCGCCTGTCGGGCGATCGCGTCATGGCCCGGAAGTTTCACGTGAAACACACCCCGATCCCGGCCATCGCCCAGGGCAGGTCGAGGATCTCCAGTTCCTGGCCGGGCCGCGCACCGCCGGGCGGCACGACGGCGAGCGCGTCGGCCACGGCGATGCCCCGCAGCATGGCCGGTCCGTTGTAGTGCAGCGGCACGGCCCGGTCCTCGCGCAGCACGACGGGAATCAGCCGGGTGTCGTAGGGGTGACCGTGCACGGCGTCCTGGAGGGGCAGTGTGTACGGCTCCGGGGCCGCGCGTCCCGCGAGGGTGCGCAGCAGCGGCTCGGCGAGCGTGAGGAGGCCGGAGACGGCGGCGAGCGGATTGCCCGGCAGGCCGACAAGGTGCCGGCCCTCCTCGATGCGTGCCAGGAGCATCGGGTGCCCGGGGCGTACCTTGACCCCGTCCACCAGCAGTTCGGCGCCGATGCGGCGCAGGACTGGGTGGACGTGGTCGACAGGGCCGGCGGCGGTGCCACCGGTCGTGACGACGAGGTCGGCGTCGGAGTTCTTGATGGCCTTGCGCAGCGCCTCGGCGTCGTCGCCGAGCCTGCGCACCGCGATGACGTCCGCTCCGAGCGCGCGCAGCCAGGGCGGCAGCATCGGTCCGAGCGCGTCCCGGATCAGCCCGTCGTGCGGCCGGCCCTCGGTGAGCAACTCGTCGCCGAGGACCAGGACTTCCGCGCGCGGCCGGGGGAGGACGGAGACGGTGTCGTACCCGGCGGCGGCGGCGAGTCCGAGCACGGCCGGGGTGACCAGCGTGCCCGACGGCAGCAGGGGGTCGCCGGAGCGGCACTCCTGGCCGCGGGGGCGGATGTCCTGCCCCGGCACGACGTCCCGGGTCGCGTGCAGCCGGCCCTTCTCGTCGGTGCGGCCGTGCTCGCTGCGGATCACGGCGGTGACGTCCAGGGGGATGCGCGCGCCGGTGGCGATCCGGACCGCCTCGCCGTCGGTGAGCGGCTCCGGCTGGTCGTGACCGGCGAGCACGCCTTCGGCCCGGACGTCCCACGGGCCGGGCCCGGCGACCGCCCAGCCGTCCATCGCGGACGTGTCGAAGGACGGCAGGTCCGTGAGAGCGCCGAGCGGGGCGGCGAGGACGAGGCCCAGCGCGGCGTCGAGAGTGACGGAGACCGGGGCGTCGGGACGGCGGGGTGCCCGCTCCGCGATGACGCGGGCCTTCGGCCAGGGCGTGGCGGTGTGGTGCCCGGTGCTGTCCTTCCGGCTGCCGTCCTGCGGGGACGGCGCGGGGACGGAGCGGGGGGCTCCGGCCGGTCCGGAGTCGTCGGGCACCTTGGCACCGCCTTCCTTGGCCAGGGCGAGGGCCTCGTCGACGTCGAAGTCGACCTCCTCGTACTGCCCCGGGGCGGTCATCCGGCGTCCGGCCGGACGTCACCGGCGGGGCGGGCGGCCGGGGCGTCACCGGTGCCGGGAGCGGCGGTGGCACGGGTCCCGGTCGCCCGCGTGGGGTCCGTGCCCGGCGGGGTCGCCGTGGCATCGGCCTCCGCCTCCGCCTCTGCCTCCGCAGCCCAACGCAGCGCCAGCGCCTCAGCCTTGCGCGCGACCTCCGCGACCACCTCCGGGCCACCTCCGGCCCGACCCGCCGCGTACCCGACGAGGAACGTCGTCAGCGGGGCCGCCGGACGGGCCACTCCGTGGGCGGCGTCGCGGGCGAGGTCGAGCAGGGTGCCGGTGTCGACGTCCAGGTCGATGCCCAGTTCGTCCTTGATTGCGGTAATCCATTCATCCAACACGTGCCCATGCTCCCTGATACGTGCCCGGGCGGCGGCGATGTCGTCCCAGGTGTCGCAGTCGAAGGACGCGACGGGGTCGGTGATACGGGTCAGTTCGAGCGCGCCGGTGAGCCGTCGCAGCGGCAGTCCGGTCAGTTCACCGTGCTCGGCGCGCAGGACCGCCAGCTCGCGTCGCAGGGCCGAGCCACGGTACGCGGCCACGAGAGGCTGGTCGCGGCCACCCGTGTCGGTGAGCAACACGCCCTCGCCGCCCGTCTCGTGAAGAGCGGTCAGCAGCCTCCGTACCGTCGCCCCGTCCAGGAACGGCAGGTCGGCGGAGAGCACCACGACGTACTCGGCGGTGGTGTGCCGCAGTCCGGCGTCCAGTGCGGCGAGCGGGCCCGCGCCGGGCGGGTCCTCGCGGGCCCACCTGACCGGGCGGGCGGTGGGCCGGGGCTCGGCGACGACCACGGTGGTGGCCGCGCCGGAGCAGGCGGTGAGGACCCGGTCGAGCAGTGCGCGGCCTCCCACGTGCACGCCCGGCTTGTCGGCGCCTCCGAGGCGGCGGGCGGCGCCCCCGGCGAGCACGACGGCGTCATGGCCCTCCGTAGCGGGTGCGCCGGAGGAACCGGAGGCCCCGCGGGGGCCGGAACCGGGCGCGCTGGGAGGCTCGGACGCGGTCACCCCCCGAGTATGAGCGTCCGGTGGATCATTTCCACCCCCGCGCACAGCATGTGGACGGGGGTGGTGGCGGGGCCGGAGGGGCCCATGAGGTCACAGGGTCCGCAGCAGCACCGCCGGCTGTTCCACGCAGTCCGCCACATACCGCAGGAAACCGCCCGCCGTTCCGCCGTCGCACACCCGGTGGTCGAAGGTGAGCGAGAGCTGCACGACCTGCCGCACCGCCAGCTCGCCCTCGTGCACCCAGGGCTTGGGGACGATCCGGCCGACGCCGAGCATGGCCGCCTCGGGGTGGTTGATGATCGGAGTGGAGCCGTCGACGCCGAACACCCCGTAGTTGTTCAGCGTGAAGGTGCCGCCGGTGAGTTCCGCCGGTGTGAGCGTCCCGGTGCGGGCCGACTCGGTGAGCCGGGCGAACTCCGCGCTCAGCGACTCCGCGCCGCGCGCGTGGGCGCCCTTGACCACCGGCACGACGAGTCCGCGCTCGGTCTGGGCGGCGAACCCGAGGTGCACCTCGTCGAGCCGTACGACCTCGCGGGCGTCCATGTCGACCGTCGAGTTGAGCTCGGGGAAGCGGGCGAGCGCGGCGGTGCAGACGCGGGCGAGGAGCGCGAGGAGGGAGATCTTCGGCCCGCCGGCCTCGTTCATCCGCACGCGCGCGTGCATCAGTTCCGTGGCGTCGGCGTCCACCCAGCAGGTCGCGTCGGGGATCTCGCGCCGGCTCCGGGAGAGCTTGTCGGCGACGGCACCGCGGACGCCCTTGAGGGGGATGCGGGTGCCCGAGGCGCGCGCGGGTGCCGTGGTGGCCGGCGCCGCCTGACTCCGCTCGACGAGCGGGGCGCTCGGGGCGGCCGCACCGTGCAGCACGGCGTGCTCCACGTCGGCGCGCGTGATCAGCCCGTCGGGGCCCGATCCCGCCAGCGCCCGCAGGTCGAGCCCGTGTTCGCGGGCCAGCCGGCGCACGAGCGGGGAGATCACCGGCACGGGCCCGTCAGTCCGGCGCGGCGAATCGGCACCGGTCCCGTCGACGAGCGGTCGCCGTTCCCGTACGGCGTTTCGGGCGACCGCACCGGACGCGGCACCACCGGAACCGGCGGGCGCCGCGGCGGCAGCCCGATCCCGTTCCGGGCGGCCGACGAAACGGCCTTCACCAGGTCCTGTTCCGGCTCCGCCCCCGGCGCCGGTCCCCGTCTCGGCCCGCCCCGCTCCCGCGGCATGCGCGCCGCCGGGCCGGTCCGGGCCGGAGC
>NZ_JAHRIB010000108.1 GCF_019090165.1 Streptomyces sp. BV286
GCCCGGCGCACCGGCGCCTGCGCGCTGCCGAGCGGGCCGCCCGCCGTCGTGGTCCGCGGGCTGTCGGTGGCTGGTCGCGCCGTTCCCCGCGCCCCTGAAAGATTGCGCAGTTCCCCGCGCCCCTTTGAGGGGCGCGGGGAACTGCGCCACCAGCCACACCCCACCCGCACCTGTCACACCTTCCGCACCCCCCGGGGCCTCCGCAGTCGCCGCACCACCGCCCGCGGCACCACCCCCGGCGCCGGCGCCACAGCGGCGTCCCCGATCCCCGCGGCGGCGAACTCGGCCTCCCACAGGCCGACTTCCCGGTCCCGCGGCCCCCGCACTACCTCCGGCTCCCCCGCCCCGAACACCCGTACCGGATGCGTGTCGTCCCATGCCGCCCACCCCGGATCCCCGTCGACGGCGAACCGCACCCACGCCGAGTGCATCGCGTCCGCGAGGTCCTGCGGCGCCCCCGACCCCGCGAGCCTGGCGGCCTCGGGCACGCCCACGGTGTCGAAGACGAAGCCCAGCTCCAGCGCGTGGCAGGCGCCGAGGCCCGGCACGTTCGACGGCCAGGCGAACTCGTAGACGTACGCCGGCGCCCGACGGGCGTCGGCGAGCCGGTGCAGCGGAACGCGCAGCAGGAAGTCGGTGACCATCTGCCCCACCAGGTCACCGGTGCTCGCCCGGGGGTGGGCCAGCCGGTAGCCGCGCGGCACCTCGGGGCTGCAGCGGCAGCGGGCCATCGCCCCGGCCAGCGCGAGCGGCCCGAGCCGGTCGACGCGCTCCAGCAGACCGGTCGGCGCGAGCCACAGCCGGTACTCCTCGCTGGTCCAGCCCAGGAGCAGCTCCACGTCCTGTGCGACGCCGCCGTCGAGCAGCGCCTCCAAGGGGTCGCGCGGTACCAGGTCGCCGTCGACGACGATGCCGAAGGAGGGGCCGCCGAGTACCGGGCTCGCCCGGCGGGAGGCCTCGGCCTGGGCTCCGGCGAGGGCGGCGCGGTCCACCGCGGCGAACGCCCGGGCGGTGGCCGGGACCTTCAGCCGGGCGGCCATGCGCCGGACCACGCGCCGTACCTTCTCCCGGTCCGTCGCCTCCGGCGGCCCGCTCTGCAGCGCGGCCCGCCGGAACAGGCCCTGGGCGCGCGGGCTCGCCAGCAGCGCCCCGATACTGATCGCTCCGGCGGACTCGCCGAAGACGGTCACCCGGTCCGGATCTCCGCCGAAGCCGGAGATCGCGTCCCGTACCCACTCCAGCGCGGCGAGCTGGTCGCGCAGGCCGGGGTTCGCGGGGGCGTCCGGGAAGAGCCCGAACCCCTCCACTCCCAGGCGGTAGTTGAGGGACACGAACACCACACCGTCGCGGGCGAAGGACCGGCCGTCGTAGACGGGCATCGCCGACGAGCCCCGGGTCAGTGCCCCTCCGTGGATCCACACCATGACCGGGAGCCGGGCGCCCGGGCCCGGCTCCGGCGTCCACACGTTCAGGTTCAGGCAGTCGTCGCCCGGCACGGCCGGGTCGGAGAGCAGCTTCGCGAAGGCCTCCGAGTACGGCGGCTTGGGCGGCGTCGGCCCGAAGGCGCCCGCGTCGCGCACACCGGTCCAGGGTTCGGGCGGGACGGGCGGCAGAAAGCGGCGGGGGCCGAAGGGCGGGGCCGCGTAGGGGATGCCCCGGAAGACGGCGAGACCGTTCTCGTACCGGCCTCGCACGGCACCGTAGGGGGTGCCGACCACAGGACCCTCGGCCATTCGACCCTCTCCTCGACTCGACGGGAACGCGACCGGACCAGGGTGACGCCGTGGCCGAAACCGACGTCGGCGACGGCCGCCCGGACCACGGTGGACAGCCCCGGGAAGGGGGGCGATCCCCCGTGCATGGCCCGTCCGGTACGGGAGGCCACTCCTCCAGCGGATCACGAAACCCACCTGTCCCGCAGCTCCAGAGGGCCGGAATCCAGCGTGCCGCGGGCCTTCCGCCGGGGCGGGGCGACACGTGCGAGCCGCCCACGACCCGAGTGTTCGGCATTTCGAAAGTTTCGGCGTTGTGGAATTCCACTGAGTACCCGCTCTTCCACGGCGAGTTCGGGCGCCCCTAATCTAGGAAGCGCTTTCTACCCGAAACTTTCGCGGGCCCTCGGGACGGGGCCGGAGAGGTGGGCTTCCATGGTGCGTACCGGGAGCGTGGCGGGGCCGACCCTCGCGGTCGTGGCCCGCGAGGCGGGGGTGTCCGTGCCCACGGCCTCGAAGGTGGTCAACGGCCGTGAGGACGTGGCACCGGAGACCCGCCGCAGGGTCACGGAGGCGCTCGACCGGCTGGGGTATGTGCGCAGACCCCGGTTCGACGCGCTGAAGTCACCGGGCCTGGTCGATCTCGTCGTGCACTCGCTGGACAGCTCCTGGTCGGGCGCCGTCCTGCACGGGGTGGAGGAGGCGGCGCACGACGCGGGCCTGGAGGTGGTGGTCTCGGCGGGTCTGACCCGGACCCGGGGCGGCCGTCCGGAGCGCGGCTGGCTGGACAAGCTCTCCGCACGCGGCTCCTCCGGAGTGCTGTTCAACCTCGCCGAGCTGACCGCGTCCCAGTACGCCTGGCTGGAGCAGCACCGCATCCCCTACGTGCTGATCGACCCGGTGCTGGAACCGCCGCCTGGTGTCGTCTCGGTCGGCGCGGCCAACTGGCAGGGCGGGGTCACCGCCACCGAGCACCTGCTGTCACTCGGCCACGAACGCGTCGCCGTCATCGCGGGCTACCGCCGCAAGATGTGCAGCAGCGCGCGCGTTGCCGGCTACCGGTCGGCGCTCGCGGCGGCAGGGCTGCGCCACCGGCCCGAGTACCTGCGCTACGGCAGCTTCGACGAGAGTGCCGCGCACCGCAGGATGCTGGAGCTCCTCGATCTGCCGGAGCCGCCCACGGCCGTCTTCGTCTGCTCGGACCGGATGGCCCTCGGCGCCTATCGGGCACTCGCCGAGCGGGGGTTGTCCGTACCGGACGACGTGAGCGTGGTCGGCTTCGACGATCTGCCCGAGGCGCACTGGGCCTCGCCCGCCCTGACGACCGTCCGTCAGCCGCTGTCCGAGATGGCGGCGACGGCGATGCGCCTGCTCGTGCGGATGATGGCCGGGGAGCAGCCCGAAGGAACGCGGACGGAGTTGTCGACGCGGCTGGTCGTGCGGGCGAGCACGGCCGCACCGCGCTGATGCTGCCGGTCCGGGACGGGATGTGCGGGGTGTGCGGGATGTGGGGGATGTGCGGGACGCACTGGCCGCCCGCGACCCGTCACCGGGTACCCCGCCCCGCGTCCCCGAGGGTGCCCTGTTCGCCGCCCGTCGCCCAGGTGATTCCGCCCAGCAGGTGCCGGCGGAAGTCCGGGTCCTGGTACGCCTCGGCGGCATGGCCCAGCGCCGTGTAGAAGACGCGGCCGGCACCCTGTTCGCGGCACCAGGCGAGCGGATGGTCCTCCCCCATTCCGCCCCCTTCGTACGAGGTCTCGTCGGCCGAGACGAGCACGCGCACCGCGCCTCTCGGATTGGTGCGGAAGTCGTACCACTCGTCGGTGAACTCCCAGACGGCGGGCAGGTGCCGGGTGGCGGGATGATCGTGGTCCTCCACGACGGCCCGGCCCGGCTGGTACGCGGGGTGACGGGCGAAGCGGGCCCCGAGCAGTTCGCCGTAGTAGGGCCAGTCGTACTCCGTGCAGGCGGCCGCGTGGACCCCGACGAAGCCGCCGCCCGTCTCGACGTACGCGGCGAGGTGCTCCCGGCCGGCGGGCGTCAGGACGTCACCGCTCGTGGAGAGGAAGACGACTGCCGCGTACGGGCCGACCGGCGCGTCGAAGAAGGCGGGGTCCTCCGTCGCGTGGACGGTGAAACCGTGCTCGGCACCGAGTGACCGTACGGCGGCGACACCGTCCGGGATGGACTCGTGGCGGTAGTCCGTGGTGCGGGTGTGGACGAGGACGCGGGGTGCGAGGTGCTGCGCTGCCATGAGCGCCGACTCTAATGCGCGGACCGGGCGGTTCACGGCGACGGCCGAGGTCCGAAATTTTCGATCAGCGAGGCCCGCCGACGGGCTTCTTCGGTGCTCCTGGGACTCAACCCGAAGCGCCCACCTCGTTGTTGGGCGCCCCGTCGCCCGCCGGCGGCAGATCGCCGCGCTCGACCGGTTCGGTCGCGGCACCCTCGGGCGCCGGCGGCAGGAGGTCGGCCAGCTCCGCGGCGTCCGGATGGTGTGCCGCCTCCGCGGCCCCGCGCAGGACGGCGCGATCCAGCCCCTTCACGTCACCGACGAGCCGGATCACATGGCCGTCGCGCGGCACGGCGTACTCGTGCCGGCCTCCGGCCTTCCGGTACCAGGCGTCCCCGTCGCGTTCACAGGTGACCTCGTCCCGCGATCCTCCCGAGGCCACCGATCCCCCCGATCCCTGACTCACTTGTACCGTCGGGCAGTTCTTCGCCGTCATCGTGCCGCGGTCCACGAACATCTCGAAGGTGGCGCGGGCCTCCTGCGACACATACGCGGCAGAGAACCCGTCACCGCCGTACACCCCCACCGACTGCCGGGCCACGGCGAACCCGGGCGCCCCGGTGACGTAGACGTGCTCCGGCGCGATCCCCAACGCCCGGGCCCGGGCTTCGAGTTCGACGGGGTCGGCGACGCTTCCCGTACTCGATTCGGCACCGGCCCCTGCCCCCGCCCCTGTCTTCTCCGTACCGCAGGACACGAGCAGCAGGGACAGAAGCAACAGCGGCAGCGGCAGAGCACGCACGGCACGGATCATGGACGCCATCCTGCCGTATGGATGTTCGAAGCGGGCGTCCGATTCCTTCAAGACCCGGCTCCGCCGTCGTCACTACGGTGAATCCATGACTCCACGATTCGATCTCATCGGTCTCATCGTCTCCGACATGACCGCGTCGCTCGCCTTCTACCGCCGGCTCGGACTCGAGTTCCCCGAGGGGGCCGAGAGCGCGCCGCACGTCGAGGCGGAGCTGCCCGGCGGGCTGCGCCTCGCGCTCGACACGGAGGACACGATCCGTTCCTTCCATCCCGAATGGCGGCCGCCGACGGGCGGGGGCCGGATCGGACTGGCCTTCGTGTGCGACAGCCCCGCGGACGTCGACGCCACGTACGAGGCGATGGTGGCCGCCGGTCACGAGACGGAACTGAAGCCCTTCGACGCCCCCTGGGGCATGCGGTACGCGGTCGTCCTCGACCCGGACGGCAACGGGGTGGACCTGTTCGCCCGGCTGGACGGCGCCGCGTAGGAGCTCAGCGGCGCAGCAGCTCGCCCAGCGGGACCCCGGCCAGGTCCCGGACGTCACGGGCCAGATGAGCCTGGTCGGCGTACCCCGCACGAGCGGCCGTGTCCGCCTGTGGCAGTCCGCTCCGGGCCAGCGCCAGGGCCCGCTGCAGACGCAGGACCCGGGCCAGGGTCTTCGGCCCGTACCCGAACGCCACCAGTGCCCGCCGGTGCAGTTGCCGTTCGCTCCATCCGAGCTCCTCGGCGGTGGCGGCGACGGAGCGGCCCTCCGACAGGGCGGCCACCACGGCCCGCAGCCGCGGATCGGGCGGTCCGGCCTCGAGCGCGCGGCCCAGAGCCACCGCTTCCAGTGCCGCCGACGGGTCCGCCGCCGCGTCGACCCGCTCCGTCAGCCGCCGCACCTCGGCCCCGCTCCACAGATCGGCGAGGTCGACGCGCCGGTCGCGCAGTTCATGGGCGGGTGCGCCGAGGTAGGAGGGCGCGGTTCCGGGGAAGAACCGGACGCCCGCGTAGCGCTTCGGGCCGCCCGACGGGTCACCCCGGTACGCGCGGGTGTCGGGGCCCGCGACGAACAGCCGGCCCTCGGTCCACAGCAGGTCCATGCACCCGTCGGGCAGCACCGGAGCGGCGTCGCCCGGCACGGCGGTACGGGTCCACACGACCGCACCTGCCAGCCGCGACGCCCGTTCCCGGTACGGCGTCGGCGGGATCTCCACGTACGGCTCGGCCACAGGCAGAACGCTACGCTGCCCTCGTCCGGTGCTCCTGCGGACTGACCCCGTACACCCGCTTGAAGGCGCTGGACAGGGCGAAGGCGCTGCCGTAGCCGACCTGGCGGGCGATCGCCTCCAGGGTGTCCCCGGTGTCCCGCAGCCGGTCCGCGGCGAGGGCGAGACGCCAGCCGGTCAGATACGTCATCGGGGGTTCGCCGACGAGTTCGCTGAAGCGGCGGGCGAGCGCGGCCCGCGAGACACCGGCCTTCGCGGCGAGGGACGCCACCGTCCAGGGGTGCGCCGGGTCGTCCTGCAGGAGTCGTAGGACGCGGCCGACGACGGGATCGGCGAGCGCCTCGTACCAGGCGGGCGCCTCGGCCTCCGGACGGGAGAACCAGGCCCTCAGCGCGGCGATGACCAGCAGGTCGAGCAGCCGGTCGAGGACCACCTCCTGGCCGGGCTCGTCGCGCACGATCTCCTCGGTGAGCAGGGGGGTCAGCGGGCACTGCCACACGTCGGAGGTGAGCGTCAGCACCGGTGGCAGGGCGTCGAGCAGCCGCCCGCCGACCTCGCCCTGCGCCGGGTACGTCCCGATCAGCATCACCATGGAGCCGTCGAGCCGCTCGCCCCAGGTGCGCACGCCGAGGTCCATCGAGCCCTGCATCGAACGCCCGTCCGGATACGTGCACTCCTGGCCTGGCAGGATGACCGCGATCGGCGGGGTGGCGGGGTCGTCGGCGCAGGTGTACGGATCGGGGCCACGCGCGATGGCGAGGTCACCGGCCCGCAGCCGCACCGGTGCGCCCGAGTCGGGCGTGATCCAGGACTCGCCGCGGATCATGAGCATGACGGTGAGTGGGGCGCGGTCCTCGATGCGGATCGACCAGGGCGGTTCGAAGCACGCCCTGATCATGAAGGCGCCCCGCGCGCGCGGACCCTCCAGAAGGCCTGAGAGCACGTCCATGACCTCAGAGTAGACGCGCGCTTATGGGAACGAGAGGTTCCAGGATGTTCCCTTGCGGCGCGCGGCCGTTGACTGGATCCATGACGCAGAACACGCGGAACGAGACGGTGTTGGTGACGGGGGCCTCGGGCAAGACGGGGCGTCAGGTGGCTGAGGCGGCGAAGGCCGCGGGACTCGGCGTGCGGGCCGCTTCGCGCAGCGGTGACGTGCGCTTCGACTGGTACGACACCTCGACGTGGGACGAGGCGCTGCGCGGCGCCGACGCGGCGTATCTGGCGTACACGCCGGACATCGGCGCGCCGGGGGCGGCCGGGAACATCGCCGCCTTCGCCCGGCGGGCCCAGGATCTCGGCGTACGCCGCCTGGTGCTGTTGTCGGCGCGCGGGGAGCGCCAGGCGGAGCCGACCGAGCGGGCCCTGCGTGAGTCGGAGGCCGAGTGGACCGTCGTGCAGGCCGACTGGTTCTTCCAGAACTTCAGCGAGGGCCTGCTGCTGGAGGGGGTGCGCGGCGGCGAGTTCGTGTTCCCGGCGGGCGAGGTGCCGGTGCCGTTCATCGACGCGCGCGACCTCGCGGACGTCGTGGTGAAGGCGCTGACCGACTCCTCGTACGTGGGGCGGACGCTGGAGATCACGGGGGCGCGGCTGCTGACCTTCCGCGAGGCCATGGCGGAGATCTCCGCCGCGGCGGGCCGGGAGATCCGGTACGCGCCGGTGTCCACCAAGGAGTACGGCGCCATCCTGGCCGGGTTCGGGCTGCCCGCCGAGGAGGTGGCGTTCATGGAGGAGGTCTTCGACGGACTGCTCGACGGCCACAACGCGCAGACCACGGACGTGGTGCGCCAGGTCCTCGGCCGCGCACCCCGTGACTTCGCGGAGTTCGCACGGGAGCACGCGGCGGCCGGTGTGTGGAAGGTCTGACGCGCGGCGGCGTACCGCCGGGATGTGCCTGACACCCTCGTCGCGGTGGCCGCGGCGGGGGTGTCCCGTGTCCGGGACGACGGCGTTCCGGCCGCACACAGGGTGCCGCATGTGTGCCGGGTGTGTGTGCCGGGTTCCGTCAGCGCGACGGCCGTGCCGGGCACCCGGGACCGGGCGCCCCCGTCACTGCGGCGGGGGTGTCTCGTCGCCGTTCTTCGGGGTGCTCTTGGCGTGGGTCCGCAGCCGGGAGGACACGTCCTCCGGGGGCAGGAAGCGGGACCAGCGCTCCGGGAACTCGGAGGGCATGTCCGGGTCGTCGGGGTCGTCCTCCTCGGCGTGGGCGGCCCGGGCCGCGGCGGCGCGGGCCACGAGGTCGGCGGCCTGCTCGGCGCGCAGCCGCTCGTTGACGGCACGGGCGGCGGCGGTGGCGGCGGCCGGCCAGACACGGTCGATGGCGGCGTTGACGGCGGCGCCCACCAGGACGGCGAAGGCGGAGACGCCGATCCACAGCAGTACGGCGACGGGCGCGGCGAGCGAGCCGTAGATCGTGGGGCCCTCGACGGTGTTCGTCAGGTAGATGCGCAGGAGGAAGCTGCCCAGCACCCACATGCCGAGTGCCATGAGGGCACCGGGCACGTCCTCGATCCACGGCGAGCGCACGGGGACGGACACGTGGTAGAGCGTCGTCAGGAAGACGATGGACAGGACGATGACGACGGGCCAGTACAACACCTGCACGACGGTCGTCGACCACGGCACGATGTTCACCACCGCGTCGGGGCCCGCGACCATCAGCGGCAGCGCGACGGAGCCGATCAGCAGCGCCGCGATGAACAGCAGGAAGGCCACCAGCCGGGTCTTGACGATGCCCCGCACCCCGTCGAGGCCGTACATCACGGTGATCGTGTCGATGAAGACGTTCACCGCGCGCGAGCCCGACCACAGGGCGAACAGGAAGCCCAGGGAGATGACGTCGGGGCGGCCGCCCTCCATCACGTCGTGGAGGACGGGCTCGGCGATCTGCGTGACGCCCTTGTCGGTCAGGATCGTGCGGGACGCCTCCAGGAGGTTGCTCTCCACGCTGACGATGGTGTCGGTGCCGGTCCAGTCGTCGACGTAGACCAGCAGGCCGAGCATGCTGAGCAGCAGCGGCGGCACGGACAGCAGCGTGAAGAACGCCGCCTCCGCCGCGAGCCCGAGGATCCGGTACTCGATGCACGAGTTCACGGTGTCCTTGATCAGCAGCCAGGCGGTCCTGCGCTTGGAGACGTTCCGGTAGAGGGCACGGGCCCGATGGAGACGGCCGGACGTCCTCTGAGGGGGTTCACTTGTTGCTGGCTGCACGTCCTAAAGGTATCCGCCAGGCGCGGGTGCACTCATCCCCCGGTGCCCCGGCCGGGGCGGACGTGCTCACGGACCGCACGACACCCCTCGCGTTCCGGCGTGTTCGCCCTCCGGTTCCGTCACACGACAGAAAAGCAGTGGCAACCCGACATTAATCGTAAAGAGAAATCGAACCCTTTTTCTGTCATGCCCTCGTTGGCCGAATCATGGGTGTTCCAGAAGCGGAAGAGGCGGCGGCACATACACCGCCCATAAAGTGAGTTCCCCGGTGGTACGGACGGACGACCCGCTTCGACATGAGGGTCCACAAGGAGCCAAACAGCGATAAGCAGCCATTGACCGAAACGCCCTTGACCCGTTCATGAGCACACCGAAACAATTCGGATTGCATTACGCTGGGCGCCGCGAGAAGGGCTCGGTGGCACCACGACACGGGGGACTCAGAAGGCCCTGACCAGGGCCCAACACAGCCGCGAAACCCGTGATCCGCGTGGGAACCACGCGGATCATGCCGTGCTGCACTGCACCATTCGACGCGGCCACTTCACTCACTCCGGAAACAACTTCTTCTCGTTTCTCTCCTCTCGCACATGGGCACCATTCCCTCTTCCGGCACCGAATTTCCTCAGGGCACGCCGGAACCACTCTGTTCATCCACGCATCGCGCGTCGCCATTTCGGCTGCGCCTTGAAACTGCGAGCGCGTTTTCTTCGTATTCCCCACCGGAGCTTCGAACACTCCGAACAGTCCGCATGAACGGCAATCATCGCAAGGAGATCAAGTGGTGGGAAATTCCGGCGAGGTCACGACAGCCGCTCCGGTCGGCGCCCCGGCCGCCCGCGCCCCGGTGGACAGCACCGAACACGTCCTCGCCGAGGTGCTCGCCGGCGTCGTCCGGGTCGACGAAGTGCCGGTCGACAGCCACTTCTTCGACGACCTCGGGGCCAATTCGCTGGTGATGGCGCACTTCTGCGCCCGGGTCAGGAAGCGGCCCGGCCTGCCGCCGGTGTCGATGCGGGACGTCTACGGCCATCCGACGATCCGCGGCCTGGCGGCGGCGCTCGCCGAGGTCCCGGCCCAGCTCCCCGAGACCGCGCCCGAACCGGCCGCGCCCCCGGTGCGGGCCGGCACCGCACGGTACGTCCTGTGCGGGGCACTCCAGTTCCTGGTCTTCGCGGCGTACTGCCTGCTCTCCGGACTGGTCACCGTGCGGGGGTACGAGTGGGTCTCCGGCGCGGACGGAGTCCTGGACGTCTACCTGCGGTCGGCCGGCTTCGGCGGTGCCCTCTTCGTCGGGCTGTGCACCGTGCCGGTCGTGGCCAAGTGGGTGCTCGTCGGCCGGTGGACCGCCACCGAATTCCCGGTCTGGAGCCTGGCGTACCTGCGCTTCTGGACCGTCAAGGCACTGCTGCGCGCCAATCCGATGGTCCTGTTCGTCGGCAATCCGCTCTACGTCCTCTATCTGCGGGCTCTGGGCGCGCACATCGGGAAGGG
This sequence comes from Streptomyces sp. BV286, assembly GCF_019090165.1. Classification (GTDB taxonomy): domain Bacteria; phylum Actinomycetota; class Actinomycetes; order Streptomycetales; family Streptomycetaceae; genus Streptomyces. Next base: position 10,675 of record NZ_JAHRIB010000108.1, read on the forward strand.
CGTCACGATCCTTTCGCCGTCCGTCCCGGTCTGCACGGACCTGTTCACCGTCGGCGCGGGCACCGTGATCCGCAAGGACTCCTACTTCCTGTGCTACCAGGCCCACGCGGGGCGGATACGCACCGGCCCGGTCACCCTCGGCCGGGACGTGTTCGTCGGCGAGAAGACGGTCCTCGACATCGGCACGTCCATGGGCGACGGATCGCAGCTCGGCCACTCGTCCGCGTTGTACGACGGCGCGGCGGTGCCCGCCGGGCAGCGCTGGCACGGCTCCCCGGCCCGGCGCACGGACGTGGACCACGTACGGGTGCCCGCGGCCGAGTGCGGCACCGCGCGCCGGGTGGGCTACGGCCTGGCCACCGTGCTCCAGACACTCCTCGTCGGCGTACCGCTCCTCATCGGGGGCACGTACATGCTGCTGACGCTGGCGCCCGCACTGGACGTGCTGCTCGACCGGGACGCCCGGCACGTCACGACGGGACGGTTCTGCGTCGAGGCGCTCGGCCTGTCGCTCGCCCTGTTCGTGGGTTTCATCCTGGTGGGCTTCGCCACCGTGACCGTACTGCCGAGGCTGCTCGACCTGGTTGTCCGACCGGACCGGGTCTATCCGCTCTACGGCCTCCACTACTCGGCCCAGCGTGCCGTGGCGCGCCTGACCAACGCCAAGTTCTTCCTGTGGCTGTGCGGAGACAGCTCGTACGTCGTCCACTATCTGCGGGCCATCGGGTACGACCTCTCGCACGTCGAGCAGACCGGCTCGAACTTCGGTACGGAGGTGGCGCACGAGACGCCGTACCTGTCCTCCGTGGGCCGCGGCACGATGGTCGCCGACGGACTGTCGATCATGAACGCCGAGTTCTCCGGTACGTCGTTCCGCGTCTCGCGCACGGTGATCGGGCCGCACAACTTCCTCGGCAACCACATCGCCTATCCGGTGGGGGGCCGCACGGGCGAGAACTGCCTGCTCGCCACGAAGGTCATGGTTCCGCTGGACGGCGAGATCCGTGAGGGGGTCGGCCTGCTGGGCTCACCGCCCTTCGAGATCCCGCGGACGGTCGAGCGCGACACCCGCTTCGACCACCTCCGCGAGGGCGACGAACTGAGCCGCCGCCTCGGCGCGAAGAACCGGCACAACCTCCGCACGGTCGCCCTGTTCCTGTTCATCCGGTGGCTGGACTGGTTCGCGCTCACCGTGCTCGGCTTCGCCGCCTTCGACCTGTACGGGGAGCACGGCACCGTCGGCGGCCTGCTGATCGGCGCGTCCATGATGGCCGGCCTGCTGTTCACCACCGGCTACTACGTGCTGGTGGAGCGGCTGCTGTGCCGGTTCCGGCCGCTGGAGCCGCAGCTGCACTCCATCTACGACCCGCTCTTCTGGCGTCAGGAGCGGCTGTGGAAGATCCCCGACCGGCACATCAGCGTCTACAACGGCACCCCGTTCAAGAACCTGGTCTGGCGCCTGCTCGGGGTCCGTATCGGCCGCAGGGTCTTCGACGACGGCTGTTCCATCACGGAGCGCACGCTCACCGCCATCGGGAGCGACGCCACGCTCGGCGCGCACTCCAAGGTGCAGTCGCACTCCCAGGAGGACGGCACCTTCAAGTCCGACCACATCGAGATCGGCGACGGCGTCACCATCGGCGTCGGCGCGCTCGTCCACTACGGCGCGTCGGTGGGGGACGCCGCCGTGCTCGCCGCCGACTCCTTCCTGATGAAGGGCGAGGAGGTACCGGCGGGGGCGCACTGGGGCGGGAATCCGGCGGTCGCGCTGCGGCGCGGCTGACGGACGCACAGCACACACGAAACACAGGGGGGAAGAACCATGGACACGATCCCGAGGTGGACGCTCGCTCCGGAACCGGGCATCGCCGAGTACGAAGTACCGCTGCCCGACGGCCTGGTGAGGGAGCCGTCCGCACTCCTGGCCGCACATGCCAAGGTCCTCGCGGCCCTGTCCGGTGAACGCGAGGTCGTCACCGGTTACGTCGCCGCGAAGGGCGTACCGCCGCTGCTCCGCCGGCTGGCCGTCGGCCCCGGCACGTGGCGCGACCTGCTGGCCCGGGCGGACCTGGCGGCGCGGGAGGCCGCCGACGGGCCGGCCGGCGCCCCGCCCGTGCGGGAGACGGGCGGCGGACCGGTCCCCTTCGCGGCCGTGCTCGATCCGCACGGCGGCGACGTCCCCGAGGACACCGTGCTGCACGTGCGCGTCGAGGACCACACCCTGCGGCTGCGCTACCGCACCGACGTCCTCGACGCCGACGCCGCCGCCCGGATCGCCGGCTACCACCTCACCGCGCTCGCCCTGCTCACCGCCGACCCCGACGCCGAGCACGACCGGCAGACCCTGCTGAGCGGCGACGAACTCCGGTTCCAGCTCGACGGGCTGGCCGGGCCGCACCGCGAGCTGCCGGACCGCCGGGTCCACGAGCTCTTCGAGGAGCGGGCCGCCGCCCACCCGGACGCCGTCGCCGCGGTCCAGGGAGACCGGCAGTGGACCTACCGGGAGCTCAACTCGCGCGCCAACCGGCTCGGCCGGGCGCTGCTCGCCCGCGGGCTGCGCCCCGAAGGGGTCGTCGCCGTGGTCATGGAACGCGACCTGGACTGGATGGCGGCCGTCCTCGCGGTCCTCAAGGCGGGCGGCGTCTATCTGCCCGTCGAGCCGCACTTCCCGGCCGACCGCATCAGGGCGACGCTGGAGCGCGCCGACTGCGAACTCGTCCTCACCGAACACGGCAGCACCGCCACGCTGGACCGGTCCGGCACCGGCGCCCGCACACTGCACGTCGACACCGCCTACGCGGAGGACCACCCCGACGACGACCTCGGTGTCCCCGTCGCGGCGGACCGCCTCGCCTACATCTACTTCACCTCCGGCTCCACCGGCGAGCCCAAGGGCGCGATGTGCGAGCACGCGGGCTTCCTCAACCACGTCCACGCCAAGCTCGACGACCTCGGCGTCGGCGAGGGGCAGGTGGTCGCGCAGACCGCGCCCCAGTGCTTCGACATCTCGCTGTGGCAGCTGGTCTGCGCGCTCCTGGTCGGCGGCCGGACCCTGCTGGTCGCACAGGAGGTGATCCTGGACGTCCCGCGGTTCGTGGACACGATCGCGGCGGGCCGGGTCAACGTCCTCCAGGTCGTCCCGTCCTATCTCGAAGCGGTCCTCGCCGAGTTGGAGCAGCGGCCGCGCGAACTGCCGGACCTGCACTGCGTGTCGGTCACCGGGGAGGCGGTGAAGAAGGAACTCGTACAGCGCTGGTTCGCGGCCGAGCCGGCGATCCGGCTGGTCAACGCGTACGGGCTGACGGAGACCTCCGACGACACCAACCACGAGGTCATGTCGCGGGTGCCGGACCAGGACCGGGTGCCGCTCGGGCGGCCGGTCGCCAACGTGCGCGTGTACGTCGTCGACGAGGACCTGCGTCCCGTACCGCTCGGCGCGCCCGGCGAGATCGTCTTCTCCGGGGTCTGTGTCGGCCGGGGGTACGTCAACGACCCGGAGCGCACGAAGGCGGCGTTCACCGGCGACCCGTACCGGCCGGGCGAGCGGCTCTACCGCAGCGGGGACCACGGTCGGTGGCTGCCCGACGGCAAGCTGGAGTTCCTCGGCCGCCGGGACAGCCAGGTGAAGATCCGCGGCTTCCGCATCGAGATCGGCGAGATCGAGAACGCCCTGCTGCGGGTGCCCGGGGTCCGGGACGGCGCCGTGGTGGTCGTGGGAGGCACCCGGCTGGTGGCGTTCTGCACCGGGCCGGAGCCGCTCCGCTCGGGGGCCGTGCGGGAGCGGCTGGCCGCGTCGCTGCCCGCGTACATGGTCCCCTCGGCCGTCCACTGGCGCGAAGGCCTGCCTCTGACCGCCAACGGCAAGACCGACCGCAAGGCCCTGACCGCGCTCGCCGAGGAGACCGGCGCCGCCGGGAGCGGCTCCCCCGCCGAAGACCGGCCGCACGCCCCCGCCACGGCGAACGAGCGGCGCATGGCGGCCGCCTGGGCCGAGGTGCTGGGCATCCCCCGGGACCGGCTCGGCCCCCGGGACCACTTCTTCGACCGCGGCGGCACCTCGCTCGCGGCGGTGAAGCTGGCGGTCGCCCTGGACCGGGCGATCACCCTCAAGGACGTCACCCGCCACCCGGTCCTCGCGGACCTGGCGGGGCTGCTCGACGGCCCGGGCCTGGAGCCCTCCTGAGCCGGGCCGCGGGCCGGGGCGAAAACCCGGCCCGGCAGCCGACCGAAGACCATCCGCACACCCCCGCACGGCCTGAACACGGCAAGACCGAGAGGAACCACACGATGACGTACTCATCCGCGACGCTGCTGCGCGACGTCGACCTGCGTCCCGCAAGCCCTCCGATCCTGCGCACCGACGCGGCGGGGGACACGGCGGGCTGGGCGGCCGGACACCGCGACGCGCTGCGCGCCGTGGTCGCCGAGCACGGCTGCGTCCTGGTCCGCGGGCTCGGCCTGCGCGACCCGGAGTCGACCGCGGCCGTCTTCCGGCGGCTGGCCACCGGCCTGATGCCCGACCTGGAGTCCTTCGCGCCCCGGCGCACGTACGCGGACGGGGTGTACTCCTCCTCCAAGTGGCCGCCGAACCAGCAGATGTGCATGCATCACGAGCTGAGCTACGCGCTGGAGTTCCCCGGACTCATGCTGTTCGCGTGCCTCGACGCGCCGGCCGGCGGCGGAGCCACCGCGGTCGCCGACGGGCACGCCGTGCTCGACGCGCTGCCCGCCCGGCTCACGGAACGGTTCGCGCGGGAGGGGTGGCTGCTGACCCGGACGTACAACGACGAGATAGGGGCGACGCTCACCGAGGCCTTCGGCACCGAGGACCGCGCCGCCGTCGAGCGCTACTGCCGTACCCACGCGATCGACTTCGCCTGGCAGGGCGACGGCTCCCTGCGCACCCGGCAGCGCCGCGGCGCGGTGGTCCGCCATCCCGTCACGGGACGGCCCTGCTGGTTCAACCAGATCGCCTTCCTCAACGAGTGGACGATGGACCCCGAGGTCCGGGAGTACCTGGTGGACGTCTACGGCCCGGACGGACTGCCCTTCAACACCCGCCACGGCAACGGCGATCCGATCGGCGAGGACGTCGTGAGGCTGATCAACGAGGTGTACGAGGCCCACACCGTGCGCGAGCCGTGGCACTCCGGTGACCTGATGCTCGTCGACAACATCCGCACCGCGCACGGCAGGGAGCCCTTCGAGGGCCCGCGCGAGGTGCTCGCCGCACTGGCCGACCCGGTCCGGCTGACCGACTGCACCCCGCTGACGACCACGACCGAAGCGAGGACCGCATGACCACCGACGCGACGGCACAGCCCACCGCGGCACCCGGGGCGCTCACGGCTCCCCCGTTCTCCGTCATCTCCGGAACCCAGGTCCAACAGGCCCTGGAGGGACGGGAGCCGGAGATCGTGGACCTCGTGGAGGCCGTGTACCGGCTGCACGGAGCGGGCGACTCGGTGAACCCGCCCTCGTACTTCCTGCGCTTCCCGGACCGCCCGTCGTCCCGGATCATCGCGCTGCCCGCCTCGATCGGCGGGCAGGTGGGGGTGGACGGCCTGAAATGGGTCTCCAGCTTCCCCGGGAACACGGCGAGCGGCCTGCCGCGCGCCTCGGCCGTGCTGATCCTCAACGACCACGACACGGGCTATCCGTTCGCCTGTCTGGAGAGCTCGATCATCAGCGCCACCCGGACGGCCGCCTCCGCGGCCCTGGCCGCCGACCGGCTCAGCCGCGGCCGCACCCGGCCGGTGCGCGTCGGGTTCGTCGGCACGGGTCTGATCGCCCGCTACATCCACACCCATCTGGCCGCCACCGGCTGGTCGTTCGAGGAGACCGGGGTGTACGACCTGCACCAGGACAGCGCGGCCGGCTTCCGCGGCTATCTGGAACGGACGGGCGCCAAGGGCCGGATCACCGTGCACGACGGTGCCGAGTCGCTGGTGCGCTCCAGTGACCTGCTGGTCTTCGCCACCGTCGCGGGTGAACCGCACCTCCACGACCCCGGCTGGTTCGCCCACGCCCCGCTGGTGCTGCACGTGTCGCTGCGCGACCTGGCGCCCGAAATCCTGCTCGACTCGGCCAACTTCGTGGACGACGTCGAGCACTGCCTGAAGGCGGAGACCTCACCGCACCTGGCCGAACGCCTCACCGGCGGGCGGGACTTCATCGACGGCACGCTGGACGACGTGCTGTCCGGGCGGGTGAGCGTCCCGGCGGACCGGACGGTGGTCTTCTCGCCCTTCGGCCTCGGGGTCCTGGACCTCGCGGTCGGCAAGTTCGTCCACGACGAGGTGGCCCGGCGGGGCGAGCCGCACGTCATCGACGGTTTCTTCCACGAGCTACGCCGGTACGGCTGACCGGCGGGCGCCGTGCCGCACGGGAAGCGGCACGGCGCCGCATGAAAGAGGGGGGACATCATGCCCGTCATTTCCGATCCTTCGGAGTTCAACGAGGACGAGCTCTACGTCGACCTGCGGGCGACGCTGGGGCTGCCGCTCTTCCTGAAGTGCGAGGGGTTCAATTTCGCGGGATCGATCAAGATGAAGGCAGCGACCGAGATGGTGGACGCCGCCGAGCGCGACGGCGTCCTGCGGCCGGGTTCGGTCCTGGTCGAGTCGTCGTCCGGGAACCTCGGGGTGGCCCTGAGCGTGATCGCCGCGAGCCGCGGTTACGGGTTCCTGTGCGTGACCGACGCGCGCTGCAATCCGGCGACCCGCAGAATGATGGAGGCACTGGGCAGCATGGTCCACGTGGTGGGCGAACCCGCCCTGCACGGCGGCCTCCTGGGCGCCCGGATCGCGTACGTGCGCGCGGTGTGCGCCTCGGACGACCGATACGTCTGGCTCAACCAGTACGCCAACGAGGGCAACTGGCGGGCGCACTACCGCACCACGGCGCCGGCCATCGCCCGCCGCTTCCCGCACCTGGACGTGCTGTTCGTCGGGGCCGGGACGACCGGCACCCTGATGGGCTGCGCGCGCTGGTTCTGGCAGTGGCGGCGCCGGGTGCGGATCGTCGCGGTGGACAGCGTCGGCTCGGTGACCTTCGGCGGGCCCCCGAGCCCCCGGAAGATCCCCGGCCTCGGCATGGGCATCCGGCCGCCGCTGCTCGACGCGTCGTACGTGGACGACGTGGTGCACGTGGAGGAGCCGGACACCGTGCGCGTCTGCCGCCGGCTGGCCGCCCGGGGGTTCCTGTTCGGCGGCTCCACCGGCACGGTGGTGAGCGGGGCGTCCACCTGGATGGCCCGGCACGGACGCCGGGACCTCACGTCGGTGGCGATCGCCCCCGACCTCGGCGAGCGCTACCTCGACACCGTGCACAGCCCGGGCTGGGCGGCGGGCGTCCGCGGCGAGGACACGCTCGGCTCCGACACGCTGGCCGCGCTCTCGCGCCCGGCCTGACCAGGGGGCGGGCCCTGGCGCACGGGAGGTGCCGCGGGAGTTTGGTGACGATCGCCGCACCGCGGGTAGGTTCGCTGACATGGCAGCCCGCACCCACACCGTGACCAACCAGGCTCCGCCGCTGGTCTCGTACGACCTCTTCCGTGCCGACCGGGCCCTCGTGGAGGCGGTCGACCGGCACCTCGAGGGCCCGCTGCTCGACGAGGCGCGCGACGAGCTGTCGGCGCTCGGCCGGACCTCCGGATCCGCGCAGGTCCAGAAGTGGGGGGAGCTGGCCAACGAGAACCCGCCGAGGCTGCGCACCCACGACCGCTACGGGGAGCGCCTCGACCAGGTCGAGTTCCACCCGTCGTGGCACCGGCTCCTCGGCAAGGGCGTGTCGGCCGGTCTGACGGCGGCGTGGACGCGGCCCGGCGGGCATGTGCGGCGCGCGGCCGGCTTCGTGGTCTGGAGCCAGGTCGAGGCGGGCAACGGCTGCCCGCTGTCGATGACGCACGCGGCGGTGCCCGCGCTGCGCGCCGACCCGGCGCTCGCCGCCGAGTGGGAGCCCCGGCTGACGTCCCTGGTCTACGACCAGGACCCGCGGCCGGCCGCCCGGAAGGCCGGGGTGCTCTTCGGGATGGCCATGACGGAGAAGCAGGGCGGCAGCGACGTCCGGGCGAACACGACGGCGGCGCGGCCCCTGGCCCAGGACGGGACGTACGAGCTGACGGGCCACAAGTGGTTCTGCTCGGCGCCGATGTCGGACGGTTTCCTGGTGCTGGCGCAGGCTCCGGGCGGTCCGACGTGTTTCCTGGTGCCGCGGATCCTGGAGGACGGCACCCGCAACGTGTTCCTGATCCAGCGGCTCAAGGACAAACTGGGCAACCGGTCGAACGCGTCGGCCGAGGTCGAGTTCGACGGGACCTGGGCGCGCCGGGTGGGCGACGAGGGGCGGGGGGTGCGCACCATCATCGGGATGGTCGCGGCGACCCGGCTGGACTGTGTGCTCGGCTCGGCGGGGCTGATGCGTCAGGCCGTCGCCCAGGCCGTGCACCACTGCACGTACCGCGAGGCGTTCGGCGGCAGGCTGGTCGACAAGCCGCTGATGAGGAACGTACTGGCGGACCTGGCCCTGGAGTCCGAGGCGGCGACGACACTCGCGCTGCGGCTGGCCGCCGCGTACGACGACGGCGGCGAGCAGGAGCGGGCCTTCCTGCGGCTCGCGGTGCCGGCGGCGAAGTACTGGGTGACCAAGCGGTGCACCCCGGTGGCGGCGGAGGCCCTGGAGTGCCTGGGCGGCAACGGGTACGTGGAGGAGTCCGGCATGCCGCGGCTGCTGCGCGAGTCGCCGCTCAACTCCGTGTGGGAGGGCGCGGGCAACATCCAGGCCCTCGACGTGCTGCGGGCTCTCCAGCGGGAGCCGGAGGCGCTGAACGCGTATCTCCAGGAGGTCGGCCGGGCCCGCGGCGCCGATCACCGCCTGGACGGCGCGATCAAGAACCTGCTGACCGAACTGGCCGATCTGGGCGGCGTCGAGGGGCGCGCCCGGCGTCTGGTCGAGCGGATCGCCGTGGTGCTGCAGGGGTCGCTGCTGGTCCGCTTCGCGCCGCCGGAGGTCGCCGACGCGTTCTGTGCGTCACGGCTCGGCGGGGACTGGGGGTCGTCGCTGGGGACGCTGCCGCACACGCTCGACCTGGCCGCGATCGTGGAGCGGGCCCGCCCCGTCTCCTGAGTGCCCGTCTCCTGAGTGCCCGTCACGCCCGTGGACCGTGCGGCCAACAGGCTTACGGCACGGGGGTGGTGCTGCGCCGACACGGCACCACCCCCGGTGCCCGGCCCCGTTGAGCGGAGCACGCACGCCGCGCACGGCGGCGTCGCGTCAAGTCTTGGCCGGACGGCGCCCGTTCACCAGAGTTGCAGGGGGTTGCAACCTCTCCCCACCCTGCGTGAAATCTCCGCCTCGTGTCCGGAGTGTCGCCCTCCGCGACGGACAGACGGCACTATGAACGGACGGACGGCACCGGCAGACGTGCCGTCGGTACGGGCCTTGGGTCCCCTGGCCGCGAGGCCCGGGACCGGTTGTCCGCTCAGGCCCCTCGGGAGGACACAGTGGCGCATTCGCCGATGGACGTCACGCGGCTGGCCGCCGTCGACGCGGCAAGGGCGGCGCGCGTACTCGACGAGGTGCGCGACGCGACACTGTCCGGCCAGCCGGCGCCACTCGGTCCCCGGCCGGTCATCGGCGAGTCCTGGGGGCGCATGCTCCGCAGCGGTGTCGACCCCGACCACGACTTCCGCGCCGGGCTGCTCGGCCGCGACGAGGTCGAGCGGCGCCGGCGCGACTCCCCGCTGCGGCACGTGCTGCCGGTGCTGCGCGAGGGGCTGCTGTCGGTCGCGGACGTCGCCCACCACATCATGGTCGTGGCGGACGGCGAGGGCCGGGTGCTGTGGCGCGAGGGCAGCCGTCCGGTCCTGCGCAAGGCAGACGGATTCGGTTTCGAACTGGGCGCGGACTGGGGCGAGAACGTGGTCGGCACCAACGGCGTCGGCACTCCCGCGGTAGTCCGCCGCCCCGTCCAGGTGTTCGCCGCCGAACACTTCGTACGCACGCACGCCACCTGGACGTGCACGGGTGCGCCGATCACCGATCCGCGGGACGGGCGGCTGATCGGCGTCGTGGACGTCAGTGGGCCCTGGGAGACGATGCACCCGGCGACCCTCGCGTGGGTCGACTCGGTGGCCAAGCTCGCGGAGGCACGCCTGCGGGAGCGGCATCTCGCCTCGCTGGACCGGCTGCGCTCGGTGGCCGCGCCGGTCCTCGCCCGGATCGACGGCCGCGCGCTGGCCGTCGACCGGAACGGCTGGACGGCCGCGATCACCGGTATGCCCTACCTGGACCGGCTCGCGCTGCCCGGGACCATCGGCACCGACCTGATCTGGCTGCCCTCGCTCGGCCCGTGCTCGGTGGAGCCGCTGCCCGGCGGCTGGCTCGTGCGGGCCTCGGACGAGGGGTCCGCACCGCGCGGCGCCACCCGCGTCGAGCTGGACCTGACGCAGCCGCGCCGCTGGTCGGTGACCGTGGCGGGCGGAGCGGGCACCTGGACCCACGAACTGAGCCCGCGTCACGCCGAACTGCTCTACCTGCTGGCCCTGCACCGCACCGGCCGCAGTGCCGCGGGCCTGGCCGACGACATGTTCGGCGACCCGGCACGAACGGTGACCGTACGGGCCGAGATGTCCCGCGTACGCCGGTACCTCGGGGCCGTGCTGGAACACCGGCCGTATCGTTTCTGCGAGGAGGCGGAGGTGCGGGTGGTCCTGCCGGACGCCCCGCTCGGCCCGCTCCCGTACTCGACGGCTCCGGGGGTGCTCAGGTCCCGCGCCGCGGCCGCGGCAACCTGGCCGCCACAGGGGGACCGAACGGCCCACCGCGCGGGGTGAGCGCCCCACGGCGGCGCGGGGCCCTGACGTGCTCGGCTCCACCGCACGGCCCCTTCGGCCCCCTTTGATCGACAGGCGCGTTCCTTACCTATTACGGGGTATTCGACCCGGCTCGCCACCCTCTGCCGTACCATCCATCCCACGGCCCCCCACATCCGCCGCCTCCGGCCCAACCGCCGGATCACAGGAGGCAGTTGGCCGACGACGGGAGGACCAATGACGTATCGAGGCAGACACCGCCGCCGGAACAAGGGGCGTGTCCTGCGGGCCACCCTCTCCGGAGCCGCCCTCGCCCTCACCGCCGCCGCCACCATCATCAGCACCTCGCAGGCCGCGGGGAGCGACAATCCGGGACCGCTGACCCCGCTCACCTCGTCGTCCGAGATCAACAAGCTCCAGTTGCACGAGAACCTGGTCGCCGGGTCGACGCTCGACACGCTGCAGAGCGGCATGGGCGGGAACGTCGGTGTGGGCGCCGTCCTCAAGAGCGCCAACCACCCGATGCGGAACAAGGCCGACTGCGCCGGCACCGAGGCGGCGGCCCTGCCCGTCGAACCGGCCGCCACCCGCGCCTACTGCTGGGACAGCGGGGACGCCACGACGCAGAAGTGGCTGCCCCAGTCCGTCACCACCTCCGGGGACGCCGACAACGACGGCAGGTGGGGCTCCGACCGGGTCATCCTGGCCGGCTGGACGCACAACGACCACAAGGCGGGCGAACCGGCCGCCGACAAGGGCCTCGCCCGGATCGCCTTCATCGACGCGAACGACCCGAAGAACCTCAGGTACCGCTGGGTCCTGCTGGTCGCCCCGCTGTCCGGCGGCAAGGACTTCGGAGCCGTCCGCTCCCACGTCGGCGGCATGGTCTGGTACCAGGACAAGCTGATCGTCACCGCGAAGAACGGCGCCGACCACGACAACGCCCTGTTCGTCTTCGACATGAACCGCATCCTCCGGGCGGACGTCAACAGCACCGAGGTCGGCAAGGTGAGCGGCGGCTGGTCGGCGCGCGGCTACCAGTACGTGATGCCGGCGATCGGCTCGTACAACCTCACCGGCGGGGCGTGCAGCGCGGGCAACGACAACGCCCGCCCCTGTTTCGCGTCGGTCTCCCTGGACCGCACCTCGACACCGGACAGCCTGGTCGCGAACGAGTGGTTCAGTTCGGGCGGCACGGAACCGGCCCGCGTCTGGCGCTACTACTACAGCACCGCGAGCGACCGCACGGGCCTGCTCGGCAGCAACGCCAGTGACATCGTGAACGCCGACGAGGCGTACGAGACCAAGGCCGTCGGGCTCCAGGGCGTGCTCTCCCACAAACCGAGCGGGGCGAGCGAGGCCAACTGGTACACCGGCTACGCCCCGGGCAGTCGCGACAAGCACGGCACGCTCTGGCGCCAGAACGAGAGCGTCGCCAAGGCCGCGCAGTGCGGGTCCGGCGGCACGTCGTACGCCTGCTGGGGGCAGCACACCGAGTCGCTGTCGTACTGGCAGGAGACCGGCGAGCTGTGGACGCTCACCGAGTGGGCGGCGAACAAGGACAACGAGTGGAAGCCGCCGGTGATCCCGGAGCGCGTGCTGTACGCGGTCCCGCTGTCGGCCGTCGACAGTTCGGTGCAGTGACCATCGCGACCCGGCGCAGGGCGTCAACCGGGAGCGTCCCCCGCGGGCGCTCCCGCTTTGGAGACGAGCCCGCCTCCGTGGTTCGCTGAGCCGCATGAGCATCGCTGTGACCACGTGGTCCCTGGAGCAGACCTCCCCGGCCGACCTGCTGCCCGCCGCCGCCCCCGAGGGTGACGTCACGGTCGTCCGCGCCGAGGTCCCCTCCCCCGAGTTCAGCCGCTTCCTGTACGCCTCCGTGGGCGGGGACATCCGCTGGACGGACCGGCTCGCCTGGACGTACGCGCGGTGGCAGGAGGAGCTGGACCGGCCGGGCGCGGAGACCTGGGTCGCGTACGACCGCGGGACGCCCGCCGGGTACGTACAGCTGGACCCGCAGGACGACGGCGTCGTCGAGATCGTCTACTTCGGGCTGATCCCGGCCTTCCGGGGCCGGCGCATCGGCGGGCACCTCCTGTCGCACGGTGTCGCGCGGGCCTGGGACCTGGCCGACCGCTGGCCGGGGCGGGCGCAGACCAAGCGCGTCTGGCTGCACACGTGCAGCAAGGACGGGGAGCACGCGATGGACAACTACCTGCGCCGTGGCTTCAAGCTCTTCGACACCAAGGTGGAGGAGGAGCCGGATCTGGCGGCGCCCGGCCCCTGGCCCGGGGCCCACGTAGGCTGACCTGGCACGACTCGGCCCCGGGGCCGATCCTTGTGACCGACACCACCCTTGTCTCACATCTCGGGACAAGGGTGTCCGCATCATGGACGAAGCTGGACTGTGTCCAGATCGCCGTGACACGCTTCCGTCATGCCTGGAACTGGAATTGCCTTGGTGAGTCGGCGGCACGTCGACCTCGGCCGCATGTCCAGCGCCATCTGTCCGGTCCGCTGACCTTCGGCATCCGGGCCTACCGGCCCCCTGCCCAGCACCGCTGACATTCCCCTTGTCTCGACTTGCGCAAAGACGCGCACGTATGCCCGCATGCGCCCGTATGCGCAGGTCAGAGCCACTGTCCCGCCTGTTTCGAAGGACGTAGAAACCATGGCCGCCACGCCACAAGATCCCGCTGCCGCCGCGCCCCGCCGCAAGGTGAGCCGTCACCGCGGCGAGGGTCAGTGGGCCGTGGGCCACTACACCCCGCTCAACGGCAACGAGCAGTTCAAGAAGGACGACGACGGTCTCAACGTGCGGACACGCATTGAGACGATCTACTCCAAGCGGGGCTTCGACTCGATCGACCCCAACGACCTGCGCGGCCGGATGCGCTGGTGGGGCCTCTACACCCAGCGCAAGCCCGGGATCGACGGCGGCAAGACCGCGGTCCTGGAGCCGGAGGAGCTGGACGACAAGTACTTCATGCTGCGGGTGCGGATCGACGGCGGACGCCTCACCACCCAGCAGCTGCGCGTCATCGGCGAGATCTCGCAGGAGTTCGCGCGCGGGACCGCCGACCTCACCGACCGGCAGAACGTCCAGTACCACTGGATCCGCATCGAGGACGTCCCGGAGATCTGGAACCGTCTGGAGGCCGTCGGGCTGTCCACGACGGAGGCCTGCGGTGACACCCCCCGCGTCATCCTCGGCTCGCCCGTCGCCGGCATCGCCGAGGACGAGATCATCGACGGCACCCCGGCCATCGACGAGATCAGCAGCAGGTTCATCGGCAGCAAGGAGTTCTCCAACCTGCCCCGCAAGTTCAAGACGGCGATCTCCGGCTCGCCGCTCCTCGACGTCGCCCACGAGATCAACGACGTCGCGTTCGTCGGCGTCGAGCACCCCGAGCACGGCCCCGGCTTCGACCTGTGGGTCGGTGGCGGGCTGTCCACGAACCCCAAGATCGGTGTACGTCTCGGCGCCTGGGTGCCCCTCGACGAGGTCCCCGAGGTCTGGGCAGGCGTGATCGGTATCTTCCGCGACTACGGCTACCGGCGGCTCCGCACGAGGGCCCGCCTCAAGTTCCTGGTCGCCGACTGGGGTCCGGAGAAGTTCCGCCAGATCCTTCAGGACGAGTACCTCAAGCGAGAGCTGGTCGACGGTCCGGCCCCCGCCCAGCCCGTACAGCGCTGGCGCGACCACGTCGGTGTGCACCGGCAGCAGGACGGCCGCTTCTACGTCGGGTTCGCCCCGCGGGTGGGCCGGGTGGACGGTGCCACGCTCACGAAGATCGCCGAACTCGCCGAGGCGCACGGCTCGGGCCGGGTGCGCACCACCGTCGAGCAGAAGATGATCGTGCTCGACGTCGAGGAGCCGCAGGTCGAGTCGCTCGTCGAGGCGCTGGAGGCACTGGACCTGACCGCCAGGCCCTCCCCGTTCCGCCGCGGCACGATGGCCTGCACCGGCATCGAGTACTGCAAGCTCGCCATCGTCGAGACCAAGGCCCGCGGTGCCTCGCTGATCGACGAACTCGAGCGTCGCATCCCGGAGTTCGACGAGCCCCTCACCATCAACATCAACGGCTGCCCGAACGCCTGCGCCCGTATCCAGGTCGCGGACATCGGTCTCAAGGGCCAGTTGATGCTGAACGACGCCGGCGAGCAGGTCGAGGGTTACCAGGTGCACCTCGGCGGCGCGCTCGGACTGGAGGCCGGCTTCGGCCGCAAGGTCCGCGGTCTGAAGGTCACCGCCGACGAACTGCCGGACTACGTCGAGCGCGTCCTCAAGCGCTTCGAGGAGCAGCGCGAGGACGGCGAGCGCTTCGCCGCGTGGGCCACGCGTGCCGACGAGGGGTCGCTGACATGAGCGAGCGTGCGGCGCCCTTCTACTGCCCCTACTGCGGCGACGAGGACCTGCGTCCCGGTGAGCAGGGACACGGCGCGTGGGAATGCGGTGCCTGCAGTCGGGCCTTCCAACTGAAGTTCCTCGGGCTGCTGGCCCGGGGGCTTCAGCGCAACGACGGTGGAGGGGACGAGATATGACGACCGTTCGGACCGATGCCGATACCGACAGCAAGGACCGGACCGGCCTCGAAGGCGGCCGGGACGCCGAGTTCAAGGCACTCGCCGAGCAGGCCGGCCGTGACCTGGAGGACGCCTCCGCCCTGGAGATCCTCCGGTGGGCCGCCGACACCTTCGGCAAGCAGTTCTGTGTGACCTCCTCGATGGAGGACGCGGTGGTCGCCCACCTCGCGTCCCGCGCCTTCCCCGGCGTGGACGTCGTGTTCCTCGACACGGGCTACCACTTCCCCGAGACCATCGGCACCCGGGACGCGGTCGAGGCCGTGATGGACGTCAACGTCATCACCCTCACTCCGCGGCAGACCGTCGCCGAGCAGGACGCCGAGTACGGGCCGAAGCTGCACGACCGCAATCCCGACCTGTGCTGCGCGCTGCGGAAGGTCAAGCCCCTCGAAGAGGGACTCACCGCGTACCGCGCCTGGGCCACGGGCCTGCGCCGCGACGAGTCCCCGACCCGGGCGAACACCCCGGTCGTCGGCTGGGACGAGAAGCGCCGCAAGGTCAAGATCTCGCCGATCGCCCGGTGGACTCAGGACGACGTGGACGCGTACGTGAGCGAACACGGGGTCCTCACCAACCCGCTGCTCATGGACGGCTACCCGTCCGTCGGCTGCGCCCCCTGCACCCGCCGGGTGCTGGAGGGCGAGGACGCGCGCTCCGGCCGCTGGTCGGGCAGCGCGAAGACCGAGTGCGGGCTGCACGGCTGACCATGACCGCGACCGCGACGAACCCGACGAGCTCGCCGACTTCGATGAACCAGGAGAACCAAGTGACCGGAGCCACCATCTGGCTCACGGGTCTGCCGAGCGCCGGCAAGACCACCATCGCGTACGAGCTGGCAGGACGGCTGCGCGAGGAGGGCCACCGCGTCGAGGTGCTCGACGGCGACGAGATCCGTACGTTCCTGACGGCGGGCCTCGGCTTCAGCCGCGAGGACCGGCACACGAACGTCTCGCGCATCGGCTTCGTCGCCGACCTCCTGGCCCGCAACGGCGTCAAGACGCTCGTCCCGGTGATCGCTCCCTACGCGGACAGCCGTGAGGCGGTCCGGGAGCTCCACCACAAGAGCGGCGCGGCGTACATCGAGGTGCATGTCGCGACGCCCGTCGAGGTGTGCAGCGAGCGGGACGTGAAGGGCCTGTACGCCAAGCAGGCGGCGGGCGAGATCTCGGGGCTCACCGGGGTCGACGACCCCTACGAGGAGCCCGAGTCGCCCGACCTGCGCATCGAGTCGCACACCCAGTCCGTGCAGGAGTCCGCGGCGGCGCTGCACGCGCTGCTCGCAGAGAGGGGTCTCGCATGACGACGACCGTCGCAGGCGTCTCCTCCGGGGAGACCGGCAGCCCGTACGCGCTCAGCCACCTGGACGCTCTGGAGTCCGAGGCGGTGCACATCTTCCGCGAGGTGGCGGGCGAGTTCGAGCGGCCGGTGATCCTCTTCTCCGGCGGCAAGGACTCCATCGTCATGCTGCACCTGGCGCTGAAGGCGTTCGCCCCGGCGGCGGTGCCCTTCTCGCTGCTGCACGTCGACACCGGGCACAACTTCCCGGAGGTCCTGGAGTACCGCGACCGCACGGTGAAGAAGCACGGGCTGCGGCTGCACGTGGCCTCCGTGCAGGAGTACATCGACCGCGGCGCCCTCAAGGAGCGCCCGGACGGCACCCGCAACCCGCTGCAGACGGTGCCGCTCACGGAGAAGATCCAGGCCGAGCGGTTCGACGCGGTGTTCGGCGGCGGGCGCCGGGACGAGGAGAAGGCCCGGGCCAAGGAGCGGGTGTTCTCGCTGCGGGACGAGTTCTCGCAGTGGGACCCGCGCCGTCAGCGGCCCGAGCTGTGGAACCTCTACAACGGCCGGCACGCGCCCGGCGAGCACGTCCGGGTGTTCCCGCTGTCCAACTGGACCGAGCTGGACGTGTGGCAGTACATCGCCCGCGAGGGCATCGAGCTCCCGGAGATCTACTTCGCGCACGAGCGTGAGGTGTTCCAGCGTGCCGGCATGTGGCTGACGGCCGGCGAGTGGGGCGGCCCGAAGGGGAGCGAGTCGGTCGAGACCCGCCTCGTCCGCTACCGGACCGTGGGCGACATGTCCTGCACGGGCGCCGTCGACTCGGACGCCACCACGCTGGACGCCGTGATCACCGAGATCGCCGCCTCCCGGCTCACCGAGCGGGGCGCCACCCGCGCCGACGACAAGGTGTCAGAGGCCGCGATGGAAGACCGCAAGCGCGAGGGGTACTTCTAGAGATGACCAGCACCACCGAACCCACCGAGCCGCTGTCGGTCGAGCAGTTGTCCTCGACGACCCTGCTGCGCTTCGCGACCGCCGGTTCCGTCGACGACGGCAAGTCGACACTCGTCGGCCGTCTGCTGCACGACTCCAAGTCGGTCCTCACCGACCAGCTGGAGGCCGTGGAGCGCGCGTCGCTGGGCCGCGGTCAGGACACCCCGGACCTCGCGCTACTCACCGACGGCCTGCGCGCCGAGCGCGAGCAGGGCATCACCATCGACGTGGCGTACCGCTACTTCGCCACGGCCAAGCGCCGGTTCATCCTCGCCGACACGCCCGGACACGTGCAGTACACCCGCAACATGGTGACGGGTGCCTCCACGGCCGAGCTGACGGTGGTCCTCGTGGACGCCCGCAACGGTGTCGTCGAGCAGACCCGACGGCACGCCGCCATCGCCGCGCTCCTGCGCGTCCCGCACGTGGTGCTGGCCGTCAACAAGATGGACCTCGTCGACTACCAGGAGCCCGTCTTCGCGGCGATCGCCGAGGAGTTCACGGCGTACGCCTCCGAACTGGGCGTCCCCGAGATCACCGCGATCCCCATCTCCGCGCTCGCCGGGGACAACGTCGTGGACCCGTCGGCGAACATGGACTGGTACGGCGGCCCGACCTTCCTGGAGCACCTGGAGACCCTCCCGGTCAGCCACGACCTCGCGACCTGCCACGCGCGGCTGCCCGTGCAGTACGTGATCCGTCCGCAGACCGCCGAGCACCCGGACTACCGCGGGTACGCGGGCCAGATCGCGGCCGGCGCGTTCCACGTCGGCGAGCCGGTCACCGTGCTGCCCTCCGGCCGCGCGTCCCGCATCGCCAAGATCGACCTGCTGGGTGAGTCGGTCGACCTGGCCTGGACGACGCAGTCGGTGACGGTCCTCCTGGAGGACGACATCGACATCTCGCGCGGTGACCTGATCGTGCCGAGCAAGGACGCGCCCGCGACCACGCAGGACATCGAGGCGACCGTCTGCCACGTCGCCGACGCGCCGCTGACCATCGGCCACCGTGTGCTGCTCAAGCACGGCACGCGCACGGTCAAGGCGATCGTCAAGGACATTCCCTCGCGGCTGACCCTCGACGACCTGTCCCTGCACCCGCACCCGGGGCACCTGGTCGCCAACGACATCGGCCGCGTCAAGATCCGTACCGCCGAGCCGCTGCCGGTGGACTCGTACGCCGACTCCCGGCGCACCGGTTCGTTCATCCTGATCGACCCCTCCGACGGCACCACGCTCACCGCGGGCATGGTCGGTGAGTCCTTCGCCTCTCCGGAGCCGGTCAAGGCCGAGGCGGACGACGACGGGTGGGACTTCTGACATGACCTCCTCCGACTTCTACTCCACGTTCGCGAAGGAGGGCGGCCGCGTCGGCAGCGGCGCCCTCGGCAGCGGGCAGGGCGGAGTCGCGCGATGTGCGTGCTGACGTACGCGCACTGCCTGCGCGCCCCGTCCCCCCGCCCGCCGTCGCGGATACGACGAAGACCTGCCGACCTCCCGGCCACGACCTGAAGAAGGCGTGACCGCCGGGCCGACGAGAGGAACCCCTCCCGTGCCTGCCAGCCGATCCACCGCCTCCCGGCGCACCTTGGCGGCCATCGCCGCGCTGCCTCTCCTGACCCTCGCCGCCTGCGGCTACGGCTCCGACGCCAAGGACGACACCTCGAAGGTCGCCGCCGAGGGCAAGAAGCTCTCCGCCGACACCGTCCGGATCGGCTACTTCCCGAACCTGACGCACGCCACCGCGCTCGTGGGCGACCAGGAGGGGCTGCTGCAGAAGGAGCTGGGGGGCACGAAGGCCACCTACTCCCAGTTCAACGCGGGTCCGTCGGAGATCGAGGCGCTCAACTCCGGTTCGATCGACATCGGCTGGATCGGCCCCTCCCCCGCCATCAACGGCTACTCCACCACCGACGGCAAGGGCCTGCGGATCATCAGCGGCTCCGCCTCCGGCGGTGTGAAGCTCGTGGTCAACCCGAAGAAGATCAAGTCCCTCAAGGACGTCAAGGGCAAGAAGATCGCCACCCCGCAGCTGGGCAACACGCAGGACGTGGCGTTCCTCAACTGGATCTCCGAGCAGGGCTGGAAGGTCCAGGCGGAGAGCGGCAAGGGCGACGTGTCCGTCGTCCGCACGGACAACAAGATCACGCCGGACGCCTACAAGTCGGGCTCCATCGACGGTGCCTGGGTGCCTGAGCCGACCGCTTCCAAGCTGGTCGCGGAGGGCGGCAAGGTGCTGCTCGACGAGGCCGACCTGTGGCCGGACAAGAAGTTCGTGATCACGAACATCATCGTGTCGCAGAAGTTCCTCAAGGAGCACCCGGACGTCGTCGAGGCCGTGCTGCGCGGCTCGGTGAAGACCAACGCGTGGATCAACGCCAACCCCGACAAGGCGAAGGCCGCCGCCAACACCAAGCTCGAGCAGCTGACCGACAAGGCGCTGCCCGCCAACGTGCTCGACCCCGCGTGGAAGTCGATCCAGTTCATCGACGACCCGCTGGCCTCGACCCTCAACACCGAGGCCGAGCACGCGGTGAAGGCGGGCCTGCTGGAAAAGCCGAAGCTGGACGGCATCTACGATCTCGGGCCGCTGAACAAGGTCCTCAAGGCCGAGGGCAAGAGCACGGTCGACGACGCCGGTCTCGGCGTCAAGTAAGCCCGGACACCCATGAGTTCCCAGGAGGTGACGACCATGGCAACAGCCCTCGCCAAGGCCGCCGACGCCGGTACGTCGGTGGAGTACGCCGCCCGCATCGAGCACGTCTCGAAGTCCTTCGCCGGCCCGGCCGGGCAGCAGCTCGTCCTGGACGACATCACGCTCGATGTCGCGCCCGGCGAGTTCGTCACCCTCCTGGGAGCCTCCGGGTGTGGCAAGTCGACCCTGCTCAACCTGGTCGCCGGGCTCGACAAGCCGTCCGCGGGCGGCATCAGCACCGACGGCCGTCCGGCCCTGATGTTCCAGGAGCACGCCCTCTTCCCGTGGCTGACCGCGGGCAAGAACATCGAACTCGCCCTGAAACTGCGGGGCGTGCCGAAGGCCGAGCGCCGCGAGAAGGCGGAAGAGCTCCTGGAGCTCGTCCGGCTGAAGGGCGCGTACGGCAAGCGGGTGCACGAGCTGTCCGGCGGTATGCGCCAGCGGGTCGCGCTGGCGCGGGCGCTCGCGCAGGACAGCAAGCTGCTGCTGATGGACGAGCCGTTCGCCGCTCTCGACGCCATCACGCGTGACGTGCTGCACGACGAACTGACGCGCATCTGGCGCGAGACGAACGTGTCGGTGCTGTTCGTGACGCACAACGTGCGTGAGGCGGTGCGGCTCGCCGAGCGCGTGGTGCTGCTGTCCTCCCGCCCGGGACGTATCGCGCGGGAGTGGGCGGTCGACATCCCTCAGCCGCGCCGCATCGAGGACTCCGCGGTCGCGGAACTGTCCGTCGAGATCACCGAACAACTGCGTGGGGAGATCCGCCGTCATGGCCAGCACTGAGACGAGCACCGTCAAGGACGGCAGCGATCTCGCCGGACTCGAAGCGGGTCTCGACGCCCTGGAGACGGTCCAGACCCAGCGTACTCCGTTCCGCAGGACGTTCGTGGAGAAGATCTTCCCCCCGATCGTCGCCGTGGCGCTGGTCCTGGTCGTCTGGCAGGTCCTGGTGTGGGCGAAGGTCACCGACAGCTACAAGCTGCCGGCTCCCTCCGCCGTCTGGGACGAGGTCCGGGAAGCATGGCTGGAGGGAACGCTCCTCGAGTACATCTGGACCAGCGTCTCCCGTGGCCTGATGGGCTTCCTGATGGCGCTCGCCATCGGCACGCCCCTGGGGCTGCTGGTCGCCCGGGTGAAGTTCGTGCGCGCGGCCATCGGCCCGATCCTCTCCGGACTCCAGTCCCTGCCGTCGGTGGCGTGGGTGCCGCCGGCGGTCCTGTGGCTCGGGCTGAACGACTCGATGATGTACGCCGTCATCCTGCTCGGCGCGGTCCCGTCCATCGCCAACGGGCTCGTCTCCGGTGTCGACCAGGTGCCGCCGCTGTTCCTGCGGGCGGGCCGCACGATGGGTGCGACGGGCCTGCGCGGCACGTGGCACATCGTGGTTCCGGCCGCTCTGCCCGGCTATCTCGCGGGCCTGAAGCAGGGCTGGGCGTTCTCGTGGCGCTCGCTGATGGCCGCCGAGATCATCGCGTCCTCGCCCGACCTGGGCGTCGGCCTGGGACAGCTGCTGGAGAACGGCCGCACGGCGAACAGCATGCCCATGGTGTTCCTCGCCATCCTCCTCATCCTGATCGTCGGTATCGCCATCGACCTGCTGATCTTCAGCCCGCTGGAGCGGTGGGTCCTGCGCAGCCGCGGTCTCCTCGTGAAGAGCTGAACTCCCATGCCAGGACCGGTCCTTCTCGTCATCGCCCACGGCAGCCGCGATCCGCGCCATGCCGCGACCGTGCACGCCCTGGTACGCCGGGTGCGGGCGCGGCGGCCCGGGCTGCGCGTGGAGACCGGCTTCCTGGACTTCAACCTCCCTTCGGTTCCGGCGGTGTTGAAGTCGCTGGCGGCACAGGGCGTACGGGACGTGGTGGCGCTTCCCCTGCTGCTGACCCGTGCCTTCCACGCCAAGGCGGACATCCCGGCGGTGCTGCACGAGGCACCCGCCCGGCTGCGGATCCGGCAGGCCGAGGTGCTCGGCCCGTCGCCGCTGCTGACGGCCGCGCTCGAACGGCGGCTGTACGAGGCGGGGTTGTCGCCCGCCGACAAGTCCTCGACCGGGGTCGTACTGGCCTCGGCGGGGTCCACCGACCCGGAGGCGATCGCAGTGATCGCAGAAATCGCGCGGGAGTGGCGGCGTACCGGTTGGTGCGCCGTGCGGCCTGCGTTCGCCTCCGCATCCCTTCCCCGGACGGAGGACGCGGTACGGGAGCTGCGCTCGCTGGGCTGTGCACGGGTGGCGGTCGCCCCGTACGTCCTCGCTCCCGGCTTTCTGCCGGACCGGATCGCGCGCGGGGCCGCCGAGGCGGACGTCCTCGCGGACGTGCTCGGGGCGGCGCCCGAGGTGGCACGGGTGCTGCTCTCCCGCTACGACGAGGCCGGAGCCCCGGCGCTGACCGCCGCCGTCGGCGCCTGAGTTCTTCCTCCCGCCCTCGGCCGCGCTGGGCTTCCCGTCCTCGGCCGCGCTGAGCGTTCCGTCCTCGGCCGGGCCGGGTTTTCCGTCCTCGGCCGAGGTGGGTTTTCCGCCCTCAGCCGGGCTGGGCTTCCCGCCCTCAGCCGGGCTGAGCGTTCCGTCCTCGGCCGGGCTGGGTTTTCCGTCCTCGGCCGAGGTGGGTTTTCCGTCCTCGGCCGGACCCGGCTTCCAGTCTTCCGGCGTATCGGCGGGGCGGGAATGTTCGCCTCAGCCCGGGGACCCGGCGGCGCGCGGAGTCCGGCCGCTGAGGGCGAGCGCACGGTCGAGGACCGGCGCGTCGTCGGCCACCGGCACGGCAGCCGCGAAGCCGTCGTACTGCCGGTACAGATCGCCGTGCGTGACGACGACATCGAGGACCACCCGCGCGGCCGCGTCGGAGATCCGGTACTCCTGACCGGTGGTGACGGCCACGTCCCAGCCGTGCACCGCCATCTCCTTCACGACCATGGAGGCGAGCTCGCCGGCCGGCAGGGATCCCCCGCCGAGATCCACCTCCCCCTCCCACGCCGCCGGATCCGACCATGCCGCGACGGCCCGGTCGAGCTGCGCGGCGTACGCCGACGCCCAGCCGGGGTCGGCGGTGAAGTCACGGGAGGTGAGGTCGTCCGGGAGCGGCTTGCGCAGCGCCCGGTGCTCCAGCCCGTGGGAGGTGTAGAGGACCCAGTGGTTGACCAGGTCCCGGACGTCCCAGTCCGGGCAGTGCGTGGGGTCGGCGAGCCGCTCGGCCGCGACCCCACGGGCGACACGGGCCGCCTCGGCCGCGCATTCCGCCATGACCGGGTGCAGGGTGACCAGTGTGTAGGGCGCTTGCTGCTTGTTCATGCGCTCCACGCTAGGGACGCCGCCGGGTGCCTTCTTGAACAAACGCGACAGCCTCGTCGGCCAGCTCGACCAGCTCGGCCACGGGCAGCGAACCCGCCGCCCGCCGTTGCCGTGCGAAGTCGTTCGCGAGCCGTTGCAGCAGGTCGTTGAGCGGGGTCGGCACGCCGTGCAGCCGGCCCAGCAGGGCGATCTCCCCGTTGAGGTAGTCGGCCTCGATGGTGCCGGTGCCCCGGTCGAGCGACTGCCAGGACGACCCGGCCCCGCGCTCCACGCCG
Source organism: Streptomyces sp. BV286 (assembly GCF_019090165.1). Classification (GTDB taxonomy): domain Bacteria; phylum Actinomycetota; class Actinomycetes; order Streptomycetales; family Streptomycetaceae; genus Streptomyces. Next base: position 34,611 of record NZ_JAHRIB010000108.1, read on the forward strand.
TCGAGGGGTACGAGGCGCATCTTGTCGGCGCGGGCCTCCTTCTGCTCCTCCTTCGAGGTGTGGGCGATGCCCGCGGCGGTGAGCACGGCCTCGCCCTCCGCGCGCACGCGGCCGTTGAGCGCGAGGGCCTCCTCGCTGTCCATCACCCCGCTGACGGCCTCGATCGCGTTGGCGAGGTTGGCGAGCAGCTTGGCGTACTGCCAGCGCGTCACGTCGGCCACGACCGGCGCCTCGAAGCGGGACGCCGCGAGGTCGGCGGCGATGGCCCGCGCGGTGTCGTCCGTGCCGTGCGGAAAGCGCCCGAGGTGCAGGATGCCGGTCAGGGGCGTGCCTGCCGCCGACACCACGCCCGGCTCGACGAAGGTGGCGGGCAGCCACACGCACATTCCGTACACCCGTCGGAAGCGGCGCAGCGCGAGCCGCTGGCTCTCCACCCCGTTCTGCGCGCAGACCAGCGGCAGCCGCTCGGCCGCCGTGCCGCCGCCCGCCACGGGTACGGGACCCCAGGCCTCCAGCGCCGCCCCGCTGTCCTGTGTCTTGACGGCGAGCACGAGGACGTCGTCGGCGCGCAGTTCACCGAGGGGCTCCGGCCCGTCGACGGTGGGCACCCGGTGGGTCCGCGGCCCGTCGGGCGTCACGAGGCGCAGTCCCCGCTCCCGCAGTGCCTCGTACTGCGCGCCGCGCGCGACGAGTACCACGTCGTGTCCCGACTCGGCGAGACGTCCGCCGACGGCGCCGCCCACGGCGCCCGCTCCGATGATGATGTAGCGCATGCCCCGAGCCTGCCACAGTCGTGCGGCAGGCCCCTCGGAGGTACCGGGCCGGCTCACGTCCGCCCGGCGCGGCCTCCCGGGCGCCGCCCCCCGGCAGCGGGTCAAGGCCCGTCTCCGCGCCATGGGTTGACCTTGTCCCTGGGGCAGGGCCGAGGCTCCCGGGCATGGACTCCTACGACTTCCCTCTCCGGCAGAGCCGGTACAGCGACCCCGGTGCCGTACCGGCCGATCTGCCCGCCGGTCCGCGTGAGCTGGCCGTCCTCGTGCGGAACTTGCTCATCCACCGGGAGGAGGGCGGGCGCTTCGGGTACGCCGTGCCCGAGGAACGGCGGCGCGAGGACGCCGAGGCCCGGTACGTCGGCGGGATACTGCGTGTTCTGCGCGAGCGCGGGCCGGCGCCGCTCACCGTGCACCGGGAGCTCGGCGAGCGGTTCGCCGGCACGTGCCGGGACTTCGCCCTGCTGCTCTGCGCGTTCCTGCGGGCGACTGGCACGGCCGCCCGGGTGCGGTGCGGCTTCGCCACGTACTTCGGCGACGGGTCGTTCCACGAGGACCACTGGGTCACCGAATACCGTCCTCGGGACGGGGGTTGGCGGCTCGCCGACGCCCAGGTCGCCGACGGGGCGTACGACGTGCCCTTCGATCCGCTGGACGTCCCTCGGGACCGGTTCCTCGTCGCCGGTGCGGGCTGGCTGGCCTGCCGGGCGGGCGACGCGGATCCGGACACCTTCGGGATCGCCCTGCCCGAGGAGCACCTGCGGGGGCTGTGGTTCGTGCGCGGCAACGTCGTACGCGACCTCGCGGCCCTCAACGGGGTGGAGGTGCTGCCATGGGACGCGTGGGGTCTGGCGGCGAAGGACGAGGCGGAGGTGACCGTGGACGATCTCGCGCTGCTCGACGAGGCCGCCGGGGTCACGGCCGCCGTGGCGACCACAGCTTCGGCCCCGGTTTCGGCCACGGCGACCGTGTCGGCCTCGGAGATCCGGCGCCTGTACGCGGATCCCCGTCTCGCCGTCCCGGCCGAGATCACTTCGCACACGACGTACCTCGGCGTCCGGAAGGTCAGCCTTCCCGGGAGTCCTCGGGGCTGAACGGCGTCCCCTGGTGGAAGTACAGAAGCCACGCCTCGCCGGCTTCCCCGTCCGACCTCCGCCACAGTGAACTCCGGTGTGCGTGACGGCCGTTGCTCTCCGTGTCGAAGGTGAGGTGGACGACGTCCCGGGAGAGGCGGACGCCCTCCATCCGGGAGGCGACGGCGGGGGTGGACCCCGGCTCGGCCGTCGTGGCGAGGTCGTCGATGATCGCGGCACGGTCCCAGTGCCGGCCGGAGACGCCGAACTCGTGGAACCCGGGGTGCAGCAGCGCGCCGACGCGTGCGGGTGAACGTCTGGTCTCCGGGTCGAGGAGGCGCAGTTCGCCCTTGATGGCCGCTTCGACCGCGGGGTCGTGGTCAGTCACCGGTCAGCTCCACGAGTTTGACGACGGTGTTCCAGTTGCGCGTGGTGGCGACGAGCCCCTTCGTCAGCCGGGGCTTCGCGAGGCTCTCCGCCAGCCTGGACCGGCCGAGCCCGTCCGGGGCGTACAGATACACCACGCGGTCGCCGAGCCGGAACTCCTCGGGCAGGAAGGCCTGTTGGTCGATCGGCGCGAACCGCTCGGGGTCGGCCCGCGCCGAGAGGTACGTGGCGTGCAGTTGTTTGGCCTCCAGTTCGGCGGCCGGGAACGGGCAGGCGTCGAGGACGGCCCGCAGGTACGCGTGGTCGCGCACCAGCACGTCGACCGTGAACCCGAAGTGCTCGGCCAGCGCCCGCGACAGCTCGCCGGCGAGCGAGTCCTCGTCGCCGTGGTCGCTGGAGAACACCGCGTTCCCGCTCTGGAGGTACGTGCGCACGTCCCCGTGCCCGAGGCCTTCCAGGAGCGTGCGCAGCTCGGCCATCGGCACCTTCCGGCTGCCACCCACGTTGATCCCGCGCAGCAGCGCCGCGTACGTCGTCGTTCCCGCAGTCATCCGCACACCATAAGGCGGCCTTCGCGCCCCGTGGGGGTGGGCACGACGGCCGCCGGCACCGACCGCCGGGCGACGCCGGTAACCGGCCGGTTGGCTCGAAACCATGACTGATCGGCGCCCGTGGAATCAACACCCGCGCACAGCTGTGACTTGTTCAACAAGCTTTCGTAATAACAAACGGGATCCGCGCCGACAGATCGGACACCCCTGACCGCCACCCCCAAGACCGGGCTTTACATGTAAGGGGCTTTCATCCTCCTCAGTGCTGATGCCGCGGGGTCCGAGGGGAGGAGCCGGGCGCCCCACACCTCACCGGGCAGCACGACGAGAGGTCCTTATCCGCGCCATACCTTCGTAACTGAAGGTGCCGGCAGGGGGCCGGGGCCGAACACGAGGGGGCAAGCCCGTCATGGGGAACGGAGACACGCGGGTACGGGGCATAGCAGCCCGGGCCGGCGGCTGGAGCGTCCGGCACCGCTGGGCGGCCGTCGGGATCTGGGTGCTGTTCGTCGTTCTGGCGATGGGGCTCGGCTCGGCGGCGGGCACGGTCGAGCTCAAGGACAGCGAGCAGCTCACGGGAGAGACGAGCCAGGCCGCGGCCATCGCGGAGAAGGCGGGGATCGACGAGCCGGCCGGGGAGTCCGTGCTCCTCCAGGGCAGGGACACCGGCCTCAAGGCGACCGACACGGAGTTCCGTGCCGCCGTCGACGCCGTGATGAAGGCGGTCGAGGCCACCGGCAAGGTGACCGCCGTGACCTCGCCGTACGAGACGGAGACGATCTCCAAGGACGGCCGCAGCGCGCTGGTGCAGTTCGACATGCGCGGCGACGCGGACACGGCGGGCGAGCGGGTGGAGCCCGTGCTGAAGGCCGTCGAGGAGGTCCAGAAGGACCATGAGGCGCTGCGGATCGAGGAGATCGGCGGCGCCAGTATGAACAAGACGTTCGACGACGCGTTCGGCGACGACTTCAAGCAGGCCGAGTTCTCCGCCGTGCCGGTGGCCCTCGGCATCCTGCTGGTCGCGTTCGGCGCGCTGGTCGCGGCGCTCGTGCCGGTGCTGCTCGCGATCACCGCGATCGTGGCCACCATGGGCCTGATGATGATCGTCAGCCACATCCAGCCGATGGACGACACGTCGAGTTCCGTGATGCTGCTCGTGGGCCTTGCGGTCGGCGTCGACTACTGCCTGTTCTATCTGCGGCGCGAGCGCGAGGAACGCGCGGCGGGCCGGGACCACGAGACCGCCCTGCGGATCGCCGCGGCGACCAGCGGCCGCGCCATCATCGTCTCCGGCGTCACGGTGTGCGTGGCGATGGCGGGCATGCTGTTCACCGGGATCGCCACCTTCAAGGCGATGGGCCTGGCCTCGCTGATGGTCGTGGCGGTCGCCATGGTCGGCTCCGTGACGGTGCTGCCCGCGGTGCTCTCACTGCTCGGCAAGCGGGTCGAGACGGGCCGCATCCCGTTCCTGCACCCGGACAAGCGCCGCAAGTCCGCGAACGGTTCCGGCAACGGCGGGTCCGACAACGGCAGCCGCTTCTGGACGAGCGTGCTGCGCGTGGTGCTGGCCAAGCCGGCGATCTCGCTGGTCGTGGCGGCGGGCGCACTGGTGGCCATCGCGGCCCCCGCGCTCGGCATGAAGACCCAGAACCTCACACTGGACCAGGAGTTCGGCGACTCGCTGCCGATCGTGGCGACGTACGACCGGCTGAACGAGGCCTTCCCCGGCGGTTCCGACCCGGCCGAGGTGGTCGTCAGCGCCGACGACATCAACTCCGCCGAGGTGAAGTCCGCGCTCGCCGACTTCCGTGAGCAGGCGGTCAGTTCGGGTGCCTCACGCGGCCCGGTCGAGGTCAAGGTCCACGACGCGCAGAACATCGCCTTCGTGTACGTACCGCTGGTGGGCGGCTCGAACCTCGACAAGGCGGAGAAGAGCCTGGAGATCATCCGCGACGAGGTCCGTCCCGCGACGCTCGGCAAGGTCGACGGGGTCGAGGCCCCGGTGACCGGTCAGGTGGCGGGCTCGAAGGACTTCAACGACCAGCTCGGCAGCGCGGTGGCCCCGGTCTTCGTCTTCGTCGTGCTCTTCGCCTTCCTGCTGATGCTCCTGTCGTTCCGCTCGCTGACGATCGCGATCACTTCGATCGTCCTCAACCTCCTGTCCGTCGGGGCCGCCTACGGCATCCTGGTCGCCGTCTTCCAGCACGGCTGGGGCGCGTCGCTGGTGGGCGCCGAGGGCGTGGGCGCCATCATCACCTGGCTGCCGCTGTTCCTCTTCGTGATCCTGTTCGGGCTCTCGATGGACTACCACGTGTTCGTGGTCTCCCGGATCCGTGAGGCGCGGCTGCGGGGGCTGACGACGCGGGACGCCATCCAGCACGGGGTGGTCACGACGGCCGGTGTCATCACCAGCGCCGCCGTCATCATGGTCGCCGTCTTCGCGATCTTCGGCACGCTGTCGATGCAGTCCATGAAGCAGATGGGCGTCGGCCTCGCGGCGGCGGTCCTGATCGACGCGACGATCATCCGCGGTGTGCTTCTCCCGGCGGTCATGGCCCTCCTCGGCGAGCGCAACTGGTACTTCCCGAAGTGGCTGAACCGGCTGCCGGACCTCAGCCACGACGAGTCGCCCGAAGCCGCCTCCGCCCTTCCGCCGCCGGCGGTCGCGGGTGAGAAGGTCCGCGTCTGACGACCTCGTCACCATCCCGAGCGGCGGCGTGGCCGGGGCACCAGCCCCGGCCACGCCGCCGTTTCCGCACGCGTTCGGCACCGCCCGCCGCTCGCCGGCGGTCGCCGCGGTCGCTCAGGCCGCGGTGGCCACCTCGTCGCGCTCGAAGGAGTCGATCGTGCGGGTGAAGTCGCGGGTGGAGAGCAACAGCTTGTAGATGATGGCGAGTTCGAAGAGGAGAAGCAGCGATCCGGAGATCACGGTCGCCTCGATGACCACGTCGAACAACGGGCCGACGATGAAGACGCCCATCTGGAATTCGATTCCGCTCACGAGGTGCGTACGGATTCGGTGGCGCAGGAGGAAGGAACGAGCGCGGAGATAGACCGGGAAGCGGTGCCGGAACTCCTCGTGGAGGTCGATCACGCGGGCCTGCGCCTGATCCTGCGCCTGGTCCAGTGCCTGCTCCTGCGTCTCCGGCCGGCCATCGGCGGAGAGTTCGGCGGAAGGTGCGGGCCCGGACCCGGAAACCGCCTCGGAAACAACCTCGGAAACCGCCGCGGGGGGTGTCGCCGCCTTACGCAGGTCCTGTTCGATGTCCGCCTCGGGGTTGTTGCGCAGCAGGTCCTCCATGAAGGCGAGTTCCGCGGAATTCTCCGCGCGCCGGGCCTCCCGCACCCGCGCCTTGATCTGCTTCCGCATGGTGTAGCGGATCTTGAAGATCTCCAGACCGTTGATGTACCGCAGTGTGTCGAGGCCGACGACGGCCGCGGCCAGCCAGATGTAGATCGTCTCGCCGGTGCGGTCGTACTGTCCGGCCATCAGCGCGACCCCGCACACCGCCACCCGGATGCGGTCGAAGACGAAGTCCAGCCAGGCGCCGAAGACGGAGCCCTGGCCGGTGAGGCGGGCGACCTTCCCGTCCATGCAGTCGAGGACGAAGCTCAGGTGGTAGACGAACGCGCCGGCGATCAACCACCGCCAGTCGCCGAACGCGAAGCACGCCGCCGAGACCAGGCCGAGCAGGAACGCTCCCCAGGTGATCTGGTTCGGCGTGATCCTCGTGTACCTGGCCGTCAGCCTCACCAGCGGGGTGGCGACCGGATCGACCAGCAGCACGGTCCACCATGCGTCGCGCTTCTTCTCGGTGATGCGGCGCACCTCGGCGAGGGGCGGTATGTCACGGCGCATAGGTCAACTTCCCAAAGTTCGAAACGAGTTCACCTCACGCTAGAAAGGTGTTCAGGCAAGGAACAAGAAGGAGCGCGTGCAACCTTCCATGGGGGGTAACGGTCTTCCCCTGCAACCCGGTCCATGCCCCGGTCGGGCAGATCCCGCGTTATCCGAGCGTTACCGAATGACCGTCCCGTTATCCAAAGTGCGCCATGGCTTCACCAATCCCGCGCAACCGTGACTCGCGGGAATTCCGGGTTCGCTGACGGTCACCCGATCCGGCCCTCCGAGCTCCGGTCGCGCCCCCGGGGAATTTCCGCCTCGATCAGATCCGCCGCACGGGATGTACCGCCCTCGGCCGCCATCTCCGCCTGGATCGTCCTGAGCCTTTCCGCGATTCCGGGGTCGTCGGCGACGGCGAGCACGGCCTCGCGCAGGGTGTCGGCCGTCGCTTCCTCCATGGGCAGGTGGCGGGCGACGCCGAGCGCCTGGAGCATGTCCGCGTTGCCGAACTGGTCGACCGCCTGGGGCACGCAGACCATCGGGGTGGCGGTCGCCATGCCCTCCTGGCTGCCGCCGGCTCCGGCATGGGTGACGAAGGCGTCGGCCTGCCTGAGGACCGACAGCTGCGGTACCCAGTCGTGCACTTCCACGTTGTCCGGGATGCTGCCGAGCTCGGCCGCATCGACGTGCTTGCCGATCTGGAGCACCAAGTGCCAGCCCGGCAGGTCACCGAAGGCCCGCACACACGCACGGTAGAAGTCGGGCCGCTTGGTGAAGGAGGAGCCCAGGGACACGAGGAGGACACGCTCGGCGCCGGCGGGCCGCCGCCACTCCCCCTGGGCGGCGCGGTCGCCCTGGCAGGCGCCGACGAAGGTGTGCACGGACTCGTCGACCCGGTCCGCGTGGGGCTGGAGGGCCTTCGGGATGAGGACCAGGGAGCGGGCGGGGCGGCCACCGAAGGAGTCGGGGTCCTCGGGAACCCCGTTCTCGTCGAGCCAGGCCTGGAAGCGGGCGTAGTACGCCCTGCCCCGCTCGGTCTTCTTCGGCTCCGCCCACATGGGCTCGGCGACCTCCTGCTCGTAACCGTCCCAGGCGACGAGGTTCGGCGAGAGCGAGACGGCCGGGACGCCCCAGCGGTGGGCGAGGACCTGGGCCGGGTACGAGGTGATGTCGTGCAGCACGAGGTCCGGCTCGTCACCCTCGTACGCCTCGATGAGCTGCGGAAGTGCCTGGACGGCGTCCTCCAGGAAGGGTTCCACGTTGTCCAGGGGGGTGGTTCCCCAGGCGTCGGGGTCGTCGTCGGGCGAGGGCAGGATCGACTTCCACAGCTTCGGCTCGGCGCCCGTCTGCGCGACCTTGTCGGCGAAGACCGGCGGAATCGCGTACGTGACCCGGTGCCCACGGGCGACAAGCTCCCGGATCACCTCGAGGCTCGGGTTCACATGCCCGTGGGCGGCGATGGAGAACATGGCGATGTGCGTGGGGCGTGAGGTGGTCATACCCCGACCATAAACAAGACGAGACGTCTCGTACAACCGATTTCAGGGGCGCGGGGAACGGCGCGGCCTTCCGGGGCCGCGGGGAACGGCGCAATCTTTTGGGGGCGCGGGGAACTGCGCAGTCCTTTAAGGGGCGCGGGGAACGGCGCAATCTTTTAAGGGGCGC
>NZ_JAHRIB010000109.1 GCF_019090165.1 Streptomyces sp. BV286
GGGTTCATCCTCACCCCCGAACAGGCAGACGACCTGATCCAGCGCGACCCTCGCAACAAGGACGTCCTCTTCCCCTACCTCAACGGTGAGGACCTCAACTCCCGTCCGGACTGCTCGGCCAGCCGCTGGGTGATCAACTTCCATGACTGGAGCGAGGACCGGGCCCGGAGCTACCCAGAAGTTTTTTCCATCATCGAAAGGGACGTGAAGCCCGAACGACTCAAGAACAAC
>NZ_JAHRIB010000011.1 GCF_019090165.1 Streptomyces sp. BV286
ACTCCGGCTCGGGCAGGGCCTTGTGGTCGAGCTTGCCGTTGGGCATCAGCGGCAGCCGGTCCAGCACGACGAACGCGGAGGGGACCATGAAGTCGGGCAGGTGCTGCGACGCGTGGGCGCGCAGCTCGGCCGCCTCGATGCCGGAGCGGAAGTCGTGGCTGTCGTTGTCGCTGGTGAAGGCGGGAACGACGTAGCCGACCAGCTGCTTGGCACCGGAGCCGCCCGCGCTCTCCCGGGCGATCACCGCGGCCTGGCCGACGGCCGGATGGGCGGTCAGGGCCGCCTCGACCTCGCCGGGTTCGATGCGGAAGCCGCGGACCTTGACCTGGGTGTCGGCGCGGCCGACGTACTCCAGCTCGCCCGCGCTGTTCCAG
>NZ_JAHRIB010000110.1 GCF_019090165.1 Streptomyces sp. BV286
CTCCGCGTTCGTCGTGCTGGACCGGCTGCCGCTGATGCCCAACGGCAAGCTCGACCACAAGGCCCTGCCCGAGCCGGAGTTCACCGGCGGCGCCTACCGGGCGCCGCGCACACCGCAGGAGAAGGTCCTCGCCGACGTCTACGCCGATGTCCTGGGTCTGGACCGGGTCGGTGTCGACGACGACTTCTTCGCGGTCGGCGGCGACTCCATCCGCTCCATCCAGGTCGTCACCCGGGCCCGCGCCCAGGGCGTCGAGGTCAGTCCGCGGCAGATCTTCGAGCAGCGCACCGTGGCCGAACTGGCGCTGGTGGCCCGCAGTACCGGAACCACGGTGGTCCTGGCGGAACTCGAGGGCGGCGGCGTCGGCGACGTCCCCCTGCTGCCGATCGTCCAGTACATGACGGAACTGGGCGGCGGCTACGACCGCTTCTCCATGTCCCTCGCCCTCGACCTGCCGCTGGGAATCGAGGCTGATGCTCTGGCAGCGGTCCTGGACGCGGTGCTGGACCGTCACGACATCCTGCGCTCCCGGCTCTCCCTTGAGGGCGGGGGTGCCATCGAGATCGCGCCCAAGGGTGCGGCGGATGCTTCCGCGCTGATCCACCGGATCGCGTGTGACGGTGTGTGGGACCAGGAGTGGCAGCAGCAGGCCGGCGCCGAGCTGAACGCGGCGACGGGCCGTCTGGACACGGCCGCCGGCGTGGTGGCCCAGTTCGTCTGGTTCGACCCCACCGATACGACTGTCCCGGGCCGCCTGCTGATCGTGCTGCATCACCTGGTGGTGGACGGTGTCTCCTGGCGCATCCTCCTGCCGGATCTCGCCGAGGCCTGGCAGCAGGTCCGCGAGGGACGCACCCCGCAGCTTCCGGCGACCGGCACCTCCGTACGCCGCTGGACGCACGCCCTGCTCGACGAGGCCCGCAGCCCCGCACGGACCGCAGAAATGGACCTGTGGCGCTCCGTCCTGGAGGGGTCCGACCCCCTCCTGGGCAGCCGGCCCCTCGACCCGGCCGTCGACCTGCTCTCCACCCAGGAGCAGTTCACCGTCCGGCTCCCCGTCGCGGTGACGGAGGCGCTGCTGACGCGGGTTCCGGCCGCGTTCCACGGCGGAGTCAACGACGGCCTGCTGGCCGCGCTGGCCATGG
>NZ_JAHRIB010000111.1 GCF_019090165.1 Streptomyces sp. BV286
CCGGCCACCTCAGCGTGGTGCCCGCGGCCGAGGTCTGACGGCTCCCGGCAGGTCGAGGGGCGGCCCCTGCACGGCCTCTCCTGCGCGGTATCCCACGTTCCGTATTACGCAAACGGCTTGCATATCTTGCGCTATTCTTGCGCTCATGACGCGACGACTTGCTCAGGTGGCGAAGAAGGTCGGGGTCAGCGAGGCCACGGTCAGCCGGGTCCTCAACGGCAAGCCCGGGGTCTCCGACACCACCCGGCAGGCGGTGCTGTCCGCGCTCGACGTCCTCGGCTACGAGCGGCCCACCCAACTGCGCGGCGAACGCGCCAGGCTCGTGGGTCTCGTCCTGCCCGAACTGCAGAACCCGATCTTCCCGGCGTTCGCCGAGGTGATCGGCGGCGCGCTCGCCCAGTCGGGCCTGACGCCCGTGCTCTGCACCCAGACCAAGGGCGGTGTCTCCGAGGCGGACTACGTGGACCTGCTGCTCCAGCAGCAGGTCTCCGGCGTGGTGTTCGCGGGCGGCCTGTACGCGCAGGCCGACGCCCCGCACGAGCACTACCGGCGGCTCGCGGACCGCAACATCCCGGTGGTCCTGGTGAACGCGGCCATCGAGGACCTCGGCTTCCCGGCCGTCTCGTGCGACGACGCGGTGGCCGTGGAACAGGCCTGGCGGCACCTGGCCTCTCTCGGGCACGAGCGCATCGGGCTGGTCCTCGGTCCCGGCGACCACGTCCCCTCGCGCCGCAAACTCGACGCCGCACGCGCCCTGGGCGGTCTCACGGACGAGCGGGTCGCCCGCGCGATCTTCTCCCTCGAGGGCGGACAGGCCGCCGCCACCCGGCTGCTCGACCGGGGGGTCACCGGGATCATCTGCGCCAGCGACCCGCTCGCCCTCGGTGCCGTACGGGCCGCTCGCCGCAAGGGACTCGACGTACCGTCACAGATCTCGGTCGTCGGCTACGACGACTCGGCGTTCATGAACTGCACCGAGCCTCCGCTGACCACCGTCCGGCAGCCCATCGAGGCCATGGGGAGGGCCGCGGTGGAGCTGCTGAACGCGCAGATCGGCGGCAGCAGCGTGCCCACCGAGGAGCTGCTGTTCGAGCCCGAACTGGTGGTCCGGGGGTCCACCGCGCAGGCGCCACGACACTGAGATCCATTCGGCTGTCGAATAATTACAGATTTCACGCGGCATCTTGCGGGCTGATGTCGGCGGTGCTTGAGTGTGCGACGCCCACTGCTCCTGCCCAGAGGGGTCCACCGATGAGAAGCACCGGGATCCGCCGTACCTGCGTCACGCTCATGGCCTGCTCCATGGCGCTCACCGCCTGTGGCTCCGGCGACGACGAGGCGGCCGACGGAAAGACCCGTATCACCGTCAACTGCATGCCGCCCAAGAGCGCCAAGGTCGACCGCTCGTTCTTCGAGGCCGACATCAGGGCGTTCGAGAAGCGCAACCCGGACATCGACGTCGTTCCGCACGACGCGTTCCCCTGCCAGGACCCGAAGACCTTCGACGCCAAGCTCGCCGGCGGGCAGATGGAGGACGTCTTCTACACGTACTTCACCGACGCCCGGCACGTCGCCGACATCAACCAGGCCGCCGACATCACGCGGTACGTCAAGGACCTCAAGAGCTACGACACCATCCAGCGCCAGCTGCGTGACATCTACACCGTCGACGGCAGGATCTACGGCATCCCGCGCACCGGCTACTCCATGGGCCTGATCTACAACCGGAAGCTCTTCGAGAGGGCCGGACTCGACCCCGACCGGCCCCCGGCCACCTGGGACGAGCTGCGCGACGCCGCCAAGAAGATAGCGGGGCTCGGCAACGGCACCGTCGGATACGCCGACTACAGCGCGCAGAACCAGGGCGGCTGGCACTTCACCGCCGAGCTCTACTCGCAGGGCGGCGACGTCGTCAGCGAGGACGGCAAGAAGGCCACCATCGACACCCCCGAGGGAAAGGCCGTCCTGCAGAACCTCAAGGACATGCGGTGGACCGACAACTCGATGGGCAGCAAGCAGCTCCTCGTCATCAACGACGTCCAGCAGATGATGGGTTCGGGGAAGCTCGGCATGTACCTCTCCGCGCCCGACAACATCCCGATCCTCGTGAAGGAGAAGGGCGGCAACTACGAGGACCTGGCCCTCGCGCCCATGCCGGGCGGCCGGGGCACGCTCATCGGCGGCGACGGCTACATGTTCAACAAGAAGGCCACGCCCGAACAGATCAAGGCCGGCCTCAAGTGGCTCGACCACATGTTCCTCACGCCCGGTGACGGCTTCCTCGGCGACTACGCCCGCGCCAGGAAGAACGACGCCCCGGTGGGCCTGCCCGAACCCCGGCTGTTCAGCGGCGCCGCCGACGCGAAGGACCAGCAGGTCAAGAAGGCCAACGCCAATGTGCCGGTGGACAACTACCAGGCCTTCCTGGACGGCAACCAGGACCTGGAGATGAAGATCGAGCCGCCCCGGGCGCAGCAGATCTACTCCGTCCTCGACAGCGCGGTCTCCTCGGTCCTCACCAGGAAGGACGCCGACATCGACCAGCTGCTCAGCGACGCCTCCGGGAAGATCGACGCCATCCTCGCGCGGGGCTGACCCCCGCCATGAAGACAGCGTCCAGGCCCCCGGCGCCTCCTCCGACGGTTCTGCGCCGGACGGAGGCGCCCGGGCCCGGCCCGGGCCGGCGCCCGTTGGGCCGCCGCCTCGCCGACCAGGCGCGCGCGTACGCCTTCCTCCTCGGCGGCCTGCTCTGCTTCGCGCTCTTCTCCTGGTACCCGGCGGTCCGCGCGGTCGTGATCGCCTTCCAGGAGTACACCCCCGGCGCCGACCCGGAGTGGGTCGGCACCGACAACTTCACCCGCGTCCTCCAGGACCCGGAGTTCGCCGCGGCCTGGCGCAACACCCTCACCTTCACCCTGCTCGCCCTGCTCATCGGCTTCGCCGTGCCCTTCGCCCTGGCCCTCGTCCTCAACGAACTCCGGCACGCGAAGGCCTTCTTCAGGGTCGTGGTCTACCTGCCGGTGATGATCCCGCCGGTGGTCAGCGCCCTGCTCTGGAAGTGGTTCTACGACCCCGGCGCCGGCCTCGCCAACGAGACGCTGCGCTTTCTGCACCTGCCCACCTCGAACTGGTCCAACGGCACCGACACCGCCCTCGTCTCCCTGGTCGTCGTGGCCACCTGGGCCAACCTCGGCGGCACGGTCCTCATCTACCTGGCCGCGCTCCAGAGCATCCCCGGCGAGCTCTACGAGGCCGCCGAGCTGGACGGCGCGAACCTCTGGCAGCGCATCCGTCATGTGACGATCCCTCAGACCAGGTTCGTCATCCTGATGCTGATGCTCCTTCAGATCATCGCCACCATGCAGGTGTTCACGGAACCGTTCGTGATCACGGGAGGCGGACCCGAGAACGCCACGGTGACCGTGCTCTACCTGATCTACAAGTACGCCTTCCTCTACAACGACTTCGGCGGCGCCTGCGCGCTCAGCGTGATGCTCCTCGCGCTGCTCGGCGTCTTCTCGGCGGCGTACCTGCGGCTCACCCGTTCCGGAGAGGAGGCCTCATGAGCAGCACACGGACGCTTCTCTCACCGCTCGCCCTCGCCCGGCCCCGCGGCCGGGCGCTGTACTGGACCGTCTTCACCGGCGTGGTCCTCCTCTTCACGCTCGCCTTCCTCTTCCCCGTCTACTGGATGGTCTCCGGAGCCATGAAGTCCGCCGACGAGGTGACCCGCACCCCTCCGGCACTCGTCCCGGATCGGTGGCACCTCGGCGGCTACACCGACGCGTGGGACCTCATGGAACTGCCCACGCACCTGTGGAACACGGTCGTCCAGGCCACGGGCGCCTGGCTGCTCCAACTGGTCTTCTGCACGGCCGCCGCGTACGCCCTGTCCAAGTTGCGGCCCGCCTTCGGCAAGGTGATCCTCGGCGGCATCCTCGCCACACTGATGGTCCCGGCGCAGGCGCTCGTCGTACCGAAGTACCTGACCGTCGCCGACCTGCCGCTGATCCACACCAGTCTCCTCAACGACCCCCTCGGCATCTGGCTGCCCGCCGTGGCCAACGCCTTCAACCTCTATCTCCTGAAGCGGTTCTTCGACCAGCTTCCGCGCGACGTGCTGGAGGCGGCCGAGATCGACGGCGCCGGCCGGATGCGCACGCTCCGGTCGATCGTGCTCCCGATGTCCAGGCCGGTCCTCGGCGTCGTCTCGATCTTCGCGCTCGTCGCCGTCTGGCAGGACTTCCTCTGGCCGCTGATGGTCTTCTCCGACACCGGCAAACAGCCGATCAGCGTGGCACTCGTCCAGCTGTCCCAGAACATCCCGCTCACGGTGCTCATCGCCGCGATGGTGATCGCCAGCATTCCGATGGTCGCGATGTTCCTGGTGTTCCAGCGCCACATCATCGCCGGGATCAGCGCGGGCAGCACGAAGGGCTGACACCCCCGTGCGGAACCCGCCCCTCCGACAGAGAAAGGCAGGCACCGTGGGACAGCCTTCCCCCGCCCGCACGACGAAGGACACCTGGTGGCGCTCCGCCGTCATCTACCAGGTGTACGTACGCAGCTTCGCGGACGGCGACGGCGACGGCACCGGAGACCTCGCCGGAGTGCGGGCCGCACTGCCGTACCTCGCCGAACTCGGCGTGGACGCCCTGTGGTTCAACCCCTGGTACCCGTCCCCGATGGCCGACGGCGGCTACGACGTGAGCGACTACCGGGCCGTCGACCCGGCGTTCGGCACCCTCGCGGAGGCGGAGAAACTCATCGCGGAGGCCGCCGAGTCGGGCATCCGCACCCTCGTCGACATCGTCCCCAACCATGTCTCCGACCAGCACCCCTGGTTCCGCGCCGCGCTCGCCGCGGGGCCGGGCAGCCCCGAACGGGACCTCTTCCACTTCCGCCCGGGACGCGGCTCGCACGGTGAACTCCCACCCAACGACTGGCCGTCCCAGTTCGCGGGATCCACGGAGCCCGTCTGGACCCGGCTGCCCGACGGCGACTGGTACCTGCACCTGTTCACCCCCGAGCAGCCCGATCTCAACTGGACGCATCCGGCGGTCCGCAAGGAGCACGAGGAGGTACTGCGCTTCTGGTTCGAGCGGGGCGTGGCCGGTGTACGCATCGACTCGGCGGCCCTGCTCGTCAAGGACCCGGACCTGCCGGACTTCGTCGAGGGGCGCGACCCGCATCCGTTCGTCGACCGCGACGAACTCCACGACATCTACCGGTCCTGGCGGGCGGTCGCCGACGCGTACGACGGGATCTTCGTCGGTGAGGTCTGGCTTCCCGACTCCGAGCGCTTCGCCCGCTACCTCCGCCCCGACGAACTGCACACCGCCTTCAACTTCTCCTTCCTGTCCTGCCCGTGGGACGCGCGGGAGCTGCGCAGGTCCATCGACGAGACTCTCGCCGAGCACGCTCCGGTGGGGGCGCCCGCCACCTGGGTCCTGTGCAACCACGACGTCACCCGCACGGTCACCCGGTACGGCCGGGCGGACACCGCCTTCGCGTTCGCCACGAAGGCCTTCGGCACACCGTCCGACCTGGTGCTCGGCACCAGGCGGGCCCGGGCCGCCGCGCTGCTCTCGCTCGCGCTGCCCGGCGCCGCCTACCTCTACCAGGGCGAGGAACTCGGCCTGCCCGAGGCGGAGATCCCGCGCGAACGCATCCAGGACCCGATGCACTTCCGGTCGGGCGGGGCCGATCCGGGGCGCGACGGGTGCAGGGTCCCCCTGCCCTGGGTGGCGCGGGCCCCCCACGCCGGGTTCGGCTCACGCGAAGAGCCCTGGCTGCCCCAGCCGGCCGGGTGGAGCGCCTACGCCGCCGATCTGCAGGCACAGGACCCGGGGTCGATGCTGTCCCTCTACCGGACGGCGCTGAGCATCCGGCCGGAGCTCGGCGAGGGCCCTCTCGCCTGGCTGCCCGCGCCCGACGGTGTGCTCGCCTTCACCCGGGGGGAGGAGGCGGTGTGCGTCGTGAACCTCGCGGACGCACCGGCCGAGCTGCCCGCGCACTCCCGCCTCCTGGTCGCCAGCGGACCCCTGGACACCGACGGCCGACTGCCGAAGGACACGGCGGCCTGGCTGCGCACCGGCGACACGGGCGGGCCGGCGGGCCGGTTCAGTGAGGTGGAGGCGTCCCTGAGCTGAGGTCCTTGACCACACGGTCGACCGGTGCCCCGCGCTTCGCCGTCTGGATCTGTTCGTACACATGGGTCCGCAGTTCGGCGAAGCGCGGGGACACCCGTGTGTGCAACTGGTCCCGGTCGGCGGGGAGGTCGATCTTCAGCTGCTCCTGCACGACCGTCGGGGAGGAGGAGAGGATCAGCACCCGCTCGCCGAGATAGACGGCCTCGTCGATGTCGTGCGTCACGAAGAGGATGGTGATGCCCCGCTGCCGCCACAGTCCGCGGACCAGATCCTCCAGATCGGCACGCGTCTGCGCGTCCACCGCCGCGAACGGCTCGTCCATGAGCAGCACTCCGGGCTCGTACGCCAGAGCGCGGGCGATGGCCACCCGCTGCTGCATGCCTCCCGAGAGCTGCCAGGGATACGCGCCCGCGGCGTCCGTGAGCCCGACGGAGTCCAGGGCGTCGGCGACCAGCTCACGCCGCCGGGCCGCGCTCAACTTCTTCTGCCTGAGCGGGAGTTCGACGTTCTCACGCACCCTCATCCACGGGAACAGGCTGCGCCCGTACTCCTGGAAGACGATGGCCATGTCCGGGGGCGGGCCGGTCACCCGACGGCCCCCGACCGACACCTCGCCGGCCGTGGGCGTCAGCAGCCCGCCCACGCACTTCAGCAGCGTCGTCTTGCCACAGCCCGACGGCCCGACCAGACACACGAGTTCACCGGCGTCCACCGAGAAGGTCAGGTCGCGTACCGCCTCCACGCGCCGGCCCGACCCCTCGTAGACCTTCTTGAGGCCGCTTACGTCGAGCATGGACCGCCCTTTCGCGAGGTTCACGACGACCGCCGGGAAGCGTCACGCCGACCGTGGTACCAGCCGAGCGCACGGCGCTCGACCAGCCGGAAGACGACCGACAGCACGAAGCCGAGCAGACCGAGCAGCAGGATCCCGGTCCACATGTCGGGGATGGCGAAGCCGCGCTGGAACTGGACGATGGTGAAGCCGAGCCCGTTGCTGGCGGCGAACATCTCGCTGATGACCATCAGGATGATGCCGATCGACAGGGCCTGGCGCAGACCCGCGAAGATCTGCGGGCTGGCCGAGCGCAGCACGAGGTGCCGCAGACGGGCGGGGCCCGTGATGCCGTACGAGCGGGCCGTCTCCGCCATCACGGAGTCCACGGCCCGCACACCCTCGACCGCGTTGAGCAGGATCGGCCAGACGCAGCCGCTCGCGATCACCGCGATCTTCATCGTGTCGCCGATGCCCGCGAACAGCATGATGACCGGGACGAGCACGGGCGGCGGCACCGCGCGCAGGAACTCCAGCACCGGTTCGCACACCGCCCGCACCCGGCGGTACGAGCCGATCACCGTGCCCAGCGCCACCCCCGCGACGGCCGCGCACGCGTAACCGGCCGTCAGCCGCAGCAGACTGGGCAGCACGTCCCCGCGCAGCCGCTCCCCGGTCCACACGTCGGGGAACGTGGTGACGATGGTGCGCAGCGGCGGCCAGTAGACGTCGGTGCTGTCGTCCGACGCGAACCACCACACCACGACCAGCAGCGCGGGCAGCGCCACGACGAGGAGGAGCCGCAGCAGGACGGCCTCGGCGCGCCTCACACCGCCACCTCCCCGCGCACGGACTGGTGCCAGGCCAGCGCCCGCCGCTCCACCGTCCGTGCGCCCACGTTGATGAGCAGCCCGAGGAGGCCGGTGACCACCACCAGCGCGTACATCTCCGGCACCGCCTGCGACGTCTGGGCGACGGCGATGCGGGCGCCCAACCCCGGTGCGCCGATGACGAGTTCGGCGGTCACGGCGAGGATCAGCGCCACCGCCGCGGCCAGCCGCACACCCGTCATGACGTACGGGAGGGCCGTGGGCCACAGAACGTGCCGGATCCGCGCCCAGGTGCCGAGGCCGTACGAGCGGGCCGTCTCCTCGGCGACCGGGTCGACGTCCTGGACGCCGTACATGACCTGGACGAGGACCTGCCAGAACGACGCGTAGACGACCAGCAGGAGGACCGAGCGCAGTTCGGTGCCGTACAGCAGCACGGCCAGCGGGATCAGCGCGACCGACGGGATCGGGCGCAGGAACTCGATCGTCGAGGAGGTCGCCTCGCGCAGGTACGGCGTGACCGAGATCAGGACCCCCGCGAGAATGCCCGCGGTCACGGCGATCACGAGACCCAGCGCCCAGCCGGTGAGCGTGTCCCCGAGCGCGGTCCAGAACGCCTCGTCCGCGAGTTCCGTCGCGAACGCGTCGGCGATGCGGCTGGTCGGCGGGAAGTAGTCCTCGTCGACCACGCCGAGCCGCGGCACCGCCTCGCCCAGGGCGAGGAAGGCCGCGAGCCCGGATGCGCCCAGGAGGGCGTTGGCGCCTCTCACGGCAGCAGCTTGTCCAGGTCCGGCGCCTTGTCGAACAGCCCGTCCTGCTGCCCCAGTTCGGCCAGCCTCTCGATGGAGGCGCGGTCCGGTTCGGCGGGCCAGCGGGGCAGGGTCAGCTGCTCCAGGAGGGTGTCCGGGATCTTCGTGTACGTGGTGATGATCTCGCGGACCTCCTCCGGATGGCTGTCGGCGTACGCGAGCGACTCGGCGGTCGCCTCCTGGAACTTCTTCACCATCCCGGGGTTCTTCTGCGCGTACCGCTCGGAGGTGAAGTACATGGCCACGGTGAGGTCCGGCGACACGTCGACGAAGAGCGACGCGATGCTGGTGCCGCCCTGGGACTTGATGGTGGCGAGCGCGGGTTCCACGACGCAGGCCGCGTCCACCTGGCCACCCGCGAGTGCGGCGGGCATCTGGTCGAAGGGCATCTCGACGAACTTCACCTCGGAGGGGTCCCCGCCGTCCTTGCGGACCGATTCGTTGACCGAGGTGTCACAGATGTTGTTGAGCGTGTTGACGGCGACCTTCTTGCCCTCCACGTCCTTGGCGGACTTGAGGGGACTGTCCTTCTTCACGGCGAGTTCCGCGAAGTCGGCCTTCTGCTTGCCGGTGGAGGCGACGCCGTTGGCGACGGCCTTGACCGGCACGTTCTTCGACCGGGCGACCAGCAGGGACGTCGTGTTGCTGAAGCCGAAGTCGAACTGGTCAGCGACGACGCCGGGCACGATGGCCGCTCCGCCCTGCGCGCTCGTCAGCGACAGCTTGATGCCCCGCTTGCTGTAGAACCCCTTCTTCTCACCCAGGTACAGGGGTGCGACGTCGATGATGGGGATGACGCCGACCTTGATCGTGGTGGTGCCGCCGGACGCCTTGTCCTTGTCGTCCGACCCCGGGGAGTCGGACGAACCGCAGGCCGTCGCGGCGGCCAGCACGGCGCCGGCCGTGAGGCCGATGAGCAGACGACGCATGACTCCCCCTAGTGGGACAGTTCTTCGACAGGCTGTGCGCAGACCGCACAGAAGTGCTCAGCGGGAACGTAGAACGTGGCCGGGGAACAGGTCAATGCCCTTGACGCGCACGGTTGTTGACAGTTGCCGAAGTGTGCTCCTAGCGTGCGCACAGCGCACCCCCGTGCGTCCCGTGGAGGCGATGATGCCCGCAGGAGCCCGCGAACCGCACTTCGTCCGTTCCTTCGAGCGTGGTCTCGCGGTCATCCGCGCCTTCGACGCAGACCACCCCGAACTGACGCTCAGCGAGGTGGCGCGGGTCAGCGACCTGACCCGCGCGGCGGCCCGCCGCTTCCTGCTGACGCTCTACGACCTGGGATACGTGGCGACGGACGGCCGGACGTTCCGCCTGACCCCGCGCGTCCTCGAACTCGGATACTCGTACCTGTCGAGTGTCACGCTGCCGGAGATCGCCGAGCCGCACCTGGAACAACTCGTCGCGCAGATACGGGAGTCGTCGTCCCTGTGCGTCCTCGACGGCGACGACATCGTGTACGTGGCCCGGGTGCCCACCCACCGCATCATGACCGCCACGATCACCGTCGGAACCCGCTTCCCGGCCCATCTGACGTCCGTGGGACGGGTGTTGCTCGCGCAGCTGCCCGACGAGGAGACCGACGCCCGGCTCGCGCGCGCGGACCTGCGGCCCCTGACGCCCCGCACGATCACGTCGGCCGACCTGCTGCGCACGGAACTGCGCCGGGTGCGCCGCCAGGGGTACGCGATCGTCGACCAGGAACTGGAGGAGGGCCTGCGCTCGGTCGCCGTCCCGGTGCGCGACCGGGACGGCGAGGTGGTGGCGGCGGTCAACGTCCCCGTGCACGCCAGCCGCAACTCCGTGGAGTCCGTACGCCGTGACCTGCTGCCTCATCTGCTGGCCACGGTCGCCCGGATCGAGGCGGACCTGCGGATCACAGGTCGAGCACGAGGCGCTTCCCGCGGCACCGGGACACACAGATGAGCATGGTCTCGCCGGCCTCCCGCTCCTCGTCCGTGAGCACCGAGTCGCGGTGGTCCGGCGTCCCGTCGACGACGTCCGTCTCGCAGGTCCCGCAGGTGCCCTCGGTGCAGGAGAAGAGCACCTCCACACCCGCCGCCCGCACGGTGTCGAGCACGGACACGTCCGCGGGGACGGTGAGCGTACGGCCCGAACGCTCCAGGACCACCTCGAACTCCGTGTCCGCGCCGGTCTCCTGCACCTTGGGCTGGAAGCGCTCGACGTGCAGCGCGCCCTTCGGCCACACCGCGCACCGCTCCTCCACCGCGTCCAGCAGCGGACCGGGGCCGCAGCAGTAGACGAGGGTGTCCGGCTGCGGGGAGCCGAGCACGGAGGCCAGGTCCAGCAGCCCCGTCTCGTCCTGCGGGGCGATGCTCACCCTGTCCCCGTACCGGCTCAACTCCGCGGTGAACGCGATGGATTGGCGGGTCCTGCCGCCGTACAGCAGCGTCCAGTCCGCGCCCGCGGCCTCCGCGGCGGCCAGCATCGGCAGGATGGGTGTGATGCCGATGCCGCCCGCGACGAAGCGGTAGCGGGGCGACGGCTGGAGGGCGAAGTGGTTGCGGGGCCCGCGGACGACGACCTTGTCCCCCGTCCGCAACTGCCCGTGCACATAGGCGGATCCGCCGCGTCCGTTGGGCTCGCGCAGGACGGCGATCCGCCACGAGGTCCGGTCGGCGGGGTCGCCGCACAGCGAGTACTGGCGCTGCAGGCCGGAGCCCAGCACGACGTCGATGTGGGCGCCGGGCTCCCAGCCAGGCAGGTCCTCGCCCAGCGGATGACGGAGGGTGAGGGCGAGCACGCCGTCGGCCGCCGGATCCCTGCGGTCGACGACGAGTTCGGCTTCGTACGAGGTCATGAGCCGTGTCCTTGGGGGGAGTGTCCTTCGGGGTGGGCGAGCATCCACTCCCACATCTCGATCGGGTCCTCGGCGGTGTGCTCGGCCCCGCAGTGACAGGTGCCGTGCAGCACGTCCGTGCCCGGCAGCCAGTCGATGCGGTAGACCTCACCGGTGGGGCTGGTCACAGGACCGTCTCCATGGGCTTCTCGCCCTCCTCGACCAGCCGGGCGAGGATGCGGCGGGCGGCGAGACCGCCGGTGTCGATGTTGATACTCAGTTCCTGGTAGCCGGTCCGTTCCGTGCCCAGCGTCCTCTGCAGCAGGTTGAGCGCGTCGACGTCCTGCATGACCACCGTGTGGTTGTTCGCCCGCAGGAAGTCGGTGACCTCGTCGTCGTCGGTCGCCCAGTCGCGCGAGACCATCCAGAAGTCGTACACCTTGCCGTCGGCGGACGGCGTGATGGCGTACGTGATCTCCGTGTGGAAGCCGTTCGGGTCGCTCCCGTCGGCCTCGGGCAGGACACCCACCGGCGCGATGCGGCTGTGCAGCAGGTACAGACAGGGCGCGTGGTACTCGATGTCCTGCCAGCGGGTGATCCGCCCCTCGATGCCGGTCGAACGGGCGTAGAACGGCGGGCACTCGGCGTCGTCCATGTGCCGGCTCACCCGGACGATGCCCGCGCCCTCGTCCACCTCCGTGGTGATCGGCGTCTCGGCGACCTCGGGCGTGCCGATGTACCCGCCGTGCAGATACGTCTCGTGGGACAGGTCGAGGAGGTTGTCGACGAGCAGACCGTAGTCGGCGTCGATCGGCTCCATGCCCCGCACGGTGAGCCAGCCGGGCGCATCGAGGTGCCTGGCCCGCGGTATGACCTCCGGGTCGGCGAGGGCCGGGTCGCCTATCCACACCCAGATCAGGGCATCCTGCTCGACCACCGGGTAGGAGGCGACGCGGGCGGTACGGGGAACGCGTTTCTGACCGGGCACGTACACGCACGCGCCCGTCGTGTCGTACGTGAAGCCGTGGTAGCCGCAGACGATCCGGTCCCCGTCGAGCCCGCTCTCGGAGAGCGGGTAGCGGCGGTGCACGCAGCGGTCGTGCAGGGCGACGGGCCGGCCGTCCTCCTCGGTGCGGTAGAAGACGAGCGGCTCACCGAGAATCGTCCGGCCGAGCAACTCACGCCCCACCTCGTGGGCGTAGGCGGCGACGTACCACTGGTTCCTGGCGAACGCAGTCGTGTGAGGCATGGATGCGGCTCCCGTCTCTCTGGTGTGGCGACATCGTCCTGACAGAGCCCGCGGGGCCGCAAGGCCACTTCCGCCCCGCGGAAGCGCACGGTTGAACAGGCTGGTCGGAGCAGTCACTCGTCGACAGAGTCCACGCCGTGGACGGCTGGGACGAGCTCCTGGCCAAGGTGCACGCCGCCGGAGAGGCGAGGGGGCGGTGCTCCAAGGAAGTGAACCGGCACGTCCGCCCGGACGGAGACCTCCGCCTCCTCCGGTACCTACCGGTGCGGAGGCCGGCTCGGAGCGGCGGCCCGGCGGCCCCGGTGGTGCGTGGCCCCGGCGCGGGTCAGGGCAGGCGGGGCAGCACGTCCCGGGCCGAGTGGCTGAGGATGCGGAGGTTCTCCGCGAACCGCTCGCGCTCCTCGGCGGGGAGCGGCCGCGTGAAGTACCGCTCGATGTTCGCCACATGGACCCGGGAGGCGCGGACCGTCGTCTCCTCGCCCAGCGGAGTGAGCCGCACCAGCTTCCCGCGGCGGTCGTCGGGGGCCGCCGCACGCGCCACGAGCCCCGCGGCCTCCATACGGTCCACCAGCCGGGTCGCGCCGCCCGTGGTCAGGATCTGCTCCTGGGCGATGGCCCGCATCGACAGACCCGGCGCGCCCGCCCGGCCGAGGATCAGCAGCACCTCGAACATCAGGTGGCTGATGCCGCACTCCTCCTCAAGGGCCCGCCCCAGGATGTACTCCAGCCGGTTGGCCGCCCCCTGCAGCCGCCCGAACGCCAGGATCGACTCGTCGTCGGCGGCCTCCTTCGCCGTGCTGATCCCCGCCCGCTCACTCACGGCTCGCCGCCCCCTCTTCCGTCGTCCGGAACACCACCGTACCGATCATGCCCGGTACGGCTCCGCTCCGGAACGGCCGGACCCCCGGAGCAGCCGGACACCGGAACGGTCCGGCTACTGCGGGGGAGACGCGGTGGTCCGGCGCGGCACCAGCGTGGGGGAGAGCTTGACCTGGACCGGGGACTTGTGGCGGCCGGACCCTCCGGTATCAGGCGGTCGTGCCCGCGAACACCGGAGCGACACTGCGCCTGCCGACCGCCTCCGCCGACGCCGTCCGCGAAGGCCGGACCCCGCTGTCACGGGCGGACGGTGTGCGGTTCCTGGGCCATGCGGACGGCGTGTCCTCGTACCGGATCCCGTCCGGCACGTACGACCTGACGGCCCGGCTCCGCTGACCGCGCGGGGTCGTGCCCGTCAGGCCGGGCGCAGCTCGAACCAGTCGAAGGCCGCGCTGCCCCGGGTGGCGTACATGCCGAAGACCCGGCCGGTGAAACCTCCGGCGACCTCGGTGGTGAGGTAGCGGCCGTCGAGCTCCGCGAGGATTTCGAAGCGGCCGCCGTCGGTCTCGTAGCCCAGGCGGAGGGTGTCGGGGCCGCCGGCGCGCAGACCGGACGGGGGAGCCGCCTTTGGATCGCGGACGGTGACCGAGGGCGGCAGCACGTCGGTGGTGGTGACGTCGATGCGCAGGGTCACCGGGCCGTCGGGGACGGATCGTTGGGCCATCACCTGGCGCAGCGGTCCGATCCTGGCGACCGCGCGGACCGCGCCGTCGGCCACCTCCACCTCGTAGTGGTGGGCCTCGTCCAGGCGTACCGCGAGCCCGCCCCGGCCGTCGCCGGTGACGTCGGCGAGGGTGCGCGCGGTGCAGTCGGGGTCGCGCTGGCGGCGTCCGACGAAGAGCGCGCCGGGTGTGTCGAGGCTGTCCGCGCGGGCGTGCAGGACCAGGTGGCCCGGCCGTTCGTCGAGACGCGTGGCCTCGGGGTCGTTGCGCCGCAGCGACACCCAGCACGGCGCGAGCGCGGGGGAGTCGAAGTCGTCCCGGTCCGGTTCCCGCGGCCAGGGATGCGGCGTGAGCGCCGGGGCCTCGGCCCGCAGTTCCAGCGGGCCGGGCAGCGGCCACCCGTCCTCCCAGCGCACCGGTGCCAGGAACGTCTCGCGGCCCATGCCGTGGTACATCGGGGTGTCGCCGCGCGGCCTGGTGCCCAGCAGCACCATCCACCACGTGCCGTCGCCCGCCTGCACCAGATCGCCGTGGCCGGTGCTCTGCACCGGATGGCCGGTACTGCGGTGGGAGAGCACGGGGTTCGCCGGGTGCGGTTCGAACGGTCCCGGCAGGGTGCGGGCCCGGGCGACCGACAGCGCGTGGCCGCGTTCGGTGCCGCCCTCCGACAGCAGCAGGTACCACCAGTCGCCGATCCGGTACAGGTGCGGCCCCTCGGGGTACTGCAGTCCGCTGCCCGACCACATCGGCACCGGCTCGCCCAGCAGCTGTCCCGACTTCGGGTCGATGCGCACGCCGCGGATGCCGCCCGCGGAGAACACGCACCAGCACGTCCCGTCCTCCTCCCAGGCCAGGTCCGGGTCGATGCCGGGCACGCCGACGGGCACCGGATCCGACCAGGGCCCGGCGGGGTCCTCGGCGGTCACGAGGACGTTGCCCGCTCCGGCGACCACGGTCGTGATCAGCCAGAACAGACCGTCGTGGTGGCGCAGCGTCGGGGCGTACACCCCCGTGGAGGCGGGGGCCGTGTCCGGCAGGTCCAGTTGCGAAGGCCGGTCGAACGCGTGTCCGATCAGTCGCCAGTTCGCCAGGTCACGGCTGTGCCGGATCGGCACGCCGGGCACGTATTCGAAGCTGGACGTGGCCACGTAGTAGTCGTCGCCGACCCGGCAGATGCTCGGGTCGGGACTGAAGCCGGGTATGACGGGATTGTCGAAGAACGCCATGTCCGTCCTGAGGGGAGTGCGGTCGGGGAGAGTGCGCCGCGGGGAGACGTCCGCGCGGGGGCGGGGGCCCGATGAGTGGTGGTCACGCCTCGAAGCCGGGGGCCCGAGGCCGGGGTTCACCGGTGAGCACCACGAACGGGGCGCGCGGGCCCGGGAGTCGGGCCGCCGGGCCGGCCGGCACGGATGCGGTACTCACAGCGGGCGACCCCTTGCCGGTGGTAGCTGTAGAAAGCGCTGTCACCTCACGCGTGAAAGGTACCCCGGGGCGCGCGTCGAGGGGGCCGCACGCGTTGATGAAGGCCGGCGGGCGGCCGCGTCCGCTCACACGGCACACTCCACGCGCACCGGATGCTCCCGCCCGTCCCATGGTGCGAGCGCGGCGTGGGTCCGCGGATGACGTCACCGGACGCCTGACCGGGCCGTTGCGCCGCGCGGCCGGGCGGCGGGACGGCGGCACGGGCGGGAGCCGACGCCCGCCGGTCGTTTGCCGTACGCCCCGGTGGGGACCCGGTGCCCCATGCGCACAACGTCTCCTCGCCGCCGACCGCGGCAGAACCGGACCCTCTGGCTCCTCGGCCGGCAGGAACGGGAGCCGCGGGCAGACACGGTGACCGACGCGCTCCGTACGGGCACACGGTCCCTGCCGCTCGGACGGAGACGAGTGACGATGACACGACGGACCGGCGAACGAGCGGGACAGGAGCGGTGACGGCTCATGGGCACAGCGACTGAGCACCGCCTCGCGGGACGTCTGCAGGGATTCCTCCGAGGCACGAAGAAGAACTACTCGGCAGGGCACGAGCGTCCTCTGGGCGGCTATCTGGCGGCCATGGCCGGATTCGGGGTGTACACAGCGGCCTGGTCGACGGTGGTACGGCTCCGGGGGCGCCCCCTGCCCGACCGGCCCGCGCCCTGGGACGTGGCGCTGACCGCGGTGGCCGCGTTCCGGCTCAGCCGCCTCCTCAGCAAGGCGGCGGTGACCAGCCCTCTGCGAGCCCCGTTCACGACGTACGTCGGTCCGCAGGGCCCGGCCGAACTGCACGAGGAGGCACGGGCCGGCGCCGGCAAGGACACCGTCGGCGAGCTGGTCACCTGCCCGTTCTGCACGAGTGTGTGGGTGGTGTCGACCCTGACCGCCGGCCAGTTGCTCTGGCCGCGGGCCACGCGCACCGCCATGGGCGCGCTCACGGCCCTGGCCGGAGCGGACGCGCTGCAACTGACGTACGCGGCGCTGGTGGACAGGACCGAAGGCGAGTGACCGTCCTGGACGTACCGGCGCGTCCCTATGACCGGACTCGTGACGCACTCGGCCCCTGTCCTCCGGAGGCCCCGGTCACGAAGGCGGCCGCCGGGACGGCGGGGGTGCCGCTCTGCGCCGTGCCGGCCGCCGCCGCACTCCGCGAACGGCACTGGGTGATTCCCTCACCGCGAGGACCTCACGACGTCGACCCGGTCCGGTCACCGGGGCACACCGCGCTGACCGGCGACCTCGGCCCCGACACGCCCTCGTCCTGGAGGGGCGGGGCTGTCGCGGTGCCGCCGTGCCATGCGCGGAGCAGCACGGTGGCGTCGTCGTAGAGGCGCCCGTCGTGGTGGTGCGGCACGGCGCGTACGAGCCTGCGCGGCGTCTCCGGAGCGGCCAGGCCGTCGGCCTGGTGCCGGATGGCGAACTCGACACGATCAGCGGCGGCCTGGCACCGCCCTCGCGAGGCCAGGGCCCCATGAACCCCGGAAACCGCGGCGGACCTGCCCGGGGCACGGGCGTCTCCCCGGGGAAGAACACCGGCACCTCGCGTACCGCCGTCTTTCACGCGGGCGCCACGCGGCCCTTCCCTGACGTTCGTTGCTCTTGGAACACTCCTTTCGCACACGTTTCAGCACAAGCAGGGCCGTCCGCCAGTCGCCCCGTACCCGTCAGGACGAGAGGTCACCCAGTCATGACCGAAGTGAATCGGCGCCGATTCCTGCAACTCGCAGGCGGCACCGCGGCGTTCACCGCGCTGTCGGAGAGCATCGCCAAGGCCGCGGCGATCCCCGCGGGATACCACCGCGGCACCATCGAGGACGTCGAGCACATCGTCGTCCTCATGCAGGAGAACCGTTCCTTCGACCACTACTTCGGTGCGCTCAGAGGTGTCCGCGGTTTCGGCGACCCGCACCCGGTCGCGCTCGACAACGGCAAGTCGGTGTGGCACCAGTCGGACGGCACCAAGGACCTGCTGCCCTTCCATCCGGAGGCCGACGACCTCGGCATGCAGTTCCTGGAGGGCCTCCCGCACAGCTGGCCCGACGGGCACGCCGCCTACAACGGGGGCAAGTACGACAAGTGGGTCCCCGCGAAGGGCCCCACGACCATGGCGTACCTGACGCGCGAGGACATTCCGTTCCACTACGCCCTCGCCGACACCTTCACCGTCTGCGACGCCTACCACTGCTCGTTCATCGGCTCCACCGACCCGAACCGCTACTACATGTGGACGGGCTTCACGGGCAACGACGGCAAGGGCGGCGGCCCGGTCCTCGGCAACGACGAGGTCGGCTACGACTGGACGACCTACCCCGAGCGCCTGGAGAAGGCCGGGATCTCGTGGAAGGTCTACCAGGACATCGGCAACGGCCTCGACGCGGCCGGCTCCTGGGGCTGGATCTCCGACCCGTACCGCGGCAACTACGGCGACAACTCGCTGCTCTACTTCAACAAATACCGCAACGCCAAAGCCGGCGACCCGCTGTACGACAAGGCCCGCACCGGCACCGACGCCCGCAAGGGCGAGGGCTTCTTCGACCAGCTGCGCGCCGACGTCAAGGGCGGCAAGCTTCCGCAGATCTCCTGGATCGCCGCCCCCGAGGCCTTCTCCGAGCACTCCAACTGGCCCTCGAACTACGGTGCCTGGTACATCTCCCAGGTGCTGGAGGCGCTCACCTCCGACCCCAAGGTGTGGGCGAAGACGGCCCTGTTCATCACGTACGACGAGAACGACGGCTTCTTCGACCACGTCGTTCCGCCGCTGCCGCCGCGCGACGCCGACCGTGGCAAGTCCACCGTCGACGTCGGCCCGGACCTCTTCGCGGGCAGTGCGACCAACGTCGCCGGTCCGTACGGTCTCGGTCCGCGGGTGCCGATGCTCGTCGTCTCGCCCTGGAGCAAGGGCGGTTACGTCTGCTCCGAGACCCTGGACCACACCTCGATCGTCCGGTTCATGGAGCGTCGCTTCGGTGTCGAGGAGCCGAACATCTCGCCCTGGCGGCGGGCCGTCTGCGGTGACCTGACCGGGGCGTTCGATTTCTCCCGCAAGGACAGCAGGCCGGCCGACCTCCCGGACACCGACGCGTACGAGCCGCCGGACAAGGACCGGCACCCGGATTACAAACCGACACCGCCCGCCGACCCGAAGCTGCCCAGGCAGGAGCGCGGTCTGCGGCCCGCACGCCCGCTGCGGTACGCGCCGTGGATCGACGGCTCGGCGGACCCGAAGGCCGGGAAGTTCACGCTGACCTTCGCCTCGGGCCGGAAGGCCGGCGCCTCCTTCCACGTGACCTCCGGGAACCGCACCGACGGCCCGTGGACGTACACCACCGAGGCGGGCAAGAGCGTCGCGGACACCTGGAACTCCGCGTACTCGAACGGCTCGTACGACCTGACCGTGCACGGACCCAACGGTTTCGTACGCGTCTTCAAGGGGCCGGGGAAGGCCGCAGGACCCGAGGTCACCGCACGGCACGACGGGGACGACATCGAGCTGACCTTCACCAACAAGGGGTCGCGCACGGTCGGTCTCAAGCTCAGCAGCGGCTACGGCGGCAGGCCCCGGTCGTTCCGGGTACGGCCCGGCGCGACCGTCAGGCACACCGTGGACCTGCGGGCGAGCAGGCGGTGGTACGACCTCACCGTCGTGTCCGACGCGGACGGCTCGTTCCTGCGCCGCTTCGCGGGGCACGTCGAGAACGGCCGGGTGGGCGTCAGCGACCCGGCGATGGCCAGGGCGTGAGCGGGGCGGGCGGGGCGGTCACGGACATCCGCGACCGCTCCGCCCGCCGTGTGCCCTCGGCTACAGCGGGGTGAGATGCCCCGGCTTCGGCTGCCGCGGCAGCAACGAGGGCTCGTACGCGGCCGATCCGGGCTCCAGCGCGAGGACCGCGGCCACCGGATGCTCCTCCTCCACCGGATCGTCCACCGGATCGTCCGCCGATGGGCTCGGCGGTGAGGGCACGGCAACCGGGTTCGGTGCGGCACGCGACAGTGTCACCACGCCCCAGGCCGCGACCGCCGCCCCGGCTCCCGCGAGCAGCAGGCCCGCCGCCCCGCCCTGCAGCCGTTCGCCGAGCAGCGAGAGACCGATCACCGCGGCGGCGATCGGATTGGCCAGCGTCACGACCGCGAGCGGGGCCCCGAGGCCGCCCTTGTACGCGGTCTGCGAGAGCAGCAGTCCGCCCGCCGCGAAGGCCGCGACCAGCAGGGCCACCACGACCACCTGTCCGCTGAGCAGCGGGCCCGTGCGGTCCGTCGCCGCGACCGTCACGGTCTGCGTGAGCGCCGACGCGACGCCCGAGGCGAAACCGGACGCGGTCGCGTGCCGGAGCCCGGGGCGTGTGCCGGGCCGGGAGAGCGCGCCGATGAGGGTCGCGGTGACGCCCGCCACGGCCAGGGCCTGCGGAACGCTCAGCACGTCGTCGGGGGCGGGCCCGGACGCCGTGACGAGCACCGCGCAGAGCCCGGCCAGTGTCAGCGCCGTACCGCGCCACTCGACTGCGGTCACCCGCCGTCCCGCCATCCGCGCGCCCAGCGGAACCGCGGCCACCAGGGTGAGCGCGCCGAGCGGCTGGACGAGGGTGAGCGTTCCGTACTTGAGCGCGGCGACGTGCAGCAGCGCGGCGCCGGCGTTGAGACCGACCGACCACCACCAGGCACCGCGGCTCAGCAGCCGCAGTACTCCGGTGCCGTCGGTCCGCGAGGCCAGCCGTTCCTGGGCCACCGCGGCGGCCGCGTACGCGACGGCGGAGAACAGCGACAGGACGACGGCGACGAGCGTGGCGCTCATCGTCCGGCTCCCACGAGCTCGGGTGCCTCCGGCACGCCGGGCCCGTCCTGTCCGTCCGGCGTCCTCGGTACGGGGTTGCCGGCGTCCTCGCGACCCCGCCCGGACCGGGTGGTCGGCGCCGTCCGGCCCGGCGGGCGGATCACGGCGAGAGCGATGCCGAGGAGGGCGGCCGCCACGATCGCGTCGAGCCAGTAGTGGTTCGCCGTGCCGACGATCACCAGCAGGGTCACCAGCGGATGCAGCAGCCACAGCCACCGCCACCTGGAGCGGGTGGCGACGATCAGGCCGATCGCGACCATCAGGGCCCAGCCGAAGTGCAGCGACGGCATCGCCGCGAACTGGTTCGACAGGGAATCGGTCTCGGGGGAGGCGCCGTACACCGTGGGCCCGAAGACCTGACCGGTGTCCACGAGGCCCGTCGCGGCGAGCATGCGCGGCGGGGCCAGCGGGAACGTGAGATGCACCACCAGGGCGGCGGCCGTGACCGCGGCGAGGACCCGGCGGGCCCACACGTAGTGCCCGGGCCGCCGCAGGTACATCCAGACCAGGAAGGCCGCGGTGGCGGGGAAGTGCACGGTCGCGTAATAGGTGTTGGCGACGTGCACGAGGGTGTCGCCGTGCAGCATCGCGGACTGCACGAAGCCCTCACCGGGCAGGTGCACGAGCCGTTCCAGGTCCCACACGCGGTGCGCGTTGCCGAAGGCCTCGGCGGTGTGGCCCGTGGCCAGCTGCCGGCCGAGTTTGTAGACGAGGAAGAGCCCCGCGACGAGCAGGAGCTCCCGGACGAGGGGTGGCCGCGCTGTCGCGGCGGATTCCTTCTGTGCAGGCTCGGTTGGGCGTTCCATCCCCCGGCCCCTTTGCTTGACGGTCCCACGTGTGCTGATGCGTGGTGAGCCCAGGAGGGGATCCACTCGACGCAGGGGTGGGTCCTGTCCAAGGCTCATCGATACGCCAGTGTACCGATACGGAGGCGTTCCGGTACACTGGCGTATCGATAGGGCGTACGCCACACTGGAAGCGGACCCGCCGCACGGCGCGGGGACGAGCGAGGAGACGAGCCATGACGTCGCAGGCAGCGGAGGGACCCGAAGCGGTCGCCGCCTCGCGCCGCTCCAAGATCACGCCCGAGCGTGAGCAGGAGTTCTTCGACGCCGTGCTCGACCAGATCCGCCAGTGCGGCTACGACGCGCTGACCATGGAGGGCGTCGCCGCCAGCACGCGGTGCAGCAAGTCCACGCTCTACCGGCAGTGGAGGACGAAGCCGCAGTTCGTGGCCGCCGCGCTGCGCGCCAACCACTGCCCCAAGTTCATCGGGATCGACACCGGTTCGCTGGCCGGTGACCTGCGCGCGGTCGCGCGCGCGGCGGGGGAGCGGTCGGACGAGGACACCCGGCTGCTGCAGGCGCTCGGGCAGTCCGTGATGCAGGACGACGAACTGCAGCGCGCCCTACGCGACGCGCTGGTGGAACCGGAACTCGACGCGCTCCGGGCGATGATCGGGCGGGCGGTCGAGCGGGGCGAGATCACCGCCGACCACCCGGTGCTGGAGTTCGTGCCGGCGCAGCTGCTCGGCATGCTCCGCGTCCGCCCCATCCTGGAAGGGCGGCCCGCGGACGCCGACTATCTCCTGCGCTACGTGGAAGTGGCCCTGCTGCCCGCCCTCGGACTGACCGAGGGCACCTGAGACCCAGGTCGCCGTCCACGGGATGACAGGACGGTGACCTGCTCGCGCCGCACCGTGGGGACGGGGGCGGCGCGCACCCCCCGGCCGGGTGGGGTTCCTCTTGAGCGGAGAGGTGCCCCACCCGGCCGACCGGGGCCGGAGCGCTGAAGGGCACCGAGGCGACGATCCGGACCGCCACCCACGTCCTGCCAGTGGCCGGTCCGCCCCGCCGCACGCACCCGTCCGCCGATGGACCGGGCGTCCCGGCGGACGTGCGTCCGCGGGAGCCCGGTCCATCGGCCGTCGGCGTACGGCCTAGACGTTCTGGCCGTTGCCGCCGGTCCCGGACTCCTTGATGCCCTGGGTGATGTCGTCGATCACGGACTGCTTCGGCGCGTCGGACCCGACGTCGAGGCCGAAACGCACCACGACGAGCTGCTTGGCGGCGGCCGGCGCGGGAAAGACGAGCGACTCGACGTAGCCGTCGGCGCCCTTGCTCGTGACGACCTTCCAGCGGACCGCGTAACCCTTCTGACCGGCCACCGTGACCGCCTTCGAGGACAGCTCGTCGTGCGAGGTGATCTTGCCGTAGCTCTTGCCGCCGTAGGACTCCTCCGCGTTCTTGGCGATGTCCTCCTTGGCGGCGGCCTCGGCGGTGGTCGCCTTGATCTTCAGCGCGATCGCCGGGGCGGAGTAGGCGCCGCCGCGCGTGCAGGTCGCCGAGGCGTCACCCGGGCACTTGTAGGAGTCCTTGGAGGTCACCTGGGCGCCCACCTGGATGGTCTCGCCGCTCCAGCCGTCGGGCACGGGCAGGCTGATGCCGTTGACGGGATCGGCCGCGAAGCCCTCCTCGCTCTGCCGCGGCTGCGGGATTCCGCTCTCGCCGCCGTCCGGGCCGCCGGGACCGCCCTGGCCGCCACCGTCCTGCCCCTGAGGGCCGCCCGGCAGCGTCGGTGCCGGCCGGGCGTTGCTCTGGTCACTGCCGCCCGAACCGTCGTCCGAGGTCAGCGCGTACACGCCGCCGCCGATGCCCGCGAGGACCGCCACGGCGGCGGCGACGGCTATCGCCGTGCGCACCCCGCGCCGGGGTCCGCCGGGGTTCGCGCCCGCATGCGGTGCGCCCGGCGGGTACGCCGGGGGACCCCATGTCGCGGCGGACTCCGCGGGGCGGGTCTGGTCCGTCCATGTCCTGCCGTCCCACCAGCGCTGCGTTGCGGGACCGTCACTTGTCTGCCCGGGGTCGGGATACCAGCCGGGGGGAGTCGCCTGCGTCATGGGTCCACCGTATGAGGCGCGGGTGAAAGCCGGATGAGAGGACCCGGTTTCGGTTCACTCGATCACGAGGCGTACCGGTTGCTCCGCGCCCCGGGGCAGCGGCGGGAAGCCGTCGCGCCCCGGCGTGAGCGAACCGAGCACACTGGCGTGCCGGGCGCCGGTGCTCCGCGGGTCGGTGCCCACGAGCCCGTGCAGCGTCAGGAAGCCGAGGACGGCGAAGGCGTACGCCTCCTTGGCCGCGGCCGGCAGACCGAGGGCGTCGGAGCCGCGGAGCGGCACTCCCGGCAGCTCCGCGCCCAGCATCGCCATGAGCACGGGATTGCGTGTTCCGCCGCCCGAGGCGATTACCTCCGTGGCACGCACGGAACGCACGGCGTCCGCCACCGTCCGCGCGGTGAGCCGCGTGAGCGTCGCGACCACGTCCTCCTCCGGCACGGTGGCGAAGTCCGCCAGCGCCGCGAGCAGATAGCCCTCGTGGAACAACTCCTTGCCCGTCGTCTTGGGCG
Source organism: Streptomyces sp. BV286 (assembly GCF_019090165.1). Classification (GTDB taxonomy): domain Bacteria; phylum Actinomycetota; class Actinomycetes; order Streptomycetales; family Streptomycetaceae; genus Streptomyces. The sequence continues at coordinate 23,866 of NZ_JAHRIB010000111.1, forward strand.
CGGGCCGCGCGTAGTACGGCTCGTCGAGCAGGCGCCGCAGCAGCGGCTCGTGCACGGTCCCGCGAGCGGCCAGGGTGCCGTCGGTGTCGAAGTCGCGGCCGGTGAAACGGCGAACTGCGGCGTCCATGAGCGCGCCCGCGGGCCCCGTGTCGAAGGCGGTGCCGTCGGGCGCGGTGAGGTTGGCGATGCCGCCGAGGTTCAGCGCGACCGGTGTGCCCGGTCTTCCGCGCAGCCACAGGAGGTCGACCAGGCTCACCAGCGGCGCCCCCTGGCCTCCCGCGGCGATGTCGCGCGGCCGGAAGTCGGCGACCACGGGCAGTCCGGTCGCCTCCGCGATCCAGGCGGGCCGTCCGATCTGCAGGGTGCCGCGCACTTCTCCCCCGACCGCCCAGTGGAAGACGGTCTGGCCGTGCGACGCGACCAGTTCGCCCCGCCCGCCGCACAGTTCACGGTGGGCGTCGGCCGCTGCCCGGGCGAAGGCCTGCCCGATGAGCGTGTCCAGCCGGCACACCTCGGCGAAGGTCGTGGCCGCCGGGGGCAGCGCCGCCGCGAGTGCCTCACGCAGTCCCGGCCCGTACGGCGTGCTGACCATTCCGAGCGGCCGCAGCACCAGGGTCTCCCCGTCGAGCCGCAGATCGGCCGCCGCCGCGTCGATCGCGTCGTACGACGTGCCGGACATCAGACCGATCACCCGCATCAGTTCACCCTTCTCGCACACGCTCAACTCTCGTCGTGTGCCTGCTTCTTGTGCAGCGTCAGAAGCGCGAGCGCGCTCACGGCGCACGCGGCCGCCGCGTAGTACGCCGGGATGTCCACGCTTCCCGTCCGCTTGATCGACTCCGTGATGATGAGGCCCGCACAGCCCGAGAACACGGCATTGGACAGGGCGTAGGCGAGTCCCAGGCCCGTGTAGCGCACGCTCGTCGGGAACATCTCCGAGAGCATCGCGGGCCCCGGCCCCGCCATCAGACCCACGATCGCCCCCGCGGCGAAGACGGCCGCGCCCTTCGACGCGGTCGAAGTGCCCGCGTCCTGGAGGAGGTTGAGCAGCGGGACCGCCAGCACGGTGACCAGCAGCGCACCGGTCAGCATCACCGGCCGCCGCCCGATCCGGTCGCTGAGCAGCCCCGCCGGGATGATCGTGACCGCGAAGCCCAGGTTGGCGAGGACGGTGGCGACCAGTGCCTGCTGGAACGTGGCGTTCAAAGAGCTCTGCAGGTACGAGGGGAGCACGACGAGGAAGGTGTAGCCGGCGGCGGCCCAGCCCATGACGCGCCCCGCCCCGAGCGCGATCGCCTTCGCCACCTCACGGCCCGGGGGCCGTTCGTGCCGCGGTTCCTCCCGGAGGGCCTCGAACGACGGTGTCTCGTCGAGGCGCAGCCGAAGCCACAGGGCCCCCAGCCCCAGCGGCAGCGTCAGCAGGAACGGCAGGCGCCAGCCCCAGGAGTTCAACTGCGCCTCGGAGAGCAGGGTCGCCAGCAGGGCCGCCGCCCCCGCCCCGCCCAGCAGCCCCAGCGCCACGGTGAACGACTGCCACGATCCGTACAACCCCCGCCTGCCCGGTGGCGCGAACTCCGTCATCACCGACACCGCCCCGCCGAACTCCCCTCCCGCGGACAGGCCCTGGACCACCCGGAGGAGCGTGAGCAGCCAGGGTGCGAGGGGGCCCACCGTGTCGTACGTGGGCAGCACGCCGATGAGGGTCGTCGCGGCCGTCATGAGGACGATGACCAGGACGAGCACGGGACGGCGCCCGACCCGGTCGCCGAGCCGGCCGAACAGTGCGGCGCCCACGGGCCGGAAGAAGAACGCGAGCGCGAACGACGCGTACGTCCGGACCAGGGCCTCGGCCTCGCTGCCGCCCTCCGGGGTGAAGAACCTGGCGGCGATGACCGTCGCGAAGTAGCCGTAGACACCGAACTCGTACCACTCGATGAAATTGCCCACCGACCCCGCGACCAGCGCCCTTCGGGAGCGCTCCGGCCTGTCGGTCCGCAGGTCGGAGCCCTGCGCCGGAGCGTCCATGCCGTTCCTTCCGCTCTCACGACGATGCTGAAAGTTAGTTTCAGTTCACGGCTTTTGACTGTCAATAAGTTTCACCCGTGCTGGTCGGCGGCCGATGCCGTCGCCTCTCGTCCTCCGGTGTCACCCCTCACGGCAACAGGTGTCCCGACCAGGCTCCATCGCGCCTCCGGGAGGACTAGGCTCAAGGCCTGTACGTCGTTTGGGCGACCTGGGGAGGTAGCGGGATGACGGAGGCACGGCCGGGTACGGCCGCCTCGGCACCCCTCTGGGAGCGCGACGCGGAACTCGCCGCGGTCGCGGAGGCCGTCGACGCCCTGTGCGCCGGCTCCGCGGCGGGCAGCCTGCTGGTGTTCACAGGTGAGGCGGGCATCGGCAAGACCGCCCTGCTCGGCCAGGTCCGCGCCGTCGCGGAGGGCCGCTGCACGGTCTGGTCGGCCCGGGGCGGCGAGACGATCACGTCCGTCCCCTTCAACGTCGTACGGCAGTTGCTCCAGCCCGCGCTCGTCGCGCTGATGCCCGACGAGGCCCGCGAGTACTTCGGCGACTGGTACGACATCGCGGGACCCGCGCTCGGCATCGCGGAGCCGGGCGCGCGCCAGGCCGACCCGCAGGGCGTGTGCGACGGCCTCGTGGCCGCCGTACGCAGACTCGCCCGCCGCGAGTGGCCGCTGGTGCTCCTCGTCGACGACGCCCACTGGGCCGACCAGGAAAGCCTCCACTGGCTGGCGGCCTTCGCCGAGCGCCTCGACGACCTGCCCGTCCTCGTCGTGGTCGCCCGGCGCCCCGGGGACGCCACCGGCGAGAGCGCCCGCCACCTCGACGCGATCGGCGCGCTGGCCCACCCGATGCCCGCCCTGCGCGCACTGACTCCGGACGCCACGGCCGGACTCACCCGCGCCACGCTCGGCGCGCACGCCGACGCCCCGTTCTGCCGCGAGGTGTGGGCGGTCACCGGCGGCAACCCCTACGAGAGCGTGGAGCTCCTCGCCAAGGTCCAGGACAGCGAACTCGACCCCGTCGAGGACTCGGCCGCACAACTGCGCGCCCTGAACCGCTCGGCACGCGGCCGCGGACTGGTCGACCGGCTGGAGGCACTCGGCGTCGACGCCACGAAGTTCGCCTGGGCGGCCGCCATTCTCGGCACGCAGATCTCCCTGGAACTGGCGGCCGAACTCGCCGGAATGCAGCGGGACGAGGCGGAGCGCTGCGCGGCACGCCTGAGCGTGGCCCGCATCCTCACCGAGGCCGACCGGACGTCCGGCCAGGCCGCCGACCGCGACCTGGAGTTCGTCCACCCGCTCATCGCCACCGCCGTCTACCGCTCGATCCCGGACGCGCTGCGCACCGCGATGCACGGCGTGGCCGCCTCCGTCGTCACCGCGTCGGGGCTGGGCGCCGCCGCGGCCTCCCGCCACCTGCTGGAGGTCCATCCGGACGACGACCCCGAACTCGTCGAGCAGCTGCGCGAGGCGGCCCGCGAGCATCTCGCCGTCGGCGCCCCGGACGCGGCCCGCCGCTGTCTGGAACGCGCCCTGCTGGAACCGCCGCTTCCCGAGGTCCACGCGCGCGTGCTCTACGAACTGGGCTGCGCCACACTCCTCACCTCGCCCGCGACCACGATCGGGTACCTGCGGCAGGCACTCACCGTGCACGGCCTGGAGGAGGAGCTGCGGGTCGACGCGGTCTGCCGGCTCTCCTCGGCGCTCGTCCACAACGACCAGCTCGAGGAGGCCGTGGCCACGGTCGACGCGGAGGCCGACCGGCTGGAGCCGGGCCCCGCCCGGATGCGACTGCAGGCCGTGCACTACATGTGGGAGGGCATCCACGCCGGCGAGGAGGACGCGCCCGGCCGCTCCCGCCGGCTGGCCGGGCTCGTCGAGCCGCTCACCGGCCGCGACAACTCCGAGCGCGCCCTGCTCATCCTGCGCGCCTTCGACGCGATGACCCGCGGGGAGAACGCCGAGGAGGTCGCCGAGCTCTGCGACCGTTCGCTCGTCAACGGCCGGCTCGCGCCGGGCCTCGGCTGGACCGACACCGAGTGGAGCTTCGAGCTCCTCATGATGCTCGGCATCTCGTACACCTACGCGGACCGCCTCGACCGCGCCGAGAGCCTCTTCACCGAGGCCCGGCGGACATACGAGTCCGCCGGGTGGAGCGGCGGCCATCTGGCCCTCGCGCACGCCTTCGGCGGGTACGTGCTCCGCAGACGGGGCCGTCTCAGGGAGGCGGACGAATCCCTGCGCGAGGCCCTGCGCCTCGCGGACCGGGTGGGCCGCGGACTGCCCATGCACTGGTCCGCCGCGTGCATGCTCATCGACACCCTGCTCGCCCGCGGCCGGGTCGGCGAGGCCGAGGAGATCGCCGAGCGGTACGCCTTCGAGCCGCCCCACCCGTCCACGATCGTCCTGCCGGACACCCACTCGATAAGGGGCCGCCTGCTCATCGCCACCGGCCGCGTCGAGGAAGGCGTGAACGAACTGGAGACCGCCGAGAAGTTGTCCGGGGCCCGCGGCGGGCACAACACGGTGATGGCGCCCTGGGCGGGAGACCTCGCCCGGACCCTCGCCGTCCAGGACCCGCGTCGCGCCGCGGAGGTGGCCGCCGACGCCCGCGCCCAGGCCGAGCGCTTCGGCACCGACACGGCCATCGGCGAAGCCCTGCGCTGCGCCGCCGCCCTGGAGACCGGCCAGCGCTCGGTCACGCTCTACGCCCAGGCCGTCACGTACCTCGAAGCGTCACCCTGTGCCTACGAACACGCCGCGGCCCGCGTCGAGTACGGCATCGCGTCCCGTTCCGTCACGGAGATCAACCGCGGTCTGACCCTGGCGCTCTCCTGCGGCGCGGACGGCCTGGTGGCACGGGCCCGCGAGGCACTGGACCCGGGACGCGTCGCCCGCTGAACGCCGAGGCCCCGTACGTGAGTTTTCCCGAGCCCCACGGGGCGCGCCGTGCCTGCCCGCGCGTTCAGTGGCGGTACGGGCACTGCCACGCGCCCGACCGGCAGGTCACTCCTCCTCGGCGAGCACCCGCTGGGCCACGGCGAACGCCGAGTTGGCCGCCGGAACACCGCAGTACACGGCGGTCTGCAACAGCACCGCGCCGATCTCTTCCGGCGTGAGCCCGTTGCGGCGGGCGGCGCGGACGTGCATCGCCAGCTCGTCGTAGTGCCCGTGCGCCACGAGCGCCGTCATCGTGATCATGCTGCGTTCGCGGCGGGCCAGCGTCTCGTCCGTCCAGATCTCACCCCACGCGTACCGGGAGATGAAGTCCTGGAACCGTGCGGTGAACGCCGACTGCCGTGCCTGTGCCCGGTCCACGTGCTCGTCGCCGAGCACCTGCCGCCGCACCTCCATCCCGCGCCGGGCACCACCGTCGAAGTGCGCGCGCAGCGCCGTGAGTACGGCCCGCGGGCACTGGGCGGGCGCGAGGTGGGAGGCGCCCGGGATCTCCACGAGCGCGGCGCCCGGCACCGCGTCCGCGATCTCCCGCAGATGCGGGGGCGGGGTCGCCGGGTCCTCGCGCCCGGCGACGAGCAGCGTCGGAACACCGATGCGCGGCAGGTCCGCCCGGAGGTCGAAGGCCGCCAGCGCGTCACAGCACGCGGCGTACGCGTCCGGGTCCGCCGACCGGTGGTCCTCGACCAGCGCGGGAACGGTGAACCCGGGCGTGAACCAACGGGAGTCGGCGCTCTCCGCCAGTTCGGCCAGTCCCTCGTCCCGTACGCGTGCCGCCCGCTCCTCCCACGGCTTCGAACCGTTGAAGTGCGCGGAGGAACAGATCACGGCGAGCTTCTCCACCCGCTGCGGGTGGTGCACGGCGAGATGCAGTCCCACCGCTCCGCCGAGCGAGACACCGGCGTACGAGAACCGGTCGATGCCGAGCGAGTCGGCCAGCGCCAGCACCAGCTCGGCGAGGTCGGCGACGGTCGCGCCCGGGCCGATCAGAGAGGCGGGGGAGCCGCCGTGGCCCGGCAGGTCCCAGCGCACGATCCGGTGCGTGACGGAGAGTTCGGGTGCGACCTTGTCCCACAGCGCCGTCGATGTGCCGAGGGAAGGGCCGAGGAGCAGCGGCGGAGCCGTCGCGGGCCCCTCCGCGCGATGGTGGAGCAACATGCCGTCGGGCAGGGGCGGTCGGCTGGTCAACGTCGCTCCAGTGCACGGTCGGTGAGGGTTCCGGCGGAGCCGGTGTACCGGGTGGGATCGGTGAGGGCCGCGAGGTCGAGGTCCTCCAACTCGGGTTCCGCCGCGAGGAGTTCCACGAGGGGAAGGTCCTCGGCGGTGGCCCGTCGCGCGGCGCGCGTGAGGACGTCCCTGGCCCGGGCACGCCCGAGTACCGGTGCTAGTTCGGCGGACAGCCGCTCGGAGACGATCAGGCCGTGGGTGAGGTCCAGATGGGCGCGCATCGCGTCCGCGTGCACCTGCAGGCCCTCGGTCAGCTCGGCCGCGTCACGCGCCGCCCCGCCCGTCAGGCGCAGCAGGTCGCGCAGGGGTTCCCACTCGGCGTGCCAGGCGCCGGCGGGCCGTTCGTCCTCGGCCGCCATGGCCCCGTACAGCGTCGCCGCGAGCTGTGGTGCCCGGCGGGCCGCGGCCGCGACGAGCGTGGCCCGCACGGGGTTCGCCTTGTGCGGCATGGCGGAGGACCCGCCGCCCGTGCCCTCGCTCAGTTCGCGGATCTCCGTGCGGGCGAGGGTGAGTACGTCCGCGGCCGTCTTCCCGAGGGCGCCCGCGGTGAACGCGAGGGCTCCCGCCAGGTCGGCGACGGGCGTACGCAGGGTGTGCCAGGGCAACACCGGCGCGGCGAGGCCCAGTTCACGCGCGTACGCCTCGACGAGACCTCGCGTGTCCGGGGCGCCGTACGCGGTGAACGCCGCCAAGGTGCCTGCTGCGCCCCCGAGTTGTACCGGCAGGCCGTCCCGCACGGCCTGGACGCGGTCTCTGGCGTCCAGCACCAGCGACCGCCAGCCCGCCGCCTTCAGACCGAAGGTGGTCGGCACGGCGTGCTGGGTGAGCGTGCGCCCCGGCATGGCCGTGTCCCGGTGCTTGCGCGCCAGCCGGGCCAGCGCGCGCTCCGTACGGGCGAGGTCGGCCAGGACCGGGTCGAGCGTCCGGACCGCGACCAGCATCGCGGCCGTGTCCATGATGTCCTGGCTGGTCGCGCCCCGGTGGACATAGGGGGAGTGCTCGGCGTCGACCGCCGCGCTCAGGTCGGCGACCAGTGGGATCACCGGGTTGCCGCCGGCCCGCGCGCGCAGCGCGAGCGCGTGGACGTCGAACCGTGCCGCGTCGGCCGCTGCGGTGACCGCGTCGGCCGCCCCGGCCGGGGCCGTGCCCAGCGAGGCCTGCGCCCGGGTGAGTGCCGCCTCCGCGTCGAGGAGCGCCTGCAGAAAGGCGCCGTCGGTCGTGGCGGCCTCGGCGGGGGAGCCCGCCCGCCCGGGGGCGAGGAGCCCGGCGTCGTCACCGGCAGGATTGTCCGGACGGACGGGATCGCCGGAACCGGCAGGGTCGGCAGCTGTCACTGGAACTCCAGGAAGACCGTTTCGCCTTCGCCCTGAAGGCGGATGTCGAAACGGTACGTCCGCATCGGGCCGGCGGTCGCGACCAACGTGGCGCGCCGGTCGGCCGGCAGCGAGTCGAGCAGCGGGTCCGCGCCGTCGGCGAGGTACGCCCGGGTGAAGAGGTGGTGCGTCAGACCGCGGGCGAACACACACACGCCGACGTACGGCAGCCCGGGGTTGCCCGGCGGCAGCGTGTGCAGCGCGTAGTGCCCGTCGGCGTCCGTGGGGACCCGCCCGTAGCCGGTGAAGTCGACGCCGTTGCGGCCCACGAAACCGCCCGTCGACGGATCGCGGCGCATCGAGCCGGGGGCGCCCTTCAACGAGCCGTCGGGCGCCGCCTGCCAGAAGTCGAGAAGGGCGTCGGGGATCGGCGTGCCCGCGCCGTCGAGCACGTACCCGTGCAGGCTGATCGCGTCCGGATGGTTCCGGGGCGCGACCTGGTCGCCGCCCGGGAAGGGAAGCGCGTGGCCGTAGAACGGGCCGATGGTGTGGGACGGGGTGGGGAGCAGTCGCTCGGCCATGGTCAACGGCCTTCCTCGATCCAGGTGGCGGAGGGACCGTCGAGGACGATGTCCCATGAGTAGCCCATCGAGAAGCCGGGCTGCGAGAGGTCGTGGTCGTAGGCGGCGACCAGCCGGTCGCGGGCCGCCTCGTCCGTCACGGACTGCAGGATCGGGTCGTACCGGAACAACGGGTCGCTCGGAAAGTACATCTGGGTCACGAGCCGCTGGGTGAACGCCGTGCCGAAGACCGAGAAGTGGATGTGCGCGGGCCGCCACGCGTTGGTGTGGTTGCCCCACGGGTAGGGGCCCGGCTTGACCGTGGTGAACGAGTACCGGCCCTGATCGTCCGTCAGGGTCCGTCCCACACCGGTGAAGTTGGGGTCGAGCGGAGCCGGGTGCTGCTCGCGCAGATGGGCGTACCGGCCGGCGGCGTTGGCCTGCCAGATCTCGACGAGCTGGCGGCGCACGGGCCGGCCCTCTCGGTCGAGCAGACGGCCCGAGACGGTCATCCGCTCGCCGATCGGCTCTCCCCGGTGCTGGAGCGTCAGGTCGCTGTCGTGCTCGGTGATGTCGGTGACGCCGAACACGGGGCCCGACAGCTCGACGGTCTCCGGGTCGCCGCCGCTCACGGCGACCAGCGGCTGCTTCGGGTGGCGCAGCAGGGAGCTGCGGTAGGGGGCGTAGTCGCGCCGCGGGTGGTGCAGGACCGGCGCGCCGCCGGCGACCGCCTTGGCGTACGACTCCTGGTGGTCGCTGATCTCCTGGTCGATGTCCGGCTGGGTGAGAGTCATGAGGGTTCCTAACGCTCCAGTACGAGGGCGAGGCCCTGGCCGACGCCGATGCAGAGAGTGGCGACGCCGACTCCCGACCCCCGGCGGGCGAGTTGATGGGCGACGGTCCCGGCGAGGCGGGCGCCGGACGCGCCGAGGGGGTGGCCCAGGGCGATGGCGCCGCCCTGCGGGTTGAGGACGGCCGGGTCGAACTCGGGCCACTCGGCGACACAGCCGAGGACCTGGGCGGCGAAGGCCTCGTTCAGTTCGAGAGCCGACAGGTCGTCAAATCCCTTGCCCGCCTTGGCGAGTGCGCGGTTGACGGCTTCGACGGGCGCGAGGCCGAAGTAGTGCGGGTCGAGCGCGGAGACACCCGAGGCGGACACCCGGGCGAGGGGCTCGCGGCCGGTGGCCCGCAGGCCCTCCTCGTCGACCAGCAGCAGGGCGGCGGCGCCGTCGTTCAGGGGCGACGCGTTGCCCGCGGTGACCGTGCCGTGCTCGGGGCGGAACGACGGCTTGAGCCTGCCCATCGCGGCGAGGGAGGTGTCGGCGCGTACGCACTCGTCGGCCGCGAACGCCACCGGGTCGCCCTTGCGCTGAGGAACGGGAACGGGAGCGATCTCGGCGTCGAACAACCCCGCGGCCTGGGCGGCGGCCGCCTTGCGGTGACTGGCGAGGGCGTACTCGTCCTGCTGCTCGCGGGTGATCTTGTGCTTGTCGGCGATGAGTTCGGCGGACTCGCCGAGCGGGACGGTCCACTGCGGGTCCATCCTCGGGTTGACCATGCGCCAGCCGAGGGTGGTGGAGTACAGCTCGGTGTGCCCGGCGGGGAAGGGCCGGTCGTTCTTCGGCAGCACGTAGGGGGCGCGGGTCATGGACTCGACGCCGCCGGCGAGGGCGACCGAGGCGTCGCCGAGCGCGATGGCGCGGGCGGCCTGGATCACGGCCTCGAGGCCGGAGGCGCACAGCCGGTTGACGCTCACGCCCGGTACGGAGGTGGGCAGACCGGCGAGGAGGGCGGCCATGCGGGCGACGTTGCGGTTGTCCTCGCCGGCGCCGTTCGCGTTGCCGAAGTACACGTCGTCGATGCGGGACGGGTCCAACTCCGGAGTACGGGCCATGAGTTCGCGCAGGGCGTGGGCGGCCAGGTCGTCCGGCCGGACGGCGGCGAGAGCGCCGTTGTACTTGCCGAACGGCGTACGGACGGCGTCGACGATGTAGACGTCCTTCACGACTGGGTCTCCTCGGTGAGCTCGTCGGCGATACGGATCTTCGCGGCGGTCTTCGCCACGATCTCCTCGACCGTGACACCGGGCGCGGTCTCGACGAGTACCAGGCCGTCGCCGGTGACGTCCAGGACGCCGAGGTCGGTGATGACGCGGTCCACGCAGGCCTTGCCGGTCAGCGGCAGCGTGCACGCGTCGAGGACCTTGGGCGATCCGTCCTTGGCGGTGTGGGTCATCACGGCGATGACGGTACGGGCGCCGTGCACCAGGTCCATCGCCCCGCCGATCCCGGTGATCATCTTGCCGGGGACGGCCCAGTTGGCGAGATCCCCGCCCGCGGAGACCTGCATGGCACCCAGCACGGCGACATCGATGTGCCCGCCGCGGATCATCCCGAACGACAGCGACGAGTCGAAGTAGGAGGCGCCGGGCAGGACGGTGACCGTCTCCTTGCCCGCGTTGATCAGGTCGGGGTCGACCTGGTCCTCGGCCGGGTACGGGCCGGTGCCCAGGATGCCGTTCTCGGACTCCAGGATCACCTCCACGCCCGGCGGGAGGTGGTTGGGGATCAGCGTCGGCAGCCCGATGCCCAGGTTCACGTACTGCCCGTCGGCGAGTTCGCGCGCGGCGCGAGCGGCCATCTCTTCCCTGCTCCAGGCCATTACCGGCTCCCCGTCCCTCGGGCAGGCGCGGAGACCGTGCGCTGCTCGATCTTCTTGTCCGCCGCCTGCGCCGCGGTGAGGGCGACGACCCGCTGCACGAAGATCCCCGGCAGATGCACCGCGTCCGGATCGATCCCGCCCGGCTCCACCAGCTCCTCCACCTCGGCGATCGTCACCCGTCCGGCCATTGCGGCGAGGGGGTTGAAGTTCCGGGAGGACTTGTTGAAGACGAGGTTCCCGTGCCGGTCGCCCTTCGCGGCCCGTACCAGGGCGAAGTCGGTGCGGATGCCGTGCTCCAGCACGTACGGGGTGCCGTCGAACTCCCGGACCTCCTTCGGCGGCGAGGCCAGCGCGATGCCGCCGTCACCGTCGTAGCGCCAGGGCAGCCCGCCGTCGGCGACCTGTGTGCCCACCCCGGCGGGTGTGTAGAACGCGGGGATGCCGGCCCCGCCGGCCCGCAGCCGCTCGGCCAGGGTGCCCTGCGGGATCATCTCGACCTCCAGCTCCCCGGCGAGGTACTGCCGCGCGAACTCCTTGTTCGCGCCGATGTACGAACCGGTGACGCGGGCGATGCGGCCCGCCGCCAGGAGGACCGCGAGGCCGGACTCCATGGCCCCGCAGTTGTTGGACACCACGCCCAGGCCCGAGACCCCGCGCTCGTACAACGCCTCGATCAGTACGTTCGGCACCCCGCTGAGGCCGAAACCGCCGACGGCGAGTGTCGCGCCGTCGGGAACATCGGCCACAGCCGCGGCGGCTGTGGCGACCACCTTGTCCATCTGCGAAGCCTCATCTCTCCCGAACGTCCCGTGGCCCTGATTAGTCAGGGCACTGAGCATTTCTTCGAGGTTTCGAACACGCTGCCATTCCGGCCGTGAACCGTCAAGACCTGGGATGAAGGGCCTGGCCGGAGTCTCGACGCGGGGCGAGACAAGGCGTGCGACTGCCCGGTATCGTTCAGTGCACCAACGATTTAGGAGCGCTCATGGCCGCGGTGGATCTCTCCGCCCACCCCGGGCACCTGGCCCGGCGGCTGCAGCAGGCGCACTACCTGCTGTGGAACACGATGGTCTCCGAGGAGATCACCTCGCCCCAGTTCGCGGTCCTGAACGCCCTCGTCGCCGAACCAGGGCTCGATCAGCGCACGGTGGGGGAGCGGGTGGGTCTCGACCGGTCCACCATCGCCGAGGTCATCAGCCGGCTCGGCCGGCGCGGCCTCCTGGGCAAGGTCCGCGACCCCCAGGACGGCCGCCGCTTCATGCTGCGCCTCACGGACGAGGGTGTGCGCGTCCACCGCAAGCTGACGGTGCGGACGGCCCGGATGAACCAGGTCTTCCTGGCTCCGCTCTCCGGCGAGGAGCGGACCCTCTTCTTCGATCTGATCCAGCGGGTCTCGGACGCGGCGGAGGGGCTCCGCAATCCCGGCGGTCCGGGGGAGCCCCTCGTCACCCAGCGCTAGCACTCCACCGGGGGCGCCCCGGGCACGGCCGGGGGACGCCGTGCCCGGCGAGGTTCACGCCTTCGCGAACACCACCCACACCTGGCCCTTCGCGAAGTTCAACGGCGCGCCGTCGGCCGTCGTGAACTGCGTGCCCTCCGCGGCCGAGGGCCGCTTCCAGGCGGCGTCGAAGGCCTTGCCGTCGCGCAATACCTTCGCCGTGCCCGAGCCCACGGTCTCCGTGTAGGGCGTGTTGTTGCCGAGGTAGTCGTGGAACCGGGACTTGCGGACCTTCACGTACTGCACGACGACCGTGGAGGCCGCCACCCGCTTGCCGCCGGTCGTCACGGTCGGCGTCCCGTCCATCGACACCAGCCAGCTCCGCCGGTCCCCGGACCAGTCGAAGGTGAAGCGGGCCGCCGGGAAGCGGACCGTGCGCGTGCTCTCGGCCGTGCCTCCCGCGGGCGGCGCGCCGTACCGGAATCCCGTCGTCAGGGCGTCGGCCCCCGGAGCGGAGGCCAGCAGCCGCTGAGGGCGCAGATAGAGGTTGTGCGGCTGGGGCCGGTCGGTGCCGCGGTAGTACGCGGACGTCTTGTCCTCCGGCAGGGCGGTGCGCAGCGGCGCCCGGTCGATCAGCGGGAGCAGCTTCCCCTGGGCTCCCGAGAAGGCGAGCGTGGGTTCGTGGAACTGGCGCAGCAGCTCCAGGTCCGACTCGCGCGCGCTGCGCACCGGGCCGACCGCCTCCGGCAGCCGGGTCGCGTACACCGCCATCAGCCGGCTGAGACCGCCCTCCACCTGCTCGGCGTACACGACGTCCGCGGCGTCCAGGCCGGTCTGGGGCCGGGCCCCCGGCACGTTGTCGATCTTCACGACGAGCGGGGAAGCGGTCCTGGGCGCCGGGCTCGGCGGCGGGCTGGAGCCTTCCGCGGTGCTGTCCGAGCGCGGCGGCATCTTTCCGCGTCCGTCGTCGAGGGGGTCGCCGCGCGTGCAGCCCGACACCACCGCCCCCACCAGGAGCGTCGAAAGCAGTGTCGTCGTCATGGCGGCGCGTCTCGTACGCCCCGTCCGTCTCATGCCCAGCGTGGCCACCGTGCCCCGTTTCGTCGTTTATCAGGTTATCGGTTCAATGAGGGATTACCCAATGAGCCAAGATCGAAGGCGCGCGCTGGTCCAAGCGGGTCACGGGTGCGGTCGGGCGGCTGTGGCGGGTCGGCCGGGCGGTGCGGCGGCACGACGATTTCGCCGTACGCGGGATCGGTACCCAACCGCCCTGCGCTGTAAGGGTGTTGAAGCTGGGTGCGGGCGTGGGCGGCCGGAGGCCTCCGATCCGGTTCGCCGCGGATGGCGTCCCGGGTGTGTTCGCCCGGAAGGCGCACGCCGGACGGGTGCTCAGTCCCGCGGCCCCAGGATGTCCGCCAGGTCGTAGCCGACCGGCTCCTCCAGCTGGGCGTACGTGCAGCTCTCGGGCGTACGGTCGGGGCGCCAGCGGCGGAAACGCGCCGTGTGCCGGAAGCGCTCGCCGTTCTCCATGTGCTCGTACGCCACCTCGCACACCAGCTCCGGCCGCAGCGGTGTCCAGGAGAGATCCTTCTTGCCGGTCCACCTGCTGGGCGCGCCCGGCAGCCGCGCCGACTCGTGGGCCGCCTCGTCGGCCCAGGCCGCCCACGGGTGCCCCGCGGCCGACTCCATCCGCAGCGGCGCCAGCTCCGCGATCAGCTCCTCGCGCCGCTTCATCGTGAAGGCGGCACACACTCCCACGTGCTGCAACGTCCCCCTGGCGTCGTGCAGGCCGAGCAGCAGCGAACCGACGACCGGTCCGCTCTTGTGGAGCCGGTAGCCCGCGACCACCACGTCCGCAGTGCGCTCGTGCTTGATCTTGAACATCAGGCGTTCGTCCTGCCGGTAGCGCAGGGTGAGGGGCTTCGCGACCACCCCGTCCAGCCCGGCGCCCTCGTACTGCTCGAACCACCGCCGCGCCACCTCGATGTCCGTGGTCGCCGGCGCCACGTGAACGGGAGGCGTGCTGCCGGACAGCGCCGCCACCAGCAGCGCCCGCCGGTCCGTCAGGGGGACGTCCACCAGCGACTCGTCGGCCAGCGCGAGCAGGTCGAACGCGACGAACGACGCGGGGTTCCGCTCGGCGAGCGTCCGTACACGCGAGGCCGCCGGATGGATGCGCTCGGTGAGGGCGTCGAAGTCCAGCCTTCCACCGCGCGCGATCACGATCTCGCCGTCCAGCACACAGCGCTCCGGCAGCCGCTCCCGCAGCGCCTCCACCAGCTCGGGGAAGTACCTGACCAGCGACTTCGTGTTACGGCTGCCGATCTCGACGGCGTCGCCGTCACGGAAGACGACAGCCCGGAAGCCGTCCCACTTCGCCTCGTAGTGCATGCCCGGCGGAATCCTCGCCACGGACTTGGCGAGCATGGGCTTCACGGGCGGCATCACCGGCAGATCCATGCTCCGATTCTGCGCGGACCCATCCGGATTCGCCCGGCATGGAAGCTGTGACCGGATATGCGGGGAATGTGCGATACGCCTACCGTGGCTCGCATGGGAGACGCGGTGGAGCTGGAGGCGGCGGGCAGGACGGTACGGCTGTCCAGCCCGGACAAGGTCTTCTTCCCGGAGCGCGGCTTCACCAAGAGGGACCTCGCCGAGTACTACATCGCCGTCGGACCCGGCATCCTGCGCGCCCTGCGGAACCGACCCACGACCCTGGAGCGCTACCCCGACGGGATGGCCGGCGAGTCGTTCTTCCAGAAGCGGGCGCCGAAGAACATGCCCGACTGGATTCCCACCGCGCACATCTCCTTCCCGAGCGGCCGCAGCGCCGACGAGATGTGCCCCACCGAGGTCGCCGCCGTCGTGTGGGCCGCCCAGTACGGCACGCTGACCTTCCACCCCTGGCCGGTGCGCCGCGACGACGTCGACCGGCCCGACGAACTGCGCATCGACCTCGACCCGCAGCCGGGCACCGACTACGCCGACGCGGTCCGCGCCGCCCACGAGCTGCGCGAGGTGCTCCACGAGTACGGGGACCTGCGCGGCTTCCCCAAGACCTCCGGCGGCCGCGGGCTGCACGTCTTCGTACCGATCGAGCCCCGCTGGACCTTCACCCAGGTCCGCCGGGCCGCCATCGCCGTCGGGCGTGAGCTGGAGCGCCGCATGCCGGACCAGGTCACGACGGCCTGGTGGAAGGAGGAGCGCGGCGAGAAGATCTTCGTCGACTACAACCAGACGGCCCGGGACCGCACCATCGCCTCCGCGTACTCCGTACGCCCCCGCCCGCACGCGCCGGTGTCGGCGCCCCTCACCTGGGACGAGGTCGGCGAGGCCGTACCCAGGGACTTCGACCTGGCCACCATGCCCGCGCGCTTCGCCGAACTCGGCGACGTGCACGCGGACATGGACGACCACGCCTACTCCCTCGAAGCCCTGCTCGAACTCGCCAGCCGTGACGAACACGACCACGGACTGGGCGATCTGCCGTACCCGCCCGAGTACCCGAAGATGCCGGGCGAGCCCAAGCGGGTACAGCCGAGCAGGGCCAAGAAGGAGAGCGGACCCGCACCTTCGTGACAACCGCACCCTCGTGACGGCCGCGACCGCCTCACGGCCGCGGCCGGCCGAGGCCTACAACTCCTTGATCCGGATGTCGCGGTACGAGACCACGTCCGTCGTGCCGTGCACCTGCAGTCCGAGATAGCCGGAGGCGAACCGCCGCCCGTCCGTGCCCGGGTCGTCCGAGCGCGGCGGGGTGAAGTCCTGACCGCCGGTGTTGTCGAACTCGTTGATCAGCACGCCGTTGCGGTAGACCGAGTAGTGCTGGTCCACCACACGGATCTCGTAGTCGTTCCAGGTGCCCTTCTGGGTGACTCCGGCACCTGCCAGACCCACCCGGTCGAAGCCGTACAGCGAACCGGTCTTGTACATGTCGCCGCTCGGGCTGTCGAACACCTGCACCTCGTGCCCGTACTTGATGGCGACCCACTCGGGCCGTGACTCCTCGGGGTGGTTGTGGACCCCCGGGAACCGCACGAACACACCGGAGTTGGCGTTGCCCGTGCCCGGCGCGTCGTCACGCCACTGCAGCTTCAGCGAGAAGTCCCCGTACTTGCGCTCGGGGAACCACAGCATGCCGAGGCCGGCCTTCGAGGTGCCCGACGTGATGGTTCCGTCGGCGTTCAGGCCGAACGAACCGCCGCCCACCTGCTGCCACTTGTCGAAGGAGGCCTGCGTGCCGTCGAGGATCGTCCGGTAGCCCTCGGTCTGGCCGGGCTCACCGATGCCCGACTCCTTGGCCGCCTTGTTGATCAGCCTGTACTCGCGCTGGACGACGACACCGTCATCGAGGAGGGAGTCCAGGACCGTCTTCACGTGCTTGAGGAACAGCGCGTGGGACGTCCACTCCTTCTCGTCCTCGATCAACTCGTTGATACGGCAACGGCTGTTGGTGATCCGGTTCGGCACACCCGAGTCGACCGTGCCGACGATGACCGTCAACCGCTCGTCGTACTCGGCGCAGTTGGGTGCCGGCACACCGCCGCCCGGGGCGACCGTGAAGCTCACCGTCCGGGCGTCCGAGGTGTTGCCCGCCTTGTCGCGCGCCCGGTACGCCACGGTGTGCGCGCCCACGCGGTCGACCACCACCGGGGTGGTGTAGGCGAGGTACGGCCCGCCGTCGAGCGAGTACTCGATCGCGGCGACCCCCGAACCGTGCGCGTCGGTGGCGGTCACCGTCACCTTGGCGCTGTTGATGTACGCCCCGGCCGAGTTCTTCGTGCCCTCGACCGCGACACCGGTCACCGGGGGCGTCTTGTCCTCGGCGGGCGGTGCGACGACGGTGAACGAGACGGACTTCTCGGCGGCCGCGTTGCCCGCCTTGTCCGTCGCCCGGAACCGCACCTTGTGCGCGCCCACCGCGTGGACCATCACGGGGGCCGTGTACGGCTGCCACGCGCCGGAGTCGCCGAGCGCGTACTCGATGGTGTTGACGCCCGAGCCGGTGTCGGAGGCCGTCACCGTGACCGTCGCCATGGAGAGGTACTCGCCCTGCGGGTTCTGCTCGCCGGTCACGGCGGCGGACGTATCGGGAGGCGTCTTGTCATCGGTCGGCGGTGGCACCACCGTGAACTGTTCGGTCTTCTCCGCGGCCATGTTGCCCGCCTTGTCGACCGCCCGGTAGCGGACCTTGTGGTCACCGACCTGATCGACCACCACAGGAGTGGTGTACGGCTGCCAGGCACCCGCGTCACCGATCGCGTACTCGATCCGCTCCACGCCCGAACCGGCGTCCGTCGCGCTGAGCGTCAAGGCCGCCGAACCGACGTACGCGCCGTCGGCGTTCTGCGTGCCGTTCACGTCCGCCGCGGTCTCGGGCGCCGTCGTGTCCTCGCCGGTGCCCTCGGTCACCACGAGGATGCCCTGCATCTGGCCGTGCCCGGGGATGGTGCAGTAGTAGCGGTAGCGGCCCGGTGTGAGGGTCACCTCGGCCGTGTGCCTGCCGCCCTGGTCGTCGTTCGGGTTGGCCAGGATGTTGAGCGGCACGTCGTTCTGGTACTCCGGGTCGGACACGTCGAACGTCAACGTGTGCGGCATGCCCATGGTGTTGCCGGTCGCCTCGCTGTTCTCGAAGACGATCGTCGTCGGGCCCGCGACCGCCGTGGCGGGTGCGGTCACGTACTTGGTGATGTCGTCGCCGGCCGTCCACGTGAGTGTCTGCGCGGCCGCCGCCGTGTCGGCCGGAGCGCCGTCGCTCTGGCCGGACGCCGAGGTGGAGGAGAGCCCCAGCACCATCAGCAGCGACGCCAGCAGCGCCGTCCACAGCCGTCCAGTTCTTCGCCTTCGGATGGTCGTCACGCCTGTCACTGCGCCTCCCTGGCCAGCTGATCGGCGGCGGGTGTGGGGCCACCGCCCTTGTACGTCACCTGCCACAGAGCGGACTTGGGGTCCGACGTGAAGAAGCCGCGTCCGTAGTCGAGGACGTACAGCGTGCCGTCGGGGCCGAACTTCCAGTCCATGAGGTTCCTGATGCCGTCGTTGCCGACGGGAACGATCTTCTTCAACGACTCGGCGTGCACCGGGATGCCGCCCTGCCCGGCCGTCTTCGGGTCGAGGAGCACGGCGTGCCGCGGCTGGTCGGCGTCGTAGAAGTCGCCCACGAACCACTTGCCGTCCCAGTACGAGGGCCACTTGGCGTCACTCGCCGACGTGGCGTCGTACCGGTAGACCGGCCCGTCCATCGCCGCCTGACCGCCGCCCTTCAGCCACGGCAGCGAGAACGTCTGCTCCTCCGCCTTGTACGACGGGACGCCGGCGGCGTTGCGCGGGAAGTCCGGGCCCCCGCCCTGGGGCGAGTACCAGATGGTGTTCGAGGTGACCGGCGGGAGGTTGACCAGCCCGTCGTTGTTGG
The DNA here is from genome assembly GCF_019090165.1 of Streptomyces sp. BV286. Lineage (GTDB taxonomy): Bacteria > Actinomycetota > Actinomycetes > Streptomycetales > Streptomycetaceae > Streptomyces. The sequence goes on from NZ_JAHRIB010000111.1 coordinate 42,459, forward strand.
GCGACTCGTTCTTCGGCTTGTCGCAGTCGTACCAGCCGAGCGGCTGCGTCGGGTCGGGCAGGTTGCGGTCCCGGTAGGGCTGCTTGTTGCCCATGCAGTACGGCCAGCCGTGGTTGCCCGGCTTGGTGATCGCGGCGAACGTGTCGTACTTCGCCGGCCCCCAGGTCGTCGACGGCGCCGAGGCGTCCGGGCCCACCCAGCCCGCGTACAGGGTGTCGGTCTTCTTGTCGACGGAGATGCGCGCCGGGTTCCGGACGCCCATCACGTAGATCTCGCCGCGGGTCTTGCCGCCGCCTTCGGCGGTCTCCTTGCCGGTGAAGAGGTTCCCCTCGGGCAGGGTGTACGTGCCGTCCTGTTCCGGGTGGATGCGCAGGATCTTGCCGTTGAGGTTGTTGGTGTTGCCCGCGGTGCGGCGCGCGTCCGCGAAGGAGACGCCCTTGTAGTTCGGCTGCGGGTTGTTGCCCGAGTAACCGCTGCTGAAGCCACTGGAGTTGTTGTCACCGGTGGCGACGTAGAGGTTGCCCTTCGAGTCCCACGCCATGCCGCCGCCGGAGTGGCAGCAGCTGTGGATCTGGACGGGCCACTTCAGCAGGACCTTCTCGCTGCTCATGTCCAGCTTGCCCGTGGTCGAGCTGAGGGTGAACCGGGAGACGTAGCGCTCGGCCATCCGCGTGTCACGGTTGATCTTGGAGTGGGGTGTGTAGTGCAGGTACACCCAGCCGTTCTCCTCGAACCGGGGGTCCAGTTCGATGCCGAGCAAACCCTCCTCGACCTTGATCAGCTCGTCGCCGCCGCCCTTGTTGCCGAAGACGTTGAGCGTGCCGGCCAGGGTGACCTTCTTGGTCTTCGGGTCGTAGACGTGGATCTCGCCCTTGCCCTTGCCGATGTCCGGGTTGTTCCAGTCCGTGACGACCGGCTGCGAGGAGTCGGCGCCGCCGCGGCCGATGTAGAACACCCGCCCGTCGGGCGCGGTGACCAGGCCGTGCGGCTCACCGATCTGGTCGTTCTGGCCCGGCTGGTTGGGCTGGGTCAGGCGCTCCGCCTTGTAGTTGGCGTTGATCGTGGCCTTGCAGTCGGCCCGCGCGATCCGGGTCGTCCACATCAGCGCGCCGCGCAGATGGGCACGGAAGTCCGTCTCGTCGTACGAGGAGACCGTGCCGCCCATACCGGTGTAGAAGGAGCGGCCGCCGTCGTAGTCGCGGCACCACGACACCGGGTGGTCCGCGCCGTTCCTGCTGTCGCCCGGCTGGTACGTCGACTCGCGGACGCGCGCCACCGTGTGCACGTCGCCGGACGGGTTCTTGACCCAGTTCAGCCACTGGTCGGGGCGCTTCCACTGGAGCGGGAGGTCCTTGGTGGCCGGGTGCTGCCGGTCGCCGGTCTCCACGGTCGCCCGCTGCACGGTGGTCGGGCTGCCGGCCGCCGGGCGGGCGCCGACCAGACCGGTGAACCAGTCCGAGTACGGCTCGGCGCGGGCCGCGTCATGGACGCCGAGGAAGCCGCCGCCCGCCTCCATGTACGCCTCCAGACCGGCTTCCTGCTCCGGTTCGAGGACGTCTCCGCCGCCGGTCAGGAAGACCACGGCGTTGAAGCGGCCGAGCTTCGTCTCGTTGGTGAAGACCGAAGCGTCGTCCGTCGCCGTCACGTTGAAGCGTTGCGCGGCGGGGCCCGACAGGCCGATGTCCTCGATCGCCTCGATACCGGCGTTCACGACGGGCGACTCCTCGCCACCCGCCGCGGACCCGTGGAAGATCAGCACCCTTACGTTGGCGCCGCCGGGCGGCGACTTGACGGACATCGTTGTCAGCGCCGGATCGGGCGCAGGGCGCGCGCTCGCGGACGGGCCCGAAAGCACCCCGGCCGTCACGGCTCCGGCGGCCAGCGCCGCGGCCCATCCCCTGCGTCTCCGTCTGCGGACGGCTCTGCTCAACCCTTGTACAGCCAAGGGCTCTTGATGCGGTGTGCGCCGCATGTGGTCACCCATCCCTCGTCGGTCACAGCATCAGCGCCAAGGAAGCTAGACCTTTTCGCGCAACTCGCCAATAGCTATGACCGGGATGGCACGAACTTTGTCCTGGGTGTGGATAAACGCGGGAGGTGCCACTACCGTCTCCCCCGTTCGTCTCTGTCACTCGGTTCCGTCAATCGCGTCGACTGCGTTGCAGGTTGGGAGAGTTCGGCATGAGCACCACGGACGGCATGGACAGACGTGGCTTCAGTCGGCGGATGATGATGGGCGGGGCCGCCGTCGCCACGGTCGCGACATCGTTGTCGCTCGTCGGCGCGCAGGACGCGACATCCGCCGACAGCCCGGTCCGGACCGCTCCCGCGGGCGGTGAGGTGAAGCGCGTCAAGCTCTACATGGAGAAGCTCGCCGACGGGCAGATGGGCTACGGCCTCGCCAAGGGCGAGGCCACGATCCCCGGCCCGCTCATCGAACTCAACGAGGGCGACACGCTGCACATCGAGGTCGAGAACACGATGGACGTGGCGGCGAGCCTGCACGTCCACGGCATGGACTACGAGGTCTCCAGCGACGGCACGAAGCTGAGCAGATCGCATGTGGAGCCGGGCGCGACCCGTATGTACACCTGGCGCACCCACGCCCCGGGCCGACGCAAGGACGGCACCTGGCGTGCGGGCAGCGCGGGTTACTGGCACTACCACGACCACGTCGTCGGCACCGAGCACGGCACGATCGGTGTCCGCAAGGGCCTCTACGGGCCGCTGGTCGTCCGCCGCAAGGGCGACATCCTCCCCGACAAGACCCACACGATCGTCTTCAACGACATGACGATCAACAACAAGCCCGGCCACCAGAGCCCCAACTTCGAGGCCACCGTGGGTGACCGCGTCGAGTTCGTGATGATCACGCACGGCGAGTACTACCACACGTTCCACGTGCACGGTCACCGCTGGGCCGACAACCGCACGGGGCTGCTGACCGGCCCCGACGACCCGAGTCAGGTCATCGACAACAAGATCGTGGGGCCCGCCGACTCGTTCGGCTTCCAGGTGATCGCCGGTGAGGGCGTCGGGGCAGGAGCGTGGATGTACCACTGCCACGTCCAGAGCCACTCCGACATGGGGATGGCGGGGCTGTTCCTCGTGAAGAAGACGGACGGGACGATTCCGGGGTACGAGCCGCACGAGCACTGAGCGCCGCGAGGCCGGGCGAGTTCCGGGCGCGGGCGTGGTGGAGGTGCGGGCTCGGGGAGGGCCCGCACCTGACACGGCCTGGCACCTTCCTCGGGGCCCGTCGGGTGCTCTTTGCCGGCCGTCGGGTCCGGGCTGGAGTCCATGCTCAGGTCCCAGGTGAGCAGGCCGTGCGCGTCCGCCCCGGTCCGAAGCCGGGTGAGGATGCGCTTCCCGTGCTGAGCCGGGGCTCAGCGGAGCTCGCCCGCCAGCAGCCCCATCGTGAACATGTCGTACCACTTGCCGTCACGGCGGAAGACCTGCCGAAGACGGCCCTCCTCCACGAAGCCGACCTTTTCGTAGACCCTGCGTGCGGCGTCGTTCTCGGTGACCACGGTCAGCGTCACCTTGTGGAGGCGCATGTCCTCGAAGCCGTAGCGGCAGATCGTCCGCACCGCGTCGGTGGCGTATCCGCGGCCCCAATACGCCTTCTCGCCCAGGTAGATGTCGAGTTCCGCGATGCCCTTCTCCGGGTCCGCGTCGCGCAGCGCGACCAGGCCGATGAGCTGGCCGTCGGCCAGTGCCTCAATGCCAAGGAGCAAGTCGCCATAGGAGTTGCGGGGGCGCTCCTCCAGCCACTTGCGGACGCGCTCCACCGGCTGGGCATACGTGTCGTCCATCCACCGCATGACCTCGGGGTCGTGGTTCCAGCGCCACAGCGCGTCGGCGTCCGCGGGACCCATCGCCCGTAGTTTCACCAGTTCTCCAAGCGCCATGCTGGCCAACCCCTTGCGCATCTCGTGATCATCTTACGAATCACGAAGTGGTACCACGGCCGGGATCGGACGCTCAATCGGTTTCGGCGGCGACGAAATCGGGTCCAGAGCATGTTCGGCAGGCCCTGGTCCCTGGTCGCCACTGACCCGGTTCTCAAGGCCCGGTGACGCGGGGCAGGGTGGTTTTCCAGGGGCTTTCCGATCGGGAGCGCTCTCAACACGGGTCCGGCGAGGGCTATCCTGATCGGCAACACCGCCCTGAGGAGCCCCGAGGTGACCGAGCAGTCGACACAGCCACGCCCGACGCTGGAGGCAGTGGCGGCCCGGGCCGGGGTCTCCCGGGCCACCGCGTCCCGTGTCGTCAACGGTGGTGAGGGCGTGCGTGAGCCCCTGGTCGAGCGGGTCAGGCGCGCCGTCGAAGAGCTCGGCTACGTCCCGAACCAGGCCGCGCGCAGTCTCGTCACCCGACGGCACGACGCGGTCGCCGTGGTGATCGCCGAACCGGAGACGCGGGTCTTCGCGGACCCCTTCTTCGCCCTGCAGCTCCGGGGCATCAGCAAGGAGCTGACGGCGCACGACTCACAGCTCGTGCTGCTGCTGACGGAGGGGCGCGACGACCACGCCCGCGTCGGGCGCTACCTAGCCGGCGGCCACGTCGACGGCGCGCTCGTCTTCTCGCTGCACCTCGACGACCCGCTGCCGGGCCTGATCCACGGGGTGCCGACCGTGTACGGGGGGCGCCCCGGCTGGGCCGGCGGCTCGCGCGGCGCCGTCTACGTCGACTGCGACAACAGAGGCGGTGCCCGTGAGGCGGTCCGGCACCTCGTCGGGCTCGGGCGCGGGCGAGTCGCCCACATCACCGGTGCCCTCGACCAGACCTCGGCGGTCGACCGGCTCGACGGCTTTCGTGACGTCATGGTGGACGCGGACCCGAAACTGATCGCGGAGGGCGACTTCACCCCGGCGGGCGGCGAACGCGCCATGAGGGAACTCCTCGACCGCTGCCCCGACCTGGACGCCGTGTTCGCCGCCAACGACCTCACGGCGGCGGGCGCCCTGCGCGTCCTGCGCGAGCGAGGACGGCGGGTGCCGGAGGACGTGGCCGTGATCGGCTTCGACGACATGCTCCCGGTCACCGAATCGGCCGACCCACCGCTCACGACGGTCCGTCAGGACATAGAGGAGATGGGCCGGCTGATGGCGCGACTGCTCCTGCGCGGACTGGACCGGACCGCTTCCGAGGGGACCTCCGTCGGATTGGCGGGAGCACCGTCCAGCGTCGTCCTGCCGACGACACTGGTCAGACGAGCCTCGGCGTAAACCGCTAGGCCGCGCAGTTCAGGTACGCCCCGTGAAGGGGCGCGGGGAACTGCGCCCCCGGCCACGGCGGATCCGCGGACGAAATGGTGCTGGTCCTGTGGGGCGGAGGTCGCCATGGAGGGGCGCGGGGAACTGCGCGCCGGGCTATGGCGGATCCGCGGACGAAATGGTGCTGGTCCTGTGGGGCGGTGGTCGCCATGGAGGGGCGCGGGGAACTGCGCGCCCCGCCACGACGGACCCGCAGTCGAAATGCTGCAGGCCCAGCGGAGCGCCTACGCTCCGACCGTCACCGTGAAGCGGCGCGGGTTGCCGTCATGGGCCGCCCCCGACACGTCGGGCTGGCCGTCCGGGCGTACGTCGTCGTACGGGAAGGCGTACCCGATGGGCGAGTTGGCGTGCACGACACGCGCCCAGTGGTTGGTGACGGTGCCCTTGTAGTAGTCGGACGTGGTCGTCCCGTTGGGCTGGCTGGGGTGGGACAGCATGATCGAGCGGTTGAAGCCGGCCGCGAGGCGTGCGAGGAGCGCCTTCTTGTCGTCGGGATCGCCAGGGTTGTTGGCGAACGGACCGTGGTTGCAGGTGAAGATGTCCTTCGACGTGGGCTTACTGAAGGTGTGGCCACCGGCGAAGGTGAGCGTGTCGCCGCTGACACGACCGGTGCGCACGCCCCGGCCGCCCTGGAGGTCGATCCTCAGGTCGGTGGAGCGGTACTTCGCCCAGACCTGGTCGATGTAGCTGTTCCAGAGGTTGCGGAAGGGCATCTCGGCCGGCCGGTCGAAGTACGGGGCCATCAGGTTCTGCGGGGAGATCACGCGCAGTACGGAGCCGTTGTTGCCCCGGATCACCAGTTTGTCCCAGGGCTGGCCGTCCCGGGCCGCCTGCGCCGTGAGGTCCGAGGCGATCCTGTCGACGGCACCGTTGGGCAGCGGGGCGACCGTGTGCGTGGTGTCGCCCTCCAGAGTGAGCCCGATGGGCAGCGCGGTGACCAGGTCGACGTAACTGATGTTGGCGTACAACTGCTGGGTGTTGAACGTGAACTCGCAGAACGACCAGGTCTTGCCGTAGTTCGAGTCGGCCGGCGTGGCGAACGCCGGCTCGACCAGCGCGGGGCCCGGGTTGAGGAAGAAGTTGAGGGTGCTGTCGCGCACGAAGTAGACGCGGGCGCCGAACATCTGAGGAAGCGTCAAGACCCTCGGGGCTGAACCTGCGGCGCCGAGCGGGATGGCGCAGTCGACGGGCAGCGGTGTCTGCGGCGCCGGCGGGGAGGTGGGCCGGTACACGCTGCCGTCGGCGCGCAGCAGCAGCCAGTTCCCCGTCGACAGTTCGTGTCCGGTGACGTACGCGCGGACCGTACCGGGCAACGAGGCGTTCTTGAGGGCGAGTTGACACGTGGCGGGAGCGGCCTCGGCCGCCGGGCTGAGAGCGCTTCCCCAGACGGGGTAACTGGCGGCCGTGGTGACGGCCGCGGCTCCGGTCAGGAACGTTCTGCGTGAGATCACGGAGGTCTCCTGGGGGTGTGGGGGAGGCAGGGACGGGCCGATGTGTGGGGCATCGACGCCCTGCGGAGCACCACTGTCCCCAGGGGGAGTTGAAGCGTCAAGGGTTATGACTGGGAGCGCTCTCAAAATATTCGTGCGTTCAGAAGTTGACGGTAGAACGGTCAGGTGGTCGGCCGCGGACGTGCGGGTGGCTTCGGCTCGGTCCGCGCTCGTCAGGCCGGGGGTCGCCGACGAGGGGCCCTCGGCCGATCACATGGGACGTCGAGGCAGGGCCGGGCGGGGCGGGGCGCCCGAGACGGTCCTCGGGCCGCCGGGACGGGGCCCTAGCCCGGCCTCGGCGACGGTCAGCCCTGCGCCGGATCGCTCTTGATCACCGCGAAGCGCGCCCCGTACGGGTCGGCGAGCTTCGCCACCCGCCCGACGCCGCTCACGGAGGTGGCGGGCATACGGACCGTACCGCCCAGTTCCTGGGCCTTCGCGGCCACCGCGTCCGTGTCCGTGGCCTCGAAGTACGGCAGCCAGTAGGGCTCCGCCCCCTGCTCCGTCGGATCGTCGGCCAGCGGGACGACACCGCCGAACATGGCGTCCTCGCCGCCCTCGGACGGATTGATACAGGTATAGGTGCCGCCGGGGAAGGTGACGGCCGAGGTCTCCAGGCCCAGCACCGAGTTGTAGAACGCGGCCGCCGCCGCGATGTCCGGCGTGTAGAGCTCGAGCCAGCACAGGGAGCCCGGGGCGCCGGCCACGTCGATGCCCTGGTGCGTGCCCGGCTGCCAGATGCCGAAGGAGACGCCCGCCCTGTCGGCGAGGATCGTCATACGGCCCTTGTCCATGACGTCGTCGGGCGGCAACAGGACGCTGCCCCCGGCCTGCTCGGCCGCCTTGGCCGTCGCGTCGGAGTCCGGGCTCCGGAAGAAGACACCCCATGACGGCGGGCCCTGCTCCGGGGTGGTCTGCATGCCGCCCGCCACGGTCTTTCCGGCCAGCTGGAAGAAGCCGTAACCGCCGGAATCCGGTCCCGCCGACCGGAAGTCCCAGCCGAAGAGAGCCTGGTAGAAGGACGCGGCGCCGTCGATGTCGCGGGTGCCGAGGTCGACCCAGTTTGGGGCGCCGGTGACGAAGCGGGTGGTGAGCATGTTGCCCTCCCTTGAGGGGTCCCGTTGCCTGCACTGCCGAGTCTCGCACCGCCCACTGACAACCGCTGCCGGAAGGCCGGCGTGGGCCCGGCGGAGTCAGCGGTCACTCACCGTGATGGATTCCCGGTGCCGGTGCCGGTGCCGGTGCTGGTGCCGGGGGCCGGGCCGTTGTCCGTGCCGGAGGCGGTCGGCTGCGGGAATCCGTCCCGATCGAGCCGCGCCGCCGTGCGCCCGCATGTCGCCCGGGGCATCGTGAGGTTCCGAGCTGCGGGCCCCGTGCGCGCTTCGCGCTCTGGATCGAGGGCCGGCCCCGTCGCCCAGGAGTGCGCCGGGCGGCCGTTGAGCCGGCGTTGATCGAACGTTTTTCGGCGCCCGGCACGATCGCCGGCATGCACAACGACACCGTCATCGCGCCCGACCTCTCCTGGCAGGAACAGGCACTGTGCGCACAGACCGGATCCGACTTCTTCTTTCCCGAGCCGGGCAGCTCCGTGCGTGAGGCGAAGCGGATCTGCGGAATGTGCGAGATGCGCTCCGCGTGCCTCGAGTACGCGCTCGCCCACGACGAACGCTTCGGCGTCTGGGGCGGCCTGTCCGAGAAGGAGCGGCTGGGGCTGCGACGCGTAGAGCAGTAGTGGCCGTGCACCGGGCCGGTCGCATCGGGAAATCCGGCGCGCGTGGCTGCCTCGGCGGGCACAATCCAGCCCATGGTCCTCGCACCGCGGCAACATGTCCACCGTCTCGGATTCCTATGAACACCCCTACCTCAAGGGCTGACCCCGGCGATCACCGCGTGCCTCCCGGCTCATGTGATCCCCCACCTCGAGGCTTACCGGGATGGCACTGAGGCGGTGGCCCTGTTTACCCCGTGTGGTGATGTGCACCCAGAAATCTCGCTGCGCCCACACCGGGTTGGCAGCGTCTTCAATGCGCACCTGTACTACACCCGGCTGCACAACCGTCACTGCGGTGAGCCTTAGTTCGAGCTGCAACAGGGCCTTCATGGCAGCCGCACGGTACTGATACTCCACGACCTCATGGTTCCGCGGGTTCCCTTCAATGCCTTGCAGCAGTGAGTGGTTCCAGTCCGGGTAAGTCACCTCGACCGATTTGCCCGTCGCGCCTTGCCCGACCACAGAAGACCGCACAACAGCACGGGCGTTTGTACGCCGGTGGAATTCAACAACTCTTGCCATCGCCCCGGCGATGTCGGCGAGTGCCCTGTATCGGGCAGCTTCCCATTCGGCGGCTGATCGATCATGGCCAGGACTCTTGCCTGCGGATGGATTGGCCACATCGCCCGCGGGAGGGACGCGGGCGGCCATCGCTGAGTTCAGCGCCCCCGTTGTCTGGTGCCGAGAGGCCACATCGGCATTCGCACCAAAGGCAGCCACTTCCCCGGCCTGGACGACGAGTCGAGCGCTCGATGCCTCAAGCAGCCTGTCCACCTCGTCCGGCTGCTCGGGGCCGGCTGTCGCGGTGACCGGCGCTGAGGGAATCTCCGCATGGTTGCGTCCCAGCGCCACTCGGGCACCGCTGTTGCGGTTCCTGGCCTGCGGAGCGGGATGCGCCCGTGCTACCAGAGTCCGGCGCAGGTGCAGGTAGACGCTCTCCAGGTCGAGCAGCGGCGGGCCGCCAGGAATGCCATGGCGCAGTGTGTCGAGCAGGGCTCCGGTGAAGGCTGTGTGGGTGTCGCCGATCGGTGCCAGCGCGGTGCGAGTTTCGGCGGAGGCGGCGAGGAGAAAGGTGCCTTCGACTGCGGCGTGGTTGGCGAGTCCCTGGAGTGCGCTCATTCTGCCGAGGGCGAGGCCGCTGTAGCAGCAGTCGAGGAGGACTATGTGCCGCTGGGCACAGGAGTCCAGGAGGATCTGGCGCAGCCAGTCGTAGTTCAGGCTGGTCTCGATGCGGCCGAGGTGCGTGTGTGGCATGGCCAGGGCGAGCGTGTCGTGGGGGTCGATGAGACCGTGGCCGGCGTAGTAGACGAGCAGTGTGTCGGTGGCTTCGGCGGCCGCCTGGCGCAGCGGGTTCATCACGGTGGCCGGGTCGCACGGATTCTCGATGACGGTCACGTGTGAGGCGGGCATGCGCAGGGACAGCGGGCCGCTCAGGATGTCGGCAAGGGCGGTCAGGTTGTTCGAGACCGCCGGTAGCTGTTCCAGGTGGTCGTAACGGCTCGTGCCGATCAGGACCGCGCGCGAGGCACTCGGGTCGGGTAGGACGCTCATGCGTCCCGGTCCTCGCCCGCGGCAGCGTTCAGCGCTGCGGTCGCCCGCTCGATTTCCTCGGGTGAGCAATCGGTCAGGATGATGACTGTGTCACCGTGGTGAATCTCTACCCGTGGGCGCTGCGGCCGGGTTTGCCGCCATGCCACCAGCGCCAGTACGAACGATGCGGCACTCCACCCGTTACCCGTCACCAGCTGCAGCACGTCAAGTGCCGTGCCCATCTCCCCCGGACGCGGCACGCTCCCTTGCACCTCGACATGCGCGGACCTGCGCACATCCGGATCCGACCGCAACCACCCCTGCAGGGAACGCAGTTCCCCCGGCCCCGGACCCGACTCCAAACGCACCACCAACCGCATCCAGACCTCCCCGCCCAAAAGCAGAGCCGCCCTTGTGGACGACTGCCGATGGCTATCGTCCACCTCCAGCCCGGTGCTGCGCGGCATACTCAACAAGATCGTGCGCGCTGGTCAGTCCGGTGGCATCGGCGAGGTCAGCCAGCAACCGCGTCCCGGCATACCCGACCACAACTCATGTGTGAGTCCATCGAATACGAAACCGTCATGGTCACACCGGCCCTCCACGCCGCGGAACCGAACCTGACCTGTCACCGGAACCTGCGGCAGATCCGGGCGCTCTCGCGAGGACTTCCGGCTGGGCCGGCGCGGTACGACGGCTTCGTACCGCAGGCGACCGCGGTCACGGCGGCCCATCTCGACCTGGACAAGGACGCGGATGCACTGGAATCGGCCCTCGCACGGCTGGCCGCGCCGACGGCCGGGCGACCGGCGCTCGCGGCCAGGACCGCATCGGAACTGGCCGGCCGACTGCTCCGCGGGCCGCACGAGGGCGACCCCAGGACCCTGCTGGGCGCGGCCCGCCGGCTCGCCGCGCACGGCGGTCACAGCGAGGGGCTGCTCGCCGTCGCCCTCGCAGGGGCGCTCGGTGCCCGTATGGACTGGGGGCCGCCGTGCGTATCCAGCTGAACGCACTGCGCCGCCACCCGGTGGCCGACGTCCGCGATGCGGCGTTGGCCCAGGTGACGGCGTACGAGTGAGAGGTGCCCCGGCTCAGGCGCGCACGCCGGAGCCGGGGCCGCGCATCACGCGGAGGCGGCGCGGGCCGCCATGCGGGCCTTGCGGGCCGCGAGCTTCTCGTCGAACTTCGAGGCCTCGGCGTCCAGGCCGCCCATGTAGAGGCCGAGCTCCTCCTGCGCCTTGAGGCCCTCGGGGCCCAGGCCGTCGATCTGCAGGACCCTGAGGTGGCGGAGCACCGGCATCAGCACGTCGTCGTGGTGGATCCGCATGTTGTAGACCTCGCCGATCGCCATCTGCGCGGCGGCTCGCTCGAAGCCGGGCATGCCGTGTCCGGGCATCCGGAACTGGACGATGACGTCCCGCACCGCCTGCATGGTCAGGTCGGGGGCGAGCTCGAACGCGGCCTTGAGGAGGTTGCGGTAGAAGACCATGTGCAGGTTCTCGTCGGTCGCGATGCGCGCCAGCATGCGGTCGCAGACGGGGTCGCCCGACTGGTGGCCGGTGTTGCGGTGCGAGACGCGGGTCGCGAGCTCCTGGAAGGCGACGTACGCGACCGAGTGGAGCATCGAGTGGCGGTTGTCCGACTCGAAGCCCTCGCTCATGTGCTGCATACGGAACGCTTCGAGCTGGTCCGGGTCCACGGCGCGCGACGCGAGCAGGTAGTCGCGCATCACGATGCCGTGGCGGCCCTCTTCCGCGGTCCAGCGGTGCACCCAGGTGCCCCAGGCGCCGTCGCGGCCGAAGAGGGAAGCGATTTCGTGGTGGTAGCTGGGCAGGTTGTCCTCGGTGAGGAGGTTCACGACCAGCGCGATGCGGCCGAGCTCGGTGACCTTGGACTGTTCCTTGCCCCAGGCCTCGCCGTCCTCGAAGACGCCGGGGAAGTTACGGGCGTCGGACCAGGGCACGTACTCGTGCGGCATCCAGTCCTTGGCGACCTTCAGGTGACGGTTGAGTTCGGTCTCCACCACTTCTTCCAGCGCGAACAGCAGCCGTGCGTCGGTCCAGTCGGAGGACGGGCTGCCGAGATGGGGAGAAGTGATCGTCACGGGGACTCCAGAGGGGACGTCAGTACTGAGCGTTCACACAACCTACGGCATCGTAGGCTACGTATCCGTAGGTTACGATGCCGTAGGTTAAGCGCGTCGTAAAGAGCCCTGATCAGCGACGATCTCTCTGAAGATCATTCCTGTTCGCATACGGAGGGCACCCGTCCGGCGGAACCCCAGGTCCCGGGACCGTCGGAGCACGTCGCCCGGTGTTCACACGTAGAGCTCCCGCAGCCGGACCGAGAGGCATGTCACACAGCCCTCGATCTTCTCGAACTCGCTGATGTCGACGAGCACCGGCTCGTGGCCGAGGCCGGCGAACAGTTCCGCGGTCTTGGGGGCGCTCGCCGCCATCAGGAGCTTCCCGCCGCCGAGCAGGACGACGTGCGATCCGGCCTCCTCAGGCACCGCCAGGAAGCGCGGGAACAGCGACGGCGTGTCCACCAGCGGCTCGTGCCCGACGACCGTGCCGTCCGGCAGGGCGGTGACGGCCGACTTCAGGTGCAGCACCTTGCTCACCGGTACGGCGACGACCCGGGCCCCGAGCGGCTCGAACGCGGCCCGCAACTGCTGGACCCCGGCGGCGTTGGTCCGTCCGCCGAGACCCACGTAGATCGTGTCGCCCACCTTCAGGACGTCGCCGCCGTCGAGCGTGCCCGGCTCCCACACCCAGTTCACCGAGCAGCCGAGCCGGGCCACCGCCTCCTCGACCCCGGCGGTCTCGCCGCGCCGGGACTCCGCGCCCGGGCGGCCGATCAGCGCCACGTTGCGGAAGACGACCACCGCGTCCTCCACGAACACGGAGTCCGGGCAGTCGTCCGCGGGCTCCACCTCGACCGTCTCCCAGCCGTGCGTCCGCAGCGCCTGCGCGTACGCCTCCCACTGCTCGGCCGCCAGCTCGACGTCGACCGCCGTCCGTTCGATGTGCGTGACGAGACCTTCGGCCAGGCGGGGGCCGGGGCGGCGGATGAGGGCCTTCTGGCTGGGCACGTGCGGTCTCCGTCTCGGCAGGGTGCGTCCCGCACATCATGCAACCCGCACCGGAGTCACAACAGCCCCCCGGCCCCCGGCCTCCACCCGCCCCCACCGGGCCTCACGGCCCGCAAGCGCTTGCCGCGGTCCTACCCGACATGGCGCCGCAGGTGCTCCGCCGTGAACGACCCCCGTGCCTCCAGCAGCTGCCCGGGCGTCCCCTCGAAGACGACCCGGCCGCCGTCCCTGCCGCCGTCGGGACCGAGGTCGACGACCCAGTCGGCGTGGGCGACGACATCGAGGTGATGTTCGACGACCACGACGGTGTTGCCCGCGTCGACCAGCCGGTCGAGCAGGGAGAGCAGCCCGTCGACGTCCGACATGTGCAGGCCGGTCGTGGGCTCGTCGAGGACGTACACCGCCCCGGTCCGGTGGAGCCGGGTCGCGAGCTTGATGCGCTGCCGCTCCCCACCGGAGAGCGTCGACAGGGGCTGACCGAGCGTCAGATAGGTGAGCCCCACGTCCCGCAGGGCTCGGAGCCTGCGGCGCACCCCGGCGTCCTCGAAGAAGTCGAGCGCCTGATCGGCCGTCATCTCCAGTACGTCCACGATGGAGTTGCCGCCCACGGTCAGCCGCAGCACCTCGTCCTTGAAGCGCCGCCCTTCGCAGTCGGGGCAGGTCGTCGTCACCGGATCCATGAACGCGAGATCGGTGTGGCTGACCCCGCGCCCCTGGCATGTCCCGCACGCACCTTCGGAGTTGAAGCTGAACAGTCCCGGCTCGACTCCGGTCTCCCGCGCGAAGACCTTCCGTACGGTGTCCATCACGCCGAGGTAGGTGGCCGGGGTCGACCGTGCCGAGATGCCGATGGACGACTGGTCGACCACCACGGCGTCCGGGTACGCGGCCGTGAACTCCTTCGACACGAGCGTGCTCTTTCCCGACCCGGCGACGCCGGTCACCGCGGTCAGCACACCCGTCGGGAACTCCACCGTGACGTTTTGCAGGTTGTGCAGGTCCGCGCCCTTCACCCGGAGCCCGCCGGTGGCGGCCCGCGGCTCCGGCTTCACCCGCCGGCGGCGGTTCAGGCAGCGGCCGGTCAGGGTGTCGGCCGAGGCCAGCTCGCGGGGTGTCCCCTCGAACACCACCCGGCCGCCGTCGGCCCCCGCCCGGGGCCCCATGTCCACCACGTGGTCGGCGAGGGCGATGACGTCGGGGTCGTGCTCGACGACGAGGACGGTGTTCCCCTTGTCCCGCAGCCGCAGCAGCAGGTCCCCGAGCCGCCCGACGTCACGCGGGTGCAGTCCCACGCTCGGCTCGTCGAAGATGTACGTCATCCCGGTCAGGCTCGACCCGAGGTGCCGCACCATCTTCAGCCGCTGCCCCTCCCCGCCGGACAGCGTCGAGGTCTCCCGGTCCAGGCTCAGGTAGCCGAGCCCGATCGCCTCGATGCGCTCCAGCGAGGCCACGGCCGCCGCCGCGACCGGTGTGGCGACCGGGTCGTCGATGTCCCGCAGGACCGGGATCAGGTCGCTGACCTGCATCCGGGTGCAGTCCGCGATGGACAGGCCCGGCCGGCCCGCCGCCCCGTTGCCGATCCGCGTGGCGAGCGCCGCCTCGTTCAGCCGGGCGCCCCGGCAGCCCGGGCACAGCCCCTCCGTCATGTAACCCCGCACCTGGTCCCGTGTCTTCTGGCTGAGCGCGGACACGTCCCGCTTGAGATACAGCCGCTCGAAGCGGTCGGCCAGCCCTTCGTAGTCGGTACTCCAGGTACCGCCCGAACCACTGATGGTGACCTTGCTTCCGGAGCGCCCGCGCAGCAGGAACTCCCGCTCGGCCACGGTGAACTCGCCCACCGGCTTGTGCGGGTCCAGTTCGGTGGTGTTCGTGTACCCCTGCCCCTGCCAGGTCCCCGCGGTGAACGGCGGGAAAAGGATCGCGCCGTCCGCCAGGGACCGGGCCGGGTCCAGGATGCGGTCCCAGGCGGGCCGGACCGTGCGCCCGAGGCCGTCGCAGTCGGGGCACATGCCCGACGGATCGTTGAACGAGTACGCGGTGGCCGGACCCGCGCTCGGGCTGCCGTGCCGCGAGAACAGGACACGGATCACCGAGTAGACGTCCGTCATCGTGCCCACGGTCGACCGGGAGTGGCCGCCGACCGGCTTCTGGTCGACGACGATCGCGGGCGAGAGGTCCTCGATGGCCTCCGCGTGCGGCCGCTCGTACTTCGGCAGCCGGTTGCGGACGAACCAGGTGAACGTCTCGTTGAGCTGGCGCTGCGACTCGACCGCGATCGTGTCGAAGACGACCGACGACTTGCCCGACCCCGACACCCCGGTGAAGACGGTGAGCCGGCCCTTCGGGATGCGCAGGGTCACATCCCGAAGGTTGTTCTCACGGGCCCCGACGACGTGGATGAACGAGTGAGTACCGGGAACGGGCTGGTCAGAGGTGGTGACGGGTGGACGTGTACCGGTGGTGGACTGGCTCATACCGCCGAAGCTAGCCGGGATACCCGACAGCTTCCGGCGTGATTTCCTTCAGTTCTCCTTCCATCAGCAGCCAGCGCGTGATCCCGATCGACTCCAGGAACGGCACGTCGTGACTGGCGACGATCAGCGCCCCCTCGTACGACTCCAGAGCCGTGGTGAGCTGTCGCACGCTCGCCATGTCGAGGTTGTTCGTCGGCTCGTCGAGCATCAGGAGCTGCGGTGCGGGCTCGGCGAGCATCAGAGCGGCCAGCGCCGCCCGGAAGCGTTCGCCGCCGGAGAGCGTCGCCGCCGTCTGATCGGCCCGCGCACCCCGGAACAGGAAGCGGGCCAGTCGCGCCCGGATCCGGTTGTTGGTGGCACCGGGAGAGAACCGGGCCACGTTCTCGGCGACCGTCAGCTCGTCGTCCAGCACGTCGAGCCGCTGGGGCAGGAAACGCAGGGGCACATGGACGTGGGCTTCCCCGGAGACCGGTTCCAGCTCCCCGGCGATCGTGCGCAGCAGGGTCGTCTTGCCCGATCCGTTGCGCCCGATCAGCGCGACCCGCTCGGGCCCGCGCAGGTCGAGGTTGCCCGCCACGCTCGCGCCGTACGCCGGCTCCAGGTCCTGGAGGGTCAGTACGGTACGGCCCGGGGGTACGGCCGTGTACGGCAGGTCGACGCGGATCTCGTCGTCGTCCCGCACCGCCTCCACGGCCTCGTCGAGCCGCTCCTTGGCGCCGGCGAGTTTCTCCTCGTGCATGATGCGGTGCTTGCCCGCGGACTCCTGGGCCGAGCGTTTGCGCGCGCCCATCACGATCTTCGGCTCACGCTTCTGCTCGAACATCTTCTGGCCGTACCGCTTGCGACGGGCCAGCTTGACCTGTGCGTCGGCCAGTTCGCGCTTCTGCTTCTTCAGATCGGACTCGGCGACGCGCACCATGCGCTCGGCCGCCTCCTGTTCGGTGGCGAGCGCCTCCTCGTACGCCGAGAGGTTGCCGCCGTACCAGGTCACCTCACCGGAGCGCAGGTCGGCGATCTGGTCGACCAGGTCCAGGAGTTCACGGTCGTGGCTGACCACGACCAGGACGCCGGACCAGGCCTCGACGGCCGCGTACAGCCGCCGGCGCGCGTACAGGTCGAGGTTGTTGGTGGGCTCGTCCAGGAGGAGCACGTCCGGCCGGCGCAGCAGCAGCGCCGCCAGGCGCAGCAGGACCGACTCACCTCCTGAGACCTCGCCGATGGTGCGGTCCAGCCCGATGTGGCCGAGGCCGAGTTCACCGAGCGTCGCCACGGCACGCTCCTCGACGTCCCAGTCGTCGCCCACGACGTCGAAGTGCTCCATGGACGGGTCGCCGGCCTCGATGGCGTGCAGCGCGGCGCGCTGGGCGGCGATGTCCAGCACCTCGTCGACCCGCAGCCCGGTGTCGAGGGTGACGTTCTGCGGAAGCCGCCCGACCTCGCCCGCGACACGGACGGTGCCCTCGGCCGGGGTGAGCTGCCCCGCGATCAGCTTCAACAGGGTCGACTTCCCTGAGCCGTTGACCCCGACGAGCCCGGTCCTGCCGGGACCGAACGCCACCTGGAGATCCTCGAAGACGGGAGTGCCGTCGGGCCAGGCGAAGGAGAGGGAGGTGCAGGTGATGGAAGCGGGGGAAGTAGACATACAGGCCTCGCGATGCTTGATGCGGTCAGGGGCGACGCGTATCGAGACACCGGGAGGCGACGACGGCCGAAGAGACGAGAGGACTGACGGAGTCCTCAGGACATCCTCGGAACAAGGGAAAGGCCCTGTTCCGCTGGACGGCTCGGATCGAGGTCGCACGCTGCGCACACACGGATGACACGTGTGGCGCGGTGTCTCATGACCTCAGACGAGCAACGTCCTTCTCCGTTCGGCGGCAACAGAACCGCTTCAAACCGTAGGAGGGGTCCGTGCGGCTGTCAACGAATTAACGTGCCCCCGTCCCCGACCGCTGTAAGGAGACCCCGTGCCCAACGGTCCGCTCTCGCTGCCCGCCCGTCTCTACCTGCTGGCCTGGGACACCACGAAGCTCAAGGTCACCGGTGCCACCCACCTCCCGCACCTGGTCCGGGCCGGCGCCCTCACCGAGCTGGCGCAGCGAGGGCTGCTCGCCGACGACGACGGCATCGCGACGCCCACGGATCCCGACGGCCGGACCGGGGACCCGGTCCTCGACGGGCTTCTGGAGCTCGTCGAGGAGTCCCGGCCGCACCGGTGGAAGACCTGGGTCAGCCTGCGGGCCCGTATCACCCTGGACGCCGTACAGGCGCAGCTCGCCGCGGGCGGGTACCTGCGCGCCGACAAGACCCGGGTGCTCGGTGTGTTCCCGACCGTGGAGTACGGCATCGACCGTGTCGCCGTCGTGGACGGGCTGCGTGCGGAGGCACGGCTTGTTCTGGAGGGTCCGCTGCCCGTGGGCGAGGTGTCCGAGCGGGACGCGGCGCTCGTCGCCCTCGCCGCCGCGGCGGAGCTGCGCACGCTGCTGTCGGGCAGGGAGCGGCGGCAGTACGAGGAGCGCGTCCGGGCCCTGGCCGAACGCAGTGGGCCGGCGACTCCGGCCCTGAAGCAGGCGGTCCAGGAGGTGCGTTCGGCGGTGGTGGGGTCGATGGCGACCGCCGGGGTGTCCGGGACCTGAGCCGAGGAGAACTGAGCCGAGGAGAACTGAGCCGAGGACCGGTCGAGGCCGGGGGCAGGCACGTGGCGTGAAGGGCTTGCTCGACGGGACGACGAGCCCGGCGCCCCGTCCGTCACGGGGTGTCCGCGCTGTCTGCGTTGTCCGCGCTGTTCTTGCTGGGCTTCGCCCGCATCGTGGTGGGACGTCGTCCGGCATCCGCCGCGCCGGCCGGTCGGGCATCGCGCGGGCAGCGCTCGCACCGGTCCGCCGTGCCGCGCGGGAGCTGCTGGGCACGAGGACGTACGAGCCGTGGGTCCTGGGAGTCGTGGGTGTGCGGTTTCGGCCACGGCGAACCACTCGACGCCCGCTGGCGAAGGCGCGTCGACCGCTCAGCCGAAGGGGGACGGCCGAGGAGCATCCACCGGGGAGCGTCCGCCGGGGGTCGCTTCCCGAAGCGTCAGCAGGAGTCCCGCAGCAGTTCGGTGAGCTCGTGGTCCAGATCCTGGTACAGGTGCTCCAGACCGACGGGCACCAGCTCCGTCGAACTCTGCAGGAAGTGCCGCAGCTCGCCCGCGCGCACATGGATCACGGCGGTGCCCTCCGGGGCGTGGAACTCCAGGACGATGCGGTCGTAGCCGTACGGCCGCACGCGCACGTCCCCGTGCCCCACCTCCTCCTCCAGTCCCGAGGCGAGCAGCTCGCGGGCGAAGGTCCAGCACACCTCCACGCCTTCCAGCGTGGACGGGGCCGGGAAGGACATGCGGACGGCGAAGGGATCGCGCGGATCGTAGCCGAGGGTGGCGGGAATGCTCGGCATCCGCGGCGCGGCGGCGACGAGGCGGGCCTCTACGGGCTGCTCGATGACGGTGGTGGACAACGCCTTGCTCCCTTGTGACGGACGGACGAACTGCGG
The DNA here is from genome assembly GCF_019090165.1 of Streptomyces sp. BV286. Lineage (GTDB taxonomy): Bacteria > Actinomycetota > Actinomycetes > Streptomycetales > Streptomycetaceae > Streptomyces. The sequence continues at coordinate 61,625 of NZ_JAHRIB010000111.1, forward strand.
ACGGATGAGCCGGCACTTGTAGAGACGTCGGAACCGGCCGATCCGTGCCTGCGAAAACGCATGAAGTCCTAGTGACCTCCGTCACCGCCTTCAATCACGGGAGTGATCGTTGATTTCCGGAGTGGACTCCGATGCCTCCCGGGGCATCTGGACGCGACCGGGGGAGTGGGCTAGCTTCGCCCGCCATGAGGGGCTTGGGGAAGACGCGACGAACGAGACGTACGGGACTCACGAGAAGCCTGCTGACCGTGGGAGTGTGCACGGCGGCTCTCGCGGCCGCTCTCACGGCTCCGGCGCAGGCACACGGACCGGGCGACGGACACGGCGACGGACACGACCTGGGCACCGGCCCGGTTGGCGGAAAAGCATTGCACTGGGAGCTCAAGGACAGCGGTACGGACGCGCGCTTTCGCGGGCTCTCCGCCGTCAGCCGGAAGACCGCCTGGCTGGCCGGATCCAAGGGCACCGTGCTGCGCACCACCGACGGCGGCGCGAACTGGCGGAACGTGTCGCCGCCCGGCGCCACCGACCTGGAGTTCCGCGACGTCGAGGCCTTCGACGGCCGGCGCGCCGTGGTGCTGGCCATCGGCGAGGGCGAGGCGTCCAGGGTCCTGCGCACCGAGGACGGCGGCGCGACCTGGACCGAGTCCTTCCGCAACACCGACGCCAAGGCCTTCTACGACTGCATGACCTTCTTCGACCGGCGCCACGGTCTGGCGATGAGCGACCCCGTAGACGGAAAGTTCCGCATCCTGTCGACCGGCGACGGCGGACGCACCTGGAAGGTGCTGCCGAGCGACGGCATGCCCGCGGCCCAGGAGGGCGAGGCGGGGTTCGCGGCCAGTGGGCAGTGCCTGGTCTCCTCGGGCCCGCGCGACGTGTGGATGGCCACCGGGGGCGCCGCACGCGCGCGCGTGCTGCACTCCGCCGACCGCGGCCTGACCTGGACGGCCGCCGACACCCCGATCCCGGCGGGAGATCCGGCGCGCGGAGTCTTCGCGCTGGCCTTCCGCGACCGCACGCACGGCATCGCGGTCGGCGGCGACTACCGCGCCGACCAGGCCTCACCCCGGGCGGCCGCGGTCAGCGGCGACGGCGGCCGAGGCTGGGCCACGGCCACCACGCCGCCGCCCGCCTACCGCTCCGGCGTCACCTGGCTCCCGTACAGCCGCACCTCCGCCCTCGCGGTCGGCCCCACCGGCACCGACCTCACCACGAACGGCGGACGGACCTGGCGCTCGCTGGACACCGGCTCGTACGACACCGTGGACTGCACCCCCGACCTGGCCTGCTGGGCCTCCGGCGAGAAGGGCCGGGTGGCACGGCTGGAGCACTGACACGACGGCCGGAGGCGTCCGAGGCCGGTCACGCGGCCTCGGACGCCGGCTGTTCGGGGGACTGGCCTAGGCTCGACCGCACCATGACGACCGTACGCATTCCCGCGGGCTGGCCCGCCACCGAAGACCAGGCCCGGGCCGTGCAGGACGAGTTGAGGCCCCGGGTCGTCCTCGACGAGAGCGGGCCACCGCCCGGCACCGGGCACGTGACCGGGGTGGATGTGGCCTACGACGACGGGCGTGACGTCGTCGTGGCCGCGGCCGTCGTGCTCGACGCGGCGACCCTCGACGTGGTCGCCGAATCCACGGCGGTCGGCCGGGTGTCCTTCCCGTACGTTCCCGGGCTGCTCGCCTTCCGGGAGATCCCGGCGGTCCTGGCCGCGCTGGAAGCCCTGCCGTGCGCACCGGGCCTGGTGGTCTGCGACGGCTACGGGCTGGCCCATCCCCGCCGCTTCGGCCTGGCGAGCCACCTCGGCGTCCTCACCGGCCTCCCGACGCTCGGGGTCGCCAAGAACCCCTTCACGTTCGCGTACGAGGAGCCGGGCGAGGCACGCGGATCGTCCTCCCCGCTGCTCGCGGGCGAGGAGGAGGTCGGCCGGGCGCTGCGCACCCAGGCGGGCATCAAGCCGGTGTTCGTGTCGGTCGGCCACCGGGTGACGCTGGACACCGCCGGCGCCCACACCCTCCACCTCGCGCCGCGCTTCCGCCTCCCGGAGACGACCCGCCGGGCGGACGCCCTGTGCCGACGGGAGCTGAGGGCGGCCACCGGATGAGTACGGCTTCTGCGTACGGTTTCTGAGTACCTGTTCTGAGTATCCGTACGGATGCCGGGGCCCCGGCACGATCGGCAGGCTGTGCCGCATGACGACGCACCGTGCTCCGAAGCCCGCCGCCGGCCCCAGCCAGCCCGTCGAGCGTGCCGTGACCGCCGCACTGGTCCTCGCGGTCCTCGTAGGGGTCGCCTGGATAGCCGGGATGATCTACACGGTCATGGGGTGGCAGCTCTGAGCAGCTCCGCGCGCCCGATGACGTCGGCCCGCGTGGCCGGCACCGTGCAGGCGTAGGCCCCGGCGATCGCGCCGAAGAGGCCGCACCGCTCGGGAGGTTCACCCGTCAGCCGGCCGAAGAGATAGCCCGCCGCGAAGGCGTCCCCGGCCCCGTTCGAGTCCACGACCGGCGCGGGCGGCGCGACGGCGGGGACGGGCGTCAGCTCGCCGTCGACCAGCTGGTACGCGCCCTCGGCCCCGGCGGTGGCGACGACCACCTCGGCCCTGCCCCGCTCGGCGATCCGGCGCATGGTCCTCTCCGGGTCCGTCAGCTCGGCCGCCGACAGGAAGACGACGTCGGCCTCCTGCGCGAACGCCTCGTGGTAGGCCTGCGTGCCGTCCCAGTTGTGCAGGTCGGTCGAGAGGGTGACTCCCGCTTCACGCAGGACCGGGAGGGCGTGGGCGCAGGGCTGGGTGATGGAGACGTGCGCGTGCCGGCTCCTCGATGCGAGGTCCCGTACGGTCTCCGGGGGCAGCCGGTCGTCGTCACGCGCGCGCGTGCTGTCGTACAGCGAGAGCCGTCGCCCGTCCGGGCCCACGAGGTTCACCGCCCGCTTGGTGCCGGCCGGCTGCGGAACCTCGGTGAGAGGGATGCCCCGGTCGTGGTGCAGCGCCCGCACCAGGTCCCCCGCGTGATCCGCACCGACCAGGTCGAGATGGTGCGTCCGCAGCCCCAGCGCGTGCAGCCCGAGCGCGACGAAGTCCCCGGTCTGTCCGGCCCGTGTCTCGATCGTGGGCACCATGTGGCTGTCCGCGTAGGGCAACGGCAACGCGGGCACGTACACGATGGTGTCGACCCCGGCGCCGCCGAGAACCAGGACATCGATCCCGCTGCTCAACAGTGATCCTTTGCTGGTGAGGGTTCGGAGCGGTGCCCGGTGGCCGGCGCCCGGTGCCCGGTGCCCGTGGCGGGTCCGGGGAACCGTACGACCGGCCGGTCCGGGGAACAACCGTACGACCGGCCACGACGGGCCGCCCTGCGTGGCCCCTACGGCCCCGGCAGGGGTCCTACGCCGCTTCCCGCGCGGGGCATCACCGCGTCGCGGCCACCCGGAAGACGATCCCCGCCCCGCGAAGCCGCTCGATCAGCGAATCTCCCATGGCGACAGCCGTCGTCACCTGCCCGGACACCGGGGGCAGCTCGTCGAAGGCGAGGCACAGCGCGGACTCCGCCAGCATCTTCGCGGTGTCCCCGTAGCCGGGATCGCCGCCCGAGACCTCGGTGAACACCCGCCGTCCGCCCCCCTCACCGACGAACCGCACCGAGAACCAGCTCTCCGCCCGCTTCTGCGCGCTCGGCCCGTCACCGGGCTTCAGCCGGTCCGACAGCCACCGCCGCACCGGCGGCACCTGCGCCGCCGCGAAGACGGCGCCGGCTCCGGCCACCCCGCCCACCGCGAACGGCAGGGTCCTGACGGCCGCGTAGTGCCGGTAGCGGAAGTCCGGCCCGTACCGTTCCAGCGCCCGCGCGGACCGCCGCACGATCTGCGCGTCGATGGTGGGCAGCGGCAGGGCCCACGCCCCCAGCTCCTTGGCGTACCGCGGAGCGCTCGGCGGAGCGGACGCCCGGCGTCCCACCACCCGCGGCTCGTGCCGCTTGCGGTCGCGCGCCGCGGCGACCATGTGCCGCCCGCGCGCGAACTGGTTGAGGGCGGAGGCGAAGGTGCCGCCCGAGAACATCCCCTCGGCCCGCACGAACCCGTCCACGGTCAGGGGCACGCCCTCGGGCAGCTGCCGCACCGTGAACCAGACGCCCAGGTCGTGGGGTACGGAGTCGAAGCCGGCGGCGTGCACCAGCCGCGCGCCCGTCTCCCGCGCGCGTGCGTCGTGCCGCACGTACATGAGGTCCACGAACTCGGGCTCTCCGCAGAGGTCCAGGTAGTCGGTGCCGGCCTCCGCGCAGGCGGCGACCAGGTCCTCCCCGTACTCGAGATAGGGGCCGACGGTCGTGGCCACCACGCGCGCGTGGGCGGCGAGTTCCCGCAAGGAGGCCGGATCGGCGACGTCGGCCCGGAGCACGGGCAGTTCCGCGCAGGCCGGGTCGATCGCCGCCAGGCGGTCCCGCAGCCGTTCCAGTTTCGCGGTGTCGCGCGCCGCGATCGCCCAGCGCAGCCCCTGGGGGGCGTGCGCGGCGAGATACTCCGCCGTGAGCCTTCCGACGAACCCCGTGGCTCCGAAGAGCACGATGTCGTACGCGCGCTCCGTCCTGTTCTGCCTGCTCATGGGACCTCTCAGCCGTTCAGCCCGCGCCGTTGTCGGTGGCTGAGGCTAGCGTGAGGTGCGAGGAGCCGAACCAGGACCCCGTCAGTGGGGCCGAAAGGGACTCGGAGGCAGTCGTGGCGCCGACGACGAACGACCTGAAGAAGTGGGAGAAAGTACGGGAGTTCGCCCTCGGGCTGCCGGGAGCCACCGAGGAGTTCCCCTGGGGCGAGACCGTCGCGAAGGTGAGCAAGAAGGTCTTCGTCTTCCTCGGCGTCAGTGACGGCAGCTATCCGATGGGCGTCACCGTGAAGCTCAAGGACGAGGTGGCGCACGCCCACGCGCTGTCGTCGCCGGGCGCGGAGCCCGCCGGGTACGGACTGGGCAAGGCGGGCTGGGTGCGCGTCCCGCTGGAGGAGAAGGGCGCCCCGGCCGCGGAGCTGCTGTGCGACTGGATCGAGGAGAGCTACCGCACCATCGCGCCGAAGAAGCTCATAGCGGAGCTGGACGCCCACTGAGGCCCGCTCCCCGACCGGTCTTCCCCCGGTCTCCGCAGGCCACCAGAATTGACTGAGCGCTTGCTCGCCAGGGGCTTGTGCGGAGTGGAACACGTTCTTAACATCACTGATGTTACATCAGTTGTGTCACAGTGCTGGGGGCTTGATGGCAGCGGCAGGAGCGGCAGGGCACGGCCCGCTGGCCGGGGTGCGCGTGGTCGAACTGGCGGGCATCGGGCCCGGCCCGTTCGCCGCCATGATCCTTGCCGACCTGGGCGCCGACGTCGTCCGCGTGGACCGGCCGGGCGGCGGGGGACTCGCTATCGACCCCGCGTACGACATCACCAACCGCAACAAGCGCTCGGTGGTCGTCGACCTGAAGGCCCCCGACGGCGCGGACCGTGTCCTCGGCCTGGTCGAGCGCGCCGACATCCTCGTCGAGGGCTTCCGGCCGGGAGTCGCCGAGCGCCTCGGTGTCGGGCCCGAAACCTGCCACGCCCGCAACCCCAAGCTCGTCTACGGACGGATGACCGGCTGGGGACAGGACGGGCCGCTCGCCCCGCGCGCCGGACACGACATCGCGTACATCGCGCTGACCGGCACCCTGGGCATGATCGGCTCCCCGGACGAGCCGCCCGCCGTCCCGGCGAACCTCGTGGGGGACTACGCGGGCGGCTCGCTTTACCTCGTCGTCGGCGTCCTGGCCGCGCTCCATCACGCGCGTGCGACGGGCGCCGGACAGGTCGTGGACGCGGCGATCGTGGACGGCTCCGCCCACCTCGCCTCCATGATCCACGGCATGCTGGCCGCCGGCGGCTGGCAGGACCGCCGCGGCGCCAACCTCCTCGACGGCGGATGCCCGTACTACGGGACGTACGAGACCGCCGACGGCCGGTACATGGCGGTCGGCGCGCTGGAAGGGCAGTTCTACGAGCAGTTCGTGGAGCTGCTCGGCCTCGGGGAGTACGCCTCGGCACGCAAGGACCTCTCCCGCTGGGGCGAGCTGCGTGAAGCGGTGGCGGCCCGCTTCAGGACCCGCACGCGTGACGAGTGGACCGCTGTCTTCGAAGGCTCCGACGCCTGCGTGGCACCCGTGCTGTCGCTGCGCGAGGCACCGCACCACCCGCATCTCGCGGCCCGCGGCACCTTCACCGACCACGGCGGCATCACCCAGCCCGCCCCCGCGCCCCGCTTCTCCGCCACCCCCACCGCCGTCCGCGGCGGGCCCGCGCAGCCGGGCGCCGACACCGCTGGCGTGGCCCGCGACTGGGACGTACCGGACCTCCTGAAGGGCACCCCCGAATGAAGCGGCAGATCTTCACGCCGGAACACGAGGCGTTCCGCGAGACCGTCCGCACCTTCCTCGCCAAGGAGGTGCTCCCGCACCACGAGCAGTGGGAGAAGGACGGCATCGTCTCGCGCGAGTCATGGCGGGCCGCCGGCCGGCAGGGACTGCTCGGACCGGCCGTCCCCGAGGAGTACGGGGGCGGCGGCGTCGCCGACTTCCGCCACAGCGCCGTACTCGCCGAGGAGTTCGCGCGCGCGGGAGCCGCCGGGCCCGCGCTCGGCCTGCACAACGACATCATCGGGCCCTATCTGACGGGGCTCGGCACCGAGGAGCAGAAGCGCCGCTGGCTGCCCGGCTTCTGTGACGGGTCCCTGATCACCGCGATCGCCATGACCGAGCCCGGCGCCGGATCGGACCTCCAGGGCATCAGCACCCACGCCGAGGACCGGGGCGACCACTGGCTCCTCAACGGCTCCAAGACGTTCATCTCCAACGGGATCCTGGCCGACCTCGTGATCGTCGTCGCCAGGACCACCCCCGAGGGCGGTGCGCGCGGACTGTCCCTGCTGGTCGTCGAGCGCGGCACGGAAGGGTTCGAGCGCGGCCGCAACCTCGACAAGATCGGCCTGAAGGCCCAGGACACCGCCGAGCTGTTCTTCCGCGACGTACGCGTCCCGAAGGAGAACCTCCTCGGCGAACTGAACGGCGCCTTCGTTCACCTCATGACGAACCTCGCGCAGGAGCGGCTGAACATCGCCGTCGTCGGGATCGCCGCCGCCGAGTACCTGCTGGAGATCACCACCGAGTACGTCAAGGAGCGCGAGGCCTTCGGGCGGCCGCTGTCCAGGCTCCAGCACATCCGCTTCGAGATAGCCGAGATGGCCACCGAGTGCGCCGTCACCCGGGCGTTCGTCGACCGCTGCATCGTGGACCACACGGAAGGCGAACTCGACGCGGTGCACGCCTCGATGGCCAAGTGGTGGGCCACCGAACTGCAGAAGCGCGTCGCGGACCGCTGTCTCCAACTGCACGGCGGTTACGGCTACATGACGGAGTACCGCGTCGCCAAAGCCTTCACCGACGGACGCATCCAGACCATCTACGGCGGGACGACCGAGATCATGAAGGAGATCATCGGCCGCTCCCTGCTCGCCTGACCCTCATTGAAAGGCTTACCAGTGAGCACCGAAGCGTATGTGTACGACGCGATCCGCACCCCACGCGGCCGCGGCAAGGCGAGCGGCGCCCTGCACGGCACCAAGCCCGTCGACCTGGTCGTCGGACTCATCCACGAGATCCAGGCCCGCTTCCCGGGACTCGACCCGGCCGCGATCGACGACATCGTGCTCGGTGTCGTCGGACCGGTCGGCGACCAGGGCTCCGACATCGCCCGGATCTCGGCCATCGCCGCCGGACTGCCGGACACGGTGGCGGGCGTCCAGGAGAACCGCTTCTGTGCGTCGGGCCTCGAAGCCGTCAACCTCGCCGCGATGAAGGTCCGTTCGGGCTGGGAGGACCTCGTCCTCGCGGGCGGCGTCGAGTCGATGTCCCGGGTGCCGATGGCCTCCGACGGCGGCGCCTGGTTCGCCGACCCGATGACCAACCTCGCCACCAACTTCGTACCGCAGGGCATCGGCGCCGACCTCATCGCCACCATCGAGGGCTTCTCCCGCCGGGACGTCGACGAGTACGCGGCCCTGTCCCAGGAGCGTGCCGCCGCGGCTTGGAAGGACGGCCGCTTCGAGCGGTCTGTCGTCCCCGTGAAGGACCGCAACGGACTTGTCGTCCTCGACCACGACGAGCACCTGCGCCCGGGCACCACGGCGGACTCGCTGGCCCGGCTCAAGGCGTCCTTCGCGGACATCGGCGACCTGGGCGGCTTCGACGCCGTGGCGCTGCAGAAGTACCACTGGGTGGAGAAGATCGACCACGTCCACCACGCCGGCAACTCCTCCGGGATCGTGGACGGCGCCTCCCTGGTCGCCGTCGGCTCCAAGGAGATCGGCGAGCGGTACGGGCTCACCCCGCGCGCGCGGATCGTCTCCGCGGCCGTCTCCGGCTCCGAGCCGACCATCATGCTGACCGGCCCCGCGCCCGCCACCCGCAAGGCACTCGCCAAGGCCGGGCTGACCATCGACGACATCGACCTCGTCGAGATCAACGAGGCCTTCGCGGCCGTCGTCCTGCGCTTCGCCCGGGACATGGGCCTGTCCCTGGACAAGGTCAACGTGAACGGCGGCGCCATCGCCCTCGGCCACCCGCTCGGCGCGACCGGCGCGATGATCCTCGGCACGCTCGTCGACGAACTGGAGCGCCAGGACAAGAGGTTCGGCCTCGCCACGCTGTGCGTGGGCGGCGGCATGGGCATCGCGACGATCATCGAACGCCTGTAACCCCCCCAGTGGACCGACGGACTTCTACGGAGAACCCCTCATGACCGAGAGCACCACCATCCGCTGGGAACAGGACGAGACCGGCGTCGTCACCCTCGTACTCGACGACCCCGACCAGTCGGCCAACACGATGAACCAGGCCTTCCGGGAGTCGCTCACCGCGATCGCCGACCGGCTGGAGACGGCGGTCCGGGCGGACCCCGACTCCGTGCGGGGCATTGTCTTCACCTCCGCCAAGAAGACCTTCTTCGCGGGCGGCGACCTGCGCGACCTCATCCGGGTCACGCCCGAGACCGCCCAGCAGCTCCTCGACGGCGGCCTCGCCATCAAGCGCGACCTGCGCCGCATCGAGACGCTCGGCAAGCCCGTCGTCGCCGCCATGAACGGCGCGGCCCTGGGCGGCGGGTACGAGATCGCGCTGGCCTGTCACCACCGCGTCGCACTCGACGCACCCGGTTCCAAGATCGGCTGCCCCGAGGTCACGCTCGGCCTGCTGCCCGGAGGCGGCGGTGTGGTCAGGACCGTACGCCTGCTCGGCATCGCCGACGCGCTCCTCAAGGTGCTCCTCCAGGGCACCCAGTACAGCCCGCGGCGCGCCCTGGAGAACGGCCTCGTCCACGAAGTGGCGGCCACCCACGAGGAGATGCTCACCAAGGCCCGCGCCTTCATCGACGCCAACCCCGAGTCGAGCCAGCCCTGGGACAAGCCCGGCTACCGCATCCCGGGCGGCACCCCCTCCCACCCGAAGTTCGCGGCGAACCTCCCCGCCTTCCCGGCCAACCTGCGCAAGCAGACGAACGGCGCGCCCTACCCGGCCCCGCGCAACATCCTCGCGGCCGCCGTCGAGGGCTCCCAGGTCGACTTCGAGACCGCGCAGGTCATCGAAGCGCGCTACTTCGTGGAACTGGCCGCGGGCCAGACCTCCAAGAACATGATCCAGGCCTTCTTCTTCGACCTCCAGGCCGTCAACTCCGGTGCCAACCGCCCGAAGGACGTCGAGCCCCGCCAGGTCCGCAAGGTCGCCGTCCTGGGCGCCGGGATGATGGGCGCCGGCATCGCCTACTCGTGCGCCCGCGCCGGCATCGACGTCGTCCTCAAGGACGTGTCCGCCGAGGCGGCCGCCAAGGGCAGGGCCTACTCCGAGAAGCTCTGCGCCAAGGCCGTCTCCCGGGGGCGCACGACGCAGGAGAAGGCGGACGCGCTGCTGGCCCGTATCACCGCGACCGGGGACCCTGCGGACGTCGCCGGGTGCGACGCCGTCATCGAGGCCGTCTTCGAGGACCCGGCGCTCAAGCACAAGGTGTTCCAGGAGATCCAGCACCTCGTCGAGCCGGACGCGCTGCTGTGCTCCAACACCTCGACCCTGCCGATCACGGCACTCGCCGAGGGCGTCGAGCGACAGGCCGACTTCGTCGGACTGCACTTCTTCTCGCCCGTCGACAAGATGCCGCTCGTCGAGATCATCAAGGGTGAGCGCACCGGCGACGAGGCACTGGCCCGTGCCTTCGACCTCGTCCGGCAGATCAGGAAGACCCCGATCGTCGTCAACGACTCGCGGGGCTTCTTCACCTCCCGGGTCATCGGGCACTTCATCAACGAGGGCGTGGCGATGGTCGGCGAGGGCATCGAGCCGGCCTCCGTCGAGCAGGCGGCGGCCCAGGCCGGCTACCCCGCCAAGGTCCTCTCCCTGATGGACGAACTGACGCTCACCCTGCCCCGCAGGATCCGGGCCGAGTCCAAGCGGGCCGTCGAGGAGGCGGGCGGCACCTGGACGACCCACCCCGCCGAGGCGGTCGTCGACCGCATGGTCGACGAGTTCGGCCGCACCGGCCGCAGCGGTGGCGGGGGCTTCTACGAGTACGGCGAGGACGGCAGGCGCGCCGGACTGTGGCCCGGTCTGCGCGAGCACTTCACCCGTGAGGGCGCCGGCATCCCCTTCGAGGACATGCAGGAGCGCATGCTCTTCTCCGAGGCGCTGGACACCGTCCGGCTCCTGGAGGAAGGGGTCCTGACGTCGGTCGCCGACGCCAACATCGGTTCGATCTTCGGGATCGGCTTCCCGGGGTGGACGGGGGGCGTCCTGCAGTACATCAACGGCTACGAGGGCGGCGGCGGGGCGGCTGCCGGCCTGCCCGCGTTCGTGGCCCGCGCGCGGGAGCTCGCCGAGCGCTACGGCGAGCGGTTCACGCCCCCCGCGCTGCTCGTGGAGAAGGCGGAGAAGGGGGAGCGGTTCAGCGACCGGTGACGCCGGCCCGCCGGCGAGGGCGGTGTGCCCGTGAGCGGTACGCCGCCCTCGTCCCCGTCGGGCGTGGGCGGCTCCTTCGTGCGGATCGTGTCCCGCGCGGGGGCTTCCGGGCCAGGTCCTCAACGTGCCGGACGGCTGGGTTGGCTACTCGCGGGGCAGCGGTCGGGACCCGATCAGGAGTCCTTGAGCCACTCCCGCAGCTCCTCCGTCAGCGAGCGCTGAAACGTCGTCAGGAGGGCCTGCACCACGAGTGGTTGCATGTGCGCGGACAGGTCCTTCACCGCCTCGACCGAGTCGTGCTCGGACACCGAGTCCCGGAAGAGCAGGGAGAGTTCGTGGGCGGCCGCGCGGGTGTGCTCCATCAGGACGGCGCGTGCGGCGAGGATCGTCTCGTGCGCGATCGGCACGTCGAGCAACCGGACGCCGAGCCGCAGCAGTCCGAGGTCCACGCGGTACGCGTCCGGGGTGTCCGTCTCCTTGATGACGCTCATCGCGGCCAGCCGGTCGAGGTCCTCTCGGCCGAGGGGGCGACCCGCCCGGCGCTCCAGCTCGGCCCCGCCCATCTCCTCCGCGGCGTCGGGAGCCCAGGAGGCCACCACGGCACGGTGGATGGCCAGGTCGTGGGCGCTGAGCCCGTCCGGCAGCTGCTGCAGGTAGCGCTCGATCCCGGCCAGCGTCATCCCCTGGTGCTGCAGCTCCTCAATGAGCGCGAGGCGCGAAAGGTGCTCCTGGCCGTAGTGCCCCACGCGGCGCGGCCCGATCACGGGCGGCGGCAGCAGCCCCCTGGTGCTGTAGAAGCGGACCGTCCGCACCGTGACGCCCGCCCGCGCGGCCAGTTCGTCGACGGTGAGCGTCGGCTCCCCGATGTCCGTCGCCATGCCTGCTCCTCCGGGTGCCGCGTCCGCCGCCTGATGCGGTGCAACAGTATTGCTGTCACAGCTGTGTTGTGAAAGCTTCTGCGCTCTGTGCGCTCTGTGCGCTCATGGGCCGTCAGCCGTCAGCCGTCAGCCGTCAGCCGTCAGCCGTCAGCCGTCGCAGCGGAGCCTGCTGCCACGGCCGGCTGTCAGTGGTGGTCCGTACGGTGGGGGCATGTCGGAGATCACGTATGTCCGGGGTGATGCCACCGTTCCCCTGGGTAGGGGAGTCAAGCTGATCGCCCATGTCTGCAACGACATCGGGGGCTGGGGCAAGGGCTTCGTCCTCGCCCTGTCGAACCGGTGGCCGGAGCCGGAGGCCGCCTATCGCCGCTGGCACCGCGAGCGTGCGGGTAACGACTTCGGACTGGGCGCGACCCAGTTCGTCGAGGTCGGCCGGTATGTGTGGGTGGCCAACATGATCGGCCAGCGGGGCACGAGGACCGGGAGCAAGGGGGTGCCCGTCCGTTATGAGGCGATCGACGCGGCGCTCGTTCCGCTGGCGGAGAAGGCGGTCGAGCTCGGCGCGTCCGTGCACATGCCGCGCATCGGATGCGGGCTCGCGGGCGGCAAGTGGTCACGCGTGGAACCGCTGATAACCGAGCGGCTCCTCAAAAAGGGCATCGCGGTCACGGTGTACGACCACGACAGTTGAGAGGAGTCCGTCCCGCCGGTGAGTTTCGGTCAACGCTGGCGCGGATGTGCGTTGGTGTGCACGCATGAGCGGGTAAGTCGTGGTCATGGATCTCATTCCTTACCCCATCGGTCCACTCAATCCGAAGGTCCACGATCTCGGTTACGCGCTGCTGGTGTTCGCGGCTGTCTTCCTGTTCTTCGTCCGTGTGCTGCCCCGGATGCAACGGGTGCTCGACGCGCGGGAAGCGGCGATCAGAGGCGTCGCCGAGCAGGCGGAGGAGGTACGGGCCCGCGCCGGGCAGAAACGCGCCGAGGCGGAGTCGGAGCTGGCCGAGGCCCGGCACGACGCGGCCAGGATCCGGCAGCGGGCCTTCGAAGAAGGCACCGCCGTCATGGCGGCGACCCGCGCCGAAGGCGTGCGCGAACGCGACGCCCTCCTCGCCGCGGGCCGGGCCCGAATAGAGGCCGACTGCGCCGCCGCCGAGACCGAACTCCGCATGTCCGTCTCGGAGCTGGCCTCGGACCTGGCAAGCAGGGTGGTGGGAGAACACATCTCCGCCTCCACGACGCAGGCCTCGGGCCCCGCCCAGCAGGCAGGGTCTCAGGCCCAGCGCGACAGGCAGACCCCGTAAGGGAGGGGGTCCGCCCGACCGGCCCGGCGC
>NZ_JAHRIB010000112.1 GCF_019090165.1 Streptomyces sp. BV286
GACTGGCGATTGGGACGAAGTCGTAACAAGGTAGCCGTACCGGAAGGTGCGGCTGGATCACCTCCTTTCTAAGGAGCATCTAGGCCGCCAAGCTTGCTTGGTGGTCCAGGGCCATTACGTCGGCACACGTTCGACGGTGGTTGCTCATGGGTGGAACGTTGATTATTCGGCCGGATGTCACGGGTCGGAGGCTGCAAGTACTGCTCGCAAGAGTGTGGAAAGCATGATCTCCGGACGGGATCTGGTCGGGCACGCTGTTGGGTGTCTGAGGGTATGGCCGCAAGGTCTGTCTTCAGTGCCGGCCCCGGTAAAAATCTGCTTCGGTGGGTTGTGACGGGTGGTTGGTCGTTGTTTGAGAACTGCACAGTGGACGCGAGCATCTGTGGCCAAGTTTTTAAGGGCGCACGGTGGATGCCTTGGTACCAG
>NZ_JAHRIB010000113.1 GCF_019090165.1 Streptomyces sp. BV286
CTCACCCTCTCGGGCTTTCCTCCGGGCGCTTCCCTTCGGTCTTGCGTTTCCGACTCTATCAGACCGTTTCCCGATCCGATTTCCTCGGTGCTTTCCAGGTTTCCGCTTTCGCGTTTCCCTTTCCGGCGATTCCGACTTTATCAGAAGTTCTGAGTCGGAATTCCCGCCCCCTCCGGGGTGGTCCTGACACGCAGTTGTGCCGGGTTCCCGTTCAGGCGGAGCCGTAAACCTACTGGAGCGGAGCGCCCTGATGCAAATCGGGGTGCTCCGCTCCGGGTTGACGCGTGCGAGGTGGCTCAGACCTCGACGACGACCGGCAGGATCATCGGCCGTCGGCGGTAGGTGTCCGAGACCCATTTGCCCAGCGTGCGGCGGATGAGCTGCTGCATCTGGTGGGGTTCGACGACGCCGTCCTGGGCCGACCTCTCCAGAACCTCGGTGATCTTCGGGAGGACGCCGACGAACGCGGAGTCGTCGATGCCCGAGCCGCGGGCCTGGATGTGCGGCCCACCGGTGATCTTGCCCGTGCTGGTGTCCAGCACCACGAAGACCGAGATGATGCCCTCGTCACCGAGGATCTTGCGGTCCTTGAGCGTGGGCTCGCCGACATCGCCGACCGAGAGGCCATCGACGTACACGTACCCGGCCTGGACCTTGCCGGAGATTCTGGCCTTGCCACCGATGAGGTCGACCACCACGCCGTCCTCGGCGATGACGATGCGGTCGTGCGGTACGCCGGTGAGGGCGCCCAGCTCGGCGTTGGCGCGCAGGTGGCGCCATTCGCCGTGGACGGGCATCAGGTTGCGCGGCTTGCAGATGTTGTAGAAGTACAGGAGCTCGCCGGCCGACGCATGGCCCGAGACGTGCACCTTGGCGTTGCCCTTGTGGACGACATTGGCACCCCAGCGGGTCAGGCCGTTGATGACGCGGTACACCGCGTTCTCGTTGCCGGGGATGAGGGACGACGCCAGGATCACGGTGTCGCCCTGGACGATGCGGATCTGGTGGTCCCTGTTCGCCATCCTCGACAGAGCCGCCATCGGCTCTCCCTGGGAACCGGTGCAGACGAGGACGACCTGGTGATCCGGAAGATCGTCCAGTGTCTTGACGTCCACCACCAGGCCAGGCGGGACCTTCAGATAGCCGAGGTCTCGTGCGATGCCCATGTTGCGGACCATCGAGCGGCCGACGAAGGCGACCCGGCGGCCGTACTCGTGGGCGGCGTCGAGGATCTGCTGGATGCGGTGCACATGGCTGGCGAAGCTCGCCACGATGATGCGCTTGCTGGCGTTCCCGAAGACCTGCCGCAGCACGTTCGAGATGTCGCGCTCGGGCGGGACGAAGCCCGGGACCTCCGCGTTCGTGGAGTCCGAGAGGAGGAGGTCGATGCCCTCCTCGCTCAGACGCGCGAAAGCGTGCAGGTCCGTGAGGCGGCCATCCAGCGGAAGCTGGTCCATCTTGAAGTCGCCGGTGTGGACCACCATGCCCGCAGGAGTGCGGATGGCGACCGCGAGGGCGTCCGGAATGGAGTGGTTGACCGCCACGAACTCGCAGTCGAAGGGGCCGATGCGCTCGCGGTGGCCCTCCGCGACCTCAAGGGTGTAGGGGCGGATGCGGTGCTCCTGGAGCTTCGCCTCGATGAGGGCGAGGGTCAGCTTGGAGCCGATGAGCGGGATGTCCGGCTTCTCGCGGAGGAGGAAGGGGACACCACCGATGTGGTCCTCGTGGCCGTGCGTGAGGACGATGCCCTCGATGTCGTCGAGGCGATCCCTGACGGAGCTGAAGTCCGGCAGGATCAGATCGATTCCGGGCTGCTCCTCCTCCGGGAAGAGCACGCCGCAGTCGACGATCAGGAGGCGGCCGTCGTACTCGAAGACCGTCATGTTTCGGCCGATTTCGCCGAGACCGCCGAGCGGGGTGACCCGGAGGCCCCCTTGGGGGAGCTTCGGCGGCGGAGCGAGTTCAGGATGCGGATGACTCAAAAGACTCTCCTCACCACACGCGCCACGTACCTGGCAGGGCACGTGGCGCGCATGACGTTCGTGCAGTAGCAGTTGTCTGGTGAAGCAGGCGCTCGGCCTGCGTGGTCGTACGTATTCAGTTGTGAAGTCTGTGGTTAGAGCTGTACCCCGCCGGCGGCAAGATCGATCTTGAGCTGGGCGGTCTCCTCGGGAGACAGGCCCACCATGGGCAGACGCAGCGGTCCGGCGGGCAGCCCCTGGAGGGCGAGCGCGGCCTTGCTCGTCATGACGCCCTGGGTCCGGAACATGCCGGTGAAGACGGGGAGCAGCTTCTGGTGGATCTCGGTGGCCTTCTGGACGTCGCCGCTCACGAACGCGTCGATCATGGCCCGGAGCTCGGGGGTCACGACGTGACCGACCACGGACACGAAGCCGACCGCGCCCACGGAGAGCAGCGGAAGGTTCAGCATGTCGTCGCCCGAGTACCAGGCGAGGTCGGAGCCCGCGATGGCCCAGCTGGCGCGGCCGAGGTCACCCTTGGCGTCCTTGTTGGCGACGATACGCGGGTGCTCGGCCAGTCGCACCAGCGTTTCCGTGTTGATCGGTACGCCACTGCGGCCGGGGATGTCGTAGAGCATGACCGGCAGGTCGGTGGAGTCGGCGATCGTCGTGAAGTGCTGGTACAGGCCCTCCTGCGGGGGCTTGTTGTAGTACGGCGTCACGGTGAGCAGGCCGTGCGCGCCGGCCTTTTCGGCGGCTCGGGCCAGCTCGATGCTGTGGCGCGTGTCGTTCGTGCCGACGCCCGCGACGACGTGGGCGCGGTCGCCGACGGCCTCCAGGACGGCTCGTACGAGATCCGCTTTCTCCGCGTTGCTGGTGGTCGGGGACTCGCCGGTGGTGCCGTTGACGATCAGGCCGTCGTTGCCTGCGTCCACCAGGTGGGTGGCGAGCCGCTGAGCGCCTTCGAGGTCGAGTGCGCCGTCCGCCGCGAAGGGCGTGACCATTGCGGTGAGGACCCGCCCGAAGGGGGTCTGCGGAGTGGAGGTCGGAGCCATGGGTAACACGCTACTCGCTGCTCAACGTGCGGTCTGCCCTCGGGGGACGCGACAAGTCCTGACAAAGGTGGAGCCCGGCACTGCCTGCTCGGGGGTTCAAGCAGTGCCGGGTCCGTTTGATCAGGCTAGATGAACTTCTCGAAATGCCGCAATACGGACACTTCGCTCGGTCCGCCCGTACAGATGTGCCCGAGGGAGCGGCCGATCGGGTGGTCGGGGTGCACTACGGCGCGACGCGCCCCTGGGCGTTGAAGGCCGCGTACGTGAGGGGCATGAGCTTGGCCCACTCCGCTTCCATCTTCTCGCCGACCATCTCGATCTCCCGCTGCGGGAAGGACGGGACCTTGGCGAGCTCGTGCTGTGTGCGGAGGCCGAGGAAGTGCATGAGCGAGCGGGCGTTGCACGTCGCGTACATCGAGGAGAACAGGCCCACCGGGAGGACCGCACGGGCCACTTCGCGGGCGACTCCGGCGGCGAGCATCTCCTGGTACGCCTCGTACGCGTGACGGTACGAGTCCTCCATGACGCGGCCCGTGAGCTCCTGCTGGGCCTGCGTGCCCTCGACGAAGACGTACTTGCCGGGGCGGCCCTCCTGGACCAGCTTGCGGGACTCGTCCGGGACGTAGAAGACCGGCTGGAGCTCCCTGTACCTGCCCGATTCCTCGTTGTACGACCAGCCCACGCGGTGACGCATGAACTCGCGGAAGACGAAGATCGGGGCGCTGACGAGGAACGTCATCGAGTTGTGCTCGAAGGGGCTGCCGTGCCGGTCCCGCATCAGGTAGTTGATCAGGCCCTTGGAGCGCTCCGGGTCCTTCTGCAGCTCGCCCAGGGACTGCTCCCCGGCGGTCGAGACGCGGGCGGCGAACAGTACGTCGGAGTCGGAGGCGGTGTGCTTGACCAGCTCCACGGTGACGTCACTGCGAAAACTGGGCTTGAGGTCGTCGGCGGGGGTGTCGGTCACGGCTTGCGGGGTCCTTCCCATCACTGGCTCGGGCGGCGACCACTCTACGGCCCGGCACCGACAACGGGGCGTTCGGTGCCGTGCCGCGACATTCTTTGCCGAACTTCTGCGAAGTCGGTGAAACAGGGCACCATTTGGGGCACTCGATCGTCTGTATCGGTGACAGCGATTCGTTCGAGTCGCCTGTTCCGTCAGGTCCCTTCGAGTCTCCAGAGGAGAAGCACGCTTTATGTTCCGTCGGCGCGAGCCCGTTCCGTTCGCCTTCATCGCCGAAGCCGACAAGTTCCGCAGCAACGTCACTCCCCCACCGCGTCAGCGCCCCTCCGCCGGAGAGCTGGTCGGCCGATGGCTCGTCGGCCTCACCGTGGTCGCGGGCCTCGCGGGGTCACTGCTCGTCGGATCGCCCGCCCTTTCGGCCGACGTCCCGCCCGCACACACGCAGCAGTCCGACGCGTCCCAGGGGCATTGACCCCTCCCGCCGGTCGTATGGCCTGCGGCGTACCCCTACGGACCCCCGCGGGTGGTGAGCGGAGATCCGGCTAGGTAGCCTCACCGGGCATAGTCCATGCGTGGATTGAGTGTGAGGACCAGCCGTGCCCCTGCCCTTTCTGACCGCCGACCGCGCCTTCGACGAGGCGGGCGAGGATCTCGCGCTGCCGTTCGACGACCGCGACCAGTGGCGGCGTCCCTACCGGCCCGGACCGTGGCGGGTCGGCGCGGCAGCGCTGCTGCTGCTCCTCGCCTCGTACGTGCTGTTCGCGGCGGTCATCATCGCCGCGGCGGGCAACACGTCGGGCGGCGCGGCCTGCCTGGGGATCGCGGCCGTGGTCATCGTGTGTGCTCTGCGTCTGCTGCGTATGGGGGCGTGGGTGAGCGCGGCCGGACTGCGCCGGGTGCGCTTCCTCACCACGCGTACGGCGCCGTGGGCGCAGGTCCGGGTGGTGCGGACCGTGCAGCAGCCGGTGCGGTGGCTCGGGCTGCCTCGGACGGTGCAGGGGCAGGCGCTCGTCCTGGTCCGCGGTGACCGTTCCGGTGACGAGCCGACGCCTCTGCTGACCACGCACAACGCGGACTTCCTGGGACGCCCCGAGGCCTTCGACCGGGCCGCGGACGGCATCGAGGTGTGGGCGGACGAGTACCGGCAGCACGCCTGAGCGGTCGTACGGCGAAGGGGCCCCTCCACATCACAGGAGGGGCCCCTTCGCCGTACCGCTGTCGGGATGCGCCGCACGGCCGCTCAGGTCCGTGCGGGCTTTCCGTCGTGGAGGGCGATGGCGTGCTGCATCGCCTTGCGGGCCCGCGGGGTGTCACGGGCGTCGTGGTAGGCGATCGCGAGGCGGAACCAGCTGCGCCAGTCGTCCGGGGCGTCCTCCGTCTCGGCCTTGCGCCGGGCGAAGACCTCGTCGGCCGAGTCGCGGTCGATGCGGCCGCCCGGCGAGCGCTTCAACTCGTCGACGGGCAGGCCGCCTTCGGCGTCGAGCTCGGCGGCGAGCCGGTTGGCCCGCTGGACGAACCGGGTGTTCATCCAGAGGAACCAGACGCCGATCACCGGCAGGACGAGGACGGCCACCCCGAAGGTGACCGTGATCAGCGTGCCGTTCTGTATCAGCATCACCCCGCGGCTGCCGACCAGGACGAAGTAGACGACCAGGACGGCGGCCGTGACGGCGTACGTGATCTTCGCAGTCATGGCGGTTACTTCAGATCCAGGAAGTGTTCCAGGCCGAAGGTGAGGCCCGGGGTGTCCACGACGCGGCGTACGCCGAGCAGGATGCCCGGCATGAAGCTGCTGTGGTGCAGGGAGTCGTGGCGGATCGTGAGGGTCTCGCCCTCGCCGCCGAGCAGGACCTCCTGGTGGGCCAGCAGGCCGCGCAGGCGGACCGCGTGCACCGGGACGCCGTCGACGTCCGCGCCCCGGGCGCCGTCCAGGCCCGTGGCGGTGGCGTCGGGCTGCGGGGCACTGCCCGCCTGCTGCCGGGCGGCTGCGATGAGCTGGGCGGTGCGGGTGGCGGTGCCGCTGGGGGCGTCCACCTTGTTCGGGTGGTGCAGCTCGATGACCTCGACGGACTCGAAGTACGGCGCGGCCACCTCCGCGAACTTCATGGTGAGGACGGCGCCGATGGAGAAGTTCGGGGCGATGAGGACACCCGTCCGCGGTGACGCGGCCAGCGCGGTGTTCAGCTGTGCGAGGCGCTCGTCGGTCCAGCCCGTCGTACCGACCACGGCGTGGATGCCGTGGCGTACGCAGAAGTCGAGGTTGTCCATGACCGAGGCGGGTGTGGTCAGTTCGACGACGACCTGGGCGCCGGCCTCGGTCAGGGTTTCGAGTTCGTCGCCGCGGCCGAGGGCGGCCACCAGCTCCAGGTCCTCGGCGGCCTCGACCGCCCGCACCGCCTCTGATCCGATACGGCCCTTGGCACCGAGGACCGCCACGCGCAGCTTGCTCATGTTCTTGATTCCTTAGTCGGGGACTCGCGCCGCCGTGGGCCGGCCCACGGCGGCCTACGCGACCGCTTCGTGCAGACGGGACGCCTGCTTGTCCTTGAGCGGGCCGATGACCGACAGCGAGGGCCGCTTCCCCAGGACGTCGCGGGCCACGTCCCGTACGTCGTCCGGGGTGACCGACGCGATGCGGGTCAGCATGTCGTCGACGGACATCTGCTCGCCCCAGCACAGTTCGCTCTTGCCGATACGGTTCATCAGCGCGCCGGTGTCCTCCAGGCCGAGGACCGTGGAGCCGCGGAGCTGGCCGATGGCGCGGCCGATCTCGTCGTCGGACAGGCCGTGTTCGGCGACCTGGTCCAGTTCGTCGCGGCAGATCTTCAGCACGTCGTGGACCTGGCTGGGACGGCAGCCCGCGTACACGCCGAAGAGGCCGCAGTCGGCGAAGCCCGAGGTGTACGAGTACACGCTGTAGGCCAGCCCGCGCTTCTCCCGGACCTCCTGGAAGAGGCGGGAGGACATGCCGCCGCCCAGCGCGGTGTTCAGGACGCCCAGGGCCCACCGGCGCTCGTCGGTACGGGCCAGGCCCGGCATGCCGAGGACGACGTGGGCCTGCTCGGTCTTGCGGCCGAGGAGCTCGACGCGTCCGGCGGTGCGGAGGTCGCGGGAGCCGTCACGCGGGGCGATGGGGGTGGCGGCCTGCTGCTTGAGGGCGCCCGCCTTCTCGAAGGCGGCACGGACCTGGCGTACGACCTTGTTGTGGTCGACGTTGCCCGCCGCGGCGACCACGAGGTGTGTCGGGTCGTAGTGCTTCTTGTAGAAGCGGCGGATGCGGTCCGCGGTGAGGGCGTTGACCGTGTCGACCGTGCCGAGGACCGGGCGGCCGAGCGGGGTGTCGCCGAGCATCGTGTGCGCGAACAGGTCGTGCACGCAGTCGCCCGGGTCGTCCTCGGTCATGGCGATCTCTTCGAGGATCGCTCCGCGCTCGACGTTCACGTCCTCTTCGCGGATGAGCGAGCCCGTGAGCATGTCGCAGACGACGTCGATGGCGAGCGGCAGGTCCGAGTCGAGCACCCGTGCGTAGTAGCAGGTGTACTCCTTCGCCGTGAACGCGTTCATCTCGCCGCC
The DNA here is from genome assembly GCF_019090165.1 of Streptomyces sp. BV286. Lineage (GTDB taxonomy): Bacteria > Actinomycetota > Actinomycetes > Streptomycetales > Streptomycetaceae > Streptomyces. The sequence goes on from NZ_JAHRIB010000113.1 coordinate 7,551, forward strand.
GACCGCGTCGATCGCGGAGGAGATGTCCATGGCGCTGCGCCTGCGCGTGCCCTTGAAGAGGAGGTGTTCCAGGTAGTGCGTGGCGCCGTTCAGAGCCGGCGTCTCGTCGCGCGAGCCGACGTGCGCCCAGATCCCGAAGGTGGCGGAGCGCACGGAGGGCAGGGTCTCGGTGACGACGCGCAGGCCCCCGGGGAGGGTGGTCTTGCGGACCGTACCGATGCCGTTCTCGCCCTTGATCAGGGTTTGGGTACGGGCAACGGCCCGCGCCTCCGAGGAGGTGCGGGCCGTCGCCGTAGAGCTACTCGACGTCACTTGTCGGTGTCGTCCTTCTTCTCATCGTCGTCGCCTTCGCCCTCGATCACGGGGATGAGGGAGAGCTTGCCGCGGGAGTCGATCTCGGCGATCTCGACCTGGACCTTGGAGCCCACGGCCACGACGTCCTCGACGTTCTCCACGCGCTTGCCGCCGGCGAGCTTGCGGATCTGCGAGATGTGCAGCAGACCGTCCTTGCCCGGGAGCAGCGACACGAACGCGCCGAAGGTCGTCGTCTTCACGACGGTACCCAGGTAGCGCTCGCCGACCTCCGGCATGGTCGGGTTGGCGATCGAGTTGATCGTGGCGCGCGCGGCCTCGGCCTGCGAGCCCTGCTGGGCACCGATGTAGATGGTGCCGTCGTCCTCGATCGTGATGTCGGCGCCGGTGTCCTCCTGGATCTGGTTGATCATCTTGCCCTTCGGGCCGATGACCTCACCGATCTTGTCCACGGGGATCTTGACCGTGATGATCCGCGGGGCGTTCGGAGACATCTCGTCCGGCGTGTCGATCGCTTCCATCATCACGTCGAGGATGTGGAGGCGGGCGTCGCGGGCCTGCTTGAGGGCCGCGGCCAGGACGGAGGCCGGAATACCGTCCAGCTTGGTGTCCAGCTGGAGGGCGGTCACGAACTCCTTGGTGCCGGCGACCTTGAAGTCCATGTCACCGAAGGCGTCCTCCGCACCGAGGATGTCGGTGAGGGCGACGTAGTGCGTCTCGCCGTTGATCTCCTGGGAGATCAGGCCCATGGCGATACCGGCGACGGGGGCCTTGAGGGGCACACCGGCGTTCAGCAGCGACATGGTGGAGGCGCAGACCGAGCCCATGGACGTCGAGCCGTTGGAGCCGAGGGCCTCGGAGACCTGACGGATCGCGTAGGGGAACTCCTCGCGCGTCGGCAGGACCGGCACGATGGCGCGCTCGGCGAGCGCTCCGTGGCCGATCTCGCGGCGCTTCGGGGAGCCGACGCGGCCCGTCTCACCGACGGAGTACGGCGGGAAGTTGTAGTTGTGCATGTAGCGCTTGCGGGTCACCGGGGAAAGGGTGTCCAGCTGCTGCTCCATCCGGAGCATGTTGAGGGTGGTGACGCCCAGGATCTGGGTCTCGCCACGCTCGAACAGCGCCGAGCCGTGCACGCGCGGGATGGCCTCGACCTCGGCGGCGAGCGTACGGATGTCCGTGACGCCGCGGCCGTCGATGCGGACCTTGTCCTTGATGACGCGCTCACGCATCAGGGACTTGGTCAGCGAGCGGTACGCGCCGGAGATCTCCTTCTCGCGACCCTCGAACTGCGGGAGCAGCTTCTCGGCGGCGATCTCCTTGACGCGGTCCAGCTCGGCCTCGCGCTCCTGCTTGCCCGCGATGGTGAGCGCCTGGGAGAGCTCGCTCTTGACCGCGGCGGTCAGGGCCTCGAGCACGTCGTCCTGGTAGTCCAGGAAGACCGGGAACTCGCCGGTCGGCTTGGCGGCCTTCGCGGCGAGGTCGGCCTGGGCCTTGCAGAGGACCTTGATGAAGGGCTTCGCGGCGTCCAGACCGGCGGCCACGATCTCCTCGGTGGGCGCCTCGGCGCCGCCCGCGATCAGCGTGATCGTCTTGTCGGTGGCCTCGGCCTCGACCATCATGATCGCGACGTCGCCGTCCTCCAGGACGCGACCGGCGACGACCATGTCGAAGACGGCGTCCTCGAGCTCGGTGTGCGTCGGGAACGCGACCCACTGGCCGTTGATCAGGGCGACGCGGACGCCGCCGATCGGGCCGGAGAAGGGCAGGCCGGCCAGCTGCGTCGACGCGGACGCGGCGTTGATCGCCACGACGTCGTACAGGTGGTCGGGGTTGAGCGCCATGATCGTGGCGACGACCTGGATCTCGTTGCGCAGGCCCTTCTTGAAGGACGGGCGCAGCGGGCGGTCGATGAGGCGGCAGGTGAGGATCGCGTCCTCGGAGGGCCGGCCCTCACGGCGGAAGAAGCTGCCGGGAATCTTGCCGGCGGCGTACATCCGCTCCTCGACGTCCACCGTGAGGGGGAAGAAGTCGAGGTTCTCCTTGGGCTTCTTGGAAGCGGTGGTGGCCGACAGCACCATGGTGTCGTCGTCCAGGTACGCCACGGCGGAGCCGGCGGCCTGCTTGGCCAGGCGGCCCGTCTCGAAGCGGATGGTGCGGGTGCCGAAGGATCCGTTGTCGATAACGGCCTCGGCGTAGTGGGTCTCGTTCTCCACTAGCGTTTTCTCCGATACTTTTCGTCTTTCGTCCTCACCTGCCCGTGTGGCAGGGGGACGCTTCTGCGGAGAAGCGCGCCTTCTGGTGCGGGCCGGTCTTCGATCGAAGCTCCCGGGGTTCGCATTCTCCCGGGGGCCACTACCGAGGACCGGCGGCGGCGAGGTGCGCTTTCCCTCGTGTCGTGCGGTGTGGCGGCCGTGCTTCGCTGTGCGCTGTCACGGAGCCACGCTGTGTCCTACGTATTGCGTTGTGCTACCACACTACAAAGGGGTGGTGACACTCCGCACGTACAGCAAAGGGAGCGGCCCCCATGAGACGGGAACCGCTCCCTTCACGATGTCCTACTTGGCGCCGCCCGCCGCACCGCGGCGGATGCCCAGACGGTCGACCAGCGCACGGAAGCGCTGGATGTCCTTCTTCGCCAGGTACTGCAGCAGGCGACGGCGCTGACCGACCAGGATCAGCAGACCACGACGGGAGTGGTGGTCGTGCTTGTGGGTCTTGAGGTGCTCGGTCAGGTCCGAGATACGGCGCGAGAGCATCGCGACCTGGACCTCGGGAGAGCCGGTGTCGCCCTCCTTCTGACCGAACTCCGTGATGAGCTGCTTCTTCGTAGCGGCATCGAGCGGCACGCGTACTCCTCGTAGTCTTCTGATGGCCACCGAGTGCCCCTGGTCCACTTCTCAGGGGAGCTTCCGTAACTCGGGAGGCGGGGATCCGCTGGGCGCGTCCTCCAGGGCCCCTAAGGGCGGTCCGGGGGTGCGTACACATACGGCCGTCACACAGCGTACCAGGGGGTGAGGGCCCCACCGACCGGGGTTCCGGGAGTCCGGGGAGGCCAGGGCCGGTCCCAGTAGGGTGACGCGACAGATCGTTCGCAGGTCGGGTCCGTACGTCGGAAGTCGGGAAGGGGTCGCTTCGCCATGACCGGGGCAGAGGACAAGGACGTCAAGGCGCGCAAGGAGCGGGAGAAGGACGAACTCTACGCACTGGACATCTCGGGCGTCGAATGGCTGAGCGCGCCCGGTACGGAGGAGCACGAGGAGCGGGTCGAGATCGCGTATCTCCCCGCGGGAGCGGTGGCCATGCGGTCGTCCCTCGATCCGGACACGGTCCTGCGGTACACGGAGGCGGAGTGGCGGGCCTTCGTCCTCGGCGCGCGTGACGGGGAGTTCGACCTGGAGCCGGCGCCGCACAACGGCGGGGCTGCGGCGGAGTAGGCGCGTAGGCAGAGCGGCGGAGCAGCCGCGTCGGACGCGGCGGCAGAGCGCTGCGCGGGAGAGCGCCGCGCGGCGGACACCGCTCGGAAGCGCGCTGAACCGAAGAGCGCTGAGCCGAAGCGGGAAGGGCCGGTGGCACGGATGCCACCGGCCCTTCTTGCTTTAGCGCTCTTTGTCCACTTTGCCTTCCGTACAAGGCCGTTCATACGCCACTTCTGGGCAGGGTGTGACGTAGTGGGTGGGAGCGGAGGTGTGGACGGGCCTGCCGTGGGGGTGGTTGTGGTGATTAGGCTGGGGTGGGCGCGGCAGCAGAACCCGTGGACGGGACCGCCGCGCCGACAGGGGGAGCCGGGGCGCGTCACACAGCCCCGGACGACGAGAACGGTCGCCCCAGCACGGCTTGCGGGTGCTCGACCACACCAGGAGGAATTGTGAACAGCGATCGGGACGGGATCCGCGGGGGCTGGGCCACGCCCGGCGATGACCAGTCCGACGCGGAGTCCGCCGTCGAGACGACGGGCGAGTTCACCATCGACTACGCCCCTCCGGCCTGGTACACGCAGAACGCGTCGGGGAGTTCGGAGGCGGCTTCCCCCGCCGCGGCCGAGGAGGAGCCGGACGCGGAGGACGGCGACACGAGCGCGCGGGGCAAGGCGGAGGAGACGGGAGCGGCGGGGGCGGTGGGAACGCCGGAAGCACCGGTGGCTCCGGTGGCTCCGGCGACGCCTGTGCCCTCCTTTGCTCCCGGGGCGCCTTTCACTCCGCCCGCTCCTGCTCCTTCTCCTGGGGCGCCCTTCGTGCCGCCCGCTCCTCCTGCTGCCCCCGCTTTTGCGGCTCCTGTTGCTCCCGTGGCCCCCGTCACTCCCGTGGCTCCCAGTGGCGGCCCGGGCGCTGTTCCGAAGCTGCCGGTGGGCAGTGGGTTCGAGCCTCAGGGTCCGGCTCCCGAGGTGCCGGCCGGTGATTCCGGGCCCACCGCCCTGCCGAACCTGCCGAACCTTCAGGGACAGTGGGCTCCGCCGGTCGCGCCTGCGAGTCCTCCGGTCGACGTACCGGCGGCTCCCGTGGTTGACACCCCTCCTGCCGGCGAGGTCTCCGACGAGGACGGCGGGGACGGCGACATCGAGAGCGGCGCCACGATGCGGATCTCGGCGGTCGCCGTGAAGCGGGAGATCGCGGAGCGTGCCGAGGCCGAGGGCGAGGCCGAGCATGCGCCCGAGCCCTCTTCGGCACCCGAGGCCGCGTCCCGGCCCGAGTCCGAGGCCTCCTCCCCGCCCGCGATCCCGGCCGAGGTTGCGGACGCGGGGACGGACACGGACGCAGACGCAGCAGCGGCTTCCGACGATGTCGCGGTCTCCGACCACAGTGTGGAAGGGCCTGACGCTGAGGTCGTCCAGGTCGCGTTCGGGCACCCGACCGAGGACGACGACCAGGTGGACGAGGGAGCCGAGGAGTCCGAGGGCTCGGAAGAGACCGGGAAGGCCGAGGTGGCGTCCCCGGAGGATGTGCCCGCGGCGCCCGCGCTTTCCGTCGCGGCCGACGAGGCCACGGACGAGGTCGGGGACGAGGTCGCGGAACCGTCCGCGGACGAGGCCGAGCCTCTTCAGGGCGACAGCCCCGCGCAGGACTCCGCCGCTCCCGTCGGCTCCGTGCCCGGCGAGTCCCCCGAGCCTCAGGGCGCCGAGCCCGAGGACTCCCGGCCGCACGATGCCGAGCCGCAGGACGCGCAGCCGACGGACGAGGCCGAGCCTCGCGACGCCGAGCCCCAGGACCTCGTACCGCCGGTCGCCGTTTCGGAGCCTGCCCCCCCGGAGGTGGCCGACGCCGTGCGGGACGCGCCTCCCGCGTGGACTCCGCCGCCGCTGCCGCAGGGCGGACTGCCTCCGCTGCCGCCGTCGTACCAGCCTGCCGCGCCCGCTTCGGCCGGGCAGTGGCCCGCGTCGACGGAGAACGAAGGTGGACAGCCTCAGGCGCAGCCACAGGCGGGGGCCCCGGTTCAGCCGGTCGTGCCGCCGCAGGGGCAGCCGTTCCAGCCGCAGGCACCGCAGCCCTCCCCGCCTGCCTGGCCCACCGCCCCTGATGCGCCTGCCGTGTCGGCCGGTACGCCTGCCCCGCCCGCTGCTGCTTCCACGCCCGCGGACGCCGAGCCGTCCGCCGCACCCGCCTCGGCGGCCGCCAACGAGAGTTCGGCGGCCGTCCCGGCGTCCGCGCCGACCGCCGAGGCGTCCACTCCGGCGCCCGCCGCCGGCGCTCCGGCAGCTCCGGGACAGCCCGGGGGTTACGGGTTCCCGCAGTTCAGCGCTCCCGGTACGGCTCCGGGGCCGCAGGACAGCGTTCCTGGTACGGCCCCGGCGGCGCAGGCGGCCCCCGCCTACCCGCAGCCGCAGCCGCAGCCCGGGGTTTCGACCGCGCCGCCGTCTCAAGCACCTGTTCCGGGTCCCGCGCCGGTTCCGCATCCGGCTCCTCAGGGCGGTTACGGCTTCCCGCAGTCCGGCCCCAACTCCGCGCAGCCCGCCGCCCCGGCACCTCAGGACGGCTACGGCCTCCAGCAGCCGACCCAGTCCGCGCCCACTCAGCCTGCTCCGGCTCAGCCCGCCCCTGCGGCTCAGAACGCACCCGCGCAGCCTCCCGCTTACGGGTTCCCGCAGCCGGGCGCTCCGGCCCAGGCCGTGCCCAACACGCCCGACCAGCAGGCGGGTTACGGCTTCCCGCAGCCCGGCCCGGCAGCGCCTGCGGCCGCGAACATGCCCAACACGGCTGACCAGCACGCGGGTTACGGCTTCCCCCAGCCCGGCCCCGCCGCACCCGCACCCGCACCCGCACCCGCACCCGACGCGAACACGCCCAACACCCCCGGCCCGCAGCCCGGTTACGGGTTCCCGCAGCCGGGCGCCCCCAACCCGCCCGCTCAGCACGGGGGTTACGGGTTCCCTCAGCCGCAGGCCGCGCAGGCTCCCCAGGCGCCCGCGGCTCCGCAGGCTCCTGCCCCGCAGGCCCCGGCTCAGCAGGCGGCGGCCCCCCAGCCGTCCGCCGCGCAGCCGTTCCCCCAGCAGGGGCAGCCCTACCAGCAGCCTGCTCCGCAGCAGCCCGTATCGCAGCAGCCCGGCACCGATGCCGGTGGCCACGGCGCACCCCAGCCGCAGGCACAACCCCAGGCGCAGCCGCAGCCGCACTCGCCCCAGGGCCAGCAGCCGCAGCACCAGCCCGGGCAGCAGCCCCCGGTCGACCCCCGTACCGGTACCGCCTGGCCGCAGCCCGTGCGGCACGATCAGCGCCAGCCCACCAACCCGGGGGCGCCGCTCGGCTACACGGCGGCCGTGGAGCTGTCGTCGGACCGGCTGCTCAACAACAAGAAGCAGAAGGCGAAGAGCGGCCGGCCCACCGCCGGTTCCTCCCGGTTCAAGCTCGGAGGTAAGAAGGAGGAGGCGGAGCGGCAGCGGAAGCTGGAGCTGATCCGCACTCCGGTGCTGTCGTGCTACCGGATCGCCGTCATCAGCCTCAAGGGCGGTGTGGGCAAGACGACGACCACCACCGCGCTCGGCGCCACGCTCGCCACCGAGCGGCAGGACAAGATCCTCGCCATCGACGCCAACCCGGACGCCGGTACGCTCGGCCGCCGTGTGCGCCGGGAGACCGGGGCCACCATCCGTGACCTCGTGCAGGCGATCCCGTACCTCAACTCGTACATGGACATCCGGCGGTTCACCTCCCAGGCGCCCTCGGGGCTGGAGATCATCGCCAACGACGTCGACCCGGCCGTGTCGACGACGTTCAACGACGAGGACTACCGGCGCGCGATCGACGTGCTCGGCAAGCAGTACCCGATCATCCTCACGGACTCCGGTACAGGTCTGCTCTACAGCGCCATGCGCGGCGTACTCGACCTCGCCGACCAGCTCATCATCATCTCGACGCCGTCCGTCGACGGTGCCAGCAGCGCCAGTACGACGCTGGACTGGCTCTCGGCCCACGGGTACGCGGATCTGGTGTCCCGGTCCCTCACCGTCATCTCCGGGGTTCGCGAGACCGGCAAGATGATCAAGGTGGACGACATCGTCAGTCACTTCGAGACGCGCTGCCGGGGCGTCATCGTCGTCCCGTTCGACGAGCACCTGGCCGCGGGCGCCGAGGTCAACCTCGACATGATGCGGCCGAAGGTGCGCGAGGCGTACTTCAACCTCTCGGCGCTGGTCGCGGAGGACATCGCGCGGCACCAGCAGTCGCAGGGCCTGTGGACGTCGGACGGCAACCCGCCGCCGGTCGCCGCCCCGCCGTTGCCCGGGCAGCCCGTCCCTGGCCTGCAGCACCCCGGTCAGTACCCCCAGCAGGGCCAGCCGGCACAGCCTGCTCAGCCCTACCAGCAGCCCCAGCCCCACCAGCCGTATCCCGGGCAGCCGTATCCGCAGCACGGGGCCCCGCCCCAGCACGGCGCTCCACCGCAGCAGGGAGCCCCGCAGCAGCCCGGCGGCTACCCGCAGCCGCCTCAGCAGCACGACCCGCCCGGCCCCGCCGGGCAGCCGGGGCAGCAAGGTCACGCGGGTCACCCGGGTGCCGCTCCCCAGGGCTGGCAGGCCCAGCCGGGTCAGCAGCAGCCGGCTCAGCCCCAGCCGGGCGCGCCCTTCCAGCAGCCTCCGGCCGCGCCCGCGCCGGGCAAGCCGTTCAACCCCAACGCCCCGGCGCCGACTCCGGGGCAGCAGTTCCAGCCGGGCGCGCCCCATCAGCCTCCACAGGGCGACCAGAACGGTCACGGCGGCCAGGACGCGCAGGGTCAGACCCCGCCGCCCCCTCCGCCCCACCAGTAACCGGCTCCTCATGTAACCCGTCCGGCCGAACCCTCGGCCTTCGTTCCACCCGAAGGGCCCGCCCCGTACACCCACGGCGCGGGCCCTCGGCGTACCCGTGGACGGACCCCGTGTGCCCGGCGCCAAAACACCGCCGTACCAGCCCCGTTCTCCGTCGCCAGCCCTCGACCAGGCCCCCTTCACCGGTCTGAACCAATGACCGTGAAATCCGCGTCAACTCGTTATTTCCGCAGGCCACACGGGGTTCACGGGCCGTTGACGCATGCCGACCACCGCTGATAGACACTCACATCAACCCGGCCGCGGTCACCGGATCGAGCAGTGCAACAGCCCATCTTCGTGCGAGTGATGACGCGAGGTCAGCGAGCCATGGACACACACGACCAGTACGGCGCGAGAGGTACCGTCCTCCGCCTCCTCGCGGCCGCCGGCGCCGCCGCCCTCACCCTCACCGTCGGTCTGGTGACCCCGCTCAACCCGGCGCCCCAGCGGGCCGAGGCGAAGGACGACAAAGAGGTCCTCACGGTCGCGGTGGCGCAGAGCGTCGACTCCCTGAGCCCCTTCCTCGCGGCGCGGCTGGTCAGTACGAGCATCCACCGGCTCACGTACGAGTACCTGACCAACTACGACCCGAAGGACAACCACGCGATCCCGGGTCTGGCCACCAAGTGGGAGCCCTCCGCCGACAAGCTCACCTGGACCTACACGATCCGCGACAACTCCACGTGGTCGGACGGTGAGCAGGCGACCGCCGAGGACGCGGCGTGGACGTTCAACACGATGATGACCGACGAGGGCGCGGCCACCGCGAACGGCAGCTTCGTCGCGAACTTCGAGAAGGTCACCGCTCCGAGCCCCACCAAGCTCGTCATCGAGCTGAAGAAGCCGCAGGCCACGATGGCCGCGCTGGACGTGCCGATCGTGCCGAAGCACGTGTGGGAGAAGGTCGACGACTTCTCGAAGTTCAACAACGACAAGAAGTTCCCCGTCGTCGGCAACGGCCCGTTCATCCTCACGGGTTACAAGGCCGACAGCTATGTGCGGCTGAAGCCCAACGAGTCCTTCTGGCGCGGGGCTCCGAAGTTCGACGAGCTGGTCTTCAAGTACTACAAGGACGGTGACGCGGCGGTGGCGGCCCTGCAGAAGGGTGAGGTGTCGTTCGTCTCCGGCCTGACGCCCGCTCAAGCGGCGGCGCTGAAGGGCCAGGACAACGTCACCGTCAACGACGCGCCGGGCCGCCGCTTCTACGCGCTCGCCACCAACCCGGGTGCGCGGGCGAAGGACGGCAAGAAGTTCGGCGACGGTCACGAGTCGCTGCTCGACCAGAAGGTCCGCCGGGCGCTGTTCATGGCCGTGGACCGCGAGACGGTCATCGACAAGGTCTTCCAGGGGCACGCGGCCGAGGGCGAGGGGTACATCCCGCCCCGCTTCTCCCCGTACTACTGGGAGCCGTCGGACGCCCAGCGCATCGCGTACGACCCGGACAAGGCCGCCGAGCTCCTCGACGAGGCGGGCTACAAGAAGAACGGTGACGGCAAGCGCGTGGGGAAGAACGGCAGGCCGATCACCTACCGCGTGCTCTGCCACGCGACGGACCCCCAGGACAAGGCGGTCGGGAAGTACCTCCAGGAGTGGTGGGGCGAGCTCGGCATCGGGGTCGCGCTGGACTGCCGGGACAACGTGAGCGATCCCTGGCTGGCGGGTGAGTACGACCTCGCCTTCGACGGCTGGTCCGTGAATCCGGACCCCGACTTCGTCCTCTCCATCCACACCTGCTCCGCGCTTCCGGCGACGCCCGAGGACATCGGCGCGACCGACAACTTCATCTGCGACAAGAAGTACGACGACCTGTACGCGCAGCAGCTCGCCGAGTACGACCCCGCCAAGCGGGCGGAGCTCGTCAAGCGGATGGAGTCGCGGCTGTACGACACCGGGTACATGAACGTCATGGCGTACCCGAACGCGGTCGAGGCCTATCGCACCGACCAGATCGCGTCGATCACGAAGATGCCTCAGGCCGCGGGGAACATCTACGGCCAGGACGGCTACTGGAGCTGGTGGTCGGCGACTCCGGCCGCCGCCAGCGAGTCCTCCGACGACTCGAGCCAGACAGGCGTCATCATCGGCATCGTCGCGGGAGTCGTGGTCCTCGCGGGCATCGGGGTGTTCTTCGCGATGCGCCGTCGCGCGACCGCCGAGGACCGCGAGTAGCCGGACCCCGCACAGCCGAACCACCGCATAGCCGGGAGTGGCCGAGTAGTGAGAGCCGTTCATGACCGCTGAAGCGACACCCTCGCTGGTCGGGAAGACCGGCGGTCCGGCGGAGGCCGGGCCGCCGGCGGTCCGCGGACCTCGGGTACGCGGCTCCGCGTATCCGCGGTACGTGGCAGGCAAACTGGGCGGCGCGGCCGTCTCCCTGCTCGCCGTCCTCGTCACCAGCTTCTTCCTCTTCCGGCTGATCCCCGGCGACCCGGTGAAGTTCATGACGGGCGGGCGTCAGGTGTCGGCCGAGCAACTGGCCGCCTACCGACGGGAGTTCGGGCTCGACCTGCCGCTGTGGGAGCAGTTCACCGACTACTGCGGCAAGGCCCTCACCGGTGATCTCGGCACCTCGTACCAGTTCCGGGCACCGGTCATCGACAAGATCACCGAGGCGCTGCCGAACACGCTGCTGCTCACGGGCACGTCGTTCGTGCTCTACACGGTGCTCGGTGTCTACCTCGGCACCAGGGCCGCCTGGCGAAGCGGCGGCCTCGGGGACCGGCTCAACACGGGCCTGGCGCTGACCCTCTACTCGATCCCGTCGTTCTGGCTCGGGCTGCTGATGATCATCGTCTTCTCCGTCGGTGTCGGGCCGATCCCCGGACTCTTCCCGACGGGCGGCATGGAGTCCGGCGACCAGGAGGGCTTCGCGTACGTCCTCGACGTCGCCCATCACCTCGTCCTGCCCGTCGTGACACTGGTCGCGGTCGAGTACGGGCAGACGCTGCTGGTCACCCGCTCGGCCCTGCTCGACGAGATGGGCAGCGACTATCTGACCACCGCGCGGGCCAAGGGGCTGCGGGACGATCTCGTACGCCGCCGGCACGCCGTGCCGAACGCCCTGCTGCCGACGATGACGCTGATCTTCATCAACCTCGGCCGGACCGTCGCCGGCGTGATCCTCGTCGAGACGGTCTTCTCCTGGCCGGGGCTCGGCGGGCTGTTCTACCAGGCGCTGAGCGTGCCCGACCTGCCGCTGGTGCAGGGGCTGTTCTTCGTCTTCGCTGCCGCGGTGATCGTGATGAACACCCTCGCCGATCTGATCTATCCGCTGCTCGACCCGAGGGTGGGCCGATGACGACGACGGACCCGGACGAGCCGATGACGTCCGACGCGACTCCCCCGCCTGCTCCTTCACCGGCTCCCCCGGCGGCGGCCTCGCCGCCCTCCCCGGGCGCCGCCCCAGCGGCGAAGGCCGGACCCCGCGCCCTCGCCCGGCAGCGCCGCCGTGCCTCCGCCGCCCGCTTCTGGCAGCGGTACCGCACGCACGGCTCGGGGCTCTTCGGCCTGGCGGCGCTCGCGCTGTTCGCCCTGATCGCGCTCACCGCGCCGCTGACCGTCGGTTCCGGCGTGCAGAGCGTGACGGACGCGCCGGGGCGGCCCATGGAGAGTCCCAGCCTCGCATTCCCGCTGGGCACCGACCAGTTCGGGCGCAGCCTGCTCGGGCTGGTGGTGTGGGGGTCACGGGTCTCGCTGCTCGTGGGCCTGCTCGCGGCCGTCCTCTCGGTCGCGATCGGCGCGCTCATCGGTATCACCGCCGGCCACTTCCGCGGCTGGTACGCGACGGTGCTGATGCGGATCACCGACTGGTTCCTGGTCATGCCGACGCTGGTGCTCGCGATCGCGCTCGCGACCGTGATGTCCCGCTCGCTCGGCACGATCATCCTGGCGATCGGTGTCACGACGTGGCCGACGACGGCACGGCTGGTGCGGGCGCAGACCCTCGCCGTGGAGTCCAGGCCGTACATCGAACGGGCGAAGGCGCTCGGCGGCGGCCACTGGCACGTCATGTCCCGTCACGTCCTGCCCAACGTCATGCCGCTGGTGCTGGCGCAGACGACCCTGATCATCTCCTCCGCGATCCTCGCCGAGGCGACACTCGCCTTCCTCGGCCTCGGCGATCCGACGGTCGTCTCGTGGGGCGGCCTGCTCCAGGACGCGCGCGAGGCGGGTGCGGTCAGCGCCGGGAAGTGGTGGTACCTCGTGCCGCCGGGCATCGCCATCGCCGTCGTGGCCCTCGCCTTCACCCTGTGCGGGCGGGCCGTCGAGTCCGTCCTCAATCCCAAGCTGGGGGTGGCCCGTTGAGCGCGCCGACCGCACGACATCTGCTGGAGGTACGGGACCTCGACGTGACGTACGCCGGAGGGGTGGCCGCCGTGCGCGGCGTGAACCTCACCGTGGACGCCGGCCAGAAGGTCGGCATCGCGGGCGAGTCCGGCTGCGGCAAGTCCACGCTGGCGCTGGCCCTGCTGCGACTGCTGCCGGCCGGGGCCCGGGTGAGCGGTCAGATCCTCCTCGACGGCGAGGACGTGCTGACCATGAAGTGGGGGCGGGTACGGGCGGTCCGCTGGGCCGGGGCCTCGATCGTCTTCCAGGGCGCGATGCACTCGCTGAACGCCGTGCACCGCGTCGGGGACCAGATCGCCGAGCCCGTTCTGCTGCACGGGCAGGCGACCCCGGCGGGCGCCCGGAGGAAGGCCGCCGAACTGCTGGAGCAGGTGGGTCTTCCGGCGGCGCGGGCGTCCGCGTACCCTCACGAGCTGTCCGGCGGCCAGCGTCAGCGCGTGATGATCGCGATGGCCCTGGCCTGCGGCCCCCGGTTGGTCATCGCCGACGAACCGACCACCGCGCTCGACGTCATGATCCAGGCGCAGATCCTGAGGCTTCTCCAACAGCTCGTGTCCGAACAGGAGTTGGGTCTGGTGATGATCAGCCACGACCTGGCCGTCCTGTCCGACACCTGCGACCGGCTCGCGGTGATGTACGCGGGCCGGGTGGTGGAGGAGGGCCCGGCACGGCAGGTGTACGAGGACGCCCGGCATCCCTATGGGAAGGCGCTGTCGGCGGCCTTCCCGCGGATCGGGGACGCCGGGTCGCGGTTCGCGCCGCGCGGGTTGCCGGGGGATCCGCCCGATCCGTCCGCACTGCCCTCCGGCTGTGCGTTCCACCCGCGGTGCGCGGTGGCACTGGACTCGTGCGCCGTCGAGGACCAGGCACTGCGGGCGGCGGACACGGGCCGCTCGGCGGCCTGCGTACACGTCGGTCCGGTGGCCGTGGCGGAAGAAGCGAGGAGCACCACATGACGACGACGACCGCTTCGGTCCCATCGGCTCCCCTGCTGAGCGCCCAGGGCCTGCATGTCGTCTTCCCCGCCCGGCGCGGCGACAGCGCCCGGGCGCGGGCCGTGGACGGTGTGGACCTGGACGTCCGGCCCGGTGAGATCGTCGCACTGGTCGGCGAGTCGGGCTGCGGCAAGACGACCCTCGCGCGCTCGCTCCTCGGTCTCGTCCCGCCGACGGAGGGCCGGGTCACCTTCGCGGGCCGCCCGCTCGACTACTCCTCGCGCGCCCTCAAGGCGTACCGCAGACGCGCCCAGCTGGTGCTCCAGGACCCGAGCGGCTCGCTGAACCCCCGGCACACGGTGTACGACGCGGTGGCGGAGGGGCTGCGCATCCACGCGTACGGGGGCGACGAACGCGAGGCGGTCTCGACTGCCCTGTCACGGGCCGGACTTCGCCCGCCCGAGCGGTTCTTCCTGCGCTATCCGCACGAACTCTCGGGAGGGCAGCGCCAGCGTGTGGTCATCGCGGGCGCGCTCGTCCTGGAGCCCGAACTCATCGTCGCGGACGAGCCGGTGGCGTCGCTGGACGCGTCGGTGCGTGGCGAGATCCTCGCCCTGCTGCTGCGGCTGCGCTCCGAACTCGGCCTGTCGGCCCTGGTGGTGACGCACGACCTGGGTCTCGCCTGGAACATCGCGGACCGGGTCGCGGTCATGTACCTGGGCCGGATCGTCGAGACGGGAGCGGTGGAGGACGTCCTGACGGCACCTCAGCACCCTTACACACAGGCTCTGTTGTCGGTCCTGCCGGAGGCTCCCGGAGATCCGGTCGTCCTCACCGGCGAGCCTCCGGACCCGTCCCGCATCCCCTCCGGCTGCCGCTTCCACGCGCGCTGCCAGGTCCTGGCGGGCGGGGAGGCCGAGCGCGCGGGGGTCGCGGACGCGTGCCGCGGGAAGGAGCTGCCGGTACTGGACGGGGGCGGCGGGGCGCAGGTGGCGTGCCACTGGGCACGGACCAAGGCACCCCTCTAGGGGCGCGGGGAATTGCGCGACCGGCCACGACGTACCCGCAGCCGGTCAACCCGCCTCGATCGGCCCGAATGACAAGGGCGGCGGCTACCGACGCCCGCCGTCGTACGCCTCGATCAGCTCCCGCGACCGCTTGACGTCGTCGGAGATCGCCTCGAGCAGCGCCTCGATGGAGTCGAACTTCGCCTGCCCGCGCACGAAGGCCAGGAAGTCGACAGCCACGTGCAGGCCGTACAGGTCGAGCCCCACGCGGTCGATGGCGTACGCCTCGACCGTGCGCTCGGTGCCGTCGAACTGCGGGTTCGTGCCGACGGAGATCGCGGCGGGCATCGCCTCGCCCTGCGCGTGCAGCCAGCCCGCGTAGACGCCGTCGGCGGGGATCGCGGTGTGCGGGAGGGTCTCGACGTTGGCGGTGGGATAGCCGAGTTCGCGGCCCCGCTGGGCGCCGCGGACGACGATGCCCTCGACTCGGTGCGGACGGCCGAGGATCTCGCGGGCCCCTTCGACATCGCCCTCGGCGACCAGTCGCCGGGTGAGGGTCGAGGAGAAGGGCTCGCCGCCGCCGGCCTCGCCGGTCACGTAGAGATCCACCACGTCGACCTCGAAGTCGTACGTCCTGCCCTGCTCGGTGAGGAAGGCGACGTTCCCGGCGGCCTTGTGGCCGAAGCGGAAGTTGGGGCCCTCGACGACGGCCTTGGCGTGCAGCTTGTCGACGAGGACCTTCACCACGAAGTCGGCGGGCGACAGCTTCGAGAACTCGGTCGTGAAGGGCAGGATGAGCAGCGCGTCCACGCCCAGTTCGGCCATCAGCTCGGCACGGCGGTGGTGCGGGGCGAGCAGCGGCGGATGGCTGCCGGGGCGGACGACCTCGCTCGGGTGCGGGTCGAAGGTGACCACGACGGACGGAACTCCCAGCTCACGCGCCCGCTCCACGGCATGGCTGATGATCAGCTGGTGTCCGCGGTGGACTCCGTCGTACGAGCCGATGGTGACGATGCTGCGCCCCCAGTCCTGGGGGATGTCCTCCAAGCCACGCCAGCGCTGCACTGTGACCGCTCCTCGTCGAACCCGTGTCCGTGTCTGCCTCATACGCAGCTCTAAGGGTGCCATGCCGCGCCCTCTCGCCCCGCATCGGCATGGGCCCTGTGACAGGGGGCACGTGACGGCGGCGGGAGCGGGGGTCACACGGGGACCCGTGCCCCCGCGAGGTTCTCCATCGTGCGGCCCGTGCTGGGTCCGATCACGGTGGACCAGTCCTCGGGCGTGGCGGTCAGCCAGCGGATGACGAGCGGGGCGAAACCGGGGACACCGCGGCCGAGGTCGACGAGCGCCCGGTCGAAGCGGTTGGCACCGTCCGGGGTGCGTACGAGCAGCAGGCCCACGCTGTGGATCAGGGCACGGGTGTACTCCTCGCCGTTGTGGACGACACCCTCCGCGGCGGCCCGTACGAGCGCGTCCAGGACCATCGGATCGCGTTCGTGGGTCAGCAGGAGGTCCAGGAACTCGCGCCGCAGCGGGCGTGAGCCGGGCGTGCCCGGTGCCGCGAACACCTCGGCGAGCGCGGCGCGCAACGGCGGTCTGCCGTCGTCGAGCAACCCCGTGACGAGGGGGTGGAGCAGGGCACGGGCGGCAGGGCCCTGCTCCAGCCGATGCTCGACATACACCGCCACGTGCGCGGCCGCCTCCGGGTGCCGCGCCACGACGTCGCGTACGAGGGCGGCGACGCGGCGGGCCGGTGCGGGTGCCGTGACCTCGGCGAGGGTGCGCAGCGCGTCACCGGCGTCCGGTTCCCCCAGGCGGTCGTGGAACGCGGCCAGCACCGGGTCCGGGTGGGTCTCCAGCGCGGTGACCAGCGCGCTCGGCGGCAACCGCCGGTCGCGTGCCCTGAAGCGGGCCAGCGCCTGCGGAAGGTACCGGGCCCGGGTGTGCGGATCGCGGACCAGCAGCGCCAGGGCGCTCCCGTGCAGGGCACGGTCGCCGGGGTGGGTGAGCAGGGTGAGGGCGGCATAGCGCAGCAGCTCCCGGTCGGCGTCGGTCCGTACGTGCGGCGCGGCGCGCAGCCCGTACGTCATCGCCGCCGCTCGCCGGGCCGGGCGCTCGTCGTGCGCCCAGCGGTCGACCGCGCGGCACAGAGCGGACGGCTCGTCCTCCGCGAGGACGTCGAGCAGTTCGTCCGCACGCGCGTGCCCGCTGTCGGCCAGCGCCTCGGTCAGGTCGTCCAGGGCGCGGCGCCGGTGGGTGTGGAGCAGGGCCTGGGCGGCGGTGGCGACGGTGGCGTCGGGGGTCGCGGGGAGCGTGCGGTCGTCGTCGAACCAGTGGGTGAGGTGCGGCTGAACACCGGCCGGGTCGGCGACGAGGAGCTCGGACACGGCGTCCAGGTAGCGCGGTCGCGTGGCCGGCGGTGCCTCGTCCGCGACGACGAGGCGCCTGAGCAGGTCGAAGCGGTGCGCCTGCGGCAGGGGCAGCCCGCGCCAGAAGCCGGGGCCGAACTCCCGTGGCACGTCACGCCCTTCGGCCCGCCACCTCACCACATGCTCGGCGAGATGCCGCAGCACGCCGAGATACGGGGTCGCGTCGGGCACCCCGAGCAGGACGTCCCTGAGCAGACGGGTGGGCCACCAGGCCCCGTCCTCCCCGTCCTCCTTCCCGGTCCCGGTCCCGGTTCCGGTTCCGGTCCCGGAGACCGCGTCCGCCACCACGCCCGTCGCGTCGGCGCCGACGGCCGGTTCGTCGACCGCGTGGAGGAGTTCGCGCAGCCGCAGGGTGAGGTGGTCGTGTCCCAGTTGACCCGGCAGGAGGAGCAGCGCCTGCCGTACGGGGCCGATGCGGTGGCGGGGGACGGCGGCGGCGTGCTCGGGGCCGTCCCGGCGGTCGGTGTCGTGGCGCCGCGTGAGGGCCTGGAGCGCGGCGTCCAGGTCGAGGTGCATGCCCTGGAGCCAGTCGGCGAACTCCCCGTGGACGAAGCGGTAGCCGTCCCCGGCGGGCATGAGCAGGCCCTCGGTGAGCACGGCGGACGCCCATCCGGCGCAGCCGCCCAGCCGCCGGTCCGGCACCGGGCCCCACGGGAACACGGTCTCGAACGCCGCCCGGTCCAGCTCCCCCTCCCCCGGGCCCAGGCACCGCCGGGCGGCCACGTGCACCTGCCCCGAGACCCTGGCCGCGAGGCGCCGCACCGCCGTCCCCCGCAGCCCGTTCACCGTCGCGAGCCGCACGGCCACCCGGAGGCACATCAGGTCGAGGTAGGCGGCGAAGACCTGGTCCCGGTCCGTCCTCCCGACCGGGGCGCCGGGCATCGCGGCCCGAACCTCCGACAGCAGCCGCAGTGTCAGCGGGTGCCGCGCGTCGGCTCCGTCGAGGGCCCCCTCCGGAATCCCGTACCAGGCCCGCGCCTCGCGTGCCTCGTCCTCCTCCAGGTCCCCGAGGCGGACGCAGGGGGACCCGCCGGGGGCCTCGTCCGCACCCCACCGCGCCCCGTACAACAGCTCCTGCGGGAACGCGGCCCCTGCCCGCTCCCAGTACTCGTCCCGGCAGGCCATGACGAGACGCACCCCGTGCTCCCCGAGCCAGACGGCGCTGCCGGCGGCCCAGTCCGGCAGGCGGTCGGCGAGACCCGGCGGCATTTCCTCGGGGTTGTCGAGGAGCAGCAGGAGAGGCCGCCCGGCGTCCACGGAGAGACGGGCCAGCCGCTCGGGACCGATGTCCGCGAGCTCGCCTCGCCCGTGTCCGGCCTCCTCGCCCGCCCTGCCGCCGGCGGCCTCGGCCTCGGCCTCGGCCGGAACACCGGGCGCCGACGCAGGTGTGTGTGCGGAACCCCCCGCCGGCACAGGAACGGTCACGGCCTCAGCCCCCATCGCATCCCCATCCGCGGCCGCCGTAGCTGTCGCCGTAGTCGTGGCCGTCGCCGTCGCCGTAGTCGTGGCTGGCGCCGTCGTCGCCGCCACGATCCGCCCCGCCCGCTCCAGGGCCCTGCGCGCCGCGTCGGCCACCGACGAGTCGGTGGCCAGCAGATCGGCTCCGCGCAACCACAGGGTCGGAGCCGGTTCGGGACCCTGGCCCCGCCCGGCGGCCAGCGCCGCCAGTTCCGTCGTACGACCGCTGCCGGGCGCGCCGACGAGCCCCAGGACGGTGCACGGGCTCTGGGCGAAGGCGGTGAACTCCCTTGTCGTGCAGGGCCGTTCGACGCCGTGCGGAGGCCCGGCGGAACCCGGCGGGGGTGGCACCGCGGCCGTCAGTTCCAGTACGCCCGCGAGGTTGAGGTCGTCCCCGTACGCGGGCACCGTCGCGGCGTTGCGGGCCAGCAGCTCGGCCAGCGCACCGCCGGGAGCCGGGCGGCCCGCGGACAGCGGCACGGCGAAGCCCCCGACCTGTCGCCCGGAGTGAAGTGCCGTGCCCAGGACGGCGACCACCGCACCGGTGGCCGCGTCGACGACCGGTCCCCCGGCCGCGCCGCCCCCGAGCCGCAGGGCGTCACTGCCGGCCGTACCGATCGCCAGCTCCAGCGCTGTGTCCAGGAGGTGGAAGCGGTCGGTCGCCGTGTACGTCACGGCGGACGAGCCCAGCACACGGGCCTCCCGCCAGCCGCCCGCCGCGATACGGACGTACCTGCCGGTCTCGACGGAGTCCCGGACGGTGATCGGGAGCGGGTCGAGGCCCATGCCGTCACAGCGGACGAGGGCCAGGCCGAGGGAGGGGAGAGCGGTGACCGAGTCGGCCGTGACCAGGCAGGTGCGGTTCCCGGCGGGGACGTACAGGAGGAGACGGGCGAGACCGTCGACCGCCTCGTGGCTGGTGACCACCGTGCCGTGGTGGTCCGCGACGAACCCGGTGCCGCGCGGCCGTCCGGCCAGGTCGCAGATCCGTACCAGGGACCGGTCCGGTGCCTCCCCGACGCGATCCGGCCCTTCCCGGCCGGCGTCCGGGCTCCGGCCACCCGCGTCCGCGCCGGCCGGAGACCTACGCGGCACGCCGCCACCCCCGCGTGCCGTGTGCCGGGTCTCCCGGGCGGCGTCCGGTGCCTGATGACGGCCTCCGGCCCGCGGGCCCCGTCCCGCCATGCTCGAACCTCCCCGCCGCGCGCGCCGCACCGTGCTATCGGCGCTTCGATTCCGACGGTAGGCGCGAGGTGATCAGACGCGACAGATCCCGAGCCGAACGAGCCCCCTCCCGCTCCCCCGGTTCACTCCGAGCGCCTGCCCGGACGGGTGAATAGAGGAGGGTGGATGGATACACCTCTGGGTGGGGGAACCGAGGGGGACAGTGGAGCGGCGGGCACAAGCGACCCCGTGAACGCCGCTCCACGACGACGACAAGCGCGCCGGCCGACGAGAGCGGCAATCGGCCGGCCCCGGCCGTTCCGGCCGCCGGCTGTCAGCCGAACACCGCGAGGCTCTTGGCCTTGCCCTTCTGCTGCTCCACCAGCGCCAGGAACCGTCCCTGGGGATCGAACACCCCGACGGCACCGGCCCCGGCGTACTCCTCGGGCATCTCCAGCCGCACGCCGTTCGTCAGCAGCTGCGCGCGCCTCGTGTCCACGTCCCACCGGGGGAACGCGGCCGCGGCGGCCTCCGCCATCGGCATCACGGTCAGCTCCTCCTGGAGCTGGTCGAGGGTACGGGCGGAGTCGAGCTTGTACGGGCCGACGCGGGTACGCCGCAGCGCCGTCAGATGACCGCCGACACCCAGGTCGGCGCCCAGGTCACGGGCGAGGGCACGGATGTACGTGCCGGACGAGCACACGACGGAGACGACCAGGTCCAGGACGGCGCTGCCGTCGTCGGCCACGGCCTCCCGGACGTCGTACACGGCGAACGACGAGATCCGCACCGGACGGGCCGGGATCTCGAAGTCCTCGCCCTCGCGGGCCCGCTTGTACGAGCGCACGCCGTCGATCTTGATGGCGCTGACCTTGGACGGCACCTGCATGATGTCGCCGCTGAGCTTGGCGATCCCGGCGTCGACGGCGTCCCGCGTCACCTTGGAGGCGTCGGTCGACGAGGTGAGGTCGCCCTCGGCGTCGTCCGTCAGGGTGTTCTGCCCGAGCCGGATCGTGCCCAGGTACTCCTTCTCGGTCAGCGCGAGGTGCCCGAGGAGCTTGGTCGCCTTCTCGACACCGAGGACGAGCACGCCCGTCGCCATGGGGTCGAGGGTGCCCGCGTGTCCGACGCGGCGGGTCTTCGCGATCCCGCGCATCTTGGCGACCACGTCGTGCGAAGTGAAGCCCGACGGCTTGTCGACGATGACAAGGCCGTCGGGCGTCTTCTGCTTCTGCGTCATTTAGCGGCGTCGCCGTCCGTCTCGTCGCCGTCCGTGTCGTCGTCGGGCTCGTCGTCGTCCGGCTTCCTGTACGGGTCGGCGTCACCGGCGAAGGCGGCGCCGGCCGAGACCTCGCGCACCTCGGCGTCCTTGGCCCGTGCCTTGTCGAGCAGGTCCTCGATGGTCTTGGCGGTGTCCGGCAGGGCGTCCGCCATGAAGGTGAGCGTCGGCGTGAACTTCACGCCCGCCGCCGCGCCGACCGCCGAGCGGAGCACGCCCTTGGCGCTCTCCAGGCCCGCGGCGGCCTCGGCACGCTGCTGGTCGTCCCCGTACACCGTGTAGAAGACGGTCGCCTCCCGGAGGTCCCCGGTGACCCGGGTGTCCGTGATGGTCACATGCGAACCGAGCCGCGGGTCCTTGATCCCGCGCTGCAGCTTCTTGGCCACCACCTCTCGGATGAGGTCCGCCAGCCTCTTCGCCCGCGCGTTGTCGGCCACTGGTCCGTCTCCCTCTTTCTTACTGTTCTGTGTACGGCCGATCCACGTCGCCGCACGCTGCATACGCTCAGTCGTCGTCTTCCCCGTGCAGCCGCCGCCTCACCGACAGCAGCTCCACCTCGGGACGCCCGGCGACCAGGCGCTCGCACCGGTCCAGTACGTCGGTCAGGTGCCCGGTGTCCCCGGAGACCACCGCCAGTCCGATGACGGCCCTGCGGTGGAGGTCCATGAGATCCACCTCCGCCGCGCTCACCGCGTACTTGCGTTGGAGCTCGGCCACGATGGGGCGGACGACGGAGCGTTTCTCCTTCAGCGACCGTACGTCGCCGAGGAGCAGATCGAAGGACAGAGTCCCCACGTACATAGGTGTGTCCGGATGTCCCGCCGGTACGGGGTAGGTGGCCCGGCCAAGCTTCTTGCCGGGGCACGTGAACGGTACCCCGAACCCCTGGTACCGCTCGACGGAGTTTCGCCCCCGTCGTCCTGCTGAAGGGGCCGGCGCAGAGCAGCCCGCGCCCTCCAGGGACGCGGGGAACTGCGCGACCAGCCCGCACCGGGCCCGCACCCGACAACACACCCATCGGGCAGGGGACGAGAAAAGCCCGTCCGGGGCCGGGCCGGTGGGGATACCTCCCCACCGGCCCGGCCCCGGACCCGGTTCAGCCGCCGCAGACTAGCCGCGCGGCTTCTCGCGCATCTCGTACGTCGCGATGACGTCGTCGATCTTGATGTCGTTGAAGTTGCCGAGGTTGATACCGCCCTCGAACCCTTCGCGGATCTCGGTGACATCGTCCTTGAAGCGACGCAGACCGGAGATGGTGAGGCTCTCCGCGATGACCTTGCCATCGCGCAGCAACCGCGCCTTGGTGTTGCGCTTGACCTCGCCGGAGCGAACAAGCACACCGGCGATGTTGCCCAGCTTGGACGAGCGGAAGACCTCGCGGATCTCCGCCGTACCGAGCTCGACCTCTTCGTACTCCGGCTTGAGCATGCCCTTGAGGGCCGCTTCGATCTCCTCGATGGCCTGGTAGATCACCGAGTAGTAGCGGACGTCGACGCCCTCGCGCTCCGCCATCTGCGCCGCGCGGCCCGCAGCGCGGACGTTGAAGCCGATGACGATCGCGTCGGAGCCGGTCGCCAGGTCGATGTCCGACTCGGTGACCGCACCCACGCCGCGGTGCAGGACGCGGATGTCGACCTCTTCGCCGACGTCGAGCTGGAGCAGCGAGGACTCGAGAGCCTCCACCGAACCGGACGCGTCGCCCTTGATGATGAGGTTGAGTTCCTGCACCAGACCGGCCTTGAGGGCCTCGTCCAGGTTCTCCAGAGAGAACCGGACTCCGCGCCGGGCGAAGTTGGCGTTGCGCTCACGCGCCGCGCGCTTCTCGGCGATCTGACGCGCCGTGCGGTCCTCGTCGACGACCAGGAAGTTGTCGCCGGCGCCGGGGACGTTGGTGAGACCCAGGACCAGGACGGGGGTCGACGGACCCGCTTCCTCGACGTTGTTGCCGTTGTCGTCGAGCATCGCCCGGACACGGCCGTACGCGTCGCCGACCACCATCGTGTCGCCGATGCGCAGCGTGCCGCGCTGGACCAGGACCGTCGAGACGGCACCACGGCCACGGTCGAGGTGGGACTCGATCGCGATGCCCTGCGCGTCCTGCTCCGGGTTGGCCCGCAGGTCGAGCGAGGCGTCCGCGGTGAGGACCACGGCCTCCAGCAGGCTCTCGATGTTGAGGCCCTGCTTGGCGGAGATGTCGACGAACATCGTGTCGCCGCCGTACTCCTCGGCCACCAGACCGAACTCGGTGAGCTGACCGCGCACCTTGGTCGGGTCGGCACCCTCGACGTCGATCTTGTTGACCGCGACCACGATCGGCACGTCGGCCGCCTTGGCGTGGTTCAGCGCCTCGATCGTCTGGGGCATCACACCGTCGTTGGCCGCCACCACGAGGATCGCGATGTCGGTCGACTTGGCACCACGGGCACGCATGGCGGTGAACGCCTCGTGACCCGGGGTGTCGATGAAGGTGATCCTGCGCTCTTCACCGTTGACCTCGGTGGCCACCTGGTACGCACCGATGTGCTGGGTGATGCCGCCGGCCTCGCCCGCGACGACGTTCGTCTTGCGGATGGTGTCGAGCAGTCGGGTCTTACCGTGGTCGACGTGACCCATGACGGTCACGACCGGCGGACGCGCGACGAGGAACTCCTCGCCACCCTCGTCCTCACCGAACTCGATGTCGAAGGACTCGAGCAGCTCGCGGTCCTCCTCCTCGGGGCTGACGATCTCGAGGACGAAGTTCATCTCGTCCGCGAGGAGCTTCAGCGTCTCGTCGGAGACGGACTGCGTGGCAGTGACCATCTCGCCGAGGTTCATCATCACGCCGACGAGCGACGCCGGGTTGGCGCCGATCTTCTCGGCGAAGTCGGTGAGCGAGGCACCGCGCGACAGGCGGACGGACTGTCCGTTGCCGCGAGGCAGCATGACGCCGCCGACCGACGGGGCCTGCATGGCCTCGTACTCCTGGCGCCTCTGCCGCTTCGACTTGCGGCCACGACGCGCGGGACCGCCGGGACGACCGAAGGCGCCCTGCGTGCCACCACGGCCACCCGGACCACCGGGACGACCACCGAAGCCGGGACGACCGCCACCGCCACCACCCGGACGGCCGGCGAAACCGCCGCCACCGCCACCGGGACCACCGGGACGACCGGCGAAACCGCCGCCACCGCCACCGGGACCGGCCGGACGGCCGGCGAAACCGCCGCCACCGGGACGACCGCCGCCACCGCCACCACCGGGACGGCCACCGCCGCCACCGGGACCGCGGCCACCAGGGCCACCGCCGGGACGCGGGCTGCCCGCAGCGGGACGCTGCGGCATCATGCCGGGGTTGGGACGGTTGCCGCCGGGGCCGCCACCGGGACGCGGAGCGCCACCGGGACCACCCTGCGGACGGGGCATGCCGCCCGGGCTCGGACGGTTGCCGCCGGGGCCGCCGCCGGGACGCGGAGCGCCACCGGGACCACCCTGCGGACGGGGACCACGGTCCTGGCCCGCGCCCTGGGGACGCGGAGCGCCCGGGGCACCGGCGCCGCCGGGCCCACCGGGACCGGGACGGGCGCCGCCCGGACGGGGCGCCTGCGGGCGCGCCATGCCGGTGGAGCCACCAGAGGTGAACGGGTTGTTGCCCGGGCGCGGGCCGGCGGGACGACCGCCGGGACGCGTGCCCTGGCCACCGGGACGCGGGGCGCCCTGACGGTCACCGCGGTCACCACGGTCGCCGCGGTCGCTGCGCTCGCCACGGCCCTGACCGGGACCACCCTGACCGCCCTGTGCGGGGCCGGCCGGACGGACACCGGGCTTCGGGGCACCGGGACGGGCACCGGCCGGACGCGGGTTCGCGGCCGGAGCCGGGGCTGCCGGAGCCTGAGCGGCGGGAGCCGCGGGCGGCGCCGTGAACTCGGGCGCAGCCGGGGCCGGAG
>NZ_JAHRIB010000114.1 GCF_019090165.1 Streptomyces sp. BV286
GGAGCGGACGCCGCGGCCGGAGCCGCGCCCGGGGCACCGATGACGGCGAGCTTCGCGCCGACCTCGGCGGTC
Organism: Streptomyces sp. BV286; assembly: GCF_019090165.1. Lineage (GTDB taxonomy): Bacteria > Actinomycetota > Actinomycetes > Streptomycetales > Streptomycetaceae > Streptomyces. The sequence continues at coordinate 73 of NZ_JAHRIB010000114.1, forward strand.
TCGTCCTCGCCGACCACGATCTCCAGCAGCACGCCGGCGGCGGGCGACGGGATCTCGGTGTCGACCTTGTCCGTGGAGACCTCGAGCAGCGGCTCGTCCTCCGCGACCTCCTCGCCGACCTCCTTCAGCCAGCGGGTGACGGTGCCCTCGGTGACGGACTCGCCGAGCGCGGGCAGGACGACGTCCGTGCCCTCGGCGGAACCGCCGCCGGAGGCGGCCTCGGCGGTCGGGGCCGGCGCCGGAGCGGCGGCCTCGGTGGACGGGGTGGCCTGCGGGGCAGGCTCCGGAGCGGGCTCCGAGGCGGGAGCGGGCTCGGCGGCCGGAGCGGACTCGGCAGCGGGCGCACCCGAGCCGTCGTCGATGACGGCCAGCTCGGCGCCGACCTCGACGGTCTCGTCCTCGGCGACCTTGATGGAGGCGAGCACACCGGCGGCAGGGGAGGGGATCTCGGTGTCGACCTTGTCGGTCGACACCTCGAGCAGCGGCTCGTCGGCCTCTACACGCTCGCCCTCGGCCTTCAGCCAGCGGGTGACAGTGCCCTCGGTGACGCTCTCGCCGAGCGCCGGAAGGGTTACGGAAACCGCCATGGTTTCGGTTGCTCCTTACGAATTGCGGAAGTCTGGGTCGTCGCGTCGTGTGGTGACCGAGGGTCGGTCAGTCGTGCGAGTGCAGCGGCTTGCCGGCGAGCGCGAGGTGGGCCTCGCCCATCGCCTCGTTCTGCGTCGGGTGGGCGTGGATGAGCTGCGCCACCTCGGCGGGCAGCGCCTCCCAGTTGTAGATCAGCTGGGCTTCGCCGACCTGCTCGCCCATGCGGTCGCCGACCATGTGGACGCCGACCACGGCACCGTCCTTGACCTGGACGAGCTTGATCTCACCCGCGGTCTTGAGGATCTTGCTCTTGCCGTTGCCCGCGAGGTTGTACTTCAGAGCGACGACCTTGTCCGCACCGTAGATCTCCTTGGCCTTGGCCTCGGTGATACCGACGGAGGCGACCTCGGGGTGGCAGTACGTCACCCGCGGCACGCCGTCGTAGTCGATCGGAACGGTCTTGAGACCGGCGAGACGCTCCGCCACCAGGATGCCCTCGGCGAAGCCGACGTGCGCGAGCTGGAGCGTCGGGACCAGGTCACCGACGGCCGAGACGGTCGGCACGTTCGTGCGCATGTACTCGTCGACCAGGACGTAGCCGCGGTCCGTCGCGACGCCCTGCTCCTCGTAGCCGAGACCGGCGGAGACCGGGCCGCGGCCGATGGCGACCAGGAGGATCTCGGCCTCGAAGGTCTTGCCGTCGGCGAGGGTCACGCGGACGCCGTCCTGCGTGTACTCGGCCTTCTCGAAGAACGTGCCGAGGTTGAACTTGATGCCGCGCTTGCGGAACGCGCGCTCAAGAAGCTTGGAGCTGTTCTCGTCCTCGACCGGGACGAGGTGCTTGAGACCCTCGATGACCGTGACGTCGGTGCCGAAGGACTTCCACGCCGAGGCGAACTCGACGCCGATGACGCCGCCGCCCAGCACGATCGCGGACTGCGGGACGCGGTCCAGCGTCAGCGCGTGGTCCGAGGAGATGATGCGGTTGCCGTCGATGTCCAGGCCCGGCAGCGACTTCGGCACGGAGCCGGTCGCCAGGAGCACGTGGCGGCCCTCGACGCGCTTGCCGCCGACGTCCACGGAGGTGGGGGACGACAGGCGGCCCTCACCCTCGATGTACGTCACCTTGCGCGAGGCCACCAGGCCCTGCAGGCCCTTGTAGAGGCCGCTGATCACGTCGTCCTTGTACTTGTGGACGGCGGCGATGTCGATGCCCTCGAAGGTGGCCTTGACGCCGAACTGCTCGCTCTCGCGTGCCTGGTCGGCGATCTCGCCCGCGTGCAGCAGGGCCTTGGTGGGAATGCAGCCGTTGTGCAGGCAGGTGCCGCCGAGCTTGTTCTTCTCGATCAGGGCGACGTCCAGGCCCAGCTGCGCTCCGCGCAGGGCCGCGGCGTAGCCTCCGCTACCACCGCCGAGGATCACTAGGTCGAAAACGGTGCTGGCGTCGTTCGCCACGTCACGTCCTCCATGCATGTGCGCCTACGCCGGTCTGCGTCGACCGGGCGGCGGCTGGTGTCCGGCCGCTCTTTCTTCGGCCCTGAGGTGGGCCCTGTCCTGCCGAGAACCCATCTTCGCACTTGTCGGCGACAGGCGGGACGCCGGGCCGGGCAGTGAGACGTCTGATCGATCACACGGCAGTGCGTACACAGGGGCCCCGCACCCCCGCGCCCCTTCGAGGGGCGCGGGGAACTGCGATCAGCCACACCCGGCCCGCACCCGTCGCAGGACGGTCCGAGCCGGGTCATGGGGCGGGCGTCAGCCCAGATCCCCCGCGGCGGTCAACTCGGCGAGCCGCACCAGCGTGCGTACGGCCGACCCCGTCCCACCCTTGGGGGTGTACCCGAAGGGCCCCTGCTCGTTGAACGCGGGCCCCGCGATGTCGAGGTGCGCCCAGGTGATGCCCTCGCCCACGAACTCCTTCAGGAAGAGGCCGGCGACGAGGCCGCCCCCGTACCGCTCGCCCATGTTGGCGATGTCGGCGGTGGGGGAGTCCATGCCCTTCTTCAGGTGCTCCGGCAGGGGCATCGGCCACGCGGCCTCGCCGACCTCCTCGGCGGCCTCGTGCACCGCTGAGCGGAACGCGTCGTCGTTCGCCATGATCCCGAACGTGCGGTTGCCGAGCGCCAGCATCATCGCGCCGGTCAGCGTCGCCACGTCGACGATCGCGTCGGGCTTCTCCTCGGACGCCTTGGCGAGCGCGTCGGCGAGGACGAGCCGGCCCTCGGCGTCGGTGTTGAGGACCTCGACGGTCTTGCCGCTGTACATGTGCAGCACGTCGCCCGGGCGGGTGGCGGAGCCCGACGGCATGTTCTCGGCCAGCGCGAGCCAGCCGGTCACGTTGACCTCGAGGCCGAGGCGGGAGGCGGCGACGACCGCGGAGAACACGGCGGCGGCGCCGCTCATGTCGCACTTCATCGTCTCGTTGTGCCCGGCGGGCTTGAGCGAGATGCCGCCCGAGTCGTAGGTGATGCCCTTGCCGACGAAGGCGAGGTGCTTCTTCGCCCTGGACGACGTGTACGACAGCTTCACGAGGCGGGGCGCGGACGCGGAACCGGCGCCGACGCCGAGGATGCCGCCGTACCCGCCCTTGGCGAGGGCCTTCTCGTCGAGCACCTGCACCTTGATGCCGTGCTCCTTGGCCGCGGCCTGGGCGACGGCCGCGAAGGCCTCGGGGTTCAGGTCGTTCGGCGGGGTGTTGATGAGGTCGCGGGCGCGGTTCAGCTCCTCGGACACGGCGGTGGCGCGCTCGACGGCCGCCTTGAACGCCTTGTCACGGGGCTTGCCGCCGAGCAGCGCGGCCTCGGCGAGCGGGGCCTTGCCCTTCTTGGCGCCGTTGCCGTCCTTGCCGGTCTCCTTGTACGCGTCGAAGGAGTACGCGCCGAGCAGCACGCCCTCGCCGATGGAGCCGACGTCGGCGGCGTCCGTGACCGGCAGGGCGAACGCGGCCTTCTTGGTGCCGGCCAGGGCGCGGGCGGCGACGCCGGCCGCGCGGCGCAGCGTCTCCGCGGAGAAGGAGTCGTCCTTCTCGGGGAGGGCACCGAGACCGACCGCCAGCACGAGCGGCGCCTTGAAGCCGGACGGCGCGGGCAGCTTGGTCACCTCGCCCTCGCCGCCCGAGGCGCCGAGGGTCTCCAGAACGCCGGCGAGCCTGCCGTCGTACGCCTTGTCCACGGCCTCGGCGCCCGGCGCGACAACCAGGCCACCGGACTTGGATCCAGTGCCCTTGGCGACACCGACGACGATCGCGTCGGCTCGCAGGCCGGGCGCCGCGGCGGTGCTGAGAGTGAGAGCAGTCACGGTGGTGAAATCTCGCTTCCATTGAGTTGCTGTGGCCGGCGGGGGTGAGCTCGGCCGGGGCGTTTGGAGTCCCGGGCACGAGCCTACGCGCGGTGGCGCGTTTCGCTCATTCCAGCGGGTGTTCATCCCTGAGTGAGGACCTGGCCACTTCTCGCCCGTCCCCGCTGTGTCCCGGAACACACGCCTTCCGTTCGCGCTGAGCGACCCTCATTCCGCTTCGCGCTTTCCGGGCGGTCCGCTCCGGACTCCCGGCGTACGCCGCGCACTTGTCGAGGCCTTCGCGCGCGGCCGCCGCCGGAATCACCGGAAGAACACGAACAACCCGAACCGCTCCGCGCCACACACCACGCACCACTCAGCACTCAGCACTCACCACTCACGAGAGAGTGAGGACCACCAGCGCCGCGGTGGCGGCGGTTTCGGCCAGGCCGCCGAAGACATCACCGGTGATCCCGCCGAACCTGCGGACGCAATGCCGCAGCAGCAACTCGGCGCAACCGCACGCCACGAGCACGGCCAGCACGCCGAGGACGAGACCGCGGGCTCCGAGGAACGCCCCCGTGCCCGCCGCTACGAGAGCGGTGACCCCGCCCGCGACGAGCAGCGCCGCCCGGGGGGAGACAGCGCCCGCGACCGCCGCCCCCAGCCCCTCGGGCCGCGCCGCCGGGACCCCGGCCCGGGCGGCCAGCGTGAGCGCGAGCCGGGCGACGGTCGCGGACACGACGGCCGCGAGGGCGCCCCGGACCCACGAGGACCCGTACGCCTCGGCGAGCGCCGCCACCTGGGCGAACAGCACGAACACGAGGGTGATGACGCCGAACGGCCCGATGTCCGACTGCTTCATGACGCGCAGCGCCTCCTCGGCGGGCCTGCCGCTGCCGAGGCCGTCGGCGGTGTCGGCGAGACCGTCGAGGTGGAGGCCGCGGGTGAGGACGGCGGGTATGGCGGCGGTGGCCACGGCCGCCGTCAGCGGACCCGCCCCGACCAGCAGCAGGAACAGGCCGCTCGCGGCGGCGAGGACACCCACGGCCAGCCCGGCGACGGGCGCGCTCAGCATCCCGGTGCGCGCGGCCTCGCGGTCCCAGCGGGACACCTTCACGGGAAACACGGTGAGGGTGCCGAAGGCGAAGCGCAGCCCGGCGGTCCAGGGCGTCTCGGAGGCCTCGGGGGTCCCGGGCGGGGGCGTGGACACCGGCGCAGGTTACCCGGCGGGCCGGAAGCCCCTCACGGCAGCCGTGGTTAAAGTGCGCATATGGGGCATTGGTGGACACGGAACATCATCGAACCGGGAAAGCTGCCGCTGCTGCTGGCGCTCACTTCCTTCGTGCTGACCTTTGTGATCACCCGGATCGTGGTCCGGATGATCCGGGCGGGCAAGGGCCCCTTCGGCAACGTCGAGGCCGGCGGCGTCCACATCCACCACGTCGTCCCCGGGGTCGTCCTGACCGTGATCGGCGGTTTCGGCGCGGTGGGCAGCGACCGGCACGGGTTCGGTTCGGCCGCGTTCGCCGTGGTGTTCGGGATCGGCGCGGGTCTGGTGCTCGACGAGTTCGCGCTGATCCTGCATCTCGACGACGTGTACTGGAGCGAGGAGGGCCGCAAGAGCGTCGAGGTCGTGGTCGTCACGGCGGCCCTGGTCGGCCTGATGCTCAGCGGCTTCCTGCCGTTCGGCGTCAATGACCTCACCGAGGACGAACTGCAGGACCGCGCGGGCGTGATCGTGAGCATCGCGATCAACTTCCTCGTCGCGCTGCTGGCCCTGAGCAAGGGCAAGGCGCGCATGGCGATCTTCGGCGTGGTCGTCCCGCCTGTCGCCCTGGTCGGCGTGATCCGTCTGGCCCGTCCCACCTCCCCGTGGGCCAGGCGCTTCTACCGCCGGCGGCCGCGCGCCAGAGCCAAGGCGCGGCTGCGGGCCTACCACCACGACCGCCGGTGGGCGGGGCCCCGGCGCAGGTTTCAGGACCTGATCGGCGGCAAGCCCGACCCGGAACCCGTCCGCTCCCTGCCGGAACGCCGCTGACGGAACGCGGAGACCGCGCACACCACCAGTACGGCGGCGATCGCGGCCAGGTGCTCCTTGCCGGCCAGGTTCTCTTTGACCAGCACCTCGACGATCATGGCCACGACGACGGCGCCCGCGGTGCGGTACGCGCGATACCGCCACCCGAGGAAGACGGCGAGCCCGACCACGGCCGCCGACGGCCCGGTGTCCACGACCAGCGCGTCCGAGGCCGGCAGCCCCAACGGGCCGTGGGGGCCCAAAGCGATGCCCACGCGCGCGTAGAGGGTCCCGGCCAGCGTGGCGACGTACGCGACGGTCAGCGTCCGCCACCGGCCCAGGCAGATCTCGGCGATCCCGAACACGACAAGGATCTGTGCGAGCGCGCCCCACACGGGCAGATCGAGGGCCGGTACGAAGACGGAGAGCGGGGTGCGCAGGAGGGCCGGGCCCAGCGGGTCCTCGGCGCGGACGGCACCGATGTCCTGGACGAACCGGTAGCCCCAGGACTGGTTCTGCGCGTACTGCAGGAGCGCCGTCAGGCACACCGCGCCGACGGTCATGGGTATCGCGCGCCATCGTCTCGCGGCGAGGCCCGCGCGCACGGCCGCATGCAGCGGACCCCACTCGGCGCGGGCGGCGCGGCCGAGGAGGTTCACCGGCGCGCACCGCCCCGTCCGTACGCGGTCATCGGCGCGGGACCGCCGCTCCGTGCGTCCTCATCCGTGCGTCCTCATCATCCGTTGGTCCTCATCCGCGGGTACTCATCTGTGCGACTCCAGGTGCTTGCGGTGCAGCCACTTCGGCAGGCCAGGCGCCTCCAGGAAGCCTTCCGCGCGGGCGGCGGCGAGGCCGATGCGCGGCAGGTCGGCGCTCTTCTCGAAGAGCAGGAACCGCGGTTCCCAGATGGGCCGGTACTTGGCGTTGGCGCGGTACAGCGACTCGATCTGCCACCAGCGGGAGAAGAAGCTGAGCAGCGAGCGCCACAGCCGCAGCACCGGCCCCGCGCCGAGGCGCGCGCCACGTTCGAAGACGGAACGGAACATGGCGAAGTTGAGCGAGACCTGAGTGATCCCGATCTCGGGGGCCTGCTGGAGGAGCTCGATGACCATGAACTCCATCAGTCCGTTCTCGGAGTCCCGGTCCCGCCGCATGAGGTCGAGGGAGAGCCCGTGCGGCCCCCAGGGCACGAAGGACAGCACCGCCCGCAGCTCGCCCTCCCCGTTCTCGCCGCCGCCGTCCCGGCATTCGAGCATCACGCACCGGCCGTCACCGGGGTCCCCGAGCCGCCCCAGCGCCATGCTGAAGCCCCGCTCGGTCGCGCCGTCCCGCCAGTCGTCGGCGCGCTTGAGGAGGTACGCCATCTCGTCGGCCGGGATGTCCTCGTGCCGCCGGACGCGCACCTGGTAGCCCGCGCGCCGCACACGGTTGTAGGCCTGGCGGACGGTCCGCATGGCCCGCCCGTCGAGGGTGAACTCCGCGGTCTCGACGATCGCCTCGTCCCCGAGTTCGAGCGCGTCCAGCCCGTGCCGGGCGTAGACGGTCCCGGCCTCCTCGCCCGCGCCCATGACCGCCGGGATCCAGCCGTGCGCGCGGGCCTCGGCGAGCCAGGGGTCGATGGCTCCGGGCCATGCCTCGGGATCGCCGATGGGATCGCCGGAGGCCAGCGAGACACCGCCGACGACCCGGTAGACGACGGCGGCCTTGCCGGTGGGCGACCACACCACGCTCTTCTCGCGGCGCAGCGCGAAGTAGCCGAGGGAGTCCCGGTCGCCGTTGCGGTCGAGCAGCGCCCGCAGCCGCTCCTCGTCGTCCTCGGTGAGCGGGTCGACGGCGCGGCGGGAGCGGAAGGCCGCGTAGAAGACGGCGAGGACGAGCAGGGTGCTCAGCACGTTGATCGCGACGTTCACCCAGTTGGGAGTGGTGATCCCGGGGAAGCGGGAGTCGTCGGCGGCGACCGAGATCAGCCGCAGGGTGCCGTAGCGCCAGCGGTCGGTGAAGGTCGAGAGGTGCGCGTCGTGGGCGTGGTTCGTGACGGTCACCAGCAGCGCGGCCAGCAGGGAGCAGAGCAGGAGCCCGCCGACGCCCACGGCCGCCGCGAGCCTGGGGTTCGAGCGGTCGCCCTTCGCGTAGAACTCGCGTCGGCCGACGACGAGGGACGCCACGAACGCCGCCGTCAGGACGAGGGAGATCCAGTTCTGCGGGTACCGGCGGATCTCCGGGAAGACCATCGCGAAGGCGAACAGCAGCAGGAAGAGCCCTGCGAGCACCAGGTTGAGGATCCAGGCCGCTCGTTTGCGCCGGCGCATGGTGATCGCCAGGAACATCGTGAACACGCCCGACGCGAAGCCCGCGGTCAGCAGGTACGGAGTGAAGTAGTTCTCCGTGTTGTGGCGGCGCACGTCCTGGCCGAGGGAGACCCAGACGGCGCTGAGGAAGTTGAGGAACGAGACGACGCGGAGGTACCAGACGGCGAACGCGGCGGCGATTCGGGCTCTTCCCATGAAAATGGATCATATGGGGCAGAGGGCGGCAAGGGCGGATTCCAGCGACCAGGTCCCGCGCCCGTCAGGGGCGCGGGGAACTGCGCGACCAGCCCCCACGCACCCGAACGCGACGAACCCCGCTCAAGCGGCTATACGCCCCTCGGGGCCTCCGGGGCCTCCGGGGCCTCCGGGGCCTCCGGGGCCTCCGGGGCCTCCGGGGCCTCCGGGGCCTCCGGGGCCTCCGGGGCCTCCGGGGCTTCGGAGGGCGCTTCGGCGGCTTCCGGAGCCACCTCCGGCACCTCCGGCACCTCAGGAAGCTCCGCGGCCAGCGCCGCCGCGGCCTGCACCAGAGGCAGCGCGAGCAACGCCCCCGCCCCTTCCCCGACCGTCACCCCGTGATCCAGCAGCGGTTCGAGCGCCATCCGGTCGAACGCCTTGGCCTGCGCGGGCTCGCCACTGCTCTGGCCGGCCAGCCACCAGTCCGGCGCGCGGAAGGCGACCCGCTGCCCGACCAGCGCACACGCCGCGGAGACGACTCCGTCGAGGATCACCGGCGTCTTCCGTGCCGCGCTCTGCAGCAGGAAACCGGTGATCGCGGCGAGGTCCGCGCCGCCGACCGTCGCGAGCAGCTGCAGCTGGTCCCCGAGAACGGGCCGGGCCCGGCGCAGCGCGTCACGGATCGCCGCGCACTTGCGCATCCAGGCGAGGTCGTCGATGGCCCGCCCTCCGCGCCCGGTGACGACCGACGCGTCGGTCCCGCACAGCGCCGCCACCAGCACGGCCGCGGCGGTCGTCCCGCCGACGCTCACGTCTCCGAGCACCACGAGGTCGGTCCCGGAGTCCGCCTCCTCGTCCGCGACGGCGACCCCCGCCCGGAACGCGGCCTCCGCCTCCTCCAGGGAGAGCGCGTCCTCCACGTCGATCCGCCCGGACCCGCGCCGCACCCGGTGCCGTACGACCTCGTCGGGCAGGGTGCCGGGCTCGCAGTCGAGCGCCATGTCCACCACGCGCACCGGCACCCCGAGGCGCCGGGCCAGTACGGACACGGGGCTCGCGCCGTCGAGCACGGAGCGCACCAGTTCGTCCGCGCTCCCGGCGGGCCGCGCCGACACCCCAAGGCCGGCAATCCCGTGATCGCCCGCGAACAGCACCACGCGCGGACGCTCGACCGCCCGGACCGGCACCGCCCCCTGTGCCGCCGCCAGCCACTCACCGAGTTCGTCGAGGCGGCCCAGTGACCCGGGCGGCACGACCTGGCGCTCCCGGCGCGCCTCGGCGTCACGGCGGACGCCGCCGTCCGGGCGCTCGATCAGATCGGTGAAGTCGTCGAGATTCAGCGGGCTCATTCGCCGAACAGTACCGGCAGTGATCGGACCGGGATCCTGACGGGCGGTCAGTGGGATTCGCGGGGTCGTTGCATCGAAGATCGCGATCCCATACGTTCCGGTTTGCAGTGGATTGTCATACCGGTTTGTATCAGCTGGTAACAGCACATATCAGCCTCTACAGGGTCTTACCCGTCGGACCGGCAGGAGCAGACAGACCATGCCCCCCACACCCCCCACGCCCGTCACACCCCCCGCACGGCCGACCGTCGCCCAGCGCCGTGCCGTGTACCTCGGCGAACTCGCCCAGGGCACCGACCGCTTCCACGAACCGCGCAGGCCCGACTGCCCCTGGTGCGGCTCGCGGCGGCTGCGCACCCGGCTGCGGACCCCCGACCTGCTCCAGCACAAGCCCGGCACGTTCGTCGTCGACGAGTGCGAGGACTGCGCCCACGCGTTCCAGAACCCCCGCCTCACCGCGGAGGGCCTCGCCTTCTACTACCGGGACTTCTACGAGAACCACGAGAGCCGGGAGGACGGCGAGGAGCACGAGAGCTTCGCCGAGCGGATCCTGCGCGCCCGCGCCGGCCGCAGACGCCACGAGGCCGCGGCCCGCGCGATGCTCCCGTTCCCGGAGCCCGAGAGCTGGCTGGACGTCGGCACCGGCCACGGCCACTTCCCGGCGGCGGCCAAGGAGTTGTACACGTACACGGCCTTCGACGGGCTCGACCCCACCGCGCGCGTCGAGAAGGCCCGGGCCGCGGGCCGGGTCGAGGAGGCGCACCGCGGCCTGCTGCCCGACCTCGTCGAGCGGCTGCGGGCCCGCTACGACGTGGTCAGCATGTTCCACCACCTGGAGCACAGCCCCGACCCGCGCGTGGAACTGCGCGCCGCGCTCGCCGTGCTGCGCCCCGGCGGGCATCTCCTCGTCGAAGTCCCCGACCCCGACTGCGCGTTCGGCGCGCTGCTGGGCAAGTGGTGGGTGTCGTACTGCCAGCCGCAGCATCTCCACCTCATGCCGCTGCGCAACCTGCTGGACGAACTGGACGAACTGGGCTGCACGGTCGTCTCCACCGACCGCCGCGAACCGCACGTCCCCTACGACCTGACCGGCGCCCTGGCCCTCGCGATCGGCAACCGGCTGCCGGGCGGGGACGAGCCCTGGCGGCCCACGCCGCCCACCGACCTCCAGCGCACCCTGCGGACGGCGCTCACCCGGGCCACCACCCCGCTGCTCGCCTCCGCCCTCGTGCTGGACCACGCCCTGGCCCCGCTCCTGCGCCGCACACGCTTCTCGAACGCGTACCGGATCATCGCCCGCAAGAACGCGCGCGAGCCGTCCCTCCGGTCCGCGCCCCACCCGGAGCGCGGACCTGGCGAGCCCTTCAGCTCTTCAGCGTGAGCGCCTGTCCCGCCACCACCAGCAGCACGTGCTCGCACTCGGTCGCGAACGCCGTGTTGAGGCGGCCCAGTTCGTCGCGGTAACGACGGCCGGAAGGAGTGGCGGGGACGATGCCGGAACCGACCTCGTTGGAGACGGCGACCACCGTGCGGCGGGTCTCACGGACGGCGGCCGTCAGTTCCTCGACACGCGCCCGCAGCGCGCGCTCGCCGCCGCCCGCCCACTCGTCGTCGTCCCACGCGCCCGCCGAGTCCATGGCGTCCGTCAGCCACAGGGACAGACAGTCGATGAGCACCGGCGGCCCGTCCTCCTTCAGGACCGGCACGAGGTCACAGGTCTCGGTGGTACGCCAGGAGCCGGGACGCCGCTCGCGGTGCGCGTGCACCCGGGCCGCCCACTCCCCGTCCCCGTTGCGCGCGCCGCCCGTCGCCACGTACAGCACGTCCGGGAAGGCCTCCAGCCGTCGCTCCGCCTCCACCGACTTCCCGGAGCGCGCCCCGCCGAGCACCAGGGTCCGGCGCGGCACGTCGGGCACGTCCTCGTACACCCCCACGGTCAGCGTCGTGCCGTCCGGCACGGCCCGTGCCCCCGCGGCCGCGAGCCGCCGCCCCAGCTCACGGCCCGGCGGCACGTCGTGGTCGAGGTGCACCGCGATCACGTCCGTGGCGGGCCCGACGGCTCCGACCAGTCTCAGCCGGGCCAGCGCGTCCGGCCGCCCGACGACGTCCCCGACCACCATGTCGTACATGCCGGCCGTCTCGTCCAGGCCCGCCGGGGCCGCGCCCGGCGGCAGGTAGAGCAGCCGCTGCCCGTCCGGGCCCGTGACCGCGTACCCGGTGCCCGGGGCGTCCATCGGCAGCGCCCGCACCCGATGCCCCGTCAGCAGGGTGAGCTCGCGCCCGTCCGGCACCCGCCCCGGCTGCGGCAGCCCCGCCGGCACCTCCACGGCGGGCCCGTCATGGGGGTGCGACAACAGGACCTGTCGCACCCCGCTCAGCGAGTGCCCGGCCCGGGCCGCCGCGAAGGCCGCCCCGGGCGTCAGATCCAGCAACAACGTCCCGTCCACCAGCAGGGCGGCGGCCGCCCGGGCGCCCTCACCGAGCGCCACCGCGCAGACGGCGCACGAACAGTCGGGCCTGGGCAGCCCCATGGGCCCGCCGGTACCAAGCAGAGTCACTTCCACGGAGCCGATTTTTCCGTGTCGGCGCGGCTCGTGCCCGTCAGGGGTGCACAATGGCGCGCTTCTTCCGGGCCGCGGGACGTCGCGCGAGCGGTCCCCGTCCGCCCGGCACCGGCACCCCACAGTTCTCGACCTGCACCTTTGAACACCGGACGACCGGCGCAGCCCCTAGGCTGGCGCCAGGAGCCCGATCTTGCTCGGTACTTTTGGGAGGCTGACATGGCGGCATGGACGTGGCGGTTCGAGAAGGCAGATGGGACAGAGGTCCAGCCCGCGGTCCAGCCCGAGGAGTTCACCACCCAGGGCGACGCGGAGTCCTGGCTCGGCGAGCACTGGAAGGAGCTGGCCGAAGGGGGAGCGGACCAGGTCCGCATTTTCGAGGACGCCACGGAGGTCTACGGCCCGATGAGCCTGCACGCCGAGGCTTCCTAGGCTCGTAGCCCGTTCGGGTGAGAGGCCGCGACCGTGCGAACGGCCGCGGCCTCTCCGCCGCCCGGCCGTGCGACCCGTCGGTCACGGGCCACGCCGTCGTCCTCGGTTCCTTCGGCGGCCCGTCGGCCACGGCCCGCCCCGGGCGGAGGGGTCGTCAGCCGCGGACGCCGCAGAGGTGCAGCAGCGCTGCCACGCGGCGGTAGGGATCCGTCCGTCCGGCCCGCTCCTCGGCGGCCAGCAGGACGTCCACGTCGTCCGGCACCACCGCGTCGTCGGCGGCCGTGTCCGTGAAGACCCGCACCCCGTACCAGGCGTGCAGTGGCGCCCCGATCCCGGCCAGGGTGCCGGTGAGGGTGTCCAGCCCGTCGGCCCGTACGTCGAGCCCGAGCCGGTTCGTGTACGAGCCGGTGTCGAAGGAGGCCAGCGCGCCCGCCCAGTCGCCGGCCAGCCCCGGCCGCATGGCCAGCGCGTCGGCGTTCCGCACGAGGAGGGACAGGAGTCCGCCGGGGGCCAGCATCCGCGCGAGCCCCGCCAGCAGCGGGTCGGGCTCCTCGACGTACATGAGTACGCCGTGGCACAGCACCACGTCGAAGCTGCCCGGCAGGAAGTGGACCCCGGTGTCCCGCCCGTCGCTCTCGACGAGCCGCACCCGGCCGCGGATGCCCTCCGGCTCGCAGGCGAGGGCGTCGCGGGCCACCGCGATCATCGTGGAGTCCTGCTCGACCCCGGTCACCTGGTGGCCGGCCCGGGCCAGCCGCAGCGCCTGCGTGCCCTGGCCCATGCCCACGTCGAGCACGCGCAGCCGCTGCCCCACGGGGAACCGCCCGGCTATCTGCTCGTCGAGCTGCCGGGCCACCAGCTCCTGCCGTACGACATCACGCAGGCCGCCCAGCTTGCTCAGCCAGGCATCCGCCGCGCCCCCCGCGAAAGATGCCGCGCTCAGGGCCGCTCTCCACGCTTGACCTGCGGCTTCGGCAGCCTGAGGCGGCGCATCTGGAGGCTGCGCATCAGCGCGTAGGCGACCGCGCCACGCTTCGCCTCGTCGGGGAAGCGCGTGTTCAGCTGCTTCTTCAGGCGGATCGCGATACCGACCGAGTCGACCACGATCAGCACGATCACGAAGAGCCACAGCAGCAGCGCCACGTTCTGCAGCTGCGGGATGCGGACCATGCTCAGAACGAGGATGACCACGGCGAGCGGCAGGAAGAACTCGGCGATGCAGAACCGCGAGTCGACGAAGTCCCGCGCGAGCTTGCGCACGGGGCCCTTGTCACGGGCGGGCAGATAGCGCTCGTCGCCGCTGGCCAGCGCCTGGCGCTGCTTCTCCATGTGGGCACGGCGATCATCACGCTGTCGCTTGGCGGCCTCCTTGCGCGTCGTGGGCGTATTGGCCACGCTGCGCCGCTGGGACTGGGCCTCACTGCGCTTGGGCGTGGGCCGACCCTTGGGGGCCTGCGGGTCACGGGTCTGAGTGGAGTCGGTCAGCGCCTTGTCGGCGGGGGCCTTCTCATCCTTGGCACGGCTACGGAACACAAAACCCAAGGGTAATGGGTACGGAGGCATGGACGTCAGTCCTGTGGGGAACGATCCGGCAACACCGGTCGTCTCCAGGGGGACAGAGCGGTCCGAAAAGGGGTGGTGGTGTGAGGTTCTCCCAGCCGGCCCCCGCACGAACCCCGGGGGTCACCTACTCCCTACGCCGGAGCGGGATCGTCAGCAGTCGTCCTTGGGGATGAGCGCATCCGTCCCCGAACAGTGCGGTAATGGATGCAGGGCCCGTACTGTGGGTTCTGTTGCAGTCGCTGGAGCTGGAAGTCCGTCAGAAGGGGGCGCGCGAAGCCCATGAGCGGTGTCATGAAGCGTATGGGAATGATCTTCCGCGCGAAGGCGAACAAGGCCCTTGACCGGGCCGAGGACCCGCGCGAAACCCTCGACTACTCGTACCAGAAGCAGCTGGAACTGCTGCAGAAGGTGCGTCGCGGAGTCGCCGACGTGGCGACCTCCCGCAAGCGCCTGGAACTGCAGCTGAACCAGCTGCAGGGCCAGTCCTCCAAGCTGGAGGACCAGGGGCGCAAGGCGCTCGCGCTCGGCCGTGAGGACCTGGCCCGTGAGGCCCTGTCCCGCCGTGCCGCGCTGCAGCAGCAGGTGACCGACCTGGAGACGCAGCACCAGACCCTCCAGGGCGAGGAGGAGAAGCTCACCCTCGCCGCCCAGCGCCTCCAGGCGAAGGTCGACGCCTTCCGCACCAAGAAGGAAACGATCAAGGCGACGTACACCGCCGCCCAGGCGCAGACCCGGATCGGCGAGGCCTTCTCCGGCATCTCCGAGGAGATGGGCGACGTGGGCATGGCCATCCAGCGGGCCGAGGACAAGACCGCGCAGCTCCAGGCGCGGGCCGGCGCCATCGACGAGCTGCTCGCCTCCGGCGCTCTCGACGACCACTCCGGGCTCGCCAAGGACGACATCCAGAGCGAGCTCGACCGGCTGTCCGGCGGCACGGACGTGGAGCTCGAGCTCCAGCGCATGAAGGCCGAGCTGGCCGGGGGCTCCTCGTCCCAGCAGGCGATCGAGGGCGGTCCGGGTCAGACTCGGTCCCAGCAGCAGCCGCAGGACACCCCGCGCTTCGACAAGCAGTAGCCGCGGGCAGCGTCCCACGCCGAGGAGGGCGTCATGATCGTACGGATCATGGGGGAGGGACAGGCGAGGCTGGACGACGGCCACCTCGCCGAACTGAACAAGCTGGACGACGAGCTCCTGGCGGAGATGGAGTCCGGTGACGAGGAGGGCTTCCGGCGGACGCTGGGAGCGCTGCTCGACGCGGTGCGCCGGCTGGGCGTCCCCCTCGCCGACGACTCCCTCGAACCCTCCGAGCTCATCCTCCCGTCCCCCGACGCGACCCTGTCGGAGGTCCGGGAGATGCTCAGCGACGACGGGCTGATCCCGGGCTGAGGGGGCTGTCGCCCCAGCCGCCCCTTCCTGTTCCCGTGCTCCGCCCCGGACATCCACCCCAGGGGCGCGGGCTGGAGACCAGCCGTCCCACCGGGCCTGCGAGAGAAGCTCGGGCAGGGGTTCGGGAACCGTCCCCCGTGACAGCGCCGAAAGCCCCGTACCGTAAACAGGTGTGAGCACACTGACGCGCGCCCGGGACTGGTTGAGGTCCCACCCCCTGGTGGTCGACGGAGCACTGGCGGCGGCCGTCCTCGCGTGCATGGTGGCCGGCGCGTTCGCGGAGCCGAACGGACGGCACCACCCCGCCTGGGACATCCGCACCCCCGATCCCCTCAGCATCGTCCTCACACTGCTCGCCGCCGGCGCGCTGGTCTTCCGCCGCCGCAGCCCCATGAAGGTCCTGGCCGCGACGAGCGCCCTGTCCGTCGTGGAGTTCGTGACCGGCGACCCCAGGGCCCCCGTCGCGATGTCCGCCGTCGTCGCCCTCTACACCGTCGCCGCGGCGACGGACCGCCCCACCACCTGGCGCGTGGGCCTCCTCACCATGACGGTCCTCACCGGCATCGCCATGCTCGCCGGCCCTCTGCCCTGGTACGCCCAGGAGAACCTCGGCATCTTCGCCTGGACCGGTATGGCCGCCACCGCGGGAGACGCGGTCCGCAGCCGCCGCGACTTCGTGCACGCCATAAGAGAGCGCGCCGAGCGGGCGGAGCGCACCCGCGAGGAGGAGGCGCGCCGCCGGGTCGCGGAGGAACGCCTGCGCATCGCCCGCGATCTGCACGACGTCGTCGCCCACCACATCGCCCTCGTCAACGTGCAGGCCGGAGTCGCCGCGCACGTCATGGACAAACGCCCCGACCAGGCGAAGGAGGCCCTCGCCCACGTCCGCGAGGCCAGCCGCTCCGCGCTCAACGAACTCCGCGCCACGGTCGGCCTGCTGAGACAGTCGGGCGACCCCGAGGCCCCCACCGAACCGGCGCCCGGCCTGCACCGCCTCGAAGAGCTCGTCGGTACGTTCCGCAGCGCGGGCCTGCCCGTCGAAGTGGCCCGCACCGACCACGGCACGACCCTCCCCGCCGCCGTCGACCTGGCCGCGTACCGGATCATCCAGGAAGCCCTCACCAATGTGCGCAAGCACGCGGGCCAGGAGGCGAAGGCCGAGGTGAGCGTCGTACGCGTGGGACCGAACGTGGAGATCACCGTCCTGGACAACGGCCCCGGCGACGACGCCGCCGCCCGCCTGGAGGAGAACGGCGGCCACGGGCTCCTCGGCATGCGCGAGCGGGTCACCGCGCTCGGCGGCACCTGCACCGCGGGACCCCGATACGGAGGCGGCTTCCGGGTGCATGCGATCCTGCCGGTCAAGAGCGGTACCGCAAGCGCCGGGACTACCGGCACAACCGGCAGTACGGGGAGCACCGCGGGTACGGCGTCCACCGCGGCCGGCTCCCGGGCCGCAACCACGCCGACCGCCTCCCCGGCCACCTCCGGCAGGGGAGCGGCCGCGTCCGGTGGCCCCGCGTCCACCTCGTCCACGAACAAGGCAGCCAAGGGGAACCCCGCATGACCATCCGTGTCCTGCTCGCCGACGACCAGGCTCTGCTGCGCAGTGCGTTCCGGGTCCTGGTCGACTCGGAGCCCGACATGGAGGTCGTCGGAGAGGCCTCGGACGGTGCGGAGGCCGTGCGGCTCGCGCGCGAGGAGCGGGCCGACGTCGTCCTGATGGACATCCGCATGCCCGGCACCGACGGGCTGGCCGCGACCCGGCTCATCAGCGCCGACCCGGGCCTCGCCCAGGTGCGGGTCGTCATGCTGACGACCTTCGAGGTCGACGAGTACGTGGTGCAGTCGCTGCGGGCCGGAGCCTCCGGTTTCCTCGGCAAGGGGTCCGAGCCGGAGGAACTGCTCAACGCCATCCGTGTCGCTGCCGGCGGCGACGCGCTGCTGTCACCGGTGGCCACCAAGGGACTGATCGCGAAGTTCCTCGCGCAGGGCGACGCCGACGACGACCGGGACCCCGCGCGCGCCGAACGGCTCGAAGCGCTGACCGTCCGCGAGCGCGAAGTCCTCGTCCAGGTCGCCGGCGGGCACTCCAACGACGAGATCGCCGAGCGGCTGGAGGTCAGCCCGCTCACGGTCAAGACGCACGTCAACCGGGCCATGGCCAAGCTCGGAGCACGCGACCGGGCCCAGCTCGTGGTGATCGCGTACGAGTCGGGACTGGTACGCCCAAGGGTGGAGTGAGCTCCACCCGCACGTACTGCGGTCGCGGTATGCGCCGCATAAGTAAACGGGACCTGGGGGCGAGGGGAGTGGCCTCGCGCATGGCTCAGAGTGATAGGCGGACGCTCACATGAGCCCCTTCTTCCGCTCCACAGCCCCAAGCCACAGAAGAGAGACCCGCCACCCATGTCCTGGCTGTCCCGCTTCAGCCTCGCTCAGCGTGCCCTCATAGGGCTCATGTCGATCATCGCGCTCGCCTTCGGAGCGATAGCGATCCCGCAGCTCAAGCAGCAACTGCTGCCCACCATCGAACTGCCGATGGTGTCGGTCCTGGCGCCGTACCAGGGCGCATCCCCCGACGTGGTCGAGAAGCAGGTCGTCGAGCCCATCGAGGACAACCTCGAAGCGGTCGACGGAATCTCCGGCGTCACCTCCACGGCCAGCGAGGGCAACGCCCTGATCATGGCCTCCTTCGACTACGGCAACGACTCCGCCCGGATCGTGGCCGATGTCCAGCAGGCCGTGAACCGCGCCCGCGCCCAGCTCCCCGACGACGTGGACCCGCAGGTCGTCGCCGGTTCGACCGACGACATACCCACCGTCGTCCTCGCCGTCACCTCGGGCAAGGACCAGCAGGCCCTCTCGGACCAGCTGGACCGCACCGTCGTGCCCGCGCTGAAGGACATCGACGGCGTCGGCCAGGTCACCGTCGACGGGGTCCGGGACCTGGAGGTCGCGGTCACGCCGGACGACGCGAAGCTGGCGAAGGCGGGACTCACCCCGGCCGCCCTCGGCCAGGCCCTCCAGGCGGGCGGCGCGACCGTACCGGCCGGATCCTTCGACGAGGACGGCAGCAACCGCACGGTCCAGGTCGGCGGCGGATTCACCTCGCTGCGCCAGATCGAGGACCTGATGGTCACCGGCGAGGGCGGCAAGAAGCCCGTACGCCTCGGTGCCGTCGCCACCGTCGAGGAGAAGCCCGCCAAGACGGAGTCCATCACCCGTACCGACGGGAAGCCCAGCCTCGCCGTCTCCGTCACCATGGACCACGACGGCAGCGCGGTCGCCGTCTCGGACGCGGTCCAGGACAAGCTGCCGGGCCTGCGCAAGGACCTCGGATCCGGCGCCACCCTGACGGTCGTCAGCGACCAGGGCCCGGCCGTCTCCAAGTCCATCAAGGGCCTGACCACCGAGGGCGGCCTCGGGCTCGTCTTCGCGGTCCTCGTCATCCTGGTCTTCCTGGCGTCGCTCCGTTCGACGCTGGTCACCGCGGTCTCCATCCCGCTGTCCGTCGTCCTCGCGCTGATCGTGCTGTGGACCCGCGGCGAGTCGCTCAACATCCTGACGCTGGGCGCGCTGACCATCGCCATCGGCCGGGTCGTCGACGACTCGATCGTGGTGCTGGAGAACATCAAGCGGCACCTCGGCTACGGCGAGGAGCGCGAGGAGGCCATCCTCAAGGCCGTACGGGAGGTCGCGGGCGCCGTCACCGCCTCGACGCTGACCACCGTCGCGGTCTTCCTGCCCATCGGTCTGACCGGCGGGATGGTCGGCGAACTGTTCGGCTCGTTCTCCCTGACGGTCACGGCGGCCCTGCTGGCCTCACTTGTCGTCTCACTGACGGTCGTACCGGTGCTCTCGTACTGGTTCCTGCGCGCTCCCAAGGACGTGCGCGGGGCGGACCCGGAGGAGGCACGCCGCAAGGCCGAGGAGAAGGAGGCGCGCAGCCGTCTCCAGCGCTTCTACGTTCCCGTGCTGCGCTTCGCGACCCGTCGCCGCCTCACCAGCGTGGCGATCGCGGTGGTCGTCCTGGTCGGTACGTTCGGCATGGCGCCGCTGCTGAAGACCAACTTCTTCGACCAGGGCGAGCAGGAGGTCCTCACGGTCAAGCAGGAGCTGAAGCCCGGCACCAGCCTGGCGGCGACCGACGCCCAGGCCAAGAAGGTCGAACGGATGCTCGCCGGCGTCAAGGGCGTCGAGGACTACCAGGTCACGATCGGCTCCTCCGGATTCCTGGCCGCGTTCGGCGGGGGCACGGACACCAACCAGGCCTCGTACACCGTCAAGGTCGCCGACTCGGCCTCCTTCGACGACGTCCAGGACCGCATCGAGGAAGGGCTCGGCGGGCTCTCCGGGATCGGTACGACGACGGTCGCGGCCGGTGACGGGTTCAACAGCCAGGACCTGAGCGTCGTGGTGAAGTCCGCCGACGCCGCCGTACTGCGCGAGGCGGCGGAGAAGGTCCGGGACGAGGTCGCCAAGCTGGACGACGTCACCGACGTCACCAGCGACCTCGCCCAGTCCGTGCCGCGGATCTCGGTCCGGGCCAACGACAGGGCGGCCGCCGCCGGGTTCGACGACGCCACGCTCGGCGCGGCCGTCGGCCAGGCCGTGCGCGGCACCACCAGCGGCAAGGCCATCCTGGACGACACCGAGCGGGACGTGGTCATCAAGTCGGCGCAGCCGGCCGAGACGCTGTCCGAGCTGAAGAATTTGAACCTCGGCGCGGTGAAGCTCGGTGACATCGCGACGGTGGAGCTGGTCGACGGCCCGGTGTCGATGACCCGCATCGACGGTCAGCGCGCGGCCACGATCACGGCGAAGCCGACGGGTGACAACACCGGCGCGGTCAGCGCCGACCTGACGGCCAAGCTCGACAAGCTGAAGCTGCCGGCCGGTGCCACGGCCGCCATCGGCGGGGTCTCCGAGGACCAGGACGACGCGTTCGCGTCCCTCGGCCTCGCGATGCTCGCGGCGATCGCGATCGTCTTCATGCTGCTGGTGGCGACCTTCCGGTCGCTGATCCAGCCGCTGATCCTGCTCGTCTCGATCCCGTTCGCGGCGACGGGCGCGATCGGTCTGCTGGTGCTCACGGGCACCCCGATGGGTGTGCCGTCGATGATCGGCATGCTGATGCTGATCGGCATCGTCGTCACCAACGCGATCGTGCTGATCGACCTGATCAACCAGTACCGCAAGCAGGGTTACGGCGTCGTCGAGGCCGTGGTGGAGGGCGGCCGGCACCGCCTGCGCCCGATCCTCATGACGGCCCTGGCGACGATCTTCGCCCTGCTGCCGATGGCGCTGGGCATCACCGGTGAGGGCGGCTTCATCGCCAAGCCCCTGGCGGTGGTGGTGATCGGCGGTCTGATCACGTCGACGCTGCTGACCCTGCTCCTGGTGCCGACGCTCTACGCGATGGTCGAACTCCGCAAGGAGCGCCGCGCGAAGAAGAAGACGGCGAAGCGGGCGGCCAAGGCCGAGGTTCCCGACCGGCCGGCATCGTCCGACTCGGACGAGCCGGAGCGGGCGGGGGTCTAGCCGAACTCGAAAGACCGCGCCGTTCCCCGCGGGCCCCTTCGGGGGCGCGGGGAACGGCGCGGTCTTGTCAGGGGCGCGGGGAACGGCGCGACCGGCCACGACGGACCCGCGGACGAGACACCGCCCGCCCGGCGGAGCCCTACGGCAGGGCCAGCATCCGCTCCAGCGCCAGCTTCGCGAACTGCTCCGTCTCCCGGTCCACCTCGATGCGGTTGACGAGATTGCCCTCGGCCAGCGACTCCAGGGTCCAGACCAGGTGCGGAAGGTCGATCCGGTTCATGGTCGAGCAGAAGCAGACCGTCTTGTCGAGGAAGACGATCTCCTTGCCCTCGGGGGCGAACCGGTTCGCCAGGCGGCGGACGAGGTTCAGCTCCGTGCCGATGGCCCACTTGGAGCCGGCCGGAGCCGCCTCCAGCGCCTTGATGATGTACTCCGTGGAGCCCACGTAGTCCGCGGCGGCCACGACCTCGTGCCGGCACTCGGGGTGCACGAGGACGTTCACGCCCGGGATGCGCTCCCGCACGTCGTTCACCGAGTCGAGCGAGAAGCGGCCGTGCACCGAGCAGTGCCCCCGCCACAGGATCATCTTCGCGTCCCGCAGCTGTTCGGTGGTCAGCCCGCCGTTCGGCTTGTGCGGGTTGTAGAGGACGCAGTCGTCGAGCGACATGCCCATGTCCCGCACGGCGGTGTTGCGGCCCAGGTGCTGGTCGGGGAGGAACAGGACCTTCTCGCCCTGCTCGAACGCCCAGTCCAGCGCCTTCTTGGCGTTGGACGACGTGCAGATCGTGCCCCCGTGCTTGCCCGTGAACGCCTTGATGTCCGCGGACGAGTTCATGTACGAGACGGGCACGACCTGCTCGGCTATCCCGGCTTCGGTCAGCACGTCCCAGCACTCGGCGACCTGCTCGGCGGTGGCCATGTCGGCCATCGAGCACCCGGCGGCCAGGTCCGGCAGGACCACCCGCTGGTCGTCGGAGGTCAGGATGTCCGCCGACTCGGCCATGAAGTGCACACCGCAGAAGACGATGTACTCGGCCTCGGGGCGCGCGGCGGCGTCCCTGGCGAGCTTGAAGGAGTCCCCCGTGACGTCCGCGAACTGGATGACCTCGTCGCGCTGGTAGTGGTGGCCGAGCACGAAGACCTTGTCCCCGAGCTTCTCCTTGGCGGCGCGGGCGCGCTCCACCAGGTCCGGGTCGGACGGCGAGGGCAGGTCACCGGGACAGTCGACGCCGCGCTCGCTCCGCGGGTCGGCCTCACGGCCGAGGAGCAGCAGGGCGAGGGGCGTCGGCTGTACGTCGAGTTCCTGGGTCTGGGCGGTGGTCACGACACGCACCCTTTCTGTTCTGCGGCTCGCTCGGCCGACCGACTGGAACGGCCGAGCAGGACACGCCTTTTCGTCGAAATGACGTTATCTATCATAACCGCTTCACGTCACGTTGACGATGTCCATAACGTCCATGTGACGTGAATCCCGTGGGGTCCGCCGGAAGCGGGACGAAAGCGTGCCGGAAACGGGCCGGGCACGGGCGGGGGCCGGGGCGGAGATCGTTCCGCGGCTCGGCCCGTGGGGTTGTGCACAGGCTGTTTTCCGCTTTCCGCGGTGTGTGCGAGCATGAAGAGAGAACCCGAAGACACAAGCCCGGCCCGGAATGAATCCGAGGCCCCGCCGGTTGCAACCGTCGGCAAGCAGTCTCCGTACAACCCGGGAGAGAAGCAGATGTCCGTATCGGACGAGACCACCACCGTGAGCGACGGCATCCTCCTGTCGGACGCCGCCGCGGACAAGGTCAAGGGCCTGCTCGAGCAGGAGGGTCGCGACGACCTGGCGCTGCGCGTCGCCGTTCAGCCCGGCGGCTGCTCCGGCCTGCGGTACCAGCTCTTCTTCGACGAGCGCTCCCTCGACGGTGACGTCGTCAAGGAGTTCGGCAGCGTGAAGGTCGTCACCGACCGCATGAGCGCTCCGTACCTGGGCGGCGCCTCGATCGACTTCGTGGACACCATCGAGAAGCAGGGCTTCACGATCGACAACCCGAACGCGACGGGTTCCTGCGCCTGCGGCGACTCCTTCAGCTAGGACTGCCGCTCCCGGTCGGCGAGCCATCCTTCGCGCGGCGGCCCCGGCCGGATGCCGAGCACCGCAGAAAGGCGGCGCCCCCTCCAACGGGGCGCCGCCTTTCGCGTACCAGTGACCGGGGAGTCCCCTTCCCCGGCTGCCTGGCAGGCTAGGGAAGATCCTTCTCCAGGGGTACGGCCTTGCCGTCGTCGGCGACCACCTTCCGGTCCCCGAGCGGCTCCTTGAGCTCGACCGTCCGGTGGAAGACCTTGGCGATCAGGATGCAGACCGCGTCCGGGTCGAAGGTCTCGGTCACCCGGGCCGTCACCCTGCCGCCGGTCTCGTCCGCAGACGCCGCGTAGTCGCTGCACACGCCGCCCGTGAAGCGCACGGTCAGTTCCCTGCCCTTCACGCTGTAGCCCTCGACCCGGACGTCCCGCGTCGTGGGCGCCGCGGAGGTCCCGCCGCCGGGCTCGCTCGTGCGCGGGCTCGGCCGGGCTGTCGGGCTCTCGCTCGGAGGAGCCTCCGGCGGCTTCGGGGCGGTCAGGTACTTCGGGTCGACCGCGGGATGGGTGACCGTGAAACTGTCGTCGGCCCCCGGGGGCCGTACCTCGAAGAGCCAGGACGGCACCAGCGCCTGCCGGCCGTCCACGAAGTGCGCGGCCAGGCCGAACACCGCGTCCTCGACGACGACCGGAGCGGGCTTCGGCGCCGTGGTCGACGCCTCGCAGGGCGTCTCGTTCCCGTCCTTCAGTGGCACGGGGCTCGCGCAGCCGCCGATCCCCACGCGCCCGCCGCCCGTCCCCGACCCGTTCAGCAGGCCGAGCGTCTTCCGCGCGCTGATGACGGGATACGTGTCCCCCTTCACCGGTGCCTTCACCTGGCCGCTGCCGCCCACCACCTGGCCGTCCGGGCCGACCTGGACGCCGGTCGTCCAGCCGTACGTGGGCAGCCCGCCGACCTCCGGATCCGCGTTCACCACGCGTACGGAGTCCATGAGCTGGCCTGCGTCGAGCTTCGCGTCGTCCTGGCCGACGGCCTTGAGGACCGGCGCCGCGGCCTTCTTCGCGGCCTCGGCGCTCACCGGGTCGGTCTCGGTGCCCTCCGCGCTCCCGCTCGCGCACACCGTGGTGCTCTCGCAGTTGTCGGTACGGGCCGCGAAACGGCTGAACGTCCAGATGCCGGGCGCCTTCCTGCTCACCTGCAGACCGGGCCCGAAGCCGTCCTTGGTGGCCCCGACCTTCCAGGCGTCCCCCTCCGCCTTCGGGGTGCCCTCCACGCCCAGGGCCTTCGCGAGCCGTGCCACCTCCGCCGCGGTGACCTCGCCCTTCGCCCGGTAGACGGCCGAGGAGGAGGGGCCACCGGGCAGCTCGCCCTCGGCGCGGTAGGTCGCGCCGTTCGGGTCGGGCTCGCCGGGAGCGATGCCGTTCGTGCCGCCGGTGCCGCCCGCACCGCTCTCCGTGTAACCGTCGAGGGCGAGGAGCGGCGGACTGCCGTCACCGCCCGGTGTACCGGAACTGTCCCTGCCCCCGGAACCGCCGGACGCGGTGGCGGCGAAGTACGCCCCGCCGCCACCCACGAGGATCACCGCGGCCGCCACCGAGGCGACGGCCACCGGCGAACGCCGTCGGCGCGGCTGGTCCTCGTCGGCTGCGCCGGCCGCTTCGTTGTCGGGTCGCTCGGTGTCCACCGCATCGCTCCTTCTGCCACACCGCTGTCCCATGGGACCCACCCCTGACCGGGTCAGGGCACAGCAGGGTCGTATCCTGCCTCCCCTTTACGGGGGACAGCGATGGGACGCGGCGGGGGAGCGCGCGGTTCCCTCCGGGGGGAGCGGGTTCGAAATCCGCGGGCCGTCAGTGACTGCTCGCGCCCCTGCGGCGGAGCCGCACGGCGTCACGGTCCCGCCCCCCTCCTCGGAGTCGATCAGTCGCCGTAGTCGGACATGCCGTCCAGCAGCCGGGCGGAGGCGGGCGGCACGGTCACACCGTGGATGAGCGACGGGGACACCGGGAGGGCGGCGATCCGGGCGGGAGCCGACCAGTGCGGGGCCATGCGCGCACAGTCCCCCCGCAGCTCCGCGAGCCCGCCCGCCACGCCTTCGGGACCGAGCGGGGCATCACCATGGATCTTGAGGTTCGTCATGACGGCACCGTATGCACCTCAGGCCCCATGAAAAAAGCCCTACTATTGGGTAGTTTTGCCTGCTTCGACGTGACGGACTCCAGGAAGACCCCACCGCCTGCCGGACTCCGACCCGGTAGCGTGAACTGTCAATCCCCCTCCTCGCAGGAGCGTGTCCTAGCCGTGCGTATCGCAGTCTCGGGCTCCATCGCCACCGACCACCTCATGACCTTCCCCGGCCGCTTCGCCGACCAACTGGTCGCGGATCAGCTGCACACGGTCTCCCTCTCCTTCCTGGTCGACAATCTGGACGTACGCCGGGGCGGCGTGGGTGCGAACATCGCCTTCGGCATGGGCCAGCTCGGCACCTCGCCGATCCTGGTCGGGGCCGCCGGCTCCGACTTCGACGAGTACCGGGCCTGGCTGGACCGGCACGGCGTCGACACCGCGTCCGTCCGGATCTCCGAAGTGCTGCACACCGCGCGCTTCGTCTGCACCACGGACGCCGATCACAACCAGATCGGCTCCTTCTACACCGGCGCCATGAGCGAGGCCCGTCTCATCGAGCTCAAGAAGGTCGCCGACCGGGTGGGCGGACTCGACCTCGTCCTGATCGGTGCGGACGACCCCGAGGGGATGCTCCGGCACACCGAGGAGTGCCGGGCCCGCTCGATCCCCTTCGCCGCCGACTTCTCCCAGCAGATCGCCCGCATGGAGTGCGACGAGATCCGCCTCCTCCTCGACGGGGCGACCTATCTCTTCTCCAACGAGTACGAGAAGGGGCTCATCGAGGCCAAGACCGGCTGGAGCGACGCTGAGATCCTCGCCAAGGTCGGACACCGGGTGACGACCCTCGGGGCGCGCGGGGTGCGGATCGAGAGCGTCGGCGCGGACCCGATCGAGGTCGGTGTCGCGGAGGAGACGGCGAAGGTCGACCCGACGGGCGTCGGCGACGCCTTCCGCGCGGGCTTCCTGTCGGGACTGGCCTGGGGTGTCTCGCACGAGCGAGCCGCGCAGGTCGGCTGCATGCTCGCGACGCTCGTCATCGAGACCAAGGGCACGCAGGAGTACCAGCTGCGCCGCTCACACTTCCTGGACCGGTTCACGAAGGCGTACGGGCACGACGCCGCCGCGGAGGTTCAGAGGCACCTGGCGTAGTGCCGGTGCCCTTCTGACGGGTGCGCTTCGGTTCGTCGCCGTCCGAGGGTGCGTGGGGGCTGGTCGCGCAGTTCCCCGCGCCCCTTCGGGGCGGACCGGCGCTAGGGGGCCAGGCGGCGGACCACGTACGCCGTTCCGCCCTCCGTCGGTTCCTCGCCCACGTACTCCTGCCCTCGCATCTCGCACCACGCCGGGATGTCCAGGCGGGCCGCCTCGTCGTCCGAGAGGACGCGGACGGTGCCGCCCACCGGGACGTCGGTGATGACCTTGGCGAGCTCGATCACGGGAATCGGGCAGCGCTTGCCGAGGGCGTCCACCACCAGCGGGGCCGGGGCGGCGGGGGAGCCGGCCCCGACCGGCGCCACCGCGGCGGCCGCCGGCGCGCCCAGCTTCTCGCGGACCGCCGCCACCGTACGGGGCAGGACGTCCAGGAATCGGTCGACGTCCTCCTCCGGCGTCCCGAGGGGCAGGGACACCCGTACGTTGCCCTCGCTGAGCACGCCCATGGCCTTCAGCACATGGCTCGGCGTCAGCGTGCTGCTCGTGCAGGACGATCCGGACGAAACGGAGAACCCTTCACGGTCCAGCTCGTGCAGCAGTGTCTCTCCGTCGACATAGAGACAGGAGAAGGTGAGGAGATGGGGGAGCCGGCCGGCCGGGTCGCCCACCACCTCCACGTCCGGGACCAGTTCGGGCACCCGCGAGCGGATCCGGTCCGTCAGCTCCCGCAGCCGGACCGACTCGGCCGCCGCCTCGGCCCGTACGGCGCGCAGCGAGGCCGCCGCGGCGACGATGCCCGGAATGTTCTCGAAACCCGGCGAGCGCCCCGACTCCCGCTCGTCGGCGGGACCTTGGGACGCGTACCGCACTCCCTTGCGCACGGCGAGCAGTCCGACCCCCGCGGGCCCGCCCCACTTGTGGGCGCTGCCCGTCAGCAGTGACCAGCGGCCCTCGACCGGCCCCCAGGCCAGTGACTGCGCCGCGTCCACGAGCAGCGGTACGCCCGCCGCACGGCACGCCTCGGCGACGGCCGCCACCGGCTGCTCCGTACCCACCTCGTGGTTGGCGGACTGGAGGCAGGCGAGCGCCGTGTCGGGGCGAAGGGCATCGGCGTACGCGGTGGGGGACACCGCACCCGTACGCAGAACGGGCACTTCGGACACCGTGCCGCCCTCGCGCCGATGGGTCTGAGCCGAATGGAGCACCGAAGAGTGTTCGACGGCGGACACGATCAGGTGGCGTCCGGCGCGGTGGCGACCCGCGAGCGCGCCGGTGATGCCCAGGTGCACCGCGCGTGTGCCGGACGAGGTGAACACCAGCTCGTCCGGACGGCAGCCGACCGCCTCTGCGGCGGCCTCACGGGCGGCGTCCAGGAGCAACCGGGCGCGCCTGCCCTCGCGGTAGAGGCGGGCAGGGTCCGCCCAGCCCTCGTCGAGGGAGGCCTGGAGGGCCTGGCGGGCCACGGGGTGGAGGGGGGCGGACGATGCGGCGTCGAAGTAGGACACGGGGCCACGCTAACGCTCCCCGCGGGGTGGGGTGCCGGGGGCCGCTCGCGCAGGGGGACGGGGCGAAGCCCTTCCCCGAGGGGCGCGGGGAACTGCGCGACCGGCCACGCCGCACCCGCACCCGCACCCGCACCCGCGGACGCACCGCACCGACCGAGCTCCCGGCACCCCGCCCCACCCGGAGGGGCACGCACTCGAACGCCCCGTCACATGCCTCGCAGAGCCCCGCGTTCCACCCCTTCGGGGTGAGCGGCGGCGCGTTGGGGACCCTCCCCGCGCGACCCCAAAAAGCGTCCAGTAGGGTTTGGTCCGCATAAACATCCAAACCCCTGCCCGACGCAGGGCGGCGACCGACCGGCGAGAAGGCCGCAGCCGACCGCGCGGGCGAGACTCTCGGGAAGGCGCTACGTGAGTCCCTACGGCTCCGACCTCCCCCACGCCCCAGGGGGCGCGGGCGGTACCCCCATGCCGCGGCGCCCGATGCGGCGGAAGCTGCTGCAGGCACTGACTGCGGGCCTGGTCCTGGCGACCGCGACCGGTTGCACATACAAGGACTTTCCCCGCCTTGGTATGCCCACCCCGACCACGGAAGAGGCTCCTCGGATCCTCTCCCTGTGGCAGGGCTCGTGGGCCGCAGCGCTCGCCACGGGCGTGCTGGTCTGGGGCCTGATCCTGTGGAGCGCGTTCTTCCACCGGCGCAGCCGCACCAAGGTCGAAGTTCCCCCGCAGACCCGGTACAACATGCCCATCGAGGCGCTGTACACGGTGGTCCCCCTCATCATCGTCTCGGTGCTGTTCTACTTCACGGCCCGCGACGAGTCGAAGCTCCTCAGTCTCGACAAGAAGCCCGATGTGACGGTCAACGTCGTCGGCTTCCAGTGGAGCTGGGGCTTCAACTACATCGAGAACGTCGACGGCTCGACCGGTGACGCGAAGACCGACAAGAACCTGGACGCGATTCCGGATCGGTTCAAGAAGGACTTCCCGGCCGGCGCCGGTGGTGTCTACGACGTCGGTACACCCGGCACGGAGAACCCGCAGACGCACAACCCCGGTCCGACCCTCTGGCTCCCCAAGGGCAAGACGGTCCGCTTCGTCCTCACTTCGCGTGACGTCATCCACTCCTTCTGGGTGGTGCCGTTCCTCATGAAGCAGGACGTCATCCCGGGGCACACCAACTCCTTCCAGGTGACCCCCAACAAGGAGGGCACCTTCCTGGGCAAGTGCGCCGAACTCTGCGGCGTGGACCACTCCCGGATGCTCTTCAACGTGAAGGTCGTCTCTCCCGAGCGCTACGAGGCCCACCTCAAGGAGCTCGCCGAGAAGGGCCAGACCGGTTACGTCCCGGCCGGCATCGAGCAGACGGACCACGAGAAGGAACGGGAGACGAACGTACTGTGAGCATCCTCAACGAACCTCAGGGTGCCGCCGAGACCGAGCACTATCAGAACGAGGTGCCGGTCCGGCGTAAGCAGCCGGGCAACGTCGTGGTCAAGTGGCTCACCACCACGGACCACAAGACGATCGGCACGTTGTACCTGGTCACGTCGTTCGCGTTCTTCTGCATCGGCGGCGTGATGGCGCTGTTCATGCGCGCCGAACTGGCCCGTCCCGGCACGCAGATCATGTCGAACGAGCAGTTCAACCAGGCGTTCACGATGCACGGCACGATCATGCTGCTGATGTTCGCGACGCCGCTGTTCGCGGGCTTCACGAACTGGATCATGCCGCTGCAGATCGGTGCCCCCGATGTGGCGTTCCCGCGGCTGAACATGTTCGCCTACTGGCTGTACCTGTTCGGCTCGCTCATCGCGGTCGGTGGCTTCCTCACCCCGCAGGGCGCGGCCGACTTCGGCTGGTTCGCCTACTCCCCGCTGTCCGACGCGGTCCGCTCGCCGGGCATCGGCGCCGACATGTGGATCATGGGTCTGGCGTTCTCCGGCTTCGGCACCATCCTGGGCGCGGTCAACTTCATCACCACCATCATCTGCATGCGCGCCCCCGGCATGACGATGTTCCGCATGCCGATCTTCGTGTGGAACGTGCTGCTGACCGCGGTCCTGGTCCTGCTCGCCTTCCCCGTGCTCGCCGCCGCGCTGTTCGCGCTGGAGGCGGATCGGAAGTTCGGCGCACACATCTTCGATGCCGCGAACGGTGGTGCCCTGCTGTGGCAGCACCTGTTCTGGTTCTTCGGGCATCCAGAGGTGTACATCATCGCGCTGCCGTTCTTCGGCATCATCAGTGAGGTCATCCCGGTCTTCTCCCGCAAGCCGATGTTCGGCTACATGGGCCTGATCGGCGCGACCATCGCCATCGCCGGCCTGTCGGTGACGGTGTGGGCCCACCACATGTACGTCACCGGCGGAGTCCTCCTGCCGTTCTTCTCCTTCATGACGTTCCTCATCGCCGTGCCAACAGGCGTGAAGTTCTTCAACTGGATCGGCACCATGTGGAAGGGGTCACTGAGTTTCGAGACCCCGATGCTGTGGGCCACCGGCTTCCTGATCACCTTCACCTTCGGTGGTCTGACCGGTGTCATCCTGGCCTCGCCGCCGATGGACTTCCACGTCTCGGACTCCTACTTCGTGGTGGCGCACTTCCACTACGTGGTGTTCGGCACGGTCGTGTTCGCGATGTTCTCCGGCTTCCATTTCTGGTGGCCGAAGTTCACCGGCAAGATGCTCGACGAACGCCTCGGCAAGATCACCTTCTGGACCCTGTTCATCGGCTTCCACGGCACCTTCCTCGTCCAGCACTGGCTGGGCGCCGAGGGCATGCCGCGCCGGTACGCGGACTACCTGGCGGCCGACGGCTTCACCGCGCTGAACACGATCTCGACGATCAGTTCGTTCGTGCTCGGCCTGTCGATCCTGCCCTTCTTCTACAACGTGTGGAAGACGGCCAAGTACGGCAAGAAGGTCGAGGTCGACGACCCGTGGGGTTACGGCCGTTCGCTGGAGTGGGCCACGTCCTGCCCGCCGCCGCGGCACAACTTCCTCACGCTGCCGCGGATCCGTTCCGAATCCCCGGCCTTCGACCTGCACCACCCGGAGATCGCCGCTCTCGACCAGCTCGAGAACGCCGGTCACGGTGAGAAGGCCCTCGCTGGTGGAAAGGAGGCCGGCAAGTGAAGGTCCAGGGCAAGATGTTCATCTGGCTCGCCGTCTTCATCCTCGTCATGGCGATCGTCTATGGCGTGTGGTCGAAGGAGCCGGCCGGCACCACGGCGCTCTTCCTGGGCTTCGGCCTGAGCGTCATGATCGGCTACTACCTGTGGTTCACCGCCCGGCGGGTCGACACGGGCGCACAGGACAACAAGGAGGCCGACGTCGCGGACGACGCCGGTGAGGTCGGTTTCTTCAGCCCGCACAGCTGGCAGCCGCTCTCCCTCGGCATCGGTGGCGCGCTCGCCTTCATGGGCGTCGTCTTCGGCTGGTGGCTGCTCTACTTCTCGGCCCCGATCATCATGATCGGCCTGTGGGGCTGGGTCTTCGAGTACTACCGCGGAGAAAGCCAGAACCAGTAGCACGCGCTGAGCGAAGGAAGCCCGGACACTCCGTCAGGAGGTCCGGGCTTCCCTCTTTTGCCACGCTTTCCGTCCCCCGCACGGCCCACTCGGCGCGCCGCGACCGACAGCCGTTCCTACGTTGAGGACATGAGCCACTCAGCTTCCTCCAGGGGCGCCGACACAGGTGCGGCGCGCCCGCGGAACCGTACCGCCGTCAGCTGCACGGCACTGATGGCCGCCATAGCCGTGGGCACCACGGCCTGCGGCTCCGACGGCCACCCGCTCTCCGCCAAGCCGTACGACGCGGCCGAGGACGTCTCCTTCAGCGCCGCCGTGAGCGACGGCAAGAAGGCGGACCCGGACAAGCCCCTGGAGATCACCGCCCAGGACTCCGACGGACGCATCACCGACGTCACGGCCACGGACGCCGCAGGGCGGTACGTGGCGGGCGAACTGTCGGCCGACGGAGGCCGCTGGCACAGCACCTCACCGCTCGCCGCAGGAGCCCACTACACGGTGCGCGTGAGCACCGAGGACGAGGACGGCGCGCCGGGACGCAAGGTCGTCGGCTTCGACACCAGCACCCCCAGAACCAAGAAGCGGCTGAACGTGACGTTCGGGCCCGAGAAGGGCACGTACGGCGTCGGCCAGCCCGTCACCGCCGAACTCAGCGTCCCGGTCAAGGACAAGGCCGCGAGGGCCGTCGTCGAACGGGCCCTCAAGGTCCGCTCGCAGCCCGCGGTCCAGGGCGCCTGGCACTGGGTGGACGACAAGAAGCTGCACTACCGCCCCAAGGAGTACTGGCCCAGCAACGCCACCGTCCGGGCGTCCAGCAACCTCTCGGGCATCAAGGTCGCCGAGCGGCTCTGGGGCGGCGAGGTCAAGCCGCTGACGCTCACCACGGGCGACCGCATCGAGGCCGTGACGGACGCCGCGTCGCATTCGATGACGGTCTACCGGAACGGTGAGGCGATCAAGACGATCCCCGTCACCACCGGCAAACCGGGCTTCGACACCCGCAACGGTGTCAAGGTCGTGCTGGGCAAGGAGTACTTCGTACGGATGCGCGGCACCAGCATCGGCATCGCCGAGGGCAGCGCGGAGTCCTACGACCTGCCCGTCTACTACGCCACCAGGGTCACCTGGAGCGGCGAGTACGTGCACGCCGCGCCCTGGTCCACCGGCTCCCAGGGGGCGGCCAACGTCAGCCACGGCTGCACCGGCATGAGCATGGCCAACGCCGAGTGGTTCTTCGAGACCGTCCGTGCCGGAGACATCGTCAAGGTCGTGAACTCGTACGGCAACACGATGGACGCGTTCGGCAACGGCTTCGGTGACTGGAACCTGACCTGGAAGAAATGGCGCAAGGGCAGTGCCCTGGTGGCGGACACCGTGGAGGGCCCGGCCCCCGAGGACCGCCTGCGCCTGAACCCCGAGCCCGCGTAGCAGGGCCCCCGCAAGGGGCGCGGGGAACTGCGCGGCCGGCCGCGACGGACCCGAGCCCGCCCACGGCAGGCGTCGCACGACGCTAGGCGCTCAGTGCCCGCTTACCGCGCAGCAGTCCCGCCAGGGCCGAGGCGAACTCCACAGGATCCACCGGCAGGGTCACCGCGGCCTCGGCCCGGCTCCACGTGGCCAGCCATGCGTCCTGCGGCCGTCCGATCAGCAGCAGCACCGGCGGGCAGTTGAAGATCTCGTCCTTGATCTGCCGGCAGATCCCCATCCCGCCCGCAGGAACCGCCTCGCCGTCCAGCACGCACACGTCGATGCCGCCGCGGTCGAGCTCCTTGATGACCGCGGCAGGGGTGGCGCACTCGATGAACTCGACCTGGGGAACGTCCGTCGCGGGCCTGCGGCCCGTCGCGAGCCGCACCTGTTCGCGGGTGTTGGAGTCGTCGCTGTAGACCAGCACCGTTGCGGTCGGCTGCATTCTTCCTCCGGGACGTCAGCGTCGTAGAGACAGATCACGGACAGGGTCCGATGCGCGGATGCTACTCCCTCGACCACGTGGTCAACACCGGTTCGGACAGGGCTTCGATGGGCCATACGGGCTGGACACACCCCACAGACACCCCGAACGGCACCCCCGGGAGTGAGGGCGGGATAAGCGACCGACATAATGTCGGTCGTGGCGACAGCAACGACAGTAGATACCGGGCACGCGCACCCGTCGGTCAATCGACCGAACCTCACCAGCGTCGGAACCATCATCTGGCTGAGTTCCGAGCTGATGTTCTTCGCGGCCCTCTTCGCGATGTACTTCACCCTGCGATCGGTGACGGGTCCCGACCACTGGAAGGAAATGGCGTCCAGCCTGAACTTCCCGTTCTCGGCGACGAACACCACGATCCTGGTGCTCTCCTCCCTCACCTGCCAGCTCGGCGTCTTCGCCGCCGAGCGCGGGGACGTGAAGAAGCTCCGGATGTGGTTCATCGTCACCTTCGTGATGGGTGCGATCTTCATCGGCGGTCAGGTCTACGAGTACACCGAGCTGGTCAAGCACGAGGGCCTGTCGCTCTCGTCCGACCCGTACGGCTCGGTGTTCTACCTGACCACCGGCTTCCACGGCCTGCACGTGACGGGTGGTCTCATCGCCTTCCTGCTGGTCCTCGGGCGCACCTACGCCGCCCGCAGGTTCACGCATGAGCAGGCGACCGCCGCCATCGTCGTGTCCTACTACTGGCACTTCGTCGATGTCGTCTGGATCGGCCTCTTCGCCACGATCTACATGATCAAGTAGCCGGGCCCGTTCCCGCGCACATTCCAGAAGCATCGACGCTGAAGATCCTGACACCGGGGTAATCCGTGAAAAAGCTCTCCGCACGACGACGCCATCCGCTGGCGGCGGTCGTCGTCCTACTCCTCGCGCTGGCGGCCACCGGGGGGCTGTACACCGCGTTCGCGCCCGCGGACAAGGCACAGGCCGATACATCCGCCCAGTCCCTCGCCATCGACGAGGGCAAGAAGCTCTACGCCGTCGGCTGCGCGAGCTGCCACGGCACGGGCGGTGAAGGCACCACCGACGGTCCCAGCCTGGCGGGCGTGGGCGCCGCGGCCGTCGACTTCCAGGTCGGCACCGGCCGCATGCCGGCCCAGCAGCCGGGCGCGCAGGTCCCGAAGAAGAAGGTCATCTACTCGCAGGCCGAGATCGACCAGCTCGCGGCGTTCGTCGCCTCACTGGGCGCCGGCCCGAGCGTGCCGACCGAGGAGCAGTACAGCGCCGAGGGCGCGGACATCGCCGAGGGCGGCGAGCTCTTCCGGACCAACTGCGCGCAGTGCCACAACTTCACCGGCAAGGGCGGCGCGCTGACCAACGGCAAGTACGCCCCGACGCTGGAGGATGTCGACCCGAAGCACCTCTACGAGGCCATGCAGACCGGCCCGCAGAACATGCCTTCCTTCCCCGACACCACGCTGACGGAGAAGAACAAGCAGGACATCATCGCGTACCTCGACGCGGTCAACAGCGATGACTCGGAGAGCCCCGGTGGTCTGGAGCTGGGCGGCCTCGGGCCGGTCAGCGAAGGCCTCTTCGGCTGGATCTTCGGTCTCGGCGGACTGATCGCCGTCGCCGTGTGGGTCGCCGCCCGGACCGCAAAGGCCAAGAAGTCATGAGTAGCCAAGACATTCCAGAAGAGAAGCTGCCCGCCGAGCGGGCCGACGACGAGCACGCGCACGGTGCCGTGGGTGTCGCGGACGAGAAGCACCCGTTCGCGGATCCCGGTCTGCCGCCGCACGAGCACCGCATCCAGGACATCGACGAGCGGGCCGCCAAGCGGTCCGAGCGCACGGTCGCCCTGCTGTTCACGCTGTCGATGCTGGCCACGGTCGGGTTCATCGCGTCCTTCGTGACGATCCCGGCCGACAAGATCGTCTACATCTTCCCGCTCGGTCACATCAGCGGTCTGAACTTCGCCCTGGGCATGACGCTCGGCCTGGCGCTGTTCTGCATCGGCGCGGGCGCGGTCCACTGGGCCCGCACCCTGATGTCCGACGAGGAGATGGCCGACGAGCGCCACGCCATCGCGGCGGAGCCCGAGGTCAAGGCCAAGGTTCTGGCCGACTTCAAGCAGGGTGCCAAGGAGTCCGCGCTCGGCCGCCGCAAGCTCATCCGCAACACGATGTTCGGCGCGCTGACGCTGTTCCCGCTGTCCGGCATCGTCCTGCTGCGCGACCTCGGTCCGCTGCCGGAGGACAAGCTGCGGCACACGCTGTGGTCCAAGGGCAAGCTGCTCGTCAACATGAACACGAACGAGCCGCTGCGTCCGTCCGACGTCGCCGTGGGGTCGCTGACCTTCGCCATGCCCGAGGGCCTGGAGGAGCACGACCACGATTTCCAGACCGAGATCGCCAAGGCGGCCCTGATGATCGTCCGGCTGCAGCCGGAGAACATCAAGGACAAGCGTGAGCTCGAGTGGTCCCACGAGGGCATCGTGGCGTACTCGAAGATCTGCACCCACGTCGGTTGCCCGATCTCCCTGTACGAGCAGCAGACGCACCACGTCCTCTGCCCGTGCCACCAGTCCACCTTCGACCTCGCCGACGGTGCCCGAGTGATCTTCGGCCCGGCCGGTCACGCCCTGCCGCAGCTGCGCATCGGTGTGAACGACGAGGGTTACCTCGAGGCGCTCAGCGACTTCGAAGAGCCCGTCGGTCCTGCTTTCTGGGAGCGCGGATGAGCACTACGACCAACTCCGCAGACTCGCGCTCGCGCGAGAAGGCACCGGCCGGCGAGCGCGTCGCCGACTGGGCCGACGGCCGGCTGGGGATCTACTCCCTCGCCAAGGCCAACATGCGCAAGATCTTCCCGGACCACTGGTCCTTCATGCTGGGCGAGATCTGCCTCTACAGCTTCCTGATCATCATCCTCACGGGTGTGTATCTGACGCTGTTCTTCCACCCCTCGATGAACGAGATCGAGTACCACGGAAGCTACGTCCCGCTGCAGGGACAGCTGATGTCGGAGGCGTTCGCCTCCACGCTGGACATCAGCTTCGACGTGCGTGGCGGTCTGCTGATCCGGCAGATCCACCACTGGGCGGCGATCGTCTTCCTGGCCGGCATGTTCGTGCACATGATGCGCGTCTTCTTCACCGGCGCGTTCCGCAAGCCGCGTGAGATCAACTGGCTGTTCGGCTTCCTGCTGTTCGTCCTGGGCATGTTCACCGGCTTCACCGGCTACTCGCTCCCGGACGACCTGCTCTCCGGCACCGGTGTCCGCTTCACCCAGGGCGCGATCCTGTCGATGCCGATCGTCGGCACGTACATCTCGATGTTCTTGTTCGGCGGGGAGTTCCCGGGCGGCGACTTCGTCGCACGGTTCTACTCGATCCACATCCTGCTGCTGCCCGGCATCATGCTGGGGCTCGTGGTCGGCCACCTGATCCTGGTCTTCTACCACAAGCACACCCAGTTCGCGGGTCCCGGAAAGACCAACAAGAACGTCGTCGGCATGCCGCTGCTGCCGGTCTACATGGCCAAGGCCGGAGGCTTCTTCTTCCTGGTCTTCGGGTTCATCGCCATGCTGTCCGCGGTCGCGACCATCAACCCGATCTGGGTGCTGGGGCCGTACCGGCCGGACCAGGTGTCCACGGGCGCCCAGCCCGACTGGTACATGGGCTTCGCCGAGGGTCTGATCCGAGCCATGCCCGGCTGGGAGATCAACATCTGGGGCCACACGCTCGTCCTGGGCGTGTTCATCCCCCTGGTGGTCTTCGGCATCTTCCTCGCGATGATCGCGCTCTACCCGTTCATCGAGTCCTGGATCACCGGGGACAAGCGCGAGCACCACATCCTGGACCGTCCGCGCAACGCCCCGACCCGCACGGCCTTCGGTGTCGCCTGGGTCACCGCGTACGTGATCATGCTGATCGGTGGTGGCAACGACATCGTCGCCACACACTTCCATCTGTCGATCAACGCGGTCACCTGGTTCGTCCGGGTCGGGTTCTTCGTCGGACCGGTCCTCGCGTTCATCGCCACCAAGCGGATCTGCCTCGGCCTCCAGCGCCGGGACAAGGACAAGGTGCTGCACGGCCGCGAGTCGGGCATCATCAAGCGCCTGCCGCACGGTGAGTTCGTCGAGGTGCACGAGCCGCTCAGCCAGGAGGCCCTGCACACCCTCACGGCGCACGAGCAGTACGAGCCGGCGCAGATCGGCCCGGCGGTCGACGAGAACGGTGTCGAGCGCAAGGTGAAGGGCCCGCAGAAGCTGCGTGCCAAGCTCAGCAACGCCTACTTCGGTGAGGACAACCAGATCCCGAAGCCGACCGCTGAGGAGTACAAGGAGATCACGAGCGGCCACGGCCACCACTGATCTCCGACCTGTTCGCCACGGCAGGAGCCCCGTCCATTGCATGGACGGGGCTCTTTGCCGTCCCGAGGGCTGGATAGGGTGGACCCGTCCCTGTACGCAGGGTGAATCCACCGTCGCGCGTCTACGAACCCAGGAGCGGCAAATGAGTGCTGTGACCCCCGCTGGAGGCGACTTCGCGGCGGGCCGTTCCTGGCCCGCTCTCCTGAACGGCCTGCTGGACGGCCGCGACCTGAGCGCCGACGACACGGCCTGGGCGATGGACCTGATCATGCGGGGCGAGGCGACGGACGCCCAGATCGCGGGGTTCGCGGTGGCGCTGCGGGCCAAGGGCGAGACCGTCGAGGAGATCACCGGCCTGGTCCGCACGATGTACGCGCACGCCAACGTGATCGAGGTGCCGGGGGAGACCGTCGACATCGTCGGTACCGGCGGGGACGGGGCGAAGACCGTCAACATCTCGACGATGTCGGCCGTCGTCATCGCCGGTACGGGCGCCAAGGTCGTCAAGCACGGCAACCGCGCGGCGTCCTCCGCGTCCGGTGCCTCGGACGTCCTCGAGAAGCTGGGCGTCAATCTGGAGCTGACGCCGCGGCGGGTCGCCGAGGTCGCCGAGGAAGCCGGGATCACCTTCTGCTTCGCGGTGAAGTTCCATCCGGCGCTGCGTCATGTGGCGGCGGCGCGAGGGCAGTTGGGGATCCGGACGACCTTCAACTTCCTCGGCCCGCTCACCAATCCGGCACGGGTGAAGGCGCAGGCGGTCGGGGTGGCGCACGCGCCCATGGCGCCCATCGTGGCCGGCGTCCTGGCGGAGCGCGGCAACTCCTCGCTCGTCTTCCGCGGGGACGACGGGCTCGACGAGCTGACCACCACGTCCACGTCCCGGGTGTGGGTCGTACGGGACGGGCAGGTGCGCGAGGAGGCCTTCGACCCGCGTGACGTCGGCATCGAGCTGGTGCCGGTGGAGGCGCTGCGGGGCGCCGACGCCTCGTACAACGCGGATGTCGCGCGGCGGCTGTTCCA
Source organism: Streptomyces sp. BV286 (assembly GCF_019090165.1). Classification (GTDB taxonomy): domain Bacteria; phylum Actinomycetota; class Actinomycetes; order Streptomycetales; family Streptomycetaceae; genus Streptomyces. Next base: position 38,959 of record NZ_JAHRIB010000114.1, read on the forward strand.
GGGGGAGACGGGGCCCGTGCGGGACGCCGTCCTGCTGAACTCGGCGGCGGCGCTGGTGGCGCTGTCGCCGGGGCCTGGTTCCCTCGCGGAGCAGATCCGGGCGGGGATGGCCCGCGCCGCGGAGGCCATCGACTCCGGGGCGGCCCTGCGGACGCTGGAGCGGTGGGTGGCCGCGACCAACGCGTAGCGCTTCGTCCGCGGCCCGGTGGGGGCTGGTCGCGCAGTTCCCCGCGCCCCCTGGACGACGACTGCCCCGCGCCCCTGAAGGGGCGCGGGGCAGTCGTCGTCCGAAGGTGCCGTCCCGGTATGCGGACAGCGGGGTTGCGCCCCGGTGATCGTGTGGCAAGATGCTGGCAGGTCATGAGTGACAGTCATGAGGCCCCGGCCGACTGTCCGGCAACCCTCCGTCCGTGGCGGGGTGCCCCGGGTGAAGACCAGGTCGTAGGCAGTGAGGTCTACGGCAAGCGCGGACCCCTCGCCGCTTCTGTGAGCGGAGACACCAGGGGTCCTGGTCGTTCGAGGGAGCCTTTCATGAGCAAGCGAATGCGATAGGGCGCCGAGCCCCACCTCCGCGTACCCCCTTCACCTTTCCTGTGCCGGGCCGGGCCGTGCCCGCCCGCACAGTGACTTCGCCTGCCTCTCACAGGAGTTCGCCATGTCTGTCTCCACCGTTGCCTCCGACCGGTCCGCCTGCTGTGACACCGACGCCGCCGGGCCCCTGCCCGTGCTGGGCCGGGACGTCACCGTTCCGCTCGTGACCGGCGGCGAGGTCACCTACGCGGCACTCGACTACGCGGCCAGCGCTCCCGCCCTCCAGCGGGTGTGGGACGACGTGGCCGCGTACGCCCCGTACTACGGCAGCGTGCACCGCGGGGCCGGGTACCTGTCCCAGCTGTCCACGGACCTCTTCGAGAACGCCCGCAGGACCGTCGCGGAGTTCCTCGACTGCCGGAGCGACGACGAGGTCGTCTTCACCCGGTCCACCACCGACTCGCTGAACCTCCTCGCCACCGCCCTTCCCGCCGACTGCCAGGTCTTCGTCTTCGAGACCGAGCACCACGCGTCACTGCTGCCGTGGCAGGACGCCCGGGTCACGTACCTCGACGCCCCGCGCACGCCCGGTGAGGCCGTCGCGACACTGGAGCGGGCGCTCGCCGGCCGTGACCCGTACGGACCGGCACTCGTGTGCGTCACGGGCGCCTCGAACGTCACCGGTGAGCTGTGGCCCGTACGGGAGCTGGCCGCCGCCGCCCATGCGCAGGGCGCCCGGATCGTCCTCGACGCGGCCCAGCTCGCCCCCCACCACCCGGTCTCCGTACAGGAGTTGGACGTGGACTGGGTCGCCTTCTCCGGTCACAAGCTGTACGCGCCGTTCGGCTCGGGTGTGCTCGCGGGACGCTTCGACTGGCTGCGTGAGGCCGACCCGTACCTCGCCGGCGGGGGTGCCTCGCGGAAGGTGTCGCGGCGCACCGACGGCGGCGTCGACGTGGAGTGGCACGAGAGCGCCGCCCGGCACGAGGCCGGCTCGCCCAACGTCATCGGCGCCTACTCCATCGCCTCCGCCTGCAAGGCACTCACCGAGGCAGGCTTCGACACGCTGGTCGCCCGCGAGCAGCACCTCGTCGACACCGTGCGCCGGGGCCTCGCCGAGGTGCCGCAGGTCCGCGTGCTCTCGCTCTTCGGGGACGACGCGCCGCGCGTCGGCGTCATCTCCTTCGTCGTCGACGGCTGGAACAGCTCGCACTTCGCCGCCGCGCTCTCCGCCGAGTACGGCATCGGCGTCCGTGACGGTCTCTTCTGCGCCCACCCCCTCGTCCGTACGCTCCTCGGCAGCGACCCGCAGACCCAGGGCGAGTGCGGTGCCCCCGAGGCGGCCCCCGGCGAGAAGTCCCTCAACGCCATCCGGGTCAGCTTCGGCGCGGGCACGCCCGACGAGCACGTGGAGCGGTTCCTGCGAGCCGTGAAGGAGCTCGTCACGGACGGCGCGCGCTGGAACTACCGTACGGAGGACGGCCGTTGCGTCCCGGACACCGGGGCGGACAACGGCGTCTGAAGCGGCCTGGACGGGGGCGCGGACAGGGGCGAGGGTGCCGCTTCCTGCGTCCGGGGCCGTGGGCCGGTGGGCAGCCGGGCACCCAGCACCACCATGCGCAGGGCCCGCTCCGTCGCGTCCGTGAGGAGTTCGCCAGCGCGCAGGAACGCCTCGGCCGGTGCCATCGGAGCGGGCAGGATCCCGCTGTACGCGTCCACGCCGGGCACCGTGTGCGCGCCCTCGCCGAGGGTGCCCGCCAGGGCGAGGACCGGACGCCCGTGGAGCTTGGCGCGGCGGGCCACCTCGGCGGGGACCTTGCCCCGCGGAGTCTGGTGGTCCAGGGCGCCCTCGGCGGTGAGGACCAGGTCGGCGCGGGCCAGCCGCGCGTCCAGGTCGAGGTGGTCGAGGAGCACCTCGAAGCGGGGGAGGAGGCGGGCGCCGAGAGCCGCCAGGCCCGCGCCCAGGCCGCCGGAGGCGCCCGTACCCGGCCCGCCGTACAGGTCGCCGGTGACCGGCAGGTCCCGGGTGAGGACGCGCGCCCAGTTCTCCAGTCCGGCCGCGAGCTGTTCGACCTGTGCGGGAGTCGCCCCCTTCTGCGGACCGAAGACACGGGCCACGCCCAGCTCACCGCAGAGCACGTTGTACGGGTTGCAGGCGACCAGCAGTTCCACGTCCGCGAGGCGGGGGTCGAGGCCCGTCGGGTCGATGCGCTGAAGGCGCACCAACTCGGCTCCGCCGTGCGGGAGTTCGAAGCCGTCCGCGTCGAGCAGTCTGGCGCCCAGCGCCTGGAGCGCGCCGGCGCCCCCGTCCGAGGTGCCCGAGTCGCCGCAGCCGACGAGCACGCGGTGCACGCCCGTGTCGAGGGCGGCGCGGATCAGCTCGCCCACGCCGTACGTGGTGGTGGCGCCCGGATCGCGCAGGCCGTGCGGGACGAGGGAGAGGCCGGCGACGGCCGCCATCTCCACGACGGCCGTGTCACCCCCGCCGAGCAGCGCGAAGTGGGTGCCCACGGGCTCGCCCAGGGGGCCGGTGGCGGGCAGGGCGACCAGCTGGCCCCCGGTGGCCGTGGCGAGGGCCCGGGCGGTGCCCTCGCCGCCGTCCACCAGCGGGATGAGATCGACCTCGGCGTCCGGGACGACACGGCGCACCCCGGCCGCGATGGCGTCGGCGGCGGCCTGGGCGGACAGGGACTCCTTGAAGCCGCTGGGGGCGACGGCGAAACGGGTCAGCATGGGCGGGCTCCTTCAGAGCTGCGGGACGTCCGGGTTCCGGGAACCGGGCCTTCCAGGACCCGGCGGTCGGAGGTACGGGGGATCGGGGCTTCAGGGGTCAGGGCTTCAGGACGGGCACGCCGAGCAGCGGCCACACGGCGAGGGCGAAGAGCAGGACGAGGGCGGCCGTCAGCGGGGCGAGGACCGCGGACAGGCGCAGCAGGTCGCGCGGGGTGTAGGTCGGCGTGCCGGGTATCTCCGCGAAGAGGGTGACCGGCTTGGCCGAGGCCGGCAGCGTGTGGCAGAAGCCCGCCGCCGCGGTGGACGCCAGCGCCGCCGCGACCGGGTTGACGCCCGCGCCCACGGCCGCCGCGACGACCAGCGGCACGAGCACGGACGAGCGGGCCGAGCGGGACTGCAGGACGAGGTGGGCCGCCGTGCTCACCGCGACGACGAGCGTGAGGAAGAGCCACGGCTCCACGTCGGCCGGCAGGCCGGACACCAGCCACTTCGCCGCCCCCGAGTCCGCGAGCGCGACCCCCATCGCCATCGTCGCGGCCATGAAGAGGAGCAGCGACCAGGGCACGGTCCTCAGGGCGTCCTTGAGGCCGACCGTCCCGAGGGCGGGCGAGGCCGCGACGACCGCGCCGATCAGCGCGACGACCGCCGGCGACACCTGGTGGAGCGGTTCGCTGCACCACAGCACGACCACGGTGGCGAGCAGCAGCGCACACCGCGACTCGGCCGGTGTCCAGGGGCCGGTGACCGGCCGCTCGCTGTGCCGCTGGATGTCATCGGCCGTGATCCGGACGGGAGTTCGGCGGTCCGAACGCCGGGTGGTCGTCCACAGCACCGCTTCGGCGGCCAGATGGGAGGACACCACCGCCAGCGGCAGGCCGAGCAGCAGCCACTGGGTGAAGTCGATGCGGTCGCCCGTGGTCTCCCACAGCACCGACACCGTGATCAGATGCGCTCCCGCACCGATCAGGGTCGCCACCGCCGACAGGAGGATCACGGTCGGGAAGAGCAGTGCCAGCATCACGACCAGTCGTTTCCGGTCGGCCAGTGCTTTGGCGAGCGCGAGGAACACCGGCAGTGCCAGCGCGGCCCGGCCGGAGGTGGCGGGCACCGCGAACGCCGTCACGACGAGCGCCGCGGTGGTCAGGTGCACCAACTGCCGCACACCGCGCGCCCCGCCGACCAGGAACGCCGCCGCCCGCCCGGCGAGCCCGGTCCGGGTCACCGCCGCCGCGAGCACGAAGGCGCAGATCAGCAGCCAGACCGTCGAGTCGCCGAGGGTGCCGAAGAGCGTGTCGCTGCTGATCACCCCGGTCACCGTGAGGGCGAGTCCCGCGCCCAGGGCGATGTACGTGTCGTCGATGGGCGTACCGATCCACGCGCAGGTCGCCAGCGTGAACACGGCGAGCGTCAGCCGGGCGTCGGCGCCTAGCCCGGGGAAGTTGCCGGGCACGGCCAGCAGGGCGCAGAGGCTCAGGGCCACGCACAGGGTGACGGTTCGGCGGAGGTTCAGGCTCACAGGTCCCAGAGTCCGGCCGGGCCGTGAGCCTCCAATGAGCCCCACATGAAGGAAGCTTCACGCTCACCCGGGGAGCCGGTACCCCATTCCCCGCACGGTCTCCACCCGCTCGGCCCCGAGCTTCTTGCGCAGCGCGCGCACGTACACGTCGACGATGTTGGACCCGGGATCGAAGTCGTACCCCCACACGTGCGACAGGATCTGCTCGCGCGACAGGACCTGACCGGGGTGCCGCAGGAACAGCTCCAGGAGCACGAACTCGCGGGCCGTCAGGTCGACGGTCCGTTCGCCCGCCCGAGCCCGCCGGGTGCGCAGGTCCAGCGTCAGGTCACCGCCGCGCAGCACGGTGACCTCGGGCGCCCCGGCCGCCGTCCGCAGCCGCAGGCGCACCCGGGCGAGGAGTTCCTCGAACCGGAACGGTTTGGTCATCCAGTCGTCGGCGCCGCCCTCCAGGCCGGCCACCGTGTCGCGTACGGAGTCCCGGGCGGTCAGCACGATCACCGGGACCGTGACACGGGCCTCGCGCAGTTCGCGCAGCACGGTGAAGCCGTCCCGACCCGGCAGCCCGATGTCGAGGATCACCAGGTCGAAACCGCCGGTCAGCGTGTACTCGTACGCCGAGTCGCCGTCCGCCACGACGGTCGTGGTGAAGCCGCCCGCGCGCAGGCCCTTCTCGACGAAGGAGGCGATGCGCTCCTCGTCCTCGACGATCAGGATGCGGTTCATGTGTGCCGTCCCGTCATGTGTTCCTCTTCCCGTGCGAGGTCGAGTACGAAGGTGGCCCCGCCGCCCTCGGTCCGCCGGAGCAGTACCCGGCCGCCGGGGTGCCCCTGCGCGATCGCCCGCACGATCGACAGGCCGAGGCCCGCGCCGCTGCCCCGGGTACCGCGCCGGGCGGTGCCGCGGCGGAAGCGTTCGAAGATGACCTCGGCGTCCTGCGGCTGCACACCGGGGCCCGAGTCGGACACGTACAGCTCCACGCGTGAGTCCAGGACCTGCGAGCCGATGCGGATCGACTGGCCGGGGACGGTGTGCTGCACGGCGTTCTGCGCGAGCTGCACCATGGCCTGGGTGACGCGCTGAGGGTCCAGCAGGGCCTCGCCCTCGGCGACCTCGGCCAGCTCCCAGTGGCGCTCGCCCAGGGTGCGGGCCTTGACGAAGACGTCGGCGGTGAGTTCGGCGAGCTGGACCGGCTCGGGGGTGACGAAGTCGGGCCGTTCGGTCCGGGCGAGCAGCAGCAGGTCCTCGACGATGCGGCTCATCCGGTCCAGCTCGTCGGTGACCAGGCGGATCGTCTCCTCCCGCTCGGCCGGATCGTCGCCCATCAGCTCCAGATGGCCGCGCACGATGGTGATCGGGGTGCGCAGTTCGTGGCCCGCGTCGTCGACGAACTCCCGCTGGGCGGCGAAGGCGCGCTCCAGCCGGTCCAGCATCGCGTTGAACGTCTCGGCCAGCGCGGCGATGTCGTCGTGGCCGCGGACCGGGATGCGCCGCGTGAGGTCCTGCTCCGTGAGCTGCGCGGCGGCGGTGCGCACCAGCCGTACGGGCTTGAGGATGCGGCCGGCCACCACCCAGGCGATCCCCGTCGTCAGCAGCAGCGCCACCCCGCAGATGGCGAGCAGGATGCGGAACACCTCGTTCGCGCGGGCCTGTTCGCGCCCCGGGTGGAAGGCGACGACGAACGCCGCCTCCGGCTCGCCGCCCGGCCGGGCGATCGCGACCTTGGCCCACCGGACGTCCCCGGCGGCGCGGTGCAGCGTACCGGTGGACGCGGTCGACGCGAAGATCTGCCGACGGGCCGCCGCATCCCGGTGCAGAGGCAGTTCCACGGGGATCTCGCGGTCCTGGACGAGCTTCGCCGGGTCGGCGCCCGAAGGGCCGGCGAGGAGCCCCATCAGCTCCTCGTCGGGGTCGGCGTACTGCCGTTCCAGGAAGACGCGCAGCAGCCGTCCGGGATCGCTGAAGGGCCGGCCGGTCGCGGGATCCACCCCCCGCTCCTCGAAGTGCGCGAACTCGCCGGTCTCCTGGGCGAGCAGGCCGCTGACGCGGGAGTCGACGTCCCGCAGGAGGATCGAGCGGGTGGTCGTGGCCACCGCGGCGAAGGCCACGGCCATCACGAGCAGCAGCCAGAGCAGGATGCGGACCCGGGCCGAGACCCGCCGACGCACGGACCCGGAACCGGGCATGGATGTGGGAGCGGACCCGGGCATGGATGTGGGAACGGGCTCAGCCGTCGTCCCCCGGGCCGTCGTCGTCATCGTCGTCATCACTCACCGGAGGCCGTGACACGACCTCGTCACTCGGGGTCGGAGTCGGGGTCGGAGCCGGTTCGGCGGAGGTGGGCGCCGCCGAGGGCGAACCGCTCTCCAGCTCGACCCTGGGCGGCACCTTCGGGGACTCCGGACTGTCGGTCAGGGCGTAGCTGGTGGCGGCGATCCCCAGCGGGATCACCACGACGGCGGCGAGGGCCGCCATACGGTGGGAGAAGACCATGGGCCGATGCTGCGGGGTCCGGGGGTGCGTCCGGATGAGCGCCGGATGAAGAACTCTTCATCCTGGGCTGCGGGGGCCGGTGGGCCCGAGGGCTCGACGCGGCGGCCACCCTGCCACGGCCGCTCCTCAGCTCCGCCGGTGAGCGGCCCCGGGGCGCGGGACCGCGCGATCGGTCACCACCGACCCGCAACCGGCATCCGGCCCCGCGATCCGGACTAGTTGTCGAGCCCGATGGCGAACGCGGCCTCGAGGTCGTGCTGCGAGTACGTCCGGAACGCCACATGGGTGTCCGTGCCCTCCACCCCCGGAATCTTGCTGATCATCCCGGGAATGACATCGGCCAGGTCGTCATGGGCCTTCACCCGGACCATGGCGATCAGGTCGTACGTGCCGGTCACGGAGAAGACCTCGCTGACGCTGTCGAGCGCGGCGATCGACTCGGCGATCTCGGGGATCCGGTCCACGCTGGTCTTGATGAGCACGATCGCGGTGATCACGGCTGGGTTTCTCCCTCGGTGGCCGGCGCTGGGGATTTCACTCTAGCCGGACGGCCGTACCGCACCCACGCGTAGAGGAAGCCGGCCGAGAAGCCCAGCAGGTGCGCCAGATAGGCGACGCCGGGACCCTGTGTCGCGCGCCCGGCGGCCAGCCACTGCAGGGACACCCAGAACGGGAGCACGACCCAGGCGGGAAACCGCAGCGGGAGGAAGAACAGGAAGGGAAAGAGACTGGTCACCCTGGCTTTGGGGAACAGGTAGAGGAAGGCGCCGAGGACCGCGGAGATCGCCCCGGACGCGCCGACGAGGGTCTGTGCCGAGTCGGCGTGGGCGGCCGCGTAGCCGAGCAGGGCGAGGTATCCGCAGCCCACGTAGAAGAGGGCGAACTGGACGTGGCCCATCCTCTCCTCGGCCATCGCCCCGAAGACATAGAGGAAGAGCATGTTCCCCAGAAGATGCAGCCAGCTGCCGTGCACGAAGAGCGCGGTGGCCGGGGTGACGGCGGCCCGTGGCGTCCCCTGGAACAGTTCGACGGGTACCACCCCCCACCGTTCGAAATAGGCCCGCTGTGCCGAGAGCAGCTCGTCGCCGGTGCCGTACGCGGGCCCGAGGCCCGAGGCCGGGCCGATCACGAAGACCAGGCAGCACGCGGCGATCAGTCCGTAGGTCACCGGAGCGGACTGCCCCCGGGCCGCTCCGGCCGTCCTGCCGACGGTCCTGCCCCAGTTGCCGATCATGGGCAGATCATGACGTAACGGAACCGACCGGCGCAGAGTGCCTCGCCGCTTCGCACCCCGCGGGGGTGCGGGGCCGCGACCCGGCGGCGGCCCGCCGCGCGTCCGTGACCGGTCGCGGACGGCCCGCGGTGTTCGGACCACCCCTCCAGCGGAGCGCTCGGTACGCGCCAGGCCGTAGGGTTACGAGCCACACGCTCCAGGACGGCTGGTGCGCCGCGGAGATCCAGGAAAGAGAGCGACTGCCACGATGACGGTTCCCCTCCCGACCACCGAGACCCGTTGGCGCTGCACGCTCTGCGGCAACCTGACGCGATTCGACGTGACCCGTTCGTCGAAGGTCGTCGAGTACGTGCATCTCGACCTGGCCGGGGAACCGAAGGTCGAGGAGCGCGACGTGGTCAGTGAGACCATCGAGTCCGTGCGCTGCCGCTGGTGCAACGCGGTGGATCAGGTGGAACTGGTGGACAGGCCGGGCGCCGGCTCCTGACGGGAGCGGGCCCCGCACGGACGATGGGGTGAAGGATGGTGGAGACCGCAGGCGAGGAGCCGGACGACGGCGACGCCGAGGTGCTCGATCGTCCGCTGCCCGACGGTGTGCGCCGCAAGGTCGTACAGATCGTCTCGGACGGCTTCGGCGGGCTGACCGTGGCCGAACTGCCCGCCCAGCTGAGGCAGTACGCCCGGTTCGCCCCCAATCGTCGCGCCAAGTTCGCGGGTACGGCGATGGCGGCGGCCATGGAGACGGACCCGCTCTTCAGACAGCGCATCGCCGAGAAACTCAGAGACGCGCAGCCGGAGCTGTCCGGCGCTCTCGTCTCAGGCTCTGCGCTCCCGGCCGCGGACCCGCTCGACGTGGCGGCCGCGGCCTATGTGCTGCGGCCCCCGGGCTGGGTCAAGCTGGTGACCGCCGCGGGCGAGGAGGCGCTGCGGGCTGACGCCGAGCGCGCCGACGAGGAGAGCCGCGCCGAGCTGGAGCGGCTGCGCGAGGAGCTTGCCGAGGCCCGTGGCCAGACCCGTACCGAGACGGAGCGGCTGCGCGCCGAGCTCGAAGCGGCGAAGAAGGAAGCCGAATCGCTTCACCGCAAACTGCGCGGGGCGCTCAGTGACGTCAAGCGCGGCGAGGCCGCCCTGCGCAAGCTGCGGGGCGAGATGGAGTCCGTACGCGGCGACGGCCAGGCCCAGGTGTCGGCCGCCGAGAGCGAGAGCCGGCGCCTGAAGTCGCGGCTCGGCGAGGCGGAGGCGGCCCTGGAGGCCGCCCGCCGCGCGGCCCGTGAAGGCCGCAGTGTCGAGGACATGCGCGTACGGCTGCTGCTGGACACCGTGCTCGACGCGACTCAGGGGCTGCGCCGCGAACTGGCCCTGCCGCCGGTGTCGGTGCGGCCCGCGGAGACGGTGGACGCGGTCGAGCCGGGACGGATGACGCCGAAGGACATCGCCGCCCGGGCGCTGTCCGAGAACGATCCCGCCATCCTCGACCAGCTGCTCGCGCTGCCGCAGGCGCACCTGGTCGTCGACGGCTACAACGTCACCAAGACCGGCTATCCGCAGATGCCGCTGGAGAAGCAGCGCCTGCGGCTCCTCGGCCAGCTCTCGCAGCTTGCCGCGCAGACCGGCGCCGAGGTCACCTGTGTCTTCGACGGGGCCGAGCTGGCCGCCCCGGTGCTGCTCGCGCCGCCGCGCGGGGTGCGGGTGCTGTTCTCCAAGCCCGGCATCACCGCGGACGAGTTGATCCGCCAGCTGGTGCGCGCGGAGCCCCCGGGCCGGCCCGTCATCGTCGTCTCCACCGACCGCGAGGTGGCCGACGGTGTGGCCAGTGCGGGCGCGCGTCCGGTGGCCTCCGTGGTGCTGCTCAAGCGCCTGTCGAGGGGTTGAGACCGGCCGTTCGCGGGCAGCCCCGCCGCTCCGGTCGTCCGCGGCCGCCTTTCTGTCCCGTACGTCACATACGTGCCGGACGCCCCAAGCGCAACGCATGGTCGTCTTGCCCGAATTGGCGAAACCTTCACGCAACGTAGTGTCAATCGCGCATTACTGCACGTGAGTTGAGTGCAAAGAATGCGGTCGGTGACCGAGATTTTTCCGAGGAGGATTTGAACTGATCACAGGGTGGTCACTAGGGTCAGGCCTCGAACCTCTACTCGGGTGATCACTCATTGGGAGTGACGGTGGAGGGACACCGCCAACCGGCGTCTTCGGTGGGCGGCTGAGGTAATGAAGGAGCTCGCCTCCGTGGCGTCCCACCGTCGACCGAAGCAGCCGAGCCGCACCCGCGTGACCGTGCTCACCACCGCCGCTGCCGCAGCCGTTGCCCTCAGCTCGCAGGCGGCCAACGCCGCGCCCAGCGAGAAGCCGAGCAAGGACGAGGTCAAGGCCAAGGTCGACAAGCTCTACGAAGAGGTCGAGCGGGCCACCGACAAGGCCAACGGGGCTGAGGAGAAGCAGGAGAAGCTCGAGAAGGAGATCGACACTCTCCAGGACCAGGTCGCACGCGGCCAGGACGATCTCAACTCCATGCGCGACGGCCTCGGTCTGATGGCCAGCTCCCAGTACCGGACGGGCGCCATCGACCCCTCCGTCCAGCTCTTCCTCTCCTCGGACCCGGACGACTACCTCGACAAGGCGTCCGCCATGGACCAGCTGAGCTCTCAGCAGGTCGAGGCGCTGAAGAAGGTCCAGGACAAGCAGCGGGTTCTCGCCCAGCAGCGCCAGGAGGCCTCCGGCAAGCTCAAGGAGCTCGCCGACACCCGCAAGACCCTGGACCAGAAGAAGAAGGAGGTCCAGGGCAAGCTCACCGACGCGCGCAAGCTGCTCAACACCCTGACCGCCAAGGAGCGTGCGGCCATGACGGCCGCCGACCAGCGCGCCAGCCGCTCCGCAGGTGACCGCATCGAGCTCGGCAACGAGGTCCCCGCCTCCGAGCGCGGTGCCGCCGCCCTCGCCGCGGCGAAGACCCAGATGGGCAAGCCGTACGTCTCCGGTGGCAGCGGCCCCAACTCGTACGACTGCTCCGGGCTGACCCAGTGGGCGTACAGCCAGGCCGGTGTGGCGATAACCCGGACCACGTACACGCAGCAGAACGACGGCGTGAAGATCGGCCGCGACCAGCTCAAGCCCGGCGACCTCGTCTTCTTCAACAGCCTCGGACACGTCGGCCTGTACGCCGGAAACGGTGTGATCGTGCACGCCCCGAAGCCGGGCGCCGTCGTCCGCCTCGAGTCGATGAGCACGATCGGCACCTTCCAGTTCGGCGTCCGCGTCTGATCCCGGGCCCTCGTCCGGCAGACTGATCGCCGGGTTCCACGGCTCGTCCGACCGCCGGGGTACGACGGCCCGTTCGGCCGCCCCGGTCCGACGGGCCCTCCGGCCCCGAACCTCGCCCGCCCCTCCCCGGAGTTGACCGCCGCGCCGCCCGAACGGGCGAATTACCGTGCCTCCCGCTGACTCCACGCCCCGCTGATGACCTGCGTCTGAGGCGGGGTGTCGCGTTGTGTACCCGTATGGGTCTTTGGCCGTCGCGTAGTCGCACGGCTACTGTCTGGCGCGTTTCCCCCAACTCCGGGGGTTCGTCAGCGGAAGGGAGAGCGGCTTCCTGTGGGGTCCCATCGCCGCCCAGCACCGTCCGGCTTCGACCGGGGCGCCAGAGGCGCCACCCTCTGCGTACTGACCGCCGCGGCCGCGGCCCTCGGCGTCCTGCCGGCCGGCGCCGCGCCTCAGGACGACAGCCGCGCCGAGGTGGACCGGCTGTACGAGGAGGCCGAGCAGGCCACCGAGTCGTACAACAAGGCCGACGAACGCGCCGACACCCTGCGCGACCAGGTGGACAGGTCGCAGGACCGGATCGCCGGACAGCAGGACCGCATCAACACCATGCGGGACGCGCTCGGTTCGCTCGCCGGGGCCCAGTACCGCTCCGGCGGCCTCGACCCGTCGCTGGCGCTGATGTTCTCGGACGACCCCGAGGAGTACCTCGACAAGGCGGCCGCGCTGGACCGGATCAGCGCCCGCCAGGCCGGGGAACTCAGGGAACTCCAGGGCGCCATGCGCGACCTCGCCCAGGAACGCGAGGAGGCGACCCGCAAGCTCTCCGAGCTCGACAGGAGCCGCAAGGCCGTCGCCCGGCACAAGCGCACCGTCGAGCAGAAGCTGTCCAAGGCGCGGCGGCTGCTCAACGCGATGCCGGAGGGCGACCGCGCCGCCTTCGACCGGGCCTCCCGCTCCGGCCGGACCCCCGACCTCACCGGCGCCGTCCCGTCCTCCGGGCGCGCGGCCGCCGCCGTCGCCGCGGCCCGCTCCGCCCTCGGCCGCCCGTACGTCTGGGGTGCCAACGGGCCCACGGGCTTCGACTGTTCGGGCCTCACGCAGTGGTCGTACGCGCAGGCCGGTGTGGGTCTGCCGCGGACCTCGCAGGCCCAGGCGCACGCCGGACGGCCGGTGCCGCTCTCCCAGGCGCAGCCCGGAGACATCGTCACCTACCGGGGCGACGCCAGCCACGTGGGGATGTACGTGGGCAACGGCCAGGTGATCCACGCGCCCTACCCCGGTGCCCCCGTGCGCTACGACCCGGTGGGCATGATGCCCGTCAACACGGTGACGCGCCCCTGACCCGTCGGGCCCGGCGCCGTACGATCGGGGCCGTGGCTGGTCGTGGGCGTGCGCCGAGGTGGGTCGTCGGGCTGCTGCTGACCACTCTGGTGGGCTGCGGCGGCCCCTCCGGGACCGACGGTTCGTCCGCCGACGTCCAGCGGGTGCTCGACCGGCGGGCCGCGGCGGTGCGTGCGGGCAGCGAGAGGGACTTCGTGGCGACGGGCGCGCCGGACTCCGTCGACGCCGGTGAACGCAGCGCCGCCCGCGCCGAGTTCAGGAACCTGCGGGCCGTTCCGCTGACCGACTGGTCGTACCGCGTGACCGGCTTCCGCCGCTCCGGCGACCGTGCCACGGCGGACGCGGAGCTCCGCTACCGCATGGACGGCTACGACAGGGCGCCCGTCGTCACCGCCCGCACACTGACCCTGGCCCGCGCCGACGGGCGCTGGTACGTGACCGCCGACAAGCCCGCCGCCGACGCCGGCCGGCAGCTGTGGGAGCAGGGCCCCGTGCTGGCCGTACGCGGCGAGCACAGCCTCGTCCTCGGGGTCGGGCAGCCCCGGGGCGCCCTGCGCGGTTACGCGAGGCTCGCCGACCGTGCGGTGCCCGCGGTGCGCGAGGCGTGGAGCGCGGACTGGCCGGGGCAGGTCGTCGTCCTCGTACCGGCGTCGCTGGAGGGGATGGGGGAACTGCTGGGGGCGCCCGCGTCCGGGTACCGGGGGATCGCCGCGGTCACCACGGGGGAGACGGGCGGCTCCGGGAAGACACCCGCCGACCGGATCATCGTGAACCCCGACGCGTACGGAGTGCTGGGTTCCTTCGGCCGGCAGGTCGTCCTCACGCACGAGACGACCCATGTCGCGACCCGTGCCTCGACCTCGGCGGCGACCCCGCTGTGGCTGTCGGAGGGGTACGCGGACTGGGTCGGCTACCGGGGCACCGGCCGCACCGCGGGGCAGGTCGCGCCGGAGCTGGCGCGTGCGGTGACCGAGGGGCGGGTACCGGCCGCTCTGCCGGGCGACAAGGACTTCGGCTTCGGCGGGGACGCGGGGAAGCTGGCGCGGGCCTACGAGAGCGGCTGGCTGGCCTGCCGGCTGATCGCCGAACGGTGGGGCGAGGTGCGGCTGGGGGAGTTCTACCGGGCCGTGGGGGCCCACGACAAGCGGGCGGGCGCGGTGGAGGCGGGGCTCCGGGAGGTCCTGGGGACGACGCCGGAGGAGTTCACGCGGATGTGGCGGGAGTACCTGCGCGACCGGCTCGGGTGACCTGCGCGGCCGGGCCCCTGCCCTCAGGGGGTCAGGGACTCCTTGCTGGCGGGCGTCGGCCGGCCGGCCGCGGGAGCCGCGTCCGCGTACGACACGGTGTCGCGCCACAGGAGCGTGCCCGCGGTGACGGTCGCGGCGACCAGCAGGCCGTTGCGGATCACGAGCAGGGTGATCCCGAGGCCGTTGCTGGCGACGACGTCCGCGAAGTAGACGGGGAACTCCAGGACGGTGACGAAGCTCGCCACCACGACCATCCCCGCCGGCAGGCCCATCCGGCTGCCGCGGAAGACCAGGCACACGGCGGCCAGGCCCACCAGCCACACCATGTACTGCGGGCTGATGACCCGGCTCGTCGTGGTGAACAGGAGCACCGCCACGAACGCGGCGTCCGCGACCGTGTGCACCAGGAACCGCGTCGCGCACAGCCGCCACAGGAGCAGCCAGCCGAACGCGAGCCCGGTCAGCATCAGGGCCACCGTGCTCACCACGTCGACGTACGGGCCGAGGAACTCCACCGAGCCGTAGTTGAGCAGGACCTGGCCCTCCCAGCCGTGGTGCCGGGCGATGTGGAAGACGAGCGAGCCGAGGGACTCGACCTCGGTCCCGCGGTCGCGCTGGAACGTCAGGAACGCGAACGCGCCCGGCATCGACACGGCGAACAGCAGCGCGATCCCGACGGCCGTCCCGGCCGCCCAGCCCCAGGCCCTGCGCCCGGTCGTGCCCACGAGCAGCAGCAGCGGCCACACCTTCAGCAGCGCGCCGAACGCGGCCAGCGCGCCCATGAGCTTCGGGTTCCGGACGCCCGCGAGGACCGCGGCCACGACGACGGCGGTCACCATCACGTCGTACCGCGAGTACACCGTCGGACCGAGCAGGGGCACGCCCACGACCCACACCCAGGCACCGCGCCGGGACCTGCCCGGGCTCCGGGCCGCGTACAGGAGCAGTCCGAGGGCGACCAGGTCGGCGGCGAAGGCGAGGACGAAGAACGCCTCGGTGTAGGCGAGGAACGGCAGCAGCGAGGGGGAGAGGATCGCGAGCGCGGCCGCCGGCGGGTACTGCCAGGTCACGTCGTCCAGCGGGAACGTGCCGGTGCGCAGGACCTCGTACCAGCCCTGGTAGGTGACCGCGACGTCACTGGTGACGTCCGGGCCGGGGAAGACGAACACCTTGAAGACGAAGAGCAGCAGCGCCAGCCTCGTCAGACCCCAGGTCACCAGCAGTACGTACGGGAACCTCGTCCCCCCGGTTCCCGCCATGCGCACCTGCCCTTTTCCGTACGGATCCTGTGCGGGCCATGATGGACCGCGCCGCTGTGCGAGAGCCGTGAAGCACGGCCGCGCTCAGTCGCGGGGTGCGGGTTCGGTACTGTCGACGGCGATGCACAAGACCTTGATCGTGACCAACGACTTTCCGCCGAGACCGGGCGGCATCCAGGCCTTCCTGCACAACATGGCGTTGCGCCTGGACCCCGAGCGGCTCGTCGTCTACGCCTCCACCTGGAAGCGGGGCCGGGAGGGAGCCGAGGCCACAGCCGCCTTCGACGCCGAACAGCCCTTCGTCATCGTACGCGACCGAACAACCATGCTGTTGCCGACGCCGGGGGTCTCCCGGCGGGCCGTCGGGCTGCTGCGGGAGCACGGCTGTACCTCGGTGTGGTTCGGCGCGGCGGCGCCGCTCGGACTGCTCGCACCGGCGCTGCGGAAGGCGGGCGCGGAGCGCCTCGTGGCCACCACGCACGGGCACGAGGCGGGGTGGGCGCAACTGCCCGCCGCACGGCAACTCCTGCGCAGGATCGGCGAGTCGACGGACACGATCACGTATCTCGGTGAGTACACCCGCTCGCGCATCGCCACCGCGCTGACGCCCGGAGCGGCCGCCCGGATGGTGCAACTGCCCCCGGGCGTCGACGAGAAGACCTTCCATCCCGGCTCGGGCGGGGCCGCCGTCCGGGCCCGCCTCGGGCTGACGGACCGCCCGGTCGTGGTCTGCGTGTCCCGTCTCGTCCCGCGCAAGGGCCAGGACACGCTCATCCTCGCCATGCCGCGCATCCTGGCGAGCGAGCCCGAGGCGGTGCTGCTGATCGTCGGCGGCGGACCGTACGCGAAGGACCTGCGCAGGCTCGCGCACGAGACGGGTGTCGCCGACTCCGTCCGCTTCACCGGCGCGGTGCCCTGGTCGGAGCTGCCGGCCCACTACGGCGCGGGCGACGTCTTCGCCATGCCGTGCCGTACGCGCCGAGGAGGGCTCGACGTCGAAGGGCTCGGCATCGTCTACCTGGAGGCCTCCGCGACGGGGCTTCCCGTCGTCGCCGGTGACTCGGGGGGCGCGCCGGACGCCGTGCTCGACGGCGAGACCGGCTGGGTCGTACGGGGCGGCTCCGCCGGGGACACGGCCGATCGCGTCGTCGCGCTCCTCGGCGACGCGGAGCTGCGCCGCCGCATGGGGGAGCGGGGCCGGGAGTGGGTCGAGGAGAAGTGGCGCTGGGACCTCCTGGCGGAGGGTCTCAAGGAGCTGCTGTAGCGCCGGTGGGGGCCGGCTCCCCGCGCGCTGAAGGGCGCAGCCCTTTCAGGGGCGCGGGGAACTGCGCGAGCAACCACGATGGCGGGACAGCCGCATTCGGGACAGCCGCATGCGAAGGGGCGCGGGGAACGGCGCGACAAGCCACCGCGGCGGGCAAGCCGCACACGCACCCCCCGCCCCACGGCGAGTGGGCGCCCTCAACCCCGATAGATCGCTTCGATCTCGTCCGCGTAGTCCTTCGCCACCACATTGCGCTTGAGCTTCAGCGACGGCGTGAGATGGCCGGAGTCCTCGGTGAACTGGTGGGACAGCACACGGAACTTCCGCACCGACTCCGCCTTCGACACCGCGGCGTTGCCGTCGTCGACAGCGCTCTGGATCGCGGCGAGCAGATCCGCGTCCTGACCCAGCGACGCCGCGGTCGAGCCCGCGGGCTTGCCGTGCTCGTCGGCCCAGCGGCCCAGGAACTCCTCGTCGATGGTCACCAGCGCGCCCACGAACGGGCGCCCGTCGCCCACCACCATGCACTCGGCGACCAGCGCGTGCGCGCGGATGCGGTCCTCGATCACGGCGGGCGCGACGTTCTTGCCGCCCGCGGTGACGATGATCTCCTTCTTGCGGCCGGTGATGCGGAGGTAGCCGTCCTCGTCGAGGGTGCCGATGTCACCGGTGTGGAACCAGCCGTCGGCGAGCGCCTCCTCGGTCGCGCCCTCGTTGTTCCAGTACCCCTTGAACAGGTGCTCGCCGTGCAGCAGCACCTCGCCGTCGTCCGCGATGCGGATCACCGAACCCGGCAGCGGCTGGCCGACCGTGCCGATCTTCTGGCGGTCCCACGGGTTGAAGGCGGTGGCCGCGCAGGACTCGGTGAGGCCGTAGCCCTCCAGGACCGTGAAGCCGATGCCGCGGAAGAAGTGCCCGAGGCGCTCGCCCAGCGGAGCGCCGCCCGAGATGGCGTACTCGCCCTTGCCGCCGAGCACCGCGCGCAGCTTGCTGTAGACGAGCTTGTCGAACGTCTTGTGTTTGATCTTCAGGCCGATGGAGGGGCCCGCCGGGGTGTCCAGGGCGCGGCTGTACGCGATCGCCGTGTCGGCCGCCTTGTCGAAGATCTTGCCCTTGCCGTCGGCCTGCGCCTTGGCCCGCGCCGAGTTGTAGACCTTCTCGAAGACGCGCGGCACACCGAGGATCAACGTCGGCCGGAAGGAGGCCAGTTCGTCCGTGAGGTTCTTGATGTCCGGGACGGTGCCCAGCTTGATCGGCGCCATCATCGGCGCGACCTGCACGAGCCGCCCGAAGACGTGCGCGAGCGGAAGGAAGAGGAGGACCGAGCACTCGCCGGTCCGGAAGAGGGGCCGCAGCCGCTCCACGATGTTGCCGCACTCCGCGAAGAAGCTGCGGTGGGTCAGCACGCAGCCCTTGGGGCGCCCGGTCGTACCGCTCGTGTAGACGATGGTCGCGGGGTCGTCGGCCTTGGCGAGCGAGCTGCGCTCCTCGACCGCGGCGTCCGTCACGTCCTTGCCGGCCCGGCCGAGTTCCTCGACACCGCCGCGGTCGATCTGCCACACGTGCTTCAGGTGCGGCAGCCGGTCACGCACCGACTCCACGGAGGCCGCGTGCGCGTCCAGCTCCACGACGATCCCGGTGGCTCCCGAGTCGCCGAGGATCCACTGCACCTGCTCCGGCGAGCTGGTCTCGTACACCGGCACGGTGACCGCGCCGGCGCTCCAGATCGCGAAGTCCAGCAGCGTCCACTCGTACCGCGTGCGGGACATCAGGCCGACCCGGTCGCCCGGCTCGATGCCCGAGGCGATCAGGCCCTTGGCGGCGGCCTGCACCTCCGCGAGGAAGACCGTGGCCGTGACATCCGTCCAGCTGCCACCCACCTTGCGGGCGATGACCGCGACATCAGGATGCTGCGCGGCGTTTCTGCGGACGATGTCGGTCAGATTGCCGTCCGCAGGGACCTCGTACAAAGCCGGAAGGCTGAACTCGCGCAAGACTGCTGCTCCTCATAGGGCGCCGACGCCACGACTTCGTGTGATGCGACGGAGTGGTCCAAGGCTCGGGCAGGTGCTCCGGGAGTCGGTTGTTGAAACCCTGAGCACGACTGGACTGCCCGGACGTTACCCGCCGGTACTGCCTCTAGGACAGGGGGGTCCATGAGATGTTCCCCGCGTCACACGTGTTGGCGTTCCTCCGCGCACAGTAGTCCAACGCGTTACTGACCGGGTAGTAACCGCAGGTCCGCCCGCATCTACACACGTTTGCTCCACAGGCTTACCCTTGATCGTCATGGCAGGCACACAACGCGGCGACGGCGGCGGCATCCGAGAGACCCCGAGGACACGGCTCCATGTCGTGAGCGACGTACACGGCAACGCCCGTGACCTGGCCAGGGCCGGTGACGGCGCGGACGCCCTGATCTGTCTGGGCGACCTCGTGCTCTTCATCGACTACGCCGACCACTCCCGCGGCATCTTCCCCGACCTGTTCGGCACCGAGAACACGGACCGCCTCGTCGAGCTCCGCACGGCCCGCCACTTCGAGGAGGCCCGGGCCCTGGGCGCGCGCCTGTGGGCGGGCGTCGACCGCGGCCCCGCCATCGAGAAGGCCGTACGGAAGCAGTACGCCGAACTGTTCGCGGCGTTCCCCACTCCGACGTACGCCACCTACGGCAACGTCGACATACCGTCCCTCTGGTCGGAGTACGCCGGACCCGGCACCACCGTGCTCGACGGCGAGCGGGTCGAGATCGGCGGCCGGGTCTTCGGCTTCGTCGGCGGCGGACTGCGTACGCCCATGCGGACGCCGTACGAGATCAGCGACGAGGAGTACGCGGCGAAGATCGAGGCCGTCGGAGAGGTCGACGTGCTGTGCACGCACATCCCGCCGGAAGTCCCCGAACTCGTCTACGACACCGTGGCCCGGCGGTTCGAGCGCGGCAGCCGCGCGCTGCTCGACGCGATCCGGCGCACCCGGCCGCGGTACGCGCTCTTCGGCCACGTCCACCAGCCGCTCGCCCGGCGGATGCGGGTCGGCGCCACCGAGTGCGTGAACGTGGGGCACTTCGCCGGATCCGGGAAGCCGTGGGTACTGCAGTGGTGAGGGCTCCCGGCGGCCGCGGGGCCGGGGGCGGGCGCCGGCCCGCCGCGCGGTAGCCTTCACGCTGCACACACAGGTAGAAAGCGTTCGTACCCCGTAGAACACCCCCTGTCCGGACCGCATCTGGAGGAGCCACAGCGATGGCCGAACACACCAGCTCGAGCATCACGATCGAGGCGGCACCGGCCGACGTCATGGCGGTCATCGCCGACTTCGCCCGCTACCCGGACTGGACGGGAGAGGTGAAGGAGGCGCAGGTGCTCGCGACGGACGAGAAGGGCCGCGCCGAGCAGGTGCGCCTCGTCATGGACGCCGGCGCCATCAAGGACGACCAGACCCTGGGCTACACCTGGACCGGCGACCACGAGGTCTCCTGGACCCTGGTCAAGTCCCAGATGCTCCGCTCCCTGGACGGCTCGTACATCCTCAAGCCCGCGGGCCTGAGCGCCACCCAGGTCACCTACCAGCTCACCGTCGACGTCAAGATCCCGATGCTCGGCATGATCAAGCGCAAGGCGGAGAAGGTCATCATCGACCGCGCCCTGGCGGGACTGAAGAAGCGCGTGGAGACGGGCGAGAAGTAGCGGCGCGCCGCTACCTCCGCCCCACCCCGTACCGTTCACCCGTATGCGCACCATCCTGATCACCGGCCCCGGCGGCTCCGGCCGTACCACCGTCGCCGCGGCCACCGCTCTGGAGGCCGCCCGCCGGGGCACCCGCACCCTGGTGCTCTCCGCGGACCGCACCGACACCCTCGGCGCCGTCCTCGGAACCCCCACCGGCGGCACACCGGCCGGGATCCTTCCCGGTCTCACGGCCTGGCGACCGGACGCCGGCGAGGGCTTCCGGGCGGATCTCCTCGCCTTCCAGGAGCGGGTCTCCACCGCCCTCGACCTGCTGGGCGCGGCCCGGCTGGACGCGGAGGAACTCACCCCCCTCCCCGGCGGCGAGGAACTCGCCCTGCTCCGCGCCCTGCGCGACGCCACCGCCTCCGACACCTTCGACCTGCTGGTCGTCGACCTGCCGCCCGTCCCGCAGGCCCTCGCCCTCCTGGCACTGCCCGAACAACTGCGCCGCTATCTGCGCCGCCTGCTCCCGGCCGAACGCCAGGCGGCCCGCGCCCTGCGCCCTGTCCTCGGCCGCCTGGCGGGCGTGCCGATGCCGTCGGAGCGGCTGTACGAGACGGCGGCCCGCTGGGACGTCGAACTGGCCGCGGTCCAGCTGGCCGTCGAGGACCCGGCCACGACCGTACGGCTGGTCGCCGAGCCGGGCCCGGCCGGAGCCGACGCCGTACGGTCGGCCGCCACCGGCCTCGCCCTGCGCGGCCTGCGCACCGACGCCCTGATCGCGAACCGCGTCCTGCCCGACGCGTCCCCCGACACCTGGCTGTCCTCCCTCGCCGCCCAGCAGCGCAAGGCCCTCGACGAGTGGCGCGACGCATGGGGACAGACGTACGACGTAACTGAAGTCCCGCACCTCGGCCGCGACCCGCGCGGCGCCGAGGACCTCGCCGCGCTCCCCGTGCCCGCGCCGGGCGACGTCCCGGGCCCCCTCGAGTGGCCCGTCGCCGACCGGCTCGCCGACGAGGGCGTGCTCGTCTGGCACATCCCGCTCCCCGGCGCGATACGGGAGGAGCTCGACCTCGTGCGGCGCGGGGACGAACTCGTCGTCACCGCCGGGCAGTTCCGCCGGATCGTCGCACTCCCGTCCGCCCTGCGCCGCTGCGCGGTGGACGGCGCGTCCCTGCGCGAGGGCGAACTGCGGGTCCGCTTCGCGCCCGACCCGGATCTGTGGCCGCGGACACGGTGAACGGCATACCCCCGTTCGGGTAACGTCGAGAGACACAGAGCCAATGCTTGGAGTCCGCCATGAGCGATGAGCACCCCACGTCCGACGCCGGGGAGGACGCGCTCGACGGCGTGCGTGACAAGGAGCGCGACGAGGTACGAGCGCCAGACGCCGACGCCTGGGCGAAGGCGTGCGCCGAGGACCTCGCCGCGGAGAAGGCCCGTCGCCGCGCCCAGAACGGCCAGCCGCCCGGCTCGGCCGCCGAGGAACTGCGCAAACTCGTCGACGCGGTCGCCGACAAGCTGTCCGGACTGCAGTCGCCGCTGTTCGGCGCGGTCGCCGGCGGCGCGGCCCAGCAGGTGGTGAACCAGGTCGTGCAGCAGGCCAAGGCCGCCGTCGAGCCCGTCATCGAGCGGAACCCCGACGTATTCGACCACCTGGCCACCGCCGGCACCGAACTGCTCGCCGCGTACCGCTCCGCCGTCGAGGCGCAGGAGCGGCGCTGGACCGCCCGTGACACCGCCTCGCGCCCCCGGGACGAGGGCACCGGCAGCGGTGAACACATCGACCTCGACTGAAGTCGCTCGGGTACGGTTGGCCGTAGCGGGGCTCGACCGAAACTGAGGGATTCATGGGACTCACCATCGGCGTCGACATCGGCGGCACGAAGATCGCGGCCGGGGTGGTCGACGAGGAAGGCAACATCCTCTCGACGTTCAAGGTGCCGACTCCGACCACGCCGCAGGCGATCGTCGACGCGATCGCCGCGGCCGTCGAGGGTGCCAGGGCCGGGCACGAGATCGTCGGCGTGGGCATCGGCGCCGCAGGATACGTCAACCGTCAGCGTTCGACGGTGTACTTCGCGCCGAACATCGACTGGCGGCAGGAGCCCCTCAAGGACGAGGTGGAGGCCCGTGTGGGCCTGCCGGTCGTGGTCGAGAACGACGCGAACGCGGCCGCCTGGGGCGAATACAAGTTCGGTGCGGGCAAGGGTCATCGCAACGTCATCTGCATCACGCTCGGCACGGGCCTGGGCGGCGGCATCATCATCGGCAACAAGCTGCGCCGCGGGCACTTCGGCGTCGCCGCCGAGTTCGGCCACATCCGGATGGTCCCGGACGGCCTGCTGTGCGGCTGCGGCTCCCAGGGCTGCTGGGAGCAGTACGCGTCCGGGCGCGCCCTCGTGCGCTACGCGAAGCAGCGCGCGAACGCCACCCCGGAGAACGCGGACATCCTGCTCTCGCTGGGCGACGGCTCTCCCGACGGCATCGAGGGCAAGCACATCTCGATGGCCGCGCGCCAGGGGGACCCGGTGGCCGTCGACTCCTACCGCGAGCTGGCCCGCTGGGCCGGAGCCGGTCTGGCCGACCTGGCCTCGCTCTTCGACCCGTCCGCCTTCATCGTCGGCGGCGGTCTCTCGGACGAGGGCGAGCTGGTCCTCGACCCGATCCGCAAGTCGTACAAGCGGTGGCTGGTCGGCGGGAACTGGCGTCCTGTCGCCGACGTGATCGCCGCGCGGCTGGGGAACGAGGCGGGGCTGGTGGGCGCGGCCGACCTGGCCCGGGAGCCCGACCCGATCATGTAGCTCATCCCCGACCGCCCGTCGCCCCCTCTTCCGGGGACGGCGGGCGGTCGTGTCTCCAGGTACCGACCGCCGTGCGGAATCCGCGGGTCTCGCGTGGTTGCCCGCGCAGTTCCCCGCGCGCCCAGGGGGCGCACCTGTCTGGGCGTGGCCCGGCGGACGCGCCCCTTTCAGGGGCGCGGGGAACTGCGCGACCAGCCCCCACCGGGCCGCGGCAAAACGACGACCCGGCACTCCCCGCCCGATATCTTGATCGTCATGCCGACCAGCCCTTCCGCCAGTCCGCTACCAGCACCCCGTACCGAAACCGACGGTTCGGCCGTCATCCGGGTGCTCAGCTACAACATCCGCTCCATGCGGGACGACACCGACGCACTCGCCCGGGTGATCACCGCCTGCGCACCGGACCTCGTCCTGATCCAGGAGGCCCCCCGCTTCTTCCGCTGGCGCAAGAAACTGGCCCGTCTGGCGGCGGCCTCGGGCCAGGTCGTCCTCTCGGGCGGCGCCACGGCCTCCGGCCCCGCCCTCCTCTGCTCCCTGCGAGCCACGGTCGAACGCACCGAGGACGTACTCCTGCCGCTCACCCCGGGCCTGCACCGACGCGGCTTCGCCACCGCGGTCGTACGGTTCGGCCGCGCCCGCGTCGGTGTACTGAGCTGCCATCTCTCCCTCCAGAAGGACGAGCGCCACGAGCAGGGCCGCCTGCTCCTCGACCACCTGTCGGCGCTGGACACCCCGTACGCCGTCGCGGGCGGCGACCTCAACGAACGCCCGGGCGGCCGCACGTTCAGGCGCCTCTCGACGGAGCTCCAGGACGGCTGGGCGGTGGCCCCCTGGGGCGGGGAGTACACCTCGACGCCCGGCGACCCCCACCAGCGCATCGACGCGCTCTTCGCCACGGAGGGCGTGCGGTTTTTGGGCTGCGGGGTGCCCCTGGACCACCCCGGAGTGACGGAGGCCGACCTGAGGGCGGCCACGGACCACCTTCCGGTACTGGCCGCCCTCAGGATTCCGGCCGCACCGGCGGCTCCGGGCGCACCGGCCGCACCGGGCGCCCAGGACGGTTCCGGGGAGGGCCCTTCGTCCGCCTGAACGCCTCGAAGGCCCGCCCGGAGCATCCGGGCGGGCCTTCGAGGCGTTCAGGCGGACGGGTCAGACCACCGCGCCGCGCCCCGGGTCATCCTCGTCCTCGTCGTCGCTGCGCATCCGCCCCACCAGCGTGGCGAAACCGCCGAGGAAGCCGCCGATACCGAGGGTGGCGAGCCACCACGTCATGTCCCAGCCGAGCAGGACCGCGAGGAGGAGCAGCACGGGGCCGCCGATGACGCCCAGCCACGCGAACTTGGACGTCGTGTCCGCGGCGGGCAGGTCGGGCGGCTCGGGCGGCACGAAGTGGCCCTCGTCGTCCTCGTCGAAGTCCTCCTCGGCCGGCTCCGGAGCCGCGTAGTCGCGCGGGCCGGCGACGCCGGGCGCGAACGCGACCGAACTGCCGAGCGGCTTCTCGGCGGCCGGTTCGTCCTCCGCCTCCGACTGCTCGGTGTCCGTACCGCCCTTCGAGCCCTTGGCGCCCTTCGGCGTCGCCGAGCTCTTCGTGTCGGAGTCGCCCTGATCACCGGAGTCGTTCGTCTCCGGCTCCAGGAGCGCCAGGTCCTCCACCGACTTGAAGGGCTTGGCGCCGGGCGGGTCCGGCGGTTCGTCGCCGTACCCCGCGACGATGGCGTCCCAGGCCGCGGCCTCGTCGAACGACGGGCCCTGCTCCTCGCCGGGCGGCGCGTCCTTCTCCTCGGGCTCGCGGTCCGCGTCGTGCTCAGCCACCAGTGGCCGTCCCTTCCTGCTGACCCGACTGACCCGCGCCGGCTTCCTTGCCGGCACCGGGTGCGAGCCGGGAGACGAAGGCGAAGCTCTCCTCGAAGATCCGGTCCGCGTCGTGGTCCAACGTCGCGACGTGGTAGCTCTGTTCCAGAAGTATCTCCGTGACATCCATGGACGACACCCGGCTGAGGATGCGGGCCGAGTCGGCGGGCGGCACGACGTGGTCCTGCGGGCTGTGCAGGAGCAGCATGGGCTGCGTCACCTGCGGGAGCTCGCCGTCGAGCAGTCGGTAGAAGACGCGCATCGAGTGCGCCGCGTGCAGGGGCACCTTGTCGTAGCCGATCTCGATGCCGCCGTCCTTGGCGATGTCGCTGGTGATGCCCTTCACGGTCCTGACGAAGTGGCGGACCACCGGCAGGGCGTACGCCGCGGCGCCGTGCACCTTGTTCGCCGGGTTGACGACCACGATGCCGCTGATCTCGTCCCCGTGCTTCGCGGCGAGCCGCAGGGTGAGCGCGCCGCCCATGGAGAGGCCGAAGACGAAGACCTGGGAGCAGCGCTCGCGCAGGGCGCGCAGCTCACGGTCCACCTCCGCGTACCAGTCCTGCCAGCCGGTGAGCTGCATGTCCTCCCAGCGCGTGCCGTGCCCGGGCAGCAGCGGAAGCGAGACGGTCAGACCGCGCTCGGCGAGATACTCGGCCCAGGGCCGCAGCGACTGCGGGGAACCGGTGAAGCCGTGGCAGAGGAGGACCCCGACCTCTCCGCCCTCGTGGTGGAACGGCTCAGCTCCGGGAAGGACCGGCACCTTCGGTCTCCTGTTCATTCAAGGGCGATGTGACGATCACCCCGAAGCTTCGAGGCGTACTTCACCGTACGCGACCGCACTGACACCGACCAGGGCCGTCGGGCCCATTGACGGTGCTCCGGGTTAAGGTCTGAGCGACGGACACAGGAGGCACGCGGGTGATCTACGGCGCAATGAAGTTTTCCATCGGAGGGCCCCTGAAGCTCGCCTTCAGGCCCTGGGTGGAAGGCCTCGAGAACATTCCCGCCGACGGCCCGGCCATCCTGGCGAGCAATCACCTGTCGTTCTCGGACTCGTTCTTCCTGCCCGCGGTCCTCGACCGCAAGGTCACCTTCATCGCGAAGGCCGAGTACTTCACGACGCCCGGTGTGAAGGGCCGGATGACGGCGGCCTTCTTCAAGGGCGTCGGCCAGCTGCCCGTGGACCGCTCCGGAGCGCGCGGAGCGGGCGAGGCGGCCGTCAGGAGCGGCATCGACGTCCTGGAGCGCGGCGAGCTCTTCGGCATCTACCCGGAGGGCACGCGGTCGCCCGACGGCCGGCTCTACCGCGGCAAGCCCGGCGGTCTCGCGCGCGTGGCGCTGGCCTCCGGAGCTCCCGTCGTCCCGGTCGCCATGATCGACACCGAGAAGATCCAGCCGCCCGGCAAGGTGATGCCCAAGCTGATGCGCCCGGGCATCCGCATCGGCAGGCCGCTGGACTTCAGCCGCTACCACGGCATGGAGCACGACCGCTTCGTCCTGCGCGCGGTGACCGACGAGGTCATGTACGAGATCATGAAGCTCTCCGGACAGGAGTACGTCGACATCTACGCGACGGCCGCCAAGCGGCAGATCGCGGACGCGGCGAAAGCGCAGAAGCAGGCGCTCAAGGAAGCACAGAAGGAAGCCCAGAAGGAAGCCGACCAGGCCCGCAAGGACGCCGAGCGGGCCCGGACGGACGCCCAGAAGGACACCGACCGGGCGCGGGAGCAGGCCGGGCAGGAGCAGGCCGGGCAGAAGCAGGCCGGGCAGGAGCGGGACGCGAAGGAAGAGTCCAGCTCCTAGACCTGGACGCGGTGCCGGGGGACGGAGTGGTGGGGGACATGGCCAAGCGCGAGAGAGTCATGAGGATGTCGGTCGAGCAGCCGCTGTGGCGTGCGCTGACCGGGTATCGCGTCCTGACGCTGTTCTACGCGATCGGCCTCTTCGTCTCGGAGTACGACGGGTTCGTCCGCCCCGAAGTGGCCATCGCCTATTTCGTGGTGCTCTTCGCGTGGACCTTCGCGACCCTGCCCAAGGTGGCGGGCGCGGCGAGCTGCACCAAGCGCTTCCTCGCGGCCGACCTGACCATCGCCCTCGCGGGCATCCTGCTCACACCGGTCGCGGACGCCCACGACCGGATCGTGGCGGGCGGCCCGACCCTCCCGTCGATATGGACCGCGGGTTCCGTGCTGGCGTTCGCGATCAAGGGCGGCTGGCGCTGGGCGGCCTTCGCCTCGGCGCTCGTCGGCGTCGCCAACGTCGTGCAGCGCGGGGCGCTCAGCCAGGACACCCTCCACAACGTCCTGCTCGTCTGGGTCGCCTCCATCGCCATCGGGTACGTCGTCGAGGTCGCCCGGGCCTCCGAGCGCACCCTGGCCCGCGCCCTGGAGATCGAGGCGGCGACGCGCGAGCGGGAGCGGCTCGCCCGCGACATCCACGACGGCGTCCTCCAGGTGCTCGCCATGGTGCAGCGGCGCGGGACCGCGATCGGTGGGGAGGCCGCGGACCTGGGCCGCCTCGCCGGCGAACAGGAGGTCGCGCTGCGCACCCTGGTCTCCGGCGGGCTCGTACCGGTCTCGCGGGTGTCGGAGGACGAGGCGGAGGGCGCCGTCGTGCGCGCGGTGGACGAGCCCGACGCCCAGGACGACTCGGCCCCCTGCGACCTGCGCTCGCTGCTCGCCCCGTACGCCACCGCGCGGGTGACGTTCTCCGAGCCGGGCACTCCGGTGCCGCTCGCGGCCCGGGCCGCGAAGGAGCTGGCCGCCGCCGTGGGCGCCGCTCTGGACAACGTCCACCGCCACGTCGGCGCCGACGCCCGGGCGTGGATCCTGGTGGAGGACGAGCCGGACGAGGTGATCGTGACCGTCCGCGACGACGGCCCGGGCATCCCCGAGGGACGGCTCGTCCAGGCCGAGGGGGAGGGGCGCCTCGGAGTGGCCCTGTCGATCCGTGGACGGCTGCGCGAGATCGGCGGCACGGCCGAGCTGATCTCGGTACCGGGACAGGGCACGGAAGTCGAACTGAAAGTACCGAAGGGCGCGTGCGCTCCGGAGGCCTCGAAGGGGCCGAAGGACAGGCGGGGGAAGGCGGAGAAGGCATGAGTGAGCGACAGGACCAGGATCCGGTCAGGGTCATGGTGGTCGACGACCATCCCATGTGGCGGGACGCGGTCGCGCGTGACCTGGACGAGGCCGGTTTCGACGTGGTCGCGACCGCCGGCGACGGCGAGCAGGCGGTGCGCCGCGCGCAGGCAGTGGGGCCGGACGTCCTCGTGCTGGACCTGAACCTGCCGGCGAAGCCCGGTGTGCAGGTCTGCAAGGAACTCGTCGGCGCCGATCCCGCCCTGCGGGTCCTGGTCCTCTCCGCGAGCGGGGAGCACGCCGACGTCCTGGAGGCGGTCAAGTCGGGCGCCACCGGCTACCTGCTCAAGTCGGCCTCCACGGAGGAGCTGATCGACGCGGTGCGCCGCACGGCCGTCGGCGACCCCGTCTTCACCCCGGGCCTCGCGGGCCTGGTCCTCGGCGAGTACCGCAGGCTCGCCTCCGACCCCGGGCCCGCCACGGGCGGCGACGAGCCCAGGGCCCCGCAGCTCACCGACCGCGAGACCGAGGTGCTCCGGCTGGTGGCCAAGGGTTTGAGCTACAAGCAGATCGCCGAGCGCCTCGTCATCTCCCACCGCACCGTGCAGAACCACGTCCAGAACACCCTGGGCAAGCTCCAGCTGCACAACCGCGTGGAGTTGGTCCGCTATGCCATAGAGCGGGGCCTCGACGACGCGTAAACCCGTCGATACCCACCATCGAGTGAAGCCGCGAGATCAACACCCGCACAATTCACCGGAATTGACCTTCCGCCCTCTGCTGAAGTGACCTGGATCACTATTAGCGTGAGTCCCGTCAGCCAACCGCGGCGAAAGGACTTTCCATGCGGGTCGGAGTACTGACCGGAGGCGGCGACTGCCCCGGGCTCAACGCCGTCATCCGGGGCATCGTCCGCAAGGGCGTGCAGGAGTACGGCTATGACTTCACCGGCTTCAGGGACGGCTGGCGGGGTCCGCTGGAAGGCGACATCGTCCGGCTCGACATCCCCGCCGTGCGCGGCATCCTGCCGCGCGGCGGCACCATCCTCGGCTCCTCGCGCACCAACCCCCTCAAGGCCGAGAACGGCATCCGCCGGATCAAGGAGAACCTCGCCAAGTACGAGGTGGACGCCCTGATCGCGATCGGCGGTGAGGACACCCTCGGGGTCGCGGCGCGGCTCACCGACGAGTACGGGGTGCCCGTCGTCGGCGTACCGAAGACCATCGACAACGACCTGTCCGCCACCGACTACACCTTCGGCTTCGACACCGCCGTCGGTATCGCGACCGAGGCGATCGACCGGCTGCACACCACCGCCGAGTCGCACATGCGGGTCCTGGTCTGCGAGGTGATGGGCCGGCACGCGGGCTGGATCGCGCTCCACTCGGGCCTCGCGGGCGGCGCGAACGTCATCCTCATCCCTGAGCAGCGCTTCGACGTCGACCAGGTCTGTGCCTGGGTGACCTCGCGCTTCAAGGCCTCGTACGCGCCGATCGTGGTCGTCGCCGAGGGTGCGATGCCCAAGGACGGCGACATGGTCCTCAAGGACGGTTCGCTGGACTCCTTCGGGCATGTGCGGCTCTCCGGCGTGGGGGAGTGGCTGGCCAAGGAGATCGAGCGCCGCACGGGCAAGGAGGCCCGCACGACGGTGCTCGGCCACGTCCAGCGCGGGGGCACTCCCAGTGCGTTCGACCGGTGGCTCGCCACGCGGTTCGGCCTGCACGCCATCGAGGCCGTCCGGGACGGCGACTTCGGCAAGATGGTGGCGCTCCAGGGCACC
The DNA here is from genome assembly GCF_019090165.1 of Streptomyces sp. BV286. Taxonomy (GTDB): domain Bacteria; phylum Actinomycetota; class Actinomycetes; order Streptomycetales; family Streptomycetaceae; genus Streptomyces. Next base: position 69,021 of record NZ_JAHRIB010000114.1, read on the forward strand.
GACATCGTCCGCGTCCCGATCGCGGACGCCACGGCCCGCCTGAAGACGGTGGATCCCCGGCTGTACCAGGAGGTCGGCGTCTTCTTCGGCTGACCCTCCCTGTGTCGCCGGACGGGCTGAGCATTCAGCCCGTCCGGCGTTTGAGGACCGGGGGTTCGGGGGCGGAGCCCCCGAGGACGGGAAGGGAAGGGGCGGCGGGGGCGAAAACCTCCCGGGGTTCGTATATTCACCGGGTAACCGAGAACCCGCCAAACCCCCGGAGGGCCCCGTGGAGATCCTCGCCTTCGGCGTCCAGGCCGACGAGAAGCCCCTCATCGAGGACGCCTTCCGTACCGAGGGTCAGCACGAGGTCCGCTGCCTGGACGTCTTCCTCAGCGAGGACACGGCCCCCATCGCGGCCGGCTACGAGACCGTCTCCACCAGCGTCAACTGCGCGCTCGGGAACCGCGTCCTGCAGACCCTCGCGGCCGGCGGCACCCAGATGGTCGCCCAGCGTTCCACCGGTTTCAACAACATCGACCTCCAGGTCGCCGAGCGGCTCGGCATGACGGTCGCGCGGGTGTCGTACTACTCGCCCCACTCCGTCGCCGAGTTCGCCTGGACCCTCGCCATGGCCGTCAACCGCCGGATCGTCCGCGCCTCCAACCGCACACGCGACTTCGACTTCCGGCTCGACGGGCTGATGGGCCGCGACCTGCACGGCCGCACCGCGGGCATCCTCGGCACCGGCAAGATCGGCGAGGCGTTCACCCGGATCGCCCACGGCTTCGGGATGAACCTCCTCGGCTGGGACGCCGCCGAGAATCCCGCCTGCCTGGAACTCGGCATGAAATACGTGTCCAAGGAGCGCCTCCTCGCCGAGTCCGACCTGGTCAGCCTGCACGTACCGCTGCTCCCCGCGACCCGTCACCTCCTCGACGCCGCGGCCCTGCGCACGATGAAGGACGACGCGATCCTGGTGAACTCCAGCCGCGGCGGCCTCGTCGACAGCCGGGCCCTCGTCGCCGAACTGCGCGCGGGCCGCTTCACGGGCGTCGGCCTCGACGTCTACGAGGCCGAGGCCGGCCTCTTCTTCCTCGACAGGTCCCTGGAGGGCGTGGACGACGACACCCTGGCCCGCCTCGTCACGTTCCCGAACGTCGTCGTCACCTCCCACCAGGCGTACTACACCGCGGACGCGGTCGGCCAGATCATCGAGACCACGGTGGCCAACGTCCTCGACTACACGGCGGGCCGCCGCTCCGAGAACGTGCTGGTGCCCGCTCCTTCGCGCACCTGACACACCAGGTCCCGCACGACGTCCGCACCGCGCAGCGTGAGCACCGACTCGGGGTGGAACTGGACCCCGGCGAAGCCCGGCCCGCGCAGCGCGTGCACCTCTCCCGACGGGCTCCGGCCGACCTCGACCCCGTGGGCCGCCAGCTCGGCCGCGGCCTCGTCGTCGCACCGCGCCACGAAGCTGTTGTAGAAGCCGACGGTCTCCGTCCGCCCGAACAGGTCGATGTCCGCCTGGGCGCCCTGGTACGGAATCTCCTTGCGTACGATCTCCAGCCCCAGCTCCGCCGCGATCAGCTCATGGCCGAGGCAGACACCCAGGACGCCGTGCCGGTGCCCGCGGACCACCTCGGCGGTGAGGCCGCGCAGGAAGGCCATCTTCGGATCCGTCATGTCGGACGGGTCGCCCGGGCCGGGGCCCAGCACCAGCGGGCCCTCGTGGGCGAGGACCGCCTCCCGCAGCCCCGCCCCGTCGTACCGGCGTACGGTCACCTTCAGGCCGGACGAGCGCAGCAGATGCGCGAGCATCGCGGTGAAGGTGTCCTCCGCGTCCACGACCAGCGCATGGCCCACGAGCTCGGCCGACGGCTCCTGCATCCGCAGCCAGAACGGCGCCAGCGAGGCCCGCCGCCCGTCGAGGGCGGCCCGCACCCGCGGATCGTCCGCGAGACTCGCCCGCACCTCGCTCCCGCCCGGCCGCCCGGGGCGTACACCGAGGGCGGCCAGCACGCCCGCCGCCTTCGCGTGCGTCTCCGCGACCTCGCTCGCCGGATCCGACCCCCGGACGAGGGTCGCGCCCACCGGCACCCGCAGCCGTCCGCCCCCGTCGATGTCGGCGGTCCGGATGAGAATGGGGGAGTCGAGGGTCTGCGCGCCCCCCGAGTCACGCCCGATCAGTGCCAGCGCCCCCGCGTAGTACCCGCGCCCGACACCGTCCCGGCCGAGGGGCTCGTACCGTTCGATGACCCGGCACGCGTTCTGTACCGGCGACCCGGTGACGGTCGCGGCGAACATGGTCTCCTTCAGCACCTCACGCACGTCCAGCGACGACCTGCCCCGCAACTCGTACTCGGTGTGCGCGAGATGGGCCATCTCCTTCAGCCGCGGCCCGATCACGACCCCGCCCATGTCGCCGACCGTGCACATCATCTTGAGCTCCTCGTCGACGACCATCGACAGCTCCTCGATCTCCTTGCCGTCGGCCAGGAACCCCAGCAGGTCCTCGGGCGTCGGTCCCTCGGCGGGATAGCGGTACGTCCCGCTGATCGGGTTCATCACGACCGTCCCGCCCGACATCCGCACATGCACCTCGGGACTCGCCCCGACGAGGGTCCGCCCACGCGTCTTGAGCCCCCGCCCTTCCGAGGAAGGCCCTCCGGGCTTCTTCTCATCTCCCGTGTGCACGACGAACGTCCAGTACGCGCCCCGCTCGCCGACCAGCAGCCGCCGGAAGAGAGCCAGCGCGTCGGCCCGCCCGAACCCCGGGATCTCCCCCTCGTACGTCCGCCGGATGACGAAGTTCGCGCCCTCGCCCCGCCCGATCTCCTCGTCCAGCACGCGCCCGACGATCCGCGCGTACTCCTCGTCCGGCACGTCGAAGCCCTCGCCCTCGACGCGCACCTCGTGCGAGGACAGCTCGGACAGGGCCTGCTCAAGGGGGATCTCGTACGACTCCTGCGGGGTGAGCACCAGCAGAGGGGTGCCGTCGTCGCGGACGTCGAAGCCGCGCTCACGGATCTGGCGGTACGGGATGAGAGCGAGGCCCTCGGGGATGTCGGCCAGCCGCTCGTACTCGGTGACCGGGCCGAGCAGCAGCTCGACGGTGTCGCCCTTCTCGACGGCGTGGCCCGGCGTGCGGCGGCGCAGCAGGGCGAACGGTCGGGGATCGTCCAGCAGGTCGAGCAGGTTCATGTCCGTGTTCCTTCTCGGCGTCTCGGTGAGGAGAGAGGGAGAGGAACGGTCCCGGTGGCGAAAACACCGAAGGCCGCCCCTCGGGCGGCCTTCGCGAAGTGTTGCGTACGCGCAGTCAGTGGGCCGCCGGATGAGCGGTCCACCACCAGTTCTGGATCGAGTGCGCGAACATGCGCCGCACCCTACCCCAGATGGTGTGCGTCACGGGCCCGGGACACAGCACTCCGGGCCCTGCCCTTCACCGGGCCCACCGGCCCGTCTCCCACCGCTTCGATCGAGCGCGACCCGTCTCACTTGATGAGCATGTGGATGGACGCCCGACACGACCCCGTAATGTTGATGTCGTGACCGTGAACGCTAAGTCCAGCGCGAGCGCTGGCAACACCTGGCGAGACCTGCCCGCGGCGCAGCAGCCCGAGTACCCCGATGCCGAGGCTCTGCGCGAAGTGATCGCGGACCTCGAGTCGTATCCGCCGCTCGTCTTCGCCGGCGAGTGCGACCAGCTGCGCGCCCGGTTGGGAGCCGTCGCCAAGGGCGAGGCGTTCCTTCTTCAGGGCGGCGACTGCGCCGAGGCCTTCGACGCCGTGTCGGCCGACCACATCCGCAACAAGCTCAAGACCCTGCTCCAGATGGGCGCGGTCCTCACGTACGCGGCGTCCGTGCCGGTCGTGAAGGTCGGCCGCATCGCCGGCCAGTACTCGAAGCCCCGCTCCAAGGGCACCGAGACCCGTGACGGCGTGACCCTGCCGACCTACCGCGGCGACTCGGTCAACGGCTTCGACTTCAATGAGAAGGCCCGCATCCCGGACCCCGAGCGCCTGAAGCGGATGTACAACGCCTCCGCCTCCACGCTCAACCTCGTGCGTGCCTTCACCACCGGCGGTTACGCCGACCTGCGCCAGGTGCACGCCTGGAACCAGGACTTCGTGAGGACCTCGCCGTCCGGGCAGCGCTACGAGCAGCTGGCGCGCGAGATCGACCAGGCGCTGAACTTCATGCACGCCTGCGGGACCGACCCGGAGGAGTTCAAGACCGTCGAGTTCTACGCCTCCCACGAGGCGCTGCTCCTCGACTACGAGTCGGCGCTGACCAGGGTCGACTCCCGCACCGGGCACCTGTACGACGTCTCGGGCCACATGGTGTGGATCGGTGAGCGCACTCGCCAGCTGGACGGCGCGCACATCGAGTTCGCCTCGAAGATCCGCAACCCGATCGGGATCAAGCTCGGTCCGACGACGACGGCCGAGGAGGCGCTGCAGTACATCGAGCGGCTCGACCCGGACCGCGAGCCGGGCCGGCTGACCTTCATCGTCCGCATGGGCGCCGACAAGGTCCGCGACAAGCTGCCCGAGCTGGTCGAGAAGGTCACCGCCTCGGGCGCGACCGTCGCCTGGATCTCCGACCCGATGCACGGCAACACCTACGAGGCGGCCTCCGGTCACAAGACCCGGCGCTTCGACGACGTGCTCGACGAGGTCAAGGGCTTCTTCGAGGTCCACAAGGGCCTCGGCACCCACCCGGGCGGTATCCATGTCGAGCTCACCGGTGACGACGTCACCGAGTGCGTGGGCGGCGGCGACGAGATCTTCGTCGACGATCTGCACCAGCGCTACGAGACGGCCTGCGACCCCCGCCTGAACCGCAGCCAGTCCCTTGACCTGGCATTCCTGGTGGCGGAGATGTACCGCGACCAGTAGGAGATCAACAGCCGTTTCGGCTGTTACAGACAGCTGGGCTGGGGCGCGGATCACATACGATCCGGGCCCCAGCCCACTTTTATGCCTCAGACTCGACGGGTAAGGTTAGGTTAGCCTCACCGATCTTCGGGGACGGCGTGACCCAGCGAATCCCCGTCGGGAGGTGAACCGCGTGTTCGTCTGCAACTGCTTCGGAGTGACCGAGGCACAGGTGAGGAAGCACGCGCAGGACGGCGCCTGCACCCCCCGGCAGATAGCGTCCGCCTGCAAGGCGGGCACCGACTGCGGATCCTGCGTACGGCGCATTCAGGCGCTGCTCGGCCGCGGCGCCTTCCCGGGCCGCGAGCAGGCGGACCAGGGCGTCCCCGCCCTCGCCGAAGTGGAAGAGCTGGGAGAGGCCGCCTAGCTTCCGAGGCCCCGGTTCTCCGCCCGACTGGCTCTCCGGCCGCCTAGCTCTCGGGCTGCTCGATGAGCTGCGCGATGTAGAGCGCCTCGCCGAGCTTCTCCACCAGCTCCAGCTGGGTGTCCAGGTAGTCGATGTGGTGCTCCTCGTCCTCGAGGATCGACTCGAAGATGTTCGCGGACGTGATGTCGCCCTTCGCCCGCATCACCTCGATACCGCGCTTGAGGCGGTCGATCGCCTCGACCTCGACCTGCCGGTCCGCCTGGAACATCTCGGTGACCGTCTGCCCGACCCGGACGTGGAACAGCCGCTGGTAGTTCGGCAGGCCGTCGAGGAAGAGAATGCGGTCGGTGAGCACCTCCGCGTGCTTCATCTCGTCGATGGACTCGTGCCGCGTGTATTTCGCGAGCTTCGTCCAGCCGAAGTTCTCCTGCATCTTCGCGTGCAGGAAGTACTGGTTGATCGCGGTGAGCTCGGCGGTCAACTGCTCGTTGAGGAATTCGATGACCTCGGGGTCGCCCTGCATCGCAGAGGCTCCTTCCAACCGGGGGGAACTGGCAGGTTGTGCCGCATGATTGCACCGGCGGTCGAAGATCGTCCAGTAAGTGCATGCTTAGTTAGTAAGTACAGGCTTAGTCCAACTTGTCGGAGTTGCCCGAAGGGGTGCGGACCTGGTCATGTCCACCGTCCCTGGTCTGTCAGGATGGAGTCATGGGTCAGCCGGTGGATCGTGAATCTGGAGAAGCAGCGCAGTCGGAGCTTCCGCCGGGGCAGCGACTGCAGCGGGGCTGGCCGGTCACGCACTACGGACCCGTCCCCAAGTTCCGCCCGGAGCGCTGGGAGTTCAGGGTCTTCGGCGCCACCGCCGACAGCGAGAAGCACTGCTGGAACCACGAGGAGTTCACGGCCCTGCCGTACGCGACGGTCGTGGCCGATCTGCACTGCGTCACGAAGTTCAGCATGGTCGGGGCCGAGTGGGGCGGCATCCCGGCCCGGACGATCCTGGGCATCGCCCCGCCCGCCCCGGCCGTCACCCACGTCATGGTCTGGGCGGAGTACGGCTTCAGCTCGAATCTGCGCCTCGACGACTTCGCGTCCGAGCGCGCGATCTTCGCCACCCACAAGGACGGCGAGCTGCTCACCGCGGAGCACGGCTTTCCGCTGCGCCTGGTCGTGCCGCAGCTGTACGCCTGGAAGGGCCCCAAGTGGGTCCGCGGCGTGGAGTACATGACGGCCGACCGCCGCGGCTTCTGGGAGGAGCGCGGCTACCACAACGTCGGCGACCCCTGGCGCGAGCAGCGCTACTCGTACCAGGAGGAGCCCGGGGACGGCCCCGAGCTCTGACGCCTCCCGGGGTCGTCAGTGGTGGTACCGGTGCACCACCGCGTGGCCCTTGCCGCGGCCGATCATCCACTTGTTGACCGGCGTCGTGACCACGAACGCGGCGGCGAGGGCGATGGCCAGCACCCACCAGAACAGCGCGTCGCCGAGCCCCGCGTCCATCGCGCCCGGCCAGAACGCGATCACGCCGTTGTCGATCAGCTCCATCACGGCGATCGAGAGGGTGTCCGCGGCGAGCGCGACCCGGATCGCGGCCCTCAGTCCGACGCCCGCCTTCAGTACGCCGCGGAGCGTGAGCGCGTATCCGAAGAAGAAGGCCAGCGTGATCGCCAGTACCAGCGTCGGCACGTCGCCCCAGCCCAGCGCGGTGCCGATCACCATGCCGAGCACCTCGCCGATGGCGCACCCGGTGAGGCAGTGCAGGGTGGCCCGGACGGCCATGGACCAGCTCGCGCGAGCCGGTGCCTCATGCGGGGGACGGCCTTCGTGGTGCGTGTGTCCGTCGTGCTGCATCAGAGCCCCCAACGGTGGATGACGGTTCCTGTCCCAGCGGAACCATATACCCCCCAGGGGTATTCCGTCGGGAGCCTCGCGCGCTGTGGGTGCCGCGTGGTCCCCGGCCCTCCTGGGTCTGTCAGCCGTCCCGGAGCTTCTTCAGCCGCTCCACGTCCGCCGCGTGCCCCTCCTTGCCGCCGGGCGTCTCGATGATCAGCGGTACGCCCTCGGTGGCGGGATGGGTCATCAGCGCGCGGAACGGGTCCTCGCCGATGTGACCGGCGCCGATGTTCTCGTGGCGGTCTTTGTGGGCGCCGGCCACGTCCTTGGAGTCGTTGGCGTGGATCAGCTTCAGACGGCCCTCGCCGACCGTGTCCACCAGCAGGTCGAGGGTCTGGTGCATGCCCGCGGGCCCGGTGAGGTCGTGGCCCGCGGCGAAGATGTGGCACGTGTCCAGGCAGACGCCCAGCTTCGGATGGGCGTCGAGCGCCTCGAAATACGGCCCGAAGTCCCAGGTCCGGGAGCACAGCGAGGCACCCTGGCCGGCCGTCGACTCCAGCAGGAGGTACGGGTCGTCGTCATGGGTCAGCTCGTCGAGCAGCGGGAGCAGACGGTCGCGCACCTGCCTGAGCGCGACCGGACGCTCCCGGCCTCCCGTCGCCGAGCCCGTGTGCACGACGACGCCCAGCGCTCCGATCTCGCGGCCCCGGCGCAGCGAGTGCCGCAGCGACTCCACCGACTTCTCCACGGTCGCCTCGGTGTGCGAGCCGAAGTTGATCAGGTAGGGCGCGTGGACGTACGCGGGAACGGACCCGGCGGCACAGGCCGCGCGGAACTCCTCGTCCTGCAGCGGGTTTCCGGGCGGGGTCGCCCAGCCGCGCGGGTTGGCGACAAAGACCTGGACCGTCTCGGCGGCCAGGTCACGCGCGTACGAGAGGCCTACGGAGGCGAGGCCTCCGGCGACCGGGACATGGCTGCCGACGGGGTTGCGGGACTGCTGGATGCTCACCCCACAAGGGTGTCACGCGGTCCCCGGTGCCTCGTCGGCGGAGGCCCTCGGGAGGCCCCCGCCGGGCCTCGCTCAGCGGATCTCGATGGTGATCCTCGAGCCCTTCGGTGCCGTGTCGCCGCCGTCCGTCGACTGGCTCTTGACCGTGTCGCCGAAGAGGCCGAGCAGGCCGCGGTCCTCCTCGACCTCGAAGCCGGCCGCCTCCAGCTTCTGCTTCGCGTCGTCCACGCTGTCGCCCACGACGTCCGGGACCTCGATCATCGGCGGACCCTTGGACACCGTCAGGGTGACCGTGTCGCCCTGTGTCACCTGGCGGTCGGGTCCCGGGGACTGCTCGGCCACCTGACCGGCCTCGTGGTCGGAGGTGATGCGCCCGGAGGCGACCTCGACGGTCAGGCCCGCGTCCTCCAGCTCCTGCCTGGCGTCGTCCAGTTCGTCGCCGACCACGTCGGGCACGACCACCGGGCTGCCCTTGCTGACGACGATCGCGATCGCCGAACCGCCGCGGCGCTCGGTGCCCGCCCCCGGCTTCGTGCTGATCACGAAGCCCACGGGGACGTCGTCGTGGAAGGCCTTGGTGACCATGCCCGCCGCGAGCCCTTCCTTCTTCAGGCGCTCCTTGGCCTTGTCGAGCGCGTAGCCCTCCAGGTCCGGCACGCGCACCGTCTTCGGGCCCTTGGAGACCGTCAGCGTCACGGAGTCGTTGTCGCGGATGCGTTCGCCCGTCGCGGGATCGCTGCTGATGACCCTGCCGAGCTGGACCGTGTCGCTGTACGCGCCCTTGACGTCCTTCACATCGAGGCCCGCGTCCTGGATCTGCCGTGTGGCCTGTGCCTCGGTCTTGTCGAGCACCGCCGGGACCTCGGTGAACTGGCCGGAGTTGATGTACCAGACCCCCGCGCCGACCGCGAGGGTCAGCAGCACCGCGGCGATGATCGCGAGCATGCCCCGCCGGGGTACCGGGCCACGGCCGCGGCGCGGGGGCGCGGGGGCCGGGGACGGCAGGAAGCTGGTGCGGTTGAGCTCCGCGTCGTCGTCGTTCACCGGCAGGGGCCGCGGCACCGACAGCGAGCGCGGGATCACGCTCGTACGGTCCTCGGCGTCGGGGCGGTCCGTGCCCGCGACGGCCCCCGGCGGCACGGCGTCCAGCTGGTCGGCGCTCAGCGCGTTCCGTGCGTCCAGGGTCTGCGCGAGCAGCGCCACCGCGTCGTACGGGCGCACCTCGGGGTTGCGGGCGGTGGCCGACGTGACCAGCTCGTCGAGCTCGTAGGCCAGGCCGGGCACGGTCGCCGACGGCGGGGGCACGTCCTCGTGGAGGTGCTTGTAGAGCACCGTGGCGGGTGAGTCGCCGAGGTGGGGACGGTCGCCGGTCAGCATCTCGAAGAGGAGGATGCCGCACGCGTACACGTCGACCCGGGGATCGGCCGTGCCGTGTTCTATCTGCTCCGGTGCGAGATACGACACAGTGCCCATCACGGCGCCCGTGGTCTGGGTGACGGTGTTCACGGCCCGTACGAGACCGAAGTCCGCGACCTTCACCCGGCCGTCGTCCCCTATCAGGACGTTCTCCGGCTTCATGTCGCGGTGCACGAACCCGGCGCGGTGCGCGGCGCCGAGCGCGGCCAGCACCGGCTCCAGGATGTCCAGCGCGGCCCGCGGCTGGAGCGCCCCGCGCTCGCGCAGTACGTCGCGCAGGGTGCATCCGGCCACGTACTCCATCGCCAGATAGACGTACGCGCCGTCGGTCCCCTGGTCGAAGACCTGGACCACGTTCGGATGGGCGAGCCTCGCCACCGACTTGGCCTCGCGGATGAAGCGGTCGACGAACGTGACGTCGGCCGCCAGGTTCGGGTGCATCACCTTGAGCGCGAGCACCCGGTCCAGACGGGTGTCCACGGCCCGGTAGACCGTGGCCATCCCGCCGACCGCGATGCGTGCGTCGACGCGGTAGCGGCCGTCGAGCACATGCCCGAGGAGCGGGTCCTGAAGGGTCGTATCCACGCAGGTGAGTGTACGAGCCGCCACTGACGGCACCTCCCGCCCGGGCGAATCCGGGGCGGTACTGCAGCCGAGCTGTGACGGACGTCGCACGCCGAGCACGGCGGCACGGCGCACGGATTCGGACGGGTGTTCAGGCCAAAGGTCAGAAAGCGGGGCGTTCCGGATCCAGTCGCGCGATTCCGTCCACCGGCGACGAGGCATGCGCGAAGTGGCGGCGCGGAATGCGTCCCGCCCGGTACGCGAGCCGTCCGGCCTCCACCCCGTGCCGCATGGCCTCGGCCATGAGGACCGGCTCCTGGGCCCGCGTCACGGCCGAGGCGAGCATCACACCGGCGCAGCCCAGCTCCATCGCGAGAGCGGCGTCCGACGCCGTGCCCGCCCCCGCGTCCAGGATGACCGGCACGCGCGCGTGCTCCACGATCAGCTGGAAGTTGTGCGGGTTGCGGATCCCGAGCCCCGACCCGATGGGCGACCCCAGCGGCATGACCGCGGCGCAGCCCACGTCCTCCAGCTTCCGCGCGAGCACCGGGTCGTCGTTCGTGTACGGCAGGACCGTGAAGCCGTCGTCGACGAGGGTCTCGGCCGCGTCGAGCAGCTCGATCGGATCGGGCAGCAGCGTGCGCTCGTCCGCGATGACCTCCAGCTTGACCAGGTCCGTGCCGAGCGCCTCGCGCGCCAGACGGGCCGTGAGGACCGCCTCCCCGGCGGTGAAACAGCCCGCGGTGTTGGGCAGCACACGGATCCCGAGCCGGTCGAGCACGGACAGGACCGAGCCGTGCGCCCCGGGACTCACACGTCGCATCGCGACCGTCGTCAGTTCCGTGCCGGACGCGACGAGCGAACGCTCCAGGACGTCGAGGCTGGGGGCGCCTCCGGTGCCCATGATCAGACGGGACGTGAAGCGCGTACCGCCGAGGTCGAAGGGGTCGTCGGCCACAGGTCAGCCTCCTTGGACGGCGGTGAGTACTTCGACGCGGTCTCCCTCGCGCAGGAGGGTCCCCGACCACTGAGTGCGCGGTACGACGGTCTCGTTGAGCGCGGCGGCGATGCCGGAGGGGGCCGCGCAGAGAGCGGCGACGAGGGCGTCGAGGGCGGTGTCCGCGGCGAGCTGCCGCCGCTCCCCGTTGACGAAGACGGTCATGCTCATACGGGTTGCTCCGTGAGTGCGGCGGTGTCGAACCGCCTGGGCGTGAACGGGCGGGCCTCGTCCGGCAGTTCACCCGTGGTCAGGGCGTGCGCCATGACGTCCCCGGTGACGGGCGTGAGCAGCACGCCGTTGCGGTGGTGCCCGGTCGCCAGGAGCAGCCCGGGCAGCTCGGTCGGGCCGAGCAGGGGCGCGTTGTCGGGCGAGCCAGGGCGCAGTCCGGCCCGTGTCTCGGTGAGCGGCAGCTCGGTGATGCCGGGCACCAGTTCGTGGGCGTCCCGCAGCAGCTCGTACACGCCGCCCGCGGTCACCGTGGTGTCCCAGCCCAGCTCCTCGCTGGTCGCGCCGACGACCAGTTCGCCGCTCTCGCGCGGCACCAGATAGACGTGGCTGCCGCGGACCACGGCGCGCACGGTCCGGCTCAGGAAGGGCGCGGACCGCTTCGGCACGGTCAGCCGCAGCACCTGCCCCTTCACCGGACGCACCGGCGGCAGCACGTCCTCGGGCACGCCCGCCAGGCGTCCGCTGAGGCTGCCCGCGGCGAGGACGACCTGCCCCGCCCTCAGCTCGGTGCCGTCCGTCGTGACGACCCCGGCCGCCCGGTCCCGTACGACGACCAGCCGCTCGGCCCACGTCCGGTGGAAGGTCACCCGGGCCCTCTCGCAGGCCGTGACCAGGGCCCCCGCGAGCCGCCGCGGGTCGATCTGGTGGTCGCCGTCCACCCGCAGTCCGCCACGCACACCCGGCGCGAGCATCGGCTCCAGGCGCCGGCACTCGCGGCCGCTCAGCCACTCCGACTCCAGGCCCGACCGCTGCTGCAGGGCGTGCAGTTCCCGCAGGTGGGCGCGGTCGTCGGCGTCGAGCGCGACGGCCAGCGTGCCGCACCGCCGGTAGCCGAGGTCCTCGCCGGTCGCCCCGGTCGCCCCGGTCGCCCCGGTCGCCCCGGTCAGCTCGGCCACGAAGTCCGGATAGCGCCGTGCGGAGGCCAGGTTGAGGCCGAGCAGGGTCTGCTCGCCGTAGTGCAGCTCGGTGACGGCGGCCAGCATCCCGGCCGCGACCTGCGCGGCGCCGCCACCCGGTTCGGGATCCACGAGGGCGGTGGTCAGCCCGCGCTGCGCGGCCCGCCAGGCCGTGACCAGTCCGATGATCCCGCCCCCGACGACCAGGACGTCGGGCGTGCCCGACGACGCCCCCGGCGGGCGGGCTCCTTGCGGTGGTGACTTCGGTGAAGGTGCTTGCGGTGTACGCGACATGGGCGTCCAGCCCCTCCCTTCGCCGGCATGACCCGGATCAGGTTCGTACGGTCGGAGGCCGCCCAGCCTCCCTCTCAGCCCGGTGCGTCCGGGCTCCCGCGAGTGCTTTACGTTGGCCACCCTAGCCCTTCGTCCCGCACCTCAGTAAGGGAGCCTCACGGCATGGCCCGCTCGCTCGACGGACTCGTTCTCGCCCCGGTGGCCGACCAGGCGCCGGGCCAGGTGGGGACCCGCACACGGTTCGTGTACCACGAGGAGGACGGCGTGATCCGGGCCGATTACGCGGGCGGCGACGTCGTGCGCGGCCACCTCGTGGGCACGCGCGAGGGCGACCGACTCGACTTCAGGTACGTGCAGTTGAAGGCGGACGGGACCACCTCCTCGGGGCACTGCGTGTCCCGGGTCACCGAGACCCCCGACGGGCGGGTGCGGCTGGAGGAGACCTGGGAGTGGGAGTCCCAGGAGGGCAGCGGGACAAGTGTGGTCGAAGAGGTCACCGACAGCCGGCCCTGTGCAACAGCTCACGGATCACGCCCCTGACCGACGATTTCACCAGTGTCTATGGTGATCGTGTGACTGAGCTGACGCAGGGACGGAGCCCGGCGGCGCGACGGAGCGTCGTGATCGTCGGTGCGGGCATGGCCGGGGTGCAGACGGCGGTGGCCCTGCGGGAACAGGGCTTCACCGGCAGCGTGGTTCTGATCGGCGCGGAACCCCACCAGCCGTACGACCGCCCGCCGCTGTCCAAGGCCGTTCTGCTCGGCAAGGCCGAGGGTTCCGCCTTCGACGTCGACTTCGAGGCCCTCGACGTGGAACTGCGCCTGGGACTCGAAGTGACCGGCGTGAGCCCGGACCGGCGCGAACTCCACACGGCGAACGGACCCGTCCCCTACGACGTGCTGGTCGCCGCCACGGGCGCGGAACCCATCCGGCTGCCGGGCGCCGAGGGCGTACCCGGAGTCCATCTGCTGCGCACGCTGGACGACGCCGAGCGGCTGCGCCCCGTCCTCGCCCGTCAGCACGACATCGTGGTGGTGGGCGCCGGGTGGATCGGCGCGGAGTTCGCCACGGCGGCGCGTGAGGCGGGGTGTTCGGTGACCGTCGTCGAGGCCGCCGACCGGCCCCTCGTCGGCGCGCTGCCGGCCGAGGTGGCCGCCCCCATGGCCACCTGGTACGCGGACAGCGGGGCGTCGCTGCGCACCCACGCGCGCGTGGAGCGCGTCGAGCCCGGCGCGGTGGTGCTGGACGACGGCTCGCGGCTGCCCGCGGGGGCCGTCGTCGTCGGTATCGGGGCGCGGCCCGCGACGGCCTGGCTGGCCGGCTCGGGGATCGAGCTCGGCGCCCACCGGGAGATCGTCGCGGACGACCACCTGCGCACCTCCGTTCCGGACGTGTACGCGGTCGGCGACTGCGCCTCGTTCCCGTCGGGCCGCTACGGCGAGCGCCTGCTGGTCCACCACTGGGACAACGCGCTCCAGGGCCCGCGCACGGTCGCGGCGAACATCGTCGGTGAGACGCCCGTCGTGTACGACCCCGTGCCGTACTTCTGGTCCGAGCAGTTCGGCCGCTTCGTCCAGTACGCGGGGCACCACGGGTCCGCGGACACCCTGGTCCGGCGGGGCGACCCGGCGGGACCGTCCTGGTCGGTGTGCTGGCTCCGGGAGAACCGCCTGGTCGCGGTCCTGGCGGTGGGCAGGCCACGGGACCTGGCGCAGGGGCGGCGGCTGATCGAGTCGGGCACCCGAATGGACCCGGCCCTGCTGTCGGACCCGTCGCGCCCCCTGAAGACGGCGACGGTCTGACACGACGGCGGTCCGACGCGACGAGGGAGCACGTCGACGACGGCGTGCCGCCCGCCGGCCCGGGCCGCGGTCCTCGCCCGCCGGAGCGGCCGTCGCCGTGTCCGGCCCGGCGGCGCCGGACGGCCGCGGGGGAGCGCACGGACGACGGCCGGGGGAGGGACTCGGCAGTGCACCCCCGGCCGGGGTCGTGGCAGGCTTGTCCTCGTGACCGAGATTGACGCAAAGATCGATGCTCTCGTCCCCGCCTGGCTCACTCTCCCCGACATCGCCGAACAGCTCGGCGTCGAGGTGACGCGCGTCCGGCAGCTGGTCAAGGACGGCCAGCTCATCGCCGTACGCCGTGGTGAGAACCGCGCGCTGCACGTCCCCGCCGCCTTCATCGACGGGAACGAGCAGAAGGTCGTCAAGGGCCTGTCGGGCACCCTGACGCTCCTGAGGGACGACGGCTTCTCCGACGAAGAGATGCTCGAGTGGCTCTTCACGCCCGACGAGAGCCTGCCCGGCACCCCCGCGCAGGCTCTGAGCGAGAATCGCGGCACGGAGGTGAAGCGTCGCGCCCAGGCGCTCGCCGTCTGACCGCATCACGCCGTTCGGCGTACGGGCCGCGATCCCGCGGCCCGTACGCCACCGACTCGACCCGGGGGACCCTGGCATGCCCGAATCCACCGCACGCGCACAGCTCGCCGACGCCCGGGTCTACCTCTGCACGGACGCCCGCAGGCGCCAGGGCGACCTCGCCGGTTTCCTGGACGCGGTCCTCGCGAACGGCGTGGACATCGTGCAGCTGCGCGACAAGGGCATGGAGGCGGCCGAGGAGCTCGAACACCTGGCCGTCCTCGCGGACGCCTGCCGCAGGCACGGCACGCTGCTCGCGGTCAACGACCGGGCCGACGTCGCCCACGCCATCGGGGCCGACGTCCTGCACCTCGGCCAGGGAGACCTCCCCGTGCCCGCGGCCCGGGCGATCCTCGGCGACGACGTCCTGATCGGCCGGTCCACGCACTCCGGGCCGGAGGCCGCGGCAGCCGCCGTCCAAGACGGCGTGGACTACTTCTGCACGGGGCCCTGCTGGCCGACCCCCACCAAGCCGGGGCGCCACGCACCGGGCCTCGACCTGGTCCGGGCCACGGCCGCGCTCGCCACGGACCGCCCCTGGTTCGCCATCGGCGGCATCGACCTCGGCAACCTCGACGAGGTGCTCGAAGCGGGCGCCCGCCGTGTCGTCGTCGTACGGGCGATCACCGACGCGGACGATCCCGGCGCCGCGGCGGCCGAGTTCGCGAAGCGGCTGCGGGCGGGGTGAGCCGGAGTCCTGAGGCTGCCGGAGGCCGGTGGGTGAGAGGGGCCGGGCTGGAGGTTCGCTCGACTCCTGGTGTCCGAGGGGTGGACAACAAGTCGACAAACCGGGCAAATTCTCCACATCCGGTTGGGGGACCGCCTCCCCCTGACTAACCTGCCGGTATGGCCCTCGGATCTGCTTCCACCAGGACTGACCGCGCACGCACCGTGCGCGACATGCTCGCGACCGGCAAGACGACGTATTCGTTCGAGTTCTGGGCACCGAAGACCGAAAAGGGCGAGCGGAACCTGTGGAACGCGCTGCGCAGGGTCGAGGCGGTCGCTCCCAGCTTCGTCTCCGTGACGTACGGCGCGGGCGGCACGACGCGCGCCGGCACGGTCAAGGCGACGGAGCAGATCGTCGCCGACACGACGCTCACTCCGGTCGCCCACCTCACGGCCGTCAACCACTCCATCGCGGAACTGCGCAACATCATCGGCCAGTACGCGGACGCCGGGATCCGGAACATGCTCGCCGTACGGGGCGACCCGCCCGGCGACCCCATGGCCGACTGGGTGGCGCACCCCCGGGGCCTCACCTACGCGGCCGAGCTCGTCCGGCTCATCAAGGAGGCCGGCGACTTCTGTGTGGGCGTCGCGGCCTTCCCGGAGATGCATCCGCGGTCCGGGGACTGGGACACGGACGTCGCGCACTTCGTCGACAAGTGCAGGGCCGGCGCCGACTACGCGATCACACAGATGTTCTTCCAGCCGGAGGCGTACCTGCGCCTGCGTGACCGGGTCGACGCGGCGGGCTGTGTGACGCCGGTCATCCCCGAGGTCATGCCGGTGACCAGCGTGAAGATGCTGGAACGGCTGCCGCAGCTCAGCAACGCCTCCTTCCCGGACGCCCTGAAGGAGCGGATCCTCACAGCCAAGGACGATCCGGCGGCTGTACGCTCCATTGGCATCGAGTTCGCCACGGAGTTCTGCGCGAGGCTGCTGGCCGAGGGAGTCCCCGGACTGCATTTCATTACGCTGAACAACTCCACCGCGACGCTGGAAATCTACGAGAACCTGGGCCTGCATCACCCGCAGCAGGCCTAGACCGGTCGCATCGTCGTACGACACACTGCGTAGCGGCCACCTGGGAGAGGGGCGTACATGGGCTGGACGGTCCTCTATATCGCGTTCGGCATCGTCGCACTGTGGCTGCTCGGCGAGGTGCTGCTGCAGTACAAGGCGCGGTTGCGCTGGCGGCTGCTGGCCTTCGCCGGCTTCCTCGGCGTGGTCATCGGTGTCCTGATCCCGTCCGTGGTGGTCATCGGCCTGGGCGCGGCAGCCTTCGCCGTCGGGCAGACGTACGTCACGTTGTCGTTCCGCAGCGGATTCGCCTCCGGCTGGGCCGTCGCCGGACGCCCGGGTGTCAACAAGCGCCGCCGCGGCGAACCCGACCGCAAGGACCCGTCACTGGAAGTCACCGACCTCCAGGCCACGGACAGCGGAACGTATCCTCAGCGGGACTTCGGCCAGGACCAGAGCTTCGGCCGGGACGACGCCTTCGGGCACGAGGACTCGGTCTTCGGCCGGCGCCCCGAGCCCGCCGCCGACGCCACCGCCGTCTACGAACCGCAGCCGCTGCCCGACGACACCGGCCAGTACGGCGTGTACAGCGACGCCGCCTACGCCGCCGCCACCGACGCGGCGTACGCCGCCTCCGCCCAGGCGCAGGCCCAAGGTCAGGGTCAGGAGCAGGGGCAGGCCCAGGACCAGTTCGCGCAGAACTACGGGTACGACGGTTACTCCGGCTACGACCAGCAGCAGCAGTACGGCTACGACACCTCGCAGCAGCAGTACGCCGCCTACTCCGACCCGTACGTCGGCACACAGTCCTACGACGCCGGCTCGTACGGCCAGTCCTACGACACCTCGCAGCAGCAGTACGGGCAGCAGCAGGAGCAGTACGCCGCGGGCGCCTACGGCGGCGAGACCCCGCCCGGCGGCCTCTGGATGCCGCAGCAGCGCAGCACCGAGGACCCGTACGGGGGCGAGCTCCCGCCGGAGCAGTCCTATCCCTACGAGGGCAACGGACAGCAGGGCGGCAACGGCAACGGCAACGGGCAGCAGAGCGGCGGGTACGACGAGCAGCAGTACCGGTTCTGAACCCGGGTCCGGGCTCCCGTACCGACCGCCCGGGTCCCTCTCACCGCGGCGCCCGCCCCTCGCGTGTCACTGCGAACCCCTGAAGTCCGGCCCCTCCACGATCAGCCCGGCGACCAGCGCCCCCGACATGCCGGCGTGCGGAAGTCCGCCGCCCGGGTGAGCCCAGCCACCGACCGCGAACAGCCCGGGTACACGGGTGCTGTTCGGGGGCCGCAACAGGGCGCCGCCCTCGCCGGCGAGCGCGGGAGCGGGCACGCCGCCGCCCTCGGCTCCGGTCTCCCGCTCCGTGTCCAGCGGCGTCCGCACCTCGCGCCACAGCATGCGCTCGCGCAGGTCCGGCACCGCCCGCTCCGCGGCGGCGACCATCCGGTCGGCGAAGGCGTCGGCGGCACCGGCCGCAGCCCAGTCGTAGCGCGCGAGGGACGGCACGGTGGCCGTGAGGACCACGGACTCGTGGGCGTCGTCGGGGCGCAGCAGCGGGTCGTCAGGACGGTCCACCCACACGGTGGGCCGCGGCGGCACCACGCCCGTCCCGAAGGTGTGGCCCAGCTCCCCGGCCCGGTCCGTGGTGTGCACGACCGTGCGGTGCACCGCGCCCGCCTCGCGCGGACCGCGCAACGCGAGGCAGACCACGGCCCTGCCGCAGGACAGCGCCCCGGGACGCCGCTCGGGCGCCTCGCCCGCGTACAGATCGCCGCGACCCGTCAGGCGCTCCAGCAGCTCCGGCGGCCCGCCCACCACGAAGTCCGCCTCGGCGACGGTCCCGTCACGCAGCTCCACACCGGTCGCCCGGCCGTCCTTCTCCGTGACGGAGACGACCTCGGACCCGAAGGCGAACTCCACCCTGCGGGCCACACACCGCTCGTACACGGCCCGTGCCAACTCCCGCATGCCGCCCCGGACATACCAGGCACCGAAGGCGTGCTCCATGTACGGCAGGACGGCCGCGCTCGCCGGGGCCGTGCCCGGGTCGAGGCCGTACGCCAGGGCGTGGCTCTCCAGAAGAGCGGTGAGGCGCGCATCGCCCAGCTCCCAGGCGCCGACCTCCGACAGCCGGCGGGCCGTACGCGTGCGCAGGAGCCGGCGCCGACGCAGCGCCGGGTAGGGCTCGCGCTCGCCCAGCACCTGCCAGTCGGGCCACAGCGGCTCCTCCAGGAGAGGCCGCCGCGTCCGGTCCCAGGCCTCGCGCGCCCGGACCAGGAAGTCGCTCCAGCGCTCGCCCGCTCCCGCTCCCAGGGCCTCGTCCAGGGCCGAGACGACCCCCGCGCGCGAGGCGTTGGGCAGGGTGACCGCCGTGCCGTCGGCGAAGACGTGCCGTGCCGCCGGGTCGACCTGGACGAGGTCGACGCAGGCCTCCAGGGGCTCCTTGCCCGTCTTGACGAACAGGTCGCGGTAGACCGCTGGGACCGGGAGCAGCCCGGGGCCTGTGTCGAAGGCGAAGCCGTCGCGCTCGAAGCGGCCCACCGCGCCGCCGTACGTATCCGTCCGCTCGTACACCGCCACCCGGTGGCCCGCGACGGCCAGCCGGGCAGCGGCCGCCATCGCGCCCATCCCGGCGCCGATCACCGCAATCCGTGCCATGCCAGGGACTTTATCGGCCGCCACCGACAACCGGCCCGCAGCCCCGGACGGCCGAAGGACCACCCGTGGAAGGCGCCGGGGCGGCCCGTCCGCGGGGTCAGCCGGGCGGGACCGTCCGCCGCGCGAGCTGTCTCTCCTCGCGGCGCCGGGCCCTGCGGCGCAGGAACCGTCTGATCCGCGAGAGCAGGAAGAAGAGCACCAGCAGACCGGACAGCAGCAGGACACCCGCGATGATCGCCGCGGCCTCCGGATGGAACATCGCGAAGGTGATGATCCCGGCGACCCCGAGATCCTCGGCGGTGCTCAGCACGACATTGCTGAACGGCTCGGGCGAGGTGTTGACCGCCATCCGCGTCCCGGCCTTGACGACGTGGCTGGCCAGGGCCGACGAGCCGCCGATCGCCCCCGCCGCCAGCTCGGACAGCGAGCCGCTCTGGCCGGCGAGCAGCGCCGCCACGACGGCCCCCGACACCGGCCGGATCACCGTGTGCACGGAGTCCCACACCGAGTCCACGTACGGGACCTTGTCGGCGACGGCCTCGCAGACGAACAGGAGGCCCGCCACGACGAGGACCTCGGGGCGCTGCAGCGATTCGGGCACCTCGTCACTCAGCCCGGTCGCGCCGAAGAGGCCGAGGAGCAGCACCACCGCGTACGCGTTGACACCGCTGGCCCAGCCGCTGGTGAAGACCAGAGGGAGTACGGACACGGGGGCGATCGTAACCAGTCGGCAACGACCTGTCCTGGGCCTGAGTGCGCAGGGCTGAGTATCCGTACCTAGAGGGTGAGTTGAG
The DNA here is from genome assembly GCF_019090165.1 of Streptomyces sp. BV286. GTDB lineage: Bacteria > Actinomycetota > Actinomycetes > Streptomycetales > Streptomycetaceae > Streptomyces. Next base: position 89,168 of record NZ_JAHRIB010000114.1, read on the forward strand.
TACGCGCGCGGATGGGTGCCGACCTGCGCGAACGGGAGAGTGGAGGCACGGAAAGGGGCGCGGCTCCGGTACCGCCGACACGGGGCGGCGGAACGGCGCAGCGCCCTCGACCGCTCCTTCCGCCGAGAACTCGGCGGGAGCGAGGCACGGGGGGACCCGGGGGAGCTCGAACGGGGGACCGACGGGGGAAGCACGGGGGAGCAAGGAAGGGGCGCCGGTCCGGCGTGGCCCGCGGGGGACGCGGCCACGCCGGACCGGCGCCTCGTTCGTGTGCGCCCGCCCGTGTCACTTGGGCGCGAGCCCGCTGCCGCCGACCCTTCCCTGGAGCAGCAGGGACAGCGCCGCGTGGACGTCGTCCAGGGAACGCTCCGGCTGGAAGGCCTGCCAGTCCAGGGCCGCCACCAGCACCATCCCGACCAGTGCCGACGCCGTCAGCGGGGTGTCGATCTCGTCGCTCAGCTCACCGCCGGCGATCCCGTCGCGCAGGACGTCCTCGACGACGGCGACGGCCTGCTGACGAACCACCATCAGCGTGGACTGCCATGCCCTGTTGGTGCGCCACAGCTCCGCCACGTACAGCTGGGTGAAGGCCGGATAGCGGCCGATGAAGACGAGGCCCGCCCGGATCATCGCGTCCAGCGCGTCGACCCTGCTGCCACCGTCCTGGTCGGTCTTCTCCACCGCCTCCTTCAGGGACGCGGTGAGGAGTCCCACCCCGTGCCGGAGCAGCTCTTCGAAGAGGACGGACTTGCTCGCGAAGTTGTAGTAGACCGTGCCCTTCGCCACTCCGGCACGCTCGGCGATCTCGTCCACGGTGGTGGCCGAGAAGCCCTGCTCGGCGATGAGGGTCACCGCCGCCTCGTAGAGCTTCTGCCGGGTCGCCTGTCTCCGGCCGCCGCCGCTGTCCACCGTCCTGCTGCTTTCCATGGCCCTGATTGTCACAGGCTCAGCTCCGGGTGCAGTCGGTCGAGGGTCCACACCTGCCGCCGGCGCGCGGACACCGCGGTGAGCGCGAGGGCGCCCAGCGTGAAGGCGGCGAGCACGGCGCACGCCTGCCAGACGGGCCCCAGTCCGCCGCCCGTGATGAGCCTGCGCAGGGCGTCGACGACGTAACTCATCGGCATGAAGGGGTGGATCGCGTTGAAGAAGCCCGGACTGGTCTGCACGGGATACGTGCCCCCGGCCGACGTCAGCTGCAGCATCAGGAACGCCAGGACGAGGATCCGGCCGGCCGCTCCGAAGCGTGCGTTGAGCCACTGCACGATCGCCGCGAAGCAGGCCGTCACCAGGAACAGGAAGCCCACCGTCCCGGCCGCCCGCACCGGTTCCAGGCCGACGGCCCAGTGCAGTACGGACATCAGCGCGACCGTCTGGAGCACTCCCAGGGCGGCCACCGGCAGCCAGCCCGCCAGCGCGATGCGCCAGGCCGAGGCGCCCGCGGCGAGCGCGCGCCGGTTGAGCGGCGGGATCAGCATGTACGCCACCATCGCCCCCACCCACAGGGACAGCGGAATGAAGTACGGGGCGAAACCGGTGCCGTAGTTGGGCGCCTTGTGCAGGTCCTTCGAAGCGAGCCGCACGGGGTCGGCCATGACCTCGGTGCGCTGTTCGCGGTCCTTCTTGTCGTAGTCCGGGATCTGGCCGGCGCCGTCGTGCAGTCCGCCGGCGAGCTTCCCCGAACCGTCCACGAGCTTGTACATGCCCCCTTCGAGGTCGTCCGCGCCCGTCCCGAGCCTGCCGACCCCGCTGTCGAGGTCGTCCGCGCCCTTCTTGGCCGTGCCGAGCCCCGTGTGCAGCGTCTTCGCCCCCTTGGCGACCTTCCCGGCCCCCTTGTCGAGCGCGTTGATCTTGGAGACGGCCGTGGCGAGGTCCTCGGACAGGTGCGGCGAGCGGTCGGCCAGCGCCCGGGCCTGCTTCTCCAGGGTGGCCAGATGCTTGTCGAGCGACTCCAGGTCGGCGTCCTGGCCGGTCACCAGCGTGTTGACGTCGTCGGCCACCTTCGCCACGTCCGCGGCCGCGTCCTTGGCCTTCTTCAGGTCGGGGCAGGCGGCGTCGGGCAGGGGCAGGTCCTCGCAGCGCGCCTTGTAGACGCCGTTCAGGGTGTCGGACGCGGTGTGGGCGCTCTTGGCGGCGGTCGGGGCCGTCTTGACCAGCGTGTCGAGGTTGCGGCGGATCGCGGAGGCGGAGTCCGCGACGAGCAGAGCGGTGTCGCCGATCTCCTTCTCGTTGCCCTTCAGGAAGGGCCCCACCTTGTCCGCGACGCCGTTGACCTTGTCCGCGAGGGCCCGCGTCCCCTCGGAGACCTGCCGCGAGCCGTCCTCGAGGTCACCCGCGCCCGTGTTGAGCTTCTTCAGCCCGGCGGAGAGCTTGCCGCTGCCCTCCTCGGCGTCCTTGAGCCCGTCAGCGAGGTCCTTGGAGCCCTTCTTGGCCTTGCCGATACCGCCCTTGAGGCTGTCGGCCCCCTTGGCGGCCTTCTCGGTCTTCCCGTGGATGTCGGAGAACGAGACGAAGATCCGGTCGAGGAACGACCGGGACGCCTTGGTCGAGGCGGCCGTGCGCACCTCGGCGAACACCGTCCGCGAGATCTGCCCGACGATGTAGTTGTTCGCGTCGTTCGTACGCACCTGGAGGGCGCCCGTCTCCGGCGAGTCGCCGGAGCTGGAAGCGATCCGCCCGCTGAAGTCGGACGGCATGGTCAGCGACAGGTAGTACCTGCCGTCCTCCACGCCCGAGCGGGCCTCGGCGGCGCTCACCTCGTGCCACTCGAACGTCTCGCTCTTCCGCAGCCCCTTGGTGATCTCGTCACCCATCACGATCTTCTTGTGACCGGCGGTGGCTCCCTTGTCGTCGTTCACCAGCGCCACGGGGATGCGGTCGAGACGGCCGTACGGATCCCAGAACGACCACAGGTAGAGCGCGCCGTACAGCAGAGGCAGCAGCAGGAGAGCGACCAGCGCCGCGCGCGGCAGCCTGCCCCTGCCGAATCGCCTGAGCTCAAGCGCGGCCAGCTTCGGCGAGCGCATCCACCGTCTCCTTGTCCTGGTCGGCCTGGTCGGCCTGGTCGGCCTGGGTGTCCTGATGGTCCTGCGCGTGGGGCTCGGTCGGCTCGTCCGGTGTGGGCGGCTCGGCCCGTCCGGCCGGTTCGTCCTGCGTGTGCGGCTCGTCCTGTCCGGGCTCCTGCTGCGTCCGGCCCGGCTGTCGCTCCGGGCGGGCGGGCCTGTCGGCGGGTCCGGTGGGCACCACGAGCGCGTCCTCGGGTGCCTCGCTGCACACGACCACGACCGTCGTCCCGGCCTCGGTCAGTGAGCGCAACAGGGCCCAGACCTCGGCCCGTTCGGCCCCCGAGAGCTTCAGGTCGGTGTCGTCGACCCCGAGCAGCCGGGGCCGGCCGATCAGGGCCAGGGCCACGGAGAGGCGCAGCGCCTCCAGGCGTTCCAGGTCCCGTACGGCGGTCCTGGATCCCTTGGGCAGCGCCTCCCGGTCGAGCCCGGCGGCGGCCAGAGCGCTGTCGATCCGCAGCCGCGCCTGCGTCAACCGCTCCTGGCGGGGCAGCAGCAGTCCACGCACGGAGCCGCCGAACCGCCGCTCGAGCAGTGCCCGTTCCCGAAGGTGCTCGGCGACGGACAGGGCGGGCTCCAGGTCGGTGACGCCGGGCACATGGGCCAGCGCGCTGAACCGGCGGACCGCCGCCATCTGCTTCGGCAACTCGCACTGCCCCACCCTCGCGAGGCCCTCGGTGGGCTTCATCCGCCCGGTGAGGGCGAGCAGCAGGCACGTGCGGCCCGAGCCGGACGGCCCCTCGATCGCGATCAGCGAGCCGGGCTCCGCGTCGATACCGATACCGCGGAACGCCCAGCCGCGGGGCCCCTTGAGCCCGAAGTCCTCGGCCGTGACGCCGAGTCCGTGCGGACCGTCCACAACTTCCCCCACCCTCCGGGTTCTTGAGCCGAACCGTTTTTGAACTGACTGGTCAGTGCAAAAACTATACCGAACCTGTGATCGAGGCAAAGGTGCAGGTCAGAACGGATTGTCAGTGGCATACCGCACGATGGGCACATACGGCATCCCGTATCGGGCGTGCCGTCACACTGACGACAGGAGGTTCGTCATGGCCAGCTACCACGCAGCCGCCGCCCGTCGGCGCCGCGCCACCGGCCCTGCCCCCTCACTGACCGGACCGGCGAGCGACGTGCACCCCGTGCTCCGCCGGGCCACGGCCCCGCCCGCCGCCCTCGACCTGCTCGCCCAGGCCCGCGCCGGACTCGACGAGGCGGCCCTGCTGGAAACGCCGAACGAGCGGTATGCGACGGCACACCTGGCCGCCCTGCGCACCGCCGCGGCCGTCCTCGCCGCCCGGGGCCGGCCCGAGACCACCGAAAGGCGCCGGGCCAAGATCCGGAGCGCCTGGGAAGTGCTCCCCGAGATAGCACCCGAACTCGACGAGTGGAGCGTGCTGTTCGCCTCCGGAGCGCGCCGCCGCGCCCGCGCGGAGGCCGGCATCCAGGGCGCGGCCAGCATCCGGGACGCCGACGACCTGCTGCGTGACGTGGCGATGTTTCTCCGTCTCGTCGAGCGGATGCTGGTGCTCCAGCCGGTCCTGCCCCAGCCGCGGCAGGAGGGCGACCAGGAGACGCGGACCATGCCGGGCGTACCGGAGGTGTCGGACGTGCCGGACGCGGGGTGACGGCGGCCGGGCTCCGGCTCGGACCGGCGGCCGGATCCGGTCCGAGCCGGTGGCCGGGATCCGGTCCGAGCCGGTGGCCGCCGAGGTGCCCAGGCCGAAGCCGAAGACGAATGCCGGATGCCGGATGCCGAAGGGGAGGGTGCGGGAGAGCGAGGGCCGGTGCGGGCCCGCGGACCGGGCAGGGCGGCGAGCCGCGCGACCTCACCTTCCGCCGGGCTGTTCGGGCCGGTGAGGGGGCGATCGTCCGGCGCGCGAGACGGGGGGCCGGGACCGCGGCGCGAGGCAATAGGGTTGGGGGCGCCTGCATCTCCCCGGCGCCGAACAGGGCGGGGGGATATCCCCATCGCTCCGCCGTGCATGAGGCGGTGCCGCGCCGAGGAGTCAACTGCCGTGTCGGACCCGATGCGCCCCCGCGCTTCTCTCCGTACCGCCGTGGTCTGGGACGTTCTGAAGGACGCCCTCGACCGCCGGGTCAAGGCCACGGGCCGGGAGTCGCTCGACGTGCTCGACACAGGAGGCGGCAGCGGCAACTTCGCGGTGCCCGTGGCCCGCCTCGGCCACCGCGTCACCGTGGTGGATCCCAGTCCGAACGCGCTGTTCGCGCTGGAGCGGCGGGCCGCGGAGGCCGACGTCGCCGACCGTGTCCAGGGTGTCCAGGGCGACGCCCACGGCCTCTTCGACGTCGTCGAGCGCGGCGGCTACGACGCGGTGCTCTGCCACGGCGTGCTGGAGTACGTGGACGACCCCGCCGAGGGCATCCGCAACGTGGTGGGCGCACTGCGCCCCGAGGGCGTGCTCAGCCTGCTCGCCGCCGGCCTGGGCGGCGCGGTGCTCGCGCGAGCCCTCGCCGGACACTTCACGGAGGCCCGCCAGGCGCTGAGTGACCCGGACGGCCGCTGGGGCGAGGGTGATCCTGTTCCCCGGCGCTTCACGGCCGGTCAGCTCACCACTCTGGTGGAGAACGCGGGCCTGGGCGTCAGCGCCGTGCACGGCGTACGGGTCTTCGCGGACCTGGTCCCCGGGGTCCTCGTGGACACCGAGCCGGGGGCTCTGGACGCCCTGCTGAAGCTGGAGGCCGCGGCCGCCGAACTCGCGGCTTTCCACTCCGTCGCGACGCAGCTCCATGTGCTCGGTGAGACGCGTGAGTCCTCCGAGGGGTGAGCTGCCGCCCGCCCGCACCGCTGATCAGGGGCGCGACAGCAGATGGAGTACGCCACAGGCCCCCCGATCGGGCGCGCGGAGCCGTATGATCGAGGGAGACCGTCCGGCATGACGGGCCGGTCGCTGGGGAATCTACGCCTCAGTGGATCGGAAAGCCATGGCGGGTTCCGGTTGGCGAATTGGCGCAGAGGGGCGGGTTTCACGGGGACGATTCCCTGCCTATCCTGAAGGGACCCCCGGTCGCCCCGGCGACTGCACGATGAGGAGGACGCCGTGCCGCTCTCGGAGCACGAGCAGCGAATGCTCGAGCAGATGGAGCGAGCGCTGTACGCCGAAGATCCCAAGTTCGCGACAGCGCTTGAGGGAAGCGGGCTGCGCACGTACACCCGGCGACGGGTCTACCAGGCGGTCGCCGGCTTCCTCGTAGGTATCGCGCTCCTCATGGCCGGAATGGTCGCACAGCAGATCTGGGTCAGCGTGGTGGGTTTTCTCGTCATGCTGGGCTGCGCGGTGCTCGCCGTCACCGGTTGGCGCAAGGCTCCCAAGCCGGGTGAACAGCCCGCCGCGGGTGCGCCGGGCGCTCCGCAGGCCCGTCGTCAGGGCCAGCAGAAGCGCTCCATGATGGACCGCATCGAACAGCGCTGGCAGCGGCGCCGTGACGAGCAGGGCGGCCAGTAGCCCACCGGTCTCGGCCGACAGACAGACGCACGCAGGTAGGGGTGACCACCACGAGGTGGCCGCCCCTTCGGCGTGCCCGCCCGCACCGCGGCAGAGCCTGCTTCGGGACCCGTCCGGCCGGCCGGATCCCTCCGCGCGACGCAGGCCCGGAGCCCTCCTGCAGACGGCGCAAAACTGCCTCGACGACCGGGGAATCCGTACAGCGATTCAGCGATTCAGCGATACAGCGAGGAGAAGGCTGAGCCCCCGCGCTCTGCGAAGAGCCGGCCGGGCGGTCGCGCTCAGCGGAGTGGGCCGAGGAGTCACACAGCGAAGAGCCGGCCGGGCAGCCGTGCTCAGCGGAGAGACCGTCGAAGGGCGGCCGGGCGAGGAAAAGGGGGTGTCCGCCCGACCTGGGCGGACACCCCCTCCCGGCTGTGGAAGCCGTACCGTCCTCAGCCGCTGCCCTGCCCGGAGGGCCGACGCACGGCCGCCGTCCAGCGGGCCGCAACCCGGGATTTCAGCGCGATCCAGCCCTCGGAGAGGGCCCACGCCACCCGTACGGCCGAGCGGGGTGCGAGCAGTGCGCGCAGACGCGTACCGCGGCCGGCCGTGGCGCTGAGGCCCGCGGTCATCCGGCGTACGTCGTCGGCCAGACCCGGGGTGGGCCGGGGGCGTGGCGCGTACAGGACCTGCTCGACCGCGTCGGCGACCCGGTGGACGGAGGCCGCGGCCTCCGGCTCGAGGTGCCCGACACGGACGATCCGCGCCGCCGCCTTGCGCGGTGTCTGCGACTCGTCGGGCGCGATGCCGTAGTCCCACGCCGTGTCGCTGACCTCCTGCCAGGCGGCCAGGGTGGCCGCCGCGGCATCCGCCTCGGTCCGGCCGTGCGCGCCGAGCCGCACGGAGCGGGCCCGCATCCGCCACAGCATCGGCAGCAGCGGCACCGCCAGCACTCCCAGCCCGGCCAGCGTGAGCCCCATGGCCATGAGCCACGGTGAGCCGTCGTTCGTCGTCCCGAAGGCCGCCTGCGGAGACTCGCTGGCGCAGGACTGGTCCAGCTTCTTCTCCGCCGCCGTGCAGCTCTCACTGCTCGACGGTTCCGCGGAGGGCGCCGTGGACGAGGACCGCGACGGCACGTCCGGGTTCGGGAGGGTCGTGCCGGGCGTGTCCGTGCGGGTGTACTCCGGAACCGTGCCCCGGTTCGGCGTCGGCTCGAAGCGGGTCCAGCCCACGCCCTCGAAGTACAGCTCGGGCCAGGCGTGCGCGTCCCGCAGTCCCACCGACGTCGTGCCGTCCGACTTGGGCGAACCAGGAGTGAAGCCCACCGCGACGCGGGCCGGTATGCCCAGCGTCCGCGCCATGGAAGCCATCGCGAAGGAGAAGTGGACGCAGAAGCCCTCCTTCTCCCTCAGGAAGCGCGCTATGGCCTGGGACCCACTGCCGACCTGCACCTCGGTGTCGTACGTGAAGCCGCCCTCCAGGGCGAACCAGTCCTGCAGCTTCACCGCGCGCTCGTAGTCGTTGGCCGAGCCCTCCGTGATCTGCTGCGCGGTCTGCCCCACTATCGGCGGCAGGGACTCGGGCACCTTGGTGAACTCACGCTTCAGCACCGCCGGCGCCTCGGGCGCGTTGGCGAGCTGCTCCGCGGTCGGCTGCACGATCAGGCTCTTGACCGTGTACTCCAGGCCGCGCGTGGTCTGGCCGTGGTCGCCGACGAGGGTGCGGCCCACGGGCTCGTACCGCCACTTGCCGCCGATCCCCACCTGGCTGGCCGGGTAGGGCATCGGCAGCCAGTCCTGCGCGTACCAGTCCGCCGCCGAGATCCTCGTCTGGATCTCGGTGCGCTCGACGTCGTCACCGAGGCCGGGCGGCGTCGGGAACGAATCCGGCACGTCGTCGACATGACGCTTGGCCGGCTTCCACGCCGTGCCGTCGAACTCGTCGAGCGAGACGATCCGCAGATACAGGTCCTGCGTCTCCTCGGAGTCGGTGCGGTAGGACATGACCTCGCGGTCCTCGTCCACGTTGAGGCTGTCGCGGAGCGAGACCAGCGGGTTCACCGCGGAGATCGTGCCGCCGCCTCCGGTCCCCGTGCCGACGCCGGTCCCCGCGGCGTCCAGCAGCCCGCCGTCGAGCGCGGGCAGGGCGAGCGGTACGACCAGGGCGATGCCGAGCGCGACGGCGCCGATGCGCCGGCCCGTACGGATCGGCGCGACCGCGCCTTCCGAGGGATCCGTGCCCGGCGTACGGGGCCCGCCGCCGAAGACCCTGCCCCACTGCGAGAGCCGGTCACGCCCCTCGGCCAGCAGCAGCACCAGATAGCCGGCGGCCGCCAGCAGGAACCAGACCCATCCGGCGGCGCCGTCCGCGAGGCCCGCGGCGACGGAGTACAGCGCGAGCAGCGGCAGTCCGGCGGGAGCCGCACTGCGGAACGTCACCGCGAGCGCGTCCACCGCGAGTCCGATCACCACGACCCCGCCGACCAGCATCAGCCGGATGCCGTCGGAGAGCGGCGCGGGAATCGAGTACCGGCCCACGTCGTCGGCGCCGGCCTGCAGCAGCTCACCGAAGTACCGGAACACGTCGGGGCCGGGGAGCAGCCCGGCGATGGCCTGCTCCCTGGCGAACGAGAGCGTCAGCAGCATCAGGGTCACCAGCGCCTGCACCGCGATCGTCAGCGGCCGCGCGAGCGGTACCCGCCGGGCCGCCGCACCCACCCCGGTCTGCACCGCGAGCAGGAACGCCGCCTGAAGGAACCAGGTCGCCGGATCGACCAGCGGCAGCAGCGCGCAGGCCGCCATCAGCGTCGCCGCCGCGGCGCACAGCGCGAGTCGCGCGCGTCCGCTCATGAGCCACCGCCTCCTGCCGTACTGCCCGTCGACGCGACACCGTTGCGCTGTCGGTCCGCCTCCCGCCACAGATCGCCCAGGCCGACGCCTGGCGGGACGGCCAGAGCGGTCCAGCCCGCCTCGCGCAGCATCCGAAGCCGCTCCTCGCTCTGTTCGTCGGCGGCGCCCCGCACCCATGACTCGCTGTCCAGCAGGAAGGCCACGGCCCCGCCGCTGCGCTGGCGCATCTTGGCGAGCACCGTCGCCTGCTCCTCGTCCAGGTCGCCGAGGAAGGCCACCAGCAGCCCTTCGTTGCCACCCCGCAGTACGTCGTACGCCCGGGAGAGGCCCGTACCGTCGGAGTGGTCGATCACCGCGAGGGTGTCCATCATCAGTCCCGCCGCGTCCGCCGACTCCTGGCTCGCCCCGGCGAACCCGTCGGCGCCCTCGCCCGGTACCGAGGTGCCGGTGTCGGTCAACAGCCGTACCGAGAAGCCGCGTTCGAGCATGTGCACCAGCGTCGACGCCGTGCCCGACACGGCCCACTCGAAGGCCGAGTCCGGTCCCGCACCGGCGAAGGCGATGCCGCGGGTGTCGAGGAGCACCGTGCAGCGGGACCGCTGCGGCTGCTCCTCGCGGCGCACCATCAACTCGCCGTAGCGGGCCGTCAGCCGCCAGTGGACCCGGCGCAGGTCGTCGCCGTAGCGGTACCCGCGCGGGATCACGTCGTCCTCGCCGGCCAGGGCCAGCGAGCGCTGCCGCCCGTCGCCGTACCCCTTCGCCTCACCGGTCAGCCGCACCGGCGGCAGCGGCTCCACGCGCGGGACGACCGTCAGGGTGTCGTACGTCGAGAAGGAACGGGTCAGCTCGCACATCCCGAAGGGGTCGCTGAGCCGCAGCTGCAGCGGGCCCAGCGGATAGCGGCCGCGCAGATCCGACCGCACGCGGTACGACACCTCGCGCCGCCCGCCCGCCTCGACCCGGTCCAGTACGAACCGGGGCCGCGGCCCGAGCACGTACGGCACCCGGTCCTGGAGCATCAGCAGACCCGTGGGCAGCCGCGAGACGTTGTCCATCCGCAGGTGGACGCGTGCCTCGGAACCCGACGGCACGCGCCCGGGGGAGAGGCGGCGACTGCCGGCGACCCGGTAGCGCGTGCGGTAGAGCACGGCCGCGCAGACCAGTGGCAGGACCGCGAGCAGCAGCCCGACCCGGAGCAGATCGCTCTGCCCCAGGACGTACGCGCAGATGGCGGCCGCGATGCCGGCGGCCAGGAACGACCGCCCACGCGTGGTGAGGCCGGCGAGTGCCGTGCGCAGCCCGCCCTTGTCCTCCTCGGCCGTCGCTGCGGGCATCCCCCCGGTGGTCATCACAGCCTCCGGGGCGGCTGTGAGCCGAACGCGGAGGTGCCGCGGCCCATCGCCAGGCCACCCGGCGACTGGGGCGCCGCGGGCACCGGCGTGCGCTGGATGATCTCCAGGACGACCTGCTCGGCCGTACGACGGTTCAACTGTGCCTGCGCGGTGGGCAGCAGCCGGTGGGCCAGGACCGCGACGGCGAGGGCCTGGACGTCGTCCGGCAGCGCGTAGTCCCGGCCGCTGAGAGCGGCGGACGCCTTCGCAGCGCGCAGCAGGTGCAGCGTCGCGCGCGGCGAGGCGCCGAGTCTCAGGTCCGGGTGGCTGCGCGTGGCGCCGACCAGATCGACCGCGTACCGGCGGACCGGGTCGGCGACGTGGACCGTGCGGACCGCGTCGATGAGCTTCAGGATCTCGTGCGCGTGCGCCACCGGCTGAAGGTCGTCCAGGGGGGAGGCGCCACCGTGGATGTCGAGCATCTGCAGCTCGGCCTCCGCGCTGGGGTAGCCGATGGAGACCCGGGCCATGAAACGGTCGCGCTGCGCCTCCGGCAGAGGGTAGGTGCCCTCCATCTCGACCGGGTTCTGCGTGGCCACGACCATGAAGGGACTGGGCAGCTCGTAGGTCTGCCCGTCGATGGTGACCTGGCGCTCCTCCATGGACTCCAGGAGCGCCGACTGTGTCTTGGGCGACGCGCGGTTGATCTCGTCGCCGATCACGATCTGCGCGAAGATCGCTCCCGGTTTGAACTCGAAGTCCCTGCTCTGCTGGTCCCAGATGGACACGCCTGTGATGTCCGAGGGCAGCAGGTCGGGCGTGAACTGAATACGTCGCACTGAGCAGTCGATGGACCGCGCCAGTGCCTTGGCCAGCATGGTCTTGCCGACGCCGGGGACATCCTCGATCAGAAGATGCCCCTCGGCGAGCAGTACGGTCAGCGAAAGCCGTACGACCTCAGGCTTGCCCTCGATCACTTCCTCCACCGAACTGCGGACTCTCTCCACAGTGGCGGTCAGATCTGTAAGGCTCGCTCGATCGTCATAGGTCGTCACCCGGCCCTCCTCGGCCCGTTCTTTCTCCGGGCCGACGCTCTGCGATGCGGACCGGCCCACCCCGAACACGGACACCACGCGTGAAAAGTTCCGCGTGACGCCACACACGCATTCTTGTTGCCGTTACCGGTTCGTGTCACTCGCCTGTGGATAACTGGCCGCGATATGTAAGGTCTTGCGGTGTTTGACCGGGTCGAACTGGCGTCAGGTGGGGTCTATCTCACGCAGCAGGCCGGTCTTCACGTTGAATACGAAACCACGTACGTCGTCCGTGTGCAGAAGGAACGGGGAGGTACGCACGCGCTGCATGGACTGCCGTACGTCCTGTTCGACGTCCGGGAAGGCCTCCACGGCCCAGGCGGGGCGCTGGCCGACCTCCATCTCCAGCTCGCGGCGGAAGTCCTCGGTGAGGGACTCCAGGCCGCAGCCGGTGTGGTGGATGAGGACGACGCTGCGGGTGCCGAGCGCGCGCTGGCTGATGGTGAGGGAGCGGATCACGTCGTCGGTGACGACGCCGCCGGCGTTGCGGATCGTGTGGCAGTCGCCGAGCTCCAGACCCAGGGCGTCGTGCAGGTCGAGCCGGGCGTCCATGCAGGCCACGACCGCGACACCCAGCACGGGACGGGCGTCCATGCCGGGATCGGTGAAGGCGGCGGCGTACCGCTCGTTGGCCTCGACGAGGCGGTCGGTCACCGTGCCGCCGGTGGATATGGCGTCTTCGGGTTCTGTGGGAACGGATGCGGAAGTCGTCATGGCTACGACGGTAATGGTCACGTGCCGTTCGGGCCTGCTGTGAGAGGGGACAAAGAACATCAATGAGCGTTGTTGTGAGGTAACCCACAAGGGTGGATCGAGTGCGCCCGTACGAGTGGAATTTCCCGGTTTGCCGCTTGATCGCGGGAGAGAGCCGCGACGCGCAGGCCGGTTCGTTGACCGTGTGACACCGTCGACTAAAGTGACGCGAAGCGGGAGGCGAGACGGCCTCCCCGCTGGACAGCTTTCCCCAGGAGGCCCGGCGACGTGCCGGGACCTCCCCGCGTGCGCGGCGCGTACGTACGGCTCGGCCTCCTCCCGCTCCCGGTCGGCTGACGCTTCCGGCGCCGGCAGGCGCTCCCCCCTCACCCGGGGACACTCCCCGCGTCGGCCGCGGGGGCGCGGGGACCCGGCGGTGCGTACCGGACGCGCCGGACCTGAGAGGGCCCCTTGAGCCAGAGTCGACACGTCCCGGTCATGCTCCAGCGTTGTCTGGACATGCTGGCCCCCGCGCTGGAGCGGCCGGAAGCCGTGGTCGTCGACTGCACGCTCGGTCTCGGCGGTCACAGCGAGGCCCTGCTCAGCCGGTTCCCCGAGGCCCGGCTGGTCGCCCTGGACCGCGACAAGGAGGCGCTGCGCCTCTCCGGGGAGCGGCTCGCACCCTTCGGCGACCGGGCCGCACTGGTGCACGCGGTCTACGACGAACTGCCCGACGTGCTCGACCGCCTGGGCCTGGCGAGCGTCCAGGGCATCCTCTTCGACCTGGGCGTCTCCTCGATGCAGCTCGACGAGGCGGACCGCGGCTTCGCCTACGCCCAGGACGCCCCGCTCGACATGCGCATGGACCAGACGACCGGCATCAGCGCGGCCGAGGTCCTCAACACCTACCCGCCGGGGGAGCTCGTACGGATCCTGCGCGCCTACGGCGAGGAGAAGCAGGCCAAGCGGATCGTGTCCGCGGTCGTGCGCGAGCGGGACAAGGAGCCCTTCACCAACAGCGCGCGGCTCGTCGAGCTGATCCGCGACTCCCTGCCGCAGGCGGCCAAGCGCACCGGCGGCAACCCCGCCAAGCGGACCTTCCAGGCGCTGCGCATCGAGGTCAACGGCGAACTCACCGTCCTGGAGAGGGCGATCCCCGCCGCCGTGAAGGCACTCGCCGTCGGCGGCAGGATCGCAGTGCTGTCGTACCACTCCCTCGAGGACCGGTTGGTCAAGCAGGTGTTCGCGGCGGGCGCCGCCACCACCGCGCCGCCCGGGCTGCCGGTCGTCCCCGAGCGCTACCAGCCCCGGCTCAAGCTCCTCACGCGCGGTGCCGAACTCCCCACCGAGGAAGAGGTCGCGGAGAACCGGCGGGCGGCCCCGGCGCGGCTGCGCGGGGCGCAGCGCATCCGGGAGGACGCCGAGTGACGGAAGGGTGCGTGAGGTGGACAACCGAACTCGCTGGGCGCATGGGCCGGAAACCCGGACCCATCGGTCGCGGACCCGAGCTCACCTGGAGGGTGAGTGAATAGGAAACCCGAACTGAGGGGGCGGGCGGCCCGGCTGGCACGGTTGTTCCCGACGGGCTCCGGACAGGCGGCCCGTACCCCCTTCGTCCTCCTGGTCGTGCTGCTGCTCGGGGGCGGTCTCATCGGGCTCCTGGTGCTGAACTCCGCCCTCAGTGAAGGCTCGTTCCAGCTCGACGACCTCCAGAAGGACACCAAGAGCCTCACCGACGAGGAGCAGGCGCTCCAGCGGGACGTGGACGCCTACTCCGCCCCCGAGGCCCTCCAGCGCCGCGCCCGCGAGCTGGGCATGGTGCCCGGCGGCGACCCGGCCTTCCTCAACCCCGACGGCACGGTCCGCGGTGTCCCCAGCGCGGCCGCCGAGCAGTCGTCGGTGTCCGTGATCCGTCCGCCCGAGGTGCTCGCCCCCGCACCGGCCCCGACGCCCACCGCACCGCAGACACCCACCGAGCCGCAGACGCTCACCGGGGCCCCGACGCCCACCGGGGCGCCGGATCCGGCCACGGAGCCCGCCCCGCAGCCCACGCCGACCTCCACGACTCCCGGCAGGTGACGGAAGTGTCCGACAGGGAACCCCCGCGCCGCAGGGTGCCCGCGCCCGCCCGGTCCGCCAGGCCGGGCGGCCAGCGCCGCCC
>NZ_JAHRIB010000115.1 GCF_019090165.1 Streptomyces sp. BV286
GCCGGCGCCGAAGCGCCTGACACGGCCGGCGGGCCCGCGCGGCCTGATCCGGTCCACCACGGCCATGCCGATCCGGAACAGGGCGGCCGGTACGACGGCACAGACCAGGATCCAGAAGAGCGTCACGCCCCAGGGGCGGCCCACGCCCCACGGCTGCTCGGCGAGCACCTTGCCGCCGAACTTGAGCGAGACCGTGTAGTCGCCGTGCGCACCGGCGGTCAGCTCGACCGGCAGGCTGATGCGTGCCTTCTTGCCGGGCCCGATGGTGCCGCGCCACTGCTGTTCCTCCCACTGCGGGGCGAACACGCCGTGGGAGGTGCCGACCTGGAAGACCGGGTCCTTCACGGGGGCCGTACCGACGTTGCCGACGGTGAAGACGAGTGTGCGGGACGGTGGCGCGCCGAACCAGGTGAGCAGTCCGCCCGACCCGTCGAGCCGGGTGTCGGTGAGCACCGAGAGCCGCCCGCCGCTGTCCTGTTTCGGCAGCGGCTCGACGTCGTGTCCCGCGACCAGGAACGCGGCGTCCGCCTCCGCCTTCTCCCCGGTGACCGTCGCGACGTGCACCACGCAGGGGCACGGCACGGGCGGTTCGGAGACCGGCAGCTTTTTGCTGAACCTGCCCTTGGCGTCGGCGGTGACGGCCCGCCCGTCCGCGTTGGCACAGGAGTTGGTGCCGCCGATCACGCCCCGGTCGGTCGAGGACCGGCCGCAGATCAGCATCATCAGCAGGGCGTTCGCCCGCCATCCGGTGCCGTTCACAGTGATCGAACCGCCGGTCCCCGCCTGGGATCTGGACAGCTCGACCGCCGGTTTGTCCGCCGCCGAGGCGGTCGTCCCCACCAGCGGGAACAGGGCGAGCGCTAGCACCACCAGGACCGCCGGGACACGTACCTTGCCGCTCACGTCACCGCTCCCGTCAACTCGGCTTCCCTGTGCGGCTGTCCGGTGCGCCCGGCCTGCCGGGACCGCCTCCGACGCCGTACGGACCAGTGGGCGCTGCCCGCGCACACCACGAGCCCGGACGCCGCGCCCGCCACCGCCGTCCACGGCACGAACCACGCCCTGGCCTCCGCCTCGGCCCGCGCCCCGCCCGCCGCCGTGACCGCCAGTTCGACGTCGACCCCGTCGAGGGCGGGCGGGTCGGGCCAGGGTTCGTCGAGTGCGACGCGGCGGCCGGGGAGCAGTTCGAGGGGCAGGGCGCGCGGGGCCCGGTCGAGCACCTCTCCGAACAGGCCCTCGGCGCGTACGGCGAGCTTCGGGGCCAGCACGGTGGTGCCGCGGTTGACCAGCTCGTAGGAGATCCGGCCGTCGCGGACCTTCACGTGCTCGACGGTGAGCGCCGAGAGGGCCGGTCCGCCGACCCTCAGGTGGACACGTACGGCCGCGGTCCGGCCCCCGGCGCTCGCGAGGATCGCGCCGGGGTGGTCGCCGGGTGTGGTGCCCGCCGGCACGCTCACGGTGAAGGGCACGTCCGCGCGGGTCCGCGCCGGGATCCGCACCGTCCGGTCGGCGAACGTGATCCAGGCCCCGGTGTCCTTCGCCTTCGCCCGTACGGAGAGCGCGCCCCTCCCTGCGTTGTCGGCGTCGGCGCCCCGGAGCCGTACCGTCAGCGGCTGCCCGCCCGGGTTCAGCACGGACACCTTGTCCTGGAGGACCGTGCCCGGCGCGCCTTCCGCGTAGAAGTACGGCCGCCCGTCCCGGCCGCCTGCCGAGGGCGCGACGGACCAGTCGTCGGCGGCGGCGGAGACCGGGGCGACGCCGAGCGCGGTCACGGAGGCGAGGCAGAGGGCACGGACGACGAACGGCATCGGCGGCTCCGAAGCGGTAGGGGCGGTGCGCTGGCGCCCCCGGGCCTCCGGCTGTGGGGAGCCGTGCCGAGGGGCGGTGGTCGGCCTGCCGGTGTGCGGGCCGGGAGGCTCAGTGGCGGGCCTGGTTCCTCCTGGTGAGCCACAGCACGCCGGCCGCGCCGGCCAGCAGCACCGTGCCGCCGAGGGTGCCGAGTGCGATCGCGGAGTCCTCGGGGCCGGTCTGCGGGAGTTCCTCGCCGCCCGCCGGGGCGTCCTGCGAGGAGCCACCCGTGGAGCCGCCCGTGGAGCCACCGCCGGCCGCCGTGACGTCCAGGGTCAGCGAGGCCTTCGGGCTGTTGCTGGGCGTGCACGTGGTCGTCGTACCGAGGGCCTTGATGGTCAGCACGCCCGGCGTGAAGGTGACCTTGCCGGTCTTCTTCGGGGTGTACGTCCCGGTCAGGTCGGTGATCTTGATGGGGGTGTTGGCGGGAACCGCTTCCGGGTTGGCGGGGCCCTTGACCGACACGGTGCCGCTGTCGGCGCCGCCGAGCGTGATGACAGCGCTCGGGTTCATCGCGCCCTTGCCCAGTTCCACGGGGCTGGACGAGACGCCTTTCTGGAAGGTCATGGTGAGCTGGTAGCCGCTGCCGCTCTTGACGCCCTTGATGTCGATGGGCGAGACGGCGGACTTGTCACCGATGGGGGTCTTGCACTGGTAGTTGACGTCCACCACGTCGGCCCTGGCTGCGGGGGCGGCCATCAGCACCGCCGAGCCGGCCAGGGCCGCGGCGGACGCGAGCGCGGCGGTTCGTTTCTGGTACGTCCGGTATGACACGGTCCCCTCATTCCTGAAGGCGTTCCTGAAGACGTTCGCGACACAGTTCCTGACGGAACATCAGATCGGCCGTCAAGGTACGCCCGGGGCCTTGCCGAGGGAAGACAAAATGCGCGCCGGATCCGTGGGGATCCGACGCGCATCGAGTGATGTGCGAAGAAGGGTTCGAACCGCGGGTAACCCGAGATGAGGGTCGGAGTGCGCGTCCCGAGGGTGTTACGCGGGTGCTCCGAGCTCCGCCCAGACGGTCTTGCCGGCGACCCCGGCCGTGCGGATCACGCCCCAGTCCAGGCACAGCCGCTGCACGATGAACATGCCGTGACCACCGGGGCGGCCGGCTCTGTGCGGGGTCCGCGGGGCGGGCTGGCCCGTGCCCCGGTCGGAGACCTCCACCCGGAGCACCTTCTTGTCGTAGGCGATCCGGAGTTCGTCCGGGCCCTCCGCGTGCAGGCAGGCGTTGGTGACCAGTTCGGAGACGACCAGCAGTACGTCCTCCGCCGCCGCCCGCTGGTCGGCGGAGGCCGCGGGCAGCCAGCCCCACTCGTACAGCGCCTGCCGCGCGAAGTCACGGGCCATCGGGACGACACCGCTCTCGCCGTCGAAGTTCAGCCGGCGGGCCCGACGCCCGGCGGGTGTACCGCCCGGAGGCGTCCCGGAAGCGCCGCCGTCGCCCGGTTCCGGGCCGCGGTCGCCCGGCGAACAAGGCCGGGTGGTGCTCATCAGCGCTTCACCTCACCGATTCACCAGTTCACGATTCAAGACTCAGTTCTCAGCACATTCCGCACACACGGAAGGTTCGGGACACTCCGGATCAGGAGTCGGCCCGGTCCGCCGCGTGCTCGCCGTTCGGTCTGTTGACATATTCAGAATGTCTCCTGCCCGACCGAACCGTCAGAACACCCACTTATTCGCCACGGATGTCGTGACTCTGATAACGCGTTGATCACACAGAGGCAACCGAGGCATAACTGTGCCGCAGTGCACCGCTCCGAGTCGACTAGTCACCGGAGTCGGCGGCGGGCCGCGCGGACCCGGACGGGTCGGCCCCGGGCTCCGAGGCCCCGGGTTCACCCGCCTCGGCGCCGTCGGCTCCGCTCTTGTCGGCCAGCGCCGCCTCGAGCGTGTCGTGCACGGTGAAGACGGCCTCCGCCCCGGTGATCTCGAAGACCCGGGCCACCACCGGCAGCATTCCCGCCAGATGGACCCCGCCGCCCGCCGCCTCGGCCCGAAGCCGGGCACCGAGCAGGACGTTCAGTCCGGTGGAGTCACAGAACTCCAGCCGTGAACAGTCCACGACGAGTCGCGCGAACCCTCGGTCGAGGCAGTCCTCGACCGGTTCGCGCAGAAGGTCCGCCGTATGGTGATCCAGCTCACCCGCCGGGGTGATGACGGCACTAGTGCCCTCTTCCCGCACCTCGACCAGAAGCCGGCCCGACTGTGCGCTGCCGACCGTCCCGCGGTCCATGCCGTCTCTCTCTTCCGACCGTCGTGATTGCTTTTTGACGTTGTTGACTGACGCCCCCGAACCCTACGCCTTCCCTGCACACTCTGACACCCGAACAACCGCCAAGAAACGGACATTTCACCGTGAATCTCACTTGCGAGAGAGTCACAAAAGCGGGTAGGGCTAGTAGAGACAGTTTTCGACACGGCCGGCTTTGGAGGCGCCGCACACCGCAGTGCACGTATTGGCATCGGCAGCCATATGCCGAGAACGATGGAGGACATCATGTCACCCCGGCTCGACGCATCGCAGACCCAGAGGGCGACGTCGACGCGCCCTCCGGAACAACTGGCGGACGAGTCCGCCGACGAGAACCCCGGCCTCGCCGGTCTTCCGGAGATACCCCCCTTCGCCGAGGTGGGACCGGTGGACGCGAGGGCCCTGTCCAAGACCCTCTTCGAGCGGCTCGAGTCGCTGGAGGAAGGGACGTACGAGTACTCGTACGTCCGTAACACCCTGGTCGAACTGAACCTCGCCCTGGTGAAGTTCGCCGCCTCCCGGTTCCGCTCGCGCAGTGAGCCGATGGAGGACATCATCCAGGTCGGCACCATCGGCCTGATCAAGGCGATCGACCGCTTCGAGCTCAGCCGTGGCGTCGAGTTCCCGACCTTCGCGATGCCGACCATCGTCGGCGAGATCAAGCGCTTCTTCCGCGACACGTCGTGGTCGGTGCGCGTGCCGCGCCGTCTTCAGGAACTCCGTCTCGACCTGGCCAAGGCCGGCGACGAACTCGCACAGCAGCTGGACCGCGCTCCGACGGTGGGAGAGCTGGCGGAGCGTCTGGGGCTGTCGAACGACGAGGTCGTCGAGGGCATGGCGGCGTCCAACGCCTACACGGCCAGCTCGCTGGACGCCCAGCCCGAGGAGGACGACTCCGAGGGCGCGCTGGCGGACCGCATCGGCTACGAGGACCACGGCATCGAGGGCATCGAGTACGTCGAGTCGCTGAAGCCGCTGATCGCCGGACTTCCGCAGCGCGACCGGCAGATCCTGTCTCTGCGTTTCGTCGCCAACATGACCCAGTCGGAGATCGGTGACGAGCTCGGCATCTCGCAGATGCACGTGTCGCGGCTGCTGTCGCGGACGCTGGTGCGACTGCGCAGGGGACTGACCGTCGAGGAGTGACACCTTCGTCGCACACGAACGCGGGTGCATACGCGGGGCCGAACCGGACTGTCCGGTTCGGCCCCGCGCGTTTCGCCCGTCGGCCGCTTGCCGCCCCTGGCCTCCCGGCCCCTTGATTCACCCCCGGTCCGCCCACGGGACCGCCTCGGGTTACCGGCGGCAACCCCCTTTCCCCGCTGGTTGCCTTCCCTCACTATGGTCACCCGGCAAACTGGCTGGTACGTCAGGAGCCCGCACGTGACGGCACAGGGCGCAGGAGAGGCGGACGCATGGCTCGGGGTGAGGGCCGAGGGGCCGGCGGCGACGGCGGGACCGGGGGCGGCGTGCACACGGGGGCGTCCGACGCACGCCTGACCGAACTGCTGCGCGGCGACGCCTCGACCGGCTACGCGGCGCTGCGGGAACTGCGCGCACGCCACCGGCCCGCGGTCCTCGCGTACGCCCGGCTGTGCACCACCGGTGACGCGGCCGCCCGGGAACTGACCGCCCACGCCTTCACCCTCGCCGCCCAGGAGACCGTGCGCGGCGTCGACCCCCGCGGGCCCTGGCGGCACCAACTCCTGCTGCTGGCCGGGCGGGTGGCCGTCGCGTGGGCCGGGGACGAGCGGTCGGGCGGGCTCGACCCCGGACTGCTCGCGCGGCTGCGCGAGAGCCACCCCGGCGGCCCGCTCCCGCCGATGCTCGACGCGTTCCGGTCGCTGCCCGCCCGGGTCCAGGGCCTCCTCTGGTACGGGATCGTCGAGCGGGAGCCCGAGGACGAGACGGCCGGAGCGCTGGGCGTCACCCGCGAGGACGTGACGTACGGGACGGAGCCGGCCTTCCAGGCGTTGCGCACGACCTTCCTGCAGTCCCACCTCGCCGCCTCCGGTGACCCGCGCTGCCAGGACTTCCGCCGGCTGATCGAGGAGTCGGTCCATCCCGACAGCCCCCGCCACAGCGCGGACCTGCGCGCCCACATGGCCGAGTGCGGGCACTGCGCCCTCGCGTACGGGCAGCTCTCCGCGCTGCGGGACGACCGTCGCACGGCGCTGGCCGAGGGTCTGCTGCCGTGGGGCGGCACGGCCTACGCCATGGCGGGCACGGCCGGTGCGGGCCGCTCTCGCGCGCACCCGTCCGCCGCGTCGCGGCCCCGGGCGGTGCCGGTCACCTGGCCGCCGTCCCGCCGCTTCGTGCTGGCCTCGGCGGCTCTCGGAGTCGCCCTCGCCCCTCTGCTGATCCTCCTCGCCACCTCGGACGGCTCACGCCCTCAGGGGGCGGCCGGCACGAGACCCCCGGTGCGTCCGCCGGTCACGGTGACGGCCACGGTGCCCACGGCGCCGTCCCCCTCCGCCACGGCCGGCACGACCGGTCCGCCGAAGCCGACGAGGAGCCCGAGCCCTTCGAGGCCGGCGTCACCGAGCCCGTCCCGTACGAAGCCCGCCCCTCCCCCGCCGCCTCCCGGACACGGCTACGCCCAGGTGGTCAACCGCGACACGGGCCGCTGCCTGGACACCGCGGACGCCCACCTGGAGAAGGGCACGGACGTCGTCACGGCCCCCTGTACCTCGGCCCGCACCCAGCGCTGGCGCGTCGACACCGACCGGGGCGCCCTGCAGTCGTACGCGGACCCCGACTTCTGCCTGGACAGCCGCGGCGCGACCGACGACGGCGTGGGCGTCTGGGAGTGCGACTCGCTCGACGGCAGCAACGGAGCGAACCTGCGGTTCGCGGTGACCGCCTCCGGCGTGCTCCGCCCGGCCGTCGCCCCGGACCACGCGCTGACGCCGTCCGGCGACGACGGCCTGGACCTGGCCCCGGACACGGGCCGCACGGAGCAGCGGTGGCGGGCGGGCGCGGGGCCTGCCTGACCTCACCCGCCCGGCCGCGTCCTCGTACCCCGGGCACGGGCACGGCCCGGGGTGCCCCGGCGGGTCAGGCCACCCGTACGCCCCGGCGCCACACCGGGCCGACCAGCGGTACGCCCGGTCGGTAGGCCAGGTGCACGTGGCTGGGGGCGTCGAGGAGGGCGAGGTCCGCGTGGGCGCCGGGGGTGAGGCGGCCGACGTCCGTGCGGCGCAGGGCCCGCGCTCCGCCCGCCGTCGCCGACCAGAGCGCCTCGTCGGGTGTCATCCCCATGTCCCGTACCGCCAACGCGATGCAGAACGGCACGGACGACGTGAAGGACGAGCCCGGGTTGCAGTCCGTGGAGAGGGCGACCGTGACGCCCGCGTCGAGGAGGCGGCGGGCGTCGGGCCATTCGGCGCGGGTGGAGAACTCGGCACCGGGGAGGAGAGTGGCCACCGTGTCACCGCTCGCGAGGGCGTCCACGTCCGCGTCCGTCAGGTGGGTGCAGTGGTCCGCCGAGGCCGCGTCGAGTTCGACGGCCAGCAGCACGCCGGGGCCGTACGAGAGCTGGTTGGCGTGGATGCGCGGGTGCAGGCCCTTCGCCTTTCCCGCGGTGAGGATCGCGCGGGCCTGGTCCCCGTCGAAGGCGCCCTTCTCGCAGAAGACGTCGATCCACCGGGCGTACGGGGCACAGGCGTCGAGCATCTCGCCTGTGACGAGCGCGACGTACTCCGCGGGCCCGTCGGGGTCGTCGGCGTGGTCCGGGGAGACGATGTGCGCGCCGAGGTAGGTGACCTCGTCGGTGTGCGCGGAGGCGATGCGCAGGGCCCGCGCCTCGTCCTCGACCGTCAGCCCGTAGCCGGACTTCGTCTCGAACGTGGTCGTGCCCTGGCGGAGGGCCTCGTGGAGGTAGCGGGTGAGGTTGCGCTCCAGTTCCTCGTCGCTCGCGGCCCGGGTGGCGGCGACGGTCGTGCGGATGCCGCCGGCGCTGTAGGAGCGGCCGGACATGCGGGCGTTGAACTCCTGGGTGCGGTCGCCCGCGAAGACGAGGTGCGAGTGGGAGTCGACGAAGCCGGGGATCACCGCGCGGCCACCGGCGTCGACCCGGTTGTCAGTGGCGGGTGCTTCTCTTGATTCACCGGTCCACGCGATGCGGTCGCCGTCGATGACGACGGCCGCGTCCTGGATCAGACCGAGGGGGGAGCCGTCACCCAGGGAGGGGTCGTTGGTGACCAGACTGGCGATGTTGGTGATGAGGGTCGTGCTGCCGGTGCTGCTTCCGCTGGTGGGGCCGGTCGTGCTGCTCATGGCGTCCTCGGGGGCGATCGGGGCGACGGGGG
>NZ_JAHRIB010000116.1 GCF_019090165.1 Streptomyces sp. BV286
ACCTCGAGCCTTTCGAAAGGTGTGATCGCCGCCCTCGCCGCGACGCATACGGTCATGCCGGCAAGAGCAGGCGGGGCAACTCACCCCGCAGGGGAGGCTGAAGCGGATGCGTGACCGGATCGCACCGGCACAGGTGCTGGCGGCGGCTGAGGGCGCCGCGCCGGTACGTTCGCTGGACGTCGTCGCGGACAACCTGCGGGAGCGGTTCGGCGCACGGTATGTGTCGTTCCTGTTCGCCGAACAGGCCCGCCAGACCCACCAGGCACTCCTCGACCACGGCCGGCGCACCTTCGCCACCGGCCAGCTGCTGCGCATCACCCTGGACGGCAGCGGCGCCCAGCTCGTCAACGCCGGCCACCCCTGGCCCCTGCTGCTGCGCGACGGCCAGGCCGAACAACTCCACCTGACCGTGAACCTGCCCTTCGGCGTTGCCTGGCAGGGCGCCTACCGGGTGCAGGACCTCTACCTGCGCCCCGGTGACCGCCTCCTGCTCTACACCGACAGCATGCAGGAACGCGAAGCGGAGACCGCCGACCTGCCCCGCATCCTCAGCGCTACCGCCGCCGAACACCCCCGCGAGGTCGTGCGCACCCTGATCGGCGCCGTCACCGACGCCCACCACGGCGGACAGCCCCGAGACGACG
>NZ_JAHRIB010000117.1 GCF_019090165.1 Streptomyces sp. BV286
ACCTCGAGCCTTTCGAAAGGTGTGATCGCCGCCCTCGCCGCGACGCATACGGTCATGCCGGCAAGAGCAGGCGGGGCAACTCACCCCGCAGCGGAGGCTGAAGCGGATGCGTGACCGGATCGCACCGGCACAGGTGCTGGCGGCGGCGGAGGACGCCGCACCGGTACGTTCGCTGGACGTCGTCGCGGACAACCTGCGGGAGCGGTTCGGCGCACGGTACGTGTCGTTCCTGTTCGCCGACGTCGTCGGCCGGCGCCTGCTGCGGGTCAGCGAGAAAACGGCCACCTACCACGAGCACCACCCCGACCAGGTCCCTCTCGCCGGCAGCAGCATCTACGACGAGGTCCTGCGCACCCAGAAACTCGTCCAGGCACCGGAAGGCGGGCAGGACCGGCGGGCCCTGGCCCCGGTCACCAACCGCGGCGACGCCATCGGGGTTCTGGAGTTGTTCCTCACCCAGGTCACCGAGGACGTGCTGGAGCAGGTGGAGGAGGCCGCGCACGCGCTGGCGTACATCATCGTCACCGACCGCCGCTTCACCGACCTCTACCACCGGGGCAACCACACCACCACAGTCAGCCTCGCCGCAGAGATCCAGCGCCAGCCCCTGCCCCCGGCCCCCTCCTGCGAAGCTCCCGAGTTCTCCCTCGCCGGCGCGCTGGTGCCCGCCTCCGACATCGCCGGTGACACCTACGACTACACCCTCGACCAGGACACGCTGCACCTGTCCGTCACCGACGCCATGGGCCACGACGTGGACGCCTCACTCATCGCCACCCTCCTGGTCAACGCCTCCCGGGGCGCCCGCCGGGCGGGGGCGGATCTGGCCGAACAGGCCCGCCAGACCC
>NZ_JAHRIB010000118.1 GCF_019090165.1 Streptomyces sp. BV286
GGCGTGCGGCGCGGCGGGCTGCGGCTGCCCGACGTCACCCTGCGGATGCCGAGGCCCGGCTCGGCTCCGGCGCCCTCCGGGTCCGGCGCCGACGACGCCGCGCGCCCGGACTCCCGTACGAACCCGGCCCTGCCCTGGTTCACCCCCGACACCGATCCGGGGGCCGCCGAGGCCGACCGGCTCTCCGCACCGCACGAGAACACTCCGACGACCCCCACCAGGAAGGGAAACACGTGAGCACGCAACGGAGAGTCCGGCCGAGAGGCGGCCGGAGAGCGAGCGCGGCCGGAGTCGCGATGATGCTCGGTGGTGCGGGAGTCCTGCTGGGTGTGGCCGCGGCGCCCGCCCAGGCCGCCGAGGTGTCCTACGCGACCGACTGCGTACCGCCTCCGGTCGCCGGGCTGCCGACGGTCAAGGGCACCACCAAGGTGGAGATCACCGCGCCCGCCACGGCGAAGGTCGGCGACGAGGTCGAGGTGGTGTGGAAGTTCACGCAGGCCGCGTCGAAGAACCCCGACCTCATCGATCTGCCCGCCAACTCCGTCCAGCCGTCCGGCACCCTGAAGGCGGCCGGCGCGCAGACCACGTCCGTCGCGATGCAGGGGACGCGCCAGAACCCGGCGATCCCCAAGGGCGGGGCGATGATCCTGTCCGACATGAAGGGCAAACTGAAACTGACGACGGCGGGCGCGGTGACGCTGACGCCGGACGCGTACGCCATCAACGTCATGTCGACGGACACCAAGTGCGCGCCGACGGAGACGGTGCAGTCCGCTGCGACCATCAACGTCACGGCGGGCGGGGGCACTCCGCCCACCAGCCCGCCGCCCACCGGCACCGACCCGACCCCCACTCCGACGCCGACTCCGACCCCGACCCCGACCCCGACCGGGGGCAGTGACACGGGAGGCTCCACCGGGGGCGGCGGGGAGACCGACTTCACGGGCAAGGCGGTCGAGATCCCCTACGCGTGCAAGACCCCGATCGGGGACAAGGACGCGACCTCGCCGGTCCAGATCAACGCGAAGAAGAACGGCGGGAGTTACGACCTCACCGTCCAGTTCAAGGGGTCCGTGATGGACAGCCCCGCCGACATCCCGGCGGACTCGGTCAAACCGTCGATGGAGGTCGTGCTGGGCGGCGCCGACACGGGAACGGTCCACGTCGAGGGAGCGACGAACGCCGAGGCGATCAAGTCCGGGGATCCCATGGTGATCTCCGACATGAAGGGCACGTACAAACCGGGGGCGGACGGGGAGTCGACGCTGTCACCGGGTGTGCTGACCGTGAAGGCGCTCGGTACGACGACGACGTGCACGCCGACGAAGTCCGCGGTGTCGCTGACGCTGGACACGTCGGCACAGCCGGGCGGTGCCGCGGGCGGGAGCGGCTCAGCCGGCGGGACCGGTACGTCGGGCTCCGGCTCGGCCGGTGGTACCGGCGGAGGGCTGGCGGACACCGGGGCCGACGACAGCGGAGGGCTGCGGGCGCTCGGGCTCGTCGCCGGGACCGCGATCCTGCTCGGCGGAGCGGTGTTCACGTTCATGCCCCGACGGCAGGGGCGCGCCGCGCGCCGGATGCCGTAGCGCTTCGCGGAGGGCGCCGTAGTGGATGAGGGGCGCGGGGAACCGCGGGACCGTCGTGGACGGTCCCGCGGTTCCCCGCGCCCCTGAGGAACGGCCTCCGGCCGTTCGGGGGCGCCCTACCGGACGTCGCCCATCAGTGACTTGACCTTGTTGCGGTACATGTAGACGGCGAAGCCGGCGACCACGGCGAGGGTGGCCTGCATGGCGACGACACCCATGCCGTTCAGGTCGACGCCCGCGATGGAGAGCAGGCCCGTGGTGGCGTCGCCGGCGGTGACGGCGAGGAACCAGACGCCCATCATCTGGGAGGCGTACTTCGCGGGAGCCATCTTCGTGGTCACGGAGAGGCCGACCGGGGAGACGGTCAGTTCGCCGACGGTCTGCACGAAGTAGATGGCGACCAGCCACATCGCGGCGGCCTTGTGACCGCCCTCGGCGATCGACAGGGGAGCCAGGAAGAGGAAGAACGACGCACCGACCAGGACCAGGCCCGAGGAGAACTTCACGATCGTGCTCGGCTCCCTGCCGGCCCGGTTCATCGCCAGCCAGGCCCAGGCGAAGACCGGCGCCAGGGCCATGATCAGCACCGGGTTCACCGACTGGTACCAGGAGACCGGGAACTCCCAGCCGAACACGGTGTTCTCGGCCGACGACTCGGCGAAGATCGACAGCGTGGAGCCGCCCTGGTCGTAGATCATCCAGAACACGGCAGCGGCGACGAAGAACCAGATGTACGCGGACATCTTCGACTGCTCGACGCTGTCCAGCGACTTGTCCCGCTTGATACGGGCGATGACCCAGACCGGGATGACCAGGCCGAGGACCGTGAGCGGGACCAGGACCCAGTTCAGCGTGTAGTGGCCGGAGAAGCCGACGACGGCGTAGAAGAACGCGGCGACGGCCAGCCACAGCAGGCCCTTGCGCAGGGTCGTGGCCTTCTCCTGGGCGGACATCGGCGTCGGGACGACGTCGGAGCGCGCGTCGAGGTGACGGCGGCCCAGCAGGAACTGCGCCAGACCCAGCGCCATGCCGAGCGCGGCGAGCGCGAAACCGAGGTGCCAGTCGACGTTCTCGCCGATGGTGCCGATGACCAGCGGGGCGGCGAAGGCACCGAGGTTGATGCCGATGTAGAAGACGGTGAAGCCGCCGTCACGCCGCGGGTCGTCCGGGCCGTCGTAGAGGTGGCCGACCATCGTCGAGATGTTGGCCTTCAGCAGGCCCGAGCCGATCGCGACGAGACCGAGGCCCGCGTAGAAGGTGCCCGACGAGGGCAGCGCCAGCGTCAGGTGGCCGAGCATGATGACCAGGCCGGCGACGGCGACGGTCTTGCGGGGGCCGAGCACGCGGTCCGCGAACCAGCCGCCGGGCAGGGTGAGCAGGTACACGAGCGACAGGTACACCGAGTAGATCGCGGTCGCGGCGGTCGCGCTCAGGTGCAGGCCGCCGGGGGCGACCAGGTACAGCGGGAGGAGTGCCCTCATGCCGTAGTAGGAGAACCGCTCCCACATCTCGGTCATGAAGAGAGTGGCCAGTCCGCGGGGGTGGCCGAAGAAGGTCTTCTCGGAACCGGGGGTGCCCGGGGAGACCGAGTCCTTCGTCAGGCTGGACGCCATGGTCGTTCCTTGCTGGTCGGGACGCGCTTCGAGAGCGAGTGCGCGCCCGGTGGGGGAGGCGGCCGGCACCGGCGGGAGAGCCGTCCCGCCCCACGCCCACGGGGAGTCCGCTCCCGAACTCGGAGCGGTGGACGACGACCACCGGGATCCACGCCCCTCGCGCGTCCTCGCGCTCGGGGCCCGGCCACAGGTCATTCCTTTCAAGGCTGGTGGGCACCAGCCCGCACACAAAAGAGACCTTCGGCATCGAACTCCCGCCAAAGGTCCCCGTGTGATGCTACAGGCGTCCGGTCACCATAAGGCCCCACGTCCTGGCAATGCCGCATATGACCGGACTTGAGAGATGGATCACAGGTATGGATGGAACTATGCGCCTGAATCGAAGGTCGTTCATAGATTTACATCCGCAACCCACAGGGTTGCACGGTCCTTTCCCCGCCGGACCACCACGGAGGTCGATCACCCTCACTGCACTGGTCCGCGGCGGACTACCATCACTTCATGACCCGAGTACTGCTCGCCGAGGACGACGCGTCCATCTCGGAACCCCTGGCCCGCGCCCTGCGCCGGGAGGGGTACGAGGTTGAGGTACGCGAGGACGGACCCACCGCGCTCGACGCCGGCATCCAGGGCGGCATCGATCTCGTGGTGCTCGACCTCGGGCTGCCCGGCATGGACGGCCTGGAGGTGGCCCGGCGGCTGCGCGCCGAGGGTCTCACCGTGCCGATCCTCATCCTGACCGCGCGCGCCGACGAGGTGGACACCGTCGTCGGTCTGGACGCGGGCGCCGACGACTACGTCACCAAGCCGTTCCGCCTCGCCGAGCTGCTGGCCCGGGTCCGGGCCCTGCTGCGGCGCGGCGCGGCCGAGCCCCAGCAGCCGCCCGCCACGCACGGCGTGCGGATCGACGTCGAGTCGCACCGGGCGTGGATGGGCGACGAGGAGCTCCAGCTCACGGCCAAGGAGTTCGACCTGCTCCGGGTGCTCGTCAGGGACGCCGGCCGGGTCGTCACCCGCGACCAGCTGATGCGTGAGGTCTGGGACACCACATGGTGGTCGTCCACGAAGACGCTGGACATGCACATCTCGTGGCTGCGCAAGAAGCTCGGCGACGACGCCGCGAATCCGCGGTACATCGCGACGGTACGAGGCGTCGGGTTCCGCTTCGAGAAGAGCTAGGCCGCTCCGCGGGCTCGGCCGGGTTCGCCTTGTCGCCGTCGTGTCCTGACGAGGGGTGCGCGGCTGCGGGGTGTGTGTGGCTGATCGCGCAGTTCCCCGCGCCCCTGAAGGGGCGCGGCCCTAGCCCTCATTGATCAGTTGTCCGGAGGGGCCTGTGCGTCGCCGTCTCATCAACTCCACGCTGGCCGTCGTCCTGGTCGTGATCGCCGTGTTCGGGGTCTCGCTCGTCATCGTCGAGACCCGCACGATCAGCAACAGCGCCCAGGAACGTGTGGACTCCGAGGCGGTGCGGCTGGTGAGCATCGTCGACAGCCGCATCCTCGGCGACGAGCTCATCAGCGCCGGTGTCCTCAAGGACCAGGTCACGGGCGACCGGTACGCGCGCATCGAGATCCCCGGCCGCGCCGACATCCACATCGGCACCAAGCCCACCGGTGACGTCATCAAGTCCACCCGCAAGGGCGAGCAGCGCGAGACGGTCACGGTCGAGGAGGCCAGCTCCGCGGTCACCCGCGAGGTCGGCCGCACGCTCCTGATCATCGCGGCGGTGGCCCTGCTCGCGGTGGTCGCCGCCGTGCTCCTCGCGGTCCGCCAGGCCAACCGGCTCACCTCCCCGCTGACCGACCTCGCGGAGACCGCCGAGCGGCTCGGTTCGGGGGACCCGAGGCCGCGCCACAAGCGGTACGGGGTCGCGGAGCTGGACCGGGTCGCGGACGTGCTGGACGGCTCGGCCGAGCGCATCGCCCGCATGCTGACGGCGGAGCGGCGCCTCGCCGCCGACGCCTCGCACCAGCTGCGTACACCGCTGACCGCGCTGTCGATGCGGCTGGAGGAGATCACGCTCACCGACGACCCGCACACGGTGAAGGAGGAGGCGACGATCGCGCTGGGACAGGTCGAGCGCCTCACCGACGTGGTGGAACGGCTGCTGACGAACTCCCGCGACCCGCGCACCGGCTCCGCCGTCACCTTCGATCTCGACGAGGTCATCAAGCAGCAGCTCGCGGAGTGGCGCCCCGCCTACCGGAACGCGGGCCGCGCCATCGTCAGCTCGGGCAAGCACCATCTGCAGGCCGTCGGGACGCCCGGAGCCGTGGCGCAGGTCCTCGCCGCGCTGATCGAGAACTCGCTGATGCACGGTGGCGGCACGGTCGCCCTGCGCACCCGTGTCACCGGCAACCAGGCTGTGATCGAGGTCACCGACGAGGGAGCCGGTGTTCCCGCGGACCTGGGCGCGCGGATCTTCGAGCGGGCGATCAGCGGCCGCAACTCCACGGGCATCGGCCTCGCCGTGGCCCGCGACCTCGCCGAGGCCGACGGGGGGCGCCTGGAGATGCTCCAGGCGCAGCCTCCGGTCTTCGGGCTGTTCCTGTCGCGTACGCAGCTGAAGCGGTCGCAGGACGGCGGGGAGCCGACGGTGCGCTGAAGGTCCTCGGTCCCCGGCCGGCCTCAGCGCACGCGCTGGACCTGGCGGAACTGACGGGTCGGGATGTCCTCGTCCGGCAGATAGGCCTGCGGGTGCTCCAGGAACGATTCGGCGCTGGCCACGGCCTCGCGGGCCGGGGCCGCCCGGAAGACCCAGGTGCGGTAGGACCAGAAGCGGAACAGCGTCGCGATACCGATGCCGACGAACTTGAAGACGTTGCTCGCGAGGGCGCTGTCGAGGCCCAGACCGTACGTGGCGGCGAAGAGGAAGCCGTTCTCGATGACGAGGCCGATCGCGCTGAACAGCGCGAACAGGGTCAGCTCCTTGGTCCGGCCACTCTTGTCGCGGTCACGGTATGTGAAGTACCGGAAACCGATGTAGTTCGAGACGATCGCGACGACCGTGGCGATCACACTGGCCCGGACGACCTGGAGGTCGGTGGTGCTGCGCACCAGGTTGAACGTGATCAGGTTGACGAGCAGGCCGGCTCCGCCGACCGCGCCGAACTTTGCGACTTCCCTGGTCAGCCGGTCGATTCGCATGCGAACGGCGCTCGGTGGCCTGGCATGAGCCCTGCGTTTACCACCTTTGCCCATGGTGTCGCCCAGCCCCCGTCTCGTCGGATACGTCATTTTCGTCAACCTTCGTCGACTCCGCCATGCTAACCAGCGGTTCCCTTCCGTGCCTGGTCCGGACTCGAATATGTGGCCGGGATGTGACGAACATGCGGAACTTTCGATGATCATGCGCGCGACAGGAGTGGCCCGATATGGCCGATACCCTGGGGGTGTGACGTTCCCGGTAGTCGGCATGGTCGGCGGGGGGCAGCTCGCTCGTATGACACACGAGGCGGGCATCCCGCTCGGCATCAGGTTCAAGCTCCTCAGTGACACCCCCCAGGATTCTGCGGCGCAGGTGGTCAGCGATGTCGTCATCGGCGACTATCGCGATCTCGCCACGCTGCGGGCCTTCGCGCGGGGCTGCGACGTGATCACTTTCGATCACGAACACGTACCCACAGAGCATCTGCGGGCCCTGGAGGCGGACGGCATTCCCGTGCGCCCCGGGCCCGACGCGCTCGTGCACGCCCAGGACAAGGGGGTGATGCGCGCGAAGCTCGACGAGATCGGCGTGCCGTGCCCACGGCACCGGATCGTGAGCGACCCCGAGGACGTGGCGGCCTTCGCGGCGGAGGGGGACGGCTTCCCGGTCGTCCTCAAGACCGTCCGCGGCGGCTACGACGGCAAGGGCGTGTGGGTCGTACGGTCCGCGGCGGAGGCCGAGGACCCCTTCCGCGCGGGCGTCCCGGTCCTCGCGGAGGAGAAGGTCGACTTCGTGCGCGAGCTGGCCGCCAACGTCGTACGGTCCCCGCACGGCCAGGCCGTGGCCTACCCCGTGGTCGAGTCCCAGCAGGTCGACGGGGTCTGCGACACGGTGATCGCGCCGGCGCCCGGCATCTCCGAGGAGCTCGCGCTCCGCGCGGAGGAGCTGGCCCTGCGCATCGCGAAGGAACTCGGCGTGGTCGGCCACCTCGCCGTGGAGCTCTTCGAGACCCGTGGACCCGACGGGAAGAACGACATCCTCGTGAACGAGCTGGCCATGCGCCCGCACAACTCCGGCCACTGGACCCAGGACGGCGCGATCACCTCCCAGTTCGCCAACCACGTCCGCGCGGTCCTGGACCTGCCCCTCGGCGACCCGCGCCCGCGCGCGCCCTGGACGGTCATGGTGAACGTGCTGGGGGGCGACTACCCCGACATGTACTCCGCGTACCTGCACTGCATGGCCCGCGACCCGAAGCTCAAGATCCACATGTACGGAAAGGACGTGAAGCCCGGCCGCAAGGTGGGCCACGTCAACACCTACGGCGACGACCTGGACGACGTGCTGGAGCGCGCCCGTCACGCAGCCGGCTATCTCAGAGGAACGATCACCGAATGAGCCCTGTCGTAGGCATTGTCATGGGATCCGACTCCGACTGGCCCGTCATGGAAGCGGCCGCCCAGGCCCTCGACGAGTTCGAGATCGCGTACGAGGTCGACGTGGTCTCCGCGCACCGCATGCCGCGCGAGATGATCGCGTACGGCGAGGATGCGGCCGGGCGCGGCCTGAAGGTGATCATCGCGGGGGCGGGCGGCGCGGCCCATCTGCCCGGCATGCTCGCCTCGGTCAGCCCGCTGCCGGTGATCGGCGTGCCGGTTCCGCTGAAGTACCTGGACGGCATGGACTCGCTGCTGTCGATCGTCCAGATGCCGGCGGGCGTCCCGGTCGCCACGGTCTCGGTGGGCGGCGCGCGCAACGCGGGTCTGCTGGCCGCCCGCATCCTCGCCACGCAGGACGAGGAACTCCTCGGCCGGATGCGCGAGTTCCAGCAGGAACTGAACGACCAGGCGACCGAGAAGGGCAAGCGGCTGCGCTCCAAGGTCGAGTCCGGCACGGGCAACGGCTTCGGCTTCGGGAAGTGACGCGCATGTCCTCCGCCGACGACGCCCGAGCACTTCTCGCCGAGTTCCCCGTGGTCGACGGGCACAACGACCTGCCCTGGGCGCTGCGCGAGCAGGTCCGCTACGACCTCGGCGCCCGCGACATCGCCGGCGACCAGAGCGCCCACCTGCACACCGACCTGGCGCGGCTGCGCGCGGGCGGCGTCGGCGCGCAGTACTGGTCGGTGTACGTGCGCTCGGACCTGCCCGGCGCGGTCACGGCGACGCTCGAACAGATCGACTGCGTACGGCAGTTGATCGCGAGGTATCCGGCGGACCTGCGCGGCGCGCTGACCGCCGCCGACATGGAGGCGGCGCGCGGAGAGGGCCGTATCGCCTCGCTGATGGGCGCCGAGGGCGGTCACTCGATCGACAACTCCCTCGCCACGCTGCGGGGGTTGTACGAACTGGGGGTCCGCTACATGACCCTCACCCACAACGACAACATCGCGTGGGCGGACTCGGCGACGGACGAGCCGGCGGTCGGCGGCCTGTCGCCCTTCGGCCACGAGGTCGTCCGCGAGATGAACCGCCTGGGCATGCTGGTGGACCTCTCCCACGTGGCCGCCACGACCATGCGGGACGCACTGGACACGTCCGTCGCGCCGGTGATCTTCTCCCACTCGTCCTCGCGGGCGGTCTGCGACCATCCGCGCAACATCCCGGACGACGTACTGGAGCGCCTGCCCGCCAACGGCGGTGTGGCGATGGTGACGTTCGTTCCGAAGTTCGTCCTCCAGGCCGCGGTCGACTGGACGGCGGCCGCGGACGAGAACATGCGCGAGCAGGGCTTCCACCACCTCGACACGACCGTCGAGGCGATGAAGGTCCACCGGGTGTTCGAGGAGTCCAACCCCCGCCCCGTCGCGACCGTTTCGACGGTCGCCGACCACCTCGACCACATGCGTGAGGTGGCGGGCGTCGACCACCTCGGCATCGGCGGCGACTACGACGGCACGGCGTTCACCCCCGAGGGCCTGAACGACGTGTCCGGCTACCCGAACCTGATCGCGGAGCTCTTGGACCGCGGCTGGTCGAAGCCGGACCTCGCCAAGGTGACCTGGCAGAACTCCGTCCGGGTGCTGGGCGCGGCGGAGGACGTGGCCCGCGACGAGCAGTCCCGCAGGGGCCCGTCGAACGCGACCCTGGGCCAGCTGGACGGTTAGCTTTTCGGCAGGGCGGGGTGCCCCACGAGCATGGTCGGGGCGCCCTGCACCCGGGTCAGGAACACGGTCGCCGAGTTCCGGCCCTGGGGCTTCACCTTGCGCCGCAGCTCCTCCGGCTCGACCGCCGACCCGCGCTTCTTGACGGTCAGGATGCCGACCTCGCGCTGCCGCAGGAGGGCCTTGAGCTTCTTGACGTTGAACGGAAGCCGGTCGGTGATCTCGTAGGCGGTGGCGTACGGGGTCGCCGTCACCGAGTCCGCGGTGATGTAGGCGATCGTCTCGTCGACCAGCCCTCCGCCGTCCAGTTCCTCGGCGACCTCCGCGACGAGATGCGAGCGGATGACGGCCCCGTCGGGCTCGTACAGATAGCGCCCCACGGGCCGCACCGCGGGATCGGGCAGCCCACGGCCGACCAGGGTGCGCGGCCCGGGCAGCAGAGTCGCGCGGACCGACCCGGCCTCCCGCGTGCCGAACCACAGCACGGCTTCCTTCACGTCCCCGGAGTCCGAGATCCACTCGGCGCCGGCCTCGGCGGGGACGGCCTCGTGCGGAATGCCGGGCGCGATCTTCAGCGCGGCCAGGGGCGCCTCGAGTGCGGCCCGGACGGCCCACGACAGGGGCGGCGAGTACGCCTCGGGATCGAAGACGCGCCCACGGCCACCGCGCCGGGCGGGATCGACGAAGACGGCGTCGTACGCGGACGTGTCGACCTCCGTGACATCCGCCTCGCGCACCTCGATGAGCCCGCCGAGCCCGAGCGCGTCCGCGTTCGCCCGCGCCACGGCGGCCGTCAGCGGGTCCCGGTCGACGGCGAGGACCCGGATCCCGGCCCGGGCGAGCGCGATCGCGTCGCCGCCGATCCCGCAGCACAGGTCGGCCACGGACCGTACGCCGAGCTCCTGGAAACGCGCGGCACGGTAGGCGGCGACGGTCGCCCGGGTCGACTGCTCCACCCCGTTCGGCGTGAAGAACATCCGCTCCGCGTCCGCCGCGCCGAACTTCACCGCGGCCCGCTGCCGCAGCCGGGCCTGCCCGAGCGCCGCGGAGACGAGCTCAGCGGGGTGCTCGCGCCGCAGCCGGGTGGCGACGGCCAACTCGCGGGCGGGTTCCGTACCGCGCACCTCGTCGAGCAGAGCGCTCCCGCGGTCGGTGAGCAGGGCGGCAAAGGACGACACGGGAGTGCCGGGCGCATCCCGTCGGTCAGGTGCGGGGTCGGCGTGGCGGGCGGGCGGATCCAGGTCGTTCACCGCCCCATTGTGGGCCAGTCGGTGGACGGCACGCGCGCGACGGCGGTGTCGGGGCGGGGGAGAGGACCTCGTCCTGGGAGTATCCGGCTCCATGCGACTTGTACGACAAAATGACAGCAACGGTGGAGAAAGGGGCAGGGGAGACGTCCTCGGGAGGGCCGGGGGAACCGCCGCGCGACAAGCCTTCGCCGGCCCGCGGGCGACCGGCCGCCGGGCCCACCCGATGCGGACCGCGCTCCTCCTGCTGACAGCCACCGCACTGGCCGCCGGCTGCTCCGGGCCGGGGCCCGGCGCCGGCACCGCCCCGGCCGCCGGCCAGCAGCTCCGCAAGGCCACCGAGCTCCGTCAGGCACAGCGCGCCCGGGCCGTCGCGGCGAAGAAGTGGGGGCTGGCGAAGGCCCCCCTGCCCGCACCGCCCGCCCCGGCCAAGAAGCCGCACATCAGCACCCGCAAGGGCTTCGAGGTGGGCGACCACGAGGGCCTGCCCCCCG
Organism: Streptomyces sp. BV286; assembly: GCF_019090165.1. Classification (GTDB taxonomy): domain Bacteria; phylum Actinomycetota; class Actinomycetes; order Streptomycetales; family Streptomycetaceae; genus Streptomyces. Next base: position 11,192 of record NZ_JAHRIB010000118.1, read on the forward strand.
TCTTCACGACCGTCCCCACCAAGGACAAGGTCGTCTTCCTCACCATCGACGACGGCGCCGAGAAGGACCCCGCGTTCCTGCGCATGACGAGCGACCTGAAGATCCCGTACACCGCCTTCCTCAGTGACTACCTGGTCAAGGACGACTACGGGTATTTCAAGAAGATGCAGGCCACCGGCGTGGTCCTGAACAACCACACGCTCCGCCACCGCTACCTGCCGAGCCTGTCGTACGCCGCGCAGAAGCGCGAGATCTGCGGCATGCAGGACGTGATCGAGGAGCGGTACGGCAGGCGCCCGGCCCTCTTCCGCCCGCCCTTCGGCAACTACGACGAGGACACCCTGCGCGCGGCCGGAGCCTGCGGCATCAAGGCGGTCCCGCTGTGGAACGAGGAGGTCTTCGCCGACCGCTGGGACTACCGGGAATGGGACCGGGACCTGCGGCCCGGAGACATCGTTCTCAGCCATTTCCGCGGCAAGGAGCACTGGAAGGGCACGATGCCCGACATGCTCCGCCACTTCCTGAAGCTGGTCACCGGCAAGGGGTACGCGGTGGCGCGTCTGGAGGACTACCTGTGAGGCGGCGGGGGGCCGCGGCGCTGCTCGCCGGCGTGCTCTGCCTCTCCGGCTGTGCCCAGTCCGTCGACCCCATCGAGAGGCTCGGCAAGAAGGCCGCGCAGAAGGTGCGCACGCACGCGCCCGCCGCGGACGCGTACCGGCGCTGGGGCCTGGCCGCTCCGCTCGCCCCGGCGCCCGCACCGGGCCCGCC
>NZ_JAHRIB010000119.1 GCF_019090165.1 Streptomyces sp. BV286
GCCACCGCCGGGGCCGGGGCCGCCGGAGGTTCCTGGGCCGCCGGGTCCACCGGGGCCGCCCGGAAGACCGGGCGCCGTCAGTGGCGTGTCCCCGGTGACCGGGCCGCCGGTCGGACCCGAGGGTCCGCCCTGGCCGCCGCTGGAGAAGTACGGGAGCCCGTCGCGTCGCGGCTCGCCGCCACCGTCGCCCCCCGGGTACGGGGAGCCGGTCGGACCGGAGCCGAGCGGTCCCGCCGCCAGCGCCCCGGACACGTCGAAGGAACCGGTACCGCCGCCGTGACCGGGCGCCACCGGGCCGGTGCCGCCC
>NZ_JAHRIB010000012.1 GCF_019090165.1 Streptomyces sp. BV286
ACTCCGGCTCGGGCAGGGCCTTGTGGTCGAGCTTGCCGTTGGGCATCAGCGGCAGCCGGTCCAGCACGACGAACGCGGAGGGGACCATGAACTCGGGCAGACGCTGCCCGAGGAAGGCCCGCAGGTCGCGGGACGACACTCCGGCGGTCAGGTCGTAGTCCGTCTCGCCGACGCTCTGCGCGCTCTCCGGCAGGTCGGCGCCGGCCGGCACGACGTACCCCACCAGCTGCTTGGCGCCGGACGTGCCGGCGGCTTCACGGACGACCACCGCCGCCTGGGCGACACCGGGGTGGGCGACCATCGCGGACTCGACCTCGCCGGGTTCGATGCGGAAGCCGCGGACCTTGACCTGGGTGTCGGCGCGGCCGACGTACTCCAGCTCGCCCGCGCTGTTCCAG
>NZ_JAHRIB010000120.1 GCF_019090165.1 Streptomyces sp. BV286
GAGATCACCAGGTCGCTGAAGCCGTCGCCGTCCAGGTCGCCCTTGGTGAAGTTGGTCCCGAAGCGCTGGTTCGCGGTGGCGGAGCCGGGAACGCCGCTGGTGGAGCGGCTGATGAGCTTCTTGTTGGCGGTGGAGATCCCATTGGCGGAGCCGTACGTGACGGCCACGTAGCCCGCCTTGGCCTTGCTGGAGATCGTGGCGTCCGGTGCCGACACGACCAGGTCGGCGTATCCGTCGCCGTTGAAGTCGTCCTGCGCGTCCGCGGACCCGCTGGCCGCGTGCGCCGTGGCCCCGGTGAGGGCCATGGCGCCGAATCCTCCGGCGAGCAGCACCGCGGCTGCCAGGGGTGCGGTGATCGCGGTACGGGTTCGGCGGTGTGCTCGGGACATACGTGAGCCTTTCGAGTCGGTCGGTCCGAACGCGGAA
>NZ_JAHRIB010000121.1 GCF_019090165.1 Streptomyces sp. BV286
ACTCGGATGTGGCGTGCGTGCCCGTGATGCGTCGGGACCGGGATGAGGTGCGGGAGTTCCTGACCGGTCTGGCCCGGCTCACTGTCCGTGGCGTTGCGGTGAGTTGGGAGCCGCTGACGGCGGGCGGTCGCCGGGTCGAGTTGCCCACGTACGCCTTCCAGCGTGAGCGGTACTGGCTTGAGGTTCCCTCGGCTGTCGGCGATGTGACCACTGCTGGGCTGGCGCCTTCGGAACACCCGCTGCTCGGCGCGATCATGCGGCGGGCGGATGTGGATGGCGTGGTCTTCACGGGCCGTTGGTCGTTGCGGACGCACCCGTGGTTGGGTGAGCACCGAGTGGGGTCGTCGGTGGTGTTCCCGGGGACCGGCTTCGTCGAGTTGCTGGTGCGGGCGGGCGACGAGGTCGGCTGCGGACGTATCGAGGAGCTGACCCAGGAGACGCCGCTCGTCGTGCCCGAGCACGGTGCTCTCCAACTCCAGGTCGTTGTGGGAGCTCCGGAGGAGCCCGGTCTTCGCGGCGTCGCCGTGTACTCGCGGGTGGAGGACGCGGACGAGGACGTGCCGTGGACGCGGCATGCCAGTGGTCTGTTGAGTCATTCGGAGGCGTCGCCCGGGTTCGAGCTGGCGCAGTGGCCGCCCGCCGGAGCGGAAGCACTCGACGTCGACAACCTCTATCAGCGCCTGGCGGATGCCGGCCTCGTCTACGGCGAGCGGTTCCAGGGGCTCAAGGCCGGCTGGATCAAGGGCGAGAACATCTACGCCGAGATTCGGCTGCCCGAGCACGCCGTTGCCGAGGCGGAGCAGTACGCCCTGCACCCGGCGGTGCTGGATGCCGCGCTTCAGTCGAGCGGCCTTAACGACTCTCCCGAAATGCAGGCGACGGCGTACGTCCCGTTCTCGTGGTCGGGGGTGTCGTTGTTTGCGGTGGGTGCGTCGGTGTTGCGGGTGTGTGTGCGGCATGTGGCGCGGGATCGGGTGTC
>NZ_JAHRIB010000122.1 GCF_019090165.1 Streptomyces sp. BV286
CCGCGCCCGCCCGCTCCGGTCGTCGAGCCGCGCGTACCGTCGCCGTCCCCGAACCCGCCCGAGGCGGGGCCCGGGCCGGTCGTACCGGCGGTCGCGCCCTCGCTGAAGCCGACCCCGAAGCCGCCCCGTACGCCCGAGCCGCCGGCCGAACCCGCGCCCGAGCCGAAGCCGACACCCACGCCGGTACCCACCCCCACCCCCAGGCCGACGCCGACACCCGTGCCGCCCCCTCCCCCGCCGCCACCCGCCCCGGCGGTCTTCCAGTGGAACGAGCTGAAGTACGGCGTCACCGGGGACGGCACCCGGCCCGAGATGCGGCTCGGCGAGAGCAGCTGGGTCTGGCAGCGGTACGGCATGTCCATCGGAGACCAGCGGTACGCGAACGGCGTCACCGTGCACGGCGCGTCCTCGGTCACCATCGATCTCAACCGCACGTGCTCCTCGTACGACGCGATGGCCGGAGTGGACGACATGGTCATGGGGCTCGGCCAGGTGCGCTTCTCCGTGTTCGCCGACGGCGCCCGGATGTGGCAGTCGGGGCTGGTGCGGGGAGGCCAGGCCGCGGTGCCCGTGCACGTCGACCTGACGGGCAGGAAAACGATCCGCCTGGTCGTCGAGCCGCATTCGCCCTTCGACTCGGCGTCCCTGGCGGACTGGGCCGACTCACGGTTCCGGTGCCAGTGACGGAATCCCCGGGGGACGGGGTACGGAGGACGGAGGACGGGGTACGGCCGGGGCGGGGTACGGCCGGGGCGGGGTACGGCCGGGGCGGGTCAGGGCAATGCGGTGGCCGGGGCTTCGGCCGAGGCCTCGGCCAGTTCCCTCCGGACGTCGTCCGGGGTGAGCGTGGCGCCGGTGGCGCGCTCGGTCTCGTAGGCGGCGGGGCCGAGTCCGGCCAGGGCCGCGGCCTCGACCCGCTCGAGTAGCTCGCACTCAGGCATCGGGCGCGGGTGGCCACCCCGCCATCGGGAGGCGGCCGCGAGAACACGGACCACGCGCGCGTGGTCGCCGATGCCGGACAGGACTCCCACCGACCGCTCGGCCAGCGCGGCGAGGACCGCCTCCGCGCACCGCTCCGACACGGCTTCGTGCAGGGCGTCGGCCAGTCCGCGCAGCCCCGGCCCGGGGCCTGTCTCCGTCGCCGTGAGGAGGGCGTCGATGCCGTTCAGTGCGGCGATGAACTGAGGTGGCGGCGTGCCACGGCGGGTCTCCGCGCGGGCTGCCTCGCACAGTTCGCGTGCCCGGGTGAGGTCCCGGTCGTCGATGGCCATCTGGGACCGCAGGAGAAGGACGAACGCCCGCGAGTCCGGCACCGCGTAGCGATCGGCCGCGGCCGTCGCCTCGTCCAGGGCGGTGAGGGCCCCGGCCCGGTCGCCCTCGCGGTAGGCGATCTCACCGAGCCGGGCGATCAGGAACGGCGACTCCGCGTACGCCCCCACCTCGTGGGCGAGCCGCAGGGCCTCCTCGTACTGCCCCTTGGCCTCCTGGAGCCGTCCGCGCACCATGGCCGCCTCGCCGCCCGCGCTGCACACCTGGGCGCGCATCCAGCGGTCACCCACGCGCCGGGAGACCGTCCCCAGCTCCGCGAGGTACTCGTCGATGCCCTCCATGCCGCCGGGTGTGTCGACGGCCACGTGCACACGGAACAGCAGGGCGGCGCCGATCTCCCAGTCGCCGCCGTACACACGGCAGTTGGCCAGCGAGATCTCCATGGACCGGCGCACGTCGTCGCTGCCGATCAGGAACCCGATCAGCGGCCAGATGATGCCGGGGAAGCTCGCCGCGTCCGGGCCGCCGCGCGCCAGTCTGTTCCGCAGGCGCGTGACGTACTCCACGGTCCGCTCGTCCATCGGCAGACCCTGACCGAGCTCCGCCGCCAGGAAGAACTGCAACAGACGCAGTTTGGTACGGAGCCTGTGCAGGGGGTGGTCACTCCCCGCCTCGGAGCCGAGGCCGAGGTCGGCGCCGGGATCGAAGTCGGCCCCGAAGGGGTCGCTGATGCCCCAGGCCCCGGTCATGCCCGTGGCGTCGTCCCCCGCTCCGACCGGGCCGGTGACGTCTCGGACCCCGACCGGACCGGGGGCGTTGCCGGCCCCCGCCGGGCTGGTGACATCTCCGGACCTGACCGCGCCGGAGGCCCCGCGGCGCGGCCGTGCCCACGCCGGGTTCTCCAGGTTCTCCGGGTTCTCCGGGTTCTCCGGGTGCTCCGGGTGCTCCGGGTGCTTCGGGACTTTCGCCCGTGCCCCCGCGGCCGGAGCAGGTACGTCCCGAGTCGGTGCGTCCCGAGTCGCCGCGTCCCGAGTCGGTGCGTCCGGCGACGGTGCGTCCGGCGACTGCTGAGCGTCGAGTGCCGTACCCAGACGCACAACCCGGCCGGTCCAGGCCGCGCCCTCCCGGCGGAAGTTGCGCAGCCACCAGAACCAGCCCATGGCGAGCACCAGGGCGCCGGCCTCAGGCTCGTCGGCGGCGACAACGCTGCGGTGGAGCGCCGCACGGATGTTGTCCATGTCGGTCTCCAGGCGTTGGATCCACCGGAGCTGGTCGGCGGACCGCAGCAGGGGGTCCGCCTCCTCGGCCAGCGCGCGGGCCCACGCCCGGTGTCTCCGCTCGGCCGCGGTACGCAGCTCGGGCGTGACGGCGGCACGCTCCGCGGCGTACTCGTGGATGGTCTCCAGCATGCGGTAGCGCATACCGTCGGCGCCTCTCCGGCAGGGAGCCGCGACGACCAGTGACTTGTCGACCAGCGCTCCGACGGCCTCGGCGACGGGGCCGGTGCACACGGCCTCCGCCGCCTCCAGGTCCCAGCCGCCCGCGAAGACGGAGACCTCCCGCAGGACGGTCCGCTCGGACTCGTCGAGGAGGTCCCAGGACCAGTCGACGACCGCGCGCAAGGTCTGCTGGCGGGGCAGGGCCGTGCGGTTTCCCGAGGTGAGGAGGCGGAACCGGTCGTCGAGGCGGTCGGCGATCTGACGAGCGGTGAGCATCCGCAGGCGGGCGGCGGCCAGCTCGATGGCGAGCGGCAGACCGTCCAGGCGGCGGCAGATCTCGTCGACGGCGGCGGGGTCGTCGGTGACACCGGAACCAGGGCCGACGGCTGCCGCGCGCTCCAGGAAGAGGCGGTGCGCGGGGCCGGGGAGGAGCGGCTCGACCGGGCGCACGGACTCGCCGGGGACGCCCAGGGGTTCACGGCTGGTGGCCAGGATCGTGAGCCCCGGGCAGTGGGTCAGGAGCGTCTCGGCGAGCTCGGCCGCGGCGTCGATCACATGTTCGCAGTTGTCAAGGATCAGGAGTTGGCTGCGCGAGGCGCAGTACTCGACGAGCAGGGCGACCGGGTCGTCCTGCTGCACCGTCATCTCGTGGGTCATCAGCACGGTCTCGCGCAGACCGAGGGCACTGACGACCGCGCCGGGCACCGCCTCCGGCCGGTCGAGCGGGGCGAGCTCGGCCAGCCATGCCTGCGGATGCCCGGCGGCGGCTTCCTCAGCGAGGCGGGTCTTGCCGGAGCCGCCCGGTCCGGTGAGGGTGACGAGACGGGCCCTGTGCAATTCGGAACGGATCGCGTCGAGTTCGGGTTCCCGGCCCACGAAGGAATTCAGCCGCGGGCGGATGTTGCCGCCCTGCTCGTGCTCTGCGGGAGCGACGACCGCGTACGGGCTCGGGGGCACCGGCACCCGCACCGGCTCCCGCACCGGCGCCACCGCGGGCGGACCGGAAGCGGGCCCCGCCACCGGGCTCGGGGCGGACGCGGGACCCTGCGTGGACGCCGGCCCGGGACCGTACGTGGACGCCCGGGCAGGACTGCGCGTGGACGCACCCGCGGGACCCGCGGGCCTGCGCCCGGGCACGGACGCACCCGCTTCCGCCGCAGACACGGACGCAGACTCAGGTGATGGTGTGGACGTAGGCGCGCGTGCGGTTGTAGGCGCGAGGGCGGGTGCAGGCGCGGGTGCGGGCCGTGAGGTCAGCAGTTCGGCGTGCAGGGCGCGGAGTTCCGGGCCCGGGTCCGTGCCCAGGCCGTCCGCCAGCGCGCGGCGGACCGTCTCGTACGCCGCCAACGCGTCCGCCCGGCGGCCGGTGTCCCGCAGGGCCCGGACGAGGAGGGCGTGCAGGGGTTCGTCGTACGGGTGGAGCCCGGTGAGCTCCTTCAACTCCGGTACGGCGTCGTGGGCGTGGCCGTTGCGCAGGTCCGCCTCCACGCGCGCGCGTGTCGCCTCCTGACGGAGGGACTCCGGGCGGGCCGCCGCCGCGGCGCGGTCGGGCAGGTCGGCGAGGGCCGGGCCCCGCCACAGGGCTAGGGCTTCCCCGAGCATGCGGGCGGCAGCGGCCGGATCACCGTCCAGGCGGGCCCTGCCCTCACGGACCAGGCGTTCGAAGACGAACAGGTCGACGTCCTCCGGGGTGGCGTCGAGGCGGTAGCCGCCGGGCTCCGAGGCGACGGCGTCCCGGCCGAGGGCTCGGCGCAGGCGGCCCACGAGGGCCTGAAGGGCGGCGGGGGCGTCGTGCGGGGGATCGTCCGGCCAGACCTCGTCGATGAGGATCTCCGGGGACGTGGTGCGGGTGGTCCTCAGGGCAAGGGCCGTGAGGAGCGCGCGGAGGCGGGGGCCTCCCAGGGGCAGATCATTGCCCTGGGCGTCCGCCGCCTGGGTGACGCCCAGGATTCTGTACCGCACGGGGCCATTGTCGCCGGTGTGCCGGGACGGGGCCGGACTATTTCGTCCGCAGCCTCTCCATCCCCTCCGCCTGTCCCTCCCCGCCTATCCCCTCCGCGCGCCCGCGCCCAGTGCCCCCCTCTGGGGCCGGATTCCCGCCGGGACGGCGCGCTGGCGGGCGGGTGTGCCCGTCCAGCAGGTGCCGCGGCGGTCCAGGAGGCGGCGGAGCCACAGTTCGAGCGAGACCAGGTCCGCGAGGCCTTCCAGGGGCAGGGGTTCTCCGTCGGCCGCCGCCCGCAGCGCCTTGCGGACGACGCGGGCCTCGACCAGGCCCGCCTGGGCGAGGAGAGGTGTGTCGAAGAGGGCCACCAGTTCGTCCACGGCGACGCGGAGCCCGGTACGCGCGGCGGCGGCCGAGGACGCGTGGGAGGGGGCGCCCCAGCCGGGCGGGAGGTCGGCCACCCCGGCACCCTCCAGGACCGTACGCAGTATGGCGGCCCGCGCTCCGGGCTGGACGCGCAGCGCTTCGGGGAGGGCGCGGCAGGCGCGTACGACCTGGTTGTCGAGGAAGGGGGCGTGCAGACGCTGGAAGCGGACCTCCGCGGCCTGTTCCAGGATGCGCAGGTCCGCGGCGTGCCGGGCCAGCGCGGTGCGGGCCCGGAAGTCGCCCGGCCGCTGGCCGGGGCCGACGCTCGCGCGAGTCGCCGAGCCCGTCAGACGAACCGATACTTCAGCGAGGGCCTCGCCCGTCAGCCAGCGCGCGGCGGGCCCCGGTCTGGCCCACGTGAGCGCGGCGAGAGACGCCCCCACGGCACCTCCCGGCTCCTCGAACCGCCGGTGCAGCAGCCGGTCGGCCAGCCCTTCGATACCGACCAGGTAGGGCGTACGGGCCAGTTTGCGGGCCGCGCCGTACACGCGCGCGGGGACCATGACCGAGCCGTCGGCCTTCGCCAACGCCGCGACCGGGCGCACCAGATGGCGCCGCTTGCGGTCCATGAGCAGGTCCGCGAGGCGGGCCGGGTGGGCGTCCAGCACCTGTCGGGCCCCGTACCCCGTGAAGTGGTCCGCGCTGCCCGAGGCCAGGCGGGCACGATGGCGGACGGCCGTCACCAGGGACGGGCTCGGCTCGTCCGTCAGGGGGCCCTCCAACTCGGCGTAGGGGAGCACTTCTTCGCCCCCGGTGACCACCACGTGGTGCAGTCGCGGGTTGGCGGCGAGCGTCCCGGCCCGTTCCAGTTCGGCTTCCCGGCCCTTCACCGCCAGGTCGTTGAAGGTGACCGCGAGGAGCCGCTCGCCGGCGCCCGTGCCGTGCCCCAGGACGGTGCCGGGTGCGCCGGGCAGGCCGGCGGCGAGGAGGGCGAGGGTGCCCGAGGCGGGGCCTCCGGAGAGGTCGGCTCCTATGCCGGGCACGGGCATGCCACGGGCGGCGCGCCGCTCGGCGGGCCCCATCCCGGGTACGGGTCCCGGGTCTATGTCGGCTCCCGGTACGTGTCTGGGGGCGGCGAGCCGCGCGCGAACGGCCTCCACCAGGGCGTCCCGGACGCCGTCCACCGCGCTGTCGGCGTCGGCGATGGGGGCGGCGACGGCGAGGGAGGCCACCGCCTCGTAGCCGGCGATCTCCCGTGCGCCCGCGCGCAGGATCAGCGCGTGCCCCGGTGGAATGCGCCGCACGCCTTCGTAGGGGGTCGAGTCGTGGAGCGCGGCCGGTACGTCGGGAGCGGCAAGCAGGGCCGCCAGGTGTCCGAAGTCGAGGTTGGCCTCGATGAGGTCGGCCAGGGGCAGGGCCGCGGTCGAGTAGGCCGTGCCGTTCGCCCAGGGCGTGTAGAACACCGGCCTGGCGCCCGCGAGATCGCCGCAGACCATGACCCGGCGGCCCACCTGGACGACGGCCGTGTAACTGCCGGCCCAGGCCGTCAGATGCCGAAGTGCCCCGCCGCGCGCGGCGAACAGGCCCACGCGCAGTTCCTCGTCGGAGGCACCGCAGGTGCCGAGCACCGCCATGCGGTTCTGGTCGTCGGCCCTGACGACGCGCACCTCGTCGGGGCGCCAGTCGCCGACCGCCCAGAGCGGATCGGGGTCGCCCCACAGGAGCTGGGAACCGACCGGGTGAACCGTCTCTCCGTCGCTCCCGGTCGCGCCCGCCGAACCGGCCTCAGGCGCGCGAGCGACGGTGCTGCTCCATCCCACCAACCATCGCATCGCCGCCTCCACAGGCTGTGGACAACCAGTGCACCGCACGAACCGGTCACCATGCTGCCACGAAGAATGCGCACCGGAGGGCCGGTGAGGCCGCTTGTGCTCCCCGGAGTGCGCCCCTGGGAGATGCCCCGTCCGAGGCCGACGCACGCACGGGGAGAGGCGATCGAGAAGAATTGCCCCTGCGGCCACGACCTGAATGCGCCCCCGGTACGCTCCCCCAAGGCACCCAACGCGCCCTCAAATTCCGTGGTGGGAGCGGTATTTGCCCTCGAATGAGGGGGGCGATATTCAGCCAAATCGGGGATGGACGCAGGGCCGTGCACACGCTCCGTACAGGCTGTGCGCAACGCACAGTCCGGGAGGCGGAGTCCGCCTCCCGGACCGGTCCGCCGCCCGCGGGGATGTAGACGGCGGTGTCCCCCAGCCCACTGGATCCAGTACAGCGGGCCGACCCACGCACGATCCATGCAAGCGCTCCCCCGGTGGCCGGAGAAGAGCGCACGGACAGGCGCACGGCCACACAACGGGAGCACGAGACGACGCTCCGTGCTCGCCCGCGGACCACAATCCCGCCATCCGGAACAATGCCCCTTAACGCTTGGGATGCGGCGAACTACCCTGTGTTTGCCTGTGTTTTCGCGGGAGGCATATTCCTGAGGGCTCGGCCACGTGCTTTTGCGGGTGGGGTTCCAGGGGTTGGCACCCGGGAAGACGCAGCACGAATGCCGCGTGGCTGAACCCGCGCGGCAGCCGTCTGTGTCGAGGGGTGGCGCATGTCCAGGGAGCAACGCGGGCCGAACGAAAAACTCGGCGCCGTTCTCGCCCTCGCGGGAATCAGCAACGCAGGACTCGCGCGTCGCGTCAACGATCTTGGCGCTCAACGCGGGTTGACTCTTCGCTACGACAAGACGTCGGTGGCGCGCTGGGTGTCGAAAGGCATGGTGCCGCAGGGTGCCGCGCCGCACCTCATCGCCGCCGCCATCGGCCAGAAACTCGGCCGGCCGGTCCCGCTCCACGAGATCGGTCTGGCGGACGCGGATCCCGCACCCGAGGTGGGCCTCGCCTTCCCCCGTGACGTGGGACAGGCCGTACGGTCCGCGACGGACCTCTACCGGCTCGACCTCGCGGGGCGCCGGGCGGGTTCGGGCGGCATCTGGCAGTCCCTCGCCGGATCGTTCGCGGTGAGCGCGTACGCGACTCCCGCGTCCAGGTGGCTGATAACACCGGCCGACAGCTCGGTGGCACGCGACGCGAGCCCGGCGGAGGGCTCCGGAGCACCGCTGAAAGTCGGCCACAGCGACGTACAGAAGCTGCGGGAGGCCGCCGAGGACGCCAGGCGCTGGGACTCCAAGTACGGAGGCGGCGACTGGCGTTCGTCCATGGTGCCGGAGTGCTTACGGGTCGAGGCGGCGCCGCTGCTCCTGGGCGCGTACACGGACGAGGTCGGCCGGGCTCTCTTCGGGGCGAGCGCCGAACTCACCCGCCTGGCGGGCTGGATGGCCTTCGACACGGGCCAGCAGGAGGCCGCACAGCGCTACTACATCCAGGCACTGCGCCTGGCCCGCGCGGCGGCGGACGTGCCCTTAGGCGGCTACGTACTGGCCTCCATGTCCCTCCAGGCGACCTACCGCGGCTTCGGCGACGAGGGGGTCGACCTCGCGCAGGCCGCCCTGGAGCGCAACCGCGGCCTGGCCACCGCCCGCACGATGAGTTTCTTCCGCCTGGTGGAGGCGCGGGCCCACGCGCGCGCGGGTGACGCCCACGCGGCCGGCGGCGCCCTGAAGGCGGCCGAGGGCTGGCTGGAGCGGGCCCGCGACGGCGACCAGGACCCGTCCTGGCTCGGCTTCTACTCGTACGACCGTTTCGCGGCCGACGCGGCGGAGTGCTACCGCGATCTGAAGGCTCCGCGGCAGGTCCGCCGCTTCACGGAGCAGGCCCTGTCGAAGCCGACGGAGGAGTTCGTACGGTCCCACGGGCTGCGTCTGGTGGTGTCGGCGGTCGCCGAGCTCGAGTCGGGCAACCTCGACGCGGCGTGCGAGCAGGGCGTACGGGCGGTGGAGGTGGCCGGGCGCATCTCCTCGGCCCGCACCACGGAGTACGTGAAGGATCTCCTCCACCGGCTGGAGCCGTACGGCGACGAGCCACGCGTCGTGGAGCTGCGCGAGCGGGCCAGGCCGCTGCTCATGGCCCCGGCCTAGGGGCACAGGAAGCACCACCGGTGCCGGTCGACGGACGTGACCGGCACCACGGAGCGCCACCGGGACCACGCATCCCCCGTGTTCCCGGGGTTTGAGGCCGTTGTCAGTGGCGCAGTGCACTATCGGAGATACGAGTCGGAGGTGAAAGCCGAAGGCGGGAGGTGGACGGACGAATGGTGCGGGAGATCGCTCACGACTGTGACGTGCTCGTGATCGGGGGCGGGATCGTCGGTCTGTCGACGGCCTACGCGATCACGCGTTCCGCTCCGGGCACGCGGGTGACGGTGCTGGAGAAGGAGCCCGGCCCGGCCCGCCACCAAACGGGTCGCAACAGCGGGGTCATCCACAGCGGGATCTACTACCGCCCGGGCTCGCTGAAGGCCCGGTTCGCGGTGCGGGGCGCCGCCGAGCTGGTCAAGTTCTGCGCGGAGTACGACATCGCGCACGCGGTGACCGGCAAGCTGATCGTCGCCACGGAGCGGGACGAGCTCCCCCGCCTGCACGCACTGGTGCAGCGGGGCCGGGAGAACGGCATCGCGGTCCGTGAGCTGGGCGCCTCCCAGATCGGCGAGTACGAGCCCGAGGTGCGGGGCCTCGCCGCGATCCGTGTCGCCACGACCGGGGTGTGCGACTTCGTGGGTGTGGCCCGACAGCTCGCGGACGCCTCGGGGGCCCGGATCCGCTACGGCGCGAAGGTCGCGTACATCGACCGCCGTCCCGACCGCGGAGTGGCGGTCCTCACGGACGACGGCACGGTCGTCCGCGCGCGCGTGCTGGTCAACTGCGCCGGCCTCCACTGCGACGCCGTGGCCCGCCTGACGGGCGACGACCCCGAGATGCGGATCGTCCCCTTCCGCGGCGAGTACTACACCCTGGCCCGCCCCGACCTGGTCAATGGCCTCGTCTACCCCGTCCCCGACCCCGCGTTCCCCTTCCTCGGCGTCCATCTCACCCGGGGCATCGACGGCAGCGTCCACATCGGTCCGAACGCGGTCCCGGCGCTGGCCCGCGAGGGCTACGACTGGCGTACGGTCCGCCCCCGCGAGCTGGCCACGACCCTCACCTGGCCCGGCTCCTGGCACATGGCCCGGAGCCACTGGCGCTACGGCGGCGGGGAACTGCGCCGCTCGCTCTCCAAGGCGGCCTTCACCCAGGCGGTCCGGCGCCTGCTCCCCGCGGTGACCCCCGACGACCTGGTCCCGGCGCCCGCGGGTGTCCGAGCCCAGGCGGTCCTGCGTGACGGCACCCTGGTGGACGACTTCCTGATCCAGGAGGGCCCCCGCACGGTCCACGTACTGAACGCACCCTCCCCCGCGGCCACGGCCTCACTCCCCATCGGCCGAGAAGTGGCCCGCCGAACCCTCAAGGCCCTGGCAACCACCTGAAGAGCCCCCCTCTCACCACCCCACGACGAACGCCGCGGCCACCCTCTCCACCGCAAAGGCGGGAGCGGTGCCGGCAGATCGCACGAAAGGGACCGCGTGCCACCCCCGTCACAGAAGGGGCCGCGGCCACTCCCCTCGCGCAAGGGGCCGTTACGGAAGGGGCCGTGCCGGTACGTCTCAGTCCGCCGCCTAGCTCTTCCTCACGGAGCTCACCATGGCAGCAGAGGGCAGTAGGCCCGGCCGCGGCGGACTCGACGTACCGGCACGGCCCCGACCCACGACGAACGCGCCACCCCACACGGCGGCCCCGACCCACCACGAACGCGCCACCTACATCGCGCCCGCCACCCCTACCGCGGCCCCGCCACCCC
>NZ_JAHRIB010000123.1 GCF_019090165.1 Streptomyces sp. BV286
GATAGGCCAGATGTGGAAGCCCTGTAAGGGGTGAAGCTGACTGGTACTAATAGGCCGAGGGCTTGTCCTCAGTTGCTCGCGTCCACTGTGTTGGTTCTGAAACCACGAACAACCCCACACCTGTGTCTGGCCACAGGGGTGTGGTGCGGTTGAGTGTTTCATAGTGTTTCGGTGGTCATAGCGTGAGGGAAACGCCCGGTTACATTCCGAACCCGGAAGCTAAGCCTTACAGCGCCGATGGTACTGCAGGGGGGAC
>NZ_JAHRIB010000124.1 GCF_019090165.1 Streptomyces sp. BV286
CCATGGCCAGCGCGGCCAGCAGGCCGTCGTTGACTCCGCCGTGGAACGCGGCCGGAACCCGCGTCAGCAGCGCCTCCGTCACCGCGACGGGCAGTCGCATCTGCAGGTGTTCGAGAGCGGAGCGGGTGTCGATCGTGGGGTCGAGGGGCCGGGTGCCCAGGAGAGGGTCGGGTCCTTCCAGGACGGAGCGCCACAGGTCCATCTCTGCGGTCCGTGCGGGGCTGCGGGCCTCGTCGAGCAGGGCGTGCGTCCAGCGGCGCACAGAAGTGCCGGTCGCCGGAAGCTGCGGGACCCGTCCCTCGCGGACCTGCTGCCAGGCCTCGGCGAGATCCGGCAGGAGGATGCGCCAGGAGACGCCGTCCACCACCAGGTGGTGCAGCACGATCAGCAGGCGGCCCGGGACGGCCGCATCCGTGGGGTCGAACCAGACGAACTGGGCGACCACGCCGGCGGCCGTGTCCAGACGGCCCGTCGCGGCGTCCAGTTCGGCGTCGGCCTGCTGCTGCCAGTCCTCGTCCCATACGCCGTCACATGCGATCCGGTGGATCAGCGCGGCGGCGTCGGCCGCACCCTTGGGTGCGATCTCGATGGCACCCCCGTCCTTGAGGGAGAGCCGGGAGCGCAGGATGTCGTGACGGTCCAGCACCGCATCCAGGACCGCTGCCAGAGCATCAGCCTCGATTCCCAGGGGCAGTTCGGCCAGCATCGACATGGAGAAGCGGTCGTAGCCGCCGCCGAGTTCGCGCATGTACGCGGCGATGGGCAGGAGCGGAACGGAGCCGGTGCCGCCGCCCTCGAACTCCTCCAGGACGGGGCCCTTTCCTGTGTCGCTCGAGGCGACCTCGGCCAGTGCGGCAACGGTCCGGCACTCGAAGATCTGCCGGGGGGTGACCTCCAGGCCCTGGGCGCGGGCCCGGGAGACGACCTGGATGGAGCGGATGGAGTCGCCGCCGACCGCGAAGAAGTCGTCATCGACACCGACCCGGTCCAGACCCAGGACCTCGGCGTAGATGCCGGCCAGGGTCTGCTCCGGTGCGGTGGCGGGTGCGCGGTAGGTGCCGCCGGTGAACTCCGGCTCGGGCAGGGCCTTGTGGTCGAGCTTGCCGTTGGGCATCAGCGGCAGCCGGTCCAGCACGACGAACGCGGAG
>NZ_JAHRIB010000125.1 GCF_019090165.1 Streptomyces sp. BV286
AGGCCCGCCGGCCCACCGGCCCACCGGCGTGAGGCCCGCCGGCCCACCGGCCCACCGGCGTGAGGCCCGCCGGCCCACCGGCCCACCAGCCCGCCGGCATGAGGCCCGCCGGCCCACCGGCGTGATTCCCAGCCCTCTCCGCGGAGCGCCTTGCACCCTGCGCCCTACGCCCTGCCCCCGCGGCTCGATCGAGACGGCCGAGCCACCGCTGCTGCCGGCTTCGACGCCCGGTGGAGTCAGGTGTCGGACAGCGGCGCGAGCGGCTCTCCCGACGCCTCCACCACGGCGTTTCCTCCGCGACAGCCTCTCCGTGTATGCCGCGAAGGCCGCAAGGTGTCACACGGTCGCCCATCGGTCGACATGAGCGACCCCGTCCGACGCACCTTTCAAGCCATACCTCGGCCGGTCATCCCACGCACCCCAACCGGCCCTCTTTTGCACAGGAGTTGACCGGAGTACCTTCCGCGCATGCGGACATCTGCGCGCTACAAGCGCCTCATCACCTGGAGATCGCTCGCGACGGCGGCCACCGCCGCGCTGATGGCCACGCTCCTCACCCCTGCTGCCGCCCAGAGCGCTCCACGGGAGAGCGCCCCCGTCTACTCGTACGACAACGCGATCCGCGAGTCGGTCTGGGTGGACACCGGGCTGGACGGCGACAGCGACGGGAAGACCGACCGTGTCGCCGTCGACATCGTCCGCCCGCGCGAACCCGCCCAGCAGGGCCGCAGGATACCCGTGATCATGGACGCCAGCCCTTACTACTCCTGCTGCGGGCGCGGCAACGAGAGCCAGCGCAAGACGTACGACGCGAACGGCGACGTCGTCCAGATGCCCCTGTACTACGACAACTACTTCGTGCCGCGCGGCTACGCCTTCGTCGGCGTCGACCTCGCCGGCACCAACCGCTCCGACGGCTGTGTGGACGTCGGCGGCCGCTCCGACGTCCAGTCCGCGAAGGCCGTCGTCGACTGGCTGAACGGCCGGGGCAGGGGCTACACCTCCCGCACGGGCACCACGAAGGCCAAGGCCGGCTGGACCAACGGGAAAACCGGCATGATCGGCAAGAGCTACGACGGGACCGTCGCCAACGGTGTCGCCGCCACCGGAGTCGAGGGCCTGGAGACGATCGTCCCGATCGCAGCCATCTCCTCCTGGTACGACTACTACTTCGCCAAGGGCGCCCCGCTCTACGACTCGGGCCCCGACTGGCTGTCCGACTACGTCGAGAGCCCCGACGCCCGCGCCAGGTGCGCCGCCGTCCAGCAGGAGATCGTCGACGGGGCACCGCGCACCGGCGACCGGACCAGGTTCTGGAGCGAGCGCGACTACGTGAAGGACGTCCGCAAGGTCGACGCCAGCGTGTTCGTCATCCACGGCATGCAGGACCTGAACGTGCGCCCCAAGCACTTCGGCCAGTGGTGGGACGGTCTCGCGAAGGCCGGCGTCGACCGGAAGATCTGGCTGTCCCAGACCGGCCACGTCGACCCCTTCGACTTCCGCCGCGCCGACTGGGCCGACACGCTGCACCGCTGGTTCGACCACGAACTCCTCGGCTACGACAACGGCGTCGACGACGAACCCATGGCCGACATCGAGCGCGCCCCCGATCAGTGGGTCACCTCGAACGTCTGGCCGCCGCGCGGCACCGACACCGTGAAGCTGCGGCCCGCCAAGGGCGCGCAGGCGGGCGTCGGCACCCTCGGACTGCGTACCGGAAAGGGCACCGAGACGTTCACCGACGACCCGCAGCAGGACGAGACCGACTGGGCCGCCCAGGTCGACCGGTCGACGTCCGCGAAGGCCGGGTTCATCACCAAGCCGCTCACCCGCGACGTCCGCCTCTCCGGCTCCTCCGAGGTGACCGTCACCGCCACACCGACCACCTCGACCGCCCACCTCTCCGCGGTCCTGGTCGACCTCGGCCCGGACACGATCCGCGACTACTCCGCCGCGGGGGAGGGCATCACCACGCTCACCGACCGCACCTGCTGGGGTCCGAGCACCACCGGTGACAGCTCCTGCTACAAGGAGACACGGGCGAAGACCGCCGACGTCGACCACACCGTGTTCAGCCGCGGCTGGGCCGACCTCGGCAACCACGCCTCCGACACGAAGGGCGTGCCGCTCACCCCGGGCAAGCGCTACACCATCACTCTCGACCTGCACGCGAGTGACCACGTCGTCCCGAAGGGCCACCGCCTCGCGCTGATCGTCGCCGGCACCGACGAGGGTCTCATCGACCCTCCGTCGAGCACCCCGACGCTCACGCTCGACCTGTCCCGTACGACGGCCCGTGTGCCGCTCGTCGGAGGCGCCGCCGCCTTCGCGCGTGCCACCGCGGGATCCTCGCACGTCAACCCCGACGCCACCCTCGACGGCGTCGGCGAGCCGCACACCACGCACCGCGTCCCCGGCCTCGGAGGCACCCTCTGATGACGCCCCGCCGTACCGCCGCCGTCGTGCTGACGGCGGCGGTGCTCACCGCGCCCCTCCTGACCACACCCGCCCACGCGTCCCCGAGCCCGCCCCGCACCGGCTTCGAACGGACCGACGGGGCCCGCTGGACCACCCAGCCCGAGGAGCGGGCCTTCCTCGCCGCCGTCGACAGGGCGAGCAGCCGGGTCTCGGTCGGCCGGATCGGCACCACGCAACAGGACCGCCCGCTCCAGCTGGTCCGCGTCGGCAACCGGCACGCGGCCACCACCGTGCTGCTGGTGTGCAGCCAACACGGCGACGAACCCTCCGGACGTGAGGCCTGCCTGACGACGGTCCGCGATCTCGCGTACGCGAAGGACGCCGCCACGCGGAAGTTCCTCGACCGCACCACGCTGCTCGTCGTGCCCACCGCCAACCCGGACGGCCGGGCCGCCGACACCCGCGGCAACAGCGACGGCGTCGACATCAACCGCGACCACCTCTCGCTGCGGACGGCCGAGGCACGCGCCATGGCCGCCGTCGTCCGTGACCGCGAGCCGGACGTGATCTACGACCTCCACGAGTACGGAGCCACGCCCCCGTACTACGACAAGGACCTCTTCGACCTCTGGCCGCGCAACCTCAACACCGATCCGGCCGTGCACGACGAGGCGCAGACCCTGTCGGCGGCGTACGTGCGGCCCGCCGCCCGCGCCGCCGGCTACTCGACCGGGACGTACGGCATCTGGACCGACCCGGCGACCGGCGACCCGATCCGGCAGGTGGCGGGCGACGGACAGGAGCGGATCCTGCGGAACATGTCCGGCATCAAGCACGGCGTCGGGCTGCTCATCGAGAGCCGCGTCGACCCCGTCACCGAGGCCGAGAAGGCCGACGAGGCGCTCAACAACCGCCGCCGCGTCCACTCGCAACTGGCCGCACTGGACGGGCTGTTCGCGTTCACGGACAAGCGGCGCGGCCCGATCGGGTCGGCCACGTCCGCGGCCCGGCTGGCCGGTTACCGGGACACCGGACCGGTCTACGTGGGAGGAGCCGACAACGACCCGGCCGAACCGTCCGAGACCATCGGGGACCCGCCCTGCGCCTACCGGCTCACGGCGGCCCAGTACGCGGACGTCGGGGACGAGCTCGCCCTGCACGGCGTCGCGGTGCGACACGAGGGGGAAGGCGCCCGCGTACCGCTGCGCCAGTCCCTGCGCGGCCTCGTCCCGCTGCTGCTCGACGAACGCGCTCCGTACCACCTGACGGTCGGGGAGCCCGACACCCGCTGCTGAGGCGGTTGAGATCGGCGGTACCTGTGGTAGGTCGTAGGCACACAACCAGGAATGTGTGTCCGAACGGTTTCCAGGGAAGGTGCCGCCGATGACCGACGACTTGAAGGAAAGAGGAGGCCGGGGCGATCCGTCCGGCGTCCCCGGTGACTCCCGCCCCCAGACGGACCGGGTGGTGTTCGGCGTGACGGCCGCGCTCACCGTGGCGTTCGTGATCTGGGGGTCGGTGGCTACCGACTCCCTGGAATCCGCCTCCTCGAAGATGCTCAACGGGCTCATCCACAACGGTGGCTGGGCGTTCATGCTCGCCGCCTCGTGTTTCGTGGTGTTCGCACTGTGGCTCGCGATCAGCCGTTACGGAAGGATCCACCTCGGTGCGGAGGGCGAGGAGCCCGAGTTCCGCACCGTGTCCTGGGTCGCGATGATGTTCAGCGCCGGCATGGGCATCGGCCTGATGTTCTACGGCGTGAGCGAGCCCCTCTCGCACTACACGACACCCCCGCCGGGCACCACGCCCGCCGACTCCGCGGAACGCATGGAGACGGCGATGGCCACCACCCTCTTCCACTGGACCTTGCATCCCTGGGCGATCTACGCGGTGGTCGGCCTCGCCATCGCCTACAGCACCTACCGCAAACGCCGCCGCCAGACCATCAGCGCGGTCTTCACCCCGCTCATCGGTGAGAAGCACGCGAACGGCTCGGTGGGCCGGGTGATCGACGTCCTCGCCATCATCGCGACCGTCTTCGGATCGGCCGCCTCGCTGGGGCTCGGCGCCCTGCAGATCGGCTCCGGCTTCACGGAGCTGGACTGGATGGACAAGGTGAGCGACGGTCTGCTCGTCGCGATCATCGCCGTGCTGACCGTGGCGTTCGTCGCCTCGGCGGTCTCCGGCATCGAGAAGGGCATCCAGTGGCTGTCCAACATCAACATGGTGCTGGCGCTGGTGCTCGCGTTGTTCGTGTTCGTCGCGGGCCCCACGATCATCGTCCTGGACCTGCTGCCCACCTCGTTCTTCTCCTACCTCGGTGACCTGCCGCAGCTCGCGGGCCGCACCGAGGCCAGCGGGGGAGAGGGCGTCGCCGACTGGCTCGGCAGCTGGACCGTCTTCTACTGGGCGTGGTGGATCTCCTGGACGCCCTTCGTCGGCATGTTCATCGCCCGCATCAGCCGGGGCCGCACCATCCGGCAGTTCGTCGGCGGCGTCATCCTCGTGCCCAGCACCGTCAGCCTCGTCTGGTTCGCGGTCTTCGGCGGTACGGCGATGAAGCTGAAGGAGGGCGGCGCGCTCGCCAAGGAGGCGACCCCCGAGGGACAACTCTTCGGCGTCCTTCAGGAGTTCCCCATCGCGACGGCCACCAGCCTGCTCGTGATGATCCTCGTCGGCATCTTCTTCGTCTCGGGCGCCGACGCCGCGTCCATCGTGATGGGCACGCTCTCCCAGAAGGGCGCCCTCGAACCCGGCCGTCTCGTCGTGGTGTTCTGGGGCGTGGTGACCGGAGCGGTCGCCGCCATCATGCTGCTCGTCGGCACCGAGGGCAACGCGCTCACCGGCCTGCAGAACCTCACGATCCTGGCCGCGGCACCCTTCGTCCTCGTGATGATCGGCATGTGCATCTCCCTCATGCGGGACCTGCGCAGGGACCCGGTCATCGTGCGCAGCGAAATGGGCACCGAGGCCGTCTCGCTCGCCGTGATCGAGGGCCACAAGAAGTACGACGGCGACTTCGAGATCAGGGTCGGCCCGGGCGCCGGCACAGAGACGGAGGGCGACCCCCTGGGCCACGACCACGGCTGAGAGCCGGCCGGCCGACGACCGGGCACGGGCGAGACCTTCGTTCCCGGGGTGGCGCGGGAGTCCGCGCCACCGGCCCGCGGCCCTCTCCTTACTTCGCGGGGCGTCCCTTCAGGGCGCCCCGCGAAGCACATCAGCCGCAGGCGAGTTCCGACGCCTCCCGCGCACATCCCCACGCCACCGTGACCCCCGCCCCACCGTGCCCGTAGTTGTGCACCAGCACCCCACCACCGGGCCGGACCTCCCGCTCCAGCCGCACGGCGTCCCGGGAGGGCCGCAGCCCGACCCGGTGGTCCAGCACCCGCGCCCCGGCGACCTCGGGCCGCAGCAGCGCACACCGCTCGACGATCCGCGCGGCCACCGCCGGGTCGGGCGTCAGCGACCACTCGTCGTCCTCGGCGGTCCCGCCCAGGACCAGCCGGTCCGGCTGCGGAAAGAGATACGTGGTCGTCCCCGTCGCCGCGTCGGCCGAGACGAGCCACGTACGCAGGCCCGGGTTCTCCACGATGACGAGCTGCCCCCGCACCGGCCGTACCGCCGGATCCGGTACGAGCGCACGGGCCCCGAGGCCCGCGCAGTTGACGACGACCGGCGCCGCCGCCCGGGCCTCGGCGAGATCCGTCACGGTGCGCGTCACGAACGTGCCCCCGGCCCGCAGGAACCGCTCGCGCAGCCACCCCAGATGCACCGGCATGTCGATCAGCGGCAGCCGCGCCCACAGCCCCTCACCCGCGTACTCCTCGGCCGTGGACGCCCGCAGCCCCGGCAGCCGGGCGGCTGCCCACGCGCCCTGTTCGTCCAGCCGCGTGCCACCCAGTACGCCCTCGACCATGCGTACGCCCGTCTCCTCGGGCCGCTCCGCCAGTTCCTCGTACACCGTGAGCGAGCGCAGGGCCCATGCGCGGGCGAGCGTCTCCGGCCGGATGCCGTACGGCCACCACAGCGCGCCCGCAACCGCCGAGGTGGTCCGCTCGGCGGGCTCCCGCGCCCAGATCCGCACCCGTCTGCCGCTCTCGGCCAGAACGAGGGCCGTCGTGAGCCCGATGACACCGCTGCCCACCACGATCACGTCACCGCTTCGGTCTTCCGCCACGCGGGGACGGTAGCGGAATGTGTCATGCCGTGCTCAGAGTCCGCCGAAGCTGGGGATACTCACAGCATGTCTGCCGAGTACGCGACCTTCGGCCTGGCACCGGCGATGCGTGCCGGTGGAGTACTTGCCAACGGTGACTACCAAGCGCACCGGGACTTCGTGGACTTCATCGTCGACGGACGCCCGCTGCTGTACCAGCTCTCCGACCTCGACGCCGTGTCCCCCCTCGCCTCCGACGTACCCCCCGCGATCTTCACCGCCCAGGTGCGCAGCCTGCTGCTGGAAGCCGACCCTCCGCTGGAGGGGGGCCGGTACGTCATCTACGGCTGCCCCGAGTGCGAGGACCTCGGGTGCGGCGCCGTGACCGCCGTGATCGACCGGCACGACGACGACTTCGTGTGGCGCGACTTCGCCTGGCAGACCGACGAACAGGCGGATCTGGAGCGGAACGGCTATCACGGCATCGGCCCCTTCCGCTTCCGCGGCGACGAATACCGTGCCGCCCTGGGCTCCCTGCTCACCGGCACCGCGGGCGAACGCCGCCGGGTCCTGCTCATCGGCGCCCGCGCCGCCGTCCTCGCCAAGCTCGCCGCAGCCCTGCGCATCATCGGGATCGGCGCCGACATCACCCGGGAGGCCACCGACATCCCCGTCGACGAACTGCGCACCTACGGAGCCGTCGCCTTCGGGCGAGCCGTCACCGAGCAGGAACGTGCCGTCGTACGGCAGTCCTTCGACCACGCCGGAGTCGACGTCGCGTACGTCGAAGGGCTGGCCCCGATCGTCCCGCTCCTGGTCGCCCAGATAGAGAACGCCCTGGACCGCAGCCCCCGGGAACTGCGCCGCCTGACCCGGCTGGTCGCCGCCGACGGCGAGGCGGGCGTCGAGGTCACCTCCACCTGCCGGGTCCAGCTGACCGCCTACCGCCTCGACCGCCTCTACCGGACACACATGTACGAGGTCTTCGACGGGGTGCTGGAGGCGGGGCGTCACCGGCTGCCGCTGGACGCGAAGGCGACCAGAGGGGAGTCGTTCATCGTGGCGCGGACATCCGGGAGCGTGCTGGTGGAGGCGATGGCCCGCTGAGAAGCCGGTGCCGGTCCGGTGCCGGTCCGACGGAATCCCCGGCGCGGGCCCGCGAACCCGGCGATTAGGATCGGCTCCCTGATGACTGCCACTCTCGTCGCCAAGAACCTCGCCGCCGGCCACGGCGACCGCACCCTCTTCGCCGGGCTCGACCTCGTGGTCGCGCCCGGCGACGTGATCGGTCTCGTCGGTGCCAACGGCGCGGGCAAGTCCACCCTGCTGCGGATGCTCGCCGGGCTGCTCAAGCCCGAGGAGGGCGAGCTGCGGCTCTCCCCGCCGGCCGCGACCGTCGGTCACCTGCCGCAGGAGCCGGAGCGTCGGCCCGGCGAGACCGTCCGGGAGTTCCTGGCACGCCGCACGGGCGTCGCCGAGGCCCAGCGGCTGATGGACGAGGCCACGCAGGCGCTCGTCGACGGAGCACCGGGCGCGGACGACGCGTACGCGGACAGCCTGGAGCGCTGGCTCGCGCTCGGCGGCGCGGACCTCGACGAGCGGGCCGAGGAGGTTGCCGGCACGCTCGGCCTCACCGTCGGGCTGGACCAGCCGATGACCTCCCTCTCCGGCGGCCAGGCCGCCCGCGCCGGACTCGCCTCCCTGCTCCTGTCCCGCTACGACGTGTTCCTGCTCGACGAGCCGACCAACGACCTCGACCTGGACGGTCTGGAGCGGCTCGAACGCTTCGTGTCCGGTCTGCGCGCGGGCACCGTCGTCGTCAGCCACGACCGCGAGTTCCTCACCCGCACGGTCACCAAGGTCCTCGAACTGGACCTGGCCCAGCAGCAGATCACCCTGTACGGCGGCGGCTACGAGGCCTATCTGGAGGAGCGGGACGTGGCGCGCCGGCACGCCCGCGAGGACTTCGAGGAGTACGCCGACAAGCGGTCCGCGCTCGAGGGCCGCGCCCAGATGCAGCGCTCCTGGATGGACAAGGGCGTCAAGAACGCCCGGCGCAAGGCGAACAACGACAACGACAAGATCGGCCGCAAGTTCCGCAGCGAGGCCAGCGAGAAGCAGGCCGCGAAGGCCCGGCAGACCCAGCGCATGATCGAGCGGCTCGACGTGGTGGACGAACCGCGCAAGGAGTGGGAGCTGCGGATGGAGATCGCGTCGGCGCCACGGTCGGGCGCCGTGGTCGCCACGCTGCGCGACGCCGAGGTCCGGCGGGGTGACTTCTCCTTCGGCCCGGCCACGCTCCAGATCGACTGGGCGGACCGGGTGGCCGTCACCGGCGCGAACGGCGCGGGCAAGTCGACCCTGCTCGGCGCCCTCCTCGGCCGGGTGCCCCTGGACTCCGGCCACGCCACCCTCGGCTCGGGCGTGATCGTCGGCGAGGTCGACCAGGCACGCAAGCTGTTCCACGGCCCGGAGGCCCTGCTCGACGCGTTCTGCGCGGCCGTCCCCGACACCGAGCCCGCCGAGGTCCGCACGCTGCTGGCCAAGTTCGGCCTCAAGGCGGAACACGTCCTGCGTCCGGCGGCCACGCTCTCCCCGGGCGAACGCACGCGCTCCGCCCTGGCGCTCCTCCAGGGCAGGGGCGTCAACCTCCTGGTCCTCGACGAGCCCACGAACCACCTGGACCTCCCGGCGATCGAGCAGCTCGAATCGGCCCTCGACTCGTACGAGGGCACGCTGCTCCTGGTCACCCACGACCGCCGCATGCTGGACGCGGTCCACACCACGCGCCGTCTGGAAGTCGCGGCGGGCAAGGTCACGGAACACTGACCGGAGCGCCCCGCAAGGGGCGCGGGGAACCGCGCGACCGGCCACGAGCGGCTCGCACCAGGCACGAGTGGCCCGCACCAGGCACGAGCGGCTCGCACCAGCCACGAGTGGCCCGCGTCAGCCCAGCGGCCCGCTCTGCACGAGCGGCCCCCACCATGGGAGCCACCCCGTAGCGCCCGCCCTGAGGGCACGAGCCCTCCCCGCCGGGCGGCCGTGCTGCGCCGATCGTCTTGCCGCAGCCCACGCAGGTGGGTCCCCGGCGGGTGGCCCCGGAGGGTGGATCCCAGGCGGGTGGAGCGGGCCGGCCCGGGCCCCGGTGTCACCGGAACGCCCGGGCCGACTGCTCAGCGCTTGCCCTTGCCCGGGTCCGCCAGCCCCGCACGCCGCAGCGCGTCCGCCATCGCGCTGTTGCCGGGCGGCGGCGCCTGACGCGAACCGCCGCCACCGCCACCGCCCCCGCCGCCGGAGCGGCCCTGCCGCTGCTGCCGCTCCCGCTGCTGGGG
>NZ_JAHRIB010000126.1 GCF_019090165.1 Streptomyces sp. BV286
GATGTGTCGGGTCGTCGGGTGTTTGTGTTTCCTGGTCAGGGTTCGCAGTGGGTGGGGATGGCGGTGGCTCTGCTGGAGTCGTCGCCGGTGTTCGGGTCGCGGTTGGGGGAGTGCGCGGCGGCGTTGGAGCCGTTCGTGGACTGGTCCCTGCTGGATGTGGTGCGAGGTGTTGACGGTGCCGCATCGCTGGAGCGGGTTGACGTCGTGCAGCCCGTCTTGTGGGCGGTGATGGTGTCCCTGGCTGAGGTGTGGCGTTCGGTGGGTGTGGAGCCGGATGCGGTGGTGGGGCATTCGCAGGGTGAGATTGCGGCTGCGGTGGTGGGTGG
>NZ_JAHRIB010000127.1 GCF_019090165.1 Streptomyces sp. BV286
CCCCCGTGAACCACGCCCCCGCCCCCGTGGACACCCCTCACCGCGAAAGCAGGACCACGTGCTGACCGTCGACTTCTCCCGGTTCCCGCTTGCCCCGGGGGACCGTGTGCTGGATCTCGGGTGCGGGGCGGGACGCCACGCGTTCGAGTGCTACCGGCGCGGCGCCCAGGTCGTCGCACTGGACCAGAACGCCGAGGAGATCCGCGAGGTCGCCAAGTGGTTCGCCGCGATGAAGGAGGCGGGCGAGGCACCGGAGGGCGCCACCGCCACCGCCATGGAGGGGGACGCGCTCCGGCTCCCCTTCCCCGACGAGTCGTTCGACGTCGTCATCATCTCCGAGGTGATGGAACACATCCCCGACGACAAGGGCGTGCTCGCCGAGATGGTCCGCGTGCTCAGGCCCGGCGGGCGCATAGCCATCACCGTCCCGCGCTACGGGCCCGAGAAGGTCTGCTGGACCCTGTCGGACGCGTACCACGAGGTCGAGGGCGGCCACATCCGCATCTACCGGGCGGACGAGCTGCTCGGCAAGATCCGTGAGGCGGGCCTGAAGCCGTACGGCACGCATCACGCGCACGCGCTGCACAGTCCCTACTGGTGGCTGAAGTGCGCGTTCGGAGTCGACAACGACAAGGCGCTGCCGGTGCGGGCGTACCACAAGCTCCTGGTCTGGGACATCATGAAGAAGCCCCTCGCGACCCGGGTCGCGGAGCAGGCGCTCAACCCGCTGATCGGCAAGAGCTTCGTGGCGTACGCGACCAAGCCGCACCTGCCCGCCGGCAGCGTGAGTGACGCGGCCCCCGTGGACACGGCGTCCACGGACGAGGCCACCGCGAACGCGGCCGCTGTGGACGCTTCGTGACGACACCGCGTACCGAACACCTCGTCCTGACCGGGGTGCTCACCGCGCAGGAGGCCGCGCGGACCGTCCGGGGCATCCTGGCCGTGCAGCGCGCGGACGGCGCCATCCCGTGGTTCCGCGGGCACCACCTCGACCCGTGGGACCACACCGAGGCCGCCATGGCCCTGGACGCGGCCGGCGAGCACGAGGCCGCCGCCCGGGCGTACGAGTGGCTGGCCCGGCACCAGAACGAGGACGGCTCCTGGTACGCGGCCTACGCCGACGGGGACGCCACCGACGTCACCGACCGCGGCCGCGAGACCAACTTCTGCGCGTACATAGCCGTCGGCGTGTGGCACCACTACCTGGCGACCGGCGACGACGCCTTCCTGGACCGCATGTGGCCCTCGGTGTTCGCGGCGGTGGAGTTCGTCCTGGAACTCCAGCAGCCGGGCGGGCAGATCGGCTGGAAGCGAGAGGACGACGGCACGGCCGTCGGCGACGCGCTGCTGACCGGCAGTTCGTCCGTCCACCACGCCCTGCGCTGTGCGCTCGCCATCGCGGAGGAACGCGAAGAGCCGCAGCCCGACTGGGAGTTGGCGCTCGGCGCGCTGCGCCACGCGATCCGCCGGCATCCCGAGCGGTTCCTCGACAAGAACCGCTACTCGATGGACTGGTACTACCCGGTGCTCGGTGGCGCGCTGACCGGCGCCGAGGCGAAGGAACGCATCGAGCGGGACTGGGACCGCTTCGTGGTCCCGGGGCTCGGTGTGCGGTGCGTGGTGCCGAACCCGTGGGTGACGGGCGGCGAGTCGGCCGAACTCGCCCTGGCCCTGTGGGCCGTGGGCGAGTCCGACCGTGCCCTGGAGATCCTGCAGTCGATCCAGCACCTGCGGGACCCGGGGTCGGGCCTGTACTGGACGGGCTATGTCTTCGACTCCAGGGCGATCTGGCCCGAGGAGCTCACCTCCTGGACGGCGGGCTCACTCCTCCTCGCCGTCGCGGCACTCGGCGGCGACGAGGCGACCTGCGCGGTCTTCGGCGGCGACCGCCTGCCGCTGGGACTGGACCCCGACTGCTGCCAGTAGGGGGACTGCTGTCGGCAGGGGGTCAGTGGCGGTGTACGCGATTGGCGATCGCGTGCCCGATGAAGAGGTAGACGACGGCTGCGAGGCCGTAGCCCGCGACGACCCGAGCCCACTGCTCGTCGAACGTGAACAGGTCGTGCGACCAGCCCGCGAGCCAGCGGGCCGCGTCGTGGATGAACTGGACGAAATCATTGCCCTGGTTGGCGTCCAGCAGGTACATCAGGATCCAGAGGCCAAGGATGAGGGCCATGATGTCGGCAACGATCGCGACGACCGTACCGGCTTGATTGGAACCGTTGCGATATCGAGGGGACATGTCTTGCGGGTAGCCCTTGAATCCCGTATGAAACCTCACATCTGCTTCCGGCCCCGGACCCGGGTCCTCTCGGAGGCCCCGCCAACAGGGCGCGGGAGGGCCGGACTTCACGTCCGGTCCGCGTGCGGCGAGGCGGCCGAAGACCGTGTCGCGGCTCTCCTCAAGGCGGTTCAACAGCGCTTACCCTGGACTTCAACTGCCGTACGCCGTGAGGCGGTTCGGCGGTAAGCGCGGTCACCGACGATCCTGCCCCACAGTAGGGGGAGACGTTGCCCGCGAACAGAGCCCGAAGACCCGCCAGACCCGTCAGAACCGCCGGACCGGCCGGACCCGTCGCACCCGCGCGAGCCACCGGGCCCGCGCCGCCCCCGGGGCCCGTCCGCCCCGCGGCTTCTCCCGCGGGGGAGCCCCGACTGGCCGTCGGCGGACCCGTACGGAGCCGGCTGCGCCGCACGCTGGCCCTCGCGCTGCCCGTCCCCGTCATCGGCCTCGTCCTGCTCCTGGCCTCCGGCCATCTGACGCTGCCGCTGGACCGGGTCGTCACCATCGACGCGAAGATGGCCTCCAAACGGGACTTCTTCGAGGACCCCGAAGTCCGCCGCATCCTCATGGAGCACGGCTTCCGGGTGAACATCACCCGCATGGGCTCCCGGGACATCGCCACCCAGGACGTCGAGGGGTACGACGTCGTCTTCCCCTCGGGACAGCCCGCCGCGGACCTGATCACACGGGAGCGTGCCAAGGCCGGGCGTCCCGTCCTCACCTACCGGCCCTTCGTCAGCCCCATCGTCCTCGCCACGTACCGGGAGTACGCCGAGACCCTGGACGACGTGGGCATCGCCGAACCCCAGCCCGGCGGCGGTGCCCGCCCGCTGTACTACACGCTCCACATGGACAAGTTCCTGAAGCAGACCAAGGAGGGAAAGCGCTGGAAGGACCTCGGGATCGAGAAGCACGGCGTGCAGAACGGCAACAAGGTCCTCGCCCAGACCTCAGACGTCTGCGACTCCAACTCCGGCGGCACGTACCTCGGCCTCGTCTCCTTCGTGTGGCACCACAACGACGCCCCGAACAGCGGCAAGGAGGCCGACGTCTACGCCCGGGCCGTCAAGGACCTGCTCATCGAACAGGGTCTGCCGGGCTCCGAGCGCGCCGAGACCTACCTGTCCGTCGACGGCAAGAGCATCGCCCCGATCTCGGTGATCTACGAGCACCAGTTCCTGGCCCACCAGATCCGGTACGAGGCGGCGCACGGCAAGCCCGACAACGGCCGTGTCCTGCTCTACCCCTCGACCCGCTTCGTCACCGAACCCCAGCTCGTCGCCCTGACCGGCGACGGCGAGAAGCTCGGCGAACTGATCACGAACGACCCCGAACTCCAGCACAAGGCGATGGAGTTGGGGTTCCGCGTGCGGGACGCCACCAGTGGCTCGACCAGCGACCAGCTGGCCGCCTTCCTGGCGGAGCGCGGCATCCAGGTGCCGGTCACCTCGGCCGACGACACCAAGGCGGTCCTCCCGCGGCTGCCCCTCCTGGAGCGGATGATCCAGACCGTCGGCGAGTGCCCGCCATCGCAGAAGGACACCAAGTGAGGGGCCGCCTAGGCGTCCTGACGCTCTGTCTGCTCCTGACCGCGACCGTGACGGCAGCCTGCTCCGGCGGCGACGAGGACCGGACCACCCTGCGCGTCCTCGCGGGCCCGGACCTCGCCGTACTGGAGCCGCTCCTGGGCGAGTTGAGGGCCGAGACCGGTGTCGAACTCGACATGGACTACCAGGCCGACGCCGACACCGGCGACGCGCTGGCCGCCACCGGAGGGAACAGCGGCGGGCACGAGCTCGCCTGGCTCTCCACCGACCGTTCCTTCCGGCTGAGGCACCGGGAGGCCGCCCAGCGGATGCCGCGCACCCCGACCATGCTCTCCCCGGTCGTCGTCGGCCTGCGCCCGGACGCCGCACGCGAACTGCGTGCCGGCTCCCGGGGATCCGGCCTCAGCTGGGCCGACCTCGCCGACGCCGCCGCCACCGGCGCCGTGCGCTTCGGCATGGCCGACCCCCGGCGGACGGGCACCGGCCTCGCCGCGCTCGTCGGCGTCGCCACCGCGGCGGCCGGCACCGGCGGCGCCCTGCGCGAGGATGACGTCTCCTGCGACCGCCTGCGCGGCTTCCGCTCCGGGCAGCGGCTCACCGCGGCCTCCACCCGCGACCTGCTCGACGACTTCGTCGCCCACCCCGACACGGCGAACGCGCTCATCACCTACGAGTCCGACCTGCTCGCCCTCAACGCCGGCGGCCGCCTGAAGGAGAAGCTGGAGATCGTGCGCCCGCAGGACGGCACCGTCCTCGCCGACTTCCCGCTGCTCCTCCTCGACCCCGACCGACGGCCCGCGTACGACAAGGTCGTGGAGTGGCTCCGGCGGGACTCCGTACAGGAGAAGATCATGCGGACGGCCCTGCGGCGCCCGGTGAACCCGTCGGTCGCCCGCGAAGGCGGGCTGCGCACGCCGGTCGGCAACGCGCTCTACTTCCCCGACCGGCCGGGTGTGTTGCAACGCCTGCTGGACGACTACGGCGACCCCAGCCGCCGCGTCGCGAGCCAGGTGATCTTCCTGCTCGACTTCTCCGGGTCGATGCGCGGCAAACGCATGGCGGAGCTGCGGGAGGCCTTCGCCGCCCTCAGCGGCGCGGACACCTCGGCGAAGGGCGGCTTCGCGCGGTTCTACCAGGGCGAACGGCTGACCGTCGTACGGTTCGGCGGGCGGATCCTGGAGGAGCGGACCATCACCGTCCGCGAACGGAAGGCCGGGCAGGCGGACCTCAGGGCACTCGCCGACGTCGTCGCCGACGGCGGTTACGGTGACGCGACCGCCGTCTGGACGGCACTCGACCACGGCTACCGCACGGCCTCCTCCGCGGTGGCCGCCGAGCCCGGACGCCCCGTGTCCATCGTGCTGATGACGGACGGCGAGAACAACGCGGGCCTCACGTACGAGGTGTTCGTACGCCGCTACGAGGCACGGCCCGCCGGAACCCGGACCGCGGTCCACACCTACCCCGTGCACTTCGGCGAGGCCGACGCCGGGGCGCTGCGGCGCGTCGCGGCGAAGACCGGCGGGCGCATGGTGGACGCGCGAAACTCGTCCCTTTCCGAGGCGTTCAAGGAGATCCGTGGCTGTCGTTGACGCGCAGTGGTGGGGTGTGTGGTGGCCGTGGATGACGGTGTGGCTCGTCACCGCGGCCGGTCTGGTGACGCTCGCCGTCGTGCTGGTGCGGCACGTCCGCGAGCGCAGACGGCGGACCGTCGGGCAGCGGTCCGCGTACAGCGTCTGTTTCTACCTGGACGAGAAGGCGGTGATGGACCTCTACCGCATCGGCAACTACAGCGCGGCCCTGGAACAGGCCGTCGAGCACCGGACCAACGTCAACACCAGTGTGGGGCTCGTGGGCAGGCTGCTGCCGTGGACGGTCAAGGCCAACCGGGACGTCTCCCAGGAGAAGTTCAGCAGCTACGTGCAGAAGAGCGAGCCGATCTCCGTGATCGGGATGCTGATGGACGCCTTCGAACGGGCCGACGTCATCGTCCACGCGGACCTGCGCTCCGGGGACATCACCCCGAACCGCGCCCTCGCGGATGCGCTCGGCCCCGACGCCGGCCGGGGCGGCGTCGCGCTGAGCGACATCGAGGAGTTCGTCTCGGTCCGCGGCCGTTTCCTGGTGGAGTCGGAGACCGCGGAGGAGATCGTGCTGCGCGCCCCGTACGGCGATCCCGGGGAGCCGGCCCACGTCCGTGTGACGTGCGCCGCGGGAGGTCTGCGGGGCGAGCGCCTCAACAGCGGAACGTTCCAGGCCCGTTGCCTCGGAAAGATGACCGGCTGGCGCCCGGAAAGCCGCGAGGTGACGCTGGAGGCCATAGCCATCTTCCGCTGACCCGGGCCACGCAGGGACACGCCCCGAAGATGCGCGTCCCGAAGCAGCGCGCCCGAAGGGGCGCGGGGAACTGCGCGCCCAGCCACAGGGCACCCGCACAAGACCACGGGCCAGGCAGCGGAGCGTCTCAGTTGAGCTCGGCCAACGTCCGCAGCGTGAGCCGGTCCGGCGACAGGAGGAGCAGGTCGGTCACCGGCCCCTTGCGCCACAACTCCAGCCGCTCCGCTATCCGTTCCCGCGGGCCGACCAGGGAGATCTCGTCGGCGAAGGCGTCCGGCACGGCGAGCACGGCCTCCTCGCGGCGGCCCGCGAGGAACAGTTCCTGGATGCGGCGGGCCTCCTCCTCGAAGCCCATCCGTGCCATCAGGTCCGCGTGGAAGTTACGGGCCGCGTGCCCCATGCCGCCGATGTAGAAGCCGAGCATCGCCTTCACGGGCAGCAGCCCCTCGGAGACGTCGTCGCAGACCTGCGCCCGGGCCATGGGCGCGATGACGAAGCCCTCGGGAGCCGCGGCGAGGGACGCCTCGTACACGTCCGTTCGCGTCGGCGACCAGTACAGCGGCAGCCAGCCGTCGGCGATCCGGGTCGTCTGCGCGATGTTCTTCGGCCCCTCGGCCCCCAGCAGGACGGGCAGTTCGGACCGGAGCGGATGCGTGATCGGTTTCAGGGCCTTGCCCAGTCCCGTACCGTCCGCTCCCCGGTACGGATGGGAGTGGAAGCGCCCGTCCAGTTCGACCGGGGCCTCGCGCCTGAGGACCTGGCGTACGACGTCGACGTACTCACGGGTCGCCGTGAGCGGTGACTTGGGGAACGGACGTCCGTACCAGCCCTCCACGACCTGCGGACCCGAGAGCCCGAGCCCGAGCATCACGCGCCCGCCGGAGAGGTGGTCGAGGGTGAGCGCGTGCATCGCGGTCGTGGTGGGGGAGCGGGCCGCCATCTGGGCAATCGCCGTACCCAGCTTGATCCTTGAGGTCTGCGCCGCGATCCAGGTCAGCGGGGTGAACACGTCCGAGCCCCACGACTCGGCCGTCCACACCGAGTCGTAGCCGAGCCGCTCGGCCTCCTGGGCGAGGGGCACATGGTCCGCGGAGGGGCCGCGGCCCCAGTAGCCGAGGGCGAGTCCGAGCCGCATACACCACTCCTGACGGTCCGTCAGATACCTGGTCGTCCGGCCGACTTTACGGGAACGGCCCCCCGCCCGGAAGAGCTCCGAAGAGCTCTTGGGGGCGAAGGGCCGTGTCGGGACCGGCGGTGGCGTGTCAGCCCCGCTGGATCCCGGACGTGTCCTGAAGCACACCGCGGCGGCCGTCCTGAGTCTGGGCCACCAGGCTCGGACCGCGCTGCTCGACGGCCAGGTACCAGGTGCCCGGCGCCAGTTCGGCGATCGGAGTCGGCGAACCGTCCTCCGCGAACAGCGGACGCGCCACCGGCACCGCGAACCAGAACGGGGAGAACTCCCCGGCGGGCTGCTGCGCCTGCGGGGCCTGCGCCTGCTGCGGCGGCTGGGGCTGACCGGGCTGGGCGCCGAACGGCTGACCCGGCTGGCCCGGCCCTCCGGGCTGCGGCTGACCACCGTAGGGCTGAGGCTGCTGGGCGCCCGGGTAGCCGTAACCACCCTGCGGCTGACCGCCGTAGGGCTGGGGGGAGGCCGGCTTGGGGGCGGGCATGAGCGGGCCCTTGAGCGCCGGGACCAGGCTGGTGGCGATCGCGGCACCGGCGAGGACCAGGGTGCCGATGAGGGCGAGGATCAGGCCGATGCCCGCGTCCACCCCGCCGTCCCCCGAGCTGGGGCCGATGTTGTCCGCGCCGCCGGCCGGGTCGAAGATGTTCGCGAGCGCACTCCAGGCGGCGAACACCGTGAAGGCGATGCCGAACTGGCCGAGGTCGAGACCGGCGACCTTCGGCACCTGCGGCAGACCCCGCGCGACGACGATCAGCGCGGCGCCGATGATGCCCGCGAGGACGACACCCATCAGGACGGGCGCGCTCTCCCAGGCGTTCGGGATCTCGTAGTCGTCGGGGGCCCCGTCGAGTGAGTAGATGTCGAGGAACGACGCGATCAACAGCAGAACCGCTGCTCCGATCACCACGCCGTCGCCTCGAGTGAGGGAGCGGATATTCACTTCAGGTCCTTCGTCAGTCGTCTCGTCATCGGTGGAGGCATCGCTGTCACCATGTCGCCGTCAGGCTGCGGTGGGAAGCGCGGGGGTGGCCCCCCATCGTAGGGACGACACTATCGCCCGCCCCACGGAGGTGTCCGCCCGGATGAACCCGCTGATCACTACCCGTGCAGGAAACTCACAATTCCCTCAGAGATGCCTTGCGCCGCCTTCTGGCGCCAAGTGCCGCTGGTCAGCTGCGAGGCGTCCTTGCTGTCGCGCATGTTCCCGCACTCGATGAACACCTTCGGAACCGTTGACAGATTGAGACCGCCGAGGTCTTTGCGCACATCGAGACCGGTGCCGCCACCGATGTAGTTGGAGGGCGCGCTGCCGGTGGTGAGCCGGAAGCTCTTCGCGATGCGCTCGCCCAGGTCGCGGGACGAGGCCACGATGGGGCGGGTGTCGGCGGCGCCGGAGCGCACCGAGCCCGGCAGGATCACATGGAAGCCGCGGTTGCCGACGGCCGAACCGTCCGCGTGGACCGACACCACGGCGTCCGCCTCGGCCTTGTTGCCGATCTGGGCCCGCTCGTCCACGCACGGCCCCCAGGCGCGGTCGCCGTCCTGGGTGAACTTCACCGTGGCGCCCTCCTTCTCGAGGATCGCGCGAAGGCGGCGGGAGACGTCGAGGGTGAACCGGGCTTCCGTGTAGCCCCCGTTGGTCGACGTACCGGTCGTGTCGCACTCCTTCCAGTTCGTCCCGATGTTCACCTTGCGGTTGATGTCGGACGTGTGCTGGAAGTTGCCGGGGTTGTGACCGGGGTCGATGACGACGACCTTGCCCTTGAGGGGACCTGACGCGGCGGGGGCCGAGGCCGTGGCGGAGGGTGACGCGCCGGGCTGCTCGCCGTCCCCCGACCGGCCGATGCCGCCGTCCGGCTGCTTCTTGCCGTCGTCCTGGGCGCTCGACGAGGCCGACGCCCGCGTGGCCGATCCGTCCTCGCCGGAGTCCCCGACGGCCTGCCACACCAGCCAGCCCACCAGCGCGCCCGGTACGAGCGCGGCGACGGCCACGGTCAGGGGGCCGCGCAGGGGGTGGCGCGGGGGACGGGGAGGTTCGAAGTCAGGACCTACGTACGACACGCGTGCCACCTTACGGGCAGGCTCCGACGTCCGCAGGTTTCCCTGCTCCACGCTGCTGACGGCGTCGACGCCCACGCAGCGCGGGCCGGAGCGCCCCTGGTCGGGGGCTCCGGCCCGCATGTGTCGCGTACGGCCGTCCTGCGGAGGCCTACGTGTCGGAGATGTCGAGCTTGTTCACCTTGATGCGCGAGGTGTCGTGCTCCCAGACGACGAAGAACTTGCCGGGCGCGTACTCGTCGGCCATCGGGTACCTGTCCCAGCCGGCACCGTCGCTGGTGGTCTCCGCGGCGCCGTCGGCGAAGAACTTGGCCGCTCGCCAGGACTTGCCGGGGGTCTTGACCTTGTAGTTCAGCGCCAGCTTGTCGTCGGCGGTGTTGTAGATGGTCAGGTACCGGCCGGTGCTGTCCTTGGTGAAGTAGACCTTGGAGTCGTACCCGGGCACGTTGGTGTCCAGGGCGAAGGAAGTCCAGGAACGGCCGCCGTTGGTGCTGGTGGCCGTCAGCGCGTACTTCTGTGTTCCGCCGTTGAGGGTGTTGCGGGCGACCATGACCAGCTTGTTCGGGTCGTCCTGCGAGACGACGAGCTGCGATTCGCCCGCCAGATAGCCCGTCGCGTTGGCCGCGGGAGTGCCTGCCGTCCAGTTCACGAGGTCCGTGGAGTACAGGGCCCCGTTCTTCCTGCCCGACGCCCAGTACGGCATGACGTGTGTTCCGTCGGCCAGTTGGACCGGACGTCCGGCGAGGGCGAGGTTCCCCAGGCCGGAGCCGGTGTTGTCGGTGGTGTCCAGGTCGAGCGGCATATTGACGGTGAAGTCCTGCCAGGTGTGACCCTCGTCGGTGCTGCGCTTGGCGACGACGGCGTTGATCGGCAGGCCGTTGTTGCTCTCGGTGGCGGTGGTCCGGCCGAGGTACGCGAAGATCTCGTTGCCCGTCCGGTACAGGACGACGTAGTGCCAGGCGTACTCGCTGGTCTCCTGCGCCAGGGTCTGCGGGCGGCTCCAGTGCGCGCCGCCGTCGGTGGTGTACGAGTACCGGATGTATCCGCGGTCGACGACGCGCGCGCCGGGCTTGCTGATCACCGCGGCGGTGGTGCCCTCCCGCCAGGCGACGACCGCGTTGTTCGCGCTGGTGCTGATGATGTCGGGAGTGCGGGTGCCGTCGCCCTCGGTCACCGCGTTCCGGTAGACCGTCACCTCGCCGGAGACTCCCTCGGCGGAGGCGCGGTCGGGGGCGATGAGGAGGGCCCCGAGGACGGCGGCGACAAGGGCGAGGAGTGCCGCCAGGAGTGCCGGCCGCGGCCGACGCGAGGCCTGCTGTTCCGTTACCAGAGCCATTGCTGGTCCACACTCTCCTCCGAGCAGTCCCACTGAATCGCCTTGACTCCGTCGGTCGTGGAGCTGTTGGGGATGGCCAGGCAGAGACCGGTCTTCTTGTTCTTCAGCCGGTCGAGACCTTCGCGCGTCCAGACCTGCTCGTCACCCTCGTCGCTGCACGGCCACTGGATGGGCGTGACGCCGGGCGTGGGACTGCCGCTGGGGATGGCCAGGCACTTGTCGCTCGCCAGGTTGCGCACCAGGTAGCCGTTCGGCACGGCTTCGAACGTCCAGTACTGGCTCTCGCTGGTGCTGCAGGTCCACTGGATCATCTCGACGCCGTTGGTCGTACTGCCGCTGGGGACGGCGAGGCACTGGCCGGTCTTCTGGTTGTAGAGCCGGGCGTACACGGGGGCTTCGGCCGCCGCGGCCGCCGTGGCGGTCCCGGCTGCCACGGTGCTCTCCGCCGCCGACGCGGTACCGGTCAGCGAGGACCCCGTCAGCACAGGCGCGCTCAGCAGGGCGACGGCCGCCGCGGCGACGGCTCGTCTTCGCACCCTGGAGTTCGCTGACGCTCTGCTCCTTGTCAACTGCTCATCCCTTTCTGCGTGTTCGAGAACGAGGGGTGGCCCTCAGAAAGAGGGCCACCCCGGTTGATCACTACCAGAGCCACCGCTGGTCCGTGCTCGTGGAGCAGGTCCACTGAATGGCTTCGGTGCCGTTGGCCGTGCTGGCGTTCGGGATGGCCAGGCATTTGTCGCTGTTCAGGTTCCGCAGGCGCTTGATGCTGTCGTGGATCCAGATCTGCTCGCTGCCGCCGCCACACGTCCACTGAATGGCCTGGGTGCCGTTGGCCGTGCTGGCGTTGGGCATGGCGAGACACTTGTTGCTGTTCAGGTTCCGGACGCGGTAGCGGTCGCCGTTTCCGCCCTCCACCGCTTCCAGCTGCCACTGCTGTTCACCGTCGCCGCTGCAGTCCCACTGGATCAGGCCGGTGCCGTTGGCCGTGCTGGCGTTGGGAACGGCCAGGCAATTTCCACTGTTCAGGTTGACGAGAGTCTTGTAGGCGGCTGCGTCGGCTTGGGCCACTGTGGATAAGGCCAGTGCGCAGGCGGCTGTGGTGGCCACTGCGGACACTCGCGCGATGATCTTCGTGGTCTTGGACATGGTGATGCGCCCCTCGGTTCGGTCCGGTCGGGAACGGTGTGCGAGACGTGCCTGGTCAGAATGCGGCGAGACTCCTGGGGCTGTCGTGAGCGGTGAGTCCACAGATCCTGCGCTCTGCGTCTACTCCGCCTGCTCCGGCGAGGAAAGAGCCTGGAGCCGGTATTCCTTGGGCGTGAGCCCGTACACGGTGCGGAAGGCGCGGGTGAAGTCGGAGGCGCGGGGAAGGCCCCAGCGGGCGGCGACGGCATGGATCGGGGTGGTGCGGAGCGCGGGGTCGGCCAGGTCGCGGCGGGCACCTTCGAGGCGTTGCGTGCGGACCCAGGCCGCGACCGTCTCACCCTCGCCCTCACCCTGCGCGCGGTCCTTGAAGAGCCGGTGCAGATAGCTGACGGAGATGTGGTGCGCCGCGGCGATCACGGGTGGCGTCAGGTCCGGGTCGTGCAGGTTCTGCCGGACGAACGCCCGGATGCGGGCCACCATCGTCTGGTGGCGGGTCTCGGGCGACAGGGCGTCCTCCGCGTCGAGCACCTGGGCGAACCAGGCCGACAGCAGGTCGACCAGCACCATGCCCAGCCGTGGCGCGTCGGACGGCCGGAGGGAATTGGACTCCCGCTCCAGGCCCGTGAGGAACGCCGTCAGGAGCGCGCCCGTCGCCTCCCGACCCGACAGCCGCCTGCCCAGCAGCTCCCGGACCCGGTTCGGTGACACGGGCATCAGCGCCTTGGGGAAGTCCACCCCCACGCCCCGGACCGGGCGCCGCGCCCCGTCGGGGGGCCGCACCTCGTACGGCTTCGCCGTGTCGGTCACCCACAGGTCGCGCGGGCCGTACAGATCGGTCCGCCCGATGTGTTCGACCCCGAGCCCACCGCCCAGCACCAGCGACAGGTGGTACATGTCGGGGTCGGACTGCCGCACCAGCTTCTCGGTCCGCCGGAACCGCGTCGGCAGCACGGACACCGGCCACACCATCACCGGCCCCAGCTCCATCATGTGCTGTTCCGCCCAGAAGTCGGCGGCGTAGTCACTGGTGATGTGGCTCGGCGCGACGGCCTGGTGGACCAGCTGACACCAGTAGTCGAACCTGTCCTCCACCGGCACGTCGTCGCTTCGGAATACCGTCCCGATCATCCCGCCCGCTCTCTCCGGCCACCGGGCGTACGGCCGTCCAATTCCGCCCCTGCGGAGGGTACTTCAACTTTCACACAGCGAGTCGGGGTGCCCGGGAAAGCCCGACCCCGGCGACGCCCGCCCTCGGGCAACCGCCCTCAGACACCCGTGCCCGCCCTCAGACGCCCGCGCCCGTCCGCCGCAGCACCCGCAGCGAAACCGTCGCCGAGACCTCCGTGAAGGCGCCCGACTCCAGTGCCCGGAGGTAGACGCGGTACGGCGCCTGCCCGGTGAACTCGTCCACCGGGTCCGGGAACACGTCGTGGATGAGGAGCAGCCCGCCCTCGGCGACATGGGGCGCCCAGCCCTCGTAGTCGCCGGTCGCGTGCTCGTCGGTGTGGCCGCCGTCGATGAAGACGAGGCCGAGGGGGGAGTTCCAGAACGCGGCGATCTGCGGCGACCGGCCGACGACCGCGACCACGTGGTCCTCCAGACCGGCCCTGTGGAGCGTGCGCCGAAAGGCGGGAAGGGTGTCCATGCGCCCGAGTTCCGGGTCGACGGTCGCCGGGTCGTGGTACTCCCAGCCGGGCTGCTGCTCCTCGCTGCCGCGGTGGTGGTCGACGGTGATCGCGGTGACACCGGCCTCGCGCGCGGCGTCGGCGAGCAGGATCGTGGACCGCCCGCAGTACGTGCCGACCTCCAGCAGGGGCAGCCCCAGCCGCCCCGCCTCGACGGCCGCCCCGTACAACGCGAGCCCTTCACCCACGGGCATGAACCCCTTGGCCTCCTCGAACGAGGCGAGGATCTCGGGCGAGGGCACCGAGGCCATGGGCTTCCTCCAGCTGATACGGGGGTGGTCTGGGCGCCCATGGTGCCCCACACCCCGACCGAGCCGACGAGGGGGTAGCCCGCAGGGGGCGCCCCCTGGCGGGGCGCGGGGAACGGCGCGCTCAGCCACGACGAACCGGCACGCGGATACGTCGTCTTGCCCGGTG
The DNA here is from genome assembly GCF_019090165.1 of Streptomyces sp. BV286. GTDB lineage: Bacteria > Actinomycetota > Actinomycetes > Streptomycetales > Streptomycetaceae > Streptomyces. The sequence goes on from NZ_JAHRIB010000127.1 coordinate 14,000, forward strand.
GGGCGTCCGCAGGGCGGGGCGCCCCGCAAGGGGCGCGGGGAACGGCGCGCCCAGCCACGACGAACCCGCACCAGAACCCGCCCGCCCCGCGGAGCGCTACGCCGGGACGACGCTGGGCAGCGCGAGGTCCACCTCGACCGCCCGGCCGCCACCGGGATGACTCGCCCCCGAGGCGAGCGGCGCATGACCCCCCGCCGTCACGGCGAGAACGTACGCCCCCTCGGAAGGCACGGCGAGGACGTACCCGCCGTCCTCCGCGGACAGCGTCGCCCCCGCCTGCCGGCCCCGCCGGTCGATCAGGGTGACCTTGGCCCGGGCGACCGGAACACCGTCGGCGGTGAGGACCCGGCCACGGAACCCGGCCCGGTCCGGGCGCCCGTCGGCAGCCTGCTGCACCTCGGGAGCGTCCTCACTGGACGCCACCAGATGCGGCTTCTCCGCGTTCGCCGCCCGGCGACCCGGCAGGAACGCCGCGAACACCAGGCCGAGCAGCACCGCGCCCGTGGCGATCAGGAAGGACACCCGGAAGCCGTGCATCGTGGGGATCGCGACCCCGCCCACATGGTTCGCGGTGTTCGCCAGGACCATGCCGATCACGGCACTCGACACGGACGTGCCGATCGAGCGCATCAGCGTGTTGAGGCCGTTGGCGGCGCCGGTCTCCGACGGGGGCACGGCGCCGATGATCAGCGCGGGCAGCGAGGAGTACGCCAGGCCGATGCCCGCGCCCAGGACGACCGCGATGACGACGGTCTGCCAGGCGGCGCTCATCAGGCCGAGCCCGGCGCCGTACCCGACCGCGATGATCAGCATGCCGATCATCAGGGTGACCTTGGGGCCGTACTTGGCGGAGATACGGGCGTACACCGGCGCCGTGAACATCATCGTCAGGCCGAGCGGAGCCACGCACAGGCCCGCGACGACCATGGACTGGCCGAGGCCGTAACCGGTCGACGTGGGCAGCTGGAGGAGCTGGGGCAGGACGAGGGAGACGGCGTAGAAGGCGACGCCGACCATGATCGAGGCGAGGTTGGTGAAGAGCACCGCGGGCCTGGCGGTGGTGCGCAGGTCGACCAGGGGGGCCTTCACCCGCAGCTCCATCACGCCCCACAGGAGGAGGACGGCGGCCGCGGCGCCGAACAGGCCGAGGGTCGTGCCGGAGGTCCAGCCCCAGTCGCTGCCCTTGGTGATCGGCAGGAGGAAGAGGACCAGACCGGCGGACAGCCCCAGGGCGCCCAGGGTGTCGAAGGTGCCCGGAGCCCGCATCGGGGACTCCGGTACGAAGATCAGGGTGAGCACGATCGACAGGACGCCGAGGCCCGCCGAGCCGAAGAACAGCGCGTGCCAGTCGGCGTGCTGCGCCACCAGGGCCGCGAGTGGCAGGGCGAGTCCGCCGCCGACGCCGATCGAGGAGCTCATCAGGGCCATCGCCGAGCCGAGCTTCTCCAGCGGCAGCCCGTCGCGCATCAGTCCGATGCCGAGCGGGATGGCGCCCATCGCGAAGCCCTGGAGGGCGCGGCCGACGATCATCACGAGCAGGTCGCTGGTGAATCCGGCGACGAGTGAGCCCACGACCATCACGGCCAGGCTGGTGATCAGCATGCGCCGCTTGCCGAAGAGGTCGCCGAGGCGGCCCATGATCGGTGTGGACACCGCGCCCGCGAGCAGGGTCGAGGTCATGACCCAGGTGGCGTTGCCGGGAGAGGTGTTCAGCAGCTCCGGCAGGTCCTTGATGACCGGCACGAGCAGGGTCTGCATCACCGCGACAACGATGCCCGCGAAGGCCAGTACCGGGACGATTCCGCTGCCGCTCGGCCTTCGCGTGCGCGGGTCCGTCGTTGTCCGGGTCATTACGTGCAGCCTCCAGGGGCGGGAGCGAGGTAGATGCAGGGTGAACCCCGTGCGCCCGGGCAACTATTCCGTTGCTTCGAGCCGCTAACGAATTCTTGACCTTCCCATTACGTCCGGCCGGTGGATCGGGGTGGTGGATCGAGGGGGGCGGATCGAGAGGGTGGGCTCAGGGCGGGCGGGCGGGTCGGGGCATCCGGCCTCGGGCCGGAAACTCCGGTGCCGATCCGACCCGAATCTGACCTTCCGTCAGATTGGAACGTGTTCTAGTCTTTCGCCGCATGAGAATCGGGACCGGGATCGGGATCACGCCGGAACAGCGGGAGCTCGCCGAGTCCGTACGCGGCTGGATCGCGCGGACGGTGCCACCCGAGGAGGTGCGCAAACTCCTCGACGCACCCGGTGGCCAGGGCGGACGCCCCGCCCACTGGGACGCGCTCACCGAGCAGGGCTTCGCCTGCGTGCACCTCCCGGAGGCGTACGGAGGCGGGGGCGGGACGGTTCTCGACCTTGCCGTCGTCCTGGAGGAGGCCGCCCGGGCGGCGCTGCCGGGACCGCTGGCGGCGAACGCGCTCGCCTCCTCTGTGCTCGCGAGCGAGGCCGAATCGCGGAGGACGGAGGAGGAATCGGGGAGGACGGAGGACGACGACGTGGAGCCGGGCGCCGGTTCCGGTTCCGGTGCACGGGAGGGGGCCGCTGCCGGCGCCGAGGTGGCCGGGCTGCTGCGGGCGGTGGCAGCCGGGGAGCGGATCGGGGCGGTCGCCCTCGGGGCCGGGACGCTGACCGCCGTGGTCGCGGCGGACGGGTACGTACTCGACGGGACGGCTCCTCCCGTCCTGTCCGGCGGTGACGCGGACCTGCTGATCCTGGAGGCAGCCGCGCCGGACGGCCGGACCCTGTGGGCGGCCGTGGACGCCGCACACCTCGACGTCCGCGTCCACGAGAGCGCCGACCCGACCCGGGCGACCGCCGAAGTCGTGGCCACGGCCCTGCACGTCCCGGCCGGCCGGATCCTCGGCATCGACTCCGGTCTCGTCGGGAACCTCGCCGCCGTCGTGTTCGCCGCCGACGCGTGTGGCACCGCCGCCTGGGCGCTGGAGACGGCGACCGCGTACGCGAAGGTGCGGGAACAGTTCGGACGGCCGATAGGGCAGTTCCAGGCGATCAAGCATCTGTGCGCCGACATGCTGGTGCGCGTCGAGCAGGCCAGGGCGCTCGCCTGGGACGCCGCGCGTTCGGTCCGGGAGCCGCCGCCCGTACGCGAGTTGGTGTCGTCGCTCGCCGCCGGGCTGGCGCTCGACGCGGCCTTCTCGTGCGCCAAGGACTGCGTGCAGGTGCTCGGCGGCATCGGCTTCACCTGGGAGCACGACGCCCATCTCTATCTCCGACGGGCCCTCGTGGCACGGCAGTTGCTCGGCGGCGGGCACTTCCTGCGGGCGGCGCGGTCCGCGGAGGGCGGGGCGAGACGCGAGCTGCGTACCGAGCTTCCTCCGGACGAGGCGGCGCGCCACCGGGCAGCGGCCCGGCATGTGATCGAGCGCGTACGCGGACTCGAACCGACCGCCGTACGACGGGAACTGGCGCCCACCGGATACGCGGCCCCGCACCTGCCCCGGCCGTACGGCCTCGGCGCCGGGCCCGTCCAGCAGCTCTGTGTCCAGGAGGAGCTGGCGTCGGCGGGTGTACGCGTCAGCGAACTGGGGATCGCCACCTGGGTCGTGCCGTCCCTCATCGCCCACGGGAGCCCCGAACAGCAGCGGCGGTACCTGCTGCCGACCCTGTGCGGGGACACGCTGTGGTGCCAGCTCTTCTCCGAACCCGGAGCAGGCTCGGACCTGGCTTCGCTGCGCACCCGCGCGGAACGGACCGCGGACGGCCGCTGGCGCGTCAACGGGCAGAAGGTGTGGACGAGTTCGGCGCAGCGGGCCGACTTCGGCATCCTGCTGGCCCGGACGAACCCGGACGCGCCCAAGCACAAGGGGCTCACGTACTTCGTCGTCGACATGAAGACGACGGACGGCATGGAGATCCGGCCGCTGAAGGAGATCACCGGCGAATCGCTGTTCAACGAGGTCCACTTCGACGACGTGCTGCTCCCCGCCGACGCCGTGGTCGGTGCGGTCGACGACGGCTGGCGGGTCGCACGCCACACCCTCGGCAACGAACGCGTCCACATGGCCGACCAGTTGACCTTCGGCACCGGTCTCGAAGCGATCGTCGTCCGTTCCGCGGGCCTCGACGACTGTGTGCGGGCGCGCGTCGGCGCCCTGGTCGCGCAGGCGCACGCGCTGGGCTGCATCGGACTGAGGACCACCATGCGGCAGGTCTCCGGCGCGGACCCGGGCGCCGGGGCCTCCGTACGCAAGCTCGTACAGACCGTGCACCAGCAGCAGGTCGCCGAGCTCGCGCTCGAACTGCTGGGCCCGGAAGGGGCGTTGCGTGAGGGAGCGGCGGAGCGGGCCGTGCACGGGTTCCTGCTCTCGCGCTGCCTGACCATCGCCGGCGGGACGACACAGGTACAGCTGAACGTGGTCGCGGAGCGCATCCTCGGCCTGCCGCGCGACCAGGGACCAGGAACTGACCGGGGACCAGGAACTGGGGAGAGCCAATGAAGGCGTACGTCGTCGGTGTGGGAATGACCAGGTTCGAGAAGCCGGAGACCCGGGACTGGCAGTACTGGGACATGGTCCGGGAGGCGGGCACGGGCGCCCTCGCGGACGCCGGGATCTCCTACGACGCGGTGGAGCAGGTGCCCGTCGGCTACTGCTTCCAGGCCTCCACGGCCGGGCAGCGGGCCGCCTACGAACTCGGTCTGAGCGGTGTGCCCGTCTACAACGTGAACAACAACTGCGCGACGGGCGCGACCGCGTTGATGCTCGCGCGGCAGTTCGTCGAGGGCGGCGCGAGCGACTGCGTACTGGCGGTGGGGTTCGAGAAGATGACGCGCGGCGCGCTGGGCGGCGGGGCCGGAGGTGGAGACGGGGGCGACTTCAAGGCGTCACCGGTTGCGCGTCATTACGCCGTGATGGCGGCGCGGCACGGCTTCGAGATGACGCCGCCCACGGCCCAGATCTTCGGGAACGCCGCGCGTGAGCACATGGAGAGGTACGGCACGACCGAAGCGCAGCTCGCGGCCGTGGGAGCCAAGAACCACCGGCACTCGGCGAACAACCCGTACGCACAGTTCCAGGACGTCTACTCGGTCGACGAGATCCTCGCCGCGCGTACCGTGCACTCCCCGCTGACCAAACTCCAGTGCTCGCCGACCTCGGACGGGGCGGCCGCCGCCGTCGTCGTGTCGGAGCGGTTCGTGGAGCGGCACGGGCTGGGGGAGCGGGCCGTGGAGATCGTCGCGCAGGCGATGACCACGGACACCGAGGAGTCGTTCGCCTCGGGGTCGTGCATCGACGTCGTCGGGCAGCCGATGTCACGGGCCGCCGCCCGCCAGGTGTACGACAGCGCCGGGCTCGGCATCGAGGACGTCGACGTCGTGGAACTGCACGACTGCTTCTCCGTCAACGAACTGCTGACCTACGAGGCGCTCGGCATGTGCGAGGCGGGGGAGTCCGGCAAGCTCGTGGAGTCCGGCGCCACGACGTACGGCGGCCGGTGGGTCGTGAACCCCTCGGGAGGGCTCATCTCGAAGGGGCACCCGCTGGGCGCCACGGGCATCGCGCAGGTGGCCGAGCTGGTGTGGCAGCTGCGGGGCGAGGCGCAGGCCCGGCAGGTGGAACACGCGCGCGTGGGGCTCGCCCACAACATCGGGCTCGGAGGCGCGGCGGTGGTGACACTCCTCAGGCGCGCCTGAACGGGACAGGGGCCGGGCCCGGCTGGTCGGGTGCGGAGATGGAGGCGGAGTCGGAGGTGGAGGTGGAGGCGGAGGCGGTCTGAGCCCGACCCGGGACCCGGCCTGAGCCCAACCCGGCCGGCTCCTCGACGCGACCCGGGCGGGACCCGCCTGTCTTCGGCCCAGGTCCGGCCCGCATCCGGCCTAGGTCCTGCGGCGGACGAATCATGCAGCGAAATTACGATGTACGGGGCGCAGGGCCCCTGCGAGCATGACTCCCATGCCCACGCTCAGAGCCACCGCAGAGACACCCGTCTCCCGCCGCCCCACGCCACCCACCTGGGTGGTGGTCGCCCTGGCCTGCGCGGGGCAGTTCCTCGTGGTCCTCGACGTGTCCGTCGTCAACGTGGCGTTGCCGTCGATGCGGTCCGACCTGGACCTGAGCGCCCCGGGACTCCAGTGGGTCGTCAACGCGTACACGATCGCCTTCGCCGGATTCATGCTGCTCGGCGGGCGGGCCGGCGACCTGTACGGGCGCAAGCGGATGTTCCTGGTCGGGCTGGCGCTGTTCACGCTGGCCTCGCTCGCGGGCGGCCTCGCCCAGGCGGAGTGGCAGCTGCTGGCCGCGCGGGCCGTGCAGGGGCTCGGAGCGGCGGTGCTCGCGCCCTCGACGCTGACGATCCTGACGTCGGCCGTGCCGGAGGGGGCGGCACGCGCGCGTGCCATCGCGACCTGGACCGCGGTCGGCGGTGGCGGTGGCGCGGCGGGCGGCCTCGTCGGCGGACTCCTGGTCGACGGGCTCAACTGGCGATGGGTCCTGCTCATCAACGTGCCGATCGGTGCCGTGGTGCTGGCCGGCGCCCTGTGGTGGCTCACCGAGAGCCGGGTCGGCGGCGGGCGACGGCTCGACCTGCCGGGTGCCGTCCTGGTGACGTCGGGCCTTGCGACCCTCGCGTACGGGATCGTGCAGACCGAGGCCTCGGGGTGGACGTCCGCCGCGACGCTGGTCCCGCTGTCCGGCGGAGCCGTCCTGATCGGGCTGTTCCTACTCGTCGAGGCACGGACGAAGACGCCACTGATGCCGCTGAAGCTGTTCCGGGTGCGGTCCGTGTCGTCGGCGAACGTGTCGATGTTCCTGTGCGGGTCCGCGATGTTCTGCATGTGGTTCTTCATGACGCTGTACGCGCAGAACGTGCTCGGTTACACACCCCTGGACGCCGGACTCGCGCTCGTGCCCAGCTCCCTGGCCGTGATCATCGGTTCGAAGGCCGCGCCGAGGCTCATGCCGGTCGTGGGAGCACGCAACGTCGCGGTGATCGGGGCGCTGGTGGCGGCGGCCGGGTTCGGCTGGCAGTCCACGATGACCGCGGACGGCTCGTTCCTCACCGCGATCATGTTCCCCGGCATCCTCATGATGCTCGGCGCCGGACTCTCCGCGACGCCGCTCGCCGCGCTCGCCACCTCCGGCGCGGAGCCCGGGGACGCCGGACTGGTCTCGGGCCTCGTCAACACCTCGCGCACGATGGGCGGCTCGCTCGGCCTGTCGGTGATGGCCACGATCGCGGCGGCCCGTACGGGCGGCGGGACCTCGCCGGAGGCCCTCACGGAGGGGTACGCACTGGTGTTCCGGACGGGCGGGGGCGTCATGCTCGCGGGCGCGCTGCTGATGCTGGTGTGGCTGCCGCGCGGACCGGTCACGAAGGCCTGAGGGACAGTCGGCGGGCAGCCGGCAGGTCCGGGCGGGCAGTCGGAAGGTGCTGGCGGGTACCGGCGCCCAGGCCGGCGGGGCCGCCCGGGGCGCCGCACGCCCGGGCCGCTCCGGCCTGGCGCGATGCCGCGTGCGACCTCGAAAACGGATCGTCTGGGGGAGGCAACGAAATCCGGGACCCATGGACTCTATTGGTCATCTAGGAGGTGCCCATGGGGGATCGGAAACAGGCTCAGGACGAGGAGTTCCAGAGCTTCGTCATCGGCCGCTGGCCACGGCTGATGCGTACGGCATTTCTCCTCACGGGGGAGCAGCACGCGGCGGAGGACCTGGTCCAGTCGTCATTGGAGCGGGCGTACGTGGCCTGGCGCAAGGTCAGCACGGCGGACGACCCCGACGCCTACGTGTGGCGTCTGATGATCAACGCTCACGCGCGCAGGCACCGAAGGCGCCTCAAGGAGTTCCTGGCCCCCAGGACCGACACGGACCTCACACCCGAGCGGCCCGACACGGGAGACCGGATCGCCCAGGCAGACGACCGCTCCGCGCTGCGCACGGCCCTGTCCCAGCTGCCGCCCCGCCAGCGCGAGGCGGTGGTCCTGCGCTACTGGGAGGACCTGAGCGAGACACAGACGGCACAGGCGATGGGCTGCTCGGTGGGCGCGGTGAAGAGCAACGCGGCGAAGGGGATCGCCAAGCTCCGCGCCATACCGTGCCTGGCCGACACGGTGAAACACGGAGGGCGGAAGTGATGAGCGCGGACCGGGAGACGAACCACGACATGACGCACAGCTCGCACAGGGACATCGCCCTCCTGCTGGCGGACGCCGCGGACGAGGTCGAGATCGGCATAGCCCCCTACCAGGCGGTCGTACGGGGCGGCAGGCGCCGCAGGGCGCGCCGGTGGGCGGTGGCCGCGGCGGCGGCACTGGTCATCGCGGGCTCGACGGGGTCACTGGCGCTGGCCGGGGCGCTGGACGGGGACGGGAGCCGGGTCGCTCCGGCAGCCACGAAGCCCGCGAAAAGTGACCAGCCGGACGAGTACGCGGCCCGGCGGACCACGCTCGCGATCGGGACCGACCGGGGCAAGGAGTGGCAGGTCGAGATCGACGTGTGGTCGGCGCCGAAGGACAAGGCGGAGGCACGGCTGCAGTTCGACTCGATGAACGAGTACGGCGTCCGGCCGAGCGAGGTGCGGAAGGCCGAGGACATCATGGGCAAGGGCTGGGTGTTCGTGCGGCTGACCGTGGGGTTCGGCGCTCCCTCGGTGGTGGTGCAGGGGCCGGTGGAGAAGGGCGACTCATTGTCGGGCAAGGACATCCAGGCGTACGGGATGCCGCTGGAGACGAACGACGCCGACAAGGCCGGCGCGGCTCAGCGGCTGGTGATCGGCAAGGTCGCTCCCACCGCGCGGCGTGTCACCTGCACCTGGGACGACGGCACGACGACCGATGCCCGCCGGGTTTCGAGTGACACCGACGTCAGAAGCGGTGACGCGCTCGCGATCCGCCCGGTAGCCGGTTCCCAGCCCAACTGGTTCGTGTGCCTGGCACCTGAGGGCGTGTCCTACGAGTCGGCGGAGGTGACGGAGTAGACCCGCGCTGAGGGCGGACGAGAACACCCGACGCGGTGAGACGGCGAAGAGGCGGCGCGCTGACCAGGAAAGTGAGGCGGCGTGGCGGCCGGGGCGGGGCCGGGGGAGCGCGCCCCTTCACCCTCGGCCCCCGGCCTCAGAGCCACCCTTGCTGCCGGGCCTCCCGCATGGCCTCCATGCGATTGCGGGTGCTCGTCTTGCCGATCGCGGAGGAGAGGTAGTTGCGGACGGTCGACTCGGAGAGGTGCAGTTTGGACGCGATGTCGGAGACGGTCGCGCCGTCGGCCGAGGCCTTCAGCACGTCGCACTCGCGGGCGGTGAGCGGATTGGGCCCGGCGCTCAGCGCGGCGGCGGCGAGCGCAGGATCGATGACGGTCTCCCCGGTCAGCACCCGGCGGATCGCCTGGGCCAGTTCCTCGACGGGCCCGTCCTTGACCAGGAACCCCGCGGCCCCGGCCTCCATGGCCCGCCGCAGGTACCCGGGTCGGCCGAAGGTGGTGAGGATCAGCACCCGGCAGTCGGGCGTCTCGTCCCGCAACAGCGCGGCGGCGTCCAGCCCGCTGATACCGGGCAGCTCGATGTCCAGCAGCGCGACATCGGGCCGCGACTGGAGGGCCGCCCCCACGATCGCGTCCCCCGTCCCGACCTGCGCGACCACCTCGATGTCCGCCTCCAGCCCGAGCAGCAGGGCAAGAGCGCCACGCATCATCCCCTGGTCCTCGGCGAGGAGAACACGAATGGACTTGGCGGGCCGATGGTCCCGAGGCATCTCGTTCACGGCCCAAGAGTAGGCGCCACCGCACCACAAGAGCCGCGACCAAGGCCACGCCCAGCCACGGCAACCCCCCGTTACCGGCCGACCGGCCCCCGCACTTCAGGGGCACGGGGAACGCCGCGCTCAGCCCCATCAGACCCGCACTGGACAGTCGGCCTCGGCCCTTCAGGGGCGCGGGGAACGGCGCGCTCAGCCCCAACGGACCGGCACCGGGCAGTCGGCCTCGGCCCTTCAGGGGCGCGGGGAACGGCGCGCTCAGCCCCAACGGACCCGCACTGGACAGTTGGCCTCGGCCCCTCAGGGGCGCGGGGAACGGCGCGCTCAGCCGCAACAGACCCGCACCGGACAATTGGCCTCGGCCCTTCAGGGGCGCGGGGAACTGCGCGACCAGCCACAGCGAACCCGCACCCGACACACCACGGCCGGCAGGCTCAGCCCACCGTCCCCGGGGTGCCGACCTCGCCGGCCGCAGCCACAGCCGCAGGCGCGGACGCGGACGTGGTCGCCGCCGCAGGCGTCACGCCACCCGCCTCAGCCCTCTCCGCCGCCTCAACGGGAAGCTCCGCCGTCACCACGAACCCGCCCCGCGGTCCCACCCCCGCCTCGAGGGACCCGCCCGCGGCCGCAAGCCGTTCCGTAAGCCCCTTAAGGCCGGTACCGCCGATCCCGGAGCCGGAGCCGGAGCCGGAGCCGGAGCCCGAGCCGGAGCCGGACCCGGATCCGGTACGAACACCGGCACCACCCCCGTTGTCCGAGATGCACGCCCGGACCCGCTCCGGCGCCCCCTCCACCGTGATCTCGCAGCGAGTAGCGCCACTGTGGCGGACGGCGTTGGTGACGGCCTCGCGGACGACCCAGCCGAGCAGGACCTCGGTCTGCGCGGACAGCGGCGGCCCCGACTGCCGGACGACGGGCTCGATGCCGGCCGCCAGGAGCGCCGAGCATGCCCGGTCGAGGTCCGTGGCCAGGCTGCCCTCCCGGTAACCGGTGACCGCCTCGCGTATCTCCGTGAGGGCCTGCCGGCCGACCGACTCGATGTCGGAGACCTGGACGAGTGCCGCGTCCAGGTCCCGGTGGGCGAGGCGCCGGGCGGCCTCCGACTTCACGACGATGACGGAGAGCGTGTGCCCGAGCAGGTCGTGCAGGTCGCGGGAGAAGCGCAGGCGTTCCTTCTCGACGGCGCGGCGGGCCAGTTCCTCGCGGGCGGCGCGCAGTTCACGTACGGCCTCGGACAGGGACAGGATCGCGGCGGTCACCATGGTGGACAGGAACGTGCCGTACGCGACGTTCACCGCGCCCCAGCCGTCCCGCAGCCCGGCCACGACGCCCGCGAGCGCGCTCAGCCCGATGCCGGTCCTGCCGAGCCACCGCCCCCGCACGATGGCGCCCGCGGCCAGGCCGAGCAGCGGGAAGAAGAGGAGCCAGCTGCCGCCGTACAGACCGCCGAGGAGGCACGTCACCACGCCCAGCGCGATCAGCGCGGCCCGGGTGGAGAGAGCCTCGCGGGCCTCCTTCGTGAAGGCGCGGAACACCACGTGGATGTAGAGGGAGTTGAAGACGAAGAGGCCGATGCCGCCGACCCACGGGTTCGGGGTCCGGCCCTGGAAGAGGTTGGAGAAGGCGCCCATGCCCATCAGGAGCCAGGGGAGGAGCGCGAAACCGCTGGGCGGCGGGCCCAGGTGCTCCGGCAGTTTCCCGGTACGCCGCCCGGCCTTCTGGTCGGCCACGAACGCGTCCCGGTCGGCCTTCCGGTGCGTCCGCGACTCCTGCCACTCGGCCATCCGGCAGCTGACCCTCTGCGACCAGGGCATGTCCCCACCTCCGTTCGGACGGTCCACGGATCGGTTCACACGGTTCACGGATCGGCTCACGCGGTGCACGGATCGGCTCATACGGTTCACGGAGCGGTTCACACGGTCCGTGCGGTCCTGCGGTACGAGACCACAGCGTACGAGCCGAAGGCCAGCAGCCAGCCGGTCAGCACCAGCACGGCTCCGAGGGCGGGTGCCCGTCCGTCGGCGACGGCCGTGCCGAGCTGAGCGAAGCGGTTCGTGGGCGTGTAGGAGGACAGGGACCGCAGCCAGCCGGGGAAGAGGCTCAGCGGGAACCACAGCCCGCCGACCACCGCGAGCGTCAGGTTGCACACCATGTTCACCACGCCCGTGGCCTGCGCGGTCAGGCGGTAGCCGTTGCCGAGACCGAGCAGGGTGAAGGGAATCGACCCGAGCCACAGCAGCAGCGCGATCACCGCCCACTTCCAGGCGTCGAGACGGACACCGTTGACCAGGCCGCCCGCGGCGAGGACGGCGAGGATCGCCGGCAGGACCGTGACCGCGCCGGTCAGCGCCCGTGCGGTCACGACCTGGCGTGGGCTCATCGGGGTGATCCGCAGCTGTCGCAGCCAGCCGATCGACCGGTCCTCGGCCACCCCGCCGCCGGTGTTCAGGGCCGAGCCCATCGCGCCGTACGCGGCCATGCCGATCATGGAGGCCGTCTTCCAGCCGCCGTCGCTGCCGTCGCCGAGGTTCGTGAACAGCAGGTACATCACCACCGGCATGACGACACCGCCGATCACGAAGCCGGTGTCGCGCAGTGTCCGGCGCACTTCGAGCCGCAGGTAGTCGAGCATCACACTGTCTCCAGGGAAGCGGGCCGCGTGGCGGAGGGGGAGGTCAGAGCGAGGAACGCGTCGTCGAGCGAGGCGGGCGCGACCTCCAGGCCGCGTATCGCGCCGCGCTCCGCGAGGGCGATCACCGTGGCGTCCGGGTCGTCGGTCCGCAGCCGGGCCCGGTCGCCGCGTACCTCCACGGAGACCACTCCGGGCAGCAGGGACAGCCCGTCCGCGCCGGTCCCGGCGAGGTCGAAGGCGACGAGGCTGCCGCCCGCGGCCCGCCTGAGCTGCTCGCCGGTGCCGTCGGCGACGACGCGCCCGTGGTCGACGACGACGATCCGGTCGGCGTTGACGTCCGCCTCCTCCAGGTAGTGCGTGGAGAAGAGGACGGTGTGGCCGTGGCGGGCGTAGACGCGCATCGCGTCCCAGAAGGCGTACCGGGCCTCGACGTCCAGGGCTGCGGTCGGCTCGTCGAGCACGATCAGTGAAGGGTTCCCGACGAGGGCCACGGCGAACCGCACCCGCTGCGTCTGGCCTCCGGAGAGCCGGTCGACGCGCCGCCCGGCAAGCTCGGTGATCCCCGCGAGTTCCAGTGCCTCGGTGACGGGCATCGGCGCGGGGTAGGTCCCGGCCACGAACCCGACGAGCTCGCCCACCGTCACGCGCGGCACCGGTCGGCCGTCCTGCAGCATGGCGCCCACCCGGCCTGCCCGCACGGCGTGTTCCGGGGCGTCGCCGAAGAGGCGGACGACGCCCTCGTCGGGCTCGTTCAGGCCCAGCAGGAGAGAGATCGCGGTGGACTTGCCGGCGCCGTTGCGGCCGAGCAGCGCGACCGTCTCGCCGCGGGAGATCTCCAGGTCGACACCGTCCACGGCCCGTACCGCACCGAAGGTCTTGACCGCTCCGGTGAAGGACACGGCCCGGTCCGTGCCGGAGACCGTCGCCGTCCCGGCCGCCCTCGGACCCGTCCTGCCTGTCGTGCCTGTCTTCGTCCCCGTCTTCGTCATGCGTACGACGCTACGAACCGGCCGGTGGTGCACGGCAGATGCGCATGTACGGACTCGGGCAGGACAAATGTCACGGCCGAGCCCCGGCACCCCAGGAGCCGACCCCGCCCGTGACATCCGGGCCGGACACCTGACTCCCGACGCCCAACACCCGACCCCCGGCTCCCAACGCCCGACACCACATCTGACATGGCGTCAGGAGTCTTCACATGTGCCGGGGGCTCGGCTATACAGGGGTTCGCCGGACTGGAACGCGTTCTAGAACAGGCGGGTTCCCCGGTTCAAGGTCGACCTCGGTGCGGCCGACGGTGCGGACGGCCGCACCGGGGTCTTCACGCCCAGCAGTCAGGAGCCCCATGCCCATCGACGTTGCCAGGGCCCTCGCGGCCGAGCCCCGGTCCGCCGGGATCACCTGGGGCCACAAGGACGTCCAGCTCTACCACCTCGGCGTCGGCGCGGCCGCGAACCCGGACAGGCACAACCCGGCGACCGACCCCGACGAACTGCGCTACACCCTGGAGTCCCGGCTGCACGTCCTGCCGAGCTTCGCGACCGTCGCGGGCGCGGGCTCCCCGGGCGTGATCAACGGCCTCTCCATGCCGGGCGTCGACGTCAACCTCGCCCATGTCCTGCACGGCGGCCAGACGATCGTGCTGCACCGGACGATTCCGGTCGAGGGGGAGGCGGTCGCCACCACCCGGATCGCGGACGTGTACGACAAGGGCAAGGCCGCCATCCTCGTGGTACGCACCGAAGTGCGCGACGAACAGGGCCCGTTGTGGACCAACGACGCCCAGATCTTCGTACGCGGCGAAGGCGGCTTCGGCGGCGACCGCGGCCCCTCCGTCCGTCCCGAACCACCGACGGGCGCACCGGACCGGCAGGTCGAGCGCGCGATCCGCGAGGACCAGGCGCTCCTGTACCGGCTCTCCGGCGACTGGAACCCCCTGCACGCCGACCCGGAGTTCGCCAAGCTCGCCGGTTTCGACCGCCCGATCCTGCACGGGCTGTGCACGTACGGCATGACGCTGAAGGCGGTCGTGGACACGGTGCTCGGCGGCGACGTCGGCCGGGTCCGCTCCTACGCCACGCGCTTCGCCGGCGTCGTGTACCCGGGCGAGACCCTGCGTATCCGCATGTGGCAGGGGGACGGCACGGTCCGGGTGACGGTCGGGGCGGCCGACCGGGACGACGCGCCGGTCCTCGCCGACACCGTCGTGGAGCACACCTGAGTCGTGGACACCCCCGAGTCGCGGAGCACACCTGAGCCCCGCCCGCCCCAGCCCATGCGTCCCGCCCACGCATCCCGCCGTGAGTCCCGCACCCGGGTGTCGGCACACCTGAGTGTCGTACGTACGTTTCCGAGGGGAGCCGCACCATGCGCGCAGCCGTACTGCACGAGATCGGCCAGGACAAGCTGGAGATATTCGACGACGTCGAGGCGACGGGCTTCGGGCCGGGCCGGGTGAGGATCCGGGTGCGGGCCACCGGCCTGTGCCACTCGGACCTCTCGGCGATGGCCGGGGTCCTGCCGCAGCCCGCCCCGTTCATCCCCGGACACGAGGGGGCCGGCGAGATCCTGGAGGTCGGCGAGGGCGTCACGAGCGTCAAGCCCGGCGATCGGGTCGTCGTCTGCTGGCTGCCCGCGTGCGGCGTGTGTCCCGCCTGCAAGCGCGGCCAGACCGAGCTGTGCCTGGCGGGCTTCATGAACGCGGGCACGCCCAACTTCAAGCGGCCCGGCGGCGATGTCTTCGGCTTCGCGGGCACCGGGACCTTCACCGAGGAGGTCGTCGTCGACGCCGGCTGTGCCGTGCCGATCCCCGACGACGTGCCCTTCGACATCGCCGCCCTCATCGGCTGCGGAGTCACCACCGGACTCGGCGCGGCCCTCAACACCGCTGACGTGGAGGCCGGTTCGTCGGTCGCCGTCATCGGTTGCGGCGGCGTCGGCATCTCCGCGATCCAGGGTGCCCGGCTCAAGGGCGCCGCCGAGATCGTCGCCGTCGACCCGGTGGGTTCGCGCCGCGAGGCCGCGCTGAAGTTCGGTGCCACCAGGGCCGTCTCGCCCGAAGAACTCCCCGACGCCAAGCAGTCGGTGACCGCGGGCGAGGGCTTCGACTACGTCTTCGAGGTCGTGGGCCGGTCCGCCACCGCCCGCACCGCGTACGACAACACGCGCCGCGGCGGCACCCTGGTCGTCGTCGGCGCGGGCGCCATGGACGACTACCTCCAGCTCAACATGTTCGAGCTGTTCTTCGACGAGAAGCGGATCCTGCCGTCGATGTACGGCGGCGGGGACGTCCTGCGGTCCTACGAGCGGACGATCGCGCTGTGGCGCGCAGGACGCATCGACCTGGAGGGCCTCATCACGCACCGGGTGCCGCTGAGCGACATCAACGAGGCGCTGGACCAGATGCGTACGGGCGTGGCGCTGCGTACGTGCATCGAGATCTGACGCTTTGAACCCCACTGCCGTCGACCGGAAGGACCTTGATGTCACTGCCACTTGAGGGCCGGTCCGCGGTCGTCACGGGTGCGGGCCGCGGCCTCGGCCGGGCGGAGGCGCTGGAACTCGCCCGGCTCGGTGCCGCCGTCGTCGTCAACGACTTCGGACAGCCCGGCCGGGACGGGTCCGGCGACGCCTCGGCCGCGCCCGCCGAGGAGGTCGCCGCCGAGATCCGTGCGACGGGCGGCCGGGCACTCGCGCACACCGGTGACGTGGCCGACCACCAACAGGCGCGGGAGCTCGTCGAGTTGGCGATCTCGGAGTACGGGCGGCTGGACGTTCTCGTCAACAACGCGGGCATCCTGCGCGACCGGATGGTCTTCTCGATGTCCGAGGACGAGTGGGACTCCGTGATCCGGGTCCACCTGAAGGGCCACTTCAACACCACCCACTTCGCGTCGGCGCACTGGCGGGCACGGTCCAAGGCGGCGGACGCGCCGGTGTACGGGCGGATCGTGAACACCTCCTCGGAGGCGTTCCTCGCGGGCTCCGCGGGGCAGCCCAACTACGCGGCCGCCAAAGGGGGGATCGTGGGCCTGACGACCTCGTCGGCGCTCGCGCTCGCCAAGTACGGCGTCACGGCGAACGTGATCTGCCCTCGGGCCCGGACCCGGATGACGGCGGACGTCTTCGCGGGCTTCCAGGAACCGGGCGGCGAGGAAGCCGAGGGGCGGCTCGACCCGCTCGCTCCCGAGCATGTCGCCCCACTCGTCGGCTACTTGGCCTCGCCGGCGGCGGCCCACGTCAACGGCCAGCTCCTCGTGGTGCACGGCGGAATGGTCGCCGCCGTCGAACGGCCGCGTGTGGCAGCGAAGTTCGACACCAAGCAGGACGCCTTCACCTACGACGAACTGGACGCGCTGCTCACGCCCCACTTCGCGGACCGGCCGGCGGGGGAGACGTTCGCGGCCGCGGAAGTACTGGGTCTGCGGCACGAGTGACCCATGGCGTCACCGTGACGTATCCCTGACGTACCCCCGACGTACCCAGGTCGGTCCCTGAGACGCTCCCCGAGCAGGTCCCGGACGGGGAGCGGATCCGGGTACGACCGTGAAGGCCGCGACCCACGCGGAACGGCCCCGCCCGACGAGATGTCGGGCGGGGCCGCTTCACGGTACGGACCTGCGGTGTGGTCAGGCCGCCGTGTCGCTCTGCTCGGCCGGCCTGCGGTGCCGCCCGCGGGGGGTCGCCCCGTCCTCCTGGGCGGAAACCGGTCCCCGGTGCCGACCTTGGCCACCGTCGGCGGTGGCCTGCGCCAACGCCCCCCGCGGGTCGGTGTCCGTCGTCTCCATGGTGCTCGTGTCGCTCATGTGTGATTCACCCCGTCAACAAGATCCTTCTTTACAGCGCGGGCGAGTCTAACGGGCGGATGTGACCGGCCTGAGGGGTGGTTGGGGCTACTCGGTGGTCACTTTGGGAGGGGTGAGAGACGGGGTGGTCCCGGCGGTCGTCCGGAGCGTGCGGAAGGCCGGCGGCGCCTCGGTACTGACCTGCTCGACACACAGGGGTTTCACCGGCTCGGAGCCCTCGGGACGAAGCCCTCCGGGGACGGCCGGGCGAACGCCCGCGGGTGCCGCCGGAGGCATGCTCAGGGGCGCTGCAGGCAGGCTGATTCCGGCGACCGCCGGAAACGTCCGGCGCATGCTTTCGCCGGCCGCCGGGGCGGAACGGTCCGGCGCCGCGACGGAACGGTCCTCCGACGCGACGGAACGGTTTGCCGCCACCGGGATGGGAGGTTCCGCCGCGGGGGCGGTGCTTCCCGCAGCCCCGGCGCCTGCCGCAGCCGCTGTGCCTCCCACTGCCCCGGCGCCTCCCGCTGCCCCAAAGCGTCCCGCAGCCTCTGCGTCTGCCGCAGCCCCAGCGCCTGCCACCTGCGTGCCCACCCGGCGCGCGTCTTGCGTGCTCGTGCGGCGCGCGTCTTGCGTGCTCGTGTGGCCCGCGCCTTGCGTACCCGCCCGGTCCGCGCCTTGCGTACCCGCCTGGTCCGCGTCTTGCGTGCCCGCCTGGTCCGCCCTCTGCATGCCCACCGGGGCCGCCCCTTGGTTGGGCACCCCGCCATACCCTCCGCCGGGCACCCCGCCATGCCCTCCGCCGGGCCCCTCTCCGGCAACCGCCCCCGTCGCCTCGTCGGGTGCCCGGCCCTTCGTGGCCGCTTGCGCCAACCGCCGTCCCGCGAAGGCGTTCGCGACCGTCCGGCCCGTCAGCGGGGCCTGCTGAAGCGGTACCGGACGGGCCACGACAGGCTCCGGGGGACCCGTGACCGACGGCCCCCGCGGCGCTTCCCCCGGCGCCTCGGCCGTGCGGTCCGGATCCCCCGGGCCCGCGTCCCCCGCCCCCGTGGGTGCTTCCATCCGTGACACGCCGCACGGCACCGTCCCCGTCGCGTACGGCAGTTGAAGCACCCCGTCCTTGGTCCACCGACCCGACCCCGTCAACCAGCCCTCGGGCGCGGCGAGTTGCTGGACGTACCGCTCGGTCGGACGCCATACGCCGAGCCAGCTGCCCGAGGCGCCGTCGATCCGCAGAGCGACCCCGCAGCTCTCCGGCGTCAGTACCAGGCCCGGCTGGATCGCGAACGGCGTGACCGCGCAGCCGGCCAGGTGGAGACACTCGGGGAACCGGACCGGGAGCGTGCTCCCCAGCACGCCCCAGCCGAGCCGCTCCTGCCCGGGCGAGGGCGCGTCCGAGCGGATCAGGAGCAGCCCGCTGTCGGCGTCCGCGAGCAGCAGCCGGTCGTTGCTCTCCTCGGAGATCTGCAGCAGCGGCGACAGCTCGCCCCCGCGCTCCAGGTCGGCCACCACCGTCTTGGTGCGGCCGTCCAACTCCCGGTCCAGCGCGAGCAGTCGGTCCCCGCCGCCGAGCCACACCCCGCCCGAGCAGCGGCCCGGAACCTCCGCGAGATGCTCGGGACCGAAGGCGCCGCCCGCCACGAGCCACACGGCGGTCGAACCGCGGCCCACGGCAAGGGCGTACGCGCGTGTGCCGCCCGGAGCGGGCGGCAGCAGCCGCATCTCCGTCCCCGGTTCGGGGCACTCGACCGCGCCGAGCGGTACCTCGCCCGTCCCGGGGCCGGTCGGGTACAGCAGCGAGAACGCGTGCCGACCGTCGACGAGCCGGTGGATGAGCACCCGCCCGTCCGCCAGCGGCAACACCTCCGTGCCGGGCTCCTCCGGTTGGTTGCCGGGCAGCGGCACCGCGTACGGCTCGGGGCCGTCCAGCGTCCAGCGCTCCGGGAACCAGGAATCGCCGCTGCGGGCCAGCCGGGCCGCGTAGGACCCGTCGACGGTGATCACGCACCCTGCCCGCGTGGCCCACTCGTTCCCGGGCACCGCCGCGGACTCGATCGCACAGGCCGCCATCGTTCGGTCACCTCCGGCGACGAAACTAGTTTTCGCACGCACAGACGTGGGACCGGCAAGCAGCCCCTTCACACATAAGAGTGGCCGACTTTCGATTCGCCTGAGGGAACAGGGGCGGGTGTGCTGGACGAGATGAGGGCGCTTATGGTTAGGGCGGCCTAAGTACAGCCTGTGCGTCGGCTGAGCAACCTCTGGAGTGTGTTCCCTGATGTCCCCACGCCGCCGCGGCTCCGCCGCTGTCGCCCTCGCCGTGGCCGCGGCGCTGTCCCTGGCCGCCTGCTCGTCGGGCGACGCGGGCTCCGACTCGAAGAAGTCCGACAACGGCAGCGGCAGCAAGTCCGTCGCCGTGGGCGGCGAGGACTTCTCCAAGGCGGCCGAGGAGACGGCGAAGATGGGCACCACGGCCAAGGCCGGGGAGTTCCCGCGCACCATCGAGCACGCCATGGGCGAGACCGAACTGAAGGCCGAGCCCAAGCGGGTCGTCGTCCTCGACGTGGGCGAACTCGACAACGTCGTCTCGCTCGGCGTGAAGCCCGTCGGCTGGGCACCCACCGAGGGGTCGGCCGGCATCCCCTCGTACCTGAAGAAGGACGCGGGCAGCCCCAAGGACGTCGGCACGATCAACGCCCTCAACCTGGAGGCCATCGCCGGCCTCAAGCCCGACCTCATCCTCGGCAGCGAACTGCGCGCCGCCAAGCTCTACCCGCAGCTCTCCAAAATCGCGCCGACCGTTTTCTCCATCCGCCCGGGCTTCACCTGGAAGGAGAACTACCTCCTCAACGCCGCCGCCCTCGACAAGACCGCCGAGGCGAAGACCCAGCTCGCCGCGTACGAGAAGAAGGCCGAGGCCCTCGGCGGTGAACTCGGCGCCGACAAGCCGACCGTCACCATGCTCCGCTACCTGCCGGGCATGATCCGCCTCTACGCCAAGGCGTCCTTCATCGGCACGATCCTCGACGACGTCGGCATCCCGCGCCCGAAGAACCAGCAGATCAACGACCTCGCGGCGGAGATCAGCCCGGAGAGGATCGACGAGGCCGACGCCGACTGGATCTTCACCGGCGTCTACGGCGACGCGAAGAAGACCGACCGCGCGAGCGCCGAGGACAACCCGCTCTGGAAGAAGCTCGGCGCCGTGAAGAACGGGCAGGCCAAGGACGTACCCGACGAGACCTGGTACCTCGGCCTCGGTGTGACCGCCGCCGACGAGGTCCTCGACGATCTCGAGGGCTACCTCGCCAAGTAGCCGCCGAAGCGGCGGGGCGGGGCCGCACGACCGGGCGCCCGGAGCGGGGTCGCCCGGTCACAGCTGGTCACGTGGCCCGCGACCGGCGGGGCACGGACCCAGGGCAGGTAGCCTTTCGTTCGTGCCCCGTCTGTCTGAAGCAATCGCCGCGCTCGACGCCCTCTGGCCCCCCGGGAGCGCGGAGGCATGGGATGCGGTCGGGACGGTCTGCGGAGACCCCGACCAGCAGGTCTCCCGTGTCCTGTTCGCCGTCGACCCGGTCCAGGAGGTCGTGGACGAGGCGGTGAAGCTGGGCGCGGACCTGCTGGTCACCCACCACCCGCTCTATCTGCGCGGTACGACGACGGTCGCGGCCTCGACCTTCAAGGGCCGCGTCGTGCACACCCTCATCAAGAACGACATCGCGCTGCACGTCGCCCACACGAACGCCGACCGCGCCGACCCGGGAGTGAGCGACGCCCTCGCCGGCGCGCTGGACCTGAGGGTCGTACGCCCGCTGGTGCCGGACCCCGCCGACCCCGGGGGCCGCCGCGGCCTGGGGCGCGTCTGCGAGCTGGACCATCCGGTCACCGTCCGCGAGTTCGCCGCCCGCGCCGCCGAGCGGCTGCCCGCCACCGCGCAGGGCATCCGCGTCGCGGGCGACCCCGAGGCACTGGTGCGGACCGTCGCGGTCAGCGGCGGCTCCGGCGACAGCCTCTTCGCCGACGTACGTGCCGCGGGCGTGGACGCCTTCCTCACCGCCGACCTGCGCCACCATCCGGCGTCGGAGTTCATGGCGGACGGCACGCACAGTCCTCTCGCGCTGCTCGACGCGGCGCACTGGGCCACCGAGTGGCCCTGGTGCGAGCTGGCCGCAGCCCAGCTCGACGAGATCTCCGACCGTCACGGCTGGGACCTGCGGGTCCATGTCTCGAAGACGGTCACCGACCCGTGGAACTCCCACTCCCCTTCACCTGGAGCCCCCAACTGAACGCCGCGCCCGCCGACCAGATCCGACTTCTCGACGTCCAGTCCCTCGACGCCCGCCTGCAGCAGCTCACGCACCTGCGGAGGTCGCTGCCCGAGCACGCCGAGATCGAGTCGCTGACCAAGGACCTCACCCAGCTGCGTGACCTGCTGGTCGCCTCGCAGACGGAGGAGAGCGACTGCTCCCGCGAGCAGACCAAGGCGGAGCAGGACGTCGACCAGGTGCGCCAGCGTGCCTCCCGCGACCAGCAGCGCCTCGACTCGGGCGCCGTCACGTCCCCCAAGGACCTGGAGAACCTCCAGCGCGAGATCGTCTCGCTCGCCAAGCGGCAGGGTGATCTGGAGGACGTCGTCCTGGAGATCATGGAGCGCCGCGAGTCCGCGCAGGAGCGGGTCGCCGAGCTGACCGGGCGGGTCTCCTCCGTCCAGTCGAAGATCGACGACGCGACGGCCCGGCGGGACAGCGCGGTCGAGGCCTTCGACGGCGAGGCCGCGACGGTCACCAAGGAGCGTGAGGTCATCGCGGGTTCCCTGCCCGCCGACCTGCTGAAGCTGTACGAGAAGCTCCGTGAGCAGCAGGGCGGCGTCGGTGCGGCCCGCCTCTACCAGCGCCGCTGCGAGGGCTGCCGCCTGGAGCTGAACATCACCGAGGTCAACGAGGTGAAGGCGGCCTCGCCGGACACGGTGCTGCGCTGCGAGAACTGCCGCCGGATCCTGATCCGTACGTCCGAGTCCGGCCTGTAGGAAGCGAGTTGACCGCCGAGGCAGACGGGGGTTCCCGGGGCGCTCCCGTCCCGGGCCCCGCGGGCCCCGGCACGGGAGCGCCCCGCGAGGGGCGCGGGGAACGGCGCGGCCAGCCACGGCCGACCGGCGGCCGGGCGACTGCAACTCCCGGCGGTACTCCTGTGGCCGGTGACGACGGTGCCGACGGTGCCGCGTTGGCGACGCCGGTGTCGGAGGCGCCCCGCGAAGGGCGCGGGGAACGGCGCGCCCAGCCGCAGCCTGCCCGCGGTCAGGCGACAACCACCGCCCCCTCCGACGCCAGGGACAGCGGTGCCGCACGGAACGTGGCCTCGCGGGCGCCGGCCGCCGGAGGGGCCCCGCCACCCGACCTCGGCGCCCCCACCACCTTCGTACTGCTGCGCCACGGCGAGACCGCCCTGACCCCCCAGAAGCGGTTCTCCGGCAGCGGCGGCAGCGACCCCGCACTGTCGGACGTGGGCCGCCACCAGGCCGCACGCGTCGCGAGCGCGCTCGCCGCCCAGGGCACCGTGCAGGACATCGTGTCCTCCCCCCTCGCCCGCTGCCGCGAGACCGCGGAGATCGTCGCCGCCGCGCTCGGACTCGGCGTACGCGTCGAAGAAGGGCTGCGTGAGACGGACTTCGGGGCGTGGGAGGGCCTGACCTTCGCCGAGGTACGGGAGCGATACCCCGACGACATGACCGCGTGGCTGGGTTCACCGGACGCCGAACCGACCGGCGGCGGCGAGAGTTTCGAGGCGGTGGCCGGGCGCGTGGCCGAGGCCCGCGACAGACTGCTCGCGTCGTACGCCACCCGTACCGTGCTCCTCGTCTCCCACGTCACGCCCGTCAAGACCCTCGTACGGCTGGCTCTGGGCGCCCCGCCGGAAGCCCTGTTCCGCATGGAACTGTCCGCGGCCTCGCTGTCGGCGGTGGCGTACTACGCGGACGGGAACGCGAGCGTGCGGTTCCTCAACGACACGTCCGCGCTGCGTTAGTCGAGCTGTGGGGAGGGCCGCCCCCGGCTGTGGACGGCTGTGGACGGCCGCGGGCCGGTGAGGCCCGGACGCGCAGTTCCCACGCGCAGTTCCCGGCGTGCCGTCAGGACCCGGCGCGATTCACGAACACCGCAGGCAACCGAACGCGTCCCCCGTGCGTAGTACCGGAGAACGCGTTGGCATGCACACGAAGCGGGGGAACGCGAATGGGGTTCACAGCACGCGCGAGAACGGCGGCACTGGCCGCCGCGATGGCCGGGGCGCTGGTCACGGGGGTGGTGTCGGCCGGCGGCCAGCCGGCGCAGGCGGCCGGCTCAGCCACGCACGACGGGAAGAAGGCGAAGAACGCCTCGGCGAAGGCGAAGCCACCGGCGACCGTCACGCTGATCACGGGTGACCGTGTGACCGTCGACTCCGACGGCAAGGTGGTCCGACTCGTACGCGGCAAGGGCCGCGAGAAGCTCGGCTTCTCGATACGGCGCGAAACCGGCCACACGTACGTCGTCCCGCAGGACGCCCTGCGCCTGGTCGCCGACGGGGTGCTCGACCGGCAGCTCTTCGACGTCGCGCAGCTCGTCAAGGACGGGTACGGCGACGCGCGCCGCACCACGCTGCCGCTGATCGTCGGCTACGGGAAGGACAGCGCCGGAGCGGGGGCCCGCGGCGAAGCCCGCGACCCGCTCGCGGGCGTGGCCGTCCGGGAGCGCCGTGCGCTGCCCGTGGTCGACGGTGAGGCCTTCGAGGTGCCCAAGTCCGGTGCCCAGGCGGTGTGGGCGGCTGTCACCGGCCGCTCGTCGGCCCGTACGGCAGGCGGTACGGGCGCTTCCGCGCGGCCCGTCGCCCATGTCTGGCTGGACGCGAAGGTCCGGCCCACCCTGGCGGAGAGCGTGCCGCAGATCGGCGCGCCCGACATGTGGAAGTCGGGCTACACCGGCAAGGGCATCAAGGTGGCGGTCCTGGACACGGGTGTGGACGAGACCCACCCGGACCTCCAGGGAGTCGAGACGACGCAGAAGAACTTCAGCACGTCCCCCGACACCAAGGACCGCTACGGGCACGGCACGCACGTGGCCTCCATCCTCGCCGGGAGCGGGGCGAAGTCCGGCGGCCGCTACAAGGGTGTGGCGCCCGACGTGCAGCTGCTCGACGGCAAGGTCCTGGACGACTACGGCGACGGAAGCATGTCGGACATCGTCTCCGGCATGGAGTGGGCCGTCGGCCAGGGCGCGAAGGTCGTCAACGTGAGTCTGGGCTTCACCGACTCCCCGGGGGACGACCCGGTGGAGACGGCCGTCGCCCGGCTCTCCGACAAGGCCCTGTTCGTGGTGTCCGCGGGCAACGAGGGCGACGGGCCCCGCACGGTCAGGTCGCCGGCCAGCGCCCCCGAGGCGCTCACCGTCGGCGCCGTGGACAAGCAGGACGAGCTCGCCGTGTTCTCCAGCCGCGGCCCGACTCTCGACGGAGTGCCCAAGCCGGACATCACAGGCCCCGGTGAGGACATCACCGCCGCCCTGACCACGCAGAGCGAGACCCCCTCGGACGAGGGCTACGTGTCCCAGTCCGGCACGTCGATGGCCGCTCCGCACGTCGCGGGCGCCGCCGCCCTGGTGCTCCAGCAGCACCCGGACTGGGACGGGGCCCGGCTGAAGTCCCTCCTGACCGGCTCGGCCAAGCCCCACCCGCTGCTGAACGCCAACCAGCAGGGCGCGGGCCGGGTGGACCTGACACGCGCCGCCACGGCCCAGGTCGCCGCCGAGCCCGGCTCCCTGAGCTTCGGCACGCACGCCTGGCCGCACGCCGACGACAAGCCCGTCGCCAAGACCCTCACCTACCGCAACCACGGCACCGAGGCCCTCACCCTGCAGCTGAGTGCCTCCGGCGCCGACTCGTCGGGCGACCCCGTGCCGGCCGGCATGTTCACCGTCAAGGACGCGCAGCTCACCGTCCCGGCCGGCGGCACCGCGAAGACCACCGTCACCGCCGACACACGCAAGGGCGCCGTCGACGGCGTCTTCGGCGGCACCGTACTGGCGTCGGGAGGCGGCCAGCAGGTGCGCACCGGACTCGTGGTCGAACGGGAGGTGGAGTCGTACGACGTCACGGTGCGGCACATCGACGCCGACGGGGTGAACGCGTCCAACTACGCGACGACGATCAACCCCGTCGACGGGAACGGCGCCCGCACGGAGCTCCCGTCCAGCGAGAACGGCACGGTGGTCCAGCGACTGCCCAAGGGCTCCTACCAGTTGGAGAGCCTGGTCTTCGCCGAGGACAACGAGGTGGGCTTCTTCGTCCAGCCGGTTCTGAAGGTGGACAAGGACGTCTCGGTCACTCTCGACTCGCGCAAGGCGAAGCCGATGGTCGTGAAGGCCCCGGATCCGGCCGCGAAGCTCGTCACCTCGATCGTCGGCTACTACGACGATGCCGCGGGGTCCAACACCTGGTCCACCAACGGGATACCGCCGATCCGCACCGCCGCCGTCGGCGCGGCCTCCGACACGATGCGGGCCCAGTTCAACGGCGTGTGGAAGACACCCGGCGCGGCCGGCAAGAACGTCGACTACCGGCTCGCCTTCAACCGCAAGGGAAGCTTCTTCACCGGCCTGAACCGCACCGTCACCCGGGCCGACGTGGCCGAGGTGAAGCTCGGCTTCGGCGCCTCCGTCACCGGGGTCAAGGGCCAGGTCCACATCACGCCGCTGGACGCGGACGGGAGGAGCATCGGTATCGGCGAACCGCCGGAGCAGACCCTGCCGCGGAGCACCACGCACTACCTCAGCACGGCCGGCGTGCGCTGGTCCTGGAGGGCCTTGCAGCTAGACGCCCGCAGTGAGGCGCGCATGACCTACACGAAGGAGGAGGTGACCTACCGGCCGGGCTCCAGCCACACGTTGAAGTTCAACACCGGTGTGGTCGGTCCCGACCTCGCGGCGGGCAGCCCGCACCAGCAGGGTGCCGAGCGGATCGGCGACTCCGTCCTCGCCATGGTCCCGCTGTTCAACGACGGCGGCGGCAACCTGGGCTCCTCGACGGTTACCAAGGGCTTCGCCCGGCTGGAGTCCGGTGGGCGCGTCCTCGCCGAGGGCCCGGCCACGGACTGGCTGAGCACCGAGGTCCCCGCCGCCTCCGCCGGGTACCGTCTGACGGTCGAGGCGAGCCGCGCCGCCGCGGACACCTCCACCAGTACGAAGGTGACAGGGGTGTGGACGTTCACCTCGGCCCGGCCGACGTCGGACGACGTGGTCAGGTTGCCGCTGTCGACGGTGCGGTTCGCGCCGAAGCTGACCCTGCGCGGCACGGCTCCGGCGGGCGGCACGCTCAAGGTGCCGCTGAAGCTGGGCGGCGCGGCCGCCGCGGCCGGGCAGGTCGCCACGCTGACCGTCAAGGTCTCCTTCGACGGCGGCCGGACGTGGAAGCCGCTCACCGTGACGACCGACGCGAAGGGGGCGCGCTCGGTGAGCGTCAAGCACCCGGCGACCGCCAAGGCAGTGACCTTCCGGGTGGACCTGAAGGACAAGGGCGGCAACACCGTGCGCGAGACGATCACGAACGCCTACCGGCTCGCTCCGTGAGATGCGTGAGATGACCGCACGGCGATGATCGGTGCCCGGCACCGGTGAACCCTCCGGCCCGGCCCCGCACCCGCGGGGACCGGGCCGGACTCACGTCCGCTCGACCGGCAAGCAGTGCAATCAGTACTGACTGGCAGGGAATCGGCACCGGGCGAACCGGCCGAACGCGCGGGCTCGACGGCGGGTGGACCGACGCGCGGGTCCGACAGCATGCGGATCGGCACGCGGATTCGATGGCGCGTGGTCCGACGCCGCGTGGTCCGACGGCGCGTACATCGGCGCGCGGGTCCGACACCGCTCGGGGCGTTCGGGGCGTTCGGGTTTCCCGGTCACGGGTCACGGGGTGCGGGGTGCGGGTCACGGGGTGCGGGTTGCGAGCGCCTCAGCGTGAGGCGTGGCCCAAACTCGCCGCCTCCCGCGCAAGTTCCTCCACGCGCGGCCAGTCCCGGGACGCGATCGCGTCCGGCGGAAGCATCCAACTGCCGCCCACGCACAGGACGTTGGGCAGCGCCAGGTACTCCGGGGCCACGGAGGGGCCGATGCCCCCGGTGGGGCAGAAGCGGGCCTGCGGCAGCGGTCCGGCCAGCGACTTCAGATACGCCGTGCCGCCCGCCGCCTGTGCCGGGAAGAACTTCATCTCGCGCACGCCCCGCTCCAGCAGCGCCACGACCTCGGACGTCGTGGACACCCCCGGCAGGAACGGCACTCCGGACGCCTTCATGGCGTCGAGCAGCGCGTCCGTCCAGCCGGGGCTGACGAGGAAGCGCGCCCCGGCGGCCACCGACAGCGCGGCCTGCTCAGGCGAGATGACCGTGCCCGCCCCGACCACCGCGTCCGGGACTCCGTCCGCGATGGCCCGGATCGCGTCGAGCGCCACCGGGGTCCGCAGGGTCACCTCGATCGCGGGCAGCCCGCCCGCGACGAGCGCCCGCGCCAGCGGCACGGCGTCCGAGACGTTCTCGACGACGACCACGGGCACGACGGGCGCGAGTTCCAGCAGGGACGAGGGCGACGGGAACGACAGGGGAGTCGAGTGTGACGGGGATGCGGGCGAGGGCAGGGCCATGCCCTCATCCTGCCCGCGACGAACACTCTCCGCAAAGGCCGTTGCGCAGGATGCAATGCGCGGCTGGCTGCTGGCTGCTGGCTGCTGGCTGGCTGACTGCGCTCAGTGAATCTCGTCCACCAGCACGTCCAGCATCCACGCCTTGCCCGTACCGCCCGGGGGCGCCGCCTCCACGACATGCCCCAGGTCCCGCAGCGCCTCCACCAGCTCCGCGGGCCCCGACGGCACGGACCCGGACTCCATGAGGCTCCGCACGATCCGCCCCTTGGTCGCCTTGTTGAAGTGGCTGACCACCTTCCGGGTCGGCGCGTGCAGCACCCGCACGCTCGCCGTACGCCCCGCGACCTCACCCTTCGGCCGCCACGCGGCCACGTATCCGGAGGACCGCAGGTCCAGCACGAGCCCGCTCCCGGCGGCCTCGGGCAGCACGGTGGCCATCGGCGCCCGCCAGTGCGCACCCAGCGCCCCGAGACCCGGCAGCTTCACACCCATCGAGCAGCGGTACGAGGGAATCCGGTCCGTCACCCGGACCGCGCCCCAGAGCCCCGAGAACACGAGCAGCGACCGCGAGGCCCGCCGCTTGGCCGCCGTGTCGAGCGAGGCCAGGCCGAGGGCGTCGTACAGGACACCCGTGTAGATCTCCCCGGCGGGGCGAGCGCCCGCGGTCCGCAGCTCCGTGTTCTTGGCGATCTCGCCGCGCAGGCCCTCGCTCAGGCCAAGCACCTCACGCGCCTTCTCCTCGTCGCCGACGCACAGCTCGACCAGCTCGTCGAGCACCGCCTGCCGCGCCTCGGTGAGCCCCGGCAGCGACAAGGACTCCGGCTTCAGCGGCGCGCCCCGCCCGGAGGGAGCCTTTCCTTCGGAAGGCGGCAGCAACACGAGCACGGCGGTTCTCCTTGGGACTTTCGGTACGTACGAGAAGCAGGCGCCAGCCTACGGGGTGCCGCCCGCCGCACCCCGTCCTACGCTCGCCGTATGCCACGCCGCCAGATACGTGTGACCGGTGCAGCCGAGGCTCCTCTGCGGGCCGAGCTGCGCGCGCTGCGAACCGGACTCGGCGTGCCCGAGGCCTTCCCGCCGGACGTGCTCGCCGAGGCGGAGCGGGCCGCGAGGGAACCGACACTGCCGACGTACGACGCGACGGACATCCCCCTCTTCACCATCGACCCGCCCACGTCGACCGACCTCGACCAGGCGATGCACCTGTCCCGCCGCCCGGGCGGCTACCGCGTCCGGTACGCCATCGCCGACGTCGCCGCGTACGTCGCACCCGGGGGACCGCTGGACGCGGAGGCACACCGCAGGGTGACCACCCTCTACTTCCCGGACGGCAGGATCCCCCTCCACCCGGCGGCGCTGAGCGAGGGCGCCGCGAGCCTCCTCCCGGAACAGACGTGTCCGGCCGTCCTGTGGACCATCGACCTCGACGCGGATGGCAGTCCCACCGCCACGGACGTCCGCCGGGCCCTCGTCCGCAGCCGCGCCAAACTCGACTACGCATCCGTGCAGCAGCGGATCGACGCGGGCACTGCCGAGGAACCGCTCGCCCTCCTCAAGGACATCGGCCTCCTGCGCGAACAGCGGGAGGTGGCGCGCGGCGGCATCTCGCTGAGCGTCCCCGAGCAGGAGATCGTCGAGCGCGACGGCACGTACGAACTCGCCTACCGCGCCCCGCTGTCGGCCGAGGGCTGGAACGCGCAGATCTCCCTCCTCACGGGCCTGGCCGCGGCCGAACTGATGCTCACGCACGGCACCGGCATCCTGCGCACGCTCCCGGCCGCCCCGGACGGCGCGGTCGGCCGGCTGCGGCGCACCGCGACGGCGCTGCGCATCGACTGGCCGCACCACGTCTCGTACGCGCAGCTCGTCCGTTCGCTCGATCCGCGCTCGCCGCACCACGCGGCGTTCCTCCAGGAGTGCACGACGCTGCTGCGCGGCGCGGGCTACACCGTCTTCCGGGACGGCGTCGTCCCGGACCTCACCACGCATGCCGCCGTCGCCGCCCCCTACGCCCACTGCACGGCTCCCCTGCGCCGCCTGGTCGACCGGTACGCCTCCGAGCTGTCCCTGGCAGCGGTGGCGGGGGAGGAGCCGCCGGAATGGGTGCTCGCCGCCCTGGACGACCTGCCGAAGCGGATGGCCGAGGGCACGCGCCGCGCGGGCGCGGTCGAGCGGGGGTGCGTCGACCTCGTCGAGGCGGCCCTGCTCAAGGACCGCGTCGGCGAACTCTTCGACGGCACGGTCGTGGACGTACGGGAAGGTGAACCCTCCGTCGGGACCGTCCAGTTGGCGGACCCGGCCATCGTCGCCCGCGTCGAGGGCGGGAGCGGGCCGCTGCCGCTGGGGGAGCGGCTGCGGGTGCGGCTCACGCAGGCCGACCCGGGGTCGGCGAAGGTGCTGTTCGCTCCCGCGTGAGCTCACGCACGGCCCGTAGGTCGCGTACCAGCGCGTCGGGTTCGTCGGCGTGGAAGCGGATCAGCCGTACGTCCTGCGGGCGCCCTAGGAACGTGAAGTGCCGTACAGGGGTGGCCAGTTCGAGCGTGATTGTGGTCTGGGCGGCCATGGCCAGGTCGAGCCGTCCCTCGCTCCGCTCGTGCGTGGTGACCAGCTCGCGGCGTACGGACGCGATGGCGGACAGCGGGACGCGCAGGTCGACATGGGCGGCCCGGCGGATGCGCAGGACCGTGCCGTCGAGGACGTGCGGACGGGTCACGGCGGCCGCGTGCATGCCGACGACGAGCAGCAGTGTGTAGACGTCGAGGACCAGCACCACCCGGTGTACGGCGGGATGGTTGCGCAGGAGCACCGCCATGCACACGCTTTCGAGCACGCACACGAAGGCGATGCCGAACATCATCGCGCCCTGCCCCCGGGCGTACCCGAAGGCACGGCCCCCCTCCATGCCGTGCGGGCGCCGGGCGGCCCACCGGGCGATGCTCGCCAGCAGCCGCACCTCATGGGCGAAGAGCCGCCGCAGGACCCTCAGGGCCTTCATCGCGCACGCTCCACGAGGAGCTGCATCGTCCGCCGGACCGCCGCGGCCTGCGCGGGCGGGAAGTCGTCGAGGAAGGTGCCCAGAAAGCCGCCGTTGTCGTTCATGCCGACTCCGTCCAGGTCGAGTTGGGCGAGTCCCATGTCCGCCAGGGCCTCGTCCGGAAGACACTCGGCGAGGGCGCGGGCGGCCTCCTCGACGCGCGGGTCGGCCGCGTCGGCGTCGGCGAGGTCGTCGAGCAGCCCGTACGCCCTGTGCGTACGCTCGGCAGCGCCCGGCACGTCGGCGGCTGTGCGCAGGGCGGACAGCAGACGCTCCCGGTCCTTCGGGGTGGCGACCGTTTCGAGCAGGGCGATCATCTCGCGGTCCTTCGCGGCCATCGCCGGTTCCGGGTACCGGGTCAACTCGCTGAAGATGGCGGCGAGTTCGGGGGACACGGGCCCTTCGGCGGGCATGTCGCCCCCGTCGAGCAGGGCGCGCAGCCGCAGCCGCCGGGCCCGGATCGCCGCCTCCTGGCGTGCCAGGTCGTCGTCGAGTTCCGCGAGCACCTCGGTGAGGTCGCGTCCCGCGTCGTCCGCGAGGACGTCCCGGACCTCGGCGAGGCCGAGCCCCAGTTCGGTCAGCCGCCTGATCCGGGCGAGCGCGACGAGGTGCCGCAGTCCGTAGTCGCGGTAGCCGTTGGACCGCCGCTCGGGTTCGGGCAGCAGCCCGAGGTGGTGGTAGTGCCGCACGGTCCGCGTGGTGACTCCGACAGTCGAGGCGAGCTCTCCGATCCGCATGCCCTCAGTAGAAACGTTGACGTTGCGTCGGGGTCAAGCGGCGGTGCGCCGGGCGGGTGTCCGGTGCGCTCCGGCCCACCCGCCGGGCGGGTGTCTGACGCACTCCGGCCCACCTCTTGACGGCTAACGCTGTTAGCCTTACGGTTGTGGCTAACAGTGTTAGCCGGTGGTCGTCGGCCGACTGCCGCGCCGTCCGTCTGTCCGCCCGTCCACTCTCAGGAGGCACCGATGAGCACGACCACCGCAACCGGCACGAGCACCGCAACCGGCACGGTCGGCTCGACCGTTACGACTGGCACGACTGGTGCGACCGGTACAGCGAGTGCGACTGGTACGGCGAGTGCGACCGGTACAGCGAGTACGACGGATACGGCCACGGTGTTGCGACGCCGAGGAGCCCTCGCCGTCACCCGCCGCACGGCCTGGCTGCTGAACGCCCTCTTCTGGTCGGCCTTCGCCGTGCTCGAAGGCGCGAACCACGGCTGGCTCGCCGGACTCCTCGCCGCGGCGTTCTTCGTCGCCCCCGACCTCACCTTCCTGGTCGGCCTCGGCGACGCTCCCCGCATGGCGAAGGGTCAGCTCCCGCCCCGCGCGGTGCCGTACTACAACGCCGCGCACCGGGCGGCCCTCCCCCTCGCCCTGATGACGCTCTACGCCTTCGGCCCCGTGGCCTGGCCCCCGGCGTTCGCGGCCCTGTGCGGCTGGCTCGCCCACATCTCGTACGATCGCGCCTTCGGCTACGGACTGCGGACCAAGGAGGGCTTCCAGCGTGACTGACCGGCAAGAGGCCAAGGCCGGCGAGCAAGGCGCCAAGGCGGCCGACCGGCAAGGTGCCAAGGCCGACCGGCGAGGCGCCGGGGCCGGGGGCGGGGCCGGGGGTGGTGGGCTGTCGCCCCGGGCCCGCGCGATCGTCGCGGCGGCCCGCGCACTCCTGGAGGAGTCCGGCCCCGCGGCGCTGACCATGCGGGCCCTCGCCGACCACCTGGGCATCAAGGCCCCGTCCCTCTACAAGCACTTCCCCGACAAGTCGGCCGTCGAGGTCGAACTGATCGCGCAGATGCTCGCCGAGTCCGCCGACGCCCTGGAGGCGGCCGAGGCCGAGACCCCCGGCTCGATCCCGGCCCTCGCGGAGGCGTACCGCGCGTACGCCCTCGAACACCCCCACCTCTACTGCCTCGCCACCGAACGCCCGCTGCCCCGCGCCGCCCTCCCGCCCGGCCTGGAGGCCCGCGCCGCGGCGCCGCTCGTCCGGGCCTGCGACGGCGACGCGGACCTGGCCCGCGCGACCTGGGCCTTCGCCCACGGGATGGTGATCCTGGAGATCCACGGCAGGTTTCCGCAGGACGCCGACCTGGCCGGGGCATGGAAACGGGGCACGCGCGCGTTGCACTCCTGAGGGGGTGCGCCGCCATGGGGGCAGCGGGTGAGCACGAACGCACGGCCGGGCGTGAACAGGCCGTCTGGACCAGGGCGACCCTCGGCAGATCCGGCCGGCCGCTCGACCTCCTGACGGCCCGCTTCGACCGCCACCGGTACGCGCCCCACGCGCACGACGAGTTCACCATCGGCGTCTGCGTCGGCGGCGCCGAGGTCATCGACTACCGCGGCGGCCGCATCCGCCCCGGCCCCGGCTCGATCGTCGTCCTGGGTCCGGGCGAGGTGCACACCGGCGCCCCGGCGGCGGACGACGGCTACGCCTACCGCGCTTTGTACGCCGAGGTGCCCCTGCTCACCGAGGGCACCCTGGGCGTCCCGGACTTCCGCGAACCCCTCCTCGACGACCCCGAACTGGCCACCGCCCTGCGCCTCACGCACACCGAACTCAGCGCCTGCCCCGACCCGTTGGAGACCGAGTCCCGCATACCGTGGCTGCTGACCGCCCTCGCCCGCCGCCACTCCACGGCCCGCCCCGTGTGCGACACCATCCCGGGCGCCGGCCGCGTGGCCGAGGCGGTACGGGACCGCCTCGCCGACGAACTCCTCGCCCCGCCCTCACTCGCCGCACTGGCCGCCGACCTGGGCCTGTCCCGCTACCAACTGCTGCGCGCCTTCCGTACGAGCATGGGGATGCCGCCGTACGCCTGGCTCGCCCAGTACCGGGTGAACCGTGCCCGGTGCCTGCTGGAGGCGGGCCACCGCCCCGCCGAGGCGGCCGCACTCGTGGGCTTCGCGGACCAGGCGCACCTGACACGCTGGTTCCGGCGGGTCCTGGGGGTCACCCCGGCGGCGTACCGCAACAGCGTTCAAGACGCCCGCCGCTGACCCCGCCGAGACTGCCCGCATGACTGCACGCGGCTGGCTTCTCTTCTCCCTCATGGGAGTGCTCTGGGGTATCCCCTACCTGATGATCAAAGTGGCGGTGGACGGCGACATGTCCCCGTCCATGGTCGTGTTCGTACGCTGTGCGCTGGGCGCGGCACTGCTCCTGCCCTTCGCGATCCGCCAGGGCAACCTCGCCGGAGTCGTACGGACGCACTGGCGCCCCATGCTCGCCTTCGCCTGCATAGAGATCATCGGCCCGTGGTGGACGCTGACCGACGCCGAACGCCACCTCTCCAGCTCGACGGCGGGCCTGCTGATCGCGGGCGTACCGATCGTGGGCATACTCCTGGCCCGCTTCTTCGGCGAGACGGAACGTCTGGGTGCCCGCCGAATGACGGGCCTGGCACTCGGCCTCGGCGGCGTGGCGGTCCTGACGGCCCCGCACCTGACCGGCGGCGACGCCCGCTCCCTGGCGGAGATGCTGGTGACGGTGGTGGGCTACGCGACGGCCCCGCTGATCATGGCCCGCTACCTGAAGCCGGTCCCGACGCTGCAACTGATCGCCCCGTGCCTGCTCCTGTCGGCACTGGTGTATGCCCCGGCGGCGGCGCTGTCCTGGCCGACATCGGTCCCCTCCCCGTCGGTCCTGGCGTCCCTCACGGGCCTGGGAGTGATCTGCACGGCTCTGGCCTTCGTGGTCTTCCTGGAACTGATCAGGGAGGCGGGCCCGACCAGGGCGGTGGTCTTCACGTACGTCAACCCGGCGGTGGCGGTGACGGCGGGGGTCCTGTTCCTGGACGAGGAACTGACGGCGGGAGTGGTGGCGGCGTTCACGCTGATCCTGCTGGGGTCGTTCCTGGCGACGGCGGGGCCGGGGGCGAGGCCAGGGACGGGGTCGGGGAAGCAGGGGGAGCCGCCCATTGTGTCCGCTGCACCGGTGGCACCCGTTGTACCCGTTGTACCTGTTGTACCCGCCGGGCCCTCGGGAGCGGAGCCGGCCGGAGGCCCGGTAGCATGGTCGACACGGCAGACGAGCCGGGCGGACGGCCGCGTGGAGTCCCCTTCGGGGGCGCTTCCCGAGGAACGTCCGGGCTCCACAGGGCAGGGTGGTGGCTAACGGCCACCCGGGGTGACCCGCGGGACAGTGCCACAGAAAACAAACCGCCCGGGACCTCGGTCCCAGGTAAGGGTGAAACGGTGGTGTAAGAGACCACCAGCGCCTGAGGCGACTCAGGCGGCTAGGTAAACCCCACCCGGAGCAAGGTCAAAAGGAAGCACCCAGGTGTTTCTGCGCGGACGTTCGAGGGCTGCCCGCCCGAGTCCGCGGGTAGACCGCACGAGGCCGGCGGCAACGCCGGCCCTAGATGGATGGCCGTCTCCCCGGCCGCCGCGAGGCGCCCGGGCGACAGAACCCGGCGTACAGCCTGACTCGTCTGCTTTTATGGCCCTGACCTGGAGGTTTCCTCGGGACAGGGCCGTTTTTGTCGTCGTAGTGGGTGTGCCCGGCTGACCTGGGGTGTCCCGGGAGTTCCCGCCCGTTTTTTGCACTGGTGTGCAACGGGGTACCGGAACAGCCGTCCGGATCGTGCTCGGAACCATGCGGAAGGGGAGGTCGGCGGTGACTATGCCGCTGGTGTAAAGGCCGACCTCGCCGGGCGCTTCTCCGTGGACTCCGGGATGCCGATCACCTCCACGCTGATGCCGGCCTGCTCCAGTGCCTGGGCGGTCTGGGCGAGGGTGATCTGGGAGAAGGGGAACAGGGTCTCCGGCGTCAGCGTCGCGCCGTTGCCCAGCTTGATGGCGAAGACGACGCGGCGCGGGACGAAGTCGGCGGGCAGGTAGAAGCCGTTCTTGCCCTTGTCCTTGGCCTCCGCAGCAGCACGCTCGGTGAACTGGCGGCGCACCTCCGCGTCCTGCAGGAGCAGCTGGATGGCGACGATGCTCTGGTTGAACAAGTGGCTGAGCGGTCCGGAACCGCCGTGGGCGGGCTTGACCAGGATCAGGGTGCCGTCCTTGGTGAGCAGGTCGCAGACCTCGAACTGGCTCGAACTGGTACCGACGGGGTTGCGCGCGTTCTTGCGGTCCATGCAGAGCAGCTGCGGGTGGGTGTCGGGGACGCTCTCGTTGTACTGGCGCTCGGTCTGGCCCTTGTACCAGGTGGGCAGATCCACCGAGGGGCGCGGCGTGAAGAGCCTGGCGATGATCGCGCGGATCGTCTCCACGAAACGCGCGCCGAGCTCGTACCACTCGCCGTCGGTGAAGCAGAAGCGGCGGGATCTGACGGAGATCTGGGCCTCGATCCAGCGCAGCGCGGAAGTGGTGAACAGACGCTCCTGGCCGCCGCCCTTGGGATAGAGGTAGCCGCTCACCGTGCCCATGCGTACGGCGTCCAGGCGCGTCCCCTGGCGGTGTACGCGGGCGCGGCCCAGAAGATAGGCCAGGTCGAAATCGTCATGGTGGCCGGGCTCGCTGCGGCCGATCCTGATGTGGAACATCCGGGCTGCCTGGTACGGCTGCCAGAGTTCCGTAGGGACGGCGGAGACGATCCGGCCGTCGGCGGGCTCACCGAGGGCGGCATCCAGGGCGATGTCGAGGAGTTCGAGAGTTTCGGTGTCCTTGACCGGCGTGATGTGTTCGACGAACTCCAGCTCCGGCTGAGGCTTCTCGTCCCGCAGAACGCGTCCGATCTCGCGGAGGTCGGCGATCAGGTCCTCGCGCTCGACGCCGAGGGGGATACGCAGCCCCGCGCCACCGTCCGCACCGAACTGTTCCACGCGGCCGAGGTGGGAACGGGTGAGCTTGAGATCCTTGAGGTAGGCGCCGAGCCGGTCGACGTGCTGAGCGTGCTCGCGGACGGCGAAGCTGAGCACAGGCTTCCCTGCGGGCGTCAGCGCGATGTCGGTGCGTGCCTCGCCGATGGTGCGGGACACGAGACCCCGCAACTGGTAGGGATCGCCCGCGCGAAGCACGAACGCGAGCCCGAACCGCTTGTTGACGTAGCTGTCCTCCAGCATCCGGTAGCCCATGTCGGCGCCGAGGGCGTACACCATGCCATCGACGGCGAGCAGATGCAGGGCGGCGGGCCGACTGGAGGAGATGGTGAAGGACTCTCCGTAGCCGCTGGAGAAGACATCACCCCAACCCACCTGCTCCCTGTCGTTGGGGACGATGACCGCGATCTGCTGGATCGGCTCCTGCGGCGCAGAGACCCTCAGTACAGCGTGGGGGGTGTTCAGGTACTTCTGGTTCACCGCCTCCAGCATGGCCTCGACGGTCGGGGTGACGCCGGGGAGCTGGTAGACGGTGCGGGTGCAGGTGCGAAGAGCCATGAGTGCCTCCATGCGGCAGGGGAGCGCGATGTGCGCGGGACGGGATAACAGGTGCGTGCCTTACGGGTGTTGAAAGAAGTGGCGAGCGGTGAGGTCGAAGTGATGCGACGTGGTCAAACCACGGGCAGGTGCGGTACGTGGCCTGTCCTGCTGAGTGCGGTGAGGACGCGGTTCGCGCGGTGGTTCCTGGTCCGGGCGGCGAAGTCGTCGGTCAGGCGCTGGACGAGGGTGGGGGTTGCGGACATGGCGCGGCTGCCTCTCTTGCGGGAATGGAAGGGATCCGGGATCGGAGTGGTGGTGCTGGCGGCTTGGGAGACGTCGGTGCGTCTCCCTGGCCGATGGGCCTCGGCGGAAGGCCGGGGCCTGACGCATCCAAAGTGGCAGACAGGTCGTGGAAAGCAGAATTGAAATCCTGATAACCAGGGTTATC
The DNA here is from genome assembly GCF_019090165.1 of Streptomyces sp. BV286. Lineage (GTDB taxonomy): Bacteria > Actinomycetota > Actinomycetes > Streptomycetales > Streptomycetaceae > Streptomyces. The sequence continues at coordinate 51,576 of NZ_JAHRIB010000127.1, forward strand.
AGATGCCTCAGAGGTCCATTTTCAGATCGGCGATAGAGTCTGTGATGCCTGCAGATGAGCCGGCGACGTCAGGACGTACAAGCCGTGCGTGATCCGCCTGCGGAGAGGAGTGAGACCAGATGCCCACTGAGCACGAGGCGGCGACTTTCATCCTGCCGGATCAGACGCTCTGGCGGATCACGTACACGGAAATCGGGACCTTGGCTCAGGTCCAACGTCCCGTCGTCACCACCTGGGCCCGCCGGTACCCAGACTTTCCCGCGCCGGTGGAGCACGACGGCACCCGCCCGCTCTTCGACGGTCACGCCGTCGTCCGATGGCTTCTGGACACCGGACGAGGCAACGCCGACGCCCGCCACCTGCGCGGCGAGCTCGCCCTCCACACCCTCGCCGCATGGAGCGAACGGTTGCCGGGAGCGGCCCTCGTCGACACCCTGACGTCACTGATCTGCCTGCGCCGTCATGACGACATGCCGCTTGCCGCCGACGGATGGCCCGAGCTGGTTGAGCGCGCCCGGTACTTCGATGAGGAAGACGCCTTCTTCGCCCGTGAGATCGCGGCGGCCGCCCAATCCGGGGAGCAGCTCGATGGCCTCCGGGCCGTGGCCGACGAACTGGTCGAGACCGCGTACTCGCCGGCCGAACCGTTCACCTGGATCCTCGACGCGCGCCGCCGCCTGGGCGCCCATCACCTGGCGAAGGATTCCGTCACCCCGGCCATGGCCCAGTGCATCGCCCGACTCTCTGGCATCGAGGAGATGGCGGACGGCCGTGTCATCGGTATCCCTTACGTGCGGACCGGCGACCTCCTGACGGCCCTGCGTGACACGGACGTCACGGACACAGGACACCTCTACCAGGCCTGCGACCCGGACCCGTCCCTGGTGCGCCTGGTCCGGCGCCGGGCCTTGGTCCACGACATCGCGGAGTTCGAACTCGACATCTGTGAGGGCGATGAGCTGCCCATCGAAGCCTTCGACGCGCCCGACCTCATCACTGCCGTGCTCCCTTACGAGGCGGGCGAGGACCGGGACCCGCTGGTTGCGCTGGAGCGCATAGAGGCCCTGACCGACCTCCTCGCGGACGGCCGCATGGCGGTGGTCCTCGGCCCCGCCGATGCCCTCGCCCAGGCACTGCCCCCGCGAGGGGAGGCGGACCGGTTGCGCCAATCCCTGCTCACCTCTGGTCTGGTCAAGGCCGTCGTCAACCTCCCCGGTGGGGTCATGCCCTACCGGCCCGCCTACCGCACCGCCCTGTGGGTGTTGCACCGCACCCCGCAGGAGCAGCGACGAGGCCGCGTCCTCCTCATCGACCTCTCCGCGCAGGACCTGACCCACCGCACCCTCGACGCGCTGTGCGAGGACGTCCACATCTGGCGCACGGCCAACTGGGACGACGACGGCCGCCACGAACCGCGTCACGGCGTCATCCTGCCAATCCAGGTTTTGGACGGCCGGCCAGGTATCGCCTTCACCCCCCAACACCGTTCCCACGCCAGCCGCTACACCAGCGCGGTGATCGACCGCCCCGCCCTGATCTCGGAACTCGAAGTACGCCTGAGCCGGCTCACCGACGCCGCGCATCGCCAGCACGATCAACGCCCGGAATTACGCACTCGCGCGGCACTCCGTCCTTCCGACCGGCCCATACGGCGCACCACAGTCACCCGACTCCTCAAGGAACGCCGCCTGCGCAAACTGCCGGGCCACCGCATCGACGCCGAGCACCTTCGACCTGAGGGCCGTTACGACGTCATCACTCCTGCCGAGATCACCGGCACCGCCCCGGTCGGCACGCACCGCATCGACCGTGCGGTGCTGATGACGGCGTACGAGCACGCTCAGTTCACCGAACCCGGCGACGTGGTCATCACCGTCACTCCCCGCTTCGGGGTCTACGTCGACGAGGAGGGCCTGTCGGTCGTCGCGTATCCAGCCCGTGTCCTACGTGTCCGCCCCGGAGCCGAACAACCGCTCCGCCCACGTGTGTTGGCCGCCCTGCTTCGCGCGGCAGCGGCCGAACACCGCCGCACCAGTGGAGCCGTCCGGGCTGCCCGACGCATCGAGGACATGGCGATACCGGACCTGGATCCCGACGAAGCCGCCCGCTGTGACGCCCTGCTCGTCGAGATCGCCCGGCGTGCCGCACTTCTACGCGAACAGGCTGCGGCGCTGGAGGACTTGAGCCGTCTGACGGCCGCCGGCCTCACCGACGGCACCCTCACGATCCTCGCCCCCGACTTTCCGAGCCACGCACTCTGACACCTAGAAGGAGCCCTGCACCTCATGCCTCCGGCTAAGAAGAAGCCCGCCCCGCAAGGGGAGTTGTTCTCCGCGTCCACTCCCAAGGAGATCCAGGACATCCTCTGGAAGGCCGCCGACAAGCTGCGCGGCTCCATGGACGCCCCCCAGTACAAGGAGTTCGTCCTCGGCCTGATCTTCCTCAAGTACATCTCGGACGCCTTCGACGAGCGCCGCGAAGCGCTAGCCAAGGAGCTCGCAGACGAGGGAATCGAGGAGGAGCGCCAGGCCGAACTCCTGGAAGACAAGGACGAGTACACCGGCGAACACGTCTTCTGGGTCCCTGAAACCGCCCGATGGAGTTGGATCGCGGCGAACGCCAAGGCCAAGGGCGTCGGCCTCCTCCTTAACGAGGCCATGGACGCGATCATGCGCGAGAACCCCTCGCTCACCGGTGTCCTCCCTAAGATCTTCAACAGCGACAACGTCGATCAGAAGCGCCTCGCCGAACTCGTCGACCTGATCAGCGACGCCCGCTTCGGCGGCAGCGGCGACAAGCCCGCCCAGGATGTGCTCGGCGAGGTGTACGAGTACTTCCTCGGCAACTTCGCCCGCGCAGAGGGCAAGCGTGGCGGCGAGTTCTACACACCGCGGTCCGTCGTCCAGCTCCTGGTGGAGGTCCTGGAGCCGTACGAGGGCAGGGTGTACGACCCGGCGTGCGGCTCGGGCGGCATGTTCGTCCAGGCCGGTAAGTTCATCGAGGCGCACCGGGGCCGCGACCACAAGTCCGACATCGCGGTTTACGGCCAGGAACTCAACGAACGCACCTGGCGCCTGGCCAAGATGAACCTCGCCATCCACGGCATCGACGGCAACCTCGCCGCCCGCTGGGGCGACACCTTCGCCGAGGACAAGCACCCGGACCTCAAGGCCGATTACGTCATGGCCAACCCGCCCTTCAACATCAAGGATTGGGCGCGCAAGGAGTCCGACCCGCGCTGGAAGTACGGCGTTCCCCCGAAGAACAACGCCAACTATGCCTGGCTCCAGCACATCATCGGCAAGCTCGGTGAGAACGGCTCGGCTGGCGTAGTCCTCGCCAACGGCTCGATGAGCAGCCAGCAGAGCGGTGAGGGCGAGATCCGCAAGGCGCTGGTCGAGGCGGACCTTGTGGCGTGCATGGTGGCGCTGCCTTCGCAGTTGTTCCGGACGACACAGATTCCGGCCTGCTTGTGGTTCCTGTCGCGCAACAAGTCGCCACAGGGCGCGAAGCGCCTGGACGACCGGCGTGGGGAGATCCTCTTCATCGACGCGCGTGCGATGGGCGAGATGGCCGACCGCACGGAGCGTGTGCTGACGGAGGCCGACCTCGCGAAGATCGCAGATACATATCACGCGTGGCGAGGGACGAAGTCGGCACGCGAGGAAGGGCTTTCGTACGCGGATGAGCCCGGGTTCTGCTTCACCGCCGATCTGAAGACGGTGCGGGAGCACGGGTATGTGCTGACGCCGGGGCGGTACGTGGGCGCCGTTGAGGCGGAGGAAGAGGACGCGGGGGCGGTCGCGGAGAAGATCGCGCGGCTGACGGAGGAGCTGTACGCGCTCTTCGACAAGTCGGACGAGTTGGCGAAGGCGGTTCGGGTGCAGTTGGAGGGCATCAATGGCTAGTTGGGATTTCGTCGCCTATGAGTCTCTTGCGTCGAAGGATCGCTCTGCCTTCTCCATGGGGCCGTTCGGTTCTAAGATCACGAAGGAAAATTATGTCGAGTCCGGAGTTCCCGTAATTCGCGGCGTAAACTTGACTCGCGGCGCGTTCGTTGACGACGGTTACGTTTTTATCAACGAAGAAAAGGCAGACGAGATTGGGCCCGCAAACGTAAAGCCCGGGGATCTGATCTTCACTCACCGTGGAACCATCGGCCAGGTTTCCATGGTTACGCGAAATCCGAAGTTCCGCCGATATGTCATCGGGTCAAGCCAGGTGAAGACCAGGCTTGACGAGGAAATTGCGGTTCCGGAATTCTATCATTACTGGTTCCAGTCGAGTGAGGGGCAGCGATCGATTCTAGCTAACGCGTCGACAGTTGGTGTGCCGGGAATCGCCACTCCACTGACGTCTATCCGGAACCTCAAAGTCCCGCATCCCCCGCTTTGGGAACAGACGGCTGTGGCTGCCGTGCTCGGGGCGCTGGACGACAAAATCGCCGTCAACGAGCGCATCGCGGCTACGTATGAAGCATTGCTCCAGGTGAGGTTTGCCGAGTTGGGGATGGCTGACGAGCCTGACGGTGCGCGGGCCATTCCTCTGACGGATCTGATCGCCTTCAATCCCAAGCTGGGAAAACCCAGCGAGGAAGAGCCCGTCTATGTCGACATGGCTGCACTCCAGACAAATCGGGCAGGGATTCCTTCCTGGAGTCGACGCGTTCCGAAGTCTGGGCCGCGATTCATGAACGGCGACACCCTTCTGGCACGCATTACTCCGTGCCTGGAGAACGGTAAAACCGGCTACGTCGACTTCATGAGTGACGAGGAGATCGGGCTCGGATCCACTGAATTCATCGTGATGCGCTCCCGGCCGGGAGTCCCCAGTGAGTTGAGCTACTTCATTGCACGTGATGCGCGATTCCGGGCTCACGCCATTCGCAACATGGCTGGAACATCGGGGCGCCAGCGTGTCAGTGCGGCAGATGCTTCCAACTACCTGGTGAACGAGCCCGACCCGACTGCGCTCGGAGATTTTGGGCAGCAGGCATCGTCGGCCTTCGTGCACATGAAATCTCTGGAGGGCGAGTCCCGCACCCTCGCCACCCTCCGCGACACCCTCCTCCCTCAACTCATGTCCGGCCGACTGCGCGTCAAAGACGCCGAGAGGATCGTGGAGGGCCAGGTATGACGAACGACGGTCGCGACAACCGCGACGGCACGTACGACTCCCACACCATCGCGAACCTCCCGAGCGGCAACTACCGTCCCTTGGAAGTCGACTGGGAGCACCTCGCCCTCGACGAGCTCGTCGAGCTCGACTGGCCGAAGGCCGAGGGCAACGAACTAGCCCCCGGTTCCGGCCACCGCGCCTCCTGGGACGACCTCGTCCTCTACACCGATCTCCGTGACGCGATCGAGCGACTGAACCCCGACCTCCCCCCGGATGCCGTCCGTGACGCTCTCGCCACCGCCGCGACCCCCGCTTCGCAGGACGCATACGAGGAGAACCGGACCGCGCACGGCTTCCTGACCGCCGGCATCCGCTCCGTCACCTACACCGACTCCTTCGGCGCGGAACACAATCCCACCGTCCGCGTCATCGACCTCACCGACCCCGACGCGAACACCTACCGTGCCGTCCGCCAGGTCATCGTGATCGACGGCGAGAAGAATCGCCGCTTCGACCTCGTCCTGTACGTCAACGGCCTCCCCCTCGCCGTGATCGAACTGAAGCGCGCCGGCGACGAAAGCGCCACCCTCGAAAGCGCGCACGCGCAGATCAGCCGGTATGTGGAGGAGTTCCCGACGGCGTTCCGCTACAACGCGCTGGTGTTGCTGTCCGATGGGATAACCGCCAAGTACGGCACCCCGTTCACGCCGTACGAGCACTTCGCCCCGTGGAACACCGACGAGTTCGGCGCCCGCGTGGACCCTCTCCGAGGCGAGGGCATCGTCGACTCGGCTCAGAATCTCGCCCTGCACGGCCTGTTCACCCAGCCGCGATTCCTCGCCCTGATCGGCAGCTTCATAAACTTCGTACCGTCGAAGAAGACGAAGCGCATCGCCAAGCCGCACCAGTACTTCGCCGTCACCCGCGCCACCGACAAGGTACGGCAGGCCGCGGCCAGCGACGGCAAGGCGGGCGTGGTCTGGCACACACAGGGCTCGGGCAAGTCCGAGGAGATGGTGCTCACCAGCAACCTCGTCTCCCGCGACCCGGCCTTGCACAACCCGACCATCGTCGTCATCACCGACCGCAACGACCTCGACGATCAGCTGTACGGCACCTTCCTGGAGAGCGAGGTGCTGCCGGAGAAGCCCCAACAGGTCGTCACCCGCGCCCAGTTGCGCGAGGAGCTGGCCGCCAAGCGTACCGGCGGCATCCTCTTCACGACCCTGCAGAAGTTCGGCAAGACCAAGGCGGAGAAGGAGTCGGGCACGGATCACCCGCTGCTCTCCGACCGCCGCAACATCATCGTCATCGTCGACGAGGCCCACCGCAGCCACTACGACAAGCTCGACGGCTACGCCCGCCACCTGCGCGACGCACTTCCGCACGCGACCCTGCTCGCGTTCACCGGAACCCCGATCTCCGAGTCCGACCGCGACACGCGCGAGGTCTTCGGCGACTACATCGACGTATACGACCTGAAGCGGGCCGCCGACGACGGCGCGACCGTGAAGGTCTACCACGAGAGCCGCGTGGTGCAGCTCGTCCTCGACAGGGACGTCGACCCGACGTCTATCGACGAGGAAGCCGACCGGATCACCGACGGTCTCGATGACTCCGAGCGCTCCCGTATCGAGCAGGCCGTGGCCACCATGAACGCCATGTATGGTGCCCCGGCCCGGATACGGGATCTCACCCGGGACCTGGTCGAGCACTGGGAGGCGCGGCGCACACGGATGCAGCCCTTCGTCGGCGTCTCCGAGAGCGGCGGTGCACCGGGCAAGGCGATGATCGTCTGTGCCACCCGCGACATCTGCGTCCAGGTCTACGACCAGTTGCGCACGCTGCGGCCCGAGTGGCACAGCGACGACATCGACAAGGGCGCGATGAAGATCGTGTTCTCGTTCAACAGCCGTCAGGACAAGGACCACCTCAAGCCCCACGCCCTGCGCGACAGCCAGCGCAAGGCCGTCATCAACCGGGCCAAGGATCCCGACGACGAGTTGGAGCTGCTCATCGTCCACAGCATGCTCCTGACCGGATTTGACGCACCGCCGATCCACACCATGTACCTGGACCGGCCCCTGAAGGGCGCCAACCTGATGCAGGCCCTCGCCCGCGTCAACCGCCGCTACCGGATGAAGGAGGACGGCCTTCTCGTCGGCTACGCCCCGCTCACCGAGAACCTGCAGCGGGCCATCGCCGAGTACTCGGAGTCCGATCAGAAGGACCGTACTCTCGGCCAGGACATCGACCGGGCCCTGGAGGAACTGCGAAACGAGTACGACATCCTCGACGAGATGCTCCACGGCTGGGACTGGCGGGAGCGGCTCGCCCGGCCCACCCGGACGGCGTTCATCGACGCTGCCCTGGGCACCGCGAACTACCTGCGCAGTCCACAGACTCCGGGCAACAACCCCGAGGAACTCGACAACCCGGAGGAGACACTCGCCCGCCGCTTCCGTAACCACGCACATCGCCTTGAACGCTTCTTCGCGCTCGTCGGCTCGTCGGCGGACATCGGGGCGTGCTTCGAGGATCAGCCGTACTGGAAGCGGGACATCCAGTTCTTCGTCGAGGTCCGGGCGTACATGGCGAAGCTCGACGCCATGGAACGCGAGGCGCGGGGTCTGCCGATTTCTCGCGACGTACAGCTGTACCTCTCCCAGCTGACTTCCGCGGTCGTCGAGACGGGAGGTGTGACGGACCTCTTCGCCGAAGCCGGCCTGGAGACCGCGGACTTGACCTACCTCAACGACGCGCTCGTCGCCAAGCTGCAGGGCAGTGAGACCCCGCACCTGGCTGCGGAGGCCTTGCGCCGACTCGTCGAGCAGAAGATGCGCGAGGTCACCCGGCACAACATCGTCCGTCAGACGGCGTTCTCCGACCGCCTGCAGGAGCTGATGGTGCGTTACATGCGTCAGCAGCTCACCAGCGCCGAAATCATCGCCAAGCTGGTCGAGATGGCCAAGGAGATCGCGAACGACGCCAGGCGAGGCGAACAGTTCACGCCTGCCCTCGACAACAACGAACTCGCCTTCTACGACGCCGTGGCTGACCTCGGCAGCGCCCGCGAGCTCATGGGCGACGAGACCCTCGCGGAGATCGCTCGCGAACTCGTCGTGCAGATCCGACAGCAGCTCAAGCCGGACTGGATATCTCGTGAACCCGTCCGCGCCAAGCTCCGCACCACGATCAAGCGTCTTCTCGCCCGCCGCGGCTACCCGCCGAAGCAGGCCCCGGCAGCCATCGAGCTTGTGCTGAAGCAGATGGAACACTTCGCCAACGAGTGGTCCACGGACGGCACCGCCGCGCGCTGACCGACCGCCGGTCCAGGGCTTTTCACTCAGGACAGGAGAGGCCCTGGACCGGCTGCTACGCCTACACCTCGGAGAACGCGACCTCGCGGGCGAGCCCGCCGTAGGGCGCGAGCAGGCCAGTCGTCTTGTCCGCCCAGAACACGAGGGCTCCCGCCCGGTTCGCGAACTCCTCCGCGGGACGTGTCATGCCCCCCGTTCGCAGCACCATCAGCCGCTTTTTCGCGATGGAGGCATCCGCATATAGGTGTTTGACATCCGCGAGACCAAGCGCCTTGGGACGCGCCGTCGAGGCGATGGACAAGGTTTCCGACGTCAGGGATGCGGATTCGGCGTCGCCCTCGATGGTCACATCCGCGAAGCCCAGAGCGAGCAGTTCCCTCATCGTGACCTGCAGCGCCTGCTGTGGACTCAGCGAGTCGCTTCGGTCGCGGTCTGCCGCCATGCGCGGCCGATCTCCTTTACGCATAGGCGAGTTGACCACGTTCTCGGATGGTCCGTCCCGTACAGCGGCCTCGATGACCTGATGGAGCCTACCGAGGACCTGGTCATCCTCGGTGTAACCGGGAAGGCTCCCGGCCTGCTTGTCGAGGAGCCAGTGGAGATCGATGCGCCACTGCACATCCAGCTCCGGGTCGTACACATCCGCGAGCCAGCCGATCTCCTTCTTCCGGGAGATCCGCACCGAGTGGTGTCCGGCCTTGAACTCCAGGAAGCCTCCCTCGTGCTCTCGAAAAGGGAACGCCTCGACACCGTCCACTGTCTGCGTCGTACGGATCCGATTCCCGGACACGACGAGCCGGACGTCGAATGAACTCTCCGCCAGCGTGTCAGCCAGCCTGATGATCGACGCCTGCTCGTCCGGCTCGTCCCATCGCCACGGACTCGCCTCTACACGCTGTTCCTCGAACGCCCGGACACGCTCCCGGACTGCGTCGGCCAGCACTTCGGGGCTGGTCACGGCGTCCCATATTCGAGGCAGCCCCTCGTCGTCGGGACCGACGATCAACCAGAAGGGATAGAAGTCGTGCGGGCGGGCGAAACGCGTCAGCCACAGCCAAACCCTGCGGTCGCTAGAAAGTTGGACGGAGAGCATCGCCGGCAGCGAACTCAGCGGCGAATGCATCTCGATCCGGTCGCTCAACTCGGGATGCCGTGCGTGCAGCGCCGCCTCGGCACGTTGGTACGCGAGGAGGTGTCCCATTCCTGAAGACTCGCTGCTCCACGGATACCGTTGCAGATCCATCTGTCAATCCCCTCGCAGGGTGGAGACGATCTATGCGGCCAGTCCCTCGGCGAGGGTGGCTCGGTAGTCACGTTCGTAATCGATCGGGCTCTTGAACCCGCACACGCTGTGCAGCCGTCTGGCCTTGTAGAAGTCGGTGATCCAGGTGGCAATCTTGATGCGGCCTCGGTGCGGGTGCGGAGATGTGGCGGTGGACGTACTTGACTTTGAGGACGCTGTTTAGGTGGAAGGCTGGGGGGGTTCGGAGGGCGGCGGCACGGGGTCGACCACGAAGGTCCCCAGCCCGACCTCGCCCCGCGTCCAACCCTCTTCCCGCACATGCCGCATGGCCTTCGCCGCTGTCGCGTTCACCACGCCGAACTCCTGGGCGATTTCCAGAGTGGAGGGCACGCGGCTGCCAGGCGGGTACGTGCCCTCCTTGATCCGCCGGATGATTTCCGCCGCAATCTGCCGCCATAGCGGGCGTGTGCGATCTAGCTCCATGGGCTCAGCGTGGGTGACCATGGCATTCTGCGCATCCGTGGTTATCTGTAGTTATCCGCGGTATCTTGGGTTCCAGACACAGAACGGCCCCGATGGGAAGCGGCTACTTCCTCACCGGGGCCTGAGCCGACTGACTAGGAGTCGACCTATGCGCAGCCTACTGACTGCGATCCTGAGCCTCTTCCTGCCTTCCCGTGGCGTGCACCGTGCCACCGGAAGGCCACCGTCCCTCAACTCCACTCCGTCTACTCCCGCGCACCAGCCTGCTCCTACCGCCCGGCGAACGCGGGCGTACCTTGCAGACATCGTCCTCGCTGATGGCTTCCCCCTCGTCCGGCCCTACCTCGGCGTATGGGAACGTGAGCGGGACGAACAAGACCACAGGCGCCTCCAGCGGAACCGGCGCCGAGCGGCCGTCCTCGCGACCCTCGGGCAGGACTACATCCCGGCGGAGGTCGCATGAGCGCGAGGCGTTTTCGCAGCGTCGGTGTCGATCCAGCTACTGGCAAGGAGGCGTTTGTGGTCGCGCAGCCGGGCGGTTTCCTTGAGGAGCTGGCCGATGCTCATGCCCTCAAGGCCGCCGCCGTCCTGGCGATCGTCGTTGGTGCCGTGCTGGAGGGCGGCAAGGCGTCGGACGTCGAACTCGCCGCCTTCGTACCGTCGTTGCACGCGGCGCTCGAAGAGTGCGTCGGAATCATGGTCGCTGACAGAACGTAACGGCGTCTAGGGGTCCTGCCGCGGCGGCGGCGGGCGGGTGCGATCTCGACGGCGAAGCCCCAAGGCCTCGCGGAGCAAGGGTCGCACCCGGCATTCGCCATACCGCTACGGCGGCGACCGCACCCGTGTAGCGATGGTGAGCCATACCCACAAGTCTGTGAGTGAAGACTGCTGGGAAGTACCCCGTGCGGCACCCTTTACCCACTGACGACGGGTACGGCCTGGTCCAGTTCGTCCAACCAAAGCCGCTGTCCGCCCGAGTCAACGGTGAGACCGAACCGCTCGTGCCCCGGCTGGCCCTTGGCGTGCTAATAGGCATGCGCGGCATCCGCCATGTCCCACGGTTTGCGTGGGCCCGTCTGTTGGACACGGCCCTGTCGACGCCAGCTCAGGAGTCGTCCTTGCCCCCTAGGCGGCAGCCGATGATGCTTCCTCCCGCGTCGAGGTCCGATGCCTGGCCGGTATCGGGCAAGGAGAGGGAAAGTAGGCGCGGGAACGTGTTTATACGGGACAGAGCAGACCCGTCCAGGGCCGTGCACCGTTCGAGGTAAGGCAAGGTCGCCGACTCGAATCAGGTGACGCGCTCGAAGGTCGCCCCCGGAATCAGGTGACGCGCTCGGCGTGCAGCCCGACCCGTCTGCCGCTCATCACACTTTTATCGCAGCGCGCTGTGGCCATCGTGCGCGCACCCTTGGTGCTGGGGCCGACTGTTTCCCGAAACACCTGCCGACGTCCGCAAACGTGGATGGTCTGCTGCCGAAGACCTGTCGACCGGCGTGAACCAGGGCGCAAACAGGGGCGCGCGACCAGAGCGAGCGCCCCACGGGAGCCTCGCGCTTCTGTTATTTCAAGAGGTATTTCATACCTCGCTGTTATCACCCTGCACTGTACTTACTGTGGTCGCGGTCGGCAGTTGCAGGCAGCGGTGGGTGGACGGACCTGACCCGGGGGGAAACAGGAGGGCTGGGCAGGCCGGAATTCCCTCGCGCCCTCTGTGGCCGTCATCCATCATCACCGCTTTCTCGTCGCGCTTCCTTTGGCCGTACTTCCGTTGGGGCGGACCTCAATGCGTCGTACTCCAACGGGGTGTTCGACGGCGTTCGGTGGTGGCGCGTTTCCCGGCCTGGCCGGAAAGAACGAAACACGAGGGCGGGAATGGATCTCACCAAGCAGGAGCGCCGTGCTCGACGCCGTTGGGGCGTCATTCCGAAGTGGTTCGAACTGCTCGCCATCTGCGCGGCTACCATCGCCGCGGGGTTCTTCGGAGGCCGGGAAACGGTCGTCAGAGCCGATGATCCCAAACCGGAGGTGACGGTCACCGCGACGACGACGGTCACGGCGACGCCCGAGCCCGGCGACAGCGCGGATACGGATACTGACACGGACAACGAGCCGCGTGTGGGTGGCGATCCGGAGGAGTCCGGCGGGCCGGAGTCGCCCCCGCCCGGTTCCGTGGTCTATCTCTCGGACCGTGATGTCATCGACGGTGGCTCGGACGCCAACGCCCAGCCCGTGACCATTCGCGCGAAGCACTTCGCGAAGAGCGTCCGGCTCGGGTGCAACGGCGCCGGAGAGAGCGCCGTCTACAGCACGAGCGGCTACACCCGGCTGGAGGCGAAGGTGGGCATCCTGGCCGACTCCCACAACGCGATCGGTTCGGTTGGGTCGATCCAGGTCGCCAACGCGGCGGGCAATCCGATCGGTGAAGAGGTGGTGATCCGGTCGAGCGCGATCGAGGATCTCTCGGTCGACATCTCCGGGCAGGACCAGATCCGCATCACCTGTGTCATGACGAAGTCGGGCGACGAGTCCTCTTCCCACTTCTACAGCGGTCTGGGGAATGCCGCGTTGTCCTGAGATCGCTTCCTTGAGGCCGCTTCTTTGAGGTCGCCTTCTTGAGGCCGCTGCCTTGAGAGTGCAGTCCTGAGATCGCGGTTCCGGCATCGGCCCTTCCCGTTTCGCGCGGTGTGTGCTGTCGCATCCTCAGAGTGAGTGGAAGACCCGACTCTGAGAAGGAGGGGCCGTGCCGGACACCGACCACGAGGGCGTCACCGTCAGCCAGTTGTTGCTGGTCGAGTACACGCAGGTGAAGGACGAACAGAAGGCGCGCATCGGGTTCCGGGACAACCTGCTCTACGCCACCTTGGCGGCCATGGCCGCGGTGATCGCCGCGGCCTTGCAGGGGCCGGTGCGCGTCGGCCTCCTGCTGCTCCTGCCCCCTGTGTGTCTCGTGCTCGGCTGGACCTACCTGGTCAACGACCAGAAGATCTCGGAGATCGGCCGCTATGTGAGCACCGAACTGACTCCTCGGCTCGCGGCCGTGACACCGCTCGGGCCGCAGGTGCCCGGCGGGGCGGTGTTCCGCGGGACGGTGTTCGGCTGGGAGGTGGCGCACCGCAGCGACCGTCGCCGCCGGTCCCGCAAATGGTTCCAACTCTTCGTCGACCTGCTGACGTTCTGCGGCGCGTCGCTGGCCGCGCTGACCGTCTTCTGGGCGACGGGCCGGACCTCCGCCACGCTGCTGACCGTCTCGCTCGTCGAGTGTGCGGCGGTCGTGGCCCTGGCCACCCAGATAGCGGTGTACGCAGACCTGAGTATCGGTGCCCAGCGGCACCGGTCGGAATGAGAGCGCACATGTATCCCAGAGCCGATGTCATCGTCTTCACCGCGCTCGGCAAGGAGTACAAGGCGGTGAAGGAGCACGTGGAGGGGCCGTTCACCGAGTACGACGTCGGCGGAGCCCTGTTCGAGTTCGGGACATTCAGCGGCAAGCACGCCCAGTGGAAGGTGGTGTGCCACGAGACGGGGCCGGGGCCCACCACGGCGGCGGCGCTGGTCGAGCGGGCGGTCGCGGCCTTCCGGCCTCGGGACATCTTCTTCGTCGGTATCGCCGGCGGCCTCAAGGACGCCGCGCTCGGAGACGTGGTCGCAGCGCGGCACATCTACGACTACGAGAGCGGGAAGGATCTCGCGGATGGCTTCGCGCCGCGCATGACGACCCAGTTGTCGGCCTTCCGCCTCGTCCAGCGCGCCCAGGCGGTCGCCCGGGACGACGACTGGCGCGACCGCATCAAGTCACCGCTCGCCGACTCCGTCCCGCAGGCACACGTGAAGCCGCTGGCCGCCGGTTCCAAGGTGGTGGCCGACGAACGCTCCGCCACGGCCCGGCTGTTGCGGCAGCACTGCGGTGATGCGGTGGCCGTCGAGATGGAGGGTTACGGGTTCCTGCAGAGCGCCCACCTCAACGCGGGAACCGGCGCCCTCGTGGTGCGGGGGATCTCGGACCGGCTCTCCGACAAGGGTGACGACAACGACCGCGTCTGGCAGCCCGCTGCCTCCCGCCACGCCGCCGCGTTCACCTTCGAGTTGCTCTACAACCTCACCGTCTCTCCGTCCTCCCGGGCGGGGTTGGGTGACGGTGTCCGGCAGATGCGGCGGACCCGCCGGACCGACGGGCAGTCGACGATCGGCTTCGGCCCCGACCACACGGCCGTCGTCGTCGCGGGGGACGGCGCGGTCGAGCGGTGGGATTTGAACTCGGGGGAGGAACTGCCCGGAGTGCCTGGCGGAGCCGAACTGCGCCTGGGCCACCAGGCCATCGTGTCCCCGACCCGGCACAGTGTCGCGGTGGCCCGTCCCAGGAGCCTGGATGTCGTGAACTTCTCGGGCAGGTCGGGCGAGCATCAGTTCCGGTCGGTCCCGCTGCGCACCGACGAGTTCCTGGTCACCAGCGGGGGAGAGGTGCTCGCCACTCACGACAAGCGACGGTTGGCCGTACGCAGCTTCGACGACGGCCGCATCCTCCGGGAGGTGTTGTGCCCGGCCGGGCTCGCGGCGACCTCGATCAGCGCGAACGGTTCGGTGGTCGCCATGGCCACCACCAACCGGGTCCACATCCACCGTGAGAACGCGCCGTCGGTCGAGAAGCGGATCCGCAACTGGATGGAGGTCCTCAAGCCGGGCTGCTGGCTCGCCGTCTCACCGTCGGGCCGGTATGTCGCCTGTGCGAGCTTCCGTGAGCTGATCGTCTGGCGGACGGGCACCGACGACGTCATCCTGCACCGCGAGTTCAGCGGGCAGGAACGCTTCGACGGGTTCGGGGCCAAGGGCATGCGTCTGGTGTGCGCCGACGAGGGCCGTGTGCTGTGGCTGCGGCGCGGTCTTCTGTCGGAGGTGACCGGCAGCCGGGAGATCACGCACCTGGAACAGGCCGGTCGCTACGACGATTTCGCCGTCCATCCCGACGGCGATCTGCTGGCCGCCGTGGGCAGTACCGAGTTGGTGCGGGTGTGGCAGTGGAACGGGTAGCGCCGCGCTGACCGGGGCCTTCGCGGAGCCCGGCGCCGTGGTCATCCGGGATCCGCGGTCCCCGCTGTCCTGCGTAGCCCTTGTAGCCCTTGTGGCCCTTGTGCCCCGGGTGCCCAACCCGCCGCCCTCGCCGTGCCGATGAGGAGCGGCCAGAGGGCGGCGGCCATCGCCTCGGGCGTGCCGGGACAGTCGCGGCGCAGCCAGTCGATGACGGTGTTGAGAACCGCGCCCGCCACGAACACGGCGGCCGGATCGTGCGGGACGTCCACCGAATCCTCGGCGCCGAACGGGGTGAGGGGCACGGTCGGCCCGACAGATCCGACAGGTCCGACAGGTCCGGCCGAACGGATCGTGGCGAGCGGGGCCTCCGCGTCGGCCGGGATGCGGCGCACGAGGGCGGCGACCGCCATGCGGTGGAGCAGGTGGTTGATGACACGGGCGCTGCCGTCGTCGCCCAACAGGGCCCGGTAGAGCGGGGCGTTCTCGGCGACGTGTGCGAACAGGTCCGGCAACGGGTCGGCCACGGGAACGCCCTCGGCGTCGAGCGGCGCGAGGGGCACCGGACTGGTGGCCACCAACTCGTCGAAGACCGACGTGCACGCGGCGGCGGCCAGATCGTGCACGTCCGTGTAGTGCTCGTAGAACGTCGACCGGTTGACACGCGCGCGCTTGGTGATGTCGGAGACCGAGATCTGACTGAGGTCCCGCTCGGTGATCAGTTCCCGCAGGGCTGTCTCCAGGGCCGAGCGGGAACGGCGGGTACGGGGATCCATGGCGGACGCGGGCATGGGCCGAGCTTAGCCTTTCCGCCACTTGTCGGATAACCGACACGTGCTGGATAGTGGCCCCGGGGAGCGCCCGGCGCTGCCGGAGGAGGAGCGGCCGTGCCAACCGAGCCAAGCGTGCCACCCGTGGCATCCGCGCCATCCGCGCAACCCGTGGCATCCGCGCCATCCGTGCCGGACGGCACCGCAGTGGGCGTCGGCGTCGGCACCAGCGTCAGCGCCGACGTCAGCGTCAGCGTCAGCGACGGCGCGTCTGGCGCCGGCAGGACGGAGTCGGCCGTCGCCCCGCGCGACCGCTCCGGCGCGCGTCCACCGAGTCCCCGCAGGCCGGGCACATCATGATCGGCTGAGGCCGGATCCGGTCCCCGCCCCCGCCCCCGCCGACGGAGCCGGATCTGTCACATCGGCCGCCCCTCACGGCCCGCCTCCTCGCCCCACCGAACGGAGCAAGTCATGCCCCTCCTCGCCCGCCCGGCGGTGGCCTCCCTCGTCGCCAGAGCGATGCAGCGGGTCAACGCCCTGGTGATCGAACGGCACCTCGCGTCCTCCCTCTACAAGCGTTATCCGGAGTACCCCCGCACCACCCGCGAGCTGACCGTCCCGACCTCGGTCGCGCCGGCCCGTGCCGTGGTCTACCTGCCGGACACCGCCCCGGGCACGCCTGCGCCGGTTGTGCCGGTGCACGTCAACTTCCACGGCGGTGGCTACGTCCTGCCGCCGATCGGGCTGGACGACCCCCTGTGCCGGTTCCTCGCCGCGGAGGCCGGGGTGGCCGTGGTCAACGTGGACTACGCCGTCGCGCCCCAGCATCCGTTCCCCGCCCCGCCCCGACAGGCGTACGAGATCGTCCGCTGGGTCGCCGAACACGGCGCTGAGCACGGCTGGGACGGCACCCGGCTCACGGTGGGCGGTCAGAGCGCCGGCGGCGGTCTCGCGGCCGCGGTCGCCCGGCAGGCCCTGGACGCCAGGGGCGAGGGCGCGCCGGTCATCGCGCTCCAGGTGCTCCACTACCCGCCCCTCGACCTCGCGACCGGCGCCCGCGACAAGCGTGCCGCCATCGCCAAGCCGATGCTCCGCCCCTGGATGGCGGACGTCTTCGACTCCTCGTACGTACCGGATCCGCGTCGCCGCACCGACCCCCTGGTCTCTCCGGCCCATCCGTCGGACACGGCCGACCTCACGGGTATCGCCCCCGCCTTCGTCGTCACCGCCGGGAACGATCTCCTGCGCGCGGAGGGCGTCCGTTACGCCGAGCGGCTGCGCGGGGCCGGCGCGCTGCTCGACCACTACGACGTTCCGGGCGCCGATCACGGCTACGACCAGAAGGACGCCGAAACGGCCAGGGGCGTGTACGCCCTGATCGCCGAGCACGTACGACGGGCCACCACGCCCGACGGGACAGACGAGACAACTCCCAGGGAGAAGCGATGAGTTCCACCACAGGTCTGTCGGGCAGGTCGGTCGTCGTCACCGGGGCCGGCTCCGGCATAGGCCGCGCCGCCGCCCTGCGGTTCGCGGCGGAGGGCGCCCGCGTGGTCCTCGCCGACATCAACGGCGAGGGCGCCGAGGCGGCCGCCAGGGAGATCTCCGAGGCCGGCGGCACGGCCGTCACCGTGATCGGGGACCTCTGCGACCAGCAGGTCGTCGACCAGGTCGTGGCCACTGCCGCGGACGCCTTCGGAGGCATCGACGTACTGGTCAACAACGCGGGCGTCATGGACAGGATGTCGGCCGCGGCCGACACGACCGACGCCGAGTGGGAGCGCGTCCTGGGGATCAACCTCACCGCGCCGTTCCTGCTCAGCCGCGCCGCGCTGCCCCACCTCCTCGCGAGCGGCAACGCCGCGATCGTGTTCACCGCCTCCGAGGCGTCCCTGCGCGGCAGTGCGGCCGGTACCGCGTACACGGTCGCCAAGCACGGCATCGCCGGTCTCACCAGGTCCCTTGCCGTCATGTACCGCGACAAGGGAGTACGGACGAACGCGATCGCCCCCGGCGGCACCGTGACGAACATCCAGGTCGAGCTGGACCGGGACGCGCACGGACCGTCCGTGATCATGGGCCACCTGGGCAGCGTCGGCCGTACGGCGACCGCGGACGAGCAGGCGGCCGCCATCGTCTTCCTGGCCTCCGACGCCGCGAGCAACATCAACGGCGTCATCCTCCCGGTCGACAACGGCTGGTCCGCCGTCTGAGGCCCCGCCCGGGCGAGGCCGGAACCGGGTTCAGCCGAGTGGGTTGTCCCCGTTCCGCAGAGTGTCCAGGGCGGGCGCGTACATACGGGCCTTGATGGTGCCGAGCGTGGGGCCCGCCTTGCCGGCCTGGGCCCCGGCGAGCTCCACGGCGGTGCGGCGTACGGCGTCCTCGGCCACCGAGTGGTCGACGAGCCCGGCGGCGAGGGCGTCGTCGCCTCCGTAGCGGCGGGCGGTGACCATGGCCTCGTGCGCGGTGCGCGGCGTCAGCCGGGACTGGATCAGCGCGGACATGCCCGGGGTGAAGGGGATGTTGATGTCGGCCTCGGGCAGGCACCAGTAGCCGCGGTCGGCGCGCATCACCCTGAAGTCGTGGGCCAGGGAGAACATCGCGCCGGCCGCGAAGGTGTGCCCCTGGAGGGCGGCCACGGTGACCAGGGGCAGGGACAGGGTCCGCGCGAACAGCGCGTGGACGCCGACGACGTACTCCTGGTGCTGGTCGGCGTGGGCGAACAGCCAGTCCAGGTCCAGGCCGTTGGAGTAGAACTTGCCGGTGGCGGCGGTCACCAGGGCCCGGGGACCCTCCGCCTTCTCCACCTCGTCCAGGGCCGCGTTCACGGAGGCCAGCCAGTCGGGGTGGAAGCGGTTCTCGCCGTCTCCGAGGTCGAGGACGAAGACGTCGTCCTGGCGGTCGAGTACGGGCATGGTGCCCCCTTCGGGCTGGGTGGCGAGCCTCCGCCGACGCGCGTGGGCGGGCCGAGCCTCGACCATGAAGCTACTTGTCGGTAACTTATGACACGGGGCATAGGGCCTGCAAGAGGTCCGCGAAACGCGTTGCCGATACGCCTGTCGGGGTGGTCCGCCGAAACGCGTTGTCGATACGGCCTGTTGGGGCGGTCCGTCGAAACGCGCCACGCGTAGTGGCCGGTTTCGGTCTCCACCCTGTGGGAGCGCTTCCACGACAGTCATGACCATGCCATGCGACCGGCCCCGTCGCGTGGTGTCGCTGCGCCGTGCCATCCCCCAGTCGTGATCCGGAAGGGACCGACATGTCCGCCACAGGCAGCAACACCGTCAGGAGACCGTCGCGTTCGGGGCTCGCAGTGCTCTTCGGAGCGCTCGTGTCCCTGCTCGCCGCGATGCTCCTGAGTGCCCCCGGAGCCGCCGCTCGCGAAAGCGCCGAAGCGGCTCCCACCGCGGCTCCCACCGCGGCTCCCACCGCGGCGCTCACCGAGGTCACCAACTTCGGCAGCAACCCCAGCAACCTGCAGATGTACCTCTATGTACCGGACAGCGTCACCGCGAACCCCGCGGTCGTGGTGGCCGTCCACTACTGCACGGGATCAGGCCCGGCGATGTACTCCGGCACCGAGTACGCCTCCCTCGCCGACCGCTACGGCTTCATCGTCGTCTACCCGTCGGTCACCCGCGCCAGCAAGTGCTTCGACGTCGCCTCGCCCCAGGCGCTGAAGCGGGGCGGCGGCAGCGACCCCGTCGGCATCAAGTCGATGGTCGACTGGGTCACCCGCACCTACTCCGCCGACACCGGCCGGATCTTCGCCACCGGCATCTCCTCCGGCGCGATGATGACGAACGTCCTGCTGGGCGACTATCCGGACGTGTTCGCGGCGGGTGCCGCGTTCTCCGGCGTGCCGTTCGCGTGCTTCGCCACCACCAACGGCTCCGAGTGGAACAGCGAGTGCTCCGGCGGCAACTCGATCCACACCCCGCAGGAATGGGGCGACCTGGTCCGCAACGCCTACCCCGGCTACACCGGCCCCAGGCCGCGCATGCAGATCTGGCACGGCACCGAGGACGACGTGCTGCGCTACCCCAACTTCGGTGAGCAGATCAAGCAGTGGACCAACGTGCTGGGCGTCAGCCAGACCCCGGCCGCCACCGACTCACCCCAGTCCGGCTGGACCCGCACCCGCTACGGCGCCACCGGCGACCGGGCCCCCGTCGAGGCGATCAGCCTCCAGGGCGTGGGCCACAACCTGTACTCCAACGGCATGGCGGCCCGGGCCCTCACCTTCTTCGGCCTGGACAGCTCGGGACCCGCGCCCCAACCCCAGCCGGGCGCCTGCAAGGTGACCGCCACGACCAGTGCCTGGAGCACGGGGCTGACCGGCTCCGTGACGATCACCAACACCGGCACCACACGCATCGACGGCTGGAAACTGGGCTTCACCCTGCCGTCCGGGCAGAGCATCACCAACGGCTGGGGTGCCACGTACGCCCCGGCGAGCGGCGCGGTGACCGCCACCAACGCCGCGTACAACGGCACGATCGCGGCGAACGCGAGCGTCAGCATCGGATACCAGGCGAACCACACCGGGAACAGCGCGCGCCCCGGCACCTTCACCCTCAACGGGACGACCTGCACCAGCAGTTGAGGGCCCGTCTCCCCATCCGAGAGTTGCTGACGTCCCGTCATGTCCTGGTGGCCGGTGAGGAGTTCCCGGCCGCCGGGGCCCGCATTCCGCTCCAGAAGCAGAAGTCCAGCAGTCCAGAAGTCCAGAAGTCCAGAAGTCCAGCAGCCCGGCAGTCCAGAAGGAGAAGCCGCGCCCGTGAAACCGTCGACATCCGCGAAGTCGCCGTCCTCCGTGAAGCCGCCGTCCATCGTGAAACCGCCGAGAGGACCGGCCTCGTCCAGAACGCCGTCGTTCTCCCATCTGATCACCACCTGCGTACTGGCCCTTGCCCTCCTCGTGACGGCCTCCGCGGTAGTGGCCCTCGCCAAGGGTCCACGGCCCGCGGACCGTGCCGCCGCTCCGGCCGCGTCCTCCGCCCGGCACTGGGTCAACACCTGGACCGCGATGCCGCAGCTCACCGAGCCCGGCAACATGCCGCCTCCGCCGTTCACCGAGGACCGTGCCGTCCTGGTCGACACGACCCTGCGGCAGACCGTGCGCGTCTCGACCGGCGGCGGACGCGTGCGGTTGCGGTTCTCCAACGCCTTCGGCGACACCCCGCTGCCCCTGACCGCGGTGACCGTGGCCCTTCCGCTCGACGGCCGGGCCGGTGTCAGCGCGGTCGAACCGGGTTCACTGCGACAGGTGACGTTCTCCGGACGGGCGTCGGCGACCGTGCCCGTCGGGGCCCAACTCGTCTCCGACCCACTGGACTTCGGCCTGCGGCCGGGCTCGAACCTGACCGTGACCGCCTACCTCGCCGAGGGCCAGCCCTCCCGCGCGCTCACCTCGCATCCCGGATCGCGCACCACCTCGTACCTCCAGAAGGCCGACCACACCCGGGACCCGGACCTCCCGCAGGCCACCGCCGTCAACCACTGGTACCTGCTCAGCGACGTCGAGGTGCTCTCCGGTCCCGACGCTGCTGCGGTCGCCGTCGTGGGCGACTCGCTGACCGACGGCCGCGGCTCCACCACCAACGGCAACGACCGGTGGACCGACCGCTTCCTGGACCGGCTGCGCGCGCACCCCGCGACCGACGAGGTCGCGGTCCTCAACCAGGCCGCCGGAGGCAACCGCGTCCTCAACGACGGCCTCGGCCCCAACGTCCTCGCCCGGCTCGACCGGGACGTCCTGTCCCGCAGCGGAGTCTCCTGGCTGGTCCTCTTCGAAGGGGTCAACGACATCGGCACCGCCGCCGCCACACCCGCGGCCCAGCGCGACGTCACGGCCGAACTGATCGCCGCGTACGAACAGATCGTCGTCCGGGCGCACGCGCAGGGCATCCGCGTGTACGGGGCCACGCTGACCCCGTTCGGCGGCAACACGATGTACGACGATCCCGCCGGGCATCGCGAGGCGTCCCGGCAGGAGATCAACACCTGGATCCGTACGAGTGGACGGTTCGACGCGGTCGTCGACTTCGACCGTGCCGTACGCGACCCGCAGGACCCGCGGCGCCTGCGGCCCACGCTGCACGACGGGGACTGGCTGCATCTCAACCCCGAGGGTTACCGGACCCTGGCGGCGGCGGTGCCCCTGCGGCTCTTCCACGGCCGGGCGGGCTGACCGGGTCCGCTCCCGTCCGAAGGCCCGGACGCTCCGCCGATCCCGCACTGCGGCTTCTCGGCGTCCCGGCCTTCGGTCACGCGGGCTTCTCGGCGTCCCTGCCTTCGGCCACGCGGCCTTAGGTCACGCGGCCTTCGGTCAGGCGGGCTTTTCGGCGGTGTGTCCCTCGGTGCCCGGGTCCGGCGGTACCGGCAGCAGGTCGTGCAGCTGTGTGTACCGCTGGGCGCAGGCCGTCTGCGCGATGGCCTGCGAGACGGCGTCGGCCAGCGGACCCGTGGACTCGCTCAGCAGGCGGCGGGCCTTGTCCGTGAGGGCCACCTCGATGCCGCGCCGGTCGCCGCACGCCGCGTTCTTGGTGATCAGCCCGGCGTGCTGCAGACAGGCCACCTGATAGGTCAGCCGGGTCTTCGGGCGGCCCAGCAGCTCGGCGATCCGGGTCATCCGCAAGCTGGCGCCGGGCTGGTCGGCCAGCAGGCACAGGACCAGGAACTCGTCGTGCGAGACGCCCATGACGTCCTTCACGCGGGACCGCAGCAGCTGCTCGATCGCCCCGGCCGCGGCCAACAGGCGCATCCAGGACCGCAGTTCGGCCGGCAGCAGCCCGGCGTCACCCGTCGGCTCGTGTTCGGGCTGGTCAGCAGGGTCGGAAGAGGCGGCCATAGTCACCCAGTCTACCCATTGTTCAAATTTGGATGATGAGCTAGCGTGTGGTCATCCAAATTTGGATTACTGAGTGCATCGCTCGCAACCACCAGGAGAAGTCCCATGACCGTTGCCGTGGAAACCGGACTGTGGCAGCTCGACCCCGCCCGCTCCACCGTCGCCATCAAGCACCGGACGATGTGGGGCATGGTCACCGTGAAGGGTGCCTTCGGCGGCGTCACCGGCGAGGGCGAGGTCCGGCCGGACGGCACCGCGCGCGGCACGATCACCGTGGACGCGGCGTCCCTGGACACCAAGAACGGCAAGCGGGACGAGCACCTGCGCGGCGGCGACTTCTTCGACGCCGAGCGGCACCCCTCGCTCGTCTTCGCCGTGCGCGACGCCGTGGTCCGCCAGGACGACACGGCCGAGATATCCGGTCAGCTGACCGTCCGCGGCATCAGCCGCCCGCAGTCCGTCACCGCCCGGGTCACCGGAGCGAGCGCCGACGCGGTCACGCTCACCGCGGAGTTCACCGTGGACCGGGACCAGTTCGGCATGGGCTGGAACCAACTGGGCATGATCCGCGGCCTGACCACGGTCACGGCGACGCTCGGCTTCACGCGCACGCCCGCGTAGGGGGCCCGCGCGGGAGGGGCGACAGCGCACTGCACCCGCCGCGGCCAGGCCGACCTGCACCCACCGCCGGCAGGTCGGCCGGCTCCCGCGTCAGGGTGTCGGGCGTTTCCCACGTGTCCCTGCCGCGGGGAGCAGGGCCGTGACCTCCCAGCCGGTGTCCGGGCGTGGCCCGGTGCGCAGTGCACCGCCGAGCGCGGTGACGCGTTCGGTGAGGCCGACGATCCCGAAGCCGCCGCCACGGGCCGCGTGCGGCATCTGTGTGCCGCCCCGGCCGTCGTCGCGCACCAGCACCCGCAGGGTGCCCTCCGCGTAGGTCAGACGGACCGTGACCTCGGTGGCGTCGGCCGCGTGGCGGCGTACGTTCGTCAGCGCCTCCTGGACGACCCGGTGCGCGGCGGCCTGCACTTCGTGGGGCAGGCCGTCGGGCACCGAGGGGTCGCGGTCCAGCAGCGCCCGGGGCCCGGCCGGACCGCCGAACCTCTCGACCAGTTCGGCGAGCGCCGCCAGGTCGCCCGAGGGGTGGAGACCGGCGGTCTCCGGCCCGGTGTTCGCCGGCCCGCCGCCATCCGGTCCGCCGCCGTCCGGTCCGGCGCTCTCCGGTCCAACGGCCGGGTGCGGGGCCTCGCGCAGGATGCCGACCGTACGGCGCATCGAGGCGAGGGCCTCGGTGGCGGCGTTCTGGATGCCCGCCAGGACCGGGTCCAGGTTCTCGGGCTCGGTGGCGACCATCATGCGGGCCACCTGGGTCTGGACGAGGATGCCGGTGACGTGGTGGGCGACGAAGTCGTGCAGGTCGGCGGCCATGGCGAGGCGTTCGGAACGGCGGATCTCGGTGACCGCGACCTCTCTCCGGCGGTCCAGGGTCCGCAGGTAGCCGCCGAGCCCGGCCATGATGCCGACCAGCAGCAGAAGGACCAGCGTGGCCCCGAAGAGGCTCGCCGTGTCGTCGCGGTCGAGGGCGTCCCGGACCATGCGCAGCGGCTGGACCACGACGGCCGTGCCGTCCAGGACGGCACACATGACCGCCCATCGCGGCGGACAGTCGCGCACGGCCACCAGCAGCAGACAGAGCAGGATCGCGATCTCGCCCGGGCCGAACCCGTCCATCCGGCCACTTGGTGCGGCCACGGCGGTCAGTACCAGGGAGACGCCCGCGGGCACGCCCGTACGCACCTGTGGGGTGAGCCACGCGGGCCGGCGGTCGACCGGCCAGAGCAGGGCCGCGAGCCCCAGGGGCAGCACCACGAACAGCGGCCACACGGCGCTGTTCCCCGAGGCCGCGATCAGCAGGTCCGCGAAAGTCAGCAGGACCAGGACGGTGACGCCGACCGCCCGCAGGCAGCTCTGCCGGCGGGAACGGGGCGTGGTGGGGTCGTCGGTCGGACGCGCGAGGTTCACGTCGCTCACCGTACGGAGCGGGGGAGGGCGGGTGGATCGGCCGATCGGCTGACCCGGTGGCCCGCGCGCCCCGGGGACAGTGGCCGTTCGGCCGAGGTGCCGGGGGCGGGGCGGAGGCGAGAGTCGAGGCATGTCGAACACCTCGACGCCAACCCCCCCCCGGCTCCAAGGAGAACCCCATGCAGCGCAAGCACATGATCGTCGTCGGTGCCACGGCCGCCGTCCTCGTCGGCGCGGGCGCCGGAGTGACCTACGCGGTCAGCGGCACCCAGTCGACCACGGGGCTGGACAAGTACTCCAGCGTGACCGTCGACGGCCACAAGGCCCTCAGCGCCGACATCCTCCAGGGCCGTATCGAGTCCAAGTACCAGCCGCTGCCGTGGGTCGGCCGTGACATCGGTGCGGTGTCCTGCCCGAGCGGCCTGAAGGCGGTGACCGGCGCGTCCGTCACCTGCACCGCGAAGACGGCGGACGGCAAGCGCGTGGAGATCCCGGTGCGTGCCGTGGAGGCGACCGGCACGTCGATCACCTGGAAGTTCGAACGCTGAGAAGCGTCCTGACGCCCGGCGAAAATCCGCGAACCGCGAACCGTGAGCCGTGAGCCGCGAGCCGCGAGCCGCGAGCCGCGAGCCGCGAGCCGCGAACCGGGCACGGCGAATTGAGAAGTGAGAAGGGAACGGCACACGATCATGGGCACCGTCCTGTCCGGGCTAGGCCTGGTCAAGAAGTACGCGTCCGCCACGGCACTCGACGGAGTCGACGTCGAGGTCGGCGAGCGCGAGTCGCTGGCCATCATGGGCCCGTCCGGGTCCGGCAAGTCGACACTCCTGCACACCCTCGCCGGGATCATCCGCCCGGACGCCGGACAGGTCCTGCTGCGGGGCGAGCGAAGCGAGACGGGGGTCCCCCAGGCCGAAGGCTGGGGGCGCATCGACACCTTGGGCGAGAACCGGCTCAGCGCGCTGCGTCGGCGGCGGTTCGGCTTCGTCTTCCAGTTCGGCCAACTGCTGCCGGAGCTGCCCGCCGAGGAGAACATCGCCCTGCCGCTGATGCTGGAGGGCGTACCGCGCAAGCAGGCCGTCGCCCGGGCCCGGCGCTGGTTCGCCCCGCTCGGCCTGGACGGGCTGGAGCAGCGCCGCCCCGGACAGCTGTCCGGCGGACAGGCCCAGCGGGTCGCCACCGCCCGCGCGCTGGCCGTCGAGCCGGACGTGGTCTTCGCCGACGAGCCGACCGGCGCCCTGGACCAGACCACCGGCGAGGAAGTCGTCCGGCTGCTCACCCGGGTCACCCGCGAACAGGGTGCGTCGCTGGTCATGGTCACGCATGACGCGGATGTCGCCGCCCACTGCGACCGGGTCCTCCAGGTCCGCGACGGCCGGGTCCTCGGGTACAGCCAGTACACGGTGACCCCCTGACCGAGAGCCCCGCCGCCCACCCCCGACCCGTACCACCGGAGCCCCGTATGTCCTCCCCCCTCCTGCCCCTGACCTGGCATCTCGCCCGCCGTTCCGGCCGCCGCGGACTGCAGTCCCATCTGCTGGCCGCCGGAGCCGCCGCCGTCAGCGCCCTGGTGCTGCTGGTCCTGCTCGCCGCGTGGTCCGGGGCCGGCACACGGGCCGACCGCACCGACTGGCGGACACCGCAGCCCGACAGGAACGGGACCGCCGTCCAGACCCTGTCCACCACCTTCGTACGCGGCGAACCCGTCACCGTCGTCGACCTCGCCCAGCTGCCGGGCCGTAAGGCCACCCCCGCGCCACCGGGAGTGGCCGCCTTCCCCGAACCGGGCCAGGTCTACCTCTCGCCCGCCCTCGCCGAGCTGGTGCACGGGCTGCCCCGCAACCAGCTCGCCGACCGGTTTCCCGAGCCCCGGGAGTACGGGACGGTCGGTGCCGCCGGACTGGCCGCCCCCGGCGAACTCCTCGCCGTGATCGGCCGGGCTCCCTCGGACCCGGCGGTGTCCGGGGCCGCGGGTCAGCCGGTGATGGACTCCGGGCTCGCCGACCGCGCGGTCGTCTCCGGCTTCTCCGGCACCGCCCCGAGCGTGTTCACCGCACAGGACCGGTCCACGGTGCTGATCGGCATCGGCCTGCTCGTCGTGCCGGTGATCGTGCTGGCCTCCGCCGCCGGGCGGCTCGGCGCCGCCCGCCGCGAACAGCGCCTCGCCGCGCTGCGGCTGGCCGGGGCGACACCCCGGCAGATCCTCGCGATGACCGGCGCCGAGGCGGCGGCCGTCGGCGCGGTGGGCGCGGCCACCGGGGCCCTCGCCTACGCGGCGCTGCTGCCCGCCCTGGCCGGCCTGCCGTTCGGTATCGGCACCTGGTTCACCGCGGACCTGTGGGTCGGCGTGGCCGGGGCGGCCGCCGTGGTCGCGGGGGTGGCCTCGCTCACCGCCCTCAGCGCCGTCAGCGCGCTGCGCGAGGTGGTGCGTTCGCCTCTCGGTGTCGCCCAGCAGTCCGACCCGCGGCGCACCCGCATGATCCGCCTGGTCCTCTTCGCCGGCCTCGTGCTGTACGTCGTCGTCACGGCACGGGACGGCGGCCTGAAGATCTCCCAGCAGGTCGCGCTGCTGATCCTCTTCTACGGGGCCTTCTGGATCGTCGGCCCGTGGGCGACCGACCGGATCGGCAGGGTGCTGGGCCGGTTCGCCCGCAGGCCCGCCACCCTGCTGGCCGCGCGCAGGCTCAGCGACGACCCGCGCGGAGCCTGGCGCACCGTCAGCGGCCTGGTCCTGGCGGGCTTCGTGGCCGGGTTCTTCTCCGTCGCGCACCTGAGCTTCGACACCTTCGAGCACCCGGACCAGGTCGCCGTCGCCGCCCCGGACGGGGCACATGGGCGGGCCGCCGTACGGCAGAGCGCGGACCGGGCCCGCGAGCTGCTCAAGGACGCCGGGGTGCCCGCCACCGTCCAGGCCCTCACCGGGGCCCGGTCCGACGAGTCACTGCTGCTGGGCGGACCGGGTGTCCTGGTCCGGATCTCCGGAAGCGACCCGGCACGGCTCGACGCCGCCACGACCGCGCTGGCGCCGCTGAACCCCGCCTCACCTCCGTACACCGACAAGAGCCTCACCGCGGTGGACGATCTCGTACAGGACCAGCTGCGGGGCCTGAGCCTCGCGTCGATGGCGGTGAGCTTCGTCGTCGCCACCGCCTCCGCCGGCCTCACGGCCGCGGCGAACGTCCTGGACCGCCGCCGCGTCTACGGCCTGCTCCGACTGGCCGGTACGCCGCTCCGGGTACTGGACCGGGCCAGGGTCCGGGAGACCGTGGTCCCGCTCGTCCTCCTCGCCGGAACCATGACGGGGTGCGGTGTGTACGCGGCGGTGAAGCTGAACGAGGCCGGCGGCACCACGCTCGACGCGACCGGCGCGCTGCAACTGGGGCTCTGCGCCCTGCTCGGCGCGGCCGCGATGTTCACGGCGATCGGGGCCAGCCGCCCGCTGCTCCGCGCGGTCACCGACAACCCGTCCCAGCAGCCGGACTGACCCCCGCCGCAAGCGCCGAGGGGAGGCGGCCCTTGAGCGCGCGGCTCCGGCCCGGCTCATGGCTGCCCGGCACTGGCCCGGCTCGGGTCCGGCTCCCCCCAGCACCGGCCCAGCACCGGCCCAGCACCGGCCCGGCTCATAACCTCCGGCCCCCGGCACGCACCCCAAGCCCCAAGCCCCGAGCGGGGCGCGGGGCGCGGGGTGCGGGGTGCGCGGCGGGGGCCGGGGCGCGGGGTGCGGGGTGCGGGGTGCGAGGCGAGTCCAGGGCGAGGCGCACCAGCGCCCCGAGCGGAGTACGCCCGAGCCCCGAGCGGGGTACGCCCGAGCCCCGCACCCCCCCCCGCCGGGCGCACCCCGTCCAGGCCTCTCTCCCGTTCCGTCCTTCACGTCAGGCAAGATGCGCCCATGACCGACCGCACCCCGATCCGTGTCCTGATCGCCGATGACCAGGACATGGTCCGTACGGGATTCCGCTTCTTCCTCGACGCGCAGCCCGACATCACGGTGGTCGCCGAGGCCTCCGACGGCGAGGAGGCCGTGGCGCTGGCCCGGCGGCTACGGCCCGACGTGTGCCTCCTGGACATCCGTATGCCCAAGCTGGACGGGCTGGAGGCCACCCGTCTGCTGGCGGGGCCGGGCGTCCCCGACCCGATGCGGGTCGTCGTGGTCACCACCTTCGACCTCGACGAGTACGTCTACGGCGCCCTGAACGGCGGAGCCTGCGGCTTTCTCCTCAAGGACTCCGGGCCGGTCCTCCTCGCCGAGGCCGTCCGGGCCGCGGCCGTCGGCGACTCGCTGGTGTCCCCGTCCGTCACCGTGCGCCTGCTCAAGCACGTCACGGCCACCCGGGCACCGGCGCCGTCACCCCTCGCGTCCGCGCCCGCGCAGCCCCAGGAACCCTTGACCGAGAGGGAGTTGGACGTCGTGCGGCTGGTGGCCCTGGGACACACCAACGCCGAGATCGCCGCGTCTCTGTTCGTCTCCCTCTCGACGGTGAAGACGCACCTCACCAGCGTCCAGCACAAGCTGCCGGCCCGGAACCGCGTGGAGATCGCCGCCTGGGCCTGGCGTACCGGGCACGCGGACGGCCTGTCGTAGCGGACGGGAAGCACCCCCGGAGCCCTACATGTAAATGGGATCCATTTTCATGTAGCGTGTGGGTCGCTCACCCGGCCGGGGGAGCGACCGGACCAGGAGCGTGACATGACCGTCCCCGCGACCACTCAGAACCCTGACCGCGACGGGGGCGGCGGCGCGGGCCCCGACACCCGGCTCCCGGTGACCGTGCTCTCCGGGTTTCTCGGGGCGGGCAAGACCACCCTCCTCAACCACGTCCTCGGCAACCGCGAAGGGCTGCGCGTCGCCGTCATCGTCAACGACATGAGTGAGATCAACATCGACGCCGCGCTGGTCCGCGGCGGCGAGGCCGCCCTCTCGCGCACCGAGGAACGGCTGGTCGAGATGACCAACGGCTGCATCTGCTGCACCCTGCGCGACGACCTGCTGGAGGAGATCGACCGGCTGGCCCGCGAGGACCGCTTCGACCACCTGCTCATCGAGTCGAGTGGCATCTCGGAACCACTGCCCGTCGCCGCCACCTTCGCCTTTCCGCGCGACGACGGGGCCACGCTCGGCGACCTGGCCCGCCTCGACACCATGGTCACCGTGGTCGACGCAGTGAACTTCCTCCCGGAGCTCGCGGCAGGGGACGAGCTCGCCGAGCGCGGGCTCGCCCCGTTCGAGGACGACGAGCGGACCGTCAGTGATCTGCTCGTGGACCAGGTCGAGTTCGCCGACGTCATCGTCCTCAACAAGCTCGACCTCGTCGACACGGAGACCGCCGACGAGCTACGGGCCGCGCTGACCCGCCTCAACCCAATGGCCCGTGTCCTTACGGCCACACTGGGCCGCGTGGACCTGACGGAGGTGCTCGGCACGGGACTGTTCGACCTGGAGCGGGCCCAGCAGGCGCCGGGCTGGGTCATGGAGCTCAACGGCGAACACGTGCCGGAGACCGAGGAGTACAACATCTCCAGCACGGTCTTCCGTTCCGAACTGCCCTTCCATCCGGGCCGGTTGTGGACGTTCGTCACCGAGGAACTCGACAGCGGGGCCTTCGGCCGGGTCCTGCGCTCGAAGGGGTTCTTCCGGCTGGCCGGCCGTCCGTACGTGACAGGCCTCTGGTCGCAGGCCGGCTCCGTCGCCCGCTTCGAACCGTCGGCGGCCGAGGACCCCGAGGCCGTCCAGGGGCAGGAGCTGGTCTTCATCGGCGTCGGACTGCGCGCCGAGCCCCTGCGCGCGGCGCTGACGAAGTGCCTCCTGACCCAGGCCGAACGCCCGCCGTACGACGACCCGTTCCCCACCTGGGACACCGCGGGTATCGACGACACCTGCGAACACGAACATGAACATGCGGCCGCCTCCTGAGGGGTGAGGCGGGGGCGAGGGGCCCACACCCCTCAGGAGCGGGCCGTCACGGCTCCAGCGAGCGGTCGGTCACCCGTGCCAGGTGCGTCGTGAAAACCTCGCGGGCCTCCGGTGTCAGCGTCCGCAGCGCGACCGCAGCCGTGATGATCACGTCGCACAGCTCGGACCGGACGTCGTCCCAGGTGTGCGACGTGCCCTTGCGAGGGTTCTGCCCGGTGACACCGATCACCGCCTCGGCGACCTCGCCGACCTCCTCCGAAAGCTTCAACATCCGCAGCAGAAGGGCCTCTTGAGGAGGCCGGGACGGCTGGGAGCTCACCAGCCAGTCCTGGAGACGGTCGATGGACTCCCAGAGATCGTCGTCGCTCATGGCGATCAGCCTGCCATGAGCCGCTGACAGGCCGGTCCGGTCCGGTCCGGTTCGGCCATGGGTACGGGGCACGGACCCGGGGCGGGCCCAGGAGTTGCCAGCCGCTGACCGCCGGCCGCTGACCGCCGGTCGCCGGTCGCGCCCGTCCTACGACCCGTACGCCACGCCCTCCTCGTCGAACAACTCCCCCTGCTGGCCCTCCTTCTCGTCGCGCACCCGCTTGTAGCGGGCGCCGACCACGGCCAGCGTCGCCGCGGCCGTCCCGGCGAGGGCGACCGGCACCATCCAGCCGCGGTCGACCCGGTGCCCGAGGACATGGTCCAGGGAAAGCCGCCCGGGGCCCGTGACGGCCAGGCCCGCCGCCGCGAGTCCGAGCGACGCCGCGTGCTCGTAGCCGCCGCTCTGGGCGAAGAAGCCGTTCGGCGCGTGCACCGCGGAGGCTCCCGCCATCGCCCCCGCCGCGGCCGCTCCGGCCGCCGGGGTCGCGAGGCCCAGCGCGAGCAGTGTGCCGCCGCCCGCCTCCGCCAGGCCCGCCGCAGCAGCGCTCGCCCTGCCGGGCGCGTACCCCACGGACTCCATGAACTCGCCGGTGCCGGAGATCCCGCCACCGCCGAACCAGCCGAAGAGCTTCTGTGCCCCGTGCGCCGCGAGTACTCCGCCCGTACCGAGGCGGAGCAGCAGCAGTCCCAGATCACGTCGGTCGAAAGAGGTCACGGTTCGCGTCACTCCTCGCACATCCACACTCGAACGGTCGCTTCGGTCTCGTACGCGCCTGCCCACCGTCGCACCGAACACTCACCCGGGTCCCGGCCCGCGCCGCCGTTCGGGTGGCGGGGGCGCCGGGGCGGTGTGAGTCTGGCGGACATGACGATTCAGGTTGCCAGGCTGAGCCACCCCGCCGTCCGGGACTTCGTCAGTGCCGTGAACGCCCACGACCGCGACGCCCTCCGGGCCGTCCTCGCGTCCGGCGCGACGATGTCCGACGACGGCTCGGAGCGTGACCTCGACGACTGGACCGCGCGGGAGATCTTCGACTCGCACGGTCACATGGAGGTCGACAACGAGGCGGACGGCGGCCTCGCCCTCCTCGCCCGCTACAGCAACGACGCCTGGGGCGAGATGCGGACGAGGTGGAGTTTCACGGTCGACGACGGCGGCAGGATCACCCACTTCGCGACCGGCCAGGCGTAGCCCTCCACGCCCGGCCCACCCGAGCAGCCAACCCGGCCCACTCCGAGGAGCCAACCCGGCCCACCCCGAGGAGCTACCCGCGGCCCACATAGGGCATCGCGGTGGCGAGCACCGTCGCGAACTGCACGTTCGCCTCCAGGGGCAGTTCCGCCATGTGCCGCACCGTGCGGGCCACGTCGGCGACGTCCATCACGGGCTCGGGCGCCGTCTCCCCGTTCGCCTGAAGCGCTCCCGTCTGCATGCGCTCGGTCATGTCGGTCGCCGCGTTGCCGATGTCGATCTGGCCGCAGGCGATCCCGTACGAACGGCCGTCCAGGGACAGTGACTTGGTGAGGCCCGTCAGCGCGTGCTTCGTCGCCGTGTACGCAGCCGAGTGCGGGCGCGGCGTGTGCGCCGAGATCGAGCCATTGTTGATGATCCTTCCGCCCTGCGGATCCTGCTCCTTCATCTGCCGGAACGCCGCCTGCGCACACAGGAACGCCCCGTCCAGATTCGTGCCGACCACGTGACGCCAGGCGTCGTACGGCAGTTCCTCGAACGGCACGCCCCCGGGGCCGAACGTGCCGGCGTTGTTGAAGAGCAGGTCCAGCCGCCCGAAGCGGTCCCGTGCGGCGGCGAAGAGCGCGGCCACCTCCTCGGGCCGCGCCACATCGGTGCGCACACACAGGGACGTGCTGTCCTGCCCCGACGGCTCCCCGCCGAGGGCCGCCCGCGCGAGCTCCGCCGTCTCCTCCAGCCGCTCCGCGCGGCGGCCGGCCAGCGTCACCGACCAGCCGGTCCGCAGTAGTTCGACGGCCACGGCACGGCCGATGCCCGAGCCCGCGCCTGTCACGATCGCGATCTTCGTCCGATTGGCGTTCATGGCCCCGCAGGGTACGGGAGGGCATCCGACGGCGACGGTCCGACATTCGGTACTCATCCGTCCGACATCCGACTGTTGTGTCCGCGACAGTCCACAGTTGACCCTGACCACTCCAATAACTGGTACAACAACTGTCAGGGGAGAGCCAGATGACAGCCTCAGGTCACCGGCGAACGAACGAGCACGCTCCCGAACTGCGGGCCGCAGCCCGCCACTTCGGGCGCCGCCGCTTCCTCACCGTCACCGGCGCGGCCGCCGCGCTCGCCTTCGCCACGAACCTGCCGACCGCGGGTGTGGCGGGCGCCGCCGAGCTCGACGCGGCGAAGATCACCGAGAACCCCTTCACCCTCGGCGTCGCCTCCGGCGACCCGCAGGCCCACTCCGTGCTGCTGTGGACCCGGCTCGCGCCGACCCCGTACCAGGCCGACTCGGGTCTCCCGCCGGAACGCGTCCTCGTGCGCTGGGAGTTGGCCCGCGACGAGCGGTTCCGTCACGTCATCAGACGTGGCGCGGCCGTCGCCCACCCCGAGTTCCACCACTCCGTGCACGTCGAGGTCGGACACCTCGACTCCGACCGGGTCTTCTACTACCGCTTCCGGGTGGGCAGTTGGATCAGCGAGGTCGGCAGAACGCGCACCGCGCCCTCGTCCCGCGCGGACGTCTCCGAACTGAAGCTGGCCGCGGTCTCCTGCCAGGCCTACCACGACGGGTACTTCACCGCGTTCGGCCATCTCGCCGAGGACGACGTCGACGTGGTCTTCCACGTCGGCGACTACCTCTACGAGTACGCGGTCAACTCCGTTGGCGGCGCCCGCAACTACACCGACCGCGTGCTGCCCGACCTCTTCAACAGGGAGACCATCACCCTGGAGGACTACCGACTGCAGTACGCCCTCTACAAGACCGACCCCGACCTGATAGCCGTGCACGCCAAGCACCCCTTCGTGGTCACCTGGGACGACCACGAGGTCGAGAACAACTACGCGGACGACATACCGGAGAACGCCGTACCGCCGGAGGAGTTCCTGTTGCGCCGCGCCGCCGGCTACCGCGCCTACTGGGAGAACCTGCCGCTGCGCCGCCCGCAGCGGCCCGAGGGCGCCGACATGCAGCTCTACCGCCGCCTGAACTGGGGCCGGCTCGCGCAGTTCGACATCCTCGACACCCGGCAGTACCGCTCGGACCAGGCGTACGGCGACGGAGCCGACGTTCCCGGCCCCGAGACGGACGACCCGTCGCGCACGATCACCGGTGAGACGCAGGAACGCTGGCTGCTCGACGGCTGGCACGCCTCGAAGGCCCTGTGGAACGTACTGCCGCAGCAAGTCATCTTCTCCCAGCGGAAGTTCGACCTGACCGTGCCGTCCAGGGTGTCCATGGACGCGTGGGACGGCTACCGGGCCTCGCGCGCGCGGGTCCTGGCCGGCGCGAAGTCCGCCGGGATCGACAACCTGATGGTGTTCACCGGGGACGTCCACGTCGGGTACGCCTTCGACATCAAGGACGACTTCGACGACCCCGCGTCCAGGACGCTCGGTACGGAGATCGTGACGACCTCCGTCACCAGCGGCCGGGACGGCGCGGAGAAGCCCGCCAACTGGGACACGTACATGCAGGCCAACCCGCATCTGAAGTTCTACAACGGGCGGCGCGGCTACACGACGGTGCGGCTCGGGCGGGAGTCGGCGCGGGCCGACTTCAAGACGGTGGCGGCCGTGACGACGCCGGGGGCGCCGATCGTGACCGCCGCGTCGTTCGTCACCGAGGTGGGTGACCAGGGGCTGAAGCCGGCGTAGGGCTCCGCCGGGGGGCGGGGGACTGCGGTGGTTCGCCGGCCGCGGGGCCGTCGTGGCCGGTCGCGCAGTTCCCCGCGCCCCTGAAGACGAAAGACTGCGCAGTTTCCCGCGCCCCTGAAGGCAAAGGACTGCGCAGTTCCCCGCGCCCCGAGAACTCTTTGGCCGTCAGGCCGGTTCCCCCGGGTAGCGGACGCCCACGTCGTGGCGGACCGCGTCCAGTGTGCGCATGACCGCCAGGGAGCCGTCGAGGGGGACCAGCGGGGACTCGGTCTCGCCCGCGCGCAGACAGCGCATGACCTCGACGGCCTCGTGCTTGAGGCTGGCGCGGGTGCCGTCGGTCGCGCTGGCCGTGAACTCCTCGGGGTCACGGCCGTCGCGGTGCAGCAGGAACCGGTCGGTGTGGAAGAAGCCGTACGGGATGTCGATGCGGCCCTCGGACCCGGTGACGGACGCCGAGGTCGACGTGCCGCCCACCAGGGAGCAGTGCAGCGAAGCGAGCGCGCCGCTCTCCCAGGAGAGCAGCATGCCCGTCTGGAGATCGACGCCCTCCTCCGACAGCATCGCCCGCGCCGTCACCTCGGACGGCTCCCCGAGCAGCAGGTGCGCGAACGACACCGGGTAGACACCGAGGTCGAGGAGGGCGCCGCCGCCCTGTGCCGGATCGCGCAGCCGGTGGGTGGGAGGGAAGGGCCCCGACAGTCCGAAGTCGGCCTGCACCGTGCGGACCTCACCGATCGCCCCCTCGTCGACCAGCGCCTTGAGGCGCCGGATCAGCGGGTTGCAGTACATCCACATGGCCTCCATCAGGAAGCTCCCGCGCTCCTTCGCGAGGCCGACCAGCTCCTCGGCCTCGCGCGAGTTCAGCGTGAACGCCTTCTCGCAGAGCACGTTGCGCCCCGCCTCCAGACACAGCCCGGCCGCCACCCGGTGCGCCGAGTGCGGAGTCGCCACGTACACGACGTCCACGTCCTCGTCCGCCGCGAGGGACTCCCAGTCCCCGTACGCCCGGGGTATCCCGAACCGCTCCGCGAACGTCTTCGCCGACTCCTCGGTGCGCGACGCCACCGCCACCACCTCGGCGTCCGGCAGATCGATCAGATCCGCCGTGAACGCCGCAGCGATCCCACCGGTCGCCAGCACACCCCACCGCACGCGTTCCTCCGCCATCCCAACCCCTCGCTCCGTGAGCACACGACCCGACGGTCGACGACTCGATGGTCTCGACCACCTGTACGAGCTGAGAGCATAGGTGGCGGATTCCACAGACAGGGAGGGGCACATGCCCGAGCGGGGCCGCACCACGCGGGACCAGGACGGCCGGGGGGCACGCATACCGAGCGCGGCGGTCACCGAAGAGAGCACGACCGCCGCCGCGGCGCCGCCGATCCCGCCACCGGGCGCCCGGCGCTCCGTGGGGCTCCTGGTCACGCTCATCCTGGGCGGTCTCACGGCCGTACCGCCGCTGTCCATGGACATGTACCTCCCGGCGCTCCCGGAGGTCACCGACGCCCTGCACGCGTCGGCGGCCACCGTGCAGCTGACCCTCACCGCGTGCCTCGCCGGCATGGCGCTCGGGCAGCTGGTCGTCGGCCCGATGAGCGACAAGTGGGGACGGCGGCGGCCCCTGATCGCCGGCCTGCTCGTCTACATCGCGGCCACCGCCGTGTGCGCCTTCGCGCCCACCATCGAACTCCTCGTCGCCTTCCGGCTGCTCCAGGGCCTCGCGGGCGCCGCCGGGATCGTGATCGCCCGTGCCGTCGTACGCGACCTGTACGACGGCGTGGACATGGCGCGGTTCTTCTCCACGCTGATGCTGATCTCCGGGGTCGCACCGATCATCGCGCCCCTCATCGGCGGGCAGGTCCTGCGGATCACCGACTGGCGGGGCGTCTTCTACATCCTGACCGTCATCGGGATCCTGCTGACCGTCGTCGTCTGGCGGCTGCTGCCCGAGACCCTCCCGCCCGGGCGCCGCCACGCGGGTGGCACCGCCGAGGCCCTGCGCACCATGCGCGGCCTGCTCGCCGACCGCGTCTTCACCGGCTACATGCTCACGGGCGGCTTCGCCTTCGCGGCGCTCTTCGCGTACATCTCCGCGTCGCCGTTCGTGATCCAGGAGATCTACGGAGCCTCCCCGCAGACGTACAGCATCCTCTTCGGCGTCAACTCCGTCGGCCTCGTGATCGTCGGCCAGATCAACGGCAAGATCCTCGTCGGCCGGGTCAGCCTCGACAAGGCACTCGGCGTCGGACTCGCGGTCATCACCGTCGCGTCGGCCGCGCTGCTCCTGATGTCCGTCGGAGCCTTCGGCGAGGTGGGACTGGTCCCCATCGCCGTCGGACTCTTCGTCCTCATGTCGGCGATGAGTCTGTGCATGCCCAACACCAACGCGCTCGCCCTGATGCGCACCCGGCACTCCGCGGGCTCCGCGTCCGCCCTGCTCGGCACCTCCTCGTTCCTCGTCGGCGCGATCGCCACCCCCCTGGTGGGCGTCGCCGGGGAGCACACGGCCGTCCCGATGGCCGTCGTCCAGCTCGCGTGTTCACTGGTGGCCGTCGGCTGCTTCATGGCACTGTGCCGTCCCTGGCGGAATCAGACGGACGCGAAGGGAGCAGGCAGCTGAGCGCACCGCGACTGCGCCCCGGCACGCCGGAACGTGCCGGGCTCGACCCGGAGGAACTCGACCGTCTCGTAAGGGAGTTCCGTCGGCTCACCGACGGGGACCGGCCCTGGGCCGCGGGCGCCGTGCTCGTCGCCGGGCGGGGGCCCGTGATCGCCGTCGAGGAGTCGGCGGGATGGGCCGCACGGTATTCCGCGTACGACGAGGAGACGGACGCCGGCGTGGAGCTGCCGCGCGAAGCGTGGGTTCCGGCGACGGCGCGCACGCCCTTCGACCTGGCGTCCCTCACGAAGCTCTTCACGAGCGTCGCCGCGGTGCAGCAGCTGGAACGCGGCACGCTGGGCATCGACGCCCGGGTGGGGGCGTACCTGCCGGGCTTCACGGCGGCCGCCGAGTACGGCATCACCGTGCGGCACCTGCTCACCCACACCTCCGGGCTGCGGCCCGAGCTCCCGCTGTACGACTGCCCGGACGACCGGGCGCGGCTCGCCATGCTGCGGGCCGAGAAGCCGGTGACGGCCCCCGGCGGCGCGCACACCTACTCGGACCTCAACATGCTGCTCCTCCAGCAGGTCCTGGAACGGATCACCCGGCGCCCGCTGGACGTCCTCGTCAGGGACGGGATCACCCGGCCGCTCGGCATGACCGCCACCGGATTCGGGCCCTGCGCGGGCGCGGCCGCGACGGAGGACCAGCGCCGGCCCTGGGCCAAGGCGGACCGCGGGATGCTGCGGGGCGTGGTCCACGACGAGAACGCGTGGGCACTCGGCGGGGTCGCGGGCCACGCGGGACTCTTCTCGACGGCGGGCGACCTCGCGGTCTTCTGCCGCACCCTGCTGGCGGGCGGCTCCTACGGCACCGCCCGGATCCTCGGCCCCGACTACGTCGAGCTTCTCCTGTCGCCGCCCGGGCTGGGATTCGTCCTCGACGCTCCGTGGTTCATGGGCGCGCTCTCCGGCCACGGAGCCGCCGGCCACACCGGCTTCACGGGTACGTCACTGGTGATGGACCCGGCGACGGACACGTTCCTCGTCCTCCTCGCCAACACCGTCCACCCGCGCCGCCGGCCCCCGGACAACGAACCCCGCGCGGCGGCGGCCACCCGGCTGGCCAGGGCGGTACGGGGAGCGTGAGAGCCGCACCGCTCGGGGACTTCGCGGCCCGGTGCGCGACGCCCGCGGAATTCCGGGCCCGTGGCCCTCGTAGAATTCCCTCGTGACCGCCCCCGTTTCCCCAGCCGAGACCCTGCGCGCGGCCCTCGCGGGGCTGCTCGACGGACTGCCGCCGAAGGTGGCCGCGCAGGCCGTCGACCGGCTGATCGCGAACTACCGGGGGACCACTCCGACGGACGCCCCGATCCTGCGTGACCGCGCGGACGTGGCCGCGTACGCCGCGTACCGGATGCCCGCGACCTTCGAGGCCGTACGGGCCGCGCTGGACGCCTTCGCGGACGCCGCGCCGCAGTGGGTGCCGGGCAGTCACGTCGACGTCGGCGGCGGTACGGGGGCGGCGACCTGGGCCGTGAACGCCACCTGGCCCGAGGAGCGGCCGGTGACCGTGCTCGACTGGGCCGACCCCGCGCTCGCCCTCGGCCGTGAACTCGCCTCGCACAACCCGCTGTTGAAGTCGGCCGAGTGGCACCGCGCCCGGATCGGGGCGGCGCTCGCCATCGGGAGCACCGACCTCGTCACGGTGTCGTACGTCCTCGGCGAGCTGACGGAGGCCGCCCGCATCGCGGTCGTGGACGCGGCGGCGGCCGCCGCCCCGGCCGTCGTGATCATCGAACCCGGCACACCGGACGGCTACCTCCGGATCATCGAGGCACGCGACCGCCTCATCGGCGCAGGCTTCCACATCGCCGCGCCCTGCCCGCACAGCTCGGCCTGCCCCATCGTCGCGGGCGAGGACTGGTGCCACTTCTCGGCCCGGGTCAGCCGGTCCTCCCTGCACCGGCAGGTCAAGGGCGGCTCACTGGCGTACGAGGACGAGAAGTTCAGCTACGTCGCCGCCACGCGCTTCCCGGTGACCCCGGCGCCGTCGCGGGTCGTGCGGCGGCCGCAGATCCGCAAGGGCCAGGTGCTCCTGGACCTGTGCGAGACGCCGGAGCGCCTCGCCCGCTCGACGGTGACGAAGCGCCACGGCCTGCTCTACAAGGCGGCCCGCGACGCGGACTGGGGCGACAGCTGGCCGCCGGCCTAGCGCCTGACAACCCCGGCCGGGCAGTCCGGCAGCCCGGCAGTCCGGCAGCCCGGCGTTCGAACAGCACGGCAGCCCGTCCGGGGCTTCCGCCTCCGGCCGGGCCGCATCTCCCGGCCGTACGCTCACGGCTTCTCGCCCGTCGCCTCCTCCGTCGCCTCGTCCGGCGCGTCGCGAGCCGTGCCCTCCTGGCTCGCCTGCTTCTCCTGGAACCTGCGCAGCAGCTCCTTCTTCCGGTCCTGCGGGTCGGTTCCGCCGCCCACCTGCTTGCCCCGGCCCCCGCCACGCAGCGCCTTGCGGCTCAGGTTGCTGCGGCTGCCGCCGACTCCCAGCATGTTCCCGGCTCCACCTCGGCTCATCACGGCCTCCTCCCACTCGACCCAACGAGACGAACCGTCTCGATTCAGTGACACCACTGTCCGGCGAGACGTATCGTCTTGTCAACCTGTTAAGTTCGACCCATGGCCCAACAGTCCGCTCAGCCCCAGCACAAGCCCGCCCCCGACTCGGCCCGGCGCAGCGAGAGGTCCCGCCGCGCGATCTACGACGCCGCCCTCGCGCTCGTGACCGAGGTCGGCTACCCCAAGACGACCATCGAGGGCATCGCCGCCCGCGCCGGCGTCGGCAAGCAGACGATCTACCGCTGGTGGTCGTCGAAGGCCGAGGTCCTGCTCGAGGCGTTCATCGACCTGAGCGCCCGGACGGCCGAGGACGCGGCCCGGCCCGAGGCCGTCGGGGAGTACGCGGAGTACGAGATCCCGGACACCGGTGACCTGGAGGCGGACCTCAAGGCGGTCCTGCGCGCCACCGTCGACGAACTGCTCGACCCCCGGTTCGAGGCCCCGTCACGGGCCCTGGCGGCCGAGGGCGTCGTCAACGAACAGGTCGGCCGCGAGTTCGTCGGCAAGCTCCTCGAGCCCCAGCTCCAGCTGTACGTCAAGCGCCTGCGCGCCGCCCAGGGGCAGGGTGCCGTACGCCCCGACATCGACCCCCGCGTCGCCCTGGAACTCTTCGTCTCACCGCTCGCCCAGCGCTGGCTCCAGTACACGGGCCCCATCTCGTACGAGTACACGGACAAGCTCGTCGAGTACGCACTCCACGGCCTCGCTCCCCGCTGAGTGCGGGCCCGCACGGGCGCCCACGGCCGCGTCCTGGTCCCGAGCCCTCGTCCCGCGTCCTCGTGAGCGGGGCCGAGGCCTCACCCGCGTCGGGCCAGCCGTCCCGGCGCGTCCGTGATGATGCCGTCGCAGCCGAGCGCGAGGGCCCGGTCGCGCTGCGCCCGGGTCACCACCGTGTGCGCCCACACGCGCGGGATGCCGGACCTGACGGCCCGGACGAGATCGCGGTCGCGGGCCCTGTGGTCCACGTCCAGGACGTCCACGAACGGTCGCCACCGCTCCGGCCGGTCCGTACGCATCTGCCGGGCCGACCGCCACAACTGCGAGAGCAGGCCCATGCGGTGGGTGCGCAGGGCCACCGCGGGATGGTTGGAGTTGACCAGCACCGAGCGGGTCAGACCGCGTGCCCTGATCATGGCGGCGAGGGCCCCCAGACTCCGCGGGTCCTTCGCCTCCAGCATCAGCACCACCCGCCCGCCGAAACGGTCCAGCACCTCGGCGAGCGTCGGCGGACGCTCCGAACGCCAGCTGCCCGGCAGCGCGGCCCGGGGGCGCAGTCGCACGCCCTGCCAGTCCCGCCGGTCCAGGCCGTGCACGGGGCCGCCCATGTAGGTCGTGCGGTTCAGGGTCGCGTCGTGCATGACCACCACCGTTCCGTCGCGCAGCATCCGGGTGTCCAGGTCGAGCACCTGGGCCGTCCCGCGCTCGTACGCGGTCACGAGCCCCGACATGCTGTTCTCCGGCACCTCCCGGGCGCCGCCGCGGTGAGCCGTGTAGACGACGCGGGGGAGCGCGGCCACCGTCAGCGGGCCGGCGCCCCACTCCAGCGGAGTGACCGCCCCGGCCTGCCCCACGAGAGCCAGTGACGTGAGACCGGCGATGCCCGTCAGCGCAGTCCGTGTGACCATGCCGACACCGTAGGCGGCCAAATCACGTCAAAGTATGTAATGACACTCGATCCTTGCCCGGGCGGGCATTGCCCCACCTCCCCCGGATGTGGGCTCCGGCCCCCCGAAGCGCAGGATGGTGCGACCATGAGGCATGCTTTCCGCACGATAGCCAGGCGAGGGGATCGATGAGCGCAGAGACGGGCGGCCGCTCCGGCGGGCAGGGCAGGATCTCCCAGTGGCTGCGCGGCCGGCGTCCACGGCCGGACGCCGCGGCCGACTCCGCGAGCCGTGAGGAACTGCTGCTCGCCGCCGCGGAGGCCGGGCTGCCACTCGCGCCCGCCGCCCATCCCTCCGCCTACCGGTGTTCCTGTGATCGCGTCGGGTGTCCCACCCCCGCGCGCCACCCGGTCTCGTTCGCCTGGCAGACGCAGTCCACGACCGACCGGGCGCAGATCGAGCGGTGGGCCCGGCATCAGCCGCTGGCCAACTTCATCACCGCGACCGGCATGGTGCACGACGTGCTGGACGTGCCGCTGGAGGCCGGGCAGGAGGCGCTGGAGCGGTTGCTCGCGTCCGGTGTCGAGGTCGGGCCCGTCGCCCTCTCGGGGGGTGACCGGATGCTCTTCTTCACCGCCACGCGGGGTACGCCCGAGGACGAGGACGAGTGGTGGCCGTGCGAGCTGGACTGTCACCCCGAGACGATGGACGAGCATCCGGGGCTGCGGTGGCACTGCCGGGGGTCGTATGTACTGGTGCCGCCGGCGCGGTTGGCCGGGGACCTGACCGTGGAGTGGGCGCGGGGGCCCGAGCATCCGTTGCCGGATCCGTTGTCGTTGCTCGAGGTGCTGACCGATGAATGTGCTCGGTATGCGGGGGTCGAGCGGGAGCAGGTTGCGGCGTGGCCGTTGCGGGGGTGACGGTGACTCCGTCGGGGTGGGTTTCTCGTCTGCGGGCCGGCTGTGGCTGGTCGCGCAGTTCCCCGCGCCCCTGAAAAGACTGCGCAGTTCCCCGCGCCCCTGAGGGGTGAGCTCT
The DNA here is from genome assembly GCF_019090165.1 of Streptomyces sp. BV286. GTDB lineage: Bacteria > Actinomycetota > Actinomycetes > Streptomycetales > Streptomycetaceae > Streptomyces. Next base: position 94,390 of record NZ_JAHRIB010000127.1, read on the forward strand.
TCCCCCGGGCGTCCGAAAAGATTGCGCAGTTCCCCGCGCCCCTGAGGGGTGAGCTCTTCCCCCGGGCGTCCGAAAAGATTGCGCAGTTCCCCGCGCCCCCAGAAGAAGCCTGCCGATTCCCCGCGCCCCCGTTGAGCGCTATTCGCCCTTCGCCGCTGTCAAGCCCTGGATTCTGCCCAGGAACTGCACCTGTGCGTTCTGTGCGGACTTCGCCGGGTCCAGGACCGCCTGGTTGGAGATGGACTCCAGGGTGAGGGACTGTTTGGGCTCGCCCGTCATCAGGGCCTTCACGTCGGCGTTGGTGACGTTGATGGGAACGCCCTGGGCCGCCGTCTGCTTCTGGTAGTGGCGGGTCGTGAAGAAGACGAGGGCGCCGCCGTCCGTGGTGCGCAGGCCGACCGGAGCGTAGTCGCCGGAGGCCAGCGGCTCGTCGATGTACTGCTGGGCGAGACCGGGGCGGGCCGCGCTCGCCGCCCGGTCGGAGCGCCACTTGGTGGTGTGGGCGCCGGGGGCGAAGGCGTCGCCGCCGTCCTTCAGGTACGTCGCGTACTGCTGGGGCAGGCTCCCGGGGGCGACCGCCAGGTCCGCCGCGTCCGCCGTGACCGGCTCGGCCCAGCCGTCCTCGTCCTTCTTGAACTCCGGTATCTCCTTGGCGGCGGTGATCGTCAGATAGGAGACCTGCCACAGCTCGTTCGCCTCGCCACGGGTGAACACCAGCAGCCAACGGTCCTCACCACGGCCCTTGTTGGCCTTCGAGTCGGTGACGAACCAGCGCGGCCAGCCGGCCTTCTCGGGAATGGTGAACTCGGTGTCGGTCAGCGTCAGGGGCACGTAGTCGGGATTGCCGCCCGGCTGGTTCGTGCCACCGGCCTTCAGCTTCGCCCCGTCGATGTCCCCGAGGGCGCCCGTGACCCGGTCCGCGTCCAGGGACGGGTCGTTGGCGCCGTTCGCCTCGTTGTAGGCGGCGGTGAAGTCCTTCAGGGCGCGCGCGGCCTCGGCCTTCGTGGCCCCGGGGAGGATCTCCCGTTCCCCGTGCACCACCACGCATCCGCTCGCCGTCACCGACAGCACGGTCACCGAGGCCGCGGTCAGCGCGCTCCGGCCAAGCCTGCGAGGCCTACGTGGGCCGCGATCCCTGCTCATCAGGTGCCTTCACCTTCCCCTTCCCGGAGGCGAAACCCTACCGGGGCCGGGAAGGACGCGGGCGGCGGGATCACGTACCGGGCCCGCACTGTGATCTATTGCGCTCGCGGCGGGATCCCCGGCGTCCGTTGCGGACCGCTTCCGCCCGGTCTCAGACCTCTTCGACCTTTTCGCGGAGCGGAGCGGACGGCTTCGCCCCCGCCCGGCCGGACCGTTGGGGCGCCAGGAAGAACGCGAGTGTCGGCACCAGGTACGCGACCCACACGACGACCTGGACGACGGTCGGGTCGGGCTGGAAGTTGAGGACGCCCTTCAGGAGCGTGCCGTACCAGCTGTCCGGGGGGATGGTCCCGCTGATGTCGAAGGCCTTGTTCGTCAGGCCCGGCAGGAAGTCGGCCTCCTGGAGGTCGTGGACGCCGTACGCGAGGACGCCCGCGGCCACGACCACCAGCATGCCGCCGGTCCAGGTGAAGAACTTGGCGAGGTTGATGCGGACCGTGCCCCGGTAGAAGAGGTAACCGAGGACGACCGCGGTCAGGATGCCGAGGAGCACGCCGATCAGCGGGCCCTGGGTGCCGTCGCCCGACGCGCGCACGGACGCCCAGACGAACAGGGCCGTCTCCAGGCCCTCGCGCCCCACCGCCAGGAACGCCGTCGCGACCAGCGCACCCGTGCCCATCCGCAGGGCCGCGTCCAGCTTGCCGTGCAGTTCGGACCTCAGGTGCCGGGCGGTCCGCCGCATCCAGAAGACCATCCACGTCACCAGGCCGACGGCGACGATGGACAGCGAACCACCGAGCGCCTCCTGCGCCTCGAACGTCAGCTCCTGGGAACCGAATTCGAGGGCGAAGCCGAAGCCGAGGGCGATCCCGACCGCGACGCCGATACCGATCCAGACGGGCTTCAGGGCGTCCCGGCGGTCCGTCTTCACCAGGTAGGCGATGAGGATGCAGACGACGAGGCTCGCCTCCAGGCCCTCGCGCAGACCGATCAGATAGTTGCCGAACACGGCCTACGCCTCCTTGGAGTCCTTCGAGAACAGCGCCCGGCCCCACCAGTCGTCCTTGTCACGGACGCCGGGCGGAATCGCGAAGACCGCTGAACCCACGTGCTGGATGTACTCGTTGAGCGCGTCGGGTGCCAGGCTCCGCTGCACCGGAATGAAGCCCTTGCGCACGTCCCGCTGGTAGGCGAGGAAGAACAGGCCCGCGTCCAGGCGGCCCAGCCCGTCCGTGCCGTCCGTGAAGGAGTAGCCGCGGCGCAGGAGCGTCGCCCCGGCGTTGGTGTCCGGGTGCGCGAGCCGTACGTGCGCGTCGGGCTTCATCGCCTTCAGGAACGGCTTGTCCCGCTCCTTCGCCTTCCCGACCGGAGCGCCCTCGCCCTTGTCACGGCCGAAGATGTCCTCCTGCTCCTGGAGGGAGGTCCGGTCCCACGTCTCGATGTTCATGCGGATGCGCCGGGCCACGAGGTACGAGCCGCCCGTCATCCAGGCCGGTCCGTCCTTCTCCTCGACCCACACGAACTTCTTCAGCCGGTCCGTCTCCGTGCCCGCGATGTTGCGGGTGCCGTCCTTGAACCCCATGAGATTGCGGGGGGTCTGGGCCTCCGGAGTCGTCGAGGACGTCTTGCCGAAGCCCAGCTGGGACCAGCGGACGACGACCTTGCCGAAGCCGATCCGGGCGAGGTTGCGGATCGCGTGCACCGCGACCTGCGGGTCGTCCGCGCATGCCTGGACGCACAGGTCGCCGCCGCTGCGGTTCCCGTCGAGGTTGTCGCCCGCGAACTTCGGCAGGTCGACGAGGGCCTGCGGCCGCCGGTCCGCGAGGTCGAACCGCTCGAACAGCGAGGGGCCGAAGCCGATGGTCAGGGTCAGCCGCGACGGCTTGAGCCCGAGCGCCTCACCGGTGTCGTCCGGCGGTGCCTCGGCCAGGCCGCCGTACGCGCCCTCGCCCACCGCGTGCCCGGCGGTCATCCGCCGGGCCGCCTCGGTCCAGTCCTTCAGCAGCTGGACGAACGCGGCCCGGTCCGTCGTCTTCACGTCGAAGGCGGCGAAGTGCAGCCGGTCCTGCACCGGGGTGGCGATGCCCGCCTGGTGGGTGCCGTGGAAGGCGACCGCGGCGCCCGATCCGGCGGCGGTCGGTTCGACGTCGTCGCCGCTGCGGGTCGCGGCCACCGCCCCGCCGGCCGCGGCGGCACCCAGCGCGAGCCCGGCGCCGCCCCAGCCGATCAGCGAACGCCGGGACGGCGTACGGGAGCCGGAGCCGGCCTGGGCCGCGGAGTCCGCCCGGGCCGTGGAGCCGGTCGGGGCCGCGGAATCGGTCTCGCCGAGGGAGTCACCGGCATTCGTGCTGTTCGCGGCACCCGCGGCACCCGCGGCACCCGCGGCATCCGCGGCATCCGCGGTGTTCATGGCGTTCGTGGCGTCCGTCATGGCGGCAGGTCCCTACTTCACCACGGCGGCGGCGAGCTTGGACAGCGGCTCCGCGAGCGCGTTCACCGCGTCCGAGAGCTCCTTGCGGTCGGCCTTGCCGACCTTGTCGTACGAGGTGAACTCGTAGGAGTTCTTGTCCTTGCGGTACTTGTCCAGCAGCGTGTCGAGCGCCGCGAACTGCGTGTCGAGCTCCTTCGTCAGCGCCGCGTCGTTCTCCGAGGCGACCGGCTTCAGCAGCTCGTACGACTTCTGGGCGCCCTCGACGTTCGCCTTGAAGTCGACCAGGTCGGTGTGCGAGTAGCGCTCCTCCTCACCGGTGACCTTGCCGGTGGCGACCTCGTCCAGGAGTTCCTTGGCGCCGTTGGCCATCGAGGTCGGGGTGATCTCCGCCTTGCCGACCCGGTTCTGCCAGTCCTCCAGGTCCTTGACCAGCTGGTCGGCGAGCTCGGAGTCCCGGTCGGTGAGCTTCTTGTCCTTCCAGAGCGAGCGCTCCAGGCGGTGCCAGCCGGTCCAGTCCTTCTCCAGGTCCTGGCCCTCCTCCAGGCCGTCCTCGCGCAGGTCGACCTTCGGGTCGATGTCACCGAACGACTCGGCGACCGGCTCGGTCCGCTCCCAGCCGATGCGCGAGTCGGCGTAGGCCTTCTTCGCGGCCTCGATGTCACCGGCCTTGACGGCGTCGGTGAAGACCTTGACCTTGGGCAGCGTCTCGTCCGCCTGCTCCTGCGCGTACTCCCGGTAGGAGGCGACCGCCGTGTCCAGGCGCGGGTCGCGCTCGGCGACCTTGCCGCTGCCGGTGGCCTTGACGTCCTGACGGATGCCCTTGCCCTTCATGCCGGGCTTGCAGGCGATCCGGTAGTCGCCCGCCTTCACCTCGGCGGTGACCTTCTGGCTGGTGCCGGGGCCTATGTTCTCGCGCTCGGTGACGATCCGGTCGTCGGGGAAGAGGAGATAGACCTCGGTGACCTTGGAGCCCTTGTTGGTCACGTCGATCTGGACGTGACCGGCGGGGAACTCCTTCTTCGACACCTCGCACTTGGTGTCCGTGGCCGTCACCTCGACGACACGGCCGTCGCCGGACGCGTCGCTCTTCTCGGTGCAACCCGTGACAGCGGCCAGCGCCGCCACGGTCGCGGCAGCGGTGACGGAGAGTCGGACGGCTCGCATACAGGCTCCAAGAGGGTCACAGGGCAGGCAAAGGTTCCGAGTGAGGCTGGCCTAACTTATCTGAGGCTTACCTGACCGAAAGCCGCCCGTCCAGTGATTCAGCTCTCATGGACGCCGTATGAGCACGACCGGGTCACGGAGGCCCAATACACCCCCCACGTAACGGTCAAAGACGGGTCAAGAACCCCGCACGGGGGCCACCAGGACCCCGCCGGTGCGCGGGTGGGCGAAGACCTCCACCGGCTGTTTGTAGATGTCCGAAAGCAGTCGGTCGGTGAAGACCTCGGCCGGTGCCCCGTCGGCCACCGCACGCCCGGCGCACAGGATCACCACCCGGTGCGCGTACGCCGCCGCGAGACCCAGATCGTGCAGCACCACGACCACCGCGTCCCCGTCGCGCGCTCTGTCCCGGCAGATCCGCAGCACCAGTTCCTGGTGCCGCAGGTCCAGAGCGGCCGTCGGCTCGTCGAGCAGCAGCAGCCGGGTTTGCTGCGCGAGCACCCGGGCGAGCGCGACCCTGGCCCGCTCGCCGCCGCTGAGCGCCGAGAAGGGCCGGGCCGCGAACTCGGTGACCTCGGTCGCCGCCATGGCCGCGGCCACCGCCGCGTCGTCCGTCTCCGACGCGTACTCCTGCGCCCCGCCCGCCCACGGCGCCCGCCCCATCCGTACGACGTCCTCGACCGGGAACGGGAAGGAGAGCGACGCGGACTGGGGGAGCACCGCCCGGCGCAGGGCCAGTTCGTGCGCCGACCAGTCGGACACGGGGCGGCCGTGGACGCGTACGACACCCGCGTCGGCCGGGACGTCGGCGGCGAGCGTGCCCAACAGGGTGGACTTGCCCGCCCCGTTGGGGCCGACCAGTGCCAGCACCTCGCCCGCGCGGGCCCTGACGTCCACGCCGGACAGCACCTCGCGGCCGCCGAGCCGGACCCGCAGGGCCTCGGCCTCGGCGAGTACGTCGCCGGGCGCCACGGGGCCCGGCGGAGCGGTCCTCGTGCGGAGCCACCTCATGCCCAGCCTCCCTGCCTGCGACGGGTCCTGCGCAGCAGCCAGAAGAAGAACGGGCTGCCGAAGAGCGCGGTCAGTACACCGAGCGGCAGCTCGGCGGGCTCGGCGACGGTCCGTGCCGCGAGGTCGCCCGCGAGCAGCACCACCGCACCGCCCAGGGCGCTGCCCGGAAGGAGAAAGCGATGGCCCGGGCCCGCCGCCATGCGCAGCAGGTGCGGGACGACGAGCCCGACGAAACCGATGACACCGGAGACGCTGACGGCCGCGGCGGTCAGCAGCGCGACCACCAGGACCAGGACGATCCGCAGCCGCTCGACGTCCACACCCAGGTGCCGCGCCGGACGCTCGCCGAGAGCCAGCAGGTCCAACTTCCGTGCGTAGAACGGCGCTACGACCAGTCCCGCCGCGGCGCACGGCAGCACCGCCAGCACTTTCGGCCAGGTCGCCTGGGAGAGCGAGCCGAGCTGCCAGAAGGTGATCTGGTTCACCGCCGCGGTGTCGGCCAGGAAGATGAACAGGCCGATCAGCGCGCCCGCGAAGGCGTTCACCGCGATACCGGTGAGGATCAGCGTCACGACCTCCGTACGGCCGCCCGAGCGGGACATCGAGTACACGAGCAGCGCCGTGCCGAGCCCCGCGACGAAGGCGAAGGCCGGAACCGTCCAGGTGCCGAGGAATCCGAGACCGAGCGAGATCGCGGCCACCGCGCCGACCGCCGCACCCGACGAGACGCCGATGACGCCCGGCTCGGCCAGCGGGTTGCCGAACACGCCCTGCATGAGCGCGCCCGCGCAGCCGAGCGAGGCGCCGACGAGCAGCGCGAGCACGATCCGCGGGAAGCGCACGTTCCAGAGCACCGACTCGGGGACGCGGGGCAGTTCGCCGCCGCCCAGGCCCGCGCGGTGCGCGACGGACGACAGGACGTCACCGGGCGGGATCTCGTACGCGCCGAGTCCGGCGGAGGCCAGCGTGAGCAGCAGGAGGAGAGCGGCCAGGCCGACGGTGAGCAGCCAGGGGGCGCCGCGGCGGGACCGGCCGGGAGGGGTGCTCGCGGGCGGGGCCTGCGGGACCAGGTCCTCGTGGGCGGCGGCCTTGTCGGTCACGGTCACTCGGTGTCCTCGTACAGCTGGCTGACGATGCACTTCAATACCTGGTCCGTGCGGGGGCCGTAGTTGAGGAGGACGCCGTCCTCGACCGAGACGACCCGGCGGTCCATCCCGGCAGGGGTCTGCGCGACGCCCGGAATCCTGACCAGGCCGTCCATGCCGCCGACGGACTCCAGGCCCTTGGACATGACGAGGATCGCGTCGGGGGCCGCCTGGGCGAGGGCCTCCGTGGTGATCGCCGTGAAGTCCTTCTTCAGGCCCGCCTCGGCGCCCGCGTCCACGGCGCCGGCCGCCTCGAGCAGGGAGGTCGCCCCCGAGCCCCTGCCGCCGATCAGATAGACGGACGCGGAGCCGCGCAGGTACAGGAACGCGACGCGCGGCTTGTCGGTGCGCTGCGGAATGTCCTTGCGCACGGCGGCGATCCGCTGTTCGGAGCGCCGGGTCAGTTCCTTCCCCGCGGCGCCGACTCCGAGGGCGTCGGCGACCGCCTCGATCCGCGGGCCCACGTCGTCGAGGCCCCGGGCCGGGGCGACGACGAGGACGGGTATGCCCGCGTCGCGGATCTGGCTCATCGCCTCCGCCGGCCCGGTCGTCGCCTCGGCGAGCACGAGGTCGGGCTTCAGCGACAGCACGCTCTCCGCGGAGACGTCGTGGTTGCGGGTGACCACCGGCAGTTTCTCCGCCTGCGTGAAGGTGGCGGTGATGTCGCGGGCGACGACACGGTCGCCGAGACCCAGGGTGAAGACGATCTCGCTGAGGCTGCCGGAGAGCGGAACGACGCGTCGGGCGTCCTTGACCGTGACGTCACGGCCGTCGGACGAGCGCACCGTGACCGGGAGTTGGGGAGCGGGGGTGTCCGTCAAGGGCTCGACACGGTCTGCGGCGTCGGCCTCGGCCACGGGCTCGCTCGCGGACGATCCCTCCTCGGAGGAACAGCCCGTCGCCGTGATCGCCAGCACCGCGAGCAGTGCTCCCGCCACTCGTACACGCATGCGTCGCACGACCGCGTCCGTCCTTCCGGTTGACCGGTACGGCAGGAGCCGCGCCCCTGCCGGGGGCGCGGGGACCGCACGCCGGTCACGCACGGCCGGCTGCCGACAAGAACCCGCGGTCCCTCTTCTGTCTCATCCGGTGCTTCCCGCCCCGGCGGACGTAGCTTAGGTTAGCCTTACCTATCTTGCCAGGATGGCATCGCATCCGGCCAGATCCCGCCCGCTCCGGAGGACATCCATGCCCTCGCACCTACGCACCTGCGTGACCCTGCTCTGCGCAGCGGTCCTGGTGGCACTGCTCCCGGCCGGCCAGGCCCAGGCGGCGAACCGGACCGTGCAGGGCGGCCGCCTGGACTGGGGCATCAAATCCTCCTTCCAGAGCTACGTCACCGGACCGATAGCCAACGGCTCCTTCTCGCTCACCGGTGGCGCCGCCACGGTCGGCGGCAGCCAGTTCCGCTTCCACTCGGCGACCGGCACGTACGACGGCTCCTCGGGCTCCTTCAACGCCGGCTTCTCCGGCGGAGTCCACTTCCTCGGCCACAAGAAGGGCGACGGCGGCCACCAGCTCGACCTGACGATCAGCCGACCCACCGTCCGCCTCGCGGGCGGCGGCGGCACCCTCTATGTCGACGTCACCAGCAAGGCGAAGGGCACCGGGACGGTCACGACGTCCTCACAGGTGCCCTTCGCCTCCCTCTCGTTGGGCGGCATCGACATGAAGGGCGGCGGCAGCGCCGTCCAGCTGAACAACCTGCCCGCCACGCTGACCGCCCAGGGCGCCAAGTCCTTCGCCGGGTACTACACGGCGGGCACCGCCCTCGACCCGGTCAGCCTCTCCGCGGACGTGCAGCCGGCCGCCGCCGAGCCGTCGCGTACGCCGGCCCCCTCCCCGTCCAAGTCCAGGGCGAAGAAGGAGACTTCCGGCCGGATCGAGGACGGCGCCGTCGACTGGGGTGTGCGCAGGACCTTCCGCGAGTACGTCACCGGAGCCATCGCCGACGGCGAATGGAAGCTCAGCGGGGGCGCCCAGGACGGCGGCGCGCTCTTCCGCTTCCCCGAGGGCGCGGGCACCTACGACGAGAAGAAGCAGACCCTCGACGCGACCTTCGCCGGAGCCGTCCGCTTCACCGGCGAACAGGGCCTCGACCTGTCGCTCGGCAAGGTACGGGCCGAGGTCACGGACAGCGGAAAGGGCACGCTCTACGCCGACGTCACCAGCGGCAGCGGCAGCGCCACGAAGAAGAAGGTGCCGCTCGTCACCTTCACCGCCGAGAACCTCACGCCGAAGGCCGGCCTCGCCCGGGTGACCGAGGCGCCCGCGAAGCTCACCGCCGACGGGGCCGAGGCCTTCGGCGGCATGTACAAGGCGGGCACGGCGATGGACCCGGTCTCCCTCGCCGTCGCACTCACCGACAGCGCGGAACTGCCCGCCCTGCCCGATCTGGGCAGCACGGAGTCGGCCACTCCCGAAGCCGCCGCGGACGAGCCGAAGACCGCGGAGCCCAGGGCGGAGCCCACCGCGAGTGGGACGGGCTTCCCCGCCCTGCCCGTCGGCCTCGCGGCCGCCTCCGTGCTCGCGGTGGCCGCCGCCCTCCTCGTCGTCCGCAGGCGCCGTGCGCGGCCGGCCGACGGCACCCCCGAAGAGAGCTGAACTCTCCACCGCCGTCCGCCGGTCGAGCGGACTCCCACCCACCTGACCGAGGAGAAACACGCCCATGGCCGCCAACCGCCGCCGCCCCATAGCCCTTGCCGCCGCCTGCGCGACCGCCGTCACGCTCGGTGCCACCGCGATCGCCGCGACCTCCGCGTCGGCCGCCGAAGTGCCGCTCAAGGGCTACGAGTTGACCTGGGGCATCAAGCAGTCGTACCGCTCGTACGTCACCGGGATGGCGGGCGGCAGCTTCACACCCGAGGGCGGCGCCACCCAGGCCAAGGACAACGGAGCGTTCACCTTCGTCAACGGCACGGGGAGTTATGACTCCGAGGCCCACACCGTGGCACTCGGCTTCGAAGGTTCCCTGAAGATCGTCTCCAAGCCGCACGGCTTCGAACTCGCCCTGTCCGACGTGAGGTTCGACAGCAAGGCCGCCAGAGTCACCGCCGACGTGACGAAGAGCGGCACGACCCAGCAGGACGTGCCGCTCGCCGAGGTCACCGTCAACCGCACGATGACCGAGATGGCGACCAAGCTGACGAAGGAGGCCGGGGACGCCCTCGGCAGCGCCAGTTACACGGGTGCGGCCGGCGACCCCCTGACCGTGCTGGAGAAGAAGACCGAGTCGCCGAAGCCGACACCCTCGGGCTCCACGACGCCGTCGGCCACCCCCTCCACCACGCCGTCCGGCACTCCCTCGGGCACCCCGTCCACCACGCCCTCCACGGACCCGACGGGGTCCACGAGCCCGACCCCCTCGCCCACCGGGGCGGACACCGCGGGCGACATCACCGACGGCACCCTCGGCTGGGGCGTCAAGCAGTCCTTCCGTACGTACGTCGTGGACGGCGTGGCCAAGGGCAAGGTCACCGTCTCGGGCGGGGCCTCCCAGGCGTCCGGCAACGGGATCTTCACCTTCGCCGACGCCACCGGCACCTACGACACGGACGCCGACACCCTCAAGGCCTCCTTCAAGGGCTCGGTCAACTTCAAGGGCCACGAGGACAACGGCAGTTACGGCCTCGACCTCACCCTCAGCGACCTCAAGGCGGCGATCGACGGCCGCTCCGGCAAACTGACCGCCGACGTCGACAGCCTCGGTGAGAAGTCCGCCGACGTGACCCTCGCCGAGCTCAGGCCCCAGTCCGCCGAGCTGACCGCGGAGAACGACGTCATCACCCTCGACGACGTCACCGCCACCCTCACGAAGGCGGGCGCCGAGGCCTTCGGCGGCTTCTACCAGGCCGGCGCCGAACTCGACCCGGTCGACCTCTCGGTGGCCCTGTCCGAGGACGCCGAACTCCCGGACACCGACCCGACGTCGTCCACCGGCACCACGGGCGGCACGACCTCCGGAGGGACCACCGGCGGTGCGGGTACGACCGGCTCCACCACGGGCGGGGTGACGGGCGGCCTGGCCTCCACCGGCTCCGACGTCCCCGTCGGCGCGCTCGGAGCCGCCGCCGCGGTCACCGTCGCGGCGGGCGCGGGCGTGGTGGTCGCCGTACGCCGCCGCCGTACGACGGGCTCCGCGCAGGCCTGACCCGAAGACGGCACGCACCCGACCGCCGCCCCCGCCCCGGGGACGGCGGCCGGATGCGTGTGCGCAGGCCCCGTGGTGTTTGAATGCCCGCGTGACTGATTACGACGTGCTGCGGGTCTTCTGCGGGCCGCGCGGTGAGTACGGCAACGAACTCGGGGTCGTACGGGAGGGTTCCGTACTGCCCGAGCAGGACGAGCGGCAGGCGTTCGCGGCCAAACTCGGGTTCAGCGAGACGGTGTTCGTGGACGACCCCGAGCGCGGGGTCATCGACATCTACACACCCGGCGTGCGGCTGCCCTTCGCCGGATACCCCTGCGTCGGTGTGGCCTGGCTGCTCGACGTGCCCGAACTCGTCACGCCCGCGGGCGTGGTGGGCACCCGGCTCGACGGAGAGTTCACCTGGATCGAGGCCCGCCCGGAGTGGGCACAGCCGCGCACCCTGCGCAGGTACGCCACGGCCGCCGAGGTCGACGCGCTGGAGGTGCCGCCGGCGGGGGACTGGATTTACGCCTGGGCGTGGGAGGACGAGGCGGCGGGCCGGGTCCGCGCTCGTGGCTTCCCCGGCCGGGGCGACGGCGTCCAGGAGGACGAGGCGACGGGCGCCGCGGCCCTCCAGCTCACCGCCCAACTGGGCCGCGCCCTGAACATCGTCCAGGGCGCCGGTTCACAGCTCCTCACGGCTCCGCAGCCGGAGGGCTGGGTGGAACTGGGCGGCAGAGTGTTCCTCGAACGCTGAACACCACCCGAGCGCACCCCGAAGGGGCACGGGAGAGCCGCGATCCCGTGCCTTTGAGGGCGCGGGGAACGCCGCGATCCTGTGCCCTTGAGGGGCGCGGGGAACGGCGCAGTCCTTGAGGGGCGGGGAACGGCGCGACCGGCCACAGCCCACCCGCACCCGAGAACACGCCCTCGGCGGAACGTCACGCGCTGAGGCGGAACTCTTCCCCCAGCGCCTGGAACACCCCGGTGTTCAGAGCGAACGCCCGCCGGCACTCGGCGACGATCCGCTGCTTCTCCAGGTCGTCCGCGAGGACACCGTCGAGCAGCTCGCGATACCCCCGCTTGAACGCCGCCGGGTTCCCGATGTCCTCGAAGACGTAGAACCGCACCCCGTCGCCCTTGCGGGCGAACCCCCAGGTCCGCTCCGCCTTGCCGCGGATGATCTGCCCGCCGGAGAGGTCACCGAGGTAGCGCGTGTAGTGGTGCGCGACGTACCCGCCGGGCCAGGTACGGGCGCACTCGGCGACCCGGGCCGCGTACTCCTCGGTCGCCGGCAGCGCGGTGAGTCCCTCGCGCCAGCCCGCACCCCGCAGATGGGCCAGGTCCCGCTCCAGGGAGGTGAGCCGCAGCAGCTCGGGTTGGATGAACGGGCCCGCCACCGGGTCGGCCGCCAGCTCCCGCGCGCCCGACTCCAGCGCCTCGTACACGAACCACAGCTGTTCGGTGTAGCGCGCGTACGCGTCCACGCCGAGCCTGCCGCCGAGCAGGTCGCTCATGAACGTCGAGGTCTCCGCCTCCACGTGCTGCTCGTGCGACGCGGTGCGGATGAGCGTCGAGAACGGTGTGCTCGACGAGTTCATGAAGACCTCCGGGGCCGAAGGGGGACGAGAGCCGGGCCCATCTTCTATGGTTAGGCTTACCTAAGTCAAAGCTTTTCCCGACGTCCTGTCGGCAAAATCGTACCCCGTATGCCCGCCCGGTCCACATGAAGAAGCCGCCCACTCTGTGCGAGCGGGCGGCTTCGGAGAAAAGGCAGGTGGAGGGCGCGGGCCCTCACGGGCTACGGGAGGGTGAGCACCTCGGCCCCGGTGTCGGTGACGACGAGGGTGTGCTCGAACTGCGCGGTCCGCAGCCGGTCCTTCGTGACGACCGTCCACCCGTCGTCCCACATGTCGTAGTCGTGGGTCCCCAGCGTCAGCATCGGTTCGATCGTGAAGGTCATCCCCGGCTGGATCACGGTCGTCGCGTGCGGGCTGTCGTAGTGGGGGACGATCAGGCCGGAGTGGAACGCCGAGTTGATGCCGTGCCCGGTGAAGTCCCGCACGACCCCGTACCCGAACCGCTTCGCGTACGACTCGATGACCCGGCCGATGATGTTGATCTGACGGCCCGGCCGGACCGCCTTGATGGCGCGGTCGAGGGACTCACGGGTCCGCTCGACGAGCAGCCGCGACTCCTCGTCCACGTCGCCGACGAGGTAGGTGGCGTTGTTGTCGCCGTGCACGCCCCCGATGTACGCCGTCACGTCGAGGTTGATGATGTCGCCGTCCCGCAGGACCGTGGAGTCCGGGATGCCGTGACAGATCACCTCGTTCACGGAGGTGCACAGGGACTTCGGGAAACCGCGGTAGCCGAGCGTGGACGGGTAGGCGCCGTGGTCGCACATGTACGCGTGGGCGACCCGGTCCAGTTCGTCCGTGGTGACACCGGGCGCGATGAGCTTCGCGGCCTCCGCCATCGCCCGCGCGGCGATCCGGCCGGCGACACGCATCGCCTCGATCGTCTCGGGCGTCTGCACCTCCGGCCCGGTGTACGGGGTCGGCGCGGGTTTGCCGACGTACTCGGGGCGGCGGATGTTTCCGGGCACGGAACGGATGGGGGACAGCTCCCCTGGAACGAGCAGCGACTGGCCAGACATGCCAGGGAGTCTAACCAGCGGGGATGGGGGAACATGTCGGTGGCGAGAGGAGCTGGTCATGGCCCTGTTCAAGAAGCGGACGGTCGGGAAACCGGGCGAGTGGTACTACTGCCTGGAACACAAGAAGGTCGAGGAAGGCCCCGAGTGCCCCGCGAAGGACCGTTTCGGTCCCTACGCCTCCCGGTCCGAGGCGCAGCACGCGATGGACACCGCCCGGGAGCGCAACGCCGAATGGGAGAACGACCCCCGCTGGCACGATTCCGCGGCGCGGGGCTCGGAGAACGACTAGCGGACGACCGGCCACGGTCGTCGCCCCCGCGGGCTCGTCGTGGCCGGTCGCGCAGTTCCCCGCGCCCCTGACGGGGCGCGGGCCCGCGGCTATGAACCGCCGGCGGCGGCCGCCTCCCGCGCCTCCTTCAGCCGCACCGCGTGCTCGTTGGTCCGCACGTCGTACGTCATCAGCTTGGGCAGGCACACCGCCAGCGCGCCCACCGCGGCCACGCACAGCACACCACCGGCCCACACCGACGCCCGCACGTTCATCCACGCGGCCATCCCGCCGGCCCGGACCTGGCCCAGCTGGGGCCCCACCGAGTACGACAGCAGCTCGATGCCGGCCAGCCGCCCCCGCAGCTCGTCCGGGATCGTCTGGTTCCACATCGCCGCCCGGAAGATCCCGCTGACCATGTCGAAACAGCCGCCCAGGGTCAGGAAGAGCAGCACCAGCCAGACGCTGTGAGCGGCTCCCGCGGCCACCATCGCGAGCCCCCAGAACGCCGCCGCCAGCACCACCATCCGCCCGTGCCGGTGGATCCGCGAGGTCCACCCGCTGGTCAGGCTCACCAGCAGCGCCCCGGCGGGCAGCGCCGCGTACATCAGCCCGAGCGACCACTCGGCGTCCAGCTCGTCCGCGAGGAAGGGCAGCACGGCGAGCGGGAAGGCGAAGAACATGGCGGCCAGGTCGATCGCGTACGTCCCCAGCAGCTCCTTGCGGCTCCACGCGTACCGGGCGCCCTCCACGATCGACCTCAGTGACGGCTTCGCCGCCTCGTGCGCGGCGGGCGACGAGGCGAGGCCCAGGACGAGGACGAGCGAGACCACGAAGGTCGCGAGGTCGGCGGCATAGGCCCAGCCGAGCCCCGCGTACGCCACGACGAGCCCCGCGAGGGCCGGCCCGGCGACCCCGCCGACCGTCCAGCGCAGTGAGTTGAGCGCGGCGGCAGCCGGCAGGTGCTCGTGTCGGACGATGCGCGGGGTGAGCGCGTCCAGCGCCGGCCGCTGGACCGCGACGAGCGCGGAGGAGAGCGCGGCGACGGCGTACAGCGGCCACACCACGGGATCCGGGAGCAGCGCGTTGACGAGCAGCGCGACCGAGAGCAGCCCCTGCCCCGCCTCCGTCCACACGATCAGCTTCCGCTTGTCCAGGGCGTCGGCGAGCGCCCCGCCGTACAGCCCGAACACGATCAGCGGTACGAGTTCCACGGCACCGATCGCGCCGACGGCCACCACGGACCCGGTGAGTTCCTTCATCTGCACCGGCAGCGCGACGAACGTCAGGAAGCTGCCGAAGTTGGTGATGAGCCCGGCCACCCACAGCCGCCGGAAGTCGGGGGAGGTCCGCCACGGGGCGAGATCGGGCAGCAGCGCGCGCAGCCGCGAGGCACCGGCGCCGGCACCGGGGGCAGGAGCCGGGGCGCCCGCGTCGTCGTCGGCATCGCGTTCCGTCAAGTCCGTCACGACGGGACATGCTCCGTCGTGGGCCCCGGCCGGTACAAACGCTTTTCCGGCCGCCAGAGGCTTTCAGGTCACCAGCGCGCCGGCGGCGGTGCCGTCAACCGGTCGGCCAGCCGCGACAACCGGTCCCCGAAACGCCGGCGGCCCCGGGGCGCGGGCAGCGAGTTCTCCCCGGCCGCCGCGCTGACCAGGTGCTGCACGGTGTCGAGGTCCAGGTCCGGTTCGCACGGCACCGCCAGCGCCTCGTGCGCCATCGCGTGCAGCTCGCGGTCGCCCGAGTCCAGGGCGAGAACCGTCGCCCCGGCCCGGCGCGCGTCGTGCACCCGCTCCAGGAGCGGGGCGCCCGGCGCGCCCGGCGCCACGACGAGCAGGGTCTCGCCCCGCCGGGCCGCCTCGATCCGGCCGAGTCCCACGGCCAGATGGGCCGGGTCCCCGGGCCGCGCCCCGTGTCGTACGAGCGTCGGCGTCAGCTCGGGCGTGCCCGACCAGGCGGCCTCGTCCACCAGGTGCGCCGCCAGGTGCCACGGCTCGTACTCGGCCGTCCCCACCAGCAGCAGCCCGCCCCCGTGGGGCAGCACGGACGACCGCAGCGCCCCCGCGAACCGCCGGGTCGCCCCCAGCCACTCGGTCCCGGCGAGCACTTCGCGCAACAAGGCCACCCGTACGGCATCCATGCGCACGCATCCTGCCGCAACCGGCCACTCGACAGGTGGAGTTCACCATGAATTCGCCCGACGTGGGCAGAGTGCCCCACTCAGTCGGCAAGGGGAGGTTGTCATGACCAGCAGCGAGGTGTCCGTGCCGTTCCGGGCCGGACAGGAGGGCTGTGCGAGCTTCCGGATCCCGGCCGTCGTCGCCACGGCCGAAGGAACCCTGCTCGCCTTCTGCGAGGGCCGGGTCGGCTCCCGCGACGACTTCGGGAACATCGACATCGTGCTGAAGCGGTCCACGGACGGGGGACTGACCTGGGGGCCGCTCCAGGTCGCCGCCGAGAACGGCGACGCACTCGCCGGAAACCCGGCCCCCGTCGTCCTCGGCTCCGGCCGCATCCTGCTCGTCCACGTCCGCAACGCCGCCCTCGCCACCGAGGACGCCATCCGCCGCGGCAAGGTGAGCGCCGCCGACGGACGCCGCGTCTGGATCTGCCACAGCGACGACGACGGGCTGACCTGGTCGCGCCCGAGGGAGATCACCGGGCAGACGAAGAAGCCGGCCTGGCGCTGGTACGCCACCACCCCGGGCCACGCCCTCCGGCTGACCGGCGGACGGATCGTCGTGCCCGCCAACCACTCCCTCCCGCCGGCCGGCGCCGACAACGGCACCGAGGGCAAGTACAACGGCGGGCACTGCCTCCTCAGCGACGACCACGGCGAGAGCTGGACCATCGGATACGTCGACGACAACACCGACGGCTACATCAACGTGAACGAGACCACCGCCGCCGAACTCCCCGACGGCCGCGTCTACTTCAACACCCGCACCGACTCCACCGCCCCCGGCACCCGCGCCGACGCCTGCTCCCGGGACGGCGGCCGGACCCTCCTCAAGCGCTTCCGCCCGCAGGCCGGCCTCACCGGTCCCGTCGTGGAGGGCAGCGTGCTCCAGCTCCGCGACCCCGACGTCCTGCTCTACTCCGGGCCCGCCGATCCGGGCTTCCGCGCCCTGATGACGATCCGCGCCAGCACCGACGACGGCGTCACCTGGCGGCCGGCGCACACCGTGGACGGACTGCCCGCCGCGTACTCCGACCTCGTGCGCGTCGACGCCGACACCCTCGGACTCCTCTACGAGACGGGCGACTTCGGAGCGTACGAGACGATCACCTTCCGGCGGATCCCCGTGACCGCCCTCACCTGACCTGCACGGACGCGAACCACGCACGTAAGGTCGGCCCATGACCTCTACTGACAGTGCACAGAAGGCCCCCGCGAAGGACCCCTGGGACCTGCCCGACGTCTCGGGGCTCGTCGTCGGCGTGCTCGGCGGCACCGGTCCGCAGGGCAAGGGCCTCGCCTACCGGCTGGCCCGCGCGGGCCAGCAGGTGATCATCGGCTCGCGGGCCGCGGAGCGCGCGCAGGCTGCCGCCGACGAGCTCGGCCACGGCGTCGAGGGCGCCGACAACGCCGAGACCGCCCGCCGCAGCGACATCGTGATCGTCGCCGTGCCCTGGGAGGGACACGGCAAGACCCTGGAGTCGCTGCGGGAGGAACTGGCCGGCAAGCTCGTCGTCGACTGCGTCAACCCGCTCGGCTTCGACAAGAAGGGCGCGTACGCGCTGAAGCCCGAGGAGGGCAGCGCCGCCGAACAGGCCGCCGTGCTGCTGCCGGACTCCCGGGTCGCCGCCGCCTTCCACCACCTGTCGGCCGTCCTGCTCCAGGACCCGGAGATCGCCGAGATCGACACCGACGTGATGGTGCTCGGCGAGGAGCGGGCGGACGTCGAGATCGTCCAGGCGCTGGCCGGGCGCATCCCGGGCATGCGCGGCATCTTCTCGGGCCGCCTGCGCAATGCCCACCAGGTCGAGTCGCTCGTGGCGAACCTCATCTCGGTGAACCGGCGGTACAAGGCCCACGCGGGTCTGCGCCTGACCGACGTGTAGGCGTGCGCACCCGAGGGTGCAGGGGAGGGCGTGCGGGCGCGCTCCGGACGTGGGGGACACTGGAGCCGAGCAGTGTCCCCCTCCGGGTTCCGCCGCGCGCCCGCAGTTCCCCGACAGGAGCCGACCCCCATGTCCCGACTCGCCCTCTACGCCCTCGTCGTCTGCGTCCTCGCCGTCGCGGCGGCCGTCGTCTCCTTCGCCCAGGGCAGCTGGCTGGGGATCGTGTGGGTGCTGCTCGCGGGCCTGTCGTCCAACACCACCTGGTACTACCTGCGCCGGGACCGCGCGCGGCGCAGGGCGTCGTCCGTCACGGGCTGACCGAGCAGTACTGGTCGGTCTCCGTCCAGAACCGGTAGAGGTTCTGCCCGCAGTACGTACGGATCTCGTCGATGTCCAGGGCGCGCAGCAGTGCGTCGATCATGTCGAAGAACACGCCGTTCACCGCCGGGATCCACAGGATCGCGATCACGAGGAGCAGCCCGAAGGGTGCGAGCGGCTCCACCTGGCGGCGGATCTTGTACGACAGCCAGGGCTCGATCATGCCGTAGCCGTCCAGGCCCGGCACCGGCAAAAAGTTCAGCAGCGCGGCCGTGACCTGCAGCAACGCCAGGAACGCCAGGGCGAACTGGAAGTCCGCCGGGACGCCGTCGAGCGCGTCCAGCCAGAACGGGGCCGTGCAGACCACCGCGAACAGCACGTTCGTCAGGGGGCCCGCCGCCGAGATCAAGGTGTGCTTCCAGCGGCCCTGGATGCGGTTCCGCTCGATCCACACCGCGCCGCCCGGCAGGCCGATACCGCCCATCATCACGAAGATGACGGGCAGCACGATGCTGAGCAGCGCGTGCGTGTACTTCAGCGGGTTCAGGGTCAGATAGCCCTTCGAGCCGATCGAGATGTCGCCGCTGTGCAGGGCCGTGCGCGCGTGCGCGTACTCGTGCAGACAGAGCGAGACGATCCAGGCCGCCGTCACGAACAGGAAGACGGCCACCCCCGGCTGCTCGGCGAAGCCCGTCCAGGTGGCCCATCCGGTCACCGCCGTGACGGCCACGATCCCGAGGAAGACGGGACTGATCCGCCGGTCGCTGTGCCGGGTGGTGGCGCTCGTCATGGGGTGGGACTCCCTGTATTGCTCGATCGGGGCCGGGCGTGGCGGGTCGACCGTACCGGTGCTGTGGGGGGAACGTCCTGGGCAGGGTCGGAGGTTCCTGCGGCCCCCGCCTCCGTCCCAGGCTCCTCCCGGTCCACGCGGACGAAATCCGGGGGCGGGTCCGGGACGCCGACAGGGACAATGGTCTCCGTGCGCTACCGCATCCTCGGCACCACCCAGGCAGTACGCAACGACGGCACCCTCGTCCCGGTCGGTGGCGCGCGGCTGCGCGCCCTGCTGACCGTGCTCGCCCTGCGCCCCGGACGGGCCGTGCCCGCCGCCGCGCTGGTCGACGAGGTGTGGGGCGTCGACCCGCCGGCCGACGCCACGGGCGCGCTGCAGGCCCTGGTGGGCCGGTTGCGCAGGGCCCTCGGCGCGGACGCGATCGGCTCCGCCGAGGGCGGCTACTGGCTGCGGGCCGCGGCCGACGACATCGACCTGCACCGCTTCGAGCGGCTCGCGGGCGAGGGTTCCCGGGCGCTGGCCGACGACGACCCCGGCAAGGCGGCCGTCATCCTCGACGACGCCCTCGCCCTCTGGCGGGGGCCCGCCCTCGCCGACCTCCCGGACCGCTCGGCCGAGTCGTCCCGGTGGGAGTCCCGCCGCCTCGACGCCCGGCGGGCCCGCCTCACCGCGGCCCTCGCCCTCGGCCACGCCGAACAGTCCCTGCCCGACCTCACCGCCCTCTGTGACGCCCACCCCCTGGACGAGCCCCTCCAGTCGCTGCGCCTGCGAGCCCTGCGCGACGCGGGCCGCACCGCCGAGGCACTGGCCGCCTACGAATCCGTACGCCAACTCCTGGCGGACCGGCTGGGCACGGACCCGGGTCCCGAACTGCGTTCGCTGCACGGAGAGTTGCTACGGGGAACGCCGGCCGGGACCGACCCCGGCCGGCCACCGAACGGCCGGGGAGCCGGGGCGCCGGCAGCGCGGGGCCCCGGGCAGGCGCCGACCGGGCA
>NZ_JAHRIB010000128.1 GCF_019090165.1 Streptomyces sp. BV286
AGTTCCGCGCCGGTCTCCTCGTTGAGGTAGCGCAGCAGACCGAAGCCGAGGCCCTTGTCGGGCACGGCCAGCAGCTGCTCCTTGACCGCCTTGATCACACCGCCCGCGGCCGGACCGCCCGCGAACGCCTCGTCCAGATCGAAGCCGGCCGTCTCCAGGCGCACCGGGAACATGCTGGTGAACCAGCCCACCGTGCTGGAAAGGTCCGCACCCGGCACGACCTCCTGCTCACGGCCGTGGCCTTCCAGCTTGATCAGCGTGGAGGACTCCTCGATACCCCGTCCGCGGCGCCACTTCGCCACCGCCATGGCCAGCGCGGCCAGCAGGCCGTCGTTGACTCCGCCGTGGAACGCGGCCGGAACCCGCGTCAGCAGCGCCTCCGTCACCGCGACGGG
>NZ_JAHRIB010000129.1 GCF_019090165.1 Streptomyces sp. BV286
CTCCTGGCCTCGGGCGCCGCCGTGCTGCTGGCGGCCGGCGGCGCCGCGGCCTGGGCCGCCCTGCGCGACGACGACAAGGGTGGATCGACTCCGGAGGCCCGCCGCTGGGCCATCGGCGTGCAGGCGGATCTGAGCGGGCCCCGGCGGACGGCGGGCGAGGCGCAGGTGCGGGGTGCGCGGCTGGCGGTCGAGCAGTTCAACGCCCGTAAGGACAAGCCCTTCGAGCTCACCCTGAAGCCCGTGGACGACGGGGGCGCCGCGGGGCGGGCGCCCGCCGCGGCCAAGAGACTGATCCAGGACGCCGACGTGCTCGCCGTCCTCGGCCCGGCCGACGACGAAACGGCAGACGCGGTCCTCGGCACCTACGACGAGGCCCTGCTCCCGCTGCTGTCGGTCTCGGCCGGGGGGCTTCTCCTGACGTCGCGGGAGAACCGCTCCTTCCTGCACTGCCGTCCCAGCCACGCGGTCCTCTCCATCCCCGTCGGCGTCCATCTCGCGAAGCAGAAGGGGACACGGCGGCCCGGCCTCCTCCAGGACCGCACCGCGCGGATGTACGCCCACGAGTCCGCCGGCGTCAGCGCCGCCATGCTGCGCCAGGTAGGCCGGCCGGCCTACCCCCGGGTGATCCCGGCGGACACGGACGACGTGGGCCCCGTCGTCGCCGACATGCTGCGGGCCGGCATCGACTCGTTCGTCTACGCCGGGTACGCGCCGGGCGCGGCCCGGATGGCCCGCGAACTGGCCGCGGCCGGCTTCGAGGGGCCGCGCCTCGCCTCGGAGGCCGTGATCGACCCGGTGTTCCTCAAGCAGGCCGGGAAGGCGGCCGAGGGATGGCTGCTGACGTCGTCCTTCGTCGACCCGGCGGCCGTACCGGCCGCGAAGGCCTTCACCGCCGCCTTCCGCAGACGCTTCGGCGCCGCGCCCGGGTACCTCGCCGCCGAGGCGTACGACACCGTCAACCTCGTCGTCCAGGAGTTGCTGAAGGCCACGAAGGGGGGACGCCCGCCGGGGCGCCGGAAGCTGGTGGGGCTGCTGCGCGCGAGCCGGTACAAGGGCATCACCAAGGAGTTCTCCTTCAAGCCGGAGGACGGCACGTTCGCCGGCTGGGGTGTGTTCCTGCACCAGGTCGAGGGTGGCCGGTTCCGCTTCCTCGGCGAAGCCCCTTCCGAGGCGTAGCGGTGAGCGGGGTGCCTCCGGCCGCGCACACGGGAGTGCGCGCGCTCAAGCCGGGGGACCCGACCTCCGTCGGCGGCCACCGGCTGCTCGGCCGGCTCGGCGCGGGCGGCATGGGTGTGGTCTACCTGGCCCGCTCGACGGGCGGGGCGCTGGTCGCGCTGAAGGTGATCCGCGCCGAGTACGCGGCCGACCACGACTTCCGGGCCCGCTTCCGGCGTGAGGCCGAG
The DNA here is from genome assembly GCF_019090165.1 of Streptomyces sp. BV286. GTDB lineage: Bacteria > Actinomycetota > Actinomycetes > Streptomycetales > Streptomycetaceae > Streptomyces. Next base: position 1,404 of record NZ_JAHRIB010000129.1, read on the forward strand.
GCGGCGAGCGGGCTCACCGGCCAGTGGGTGGTGCCGGTCACCGCGGCGGAACCGGCGGCCCGCGAGCCCTGGCTGGCGACGGCCTTCGTGCCGGGCCCGTCGCTGGCCGAGGCCGTCGCGCTGCACGGGCCACTGCCGGACCGTACGGTACGCGCCCTGGGCGCCCGGCTGGCCGAGGCGCTGACCGAGGTGCACGCCGCGGGTCTGGTGCACCGGGACGTCAAGCCGGGCAACGTCCTGCTGGCCCTGGACGGGCCCCGGCTGATCGACTTCGGCATCGCGCGTTCCGCCGGTGCCACCGCGCTGACCGCGACCGACGTGGTGATCGGCTCGCCCGGCTATCTCTCGCCCGAGCAGGCGCGGGCGCGGGCCGGTGACGTCGGCCCGCCGAGCGACGTCTTCTCGCTGGGCTGTGTCCTGGCGTACGCGGCGACCGGCCGCCGCCCGTTCGGTACGGGTACTCCGGCCGCCGTGATCTTCCGTACGGTCCACGAGGAGCCGGACCTGGACGCCGTGCCGTGGTCCCTGGTCCCGCTGCTTTCCCGCTGCCTCGCCAAGGACCCGTCGGCCAGGCCGACCGCGCCGGAGGTACGGGACGCCCTGGCCGGTGAGAGCGATCGACGCGGCGAACGGACGGCGGAACGGGCGGGTGAACGGACGGGTGAACGGGAGAGCGACTGGCTGCCGCCCGCGCTGCCCCGGCTGATCGCGGAACGCTCGGCGGCCGTACTGGCCCTGCCCGACCCCGATCCGGTCACGCTCGTACGGCCGCCGGAGCGGCCCGCCCTCTCCCGGCGCCGCCTGCTCACGTTGGGTTCGGCGGCCGGAGTGGCCCTGACCGGCGGCGGACTCGCGGCCTGGGCGGCCTCCAGGCCCGGGACCGGCGACGACGGTGGCACGGGGTCCCGGCCGCTGCCCCGGTACGTCATCGGGCTGCACGCGGACCTGTCGGGAAGCGGCAAGGCCGTCGGCCGGGCCCAGGAGCGGGGCGCCCGGCTGGCCGTGGCGGACTTCAACTCCCGTTCCCGTGACGACCGCACCTTCGACCTGGCCCTGAGGGTCCTCGACGACGCGGGGAAGGCGAAGCGTGCCGCGGCGGTGGCCGGGAGGTTCGTCGCGGACCACGACGTGTACGCCGTCGTCGGCCTGACCGGGGACACCGCGGCCGAGGCCACGGTCGCCCGCTACGAGAAGGCCCTGCTGCCCGTCGTGAGCGTCTCCTCCGGCGCCGACCTGCACTCCAAGACCGGCGCACGGGCGTACTTCCAGCTCAGGCCCCATGAGAACGCCCTGTCGACACCCTTCATCCACTACCTCACCCACACCGCGAAAAGCCGCAGGACCGCCCTCGTGGACGACAGGGCGGCAGGCATCACCAGTTGGCAGCTCGTCAAGGACCTGGCCACGTACGCGCCCTCCAACGGCGCGACCACCACCCACACCGTCCCCGCGGACAGCGAGGACTTCGCCGCGGTCGCCGCCGCCGTGCTCACCGCCGACGCCGACTCCGTGGTGTACGCGGGCACCTCACCGCACCGGGCCGCCCGCTGCGCCCGCGCGTTGGCGGAGGCCGGATTCCGGGGCGCGCGCATGGCACCGGAACCGGTCCTGGAGGGCGCGTTCCTCACGGAGGCGGGCCCGGCGGCCGAGGGATGGGTGATCACCACGACCTACGTCGACCCGGCCGAGCTGCCCGCCGCCGCGCGCTTCGTGTCGGCGTACCGCAAGCGCTTCGGGGTACGGACCGTCGAACGCTTCGCGGTGGAGGCGTACGACGCGCTGCTCTTCGTCGCCCGAGGTCTGCGCGAACTGGGCAGCGTCGAGCCGGAGCGGGGCGCCATGGTGCGCAGACTCCGTACGACCTCCTACAAGGGCCTGGCCAAGACCATCGAGTTCGATCCGGTGACCGACGAGTTCCGCTGGGTCGGCAGCCTCTTCCTCCACCAGGTGCGAAACGGCGCCCCGCACTTCCTCGGCCACTACAAGGAGCTCAAGAAGACCTGACGGCGGAACCTGACGGAAGGACCTTGACCGACGGGACCTGACCGGGAGGAGCCGGCCGGGAGGACCTGATGGGGCGGGCCCGGCCTGCTAGCGGGGCCGCATGGAGCTGAGCTTCCCCCAGACCACCAGGCGGTACTTGGACGTGTACTCCGGGGTGCAGGTGGTGAGCGTGAGGTAGTAGCCGGGCTCGGTGTAGCCGTGGGCGGGCCGGACCGTGCTGCGAGGGATCTCCCGGATCACCCCGCCGTCCCGGGGCGAGGTCTGCGCCAGCGTCCTGTCGACGACGTACGTGTAGGTGGCGTCCCTGGTCCCGACCTCGATCCGGTCTCCCCGCCGGAGCCGGTTGACGTACCGGAAGGGCTCGCCGTGGGTGTTCCGGTGTCCCGCGAGGGCGAAGTTCCCGGCCCGGCCGGGCTGGGCGGTGTCCGGGTAGTGGCCGACGTATCCCTTGTTGAGCACGTCCGGCTTGCTGACGCCTTCCGCGACGGGAACACGGAGGCCGAGGCGGGGGATGGTGAGGACGGCGTAGGCCTGGGTCCAGCGGGGCCGGGCGTCGGCGGCGGCAGGTGCCCGACGGGTACCTGAACCCGCACCCGACCCACCCCCGGAGGCGCCCGCCCCACCGGTGACCGGGCGGTCGCCGCCTCCATCCCCTCCGCTGTCCTCTCCCCCACCCCCACCGCTCGTGTCGCGTCCCTCGCCCCACTCCCGCTCCAGGGCCTGGACCTTCCTCTCGGCGCCCTCCCGGGCCTGCCGGTTGGTCCACCACAGTTGGTGGGCGACGAGCAGGAGGAGGACGACACCGAGGGTCACGAGGACCTCGGCGCCGTTCCAGAGGAGGCGGGACCAGCGGGCACGCCGTCGCCGGCCCTGCTGATGGACGACGGGAACCCGCATGCGTACGCCTCCCTCACCGCGACAGCCCCGGCCGGAGCCGGGCCCGCACGATAAGGGCTGGGGCACCAACTCACCATCCCCACGAACGCTCTCCCCCTCCCCCATGAACGTCCGCCCTCCGTGCCGCTACGGCTCCTCCGCCGATCTCACCCCTGGCCTGCACATACCTCTCCCCATGTCGGCGGTCGGCAGTACCGTGTCACCCATGCGCCCCGACACGTCTGCCGAGTACGTCGACCACAACGCCGAAGCAGCACGCCTGGAGCGGACCGCCGGCCTCTACCCCGAGGACGCCGAACACCTGCTCCTGCAGGCCGCGGCCCACCTCGAACTGGCCGACGACCGCCCGCGAGCCACCTCGCTCTACGACCGCCTCCTCTCCAGTACGACACCGCTGGAGAAGCCGTTCCTGGTACGGGCTCTGAAGGCCTCCAACCTCTGGGAGTACGGCCACGAGGCCGAGGCGAAGGCGATCATCGAGGGCGTCCGCGCGGCGGCGCCCCGCGACCCGGCCCCCTGGGTGATCGTGGCCGAGTCCCTGGAGTCCCACGACGAGCTGGAAGCCGCGCAGAAGACGTTCACGGAGGCGGCGACCCACCTCCTCACCGACGTCCCGGAGCCCCCGTACGCGACGCACCCGGTCCTCTTCGGCCGCCACCGCGTGCGCCGCATGCTGGGCCTGGCCCACGACCAGTGGGACACCCTCGCCGACACGCTCCACTCCTCCCCCGTGTCCCTGGACGAGCTCCACGACCCGAAGCGCGTGTGGTCGCTGGGCTCCGACAACCCGGCGGAGCTGGCGGCGGAGATCTCCCGCCTGCGAGCCGAGCTGGGCACGCACCGCGCGACCCTGTCCCGCCCGTTCCCGGTGGCGGTCCTGCACTGGCCGACAGCCGAACTGACGGAACTCCTGGCCGCGTACCCGTCCTTGTCCGAGGAGTACCCGTCCCACGAGGAGCACCTGGCGACGATAGAGGGCTCGCTGAGGGAGCTGGCCGCTTCCGGCACACCGAACTTGGGAATCGTGACGGGCACGGTCCCGTCGTACGAGGCGTTCGCGGCGTCGGAGGGCTCCTCCCCCGGCGACGCGTCGCTGTTGCCGCAGTACGCGACAACGCTGGCGGCGAGGGGGAGGGCTGTGGCTTGGCCGCCGGAGAGGTCGGGGGGGTGTTGGTGTGGGTCGGGGCGGGTTTACGAGGCCTGTCATGGGACGGATCTGTAGGCGGCCTTCCGCTGTCCGCCCGTCCCCGGTGCCAGGGGCTCACACCGGAGTCCCCGGCCACCCGGGCAAGAGCACGAGGAACTCTCCGTCCTCATTTCGGTACTGACGGTACCCGTGTCCGACGTTTGCAGTACCGTCACACCATCGATCGGTATGTCGGGCCGCTCCTCCCCCACGCAGGCTCCGACCTGTGCGCACGAGGAAGCCCATGCCCTACGAACCAAGCGCTGCCTGGCAGTACGACGTCCCCACCACCGGCAGTACGCACCTGCCCCCGGACGCCGGTTACGGCAAGGCGCTCACCAACCAGGGGTACGGCTTCGAGGTCGCCGTCGCCGACCTGATCGACAACTCCCTCGACGCCGGCGCCGACGAGATGGTGGTGCACTTCCTGCGGGACTCCGAGCGCATCCTGACGCTCCTGATCATCGACAACGGCCGCGGCATGGACGACGCCTGCTTGGACGCCGCGATGACGGTCGGCAAGCGCCGTGACTACGACGACGACTCCCTCGGCATGTACGGCACGGGCCTGAAGGCCGCCTCCCTCTCCCACGCCTCCTCGCTCACCGTCGTCAGCCGCACCCGGCGCACCCGCGCCGCGGGCCGCCGCCTCACGGCCGAGGGCATCGAGGACGGCTTCCGCTGCGACACCGTCGACCCGCGCTACGCGCAGGACCTCGTCGACCGCTACGACGGCGTCATCGAGTGGCACGGCACCGTGGTCCGCTGGGACCGGGTGCGGACCTTCGAGACGGTCGCGCGCGGACAGAGCGACCAATACCTGTCGAAGGCGATATCCCGCCTGGAGACCCACCTCGGCCTCCACTTCCACCGGTTCCTGCGCAAGGGCCTGAAGCTGGACATCGCCGTGTGGGACGTCGGCGACGGCGGGCAGTGGGAGGAGCTGGACCACATCAGCGTCGAGCCCCTCGACCCGTTCGGCTACAAGGTGCCGGGGCGGGCGGGTTACCCCCGTTCGTTCACGGCCCCGGTCGAGGGCGTCGGCGAGGTGACGCTCACCGCGCACATCTGGCCCGCCAAGTCCAAGCAGGCGGGCTTCCGCCAGATCGGCGCCCTGGCCGAGCGACAGGGCTTCTACTTCTACCGCAACGACCGGCTCGTGCAGGCGGGCGGCTGGAACGGCCTCCGCAGCCCGGAGGGCCACCTCGTCCTGGCCCGCGTGGAGGTGGACCTGCCGGCCACGCCGAACGGTGTCTTCAGCCTCGACGTGAAAAAGGAGGGCGTCACCGTGACCCCCGCCTTCACGCTCGGCGTGGAGAAGGCGGTGGACGCGGCGGGCCACACCTTCCACGCCTACCTCCTGGACGCGGAGACGGCGTACCGCGACGGCTCGAAGCGCGCCGAGATCACCCGCAAGCCGGTGACGCCGCCCGGCAAGGGCCTCGACCCGAAGGTCAAGCGGGTCGTCAAGGAGGAGGTGCCGGAGAAGCCGGGCGAGGAGCCCATCGAGTTCCGCTGGGTCCCTCTGCCGGACGACCGCTTCTTCGACCTCGACCGCGAGGCGAACGCCGTCCTCCTCAACAGGTCGTTCCGGGAGGACTTCAACGACGGCCGGCGCGGCGGCACGAACGACGCCCCGGTCACGAAGACGCTCCTCTATCTCCTCCTTGAGGACTGCTTCGGCCTCGGCCGCTGGGAGAAGACGCGCCAGGACCGCATCGACTACTGGAACACGATCCTGCTGGCGTCGGTACGGGTCCAGCGCGAGCGCCGCGAACGCGGCGACTCCTGACCCTCCCTCCCCCGCCGCCGTGACCGCCACCCCGATCGTCTAAGGACCTCCGTGAGCGACGACGCCCTCCTCACCATTCACACGTCCGCCCTGTCCGGCATGACGAGCGGCCCGAAGCACTTCGCCAAGTGGGCGGCGCTGGCCGCCGACGAGGACCACCCCGACGCCGACCTGACCGAGGAGACGTTCCGCGCACGGCTCACCGCCGGCGACGAGGCGCTCCTCGCCCTGTGGAACCGTCACCTCAACGACTGGGACTTCGCGGAGTCCGCCCCCTGGACCGCCGACACCCCGCCACGCACTACGGAGCGGCGCACGGCCGTGTACGAGCGGCTTCGGCTGGGCGCGGACCTGCGCAAGGTCCTGGACGAGCTGGTACGGGTGTCCGAGGTGCCCGGCGCCACGGTGATCACCCGTGAGTTCACCCCCTGGTACGACACGGAACGTGCGCGGGCCCGCTCGTTCTACTGGCGGGCGTACGAGCGCAAGCTGCGGGCCAAGGGCTGGTCGTCCGAGGCGGTCGCCGGTCTCGACGAGGCGAGCCGCGCGGTGGTCGAACGCCTCGCCGACCCGGAGCAGACGGCCGCACGCCAGGCGAAGGGCCTGGTCGTCGGTTACGTGCAGTCCGGCAAGACCGCGAACTTCACCGGTGTGGCCGCGAAGGCCATCGACGCGGGATACCGCCTGGTCATCGTCCTCGGCGGCACCCTGAACATGCTGCGCGCACAGACGCAGCGCCGCCTCGACATGGAGCTGATCGGGCAGGAGAACATCCTGCGCGGCGCGGACCCCGACGACGTGGACAGCCTGGTCGGCGTGGACTACGTGGGCGACGACGAGGAGTGGCCGGGGTTCGTCCGGCACGGTGGGCGCCCCTCGACCCGTGGCGCGTTCGACATCGAACGCCTCACCACGCGCGACAACGACTACAAGAGCCTCGCGCAGGGCATCCGCGCCCTGGAGTTCGAGAAGCGCGAACCTACCCGCCCGCTGCACGACCCGTCGAACCTGCACCACGCGGCAGCCCGCGTAATGGTGGTCAAGAAGAACAAGAGCGTCCTGCAGAAGCTGGTCAAGGACCTCAAGCAGATCCACGGCATCCTCGGCGAACTGCCCGCCCTGATCATCGACGACGAGTCCGACCAGGCGTCCGTGAACACGTCGAACCCGAAGAAGTGGGAGCAGGGCCGCACCGATCGCACCGCGATCAACAAGCTCATATCCGAGCTCCTCGGCCTGCTGCCGCGCGCCCAGTACGTCGGCTACACGGCGACCCCGTTCGCCAACGTCTTCGTGGACCCGAGCGACGGCGACGACATCTTCCCGTCGGACTTCCTGATCTCCCTCCCGCGGCCCGCCGGTTACATGGGCGTACAGGACTTCCACGACCTGGACTCGGCGGTGCCGCACGAGGAGCGGACGTACGCCAACTCGCAGGAGAAGGCGCACGTCCGCGGCATCCACGACTCCACGGGCGACCGCCTCCAGGAAGCGATGGACGCATTCGTCCTGTCCGGCGCGCTGAAGCTGTACCGGGCGGCGCACGGCGTGCCGGAGGAGCCGTTCCGCCACCACACGATGCTCGTGCACGAGTCGGTGAAGAAGGACGACCACGCGGAACTCGCGCTGCGCATCAACTCCATGTGGCACGAGGCGGGTTACGCGTCCACGGCCGGCCACGCCCGCCTCGCCGCACTGTGGGAATCGGACTTCGCAAAGGTCGGCGAGGCCCGTGCGCAGGACCTTCCCACGCCCGCCTCCTACGAGGAGCTGCGCCAGCACGTCAGCCGCGCCCGCCAGCTCGTCGGTTCCGGCGGCCGCCCCGTCATCGTCGTGAACGGCGACTCTGACCGCTACTTCGACCAGCTCGACCTGGACTTCGACCGCACGCCGCACGTCTGGAAGATCCTTGTCGGCGGCACGAAGCTCTCCCGCGGCTTCACGGTGGAGGGCCTGACAGTCACCTATTACCGCCGCACGACCCAGCAGGCCGACACCCTGATGCAGATGGGCCGCTGGTTCGGCTTCCGCCCGGGCTACCGCGACCTCGTACGCCTGTACATCGGCCGCGAGGAGACGTACGGCCGAAGCAGGACGGCGGACCTGTACGAGGCGTTCGAGTCGGTGTGCCGGGACGAGGAGCTGTTCCGCGAGCAGTTGGCCCGGTACGCGCAGCTGGTGGACGGCCGCCCTCAGCTCACGCCTTCGCAGGTCCGGCCTCTGGTCTCCCAGCATTTGCCCGGACTCAAGCCCTCCGCCCGGAACAAGATGTATAACGCTGAGCTGGTGGAGATCCGCTCACCGGGTGAGTGGGTGGAGCCCACGGCTTACCCGGATGCCGCCGCCGACCTCAAGCACAACGCCGAGATCTGGAAGCCCGTGCTCACGGCCCTCAGCCAGGAGCCGGTCCCCTTCGTCTATCTCCCGAGCGACGACCGTGGCACCTATGTGTCCTACACGGCGAAAACACATGTCATTCCGCATGCCCAGCTCCTCAGTATCCTCGAAAGTCTCACCTGGGGGCGTCCCGATCTCTTCGCGCCCCACCTGGAGTACCTGCGGGACCCGAGCGACAACGGTTGCGGTACCGACGACTGGGCGGTGATCCTGCCGCAGACCAGCGGCCGGACAGCCACAGCGGGCAGCATCCTCGGCAGCCAGCCCCTCAGCCTCGTTCATCGAAGCCGAAACACTCACGGCGTCTTCAACCGTATCTCCGGTATGGCGCACAGGCAGTCAGCGGAACGGATCGCCGGCGCCCGCGCTCTAGCACCAGACGACCCCTTCGCAACCCGGTTCCACCGGCCGCGCCGGGGAGCACTCCTGCTGTACCCAGTCCTGGAATCGGAGTCCGACCCGAACAACCCGGCCAAGGCCGTCTCCGTCAACACGGCCAAGCTCGTACTGGCCGCGGCGTTCGTACCCGCCGTGAACCGCACGGGCACGGCACGCCCTTACGTACGGTTCCGCGCGGGCGATTCGTCCAAGTCGGCCTCTGTCTGAGGGACACCAGTCGGCCCTCAGCCCACTCCGCCCTGTCCTGTTCGCAGAACGAGACAGGGCGAATTCCTGCACCGGTTCTGGAGAATGGATAGCGAGGCAGCGAAGGGTCAGGGACTCCGGCGACTGTCTCTCCCCGCACGAGCAGGGACGGACTGCCAGCCCACGCACGAAAGGCACCGCGATGCCGGACACCGACAACTGGGTCCCGCCCGAGGGATCATGGGCATCCTCCGCGGCCCGTCGGCGCAACATGCAGGCAATCCGTAGCAGGGACACAGAGCCGGAGCGTGCTCTGCGGCGCCTGCTCCATGCCCAAGGGCTGCGCTACCGAGTGGCTGCCAAGCCGCTGCCAAAGCTGCGCCGCACCGCTGACCTCGTGTTCCGGCCTACCAAGGTGGCCGTCTTCGTCGACGGCTGTTACTGGCATGGCTGCCCGGAGCACTACGTCTCCCCGAAGACGAATCCCGGCTACTGGTCAGACAAGGTCGCGGGCAACATCGCCCGCGACCGTGACACTGACCAACGCCTGACCGCGGCCGGCTGGACGGTGCTCAGGTTCTGGGAGCACGAGTCACCCGAGGAGTGCGCGAGCGCTGTTCTCCGCGTCGTCCTCAAGCGTCGGGATGCTCTGCTGCTCGGGAAGCCCGGGCGCGGCGAGTGAGGGATCATCCTCGGGCTCGTACTCAGGGCTGGGATCGGGCAGAAGGGGACCCGTACGCAGCAGGGCCTCCCGGATTTGCTCACCGACGGCAGAGGCCACGGGCGGCGGGAACGCGTTGCCGACCTGGCGGTACCGCGCGGTCTTGCCTCCGACGAACTCCCAGGGCCCCTCGGGATCCCTCTCGTCCGGGAAGCCCTGGATGAGCGCGGCCTGCTGAACGGTCAGCATCGGTCCTTTTTCCAGATCGCCCAAGTCCCGCTTCGGGTCGACCATCTTGTCTTCATCGTTGGCCACCCCCATAGCGTTGACGCCAAGCAGGCCCCAGGCCCGCTTCGCCCGCGTAGGCCCGAGGTCGGCTCCTCCATGCTTCTTCGAGCCGCCTACTAGGGTCGGCGCGACGGTCCCGAGCTTCGCCGCGTCGTACCAGTTGTTGTACCGCGTCGACCCATCGCCTAGCCGCCGCTTCATGGTTTCCTCAAGCGCGTCCACCACCCGGCGCACCTTCGGCAGCGGCTCAGGCCAGTCAAAGCCCCGGTACTCGTCCTTGCGGATAGCCACGAGGATGGCACGCGGACGCAACTGCGGAACGCCGTAATCCTGCGCCTGGAGGACTTGCCAACCGCAAATCACATATCCAAGGTCACGAAGCCTGTTCTTGATGTGGTTCCGATAGGGCCTGAATTTGAGTTCCGGCTCAACCAGACCACGCACGTTCTCAATCATGACCGCGCGGGGCTTCAGCTCTTTGACAAGTTCGAGCATGCGTGGGAAAAGGTCACGCTCATCGTCCCGCCCAAGCTGTTTACCGGCCGCCGAGAAAGGGGGGCAGGGAACTCCGCCAGCCAGCAGATCAAGCTGTCGGGGCTCAATGCGGCCCGCCTCATCTGCGGGGATCCCATTCGCCAGGGCCTCAGGATCCGGGACTTCCTCTAGAGGTTTGAACTCTTTGACGTCTGCCGTACGGACAAGGCAGTGGTCCTTCTCCCAGCCCCAAGAAGGCCGGGCCTTGATGTTGGCTTCCAGCGTCGCGGCGGCATGCTTGTCGATCTCCACCAGCGCGAGGTGCCGGAAGCCGGCACGGTGAAGCCCTACAGCTTGGCCACCAGCGCCCGCGCAGATCTCGATTGAGGTCAGCTTGCGGTCGTCGGCGGTATCCACTCGACTCCTCCTGGTGCGGGGATTGCAGAGACGCAAGTGTCGCATCCCTTAGCACCCAGGAGCCACGGCATGACCGGATGGTCAAGATGGCTGCATCAGGCGGTCAACTCTTAAGGAGCGACTCAAGGTCCTGGCGCAGCGCCTCCCGCATCACCGCAGGAAGCTGGCGGTACATACCCCAGACCTTCTCCGCCGGCGACAGCGTGCGATGGTCGGCCTCCATCCACTCCAGCAGGTCCCGCTTGCCGCGGTTGGGCAGGGCGGCCACCCGGTCCCAGACCTGTTCCTTCGCCATCTGTACGCCCGTGAGGTGGCCCACCGTCTCATTGCACCGGGCACACTCGGTGATCAGGTCTTCCGCGTTCCCCGCGCTCCCGGACTTGTGCGGATTGACGTGGCCGAGCGTGAGGCGGCCGTGGGTACCGGGGTCGTCCGCGTACTCCTCGCCTGCCGCAATGCCACAGCGGCGGCACATATGGAGATCGCGCTCATACACGAACCGCCTCGTCTTGGCGCTGATCTGGCGCAGCCCCGCGGCCCGGTGTTCCGGCTCCCACACCGGCCGCCCCATCGCCTCCAGGTAGAGCTGGTCCGGCTGAAGACTGGGTTTGTCACGGTACGTCTTAATCACCCAGCCAGCGGGGCGGAGATCACGCATCCGGCGGTCCACCTGCTCGGCTCCCTGAATAGCTTCCCGGAGCCGCGCCTTGGAGAAGGTGCCACCTTCGCCCACTTCATCGCGCAGCCACAGCGCGACCCTGATCCGAGTGCCTAGATGCGTGTTCCGCCAGCTCAGATCTTGTTCTCCCACAGCTCCACCAATCCGCTCACACGTTCGTAAACCAACTCCTTGGGATGGAGACCCTAGCTTGCCGTCACTTGCCGCGGCAAGTGACGGCAAGCTGCTCTCACCATGTGCGAACAAGCTCGCACACACCTGCCTCAGGAGGCTCTACGTGACTGGCAAGCACGCAACGGGCGGCCCCTACACCTGCGTCGAGCTATGCGCCGGCGCGGGCGGCCAGGCCCTCGGTCTCGAACAAGCGGGCTTCAGCCATCGGACGCTCATCGAGTTCGACCCTGACGCCTGCGACACCCTGCGACTGAACCGGCCGGACTGGAACGTCGTACGGGCTGATCTCCGGGAGACGGTCCCCGCGCTCAGGCAGTACGGCGACCGGCCCGCCCTGCTGGCCGCAGGAGTACCGTGCCCGCCTTTCTCGCTGGCCGGCATGCAACTGGGACGTGCCGATGAGCGGGACCTTTTCCCGGCCGCGCTCTCCGCGATCTCAGAACTGCGACCGAGAGCGGTGATGCTGGAGAACGTAAAGGGGATTCTCCAGAATAAGTTCGCGGGCTACCGAGCGGAGATTATTGCCACTCTTTCCCTGCTGGGATACTTCTCCGAATGGAAACTGCTGTACGCGCGGGATTTTGGAGTTCCTCAGCTCCGTCCTCGCGCGGTTCTCATCGCGCTGGAAGCCAGAGCGTTTGACGCGTTCACCTGGCCCGTAACGCACCCGGCTCACGTCCCCCGGGTTGTGGGCGACGTTTTGCACGCTTCTATGGCATCCCGCGGCTGGGAGCTAGCCGACGCTTGGGCCGCTCAGGCCCGGGAACTCGCTCCGACCGTCTGTGGCGGCTCCAAGAAGCACGGTGGAGCGGACCTGGGCCCCTCCCGCGCACGGCGCGCATGGGCAGAGATGGGGGTGAATGGCTCCAGCGTCGCTGATGAACCCCCCTCCACAGGCGACTCCCTGCCTGTACGGCTCACGGTCGCGCAGCTCGCGCTGCTGCAGGGCTTTCCCCCGGACTGGCGGTTCGCCGGGCGGAAGACATCGGTGTACAGGCAGGTGGGCAATGCTTTCCCGCCTCCGGTCGCACGGGCCGTGGGCCAGGCCATCGCGGACGCCCTGACTCAGGCCGACCAGACCGGTGAGGACGACACCCCCCATATGGGCAGCACGGGGGACACGCTCTTCGGGATGACGTGTATGCCGTCGCTTCTGCGCAGTCCGGGTGTCAGCGCATGCCCCGGCACCCGGTAGCGAGCGGATTCCCAGCTGACCCGCAGGTCACGGTCCGCGGGGCCGCGCTGGCGCAGCCACTCGGTATCTACGGTCACCACGTTCAGTGCCTCATCCTGCTTACCGACAAGGACTGCGACCAGGAGCCAGTCCGGGTCGCGGCACATCACGTCGTACTCGTTCCGCGAGAGGTGAATGACCAGCCTGGTGGGGTTCGTAGTGGCTTTTACCTCGACATGCGCGGGCGCGCCCGTCGGCGATACGGCCTCGATGTCATATCCGCAGACATCCGTGAGGAGAGCCACGCGCACCACTTCTCTCGCACCACCACGCGTCAGTAACTCCGCTATGGCCGCCTCCCCCGCCGTCCCCGTGGTCCGGCGGGCGGCCTCCGCCTCTTCGCTCCACTGGGTGTGTGCGATACGGGACGCCGCCCGCTCATCGGCGGCCTCGTGTTCGCTGACTCGCAGGACGGGCCGGTCAGCGCGGTCGAGGAGGCGTACGCGGCGGAGCCAGGCGAGTCCCTCGGCGTACTGGAAAGGTGTCAGATCCGCATAGTCCGGGTGATGGGTGAGCACGGCGCGTGCGCGCGGCACATCGGCGACCGGCAGCAGGTCAAGCCACCGCAGCGCCGCGCGGCGCGCTCCCTCACTCGGCTGCATGGGACTCGATGTGGCGCAGCAGCGCACGGATATCGGCCATGTCCATTCCCGCCGCGAGCGATGGCTCCTCCTGAAGGTCCGCGAGCTGCTGCACGGAGGGATCGTCAAGGATCCGCCCCATGAACTCCAGTTTGTCTTCGAGTCGCAGAGCCACCACTTCATCGATGGTGTCCTGTGCCGCGAGGACGGTGACCCGTGTCTCGGTGCCCGGTGCGAGTCCCAGACGGTGAATACGGTCGAGGCTTTGCAGGAATCGGCCCGCCATGAAGTCCCGGTCTACGTAGACGGCGTCGTGACAGACCTGGTGCAGGCTGATGCCCTCACCCAGCGTCGCGGGATTGGAGAGCAGCACATGGCAGTCCGGGTCTTCCCTGAAGCGCTTGAGCTGACCGTCCCTGTCGGCTGTCCCTCCATGTACTACGGCCGGCTGGTAGGCGGAGAACAACCGCTCCAGAGTGGTGAGGCTGCGGACAAACGTCGTCCACACCAATGTCTTGCGACCCTGTGCCGCGTTGTCCGCGACGATGCGCAGCGCCTCTTTGTACTTGGGTGAGAACTCGTAGTCCGGCAGCCTCTCCAGAAGTCCGTACAACGAGTCCGTCTGCGGCACCTCCAGGGGCGGCACCTGGTAATCCAGGGGCGCGTACCGGCTCTCACCCTCTACGAGCAGGGCTGGGCTCGTCGCCGCCATGAGCAGGCGCAGCATCGCCTTTCCCAGTGCGTCAAAGTTGTCCCGGCCAGACTCCGCCCGCGCGGTGTATTTGCCTACGAAGGCGTCGTAGACCTCGCGGTGCAGCGCGGGCAGCTCCACGTAGCGGATCCGCGTCTCGAAAGGAGGGAGACCTAGCTCGCTCTTGGTGGTGCGCGTGAACAGCGGGCGGAGCACCTGGCTGGCATGGGCGAGGTCGCCACCCGCGACAGCCTGGGTCACCACCCGGCGGCCGTGCCCCGGCCACACGAACGACAGCAGGTTCTCCAGGTCCTTGGCCCCGTTCGGTGCGGGGGTGCCCGTAAGAATGAGGCGCCGGCGGGCCAGGGGCCCAAGGGCCATGCAGGCACTCCCGTAAATGCCCTCGGCACCAAGCTTCATGCGGTGTGCTTCGTCCAGAATGATCATCGAGGGGGCCGCCCTGAGCCACGCGGCCAGCACGGGGAGCGAACGGTCAAGCCGCTCGTAGTTGATCAGCAGCAACTCCGTACCCGGTTCGGGGCTCTTCTCCATTACCCGGACGGTAAGCGGCTCCGCGAAACACACGCCGCTCTCGTACGTCCACGACTCGTAGGCCGATTTCGGACTGACTACCAGCAGACGCCGTACCTCGCCCTGCGCCCGCATCGCGGCGAACATCGCGAGGCCGACGCGCGTCTTACCCGCTCCGGGGACGGAGAAGTTGGCTCCGTGCTGGAGCGAAAGGAGCCGCGCTATATCCCGCCGCTGGAAATCGGTGAGGTCAGCGCGCCAATCGGAACCAAGCCGGTCCTGGACTTCGCTGGCGCCGACAGAGCTGACGGCGGAAGGGTCGAGCAGCGCTTGCTCGGCGCGGTCAGCGTCATCCAGGACACCGCCCACCAGGACGGCGAGGTCTTCTTCCCACTCCACGGTATCCGCGGCAGGCCAGTCACTCAGCGCCGCGAGGCCCGTAAGGAAGTCGTCCAGGTCGACTTCGACCGATGTCAGGGTGCGCTGGCCGCCAGCCGGGAAGCGGGCGGCCAGCTTGCCGAAGTCGCTCGCATGCTCCTGGGACGCCCGCAAGACGGCCCGGGTACGCGTGACGTCGAAGGCGATCCGGAGAGACGGGCTCTCGGTCACGGGCCCTCCTGCCGGACCGCGTCATGCAGCCACGAGACGCCATCGCCCGGCGCCTTGATGCTGCGCTGCGTGGCCACGGCGAGCTTGGTCAGCGACTGCCGCAGGACGAGTACGGCCTCGTCGAACGCCTCCTCGTCCAGACTGCCGGACGCCTTGGCGAGCGTCAGATCGGTGATGCACTGCTCGATGTCCTGGCACGCGTCTGTGATGCGGTCAGGAGCCGCCTGCTTCCGCTTGCGTACCCGGGCGTCCTTGCCAGCGGGCTCCAGGGCAGCTTCCATGGCGTCGCGCGCGTCAGCGTAGGTCCGGGCGGCGGTCACAGCGCGCTCGGAGACGCTCTCCCCTTCGGCCTTCTCCACCGCCTTGGCCTTCAGGATGGCGTTCGTCAGCTCCTTGGCCTCAGCTACCGGGGCGGAAGCGGCCTTCACCGTTCGGTTCAGGCCGGGGATTTTAACCGCGGCCGGCGCTTCGGGGCGGGTCTCGGCCTTCAGCGATCCAGGGAGCGTCCGCTCCAAGTACCTGACCCGGAAGTCTTCCTCGATAAGGCGAACGTCCGTCTTCGAGAAGTCCATGACGATAGCGGAGAGCCGGAGTTCCTTGACCAGCTCGGCCTTCTCCGGACTGACCGGGTGGTCTTTCAGGTACCGTCGCCACAGCTCGCGCAGCTTTTCTTTAGCGCCTTCGAAGTCCATCAGCTTGAGCTGCGCCTTGCCCTCGGCGGAACGCTCACAGAGGTCGTTAAGGGTGGCCAGAATCCACATGTCGGCTTCGACCGTGTCGACACGACGGCGGAAGGACTTCGCCACCTCCGTCACAGGACGGCCGAGGGAAAGCTGTTCATCGATCGTGATGAGCTCGTTGATGTACGAGTACTCGCGCCGCTGATCCGGACGGAGCTGCAACGCCAGTTCGACGGCGTTGATGTCGTCCCAGGTGCACGACTCAGGGAGTACCCCAACGCGGATATTCGGGCGTCCGATTTCCCTGAGCGCCGCACGCCGGGTGTTGCCGTTCACGAGGATGCCATCCCGCGTAATCAGCCCGGGCTCGTTCTGGCGGTAGTCACGCAGGCTGTTGAGCAACTCAGTGAAATCGGGGTCCGGCCGGCTGGGGTCCGTAGGCAGTGCCGTCAACAGGTAGTGCAGATAGTCCTGGCCCTCGCTGTCCCAAGGCGACTCGTCAAGCAGCCGGTCGCGGTCGGGGTCGTAGCTGCGCTGAGCCCGGATGCGGTGCGTTCCGGGGTTGTAGTAGAGCATCTCGACGGGCATGTCGATGACTTCCACATGCAAGGGCTGCGTCCGCCACTCGATGGTCAGCGTTTCGCGGACACCGGCACCCTCGGAAATCTCCTTCAGGCGCTGTTCAACCAGCGACCGGTTCTCTTCCGCCAGCGGCGGCCGGCCGAACTCCTTGCGCACCAGATCTCCTCGCATCTTCTGTCGTCGTTGCTGTGTCTCACAGCGCGGGGCCCGCGACCGCTTTGTCCCAGGCCCCGCCCATGCCGGGCCGTCTACTAAGCCGGCGGGTTCACGGCTGCGCGGATCTTCGCACGTGACTCCTCGGGCAGGGCCCGGTAGTCCGCCCAGAAGGTCTCGGCCGCGCTGAACTCGCGCCGGTCATGCTCCATCCACTCAGAGAGCATCCTGCGTTCGAGCGCGCTCAGTGCGGACGCGCGAGACAGCATGGAGCCGAGGTCCGTCTCCGCTCCCCTACCACCTACACGGCAGCGGTTGCACTCGGATACCAATTCCGTCGTCTTGCTGCCGTCCGGCTGCCGCACCACACGCCGCGCAATGTCGATCTGCGCCGACTCGTAGGTGCCGGCGTAGATCTCCCCAGGGGCGATCCCACATGAGCGGCAGAAGTGGCCGTCCTTCGCCAGCACTTCCCGGCGCCGGGTCTGGGTGATGGACGAAGCAGGCCGACTGCCCTTGCCCGCCTCCCATACAGCCTCACCCTGCTTAACAAAGCGCTGCTCGTGCGGGCCCAGCGACGCGTCTTCGCGATTCGTATCGATCTGCCAGCCGAAGTCACGCAGGTCCCGCACCCTGCGGTCCGCCTGGCTGACGCCGGGGAAGACTTCCTTCACCTGCTCCTTCGTGAAGATCTGCCCCTCCCCCACCACTTCGACGAGCCACAAGGCCGCGCGCTTCATGGTGCCGAGCTTCGTGTCCGTCCAGGACGGCGTACCCATCGCTTCCCCTTACGTCCGTCCGAATGTCAGCTGTCGCTCCCTCACCCTGGCGGCGGTGGGCGACAGGAACGACTCTCGCCTGAACGCCAGCAACAAACCAGCCCTGACGGCACATTGCGGCAGCGCAAAGAATTGCGACTCCGCAACTGCACGAAAGCGCTTCTCAGCCAGCGCATGGCGGAACCACAATGAAAGGTCCGCAGCCAGCGGCTTACGCTGAGAAGGAAGGCCGCCCATGAAAGAAGCACACAGAGCAGCCAAGGAGTTCGAGGGCGAAGGGAGTCTCCCCTCACGCCAGGAGATGTTCACTGCCGCCTTGCGCCAGACCTTGGCTGCGGCTGGCCGCACTCAGGAGCGGATCGCCCGGAATGCACACATCGGCGTATCCAGTATGTCCTGTTACGCAACCGGCAGACGTGTGCCCAGACTTGAGAAACTCGAAAGCATCTACAAGGTCCTTGAGGCAGAGGCAGTCGATCAGGGATTCGACCTGCCGTACTCACTGGCCCACTTACTTGATCTACGCGCGGGCGCCGAACTGGAAAAATACGCCCCGGAGGCCGCCGCGACGGTGCTGCACGAAGTGGAACCTGTGATTCATGATCTCGCTGCGGCGCCACCGGGGGAACAGACCGTTGCGCCGGTCACCCCTCACGAGGGGGACCGGCGCAACAGTGTCACTCCACATGCCGCCGACATCGCCGCTTACGGGCGCCACCTTGCGGCAGGCAGGGTTCGCGATGCCCACTTTCATGCCTGGGTGATGGGCAGCAAGTTGCCTTCAAACGAGTTCCCTCTCGCCGTCGCCTCCTATCGGCGGTCCGGGGCAGAAGAGGCAGTGGAGACGATGCTCAACGCAGCCGCTGACCGTGACGTGCAGGCATCCATCAACATCGCCGCGGCCCTGCTTGACGAAGGCCATCTAGCTGACGCACGCGTTCTGTTGAACGTCCTGCGCGACGACGCGTAGGACCAGCGCTCGGCACGCCGTAACTATGCGACCTCCGCCTCGAAGTGCATCCGCGCCCGGCCCAGCGTTTCGACGGCGTCGCCGCCCGAGGCCACCAGCCAGTGCAGAAGATCAGCGATGACATCGGAGACGGATTCCTCCGCTGTCGCGCAGGCCGGCACCGGCGCAGTACCCACTACACGCCGGTACTCATCCAGCACCATCGCCGCGCGCTGCACACTCATGCCCTGCCGAGCCGACTCCAGTGACAACTCGCACCAAACAGCCTTGCCTTCGGCCGTATAGAGGATCCCCCAGCCCTGACTCATCGCCGCGACCAGATGCAGGCCCCTGCCACATTCGGCCTCGGTGCACATCTCACTCAGGACAGGCACTCTGCGGCTGCTGTCGTGCACCTCCACCCGCAGACAGTCGCCCCTCGGCTCCAGCACCACCATCGCCGGCGCGCCATCACCGACATGCTTCAGGACGTTGTTCGCCAATTCCGTGGCCGCCAGTTCAGCCTGGTCGGTGATGGCTTCGGCACCCCACTGCCGCAGGGTTCGACGCACCGACTTCCGCAGCAGACCGACTTGTGCCGGCGCGGCCTTGAACGGCAGAGCCTCGTGCAGCCGCCGCTCGCGCGCTTCACAGAAGGACATGCTCACTCCCTCCCTAGCCACACAGCCCCACGCCTGCCGCCATGGGGCGACAGCACTGCGTAGCGGTACGACTACGAGGATGACACAGAGAATTCTCGCCGTGTAACTTCTCACGAGTATCTATCGAGTGAACGCGCTGGCCCCACTGCTTACCGGCTGCCTACCCTTCAAGGCGTTGCCGGGCAGGAGCCCGGTGCGCGGGGAGGAAACCGCATGTCCGTTCACACCACAACGCGCCGACGGCAGCTGGGCGCGATGATGCGCAAGCTCCGCGCGCGCAAGGGCCTGACCCTGGAGGAGGCCGGCGGCTTGGTCGGCGTCTCCAAGGCCACGGTCAGCCGGTACGAGACGCAGGCCGGACCAGTCAAGTGGCTCGTGGTGGATGCGCTGTGCCGGGAGTACGACACAACCAGCGCTGAGCGGCGCGCCGTTGTGGCACTCGCCAAGGACGCCAAGCAGCAGGGCTGGTGGAGTTCCTTCGCCGACTCCATCCCGGAGAGCATGAACCTGCTGCTCACGCTTGAGGACGAAGCCGTACGCGAGGACCACTTCTCGTGCGTCTACGTGCCGGGCCTCTTGCAGACCCGCGCCTACAGCACGGCACTACAGAGGGCCAACGAGATGCCTCTTGAGCCGACCGAGATAGAACGGCTCGTGGACATCCGCATGAAGCGGCAGGAGGTTCTCGCCCGACCGAAGCCGCCGCGCCTGTGGGCGATCCTCGACGAGTCGGTGATTCGTCGCGTCGTCGGATCGCCCGAGGTCATGAAGGACCAGCTCGATCGGCTCCTTGTAGCGAACGAATCTCCGCACATCACTCTCCAGGTGCTGCCGTTCTCCAAGGGAGCCCACTCCGCGGCTCTCGGCAGTTTCGTGACCATCGGAGGCACCGAGCCCGCCCTTGATGTCGTGTACGTCGACTTCCACACGGGCTCCCTGTTCCTGGAGAAGGAAGAGGAACTGGAGCGATACCGACTTGCGTTCGAGTACCTCCGCGCACAAGCGTTGGACATGGAGGCTTCCTCTTCCATGATCCATCTCGCCCGCAAGGAGTTGTAGATGTCCGCCGCTTCCCAGTCCAGCCCCAACTTCGTCTGGTTCAAGTCGTCGTACAGCGGGGGCAACACGACTGAGTGCCTTGAGGCCGCCTTCTCCCCGCCCGGCGTACTCATACGGGACTCCAAGCGGCCGGAGCACTCTCATCTCGTCGTTTCGGCGGAGGCCTGGGCCGACTTCTTGGCCGACACCCGTCGTACGCAGTGGCCGTGCGGCTCTGTACTTCCGTTCCGCTAAAGCGATCGGCCCGCCCGGATATGCGTACATCAACACCCCGCCCCCTACCGCGAGTGAGGGCGGCGTACGGCCTGGGCGCAAGGTCAGGTCAGCCGGTGTGACGTACGGCCCGAAGCCTCGTCGATCTCGTCGTGGGCCTTCGTCAGCAAGGTCATCGCCAGTTCGTTGAGGGCCCTCGCGCCGGCGACCTCCTCGCCGACCCTCGGCTGGTTCGAGTCGGAGGGGTGGCGGTTCGCGTAGCCGTGGGCCCGGATCTCGCTTCCGTCGGGGAGGCGTACGAGGGCGGCCGCGCGGGTGCGGTTGTCGTCCTCCTGGAATTCCAGTTCCACGTGCCAGCCGACCGCGGTCTTCATCGTCGTCGTCATCATCACGATCACCTCCGGAACCGGGTCTCCCCGGTGTTTTCAGGCGGCTGCAGACGCTTTTCCCCGCCCCTTCCAGGGTGCTCCTGCCCGGCCTCGATCGCACGGCCTGTCTCGGTGGGCGTATCGACACGTCAGAGATCCTGAGCAGGCAACCCGCTCAAGATCGGAGACCCGGCAGACCCGGCAGACCCGGCAGACTCGTCCAGGGTCGGCGCAACGCGCTCGCGGAGCTGGGCGGCAACCGGGCGTGGCGTTACCGCCTGGCCGTGTGATGCTGGTGCGGGCCCGCCCCTGATTGACGCAGGGGCGGGCCCGTACCGGCTCAGGGCCTGGTCAGCCGGCGCACACGGTGAAGCTGACCGTGTCGCCCGCCTTGACGGTCTTCGGGGCGTGCGGGGACACGCCGAGCACCGAGCCCGGCTTGCAGCCCTTGACGGCCTTCTCGGTGACGGGGCCGAGCTTCGTCTGCGTCTTCTCCATGTACGCCTTGGCCCCGTGCAGGCTCCAGCCCGCGAAGTCGATCGGGATGGTCTGGCCCTGGGGGTGGACGTACAGCATGGTGGTGGCGTCGCTGTCGGTGGCCGTGCTGGTGGCCGCCGGGGTCGAGCCGCTGCTGCCGCCTCCGGCGACCGAGGTGGCCAGGGCCGTGCCTCCGCCCGCCACGATGAGGGCGGCGGCGACGGCGGCGATGCCGGTGGTCCGCCTGCGCCGGGTGCGGCGCAGGATCTGGGGCGCGTCGAAGTCGGGGGCCTCGGCGGAGTTCGCGAATCGGTTCATGGCGTTCATCAGTTCCTCTTCGAAAGGTGTGCAGCCGGAAGGCCGCGGGTCGCCGTGAGAGGTCATCGGATTCCTTCCGTGGGCTGCCGTGGTGAAGGGGCGGAGAGTGCGGGGATCTGGCCTCTGAGCTTCTCGATCCCGCGAGCGAGCTGGGAACGCACCGTGCTGGGCGATATGTCCAGGTCGGCTGCGATCTCGGTGTCGGAGAGGTCGTGGAAATACCGCAGCACCACGACCGTGCGCATCCGCATGGGCAGTTGCTGCAGGGCGCGCACCAACTGGTCCCGGTTGTCCACCTGCCCGAACTCGTCTCCCGGGGCGGCCTTGTCACCGCTTTCCGGATCGGAGGTCGTCGCCAGGCGGCGGAACCTGCGCCAGCGGTCGTTGGCCAGGTTCACCATGATCCGCCGCACATAGAGGTCCGGAGCGTCCTTGCCCGCGATGGTGCGCCATTTGCGGCAGGCCCGCTCCAGGGTCTCCTGGACCAGGTCCTCCGCCGCCTCACGGTTGCCCGTCAGGACGTAGGCGCCCCGGAACAGCGCGGTCGACCTCGCGGCGACGAAAGCCTGGAAGTCCGTCTCCATGCGCTCCTCCCTTCCTGTCACCTCTCCTCGACGTGAACACCGCCTCATCTGCTGCACGGCGGCACTGAGACCTGGGTCACAGGCGCCGAAGTCGTCCAACGCACTCGCTTCCCCCGCATGAGCGGCCGGCCCTGCCACTGCCCCGGAAGCGCGAACTCTTCGATGGGCGGTCCGGGGTTCCGGCCCCGCCGTCTCCGACGCCGAGATCGCGGCCGACCTGCGCGTCTTGCCGAGCACCGTACGGTCCCGGCTCGCCCGCCGCATGGTGAGGAAACGGTGCCCGGAGGGGCGTGGCGCGGCGCGCTCGGGGATGATCTGTCCCATGGGGCATGGAACAGGGCACGGGGCGGACATGGACGACGCCCGGGCGTGGGACGAGCGGCTCGGGTGGGCGTACGGACTGATCGCGGACGACCCGGCCGAACGGGCCGCCGCGCTGGACCACTTGGCGTCCGCACGGAGAAGAACCGACGAGACCCGGCACCGGTTCAACGAGATGTTGCGGTCGGCGCAGGGGCAGGGCATGCGGTACCCGTTCCAGGATCCGGGGCTGCGGTCGGCCCACGAGGACTATCTGCGGGCTCAGAGCCGTTCGTTGCCCGACGGCGTGTGGAACACCTGGGACAAGGACCTTGCCGCGTGGCCCGGGCTGCCCTACGCCCTGCTCTTCCTGGAGTGGGAGGCCCGGTATCCGGAGGAGTGGACCCGGCACGCCAAGGCGTGGGGGACGAAGGAAGGGCTCCTGCGGCATCTGGCCACGGACACCGTCGGACGGCATCCGGTGGCCCGCGCCAAGCTGCTCGACCTGCTGGAGATCGTCGTGCGGCGGGCGTACCGCTGCAAGGACCGCGAGTACGTGCGCATCGCCCGGGTCGTCGACGGGGATCCGCTGCGGGTGCGGCTGGAAGGGGCCCGGCGCTCGGAGAATCCCTGGGCCCAGTTGCACGCCGGGTACGTGCTGTGGCTTCTGGACCGGCCCGAGACGCCCAACAGCCGGCGCGTATGGCGGACTTGGCTCGCGGACGCCCGGCAGTGAAGCCGACGTAGCCCGGCGGGCGATGGCCACAAAGGCCCGGCGCAGCCCGGGAGTCCCGCGCGCCTCGGCAGCTCCCGGCGTGCCCGGCAACTCACGGCAACTCACGGCAACCTTTCACCCACCGGCTGCCACCTCCCTGCGACAGTTCCTCAACTTCTGTGCAGGGAAGGTCATATGAGTCGCAATGCCACCCCCCACGCCCGCGCCGGTGACGGCGGTCCCGGTGACAGCAGTCGCAGACGGTTCCTGACAGGTGCCGCGGGTGCGGCCGGTGCCGGGGCCCTCGGCGTGCTGGGTCTGCCCGGAACCGCGAGCGCCGCCGCGGCGGCAACCGGCACCGTCTACATCGCCAGTGACTCCACCGCCCAGACGTACAACTCCCGCTACTACCCCGAGGCCGGCTGGGGCCAGAAGCTGTCCTCGTACTTCACGTCGAACGTCACCGTCGCCAATCACGCCATCGGCGGGCGCAGTTCGCGTTCCTTCATCGAGCAGGGGCGGCTGGCCGCGATCCATCAGGTGATCAGGTCCGGCGACTACCTGTTCGTGCAGTTCGGACACAACGACGCCACCGTGAACAACCCCGAGCGGTACACGTCGCCCGCCGACTACAAGGAGTACCTGCGCAACGACTACATCCGGGCGACCCGTGCGCGGGGCGCGACCCCGGTCGTCGTGACACCCGTCTCGCGACGCTCCTACAACGCGTCCACCGGGAAGTTCAACGTCTCCTTCCCCGCGTACGTGGACGCCGCGAAGGCGGTCGCCCGGGAGGAACGGGCCCCACTGGTCGACCTCGCGGCGGCCAGCCGCGTCTACCTCGACGGGGTCGGCGTCGAGGGCTCCAAGGGGATCTTCCTGTGGCTGAACCCCGGGCAGTACCCGAACTTCCCCAACGGCGTCCAGGACAACACCCACTTCCAGGAGCGGGGCGCCGTGGAGATGGCCCGCCTCGTCTCCCGGGCCGTGGCGGGACTGGGACTGCCCCTCTCGGGCGAGGTGAGACCGGCGGCCCGGTGAGGGTGGTGCGCGGGCGCGCATGCCGGCGCGTTAGCCTCGGCTGACCGTCGGACGCACCCGACGCGGCACCAGGAGGCAGTGATGGCGAAGGTACCGGCCGCGGCGGTGGCCGCGAGTGGGCTCATCGGCGGGTACGGGGTCGCTCGCTGGACCAGGAAGCGGCAGCTCGGCGGGGTCGTGCTGGCCGTCGCCGGGGTGGCGTCCGCCCGGCAGTGGCACCAGCAGGCCGGCGGGACGGCGGCGGGAGCACTGACCGCCGTGTACGTCGCCGCCTTCGCCGGATCCCATCCTCTCGCCAAGAGGGTGGGGGCGTGGCCGGCCGTGTTCGGTGCGGCCGGGGCCATGGCACTGGCGTCGTGGGCCGTGGCCGACCGGCGGGGCTGAGACCGCGCCCCGCCGGCACACCTCCCCCGCCCACGCCCACGCCCTCCCCTCCCCCAGCTCACCGGCGCTCTCCTAGCCCACCGGCGCTCCCCGGAACGCCCTGCGGTACGCCTGCGGGCTGGTCCCCACCACCCGCTTGAACCGGTCCCGGAACGCCGTCGGTGAGCCGAACCCCGCCTGGACCGCGATCCGTTCGACCGGGTGGGAGGTGGTCTCCAGCAGGTGCTGCGCCCTGCGCACCCGCGCCCGGTGCAGCCACTGCAGAGGCGTCGTGCCGGTCTGCTCACGGAAACGGCGGTTGAGCGTGCGGGCGCTGGTGCCCGCCCGGGCGGCGATGTCGTCCAGCGTCAGATCGCGGTCGGCGTTCTCCTCCAGCCAGGTCAGCAGGGGTTCCATCGTCGTACCGGCCGGGACCGGAGGCTGGGCGTGGACGATGAACTGGGCCTGCCCGCCTTCCCGTTCGAGCGGCATGACGGACATCCGGGCCGCGTGGGCGGCGACGGCCGAGCCGTAGTCCTTGCGGATCATGTGCAGGCACATGTCCATCGCCGCGGCGGCCCCCGCAGAAGTGAGGAACTGCCCGTTGTCGACGTAGAGGACGTTCGGGTCGACCGTCACCCGCGGGTGCATGGCCGCCAGGTCCGCGGCCGCGATCCAGTGGGTGGTCGCCCGCCGGCCGTCCAGCAGTCCGGTGGCGGCGAAGATGAACGCGCCGACGCAGATCGAGGCGATGCGCGTGCCGTTCGCGGCCGCCTCACGCAGGGCCTCGCCCACTCCCGGCGGCAGCGGGCCCGTCGGGTCGACGGTGCCCGGGATGATGATCGTGTCGGCGTCAGCCAGCGCCTCCAGCCCGTACGGGGCCCGCAGCGTGAAGGGGCCCGCGTTCACCTCCTCCGTCACCGAGCAGACCCTGATCCGGTAGGGCGCGCGGCCGTCCGGCAGCCGGGCCCAGTTGAAGGTGTCGATCGGGGCGGAGAGGTCGAACGGGATGACCTGGTCGAGCGCCAGTACGGCCACGGTGTGCATGGCAAAAGAGTAGGCAGGCCCCGGATTCCGGCCAAGTGGGCATCCCGCCCGTCACGCCCGGCTCCACGCCTGCCCGCCATGGAGAAGGCCGCAAGTACCGGTCCTCACACTCCTGGCGGGAATCTGTTGAATGCTGGCAGTACCGCCACTTCCACAAGATCCGGTACGCCGCCTACCGTCCTCTCGTGACCAAGTTCCTCCTCGTCCTCCACGTCCTCGTCGCGATCATCGCCATCGGGCCCGTCACCGTCGCGGCCAGCATGTTCCCGCCCGGCGCGCGCCGCGCCCTCGCTGATCCCGGCGACCCGCGCGCGACGGAGACGGTGCGTCTGCTGCACCGGATCTGCCGGGTATACGCGGCCATCGGTATCGCCGTTCCCGTCCTCGGCTTCGCCACGGCCCTGAGCATGGGTGTGCTCGACGACGCCTGGCTGGTCGCCTCGATGGTCCTGACCGGAATCGCGGCAGCGGTTCTGCTGGCGCTGGTGCTGCCGCGTCAGGAGGAGATCCTCGAAGCGGTGGAGTCGGCGGGGACGGTTGAAGCAGTGGAGTCGGCGGGGACGGTCGAAGCGGTGGAGGCGGCCGGGTCGCCGTCCCTGCCCACGTCGCCGCCTCCGTCCGCATCGCCGTCCGTGTCCGTCCCGGTCGGCGCGGACCCCCGGGCGACCGTCCGACTCGCCATGTTCACCGGCATCTTCAACCTGCTCTGGGCGACCGTCACGATCCTCATGATCGTCCGGCCCGGCTCCACCACGGGAGCCTGAGCCCGTCCCCCGGCGCCCGGCCTCACGGCTGGTTGTGGTGGTGGGCGAGCACCAGCCCTTCCATCGAGTCGCCGGTGTCCTCCTTGAACCGCCTGGCCACGAACCCCGCGACCAGCACGCCCGCCGCGATGACGAGCGTGGAGAACGCCCAGGCCAGCGGCCACAGGGACGCGTCCAGCGGCTCGGGGTGCGTGTGGAACGAGACGTACATGAGCGTGATCGGGGGCGCCGCCACCACCAGCAGTGGCCAGGCGAGGGCGTCACGGAGACCGAAGTACGCGGCCAGCAGGAGCAGACACACGGCCAGGGCCGTGACGCCGACGACGGTCATCGAGGTCGTCTCCGTGATCGAACCGGGTGACTCGGGGCGGTTGCGCAGATCCCAGGGGAGGCAGAGGAGGTACGCCGCCGAGGACAGGGCGGCACCCAGCAGGCGGGTCAGCCAGCGTTCCGTCCAGGGGCGCTTCGACAGCGGGCCCAGCAGCTTCTCGGTCATGGGAACGAGGGTTCACCCGTAGCACACAGGGCCGACAGAGTACGCGTACTCAGTTCCCGCCCGTTCCTCCGAGTCGTACGACGAGTGGCGCGGCCCGCCGGACGGCGGTACGGCCGACCCGCACGGCCTGCCCCGCACCACCTGCCCGTACGACCGGGCCGCACGACCCGCCCGTACAACCGGGCCGCACGACCTGCCCGTACGACCGGGCCGTAAGGCCGATCCGCGGCCTAGACTCCCAGGTCATGAAGGGACTGCTGCTACGGCTGTCGGCCCTCGACGCGGACGCGGCGGCGGCACTGCGGGTCATCGCGCACTTCGAGGCGCTGCTCGGGGCGGGGCGGCTCGACGCCGCGTCGCTCGTGCGGTCCACCGCGGGTCTTGCCGAGTGTCCGGCGGGGCTGGAGGTGGGCGGCCGGGTGGTGCGGTTCGGGCCGGCCGGGACCGTACCGGCGGAGCCTGTCGGCACGGTCTCCGGGAGCGCCGAGTTCGCTCCGGGCGGCCGGGTGTGGCTGGAGCGGCCGGGCGCGCCCGGCCCCTTCGACGAACTGGTGCTGGAGTGGATGGCCATCGCCGCGGGCGTCGTGCACGGCGGCCGTGAGCAGGACAGTCCGCCTCATCAGGTGGCCGACCCGGCGCTGGTCGAGCGGGTGCTGTCCGAGCGTGAGGCCGTCGAGGACCGGGCGCGGGCGCTGCGCCTGCTGGGCCTCGCGCCCGAACGGCCGCTGCGGGTGGTGGCCGTCGCCGGGGCCTCCTCGGTCGCCGTGCTCGGGCGGCGCGAACTGCGCCCCGGGGTGCGGGTGGCCGCGGTCGGACCGCTCGCCGTCGCGCTCGTGCCGGGCGCCGCTTCGGTTGCCGACGAGCTGCGGGAGTTCGTCCGTGAGCAGGGCTCCGAGGGGGTACGGATCGGCGTCGGCAGCCGTGTTCCCGCCCTGGACGCCGGTGTTTCCTGGGTCCGGGCACGGCTCGCCCTGCGGTTCGCGGTCGACGTGGCCGGGCTGCCCGACGAGGCCGTCGTCGACCACGACTCGCTCGGGCCGGTGGCGCTGCTCGCCGACATCCCCGTCGACCGGCTGCGGGCCCAGGCCGACGTCCGCGCCCTGGCCGGGCTCGCCGAGGGCAGGGGCGGTCCGGCGGCTCTGGCCGCGCTGACGGCCTTCCTGCGCACGGGTTCGCTCCGCCACGCCGCCGCCGACCTCCACCTGCACCACAGCTCGGTCGCCGCCCGCCTGTCGGGCGTGGAGAGCGAACTGGGCTACCGCCTGAGCAACCCCCAGGACCGCTTCCGAGCCCAACTCGCCCTGTACGCACTGAGGTTGGCACAACAGGAAGACTAGGCCGGGCCCACCGCCTTCATGGGCGCCCCTCAGGAGGCGCCCCCTGAAGGGGCGCGGGGAACTGCGCGACCAGCCCCCACCGGCCCGCGGCCAAGAAGCCACACCGCCCCGCACCCCAACGCTTCGCAAGGCGCTACCGCAGCGCCCTCCGAAGCACCGCCACCGCCTCCGCGGCATCCCGCTGGGACACCTCCGCGTGCGGGATCATCGCCGAGCCGTGGAACGTACCCGGGAACAGGTGCAGTTCCACGCTCACACCGGCCGCGAGCAGCGCGCGGGCGTAGTCGATGCCCTCGTCCCTGAGGGGGTCGAACTCCATCACGGAGATGTACGCCGGCGGCAGCCCGGCGAGCTGTCCGGGGGTGGCCCGAGCGGGAGCCGCGTGGATCGGAACGCCGTCGCTGCCGGGGACGCCGGTGCCCAGGTAGTGGTCCCAGCTGATGACCGCGTTGGGCCGGTTCCACAGGGGTGTGTCGGTGAAGGCCCGCATGCTGGGCGTGTCGAGGCGGTCGTCGAGCTCGGGGATGCCGAGGTACTGGAAGACGATCGAGGGGCCGCCCCGGTCGCGGGTGAGCAGGGCGAGCCCGGCCGCGAGACCGCCTCCCGCGCTGATGCCGAACAGGGCGATCCTGGTGGCGTCGACGCCGAGTTCGGCCGCGTTCTTGGCGATGTGGACGAGTCCGGCGTACGCGTCCTCCAGGCCGGCCGGGTAGGGGTGCTCGGGGGCGAGCCGGTACTCCACGGAGAAGACCGCGGCGCCCAGTTCCCGAGCGAGCGCCACGTTGACGCCGTGGTCGAAGTCGACGTCGCCCAGGATGAATCCGCCGCCGTGGATGTCGTAGACCACCGGCAGCGGGCCCTCGACGCCCTGGGGGCGGTAGCTGCGCAGGACGACGTCGGGTGCGCCCTCCGGCCCGGGGGCCACCACCTCAAAGACGTCCACGCCGGTGACGTCCACTCCTTCGAGGGCCGCCGCGACACCGGCCTGTGCCTCGGCCCGGGCTCCTTCGAGGTCCGAGCAGTCGGCCCTCGGCAGCATGGGCACGAGCGCCGCGAGCTCAGGGTCGAGCGGGTAGGTCGTCATGTGTCGTCCTCCGATCCGACGCGCCGTCCCGTCGTCGCGGCGCTGCGTCGTTGCGAGAACCGTGCCACGGCGCATCCGCGCAGGTCACCCGACGGGCGTCGGGCAATCCGGGGGCGTCACCCGACAGCCGCGCGCGGGCGGCCACACCCCGGAACGGGCCCCGCACACGTGAGGCCGAGACGCGCGGCTGCCCCGCGGAAGCCACGCGCCCGGGCCCGCCCGCCGGACCCTAAGCCGTGGCGCCCGACCCCTTGGGCGACCCGGCGGGCGGCCCGGCAGGGGACTCGGCCGTCGACAGGGGGCTGGCGATGTCCTCCAGGGAGCGTCCCTCCGCCTTCACCGCGAGTGCCGCCGCCACGAGGCCCGCCGCGCACATCAGCCCGGCGCCGATCTGGAAGGCGAGGACCGTGTCGCCGACGACACCCGTGCTGGTCAGTTCCGCGAAGATCAGCGGGCCGCTGATGCCTCCGGCCGCGGTGCCGATGGCGTAGAAGAAGGCGATGGCCATCGCCCGGGTCTCCATCGGGAAGATCTCGGAGACCGTCAGGTACGCGCTGCTCGCGCCGGCCGACGCGAAGAACAGGACCACGCACCAGCAGGCGGTCATCGTGTTCGCGCTCAGCGAGCCCTGGTCGAAGAGCCAGGCCGTGCCGAAGAGCAGGATGCCGGAGAGCAGGTACGTGGACGAGATCATGATCCGGCGGCCCACGGTGTCGAAGAGCTTGCCGAGGAACAGCGGGCCGAGGAAGTTGCCGACCGCGATGACGGCGAAGTAGTAGCCGGTGTTGCCGGTCGGCACGTCGAAGAACGTGGTGAGGATCGCGCCGAAGCCGAAGGTGATCGCGTTGTAGAGGAACGCCTGCCCGATGAAGAGGGACAGGCCCAGGACGGCGCGTTTGCGGTACGTCGAGAAGACCGTCCGCCCGATGGTGAGGAACCCGATGCTCTTGCGCTGGTGGATGGTGATCTCCCGCTCGGGCGGCGGGAGTTCACGTCCGGTCTCCTCCTCGATCTGCCGCTCGACCGAGGAGACCAGACGTTCCGCCTCGTCACCCCTGCCGTGGATGAACAGCCACCTCGGGCTCTCGGGGACGTTCCGGCGGACGAGAAGGATCACCAGGCCGAGGACGACACCGAGGAGGAAGGTGAGACGCCAGCCGACGTTGATCGCGAACAGTTCCGTGTTCAGCGCGACGATCGACAGGAGCGAGCCCGCGATGGCGCCCAGCCAGAAACTGCCGTTGATGATGAGGTCGACGCGGCCGCGGTACTTGGAGGGGATCAGTTCGTCGATCGCCGAGTTGATGGCCGCGTACTCGCCGCCGATGCCGAAGCCGGTGAGGAAGCGGAAGAGGAAGAACCACCAGGTGGAGAACGAGAACGCCGTCATGGCGGTCGCCGCCAGGTAGACGGCGAGGGTGATCATGAACAGCTTCTTGCGGCCGAAGATGTCCGTGAGCCGTCCGAAGAACAGTGCGCCCGCGCAGGCTCCGGCCACGTAGAGCGCGGCCGCGATGCCGGTGACCTGGGCGGCCGAGATGGGCAGCCCGCTGCCCTCCTCGGAGAGCCGGCCGGCGATGTTGCCGACGACGGTGACTTCCAGGCCGTCGAGAATCCAGACCGTGCCGAGCCCGATGACGATGGTCCAGTGCCAGCGTGACCAGGGAAGCCGGTCCAGACGGGCGGGAATGGCGGTGGTGACGGCCTCGGTGCCTGCGCCGGTTGCTGCCATGGGCTCTCTCCTCGTCGAGCGAACCCCGTACGGGGGCGGACGAACCCCCTACGAGTCCCCAGGACGGAACGGCCTACGCCCCCGTCCTGCCAGGTCAGCCGCCCAGGGCCCGCGACAGCGTGTAGATCACCAGGCCCGCCAGGGAGCCGACCACCGTGCCGTTGATCCGGATGAACTGCAGGTCACGGCCGATGTGCGCCTCGATCTTCTTCGAGGTGTGCTCGGCGTCCCAGCCCGCGACCGTGTCCGTGATCAGCGAGGTGATCTCGTCGCGGTAGGTCGTCACCACGTACACCGCGGCTCCCTCGACCCAGCCGTCGACCTTGGCCTGCAGCCTGGCATCGGTGGCCATCCGCGCGCCGAGGGACAGCAGCGAGGCCCGCACGCGCAGCCGCAGCTCGCTGCGCTCGTCCTCCGCGGCGGACACGATCATCTGCCGCACGGAGGACCAGGCGGACGCGATCAGGTCCTGGACCTCACCGCGGCCGAGGACCTCCCGCTTGAGGTTCTCCACGCGCGCCCGGGTGTCGGTGTCGGACTGGAGGTCGGCGGCGAAGTCCGTGAGGAAGCGGTCCAGGGCGCCGCGGGCGGGGTGGGCGGGCATGTCTCGCATCTCGGTGACGAAGCGCAGCAGCTCCTTGTAGACCCGCTCGCCGACCCTCTTGTCGACGAAGCGCGGGGTCCAGCCGGGGGCGCCGCCCTGCACCGCGTCCATCACCTGGTCGTTGTGGAGGACGAGCCAGTCGTGGGCGCGTACGCAGATCAGGTCGACGACCCGGCGGTGGCCGCCGTCCGAGACGACCTTCTCCAGCATCTTCCCCATGCCGGGGGCGATCTCCTGGGCGTCGGCCCGCCGGTTGATGGCCTCGCCGACGACGGCCTGCACGTCCGAGTCGCGGAGCACCGCGAGGGCGCCGCGCAGGGCCGTGGCCAGCTCCGCGGTCACCCGGTCGGCGTGCTCCGGGTCGGCCAGCCAGGTGCCGAGGCGGCTGCCGATGCCGACGGCGCGCAGCCGCCCGCGCACGACGTCCCGGGAGAGGAAGTTCTCGCCGACGAACTCGCCCAGGGAGACGCCGAGCTGGTCCTTCTTGGTGGGGATGATCGCGGTGTGCGGGATGGGCAGGCCCATGGGCCTGCGGAACAGGGCGGTGACGGCGAACCAGTCGGCGAGCGCGCCCACCATGCCCGCCTCGGCGGCCGCGGCCACGTAACCCGTCCAGGCGCCCGCGCCGGAGTTCCCCGCCCACTTGGCCAGTACGTAGACGACGGCGACCATGAGCAGCAGGCCCGTCGCGGTGAGTTTCATCCGGCGGACGCCGCGGAACTTCTCCTCGTCGGCGGGGCTGAACGTGTTCATGGCGCGGGTCGGCGCGGGCCGGCCGGCTGCCGTGGGGTTCGCCACACCACCGGGCCGGGAATGCTGTCCCTCCGGGCCCGAATCCCCTGTTTCTTCCTCTTTCGTGCGTTCCATCCACTCCATCCGTTCCCGGTCCCCCACACCCATTGTCCCAACCTGACCGACTCCTGGAACGGAACAGGAGTTCCCGGCGTCTGTTCGGGCGGGGGAGTTCAGCGGGGGGTTCCTGGGGTTCAGGGGGGTCCTGTCTGTTTCCTTCCGCGCCATGCCTCATCATGGGGTGATCACATCGGAGCCCGGGGCTCCCACTTTTTCGAGGAGACACGCACCGCATGACCAAGCGTCACGGTTATGCCTTGCTGGCAGCGATCGTTGCCGTGATCGTCGCCATCTCAGCCGCCATATACGTCGGTGTGGCAGCCGACGACGGCGCGCAGACCACGGTGGCCGGCGGCCGTACCCCGCACAACTCCGCGGCCCCCGCGTCCGTCGGCACCTGGGTGGGCGCCTGGGCGGCCTCCCCCGCCGGATCGGAGCCGGGCACCGAGGTGAACGGCATGGCGGGCCGCTCGGTCCGCAACGTGGTGCACGTGGGCGTCGGCGGCACCGCGGCCCGCATCACCCTGTCCAACCTGTACGGGCAGCAGCCGCTCAGCATCACGCACGCCTCCGTCGCCGTCGCGGCCACCGCGAACAACGCCGCCGCGGCCGCCGACTCGATGCGGCGCCTCACCTTCGGCGGCAACCCGTCGGTGGTGGTGCCCGCCGGACAACAGGTCGTCAGCGACGCCGTACGGCTGCTGATCCCGCACGACACGGACGTGCTGGTGACGACGTACTCACCGACCCCGTCGGGGCCCGTCACCTACCACCCGCAGGCACGGCAGATCTCGTACACCGCGGAGGGCGACCGCACGGAGGACGTCAGCGGTGTCGCGTACACCGGGCAGACGCCGTACTGGCGCTACCTGACCGCGCTCGACGTGCTGAGCAACGAGTCGGACGGCACGGTCGTCGTCATCGGCGACTCGCTCACCGACGGCGTGACCTCGTCCGTCGGGGAGAACCGGCGCTGGACGGACGTCCTGACCGACCGGCTGCGCGGCGGCTCGGACGGCCCCCGCTACAGCGTCGTCAACCAGGGCATCAGCGGCAACCGCGTCCTGACCAGCGGCCTCGGCCGCCCCGCCGAGAACCCGAGCGGCCTGGCCCGCTTCGACCGTGACGTCCTCGGCCGCACCAACGTCAGGGCGGTCGTGGTCGCCCTCGGCGTCAACGACATCCTGCGCACGCCCAGCCAGACCGACGCGAACCGGATCACCGCCGGGCTGCGCGAACTGAAGCGGCTGGCCCACGCGCGCGGCCTGCGGGTCGTCGGGGCCACCCTCATGCCCTTCCAGGGACACCGCGGATACCGGCCCCACCTGGAGGACACCCGCCAGGCCGTCAACGCCCAGATCCGCTCCGGGAGGGTCTTCGACGCCTACGTCGACTTCGACGAGGCGCTCCGCGACCCGTACAACCCGCGCCGCCTGCGCTCCGACTACGACTCGGGCGACCACCTCCACCCGAGCGACAAGGGCTACGCGCGCATGGCGGAGGTCTTCGACCTGGACGACCTCAAGGGCGCGGCCCCGGCAGAGCTGTGACCCCCCGGCAGGGGCGCGGGGAACCGCGCGACGACCGGCCACAGCGGGCCCGCGGCTGACGCGGCGGGCTCCCGGCGGAGCCCTCAGTCCCGGTCCCGCCGGTCCTCCCGGCGCTCACGTCGCTCCTCACGCCGCTCCTCGCGGTGCTCGCGCATCATCTCCCGGTGCTGTTCCATCGCGGCGCGGTGAAGGGAACGGGCCTCGTCCAGGGAGTCGCCCCGCCCCTCCCTCCCGGTACCGGAGCCCTCCAGGGCCCGGCGCCTGGACTCCTCCAGCTCCTCCTGGCGGGCGGCCTTGCGCTCCAGCTTCTCCAGCCGCCGCTCCTCCTTCTGACGCAGCCGCTCCGCCTTGGTGACCTTGCGCTCGACACCGACGCCGCCCCAGAACGCGAACCCGGTGACGACGACACGCGGAGCGCCCGGGTCACCCAGCACACCCTCCTCGCGGTGGTCGAAACCGCCCATGATCCCGATGCCACGGACGACGACCTCGACACCGGGCGGCACGATCACACTCATCCCGCCCATGATCGCGACGCAGTTGACCACGACCTCGCCGTCGGCGAAGTTCGCCTCGCGCAGGTCGATGACCCCACCGCCCCAGAACGCGAAGGAGTTGAACCGCTTCGGCATGGTCCAGCGCCCCTTGCGCTCGAACCCGCCCATGATCGCGACACCCCACCGGGACGAGCCTTCACCACCGACGACACGGCCCGCCCAGTCGCCCGCCTCGGCCGGCTGCTTGACCATCGACACGGCGGGCGAGGGAGGGGTCACCCCGGGCGCGGGCAGATCCCGGGTGATGGGCTCCAGATCCCGGTACGTACGCGCCTTGTACGTCGCCTCCAGCCGCTCCTCGAACTCCTCCATGTCGAGGCGCCCCTCCGCGAGGGCGTCCCTCAGCACTTCGGCGACCTGTTCGCGGTCGGCGTCGGAGGCACGCAGCTCGGGAAGCCCACCGGGGAGTTCGTCCGTCATGGGCAGAAGCCTACGAGGTTGCCTTCTCCGCGTACATGCGGCTGATGACCGCCTCGATGTCCGGTTCCCGCACCGACAGGTCCACCAGCGGATACTCGGCCGCGATCCGCGCCACCAGCGGCGCCGCCGACTGCGCCGCCGGGAAGGCGAGCCACTGCCGCGGCCCCTCCACCTTCACCACGCGCGCCAACCCGACGTCGATGGGCGGCAGTTCACGCTCCAGGTCCACGACGAGGGTCCGCTCGCTCTCGCCGATCTCGTGCAGCCCCGTCAACGGACCGTCGTACATCAGGCGCCCGTGGTCGATGACCATCACCCGCCGGCACAGCTGCTCGATGTCGGTCAGGTCGTGGGTGGTGAGCAGGACGGTCGTGCCCCGCTCGGCGTTGAGGTCCCGCAGGAACTCCCGCACCCTCGCCTTGCTGATCACGTCGAGTCCGATCGTCGGCTCGTCCAGGTACAGCACCTCCGGATCGTGCAGCAGCGCCGCCGCGACGTCCCCGCGCATCCGCTGCCCCAGCGACAGCTGCCGCACCG
Source organism: Streptomyces sp. BV286 (assembly GCF_019090165.1). Lineage (GTDB taxonomy): Bacteria > Actinomycetota > Actinomycetes > Streptomycetales > Streptomycetaceae > Streptomyces. The sequence goes on from NZ_JAHRIB010000129.1 coordinate 36,827, forward strand.
GCACGTCCAGCAGGGCTCCCAGCTCCAGAAGCTCGACACACCGGTCCAGGTTCTCCGCGTACCGCGCGTCCGGGATCCGGTACATGCGGTGCATCAGCCGGTACGAGTCGATCAGCGGCAGATCCCACCAGAGCGTCGTCCGCTGCCCGAACACCACCCCGATGCGCCGCGCGAGCCGGGTGCGCTCGCGCGAGGGGTCGATGCCCGCCACCCGGAGCCGCCCGCCACTCGGCGTGAGAATGCCCGTGAGCATCTTGATGGTGGTCGACTTCCCGGCGCCGTTCGGCCCGATGTAACCGACCATCTCACCCCGCGCCACGGTGAAGGAGAGCGAGTCGACCGCCCGCACCTGCCGCCGCTCGCTCCGCATGAACCCGGTCTTCTTCCGCACGTCGAAGACCTTCTCGACCCGGTCCAGCCGAATGAAGCCGTCATCGGCCCCACTGCCCGCCTCGATGCCCACGCACTAACTCCCCGTACTCCGGTACGAACGAAGACCCGCCCGCCAGGCCACCCCGGCGAGCGCACAACAGACGACCGCCACGAGCGGCGGCAGGAACGCGACCCACTCCGGCAGGTCGAGCGGATACGGCAGATCCAGCACGTACAACGCGGGCAGCCAGTTCACGAAGGCGAGCGGCAGCACGAACGTCACCCCACGCACCAGATCCGTCGCGAAGACCGTCGGCGGGTACTGCAGCAGCGTCGTCCCGCCGTACGTGAAGGAGTTCTGCACCTGCGACGCGTCCTGCGCCACGAACTGGAAGGCCCCGCCCGCCACGAAAACCGACGCGAAGATCGCGGTCCCGCTCACCACCATCACCGGCATCAGCAGCACCTTCAGCGGAGTCCAGGAGATGTCGACCACCGCGAGCGCGTACCCGAGAACCAGCAGCCCCTGCGTGATCCGGCCCAGCCGCCGCAGCGCGAACCGGTCCGCGGCGACCTGCGCGAGCACCGGCGCCGGCCGCACGAGCAGCGTGTCGAGCGTGCCGTCCCGCACCCGCCGGCCCAACCGGTCCATCGAACCGATCGTCAGATCCGTCAGACCGAACGCCGTACTGGACAACCCGTACAGGAACGCCACCTCACCCAGCGAATAGCCGCCGAGCTCGTCGACCCGCGAGAACATCAGCAGGATCGCGACGAAGTCGAGCGCCGTCCCCGCGAAGTTCCCGAGAGCGGTCATCACGAACGACGCGCGGTACGCCATCGTCGAACGGATCCACATCCACGCGATCAGCCGGTAGGCGCGCAGCCCGTCCACCACACGCGAACCCCCGACCGGCGCGAAGTCACCCTCACGCCGCTCCCACAGGTCAGCCACCCTGGACCACCACCCTGCGCGTCGCCGCCGACTGGATCATCCGGCCCACCGCCAGCAGCCCGACCGCCCACGCGGCCTGGAAGACGTACGTACGCAGCACCCCCGAGCCCGTACGCTCCCCCAGCAGCACATCCGCCGGCGCCTGGATCAGCGCCGACCAGGGCAGCGCCCGGGCCAGCTCGCCGAGACCGCCGGGAAAGACGTTCAGCGGCAGGGTCATCCCGGAGAAGAACAACCCCGCGAGAACCGCCAGTTGCTGCACACCCGCCCCGTCCATGAACCAGAACGCCAGCAGCGCCACGACATAGCGGATCGCGAAACTCACCAGCAGACCGAGGGCGACGGCGACGAGGAACGCCAGCCAGGTCAGGACGTCGCCCGGCAGCGCGAGATGGAACACCAGTCCCCCGAACGCCATCGGCACCACACCGCGTCCCACCAACTGGAACCCGGCCCGCCCCGCGTCGGCGGCCAGCCACCACATCTGAAGGTCCGCCGGCCGGTACAGGTCGATCGCGATGTCACCCGTACGGATTCTCTCGGTCATCTCGTCCTCGAAACCGCCCCCCATCACCGCGACCGCCGCGAGCAGCCCCTGCCCGAGCCACACATAGGTCACGGCCTGGGACTGGTCGTACCCCCCGAGACCAGGCCTCTCCTCCCACAGGGCGATGTACGTGTACGCCAGGATCAGCCCGAAGACCGTGTTGGTGAACACGCCCGCGGCGGTGGCCACCCGATAGGTCGCATACCGTCGGAACGCACCCACCATGACGGCCGCGTACAGCCTTCCTGCCCCCACCCCGGGCCCCCTTCGACCGTCACGAGCCAAAGCGAAGGAGCCTAGCCGCGGGGCCCCGCCACGTGCCAGGCAATTTCCCGCCCGACGCGTGCCCCGCACCGGGAACGAATCACCGGATGCGACAGTCTTCAAAGGGAGGGGCGCACAAGGCGTACCAGGGCGTACGAGGCGTACGACGCGAAACGGGAGTCCGGCACAAGATGAACGACCAGCCGCAGCCGCAGCAGCCGAGCGAGGGCTGGGCACCGAGGGAACCGGGGGCCGCCACAGCGGCGGCCCCGGACGCACCCGGCAAGAAGCCCAAACGCCCGAGGCGCACCGGATGGCGACGCCTGATCCCGACCTGGCGCCTGGTGCTCGGCGCCTTCGTCACCGTGGGCCTGCTGCTCATCGGCGTGTTCGCGCTCGGCTACTACCTGGTGAAGATCCCGGCGGCGAACTCCGCGGCGATCAAGCAGAGCAACGTGTACCTGTACGCCGACGGCAGCCAGCTCGCCCGCGACGGCGAGGTCAACCGGGAGAACGTGAAACTGACGGCGATCTCCAAGAAGGCCCAGCACGCGGTACTGGCCGCCGAGGACCGTGACTTCTACACCGAGTCGGCGGTCGATCCCAAGGCGATGGTCCGCGCCGCGTGGAACACCGCCACGGGCAAGGGCAAGCAGTCCGGTTCGACGATCACCCAGCAGTACGTGAAGAACTACTACCTGGCGCAGGACCAGACGGTCACCCGCAAGGCCAAGGAGTTCTTCATCGCCATCAAGCTGGACCGCGAGAAGAGCAAGGACGACATCCTCGAGGGCTACCTCAACACCAGCTACTTCGGCCGCAACGCCTACGGCATCCAGGCCGCCGCCCAGGCCTACTACGGCGTCGACGCCAAGAGCCTCACCGCCGCCCAGGGCGCCTACCTGGCCGCCCTGCTGAACGCGCCGAGCGAGTACGACGTCGTCGCGCACCCCGAGAACAAGCCCGCGGCGCTGGCCCGCTGGAACTACGTCCTCGACGGCATGGTCAAGAAGAAGTGGCTCACCGCGGCGGACCGCGCCGGCACCAAGTTCCCCGAGCCCAGGCAGACGGTGATCGCGGCCGGCATGTCCGGACAGCGCGGCTACATCGTGAAGGCCGTGAACGACTACCTCACCGACAACAAGATCCTCGACGAGGACGCACTGAACGCGGGCGGCTACCGCATCACGACCACCCTGCAGAAGTCCAAGCAGGACTCGTTCGTGAAGGCCGTCGACGACCAGGTGATGGACGAGCTCGACAAGAAGAACCGCAAGGTCGACAACTACGTCCGCGCGGGCGGGGCCTCCATCGACCCCAAGTCCGGCAAGGTCCTCGCGATGTACGGCGGCATCGACTACACCAAGCAGTACTACAACAACGCCACCCGCCGGGACTACCAGGTCGGCTCCACCTTCAAACCGTTCGTGTTCACCTCGGCCGTACAGAACGACTCGACCACCCAGGACGGCCGCACGATCACCCCCAACACCGTCTACGACGGCACGAACAAACGCCCCGTGGAAGGCTGGGAGGGCGGCACCTACGCCCCGGAGAACGAGGACCAGGTCTCGTACGGCGACATCTCCGTCCGCACCGCCACGGACAAGTCCGTGAACTCCGTGTACGCGCAGATGGCCGTGGACGTCGACCCCGAGAAGGTCATGAAGACGGCCGTCGACCTCGGCGTCCCGTCCGACACCCCCGACCTGAACGCCTCCCCCTCGATCGCGCTCGGCCCCTCCACGGCCAGCGTCCTCGACATGGCGGAGGCCTACGCGACACTCGCCAACCACGGCAAGCGCGGCACGTACCGGATGATCGAGAGCATCACCAAGGACGGCGCCGACGTCGTCGACCTGCCCGAGCGGAAGACCTGGCAGGCCGTGAGCCGCGAGGCCGCCGACACCACGACCTCGATGCTGCAGAGCGTCGTCGAGGGCGGCACCGGCACGGCCGCGCAGGCCGCGGGACGTCCCGCGGCGGGCAAGACCGGCACCGCGGAGAACGACAAGGCGGCCTGGTTCGCCGGCTACACCCCGAACCTCGCCACCGTCGTCGCCGTGATGGGCCAGGACCCCGACACGGGCGTCCACAAGGAGCTGTACGGGGCGCTCGGGCAGCAGCGCATCAACGGCGGCGGGTACCCGGCCCAGATCTGGGCCCAGTACACGAAGGCCGCGCTCAAGGGCGTGGCCGTCCAGGACTTCGACCTCAGGATCCAGCCGGGCGCCGACGAGCAGCAGCTCCCGCCTGCGGACCCGGACGAGGACGAGCCCGCCACGGCCGGCCAGGACAACGGCGGGACGACCACCGGCGGCGAGGAACCCCCGGGCACCCAGGGCCAGGACAACGGCGGCACCACGACCGACGGAGGCACCACCGGCGACGGCGGCACGACGGACGGCACGGACGGCGGCACGGGCACGGACGGCGGCACCACCACCGACGGAGGCACCACCGGCAACGGCGGCACCACCGGCGACGGAGCGAGCGGCACCACCGGCGACGGCGGCACGACGACCGACGGAGGGACGACGGACGGCCAGGACGGCGGCACGGGCACCACGTTCGGAGACTTCCCGTAGCGACCCGGGGCCGATTGGGCGGCTAGTGCCCCGAGGTCGCCTTCAGACCGACCACAGCCACCAGCAGGAGACAGACGAAGAAGATCCGGGCGGCGGTCACCGGTTCACCCAGCACCGCCATACCGAACACCGCCGCCCCGGCCGCACCGATACCCACCCACACCCCGTACGCGGTACCGATGGGCAACGACTTCGCCGCGTACGACAGCAGGAACATGCTGGCGACGATGCCCGTCCCGGTGAGAACACTCGGCACCAGCCGGGTGAACCCCTCCGTGTACTTCATCCCGATCGACCAGCCCACCTCGAGCAGACCGGCGACGACAAGCAGAACCCAGGCCATCAGGCACCTCCGTGAAGGAATCAACAGGGGTGCGTCGTCTTGTCCTGCCCCGGTACGGCGCGTCTCGTCGGGTTCCCTCAACGGTAGCAAGCAGCAACAAGAAAGGGCCGGTGACGATGGTCACCAGCCCTTTCTGCCACTGTTTCCAGGCCTCCCGGCGCAACCAGTCCGGGATCTGTCCCGGATCTGTCCGGGACTGTCCAGGCTCTGACCGGGATCTGTCCGGGATCTAGAGATACAACCCCGTCGAGTCCTCGGAACCCTCGAACCGGTCCGCCGCCACGGCATGCAGATCCCGCTCGCGCATCAGCACGTAAGCGGTGCCACGCACCTCCACCTCGGCCCGGTCCTCCGGGTCGTACAACACCCGGTCGCCCGGCTCCACCGTCCGCACGTTCTGCCCGACCGCGACGACCGCCGCCCAGGCCAGACGCCGGCCGACAGCCGCGGTCGCGGGGATCAGGATGCCGCCACCGGAACGCCGCTCGCCCTCGGCGGTGTCCTGCCGCACCAGCACACGGTCGTGCAGCATCCGAATGGGCAGCTTGTCGTCATGGCTGCTGGGCTCAGTCCTCTTGGCGCTCACGGTCCGAACCTACCTGCCTTCTCACAGCCCGTACGCGGGTGGGGCGGGCGCATTCAGCCCTTACGGCGCCTGGGGCCCAGCGTGAGCAGCCCGACGACACCCACCAGCACGAGAGCCACGGGCACGATGCGCTCCAGCCGCGGCGCACCCTCCTCCGTGACGAACTGCCCCTTCACATCACCGACGACGCGGTTCACGCCGACATAGGCACGCCCCAGCGTGTGGTCGACGCTCGACGCCACCCTCGCCTTCGCGTCCCCGACGATCGTTTTCGGATGTACCCGCACACCGATCTCGTCGAGCGTCTCGGCGAGAGTTTCGCGACGGCGCTTGATGTCCGCCTCGATCTGCGCCGGAGTCCTGGTGTCCGGCGTGCTCGACGTGTCCGACACGCGCTGCCTCCGTGGTCGTGGTCGTTTCTTCCCGTGGCCTGTTCCCGTCGGCCTTTTCTCTGGTCGACAGTCTGTCAGCTCCGCCCGCCGCGCACCGCCCGGCACCCCCATTACGCTCGGTTCCGTATCCACCACCTCGCAAGGAGACCGAACCGAGATGAGCGAGCGACTCCAGCCCGGCGACCCCGCCCCCGCCTTCACCCTGCCCGACGCCGACGGCAACGAGGTGTCCCTGGCCGACCGCAAGGGCCGGAAGGTCATCGTCTACTTCTACCCCGCCGCGCTCACTCCAGGCTGCACCAAGCAGGCCTGCGACTTCACCGACAACCTGGACCTCCTCGCGGGCGCCGGCTACGACGTCATCGGCATCTCCCCCGACAAGCCCGAGAAGCTCGCCAAGTTCCGCGAGAAGGAGAACCTCGGGATCACCCTGCTCGCCGACCCCGACAAGACGGTCACCGAGTCCTACGCCGCCTACGGCGAGAAGAAGAACTACGGCAAGACGTACATGGGCGTCATCCGCTCCACGATCGTCGTGGACGAGGAGGGCAAGGTCGAGCGGGCCCTCTACAACGTCCGGGCCACGGGCCATGTCGCGAAGATCATCAAGGACCTGGGGATCTGAGGACCACTGGAGCCGTCCGGCCAGTAGCATGACCGGACGGTGGGCGGCCGTGGTGGAATTGGCAGTCACGCTGGGTTTAGGTCCCAGTGGGGTAAAACCCGTGGGGGTTCGAGTCCCCCCGGCCGCACAGGTGTCGAGTGCATACGTGCGTCGAACACGCAGCGCCGCGTCCCGTCCGATCGTGTCGATCGGACGGGATCTCGTCGTTTCCGACGTGCTTGCGTCTCCGACGTTCGAGTGGACCGTGGAGGGGCAACTCAGCCCAACAGCTCCCGCACCACCGGCACCAGCCCCCTGAACGCCTTGCCGCGGTGGCTGATCGCGTTCTTCTCTTCGGGGGTCAGTTCTGCGCAGGTGCGGGTGTCGCCGTCCGGCTGGAGGATCGGGTCGTAGCCGAAGCCGTGGGAGCCGGTGGGTTCGTGGCGGAGCGTTCCTCGCAGGCGGCCTTCGACGACGCGCTCGGTGCCGTCGGGCAGGGCGAGGGCGGCGGCGCAGGCGAAGTGGGCGCCGCGGTGTTCGTCCGCGATGTCGCCGAGTTGGGCGAGGAGGAGGTCGAGGTTGGCCCGGTCGTCGCCGTGGGTGCCGGACCAGCGGGCGGAGAAGATGCCGGGGGCGCCGCCGAGGACGTCCACGCACAGTCCGGAGTCGTCGGCGACCGCGGGGAGGCCGGTGGCCCGGGCGAGGGCGTGGGCTTTGAGGAGGGCGTTCTCGGCGAAGGTGACGCCGGTTTCCTTGACGTCGGGGATCTCCGGGTAGGCGTCCGCGCCGACGAGGTCGTGTGGCAGACCTGCGGCGGCGAGGATCGCCCTCAGCTCGGTGATTTTTCCGGCGTTGCGGGTGGCGAGGATCAGGCGGGTCATGGTTCTCACCCTAGCCAGGTGGGCGGTGTCGCCGGGGCGTGCCGCCCGTGGTCGTCGCCGCCCGCGGGGCCGGTCGTCGTCGCTACGGCGTGCAGACCTTGGTCAGTTCGCCCGCGGCGTCCGTCACGGGGCTGATGTCGGGGGTCTGGTCGCCGCTCTTGATGGAGTCGCGGACGTTGGTGACCGCTGCCTGGAGGTCGTCGACGGCCTTGTTGATGTCGGTGTCGTCGGTCTTGTCACCGATGGTGTCGAGGTTCTTGTCGATCGAGTCGAGGGCCTCGCCCGCCTGCGTCGGGTCGTTCGCCGCGTTCTCGACGGCCTGCTGGAGGTCCGTGACGCTGTCGGCGATCGTGTCGGCGGTCTGGACGCAGTCGAGTGCCTTGTTGACGGCGTCGCAGCCGGTGGTCAGTCCGGCTGTGAGTGCGACGGCAGCCACGGCTGCGGCGACGATGGTGATGCGGCGTGGTCGGCGGCGGCTGGCGGCCATGGAACGGTCCTCCCGTTGTTCAGGCCCACAAGGGCCCCGTTTCGCAGGCCTCAGGGCCCCCGTTGTGGTGCTGCCGGGCGCACGGCGGTGAGCCGTACGCCCGTACATGTAGGGACGCGACGGTGGGTGTCGTGGTTGCCTGCGGCCCACGGCCGTCTTGGTGCGTCCTTTACCTTTCGAGGACCGTATCAAGTGCCGTGCGCTGGGCGACAGCGAGTTCTGTGCAGCCCGATACGGCAAGGTCGAGGAGGGAGTTGAGCTCGTCGCGGGCGAAGGGCTCGGCCTCGGCGGTGCCCTGGATCTCGACGAAGCGGCCGTCGCCGGTGCAGACGACGTTCATGTCGGTGTCGGCGCGCACGTCCTCCTCGTAGCAGAGGTCGAGGAGGGGGATGCCGCCGACGATGCCGACGGAGACGGCGCTGACCGTTCCGGTCAGGGGCTGCCGGCCGGCCTTGATGAGTTTGCGGCCCTGGGCCCAGGAGATGGCGTCGGCGAGGGCGACGTAGGCGCCGGTGATGGCGGCGGTGCGGGTGCCTCCGTCGGCCTGGAGGACGTCGCAGTCGAGGACGATGGTGTTCTCGCCGAGTGCTTTGTAGTCGATGACCGCGCGCAGGGAGCGGCCGATGAGGCGGCTGATCTCGTGGGTGCGGCCGCCGATCTTGCCGCGGACGGATTCGCGGTCGCCGCGGGTGTTGGTGGCGCGGGGGAGCATGGAGTACTCGGCGGTGACCCAGCCTTCGCCGCTGCCCTTGCGCCAGCGCGGGACGCCTTCGGTGACGGAGGCGGTGCAGAAGACCTTCGTGTCGCCGAAGGAGACGAGGACGGAGCCTTCGGCGTGCTTGCTCCAGCCGCGTTCGATGGTGGTGGGGCGGAGCTGTTCGGGCGCGCGGCCGTCGATGCGAGACATGGCGAGGAGCCTAGTCGTTCACGGGTGAGGGGCCGTCCCTGGTGCGGGAAGCGGCCCCTCCGGGGTGGGTCTCGGTGTTCTCGTCGTCGTGCTGGTCTTCAGTGGTGCTGGTCTTCAGTGGTGCGGTGTCGGAGGGGTCACATCATGTCTTCGATGTCCGCGGCGACGGGGTCGGCATCGGTGCCGATGACGACCTGGATCGCCGTGCCCATCTTGACGACGCCGTGGGCGCCTGCGGCTTTCAGGGCGGCTTCGTCGACCTTGCTGGGGTCGATGACCTCGGTGCGCAGTCGGGTGATGCAGCCTTCGACTTCTTCGATGTTGTCGATGCCGCCGAGCCCGGCGACGATCTTCTCAGCCTTGCTGGCCATGTCCTACTCCCTGATCCGAACCGCTTTGTCGCAGTAACCCACAGTTGGCCCATCTTCGCGAGCGGTCGTGTCGCCTCTGCCGAATGATGGCGGTCACGGCAGCACAACCGTTCGCCGACTGGTCTACACCAGTTTTCAACGGCCGCCAAACTTGGCTTCGTTCCGCGGGGTCCGGGCCGGCGCCGAGGGACGCAGGAGGACACGCATGAGTGCCGACAGTGCGGCCGCGCCCACGCGCTCCCGTTGGGGTGACCTTTTCCAGGGTCTGCAGAAGATGGGGCGCAGCCTTCAACTGCCCATCGCCGTGCTGCCGGCGGCGGGCATCCTGAATCGCCTGGGGCAGCCGGACGTGTTCGGGGCCGACGGTCTGGGCTGGACGAACGTCTCGAAGGTGATGGCGGGGGCGGGCAGCGCGCTGCTGGACGGTTCGCTGGGGCTTCCGCTGCTGTTCTGTGTCGGTGTGGCCATCGGGATGGCGAAGAAGGCCGACGGTTCGACGGCGCTGGCGGCAGTGGCGGGGTTCCTCGTCTACTACAACGTGTTGCGGCAGTTCCCCGAGGACTGTGCGGATCAGGCGAAGGTGGTGGCCGCCGGCTGCCAGGCGGACGACGGCTCGGTGGTGGTCTTCACCTACCAGAATCCGGGTGTCTTCGGCGGCATCCTGATGGGCCTGATGGCCGCTTACTTCTGGCAGCGTTACCACCGTACGAGGCTCGTGGACTGGCTCGGTTTCTTCAACGGCCGCCGGCTGGTGCCGATCATCATGGCGTTCGTGGCGATCGCGTTCGCCGCGCTGTGTCTGTGGGTGTGGCCGCCGATCGGCCGGGGCCTGGAGGATTTCAGTGACTGGCTGGTCAGTCTGGGTGCGTGGGGCGCGGGGGTCTTCGGTGTCGCGAACCGTGCGCTGCTGGTGATCGGGCTGCATCAGTTCCTGAACGTGCCGATGTGGTTCCAGTTCGGCAGTTACACGAAGCCGGACGGCACGGTCGTGCACGGTGACATCAACATGTTCCTGGCGGGCGACCCGGATGCGGGGCAGTTCACGTCCGGCTTCTTCCCCATCATGATGTTCGCGCTGCCGGCGGCGTGCCTGGCGATGGCGCACTGTGCGAAGCCGCATCGCCGCAAGGAGATCGGTGGCCTGATGCTGTCGATCGCGTTGACGTCGTTCGTCACGGGCATCACGGAGCCGATCGAGTACTCGTTCGTGTTCATCGCGCCGTTGCTGTACGCGGTGCACGCGGTGCTCACCGGTGTGTCCATGGCGGTGACGTGGGGTCTGGGCGTGCATGACGGCTTCAGTTTCTCGGCGGGGCTGATCGACTACGTCATCAACTGGAACCTGGCGACGAGACCTTGGGCGATCATCCCGATCGGTCTGTGTTTCGCGGCGGTCTACTACGTGGTGTTCCGTTTCGCGATCACGAAGTTCGACCTGCCGACGCCGGGACGGGAGCCGGACGACGAGGTCGAGGACGTGACGAAGGCCTAGCGGTCGGGAGAGCTTTCCGACGGTGCTTGGCGAAGGGCCCCCGGACCACTGGTCCGGGGGCCCTTCGCTGTGGCTTCTGGACGCTTTCATCCGGTTGTGTGGCGGCTCGTTCCCCTATGGTCCAGGCCACAAAATTGGCGGGTTCCTTATCTCGCCTTCACCGTGCTACAACAGGTCTACACCACTGAGTGGTGTAGACCACGTGGATGCGTCCATCCCTCGTGCACTCCTCTTTCTCTCCCTCTCCGCCTCCGGCGGCACGCAGCACATGGAGGAACAATGACCACCGCCACAGCTCCGGCGGCCCCCACGAAGAAGTGGGGCTCCGGCCTGCTCCAGGGCCTGCAGAAGGTCGGCCGCAGCCTGCAGCTCCCCATCGCCGTGCTGCCGGCCGCCGGCATCCTGCTCCGTCTCGGCCAGCCCGACGTGTTCGGCCCCGACGGGCTCGGCTGGGACAAGGTCGCCTCCGTGTTCGCCACGGCCGGTGACGCGGTCTTCGCCAACCTCCCGCTGCTGTTCTGCGTCGGCATCGCCATCGGCTTCGCCAAGAAGTCCGACGGCTCCACCGCCCTCGCGGCGCTCGTCGGATTCCTCGTCTACAAGAACGTGCTCACCGCGTTCCCGATCACCGAGGCCAAGGTCCAGAAGGGCGCGGACGTCGCCGCGACCTACAACGACCCCAAGGTCCTCGGCGGCATCGTGATGGGCCTGATAGCCGCCGTCACCTGGCAGCGGTTCCACCGCACCAAGCTGCCCGACTGGCTCGGCTTCTTCAACGGCCGCCGTCTCGTCCCGATCCTGATGGCCTTCATCGGCACCGCGGTCGGCGTCTTCTTCGGCCTGGTCTGGGAGCCCGTCGGTGACGTCATCACCAACTTCGGCGAGTGGATGACCGGCCTCGGCGCGGTCGGCGCGGGCATCTTCGGCGCGATCAACCGCGCGCTGCTTCCCGTCGGCATGCACCAGTTCGTGAACACCGTCGCCTGGCAGGAGATCGGTTCCTTCAAGGACTCCGCGGGCACCGTCTGGCACGGTGACCTGCCCCGCTTCTTCCACGGCGACCCGACCGCCGGCCAGTTCATGACGGGCTTCTTCCCCATCATGATGTTCGCGCTGCCGGCCGCCGCCCTCGCGATCACGCACTGCGCCCGCCCCGAGCGCCGCAAGGCCGTGGGCGGCATGATGGTCTCCCTCGCGCTGACGTCGTTCGTCACCGGCATCACCGAGCCGATCGAGTTCGCGTTCATGTTCATCGCGCCGGTCCTGTACGTGATCCACGCGGTGCTGACCGCCCTCTCGATGGCCATCACCTGGGCGCTGGGCGTGCACCACGGCTTCAGCTTCTCCGCCGGTGCCATCGACTACTTCCTGAACTGGAACCTCGCCACCAAGCCCTGGATGATCATCCCGATCGGCCTGGTCTTCGCGGCGGTCTACTACGTGACCTTCCGCTTCGCGATCATCAGGTTCAACCTCGCCACCCCGGGCCGTGAGCCCGACGAGGAGGTCGAGGACCTCACCAAGGCGTGAGCTCTCGCACCACGTACGAAAGGCCCCCGGACCCATTGGGTTCCGGGGGCCTTTCGTACGCGTGCGCGCGGATCGGCGCGAGCGCGCTCAGATCTCGTACGTGGCCCGCGGCGTCGCCAGTTCCACCGGTCCCCCGAACACCTCGCGGGCGTCCACCAGGTTGGCCTGGGGGTCCGTCCACGGCGGGATGTGGGTGAGTACGAGGCGGCGGGCGCCGGCGCGGGTCGCGGTCTCGCCGGCCTCGCGGCCGTTGAGGTGGAGGTCCGGGATGCTCTCCTTGCCGTGGGTGAACGCGGCCTCGCAGAGGAACAGATCCGTGTCCCGGGCCAGTTCGTCGAGCGTGTCGCACACGCCCGTGTCCCCGGAGTACGTGAGCGACCGCCCGCCGTGCTCCACGCGGATGCCGTACGCCTCCACGGGATGGCTGACCTTCTCGGTGTGCACCGAGAAGGGGCCGATCTCGAAGGAGCCCGGCTTGACGGTGTGGAAGTCGAAGACCTCGCTCATGGAGGAGGCGGAGGGGGTGTCCGCGTACGCGGTGGTCAGTCGCTGCTCGGTGCCCTCGGGTCCGTACACCGGAATCGGATCGCAGCGACCGCCGTCGTGGCGGTAGTAGCGCGCGACGAAGTACGCGCACATGTCGATGCAGTGGTCGGCGTGCAGATGGCTGAGGAAGATCGCGTCAAGGTCGTAGAGACCGCAGTGGCGCTGCAGCTCGCCAAGGGCACCGTTGCCCATGTCGAGAAGCAGCCGGAAGCCGTCGGCCTCGATGAGGTAGCTCGAACAGGCCGATTCCGCGGACGGGAACGACCCCGAGCAGCCGACGACGGTGAGCTTCATAAAGCAGAAACCTCCGCTGGCGGGGAGTGAAGTCGGGGGTCGTGCGGTCCGTCGAGCGTAAGGCGCAAAAGGGCGGGTCGCTCCTCCGTCGAGGGCTGTTGTGGGCGAACTCACCTGCGGTGTCACCGGTTCGGGGGCAGCGGGGTGGCCGGCGGCAGGGCCGGGGGCACACGGGCGTGGGCGGGGGCGCGCCGGTACCGTCGTACGCATGGACACGTGGTGGTGGCTCGCGTTGGCGGCCGTGGTGCTGCTCGCGGGCGTGGCGGCCCTGGTCGACGGGTGGGGGCGCGGGCGGCCGCCCGGCAGGCGGGGGCGGTCGTCGCAGCGGCCACCGGGGAGGGCCGACGGGGTCGACCGCTCGCCCCGGCCGCAGCCGGCGGAGATCTGGTGGGCGAATGTGCCGTTCGAGGACGGGCCGGGTGCGAAGGACCGGCCCTGCCTCGTCCTGTCGGTCCGGGGGCGCCGGGCCGTGGTCGCCAAGATCACCACGAAGCACCACGACGGGCGGAGCGGGGTCATCGCGCTTCCCGCGGGGGCCGTGGGTGACGCCCGGGGGCGTGCGAGCTTCCTGGAGACCGACGAGCTGCGGAGGTTGCCGGTGCGGGAGTTCCGGCGGCGGGTGGGGGTGCTGGACCCCGGGGTCTGGGACCGGGTGCGGCACCTGACGAAGTAGGGCTTCGGGCGCCTCGCGCCCGCCCGCGCCGTCCCTCGGTCCGAGCGGCCTCGTGCGCGGCCCCGGACGCCGATCGCCGGACGGGCCGGGAGCAGCCCTCCGACGTTCGAGGAGCGGGCGTTCCGGGGCGGGGCGGGGTGATGCCCTACGCCCAGAGCTGGCCCTGGAGTGTCTCGATGGCCTCTTCCGTGGTGGCGGCGGTGTAGACGCCCGTGCTGAGGTACTTCCAGCCGCCGTCGGCCACGACGAAGACGATGTCGGCGGACTCCCCTGCCTGGACGGCCTTGCGCCCGACGCCGATCGCCGCGTGCAGTGCGGCTCCGGTGGACACCCCGGCGAAGATCCCCTCCTGCTGGAGGAGCTCCCGCGTCCGGGTGACGGCGTCGGCCGAGCCGACCGAGAAGCGCGTGGTCAGCACCGAGGCGTCGTAGAGCTCGGGGACGAAGCCCTCGTCGAGGTTGCGGAGGCCGTAGACGAGGTCGTCGTAGCGCGGCTCGGCGGCGACGATCTTCACGTCCGGCTTCTGCTCGCGGAGGTACCGGCCCACGCCCATCAGCGTTCCGGTGGTGCCGAGCCCGGCGACGAAGTGGGTGACGGAGGGCAGGTCGGTCAGGATCTCCGGGCCTGTCGTGGCGTAGTGCGCGCCCGCGTTGTCGGGGTTGCCGTACTGGTAGAGCATCACCCAGTCGGGGTGTTCGGCGGCGAGCTCCTTCGCCACGCGTACCGCCGTGTTGGAACCGCCCGCCGCCGGTGAGGGGATGATCTCGGCGCCCCACATGGCGAGCAGCTCACGCCGCTCCTGCGAGGTGTTCTCGGGCATGACGCACACCATGCGGTAGCCCTTGAGCTTGGCGGCCATGGCGAGCGAGATACCGGTGTTGCCGGACGTCGGTTCGAGGATCGTGCAGCCGGGTGTGAGCCTGCCGTCCTTCTCGGCCTGTTCGATCATGTGGAGCGCGGGGCGGTCCTTGACCGAGCCGGTCGGGTTGCGGTCCTCGAGCTTCGCCCAGATGCGGACGTCGGCGGACGGCGAGAGCCGCGGCAGGCGCACCAGAGGGGTGTTGCCCACCGCGGCCAGCGGGGAGTCGTAGCGCATCAGCGATCAGAGCCCGGCAGCCCGGTCAGACCATGCCGCCGGCCACGGCCGGCAGGATGGTGACGCTGTCGCCGTCGGTGAGCTTGGTGTTGATGCCGTCGAGGAAGCGGACGTCCTCGTCGTTCAGGTACACGTTCACGAAGCGGCGCAGTTCGCCGCCGTCCACGATGCGGGCCTGGATGCCCGTGTGGCGGCTCTCGAGGTCGTCGAGGAGCTCGGCGAGGGTCTCCCCGCCGCCCTCGACGGCCTTCTGGCCGTCGGTGTAGGTGCGGAGGATGGTGGGGATGCGGACCTCGATGGCCATGGTTGCGGGCTCCTGTCGGAAGGTGAGTCAGGTCTGGAGTGCGCGCGGCAGCGCGGGAGAAGCCGAGGGGCGGGCCGGTCGCGGCCCCGCGAAGCCGTGGCTCAGGGCCGTACGGCGGCAGGAATCAGCGCGTACAGATGGCGCTCTGCAGCCTGCACAGGTCGACGTGCAGCCGCGCCACGAGCAGCATGCCCGGCGTCTTGTCGCTCACGTCGTGGGAAACCATGGGCTCATCGTATCGATTCCCGGCCCGGGTCCTGGAATGTGATCTCAGATGGTGGATGAATTCTGACCGAAATGTGGGATCGCGCGGGTCAGTAGGCCTCCACCACCGTGACCTCCTCCTCCGTGACCTCGCCGTCGACGATGCGGTACGAGCGGAACTGGAAGTCGCCGAGCCCGTCGGTGTCGGCGGTCGAGACGAGGACGTAGTGCGCGTTCGGCTCGGACGCCAGGGAGATGTCCGTGCGGGACGGGTAGGCCTCGGTCGACGTGTGGGAGTGGTAGACGACCACCGGCTCCTCGTCGCGGTCGTCCATCTCGCGGTAGAGCTTGAACAGGTCGCCCGAGTCGAACTCGTAGAACGTGGGTGACATCGCCGCGTTCAGCATGGGGACGAAGCGCTCGGGGCGGCCGGTGCCCTCCGGGCCCGCGATCACGCCGCACGCCTCGTCGGGGTGGTCCCGGCGCGCGTGCGCGACGATCTGGTCGACGAGGGACTGGGTGATGGTCAGCATGGTGGTCAGGATAAGCAGACGGCAGCCCCGTACCGAAGGGTGGTACGGGGCTGCCCACATGGTGGGCCACGAGCCCTGCATGCCGATGGTGGGACCGGGACCGGTCCGGGTGGCTGCGGTCGGCCGGCCTTCCCGGACTCCGGTCAGCCGAGCTTGTCGGTATCCGGTCAGCCGGCCTTTTCGAACTCCGGTCAGCCGACTTTCTCGAACTCCGGGTCGCGGCGTTCGGTGACCTCCGGGTTCCGTGACTTCAGCACGGCCCAGCCGATGCCCAGTGCGGCGGCCCAGCCCGCCATCACGTACAGGCAGACGCGGGAGTCGGCGTCGTAGGCGATGAGGCCGGTGACGAAGAGGAGGAACGCGACCGCGACCCAGCTGAACTTCGATCCGCCGGGCGCCGGGAAGGACGAGGCGGGCAGACGTCCGGCGTCGACGGCGCGGCGGTACAGGATGTGGCTGACGAGGATCATGAGCCAGGTCCAGATGCCTGCCGCCGTGGCGACCGAGACGACGTAGCCGAAGGCCTTCTCCGGGACGATGTAGTTCAGGACCACGCCGATGCCCATGAAGAGCATGGAGACGGTGATGCCGAACGCGGGCGTCCTGGTGGCGGACAGCTTGTTGAAGATCCTCGGCGCCTCGCCGTTGTCCGCCAGGGTGCGCAGCATGCGGCCGGTGGAGTACATGCCGGAGTTGCAGGAGGAGAGCGCCGCCGTCAGGACGACGAAGTTGACGATGCCGGCGCCCGCGGGGATGCCGATCTTCGCGAAGGCGGCGACGAAGGGGCTGACGCCCGGCGCGAACTCCGTCCACTTCACGACGCAGAGGATGACCGTGAGCGCGCCGACGTAGAAGAGGGCGATGCGCCAGGGCAGGGTGTTGATCGCCTTGGGGAGCGTCTTCTCCGGGTTCTCGGACTCACCGGCGGTGACGCCGACGAGTTCGACGGCCAGGTAGGCGAACATGACGCCCTGAAGGGTCATGAGGGACGAGCCGATGCCCTTGGGGAAGAAGCCGTCGAAGGCCCAGAGGTTCGACACGGCGGCGGTGTCACCGGCGGAGCTGAAGCCGAAGGTGAGGACGCCCAGGCCGATCACGATCATGCCGATGAGGGCGGTGACCTTGACCATCGAGAACCAGAACTCGATCTCGCCGAAGAGCTTGACGGAGATCAGGTTCGCCGTGAAGAGCACGAGCAGGAAGACCAGGGCCGTGACCCACTGCGGGATCTGCGGGAACCAGTAGTTGACGTAGATCGCGGCGGCGGTGAGTTCCGCCATGCCGGTGACGACCCACATCAGCCAGTAGGTCCAGCCGGTGAAGTAGCCGAAGAAGGGCCCGAGGAACTCGCGGGAGTACTCCGCGAAGGAGCCCGAGACCGGACGGTAGAGCAGCAGCTCGCCGAGGGCCCGCATGATGAAGAAGATGATGACGCCCGCGAGGGCGTACATGAGGATGAGGCTGGGGCCGGCCTTGGCGATGTTCGCCCCAGCGCCCAGGAAGAGGCCGACGCCGATGGCGCCGCCGATCGCGATCATCTGGACCTGACGGCTGCCGAGCCCGCGTTCGTAGCCCTCTTCGGAGGTGTCGCTGTCGGCGGCACCGTTGCCGCCGCGCTCGTCGTCGTGCTTTCCGACCTGCACCGAGGTCATGTCCGTGCGCCTTTCTCCATGCCGGTCCGAGCCGTCGTCGGCTTCGGACCGTTTCCGATCCCCCCGGATTCCTGGAGTTGAACGGGCTCCGTGAGCCCGCCGAGCGGCCTTCCCGGGGCCGCTCGTGCCTGGCCGGCGGTCGCCGGCTCGGTGGCGCACCCGGCAGGACGTGGGTGGTGTCCTGGCCGGGCGGTCGTGAAGATCTATCACGGTCGCGGCATTGATCACCCGAGGTGCTTGTAGCGCATGCCACAGGAAGAAGCGGACATAGAACACCCGGGCCCTCATAGCAGGCCCGGGTGGTGATGTGATCGTTATCCGGATTTGAGCGTCCGCTGAGCGAACGCTTCATGTCACTTCATCAACGTTTCAACCAACGTTTCCTGTAGTCCGCCGAGCCACAGATACGCCATCACCATCGGCTTGCGCGGGTCCTCGTCCGGCAGCCGGTAGAGGAGGTCCGTGTCCTCCTCGTCGACGACGTCCAGCCGCGAGCCGATCGCCAGACGCAGGTCGTTGAGGGAGCTGAGCCACTGCTTCGACTCCTCGGGCGTCAGCTTCAGGACCGCCCCGCCCTCCCCCACGGCGGCGAGGGTGTCCAGGGAGCGGATCACCACGAGGGCGTTGTCGCGCTTGCCGGCCCGCAGGTCGTTCTCGGTGAAGCGGCGGAACTCCGCGGAGTACGCGCGCTGCTCCTCGGCCTGCTCGGGCGAGGAGGCCTCGACGTCGGGCCCGCTGTACGCGTCCGGGAAGAGGCGCTTGAGCACGGGGTCGGAGGGCGGCTCGCTCGGCCCCTCCGCGAACAGTTCGGCGAGCGGATCGTCGGAGACGTCCTCGCCCGGTCCCGGTCCGATGAGCTCCAGGAGCTGTACGGCGAGGGAGCGGATGATGGAGATCTCGACCTCGTCGAGCGCGACGGCCGCGCCGCCGCCGGGGAGCGGTTCGAAGTGTCCTGGCATCAGGTTGCGTCGCTACTTCCAGTACTGCGCGGGTGTCGGGCAGGTGCCGGTCGTGCCGGATCGGTCCGGGTCGCCCCCGGTCGCGCCGGGTCGGGGCCGGTCATTTCCGGTCGTGCTGGAGGGTGGCCCACAGACCGTAGCCGTGCATGGCCTGCACATCGCGCTCCATCTCCTCACGGGTGCCGCTGGAGACAACGGCCCGGCCCTTGTGGTGGACGTCCATCATCAACTTGGTGGCCTTGTCCTTCGAGTAGCCGAAGTACGACTGGAAGACGTAGGTCACGTAGCTCATGAGGTTGACCGGATCGTTGTGGACGATGGTCACCCACGGGACGTCGGGCTCGGGTACGGCGAATACCTCCTCCGCCGACTCGGTCTTTTCGGTCTCTAGGGGTGCGGGAGCCGTCACACGGCCCATGCTGCCACCACAGGTGGGTGCCCGGCCAAACGAGCCCCGCAAATCACGGGACCCCACAAATCGTCAGAGTGACGAGATAGGGGGTAGCATCTCCTGCCATGAACACTGCGGACCTGGGGCTGCCAGAAACAGAAAGGCGCGAAGCGCTTCCGCAGAAGGGCGGTGGTGCGCGACGGGTGGGCGTGCCGTCGACAGCGCTCTTCACGGACCACTACGAGCTGACCATGCTGCAGGCCGCCCTCAAGGGCGGTACCGCCGACCGGCGTTCGGTCTTCGAGGTTTTCACGCGCAGACTGCCCGAGGGCCGCAGGTACGGCGTGGTCGCGGGGACCGGGCGGGTGCTGGACGCGGTCGAGAACTTCCGCTTCGACCCGGACGTCCTCGGCTTCCTGAGCGAGCGCCGCGTGGTGGACGAGCCGACGCTGGAGTGGCTGGCCTCGTACCGCTTCGGCGGTGACATCCGGGGCTACCCGGAGGGCGAGGTGTACTTCCCTGGTTCACCCATCCTGCGGGTCGAGGGCTCCTTCGCGGAGTGCGTGCTCCTGGAGACCGTGATCCTCTCCATCCTCAACCACGACTCGGCGATCGCCGCCGCCGCCTCCCGGATGGCCTCGGCCGCCGGAGGGCGCCCGCTGATCGAGATGGGCGCCCGGCGCACCCACGAGCTGGCCGCGGTGGCGGCGTCCCGGGCCGCGTACGTCGGTGGCTTCACGACCACCTCGGACCTGGCCGCGGGCTTCCGGTACGGCATTCCGACGGTCGGCACGTCCGCCCACGCCTTCACCCTCGTGCACGACACCGAGCGGGACGCCTTCCGGGCCCAGGTGGACTCGCTGGGCCGGGGCACCACGCTGCTCGTGGACACGTACGACGTCGCCGAGGCCGTCCGGCTGGCCGTCGAGGTGGCGGGCCCCGAGCTCGGCGCCGTCCGCATCGACTCCGGTGACCTGCTGCTCGTCGCGCACCGGGTGCGCCAGCAGCTGGACGACCTGGGCGCCACGAAGGCACGGATCATCGTGACCTCGGACCTGGACGAGTACGCCATCGCCTCGCTGGCCGCGGCGCCGGTGGACGCGTACGGCGTGGGCACCCAGCTGGTGACGGGATCCGGCCATCCGACCGCTTCGATGGTCTACAAGCTCGTCGCGCGGGCCGAGTCGGCGGACCCGAAGGCTCCGCTGGTGCCGGTGGCCAAGAAGTCGTCCGGCGGCAAGACGTCCGTCGGCGGCCGCAAGTGGGCCGCGCGGCGGCTGGACGCGTACGGGACCGCCGAGGCCGAGGTGATCGGCACGGGGGCGGTCCCGGCCGAGCTCAGCGACCGTCAGCTCCTGGTGGAGCTCGTCAAGGGCGGCCAGGTCGTCGCCCACGAGCCACTGGACGTCGTACGCGAACGGCACGCGGCGGCCCGCGCCAACCTGCCCCTCTCGGCGACCCAGCTGTCGCGGGGGGAAGCCGTCATTCCGACCGAGTACGTGTGAGACGGGTGTGCCCGGGCCCGAGGCGTGGCCGGGGCACGCTCAGGCCACCCCGGGTCCGAACGGGCATGAACGGGCGGTGAGCCGGGAAAGGCAACGGCAACGACCGCCGCCTTTCGCCCACCTCGTGAACGCTCCGGGCTCGGTCACACGGTCGCGCCCCGGCAGGGGCGCGGGGAACCCGCGCGAGCAGCCCCCATCCACCCGCAGACCACGAACCGCTCCCCTCGGAGCGCCAGGCAGAAGGACACCGACATGCGCCGCGCCCTGATCGTCGTAGACGTCCAGAACGACTTCTGCGAGGGAGGCAGCCTCGCGGTGCCCGGCGGCGCCGACGTCGCCGCCGCGATCACGGAACTGATCGGGCAGGCCCCCGCCGGCTACCGCCACGTGGTGGCCACCCGGGACCACCACATCGCGCCCGGCGGCCACTTCGCCGACAACCCCGACTACGTCCACTCCTGGCCCGCGCACTGCGTGGCCGGCACCGAGGGCGTGGGCTTCCACCCGAACTTCGCTCCGGCGGTCGCCTCCGGCGCGATCGACACCGTCTTCGACAAGGGCGCGTACTCGGCGGCCTACAGCGGCTTCGAGGGCGCCGACGAGAACGGCGTCGCGCTGGGCGACTGGCTGCGCGCCCGTGAGATCACCGAGGTCGACGTCGTGGGCATCGCCACCGACCACTGCGTCCGCGCCACCGCCCTGGACGCGGCCCGCGAGGGCTTCCGTACGCAGGTGCTGCTCGACCTGACGGCGGGTGTGGCCGAGGAGACCACCGCGCGGGCCCTGGAGGAGCTGCGTGAGGCGGGCGTGGAGCTGAGCGGCAAGCCGGTCGTCTGACCGGGACCCGGCAGGGGCGCGGGGAACCGCGCGCCCGGCCACGACGGACCCGCGGACGTGTCACAGGCCCCGGCGGAGCGCTACCGCATCAGTGCGCGGATCGGGTGCCAGAGCTCGGCGCGGGCTTCGGCGCCCGGTGACGTGCGCCATATGAGGCCGTCGGGGTGGTGCAGGACCGCGGTGATCTCGTCCGGGGTCGGAGGCTCCGCGTTGCCGCGCAGGTACACCGCCCGCATGCCCAGGTTGCGCAGCCGCGTCAGGGCGCGGGCGCGGTTGTGGGCGTGCACGAGGACGCGTACCGAGCCGCTGCCCGTGGCGGACGGGCTGGGCAGGTTCAACGCCACCACCACCATCCCGTTCGGCAGCTTGCAGAAACCTCCTGCGGCCATGCAGTCACACCCCCGTGAGATTCGGTGTCAATAAGAGAGCCACAGGACGCACCTAAACACGATCGGCCGCAACCCGCCAGAGGGTTGCGGCCGATCATGGTTTGACCTGCGAAAACGCCGTCTACTTCGTCGCGGCCGAGACCTTCACCGTGATCGTCGAGCCGTCGCGGGGCTCCTTGACGATCGCGATCTTGGTGTTGGTGTCAGTGATCTTGACACCCGCGGTCGGGTTGGTCTCGTCGTAGTAGGTGTTCGTGCGGTCGTTGAAGATCCGGTTGCCCGGGAGCGACTTGATCTTCGTGGCGACGTCCGCCTTGTGCAGCGTGAAGCCGTCCGTGCGGTACTTGCTGAAGGGCGAGTCGTACGACTGGATGCGGTTGCGCATCACCGTGCCGTCGGCCCACTTCATCGCCTTCGGGTGGGCGTCGACCGGCAGCAGCAGGCCGGTGCCCTTGTGCTGGCTGACGTTGTTGTCCCGCTGGGAGGTGTCCCACTTCCAGATCAGCAGACCGTTCTGGTACGGGAAGTGCTCCACCCAGGACGGACGCGTGTTCGCGAAGCCGAAGTTGTACGGGCCGACCTTGAGGGTCTTGTCGTACGACACGTACTGGCGGTTCTCGGCGATGTAGTACTGCGCGTAGTCCTTGGTGAAGGACGCGCCGATCCGGGAGAAGCCGGTGGCCTTCCACGCGGCGTCGGCGGTCTCGGCGTTGTCCGAGAAGACCGCGGAGCCGTCGGCGGTGACGGTGATCCGGTCCGCCGCGAAGCCCTTCTGGGCCACGCCGCCGTCGGAGGAGTAGCGGAAGCGCAGGTCGATCTTCTTGCCCGCGTAGGCGTCGAGCGGGTACGACAGCTTCTTGTACGCGTCCACGGTGCCGGTCAGCGCGGGGCTGCCGCTGGCGTCACGCGGGATGGCCGCGCCGTCGACCGTGCCGTCGACCGGCGTCCACTTGGCGCCGCCGTCGGTGGAGACCTCGGTGTAGAGGTAGTCGAAGTCCGTCTCGATGTCGTACCAGCCGTCGAGGGTCAGCGTGGCCGAGGACTTGCCGGTGAGGTCCACGGAACGGGTCAGCGTGTTCTTGAGGTTGTTCGCGCTGCCGCTCCACCACTGGGTGGCGCCCTCGGCCGGGGTGACGACCTCGGTGGCGACGGCCTTCTTCGGCAGCTCGACCACCAGCGCCTGCGCGTTCTTCGTGTTGTACTCCGCCACGCCCAGCTTGTGGGTGGAGCGTGTCGCGGCCTTGGCCGTGTCGTACTTCAGCCAGCCGAGCTGGAGCTTGTCCCAGGCGGTCATGTCGCCGGGCAGGTCACCGATGTTGTCCTTGCCGGTGCCGAGCCAGGAACCGGAGGACATGAGGGTCCAGAAGGCGGTGGAGTTCTCGGCGGTGTTGGTGGTGTCGTAGTGGTCCGGCAGACCCAGGTCGTGGCCGTACTCGTGGGCGAAGACACCGAGTCCGCCGTTCTCCGGCTGGATCGTGTAGTCGCCGACCCAGATGCCGGAGTCGCCGATCTGCGCGCCGCCCATCTTGTTGCCCGCGGGGCCGGTGGCGCCGGCGTCCGTGCCGAACGCGTACCAGCGGTGGGCCCAGAGGGCGTCCTCGCCCTGTGCGCCGCCGCCCGCGGACTCGTCCTCGCCGGCGTGCACGATCTGGAAGTGGTCGATGTAGCCGTCGGGCTCGTTGAAGTTGCCGTCGCCGTCGAAGTCGTTGCGGTCCCACTTGTCGTAGGCGGCCAGCTCGGACTTGATGGCGGCGTCGGACTTGCCGGCGGCCTTCTGGGCGTCGACCCAGGCGGTGACACCGTCGGCGACGGCGTTCCACGCGCAGGTGTCGGGGTCACACTTGTTGGAGCCGTAGCGGGCCTCGTTGTAGGGCACCTTCACCCAGTCGGAGACCGCGCCGGCGATCGAGTAGCGGCCCGAGGACTGCTTCTCGTAGTACTTCTTCATCGAGTCGGCACCCTTGCCGGTGCCGAAGTAGAGCTCCTCGAAGTGCTTCTTGTTGTAGTCCGCCTGCCAGGCCGTGCTGTTGTCCTCGGCACGGTCCGGCTTGGCTATCTGGTTGTGCAGCGGGCCGGGGGTGCCGCCGTAGCGGCTGTCCACCTTGTCGCCGAACTCCACGAGAATTGTGAAGATCTGGTCGGTCTTCTCCCGGCCGAGCTCCACGTACTTGCCGTCCTGGAGCTTCACGACCTGCGAGCCGCCGCGGTCGGCGACCTTGGCGTCACCGGCTATGACCCTCTTGAGTGCCTCTTCCCGCTGGGCTTCCTGACGATCGGTCAGCGGGCCCTTGAGGTCGTGCTCGTGGTCGGCGTGGTCATCGGCACGTGCCGGGTCCTGCCGGTTCGCGGCTGCCGTCGGCTGGTCGCCTTCGGCGGCCTGCGCCACCGCGAAGGTCGAGAACGTGGCCGCGGCCGCTGCGAGCGCCACACCCACTGCGGCCGCTCTGAACGTCCATGGTCTGCTGGTCACTTGAGGCAGTCCTCCCTTGCGCACGGGCGCGCGGAAGGAGGGTGTCCAGGTTATGGAGTCCGCGCGCGCTCTATGCGCGTCACAAGTGACGACATTCGATCGGAGTTGAAGGAGAAAAGACAGACCTTGACTTGCACAGGTCAAGTGAGCTATGCACCGGCGGCCGCGCGCCGCGCACGGGCACCCGTCCGCTCACGACCCATCCGTACAGCGCTCAACAGGCGCGTTCGACAGTCGGGTTGGCAGACGTCATGACTCCGTGCGCCCCCTGTGCACCGGCACCGTGGGTTAGGTCACGCTTACTGCTCGTTCCGCTCGGGCAGACAGCCGAATAGAGTCGGTTGGCGGCGCGCCGGATTTCCGGTGATTTGCCAAGCGGACACCGTTGTCGCACCCCAGATTCCCATCCGCACCCTCCCCCATCGCGAGAGGCACGGGGGGAGACCCCCATCCCGAGGACGGAACTGCCATGCCTCGTCCGACCGCCGCACAGCTCGCCTACGGTTCCTGCACCGTGATCTTCTCGACGCTCGCCATGCTGCTGCTGTCACAGACGAGTTCAGGCCTGGGAGTCGTGGTCATCACGCTCTCCGCCCTCGTGCTCGGACTCCTCGTGGCCATGACGGTTCCCGTCCCGAAACCCGCCGCGTCCGTCGCCCCGGCAGCGTCCGCCGCCCACCCCTCGCCCGTCGCCGTCACGGAACAGCGTGTTCCGGCGCGGCGCGAGACCGTCAGCGTCGCCGGCGCGCCCGAACCGGTCCGCGAGCGCGCCTGACGCGGCGCCCGCACCGGATCACCGAGTCCTCGACAGACAGAAGCGGCATACAGCGGCACGGAATCGGCGGACCCGTTCCCACGGGTCCGCCGATTCCGTGCCGCCGTCCGTCAGCCGCCGTCCGTCAGCCGCCGTCCGTCGGCCGCCGGCTC
The DNA here is from genome assembly GCF_019090165.1 of Streptomyces sp. BV286. Lineage (GTDB taxonomy): Bacteria > Actinomycetota > Actinomycetes > Streptomycetales > Streptomycetaceae > Streptomyces. The sequence continues at coordinate 61,926 of NZ_JAHRIB010000129.1, forward strand.
AGTCGGTGCTGACCACCACCGTCTTCGCCGCCTTGTCGTGCAGGCCCTGCTTGTACGGCTTGTCGAAGAAGCTCCAGCCGCCGGTGATCGCGGTCCAGAGGCACGCGCAGCAGAACGCGAACGGCACCCACAGCACCAGCGCCCGGACCAGTGAGGTCTGCGTCGAGGGCGTGGAGCCGTTGTCGAGGTTCGCCACCCGCAGATGCAGCCACTTCTTGCCGAGGGTCTGACCCGACCTGGTGGTCATGAAGGTGTCGTAGCCGACGTAGAGCAGCAGGGCGATCAGGGACTGCCCGAAGGACTTGCCGTACTCGATCTTGTCCGTGTCGACGTCGTACTCGTTGACGCCGAAGCCCCACGTCAGCAGCCACACCACGATGATGACGAGGACCATGTCGATGATCCGCGCGAGCACCCGCTTGCCGCTGTCGGCCAGCGGTGGCATCCCTGCCAGCGGGTCGTTGGCGTACGGGCCGCCGCCGTAGGGATCACCTCCGCCCCCGTAGGGCGGTGGTGTGGCGCCGTAGGGGTCACCGCCCGGCGGGGGCTGTTCACCGTACGGGGGACCCCCGTACGGCGGGCCGCCGTGCGGAGGGCCCTGGCCCGCGCCGCCCGCATCGCCGCCCGTGCCCGGGGAGCCGGACGGCGGAGTGCCGGGCGCAGAGCCGTCGCCCTGTCCGGGCGTCGGCGGCTGCTGCTTCTTGAACGGATCGTCGTCCGGCGGCTTCCTGAACGGATCGTCGTCCGGCGGGGGCGGCGGCTCGGTCGTCATGCCCCGAGTCGACCGCGAACCCCGCGACTGCGCAATGGGGGACGGCCGTCCGGAGTACCTGTCAGCCGGCGACGAACGTGTGGGCCGCCTTGTCGTGCCAGCACTGGCGCCACGGACGGTCGAACAGACCCCACACGACACCCACGACACCGATGACGAGGACACCCGGGACGCTGTAGACGAGCCAGCGGCGCAGGGCCAGGCCGAACGACGGCGGGTCGCCGCCCTCGATGTCCCGCACCTGCAGGCCGCACAGCTTCTTGCCGAGGGTGCGGCCCCACTTGGCGGTGGGCAGCGCCTCGTAGAGGACGCCGAAGACGATCAGCACTCCCAGGACGGCGCCGAGGTAGAGGGCGGTCGTGCCGTCCAGCAGCCACACCGTGACCGTCTCGCCGGAGAGCTTGGCCGCGTCGATCTTCTCGTTGACGTGGTCGAGCGCTCTGGTCCCCAGGGGAACGGCGGCCGCGCCGGTGACCGCGGCCAGGACGAGCGTGTCCACAAGCCGGGCGGCGAAGCGCTTCCCGAGCCCCGCCGGGCGCGCGTTCGACTGGGAGCGGGCGGCCGCCTGGAACGGGTCCTCCCGCACCGGCTTCCACGGCACGACGGGCTGCTCCTCGTCCGGCCCGGCCAGCCGGTGCACCTGCTGGGCCCAGGAGGGCTGTCCGCCGCCGAGGCCCGCGCTCATGGGCGCCTGGGCACCGGACTGCGGGGGCACGCCGGCAGCGGCCTGCTGCGCGGCGGCGGGAGCGGCCGGAGAGGCGGCCGCGGAGGCCTGGGCGGCGACTCCCTGGGCAGCGGCTCCCGGAGCCGGACCGGCCGGTGTCTGGGCCGCTGCTCCCTGAGCTGCGGGCTTCTGGGCCGTGGAGGGCTGTGCCCCGCGCTGCTGTCCCGCTCGGGGTGTCATGGCCCGGAAGGCCATCGTGCCCTCGGACGCGAGGGGTTCGCGGGAGCCCGGTACACCGGGCAGGCCGGGACCGGCGGAGCCGTCGGCGCCGGCCGGGGCCGCGGCCGCCGCGTCCGTGCCCGGGTTCTGGGCGCGTGCCCCACCGGGCGTGCCCGCGACGTGCGCGCGCCCGGCACCCATGGCACCGGCCGCTCCCGCGGCCCCCGAAGACCCCGCCGCCCCGGTGGGCCGTACCGGACCCTTGGGCCTGCGGAACACCACGGTGCCGCCGGAGGCGGGAGGCGTGGGCGCCCCGGTGTCCTCCTCGGAGTCGGACGGGTGGAACGTGGCCGTGCCGTCCGTGTGGTCCGACCTGCCCTCGGGCTGCGCGGACGAAGCCGGCTCCGACGGGACGCGCGGGTCCGGTGAACCCCAGCGGACCCGGCGGTCCGGATCGCCGCCGAAGCCGCTCTGCCGGGAACGGTCGGCGCCCCACGCGGTGGCCGGCTCGGGCCGGCTCCCGTGCTGCGCCTCGGCCGGAGAAGGTCCCGCGGCGGGCGGGTCCTCGTCGAAGAAGTGCGGGCCCGTCTCCTCCGTGGCCAGGGGCGCGGGCTGCGCGTCCGCGGACGACGAGAGCTGTTCGCCGCCGTCCGGCGAAGGCCGGCTGGTGCCCGGCACCCACGCGGCACCGTTCCAGTACCGGACATATCCAGGAATGGACGGGTCCGGGTAATACCCTTCGCGGGGCCTGTCGTCACCGGGGGCCGGGGTTGGGGCGCTCATGTCCGTCGTCCCGTATCTGCTCGGGGGTCGTGTTGAGCGTCCACATCTATCAGACCGGCGCAACCACCACCGCCCCTCCTCGCGTACCTACCCCCTTCGAGCAGGGTTCCGCCACGTTTTCCGGCCGCCACGAGGTATAGGGGCACCCGGCGCGCGAGCCCTCGGAAAAACTTCTCCGAACCGGCGTAATGCTGCGCGCTCCGAGCCCTCTCCACTCGTACGGGCCCGCCCACAGGGCCCCGACACGAGAGGAAACCGCGACATGTACACCGTGGTGGAACGCGAGCTCGAGCTCAAGCTGGTCCTGTCCCCCGAGCGCAGCATCCCGGTCCCGGCCCGGCTGACCTACCGCACCGACGACCCGTACGCCGTGCACGTCACCTTCCACATCGGCACCGACCATCCCGTGAAGTGGACGTTCGCGCGTGAACTGCTCGTCGAGGGGGTGTTCCGGCCGTGCGGGCACGGGGACGTGCGGGTGTGGCCGACGAAGGTCGCCGGTCGCAGCGTCGTCCTGATGGCGCTGAGTTCACCCGACGGGGACGCCCTGCTCGAAGCGCCCGCCGCGCAGGTGTCGGCCTGGCTGGAGCGCACCCTGCGGGCGGTTCCACCGGGCTCCGAGGCCGAGCAGCTCGGTATCGACGACGGACTCGCCGAGCTGCTCGCGCCGACCCCCGCCGACGACCTGTGGCTGCGCGACCCGTGGCCCTCGGACGAGTCCAGGGACGGGGAGTGAGACCGGGCGGGGGGATGGGGACCACCCGGGGGAAGGGGCCGCCCGGGGGCGGAGGGGGTGGGGGTGGCTCAGAAGAGCTTGCCCGGGTTGAGGATGCCCAGCGGGTCGAAAGCCGTCTTGACCGCCTGCTGCATCTCGACGCCGACCGGGCCGATCTCCCGTGCCAGCCACTCCTTCTTGAGGACGCCCACGCCGTGCTCGCCGGTGATCGTCCCGCCGAGTTCCAGACCCAGGGCCATGATCTCGTCGAAGGACTCCCGGGCACGCCGGGACTCGTCCGGATCGGCCGCGTCGAAGCAGACCGTCGGGTGGGTGTTGCCGTCGCCCGCGTGCGCGACGACCCCGATGGTCAGCTGGTACTTCGCGGCGATCCGGTCCACCCCTTCGAGCATCTCCGCGAGCCTGGAGCGCGGTACGCACACGTCGTCGATCATCGTCGTGCCTTTGACCGCTTCGAGGCCGGTGAGGGACAACCTGCGGGCCTGGAGCAGCAGTTCGGACTCGGCCGCGTCCTCCGCCGGGACGACCTGGGTGGCGCCGGCCGCCTCGCACAGCGCACCCACGGCCGCGAGGTCGGCGGCCGGGTCGAGCGTGTCGAAGGCGGCGAGGAGCAGGGCCTCCGTGCTCTCCGGCAGGCCCATGTGGGCCATGTCGTTGACGGCCTTCACCGTCGTACGGTCCATCAGTTCCAGGAGGGACGGCACATGACCGCCCTCCATGATCCGGCAGACCGCGTCGCAGGCGGCCGCCCCGGACGCGAACTCGGCTGCCAGGACCAGCTGCTGGGGCGGCTGCGGCTTGAGGGCGAGGGTGGCCCGTACGACGATGCCGAGCGAGCCCTCCGAGCCTACGAAGAGGCGCGTCAGGTCGTAGCCCGCGACGCCCTTCGCCGTGCGGCGGCCCGTGGACATCAGGCGTCCGTCGGCGAGGACCACGTCCAGGCCGAGGACGTACTCCGCCGTCACCCCGTACTTCACACAGCACAGGCCGCCGGAGGCCGTGCCGATGTTGCCGCCGATGGTGCACATCTCCCAGCTGGAGGGGTCCGGCGGGTAGTACAGGCCCAGTTCGTTGACGGCCCGGGAGAGCGTGGCGTTGATCACGCCCGGTTCGACCACCGCGATCCGGTCGACGGGGCTGATCTCCAGGATCCGGTCCATCTTGACGAGGGACAGCACGATGCAGCCCTCGGAGGCGTTGGCCGCGCCCGACAGGCCCGTGCGGGCGCCCTGCGGGACCACCGGGACACGCAGGTCGGTCGCGGTGCGCATGACGTGCTGGACCTGTTCGACCGTGCGCGGCAGCACCACGACGGCGGGGGTGCCCGCCTCGCAGAAGCTCGCCATGTCGTTGGCGTACGAGCTGGTGACGTCCGGGTCGGTGAGGACCGCCTCGGCCGGCAGCCCCACGAGGAGACGCTCGGCGAGGCTGCCCGTCGCCACGATGTCTTCGTCGGGTCGGGCTTCGATACGGCTCATGATCACAGCGTCGCACTCGGGGCCATCGGTGTGAACCCCGTCCGCGCCAGGCTTTCCGTGCCGGGGTGGTGGACGGATGTGCTCTTCGTATTGACGCACAGTGAGCGGCATGGAGAGCGGCGTGGAGAAAGACCTGACCCCGAGGCCGGCGGCCCGCCCGGACCGGCGTGCGGTCGTCCAGTGGTGGGTGCTGGCCGGGGCCCTCGCGGGCTGTGTCGTTCTCGGTGGCGCGCTGATGACGATGCCCGCCGGGCAGCACCGGCCGCCGCCCGCCCCGGGGCCCGTGGCACGGGCCGAGACCGCCGTCGGGGCCGGGGCACCCGCCTCGCTGCCCGACCTGGACGCGCTGATCGGTGACCACGAGGCGCACCTGCGGGCCCATCCGGGTGACGCGCGATCGTGGGCCGTGCTCGGCGCGGCGTACGTGCAGCGGGGTGAGCGGGCCTCTCAGGCGCGGTACTACCCGCGGGCCGAGAAGGCCCTGCGTACCTCGCTGAAGGCGAGGCCGAAGGGGAACGCGGAGGCGCTCGGCGGGCTCGCCGCGCTCGCCAACGCCCGGCACGACTTCCGGACCGCGCGGACGTGGGGTGAGGCCGCGGTGGCGGCCTCACCGAAGCGGTGGACGGCCTATCCGCCGCTGATCGACGCGTACCGAGGGCTCGGCGATTACAAGGCCGCGCGCGGGACGCTCGCCGCGCTCGTCCGGCTCCCCTCCGGGAGCCGGGCCGCGAAGGCCCAGGTGCTGACGCGGGCCGGGCTCGTGTACCGGGACCAGGGCCGTCGGGAGGACTCCGCGGCCGCCTTCTCCGACGCGGCGGCGCTCGCCTCGGCGCCGGCCGAGCGCGCCGACTGTCTCGTCCGGGCCGGGGAGCTGGCCTGGGAACGCGGGGAGCCCGCCGAGTCGCTGCGCGCCTTCGAGGCCGCGTTGCGGGCCGATCCCGGCGCGGACGCGGCGCGGGCGGGGCAGGGCAGGGCGCTGGCCGCGCTGGGGCGGACGTCCGAGGCTCTGCGGGCGTACCGGTCCGCGCTGGCCGGGCGGCCGTTGCCTCGGTACGCGCTGGAGCTGGGCGAGTTGTACGAGTCGCTGGGGCGGGGTGGGGCGGCGCGGGAGCAGTACGAGGTGGTGCGGGCGCGGGTGCGGGAGGGGGCCACGGGGGGTGTGGACGACGCGCTCGTGCTCGGTCTATTCGAGGCGGATCACGGGGATGCCGGGTCCGCGGTGCGGCGGTTGCGGGGTGAGTGGGCGCGGCATCCTTCCGTGGCCGTCGCGGACGCCCTGGGGTGGGCGTTGCATCGTGCCGGGGAGGACGAGGAGGCGCTCGGCTTCGCCACGAAGGCGATGGACAGGGAGCACGGGGGTGAGGTGCGGGTCGCGCTGTACGCGTATCACCGGGGCGTGATCGAGCGGGAGTTGGGGAGGCTCGGGGCGGCTCGGCGGCATCTTGGGGAGGCGTTGCGGGTCAATCCCGTGTTCTCGCCGCTGTTTGCGCCGTTGGCTTCTGCGGCGTTGGAGGAGTTGGGGGAGTTGGGGGAGCCGCCCCAGGCCGCCTGACTCTTGGGGCTGGTGGGTGGTGGGTGGTCGTGCTGCCCGGTGGGGGGTCGGGGCCGTGCCGGTACGTCGAGCCCGCCGCCTTCCGGGTGTACTGCCCTACGACTCAACCGTTGAGGTTGCCTGGAGGAGCCCTATGCGGCGGGCTGCGACGTACCGGCACGGCCCGCTCCCGTGCGGCCGCGGGTCGTATCTCGGCACGGCTCCGCGACCGGTCGTCCGCGGGCCGTGTCGGTACGGCCCGCGGCGAGTCGGTATGGCTCTTTGCCGGGCGTGCTGGGTGTCAGAGGTTGCCGCGCTTCTCCTGCTCTCGTTCGATTGCCTCGAAGAGGGCCTTGAAGTTGCCCTTGCCGAAGCCCATGGAGCCGTGGCGCTCGATGATCTCGAAGAAGACCGTCGGGCGGTCCTGGACCGGCTTGGTGAAGATCTGGAGCAGGTAGCCGTCCTCGTCGCGGTCCACCAGGATCTTCAGTTCGCGCAGCGTCGCGACCGGGACGCGGGTCTCGCCGGCCCAGTCGCCGAGGGTGTCGTAGTAGGAGTCCGGGGTGTCCAGGAACTGGACACCGGACGCGCGCATCGTGCGGACCGTCTCGACGATGTCGTTCGTGTTGAGCGCGATGTGCTGGACGCCGGCGCCGCCGTAGAACTCCAGATACTCGTCGATCTGGGACTTCTTCTTGGCGATGGCGGGCTCGTTGATCGGGAACTTGACCTTGAGCGTGCCGTCGGCGACGACCTTCGACATCAGGGCGCTGTACTCGGTGGCGATGTCGTCGCCCACGAACTCCTTCATGTTCGTGAAGCCCATGACGTTGTTGTAGAAGCCGACCCACTCGTTCATCCGGCCCAGCTCGACGTTGCCGACGCAGTGGTCGATGGCCTGGAAGGTGCGGTGGGCGGGCGGTTCGACGATGGGGTCGGCGCTCGCGAACCCCGGGAGGTAGGGGCCGTCGTAGCCCTTGCGCTCGACCAGGGTGTGGCGGGTCTTGCCGTACGTCGCGATCGCGGCGAGGACGACCGTGCCGTGCTCGTCCTTCAGCTCGTACGGCTCGGTGACCGCGGTGGCGCCGTGCTCCACGGCGTACGCGAACGCGGCCCGGGCGTCCGGCACCTCGATCGCGAGGTCGACCACCCCGTCGCCGTGTTCGGCCACGTGCTCCGTCAGGAAGTGGCCCCAGGGTGTGGCGGGCTTGATGACGGAGGTGAGGACGAAGCGCGCCGAGCCGTTCGTCAGGACGTACGAGGCGGTCTCGCGGCTGCCGTTCTCCGGTCCGGAGTACGCGACGAGCTTCATGCCGAAAGCGGTGGAGTAGTAGTGCGCGGCCTGCTTGGCGTTGCCCACGGCGAAGACGACCGCGTCCATTCCCTTGACCGGGAAGGGGTCTGCCTGCCGCGCGGTGTCCGGGGTGGTGTGTGTGGTCTGCGTCATGGGTGCAGGGTCGCCCCGCTTCGCAAGGTGCGCAACAGTTTGCGAATCTGCTGGGCAAAGTGTTCAGTGGAAGCCTTGTTCTGTCGGGCGTTCTGTACAGGATGACCATTGCGGAGGTCGTTTTGGCGATCGATCATTTGGATGGCCGGCTCATCGTGCTGCTCGCCGAGGAGCCGCGGATCGGCGTGCTCGAGATGTCCCGTCGGCTCGGTGTCGCGCGCGGGACCGTGCAGGCGCGGCTGGACCGGCTTCAGTCGAACGGCGTCATCCGGGGGTTCGGGCCGCAGGTGGATCCCACGGCCCTCGGATATCCCGTCACCGCCTTCGCGACCCTCCAGATCCGGCAGGGGCAAGGGGCGGACGTCCGGGCGCACTTGGCGACCGTGCCCGAGGTACTGGAGCTGCACACCACCACGGGAAGCGGGGACATGATGTGCCGCCTCGTGGCCCGGTCCAACGCCGACCTGCAACGCGTGATCGACCGGGTGGTCGGATTCGATGGCATCGTCCGGGCCTCCACGGCGATCGTCATGGAGAACCCCGTGCCGCTGCGGATCATCCCGCTGGTCGAGCAGGCGGCGCAGGACGACGACTGAGGCGACCGAGAAGGGGGTGACAGCGGGTGAACTCCTGGGAGTACCTCGGCAGTCGCCGTCAGCGGCTTCTCCCCTAACAGGCGGGGACGGAGCCCTGCCCCTTCTCCAGCGCCACCAGGGCGCTGACCGCGCTCTTCAGTGTCGTCACCGGAATGAGCCGGAGTCCCTTCGGCAGCTCCGACTCCGCGTCCGAGCACTCCGCCTTCGGGACCAGGAAGACCGTCGCACCGTCGCGGCGGGCGGCCTGCGTCTTGAGGGCCACTCCCCCGACCGCGCCGACCTTCCCGTCGGCGTCGATCGTTCCCGTACCCGCGACGACCCTGCCGCCCGTGAGGTCGCCGCCGCTGCCGTCGCCGTCCAGTTTGTCGACGATGCCGAGGGAGAAGAGGAGCCCGGCGCTCGGGCCTCCCACATCGGCGAGCTTGAGGGTGACCTTGATGCCGTCCCCCTGCTCGCCGAGGTGGTTCAGGGCCGCCTCGGTGGCGGTGTCCTGGGACTTCCTCATCTCCTCGGCGTTGTGCTTCTCGATCTCCTTGACGCTGTCCCCGTTCGGGTAGACCGCGTCGCGCGGCATCACCGCACGGTCCGTACGGAACCAGCCGTCGAGCACGTCACCCAGGCTCACGTCCGCGTCCGGGCCCGTCGCCTCGATGGTCGTCATCCGCAGCTGTCCGCTCGTCCTGCGGGTGTCCGCGCCGGAGATCGTGATCACCGGGTCGCCGCGGTTCTCACCCAGGACGTTCGCCGTCATGCCGGGCTGGGCCAGCGCGAACGGCAACGGCGCGAACGCGGCCGTGGCGAGCAGCGCCACCACGGGCAGAGCGCAGACGGCGACAGCCCGGGGGCGGGAGAGGCGCGAGGGGCGGGGGAGGCGGGGGAGGCGAAAAGGCACGGGGTCAATCTAACGCGCCGGTGATGGCCCCCCGCGCCCCTCAGGGGCGCGGGGAACTGCGCGATCGGCCACGGCGGGCCCTCAGACTCCGTACCGGCCCCGGCCGAGCCGAGCAACGCCCGGCAGGGCTACCGCAGGGCGTCGGCCACCTCCCGGGCCGCGTCCACTACACGCGGGCCCACCCGTTCCGGGACGGCGTCCGCGAGCATGACCACGCCCACGCTGCCCTCCACTCCCGTGACGCCGATCAGTGCCGCCGCCGCCCCGCTCGCGCCGGCCTCCAGCTCGCCGTGCGTAAGGGTGTAGCCGGGCTCGTCCGCGGTCGCGGTCCGCGCGGCGAGGATCGCCTTTCCGGCCGCGCCCCGCTCCAGCGGATGCCGGAACCCGGCGCGGTAGGCCACGTGGTAGTCGGTCCACGTCGGCTCGACCACGGCGACGGCGAGCGCCTCCGTGCCGTCGACCAGCGTGAGGTGGGCGGTCGCGCCTATGTCCTCGGCCAGTGACCGCAGAGCGGGCAGCGCGGCCTCGCGGACGAGCGGATGCACCTGTCGGCCGAGCCGCAGCACGCCGAGCCCGACGCGGGCACGGCCGCCGAGATCGCGGCGTACGAGGGCGTGCTGCTCCAGGGTGGCGAGCAACCGGTACACGACGGTCCGGTTGACTCCGAGTTTGTTGGACAGCTCGGTGACGGTCAGACCGTGGTCGGTGTCGGCGAGCAACTTGAGGACACGCAGTCCCCGGTCGAGCGTCTGGGAGGTTTCCGCGGTCACGACGCCCACTCCTTAGTGGTGAGAGTCGACGGCCCCTTGTGCGGCGGATGCGTCACCGGTCCCATCGGCGACGCGCGTCAGAGGCCGCCGGTCGGCAGCGTCCCGGGCACTCCCGGGCGGGCACCGGCTGCGCTCCGCGGCGGCGCTGCCACGGGGCGTGTGCGTAGCGGGACAGTAGCGAGCCGGTTCGCTCAGCGGAAGTCTCCGTCCAGAATCCGGTCAGGTGCAGGTACGGACCGTTCCCGGTTACCCCGGGTTTGATCCAGTTTTGGCCGGATGTGAACGGCGCGGGCCACGGGCGTGCGCCCGCCCTGCACGGAGCGCGCACGCGAACGGGCGCCGGTGCCTGACGGCACCGGCGCCCGTTTCGGCGTACGGCCGGCAGACGCGGACGTCTGCGAGTGTGAAGTGAGTGTGAATGTGAGTGCGACCGTGGTCGGTCACCGAGTCACCGGGTCACCGCATGCGGGTGGCCCACTCCTGCACCTTGGCGATCCGCTGGCGCAGCTGTCCGGCCGTCGCCTCCGCGCTCGGCGGACCCCCGCACACGCGGCGCAGCTCGGTGTGGATCACGCCGTGCGGTTTGCCGCTCTGGTGGACGTACGCGCCGACCATCGTGTTGAGCTGCTTCCTGAGCTCCAGCATCTCCTTGTGGGAGACCACGGGACGGCGCTCGGCGGGCAGTTCGAGCAGGTCCGCCTCGTCGTCCGGCTTCTTGCGGCTGTGCGCGATCTGCCGGGCCTGGCGCTTCTGGAGGAGGAGCTGGACCTGGTCGGGCTCCAACAGCCCCGGAATTCCCAGGTAGTCCTGCTCCTCCGCGCTTCCCGGGTGGGCCTGCATGCCGAACTCGGCGCCGTCGTAGAGGACCCGGTCGAAGACGGCCTCGGACTCCAGCGCCTCGAAGGAGAACTGCTCCTGCTCCCCGGTGTCCTCGTCCTCCTCCCGGTTCGCCTCCTCCATCTCCTTCTCGGATTCGGCGTACGGGTCCTCCTCGCCCTCCTTCTTGGGCTTGTCGAGGGCGTGGTCGCGCTCGACCTCCATCTCGTTGGCGAAGGTGAGGAGGTCGGGGACGGTCGGCAGGAAGACGGAGGCGGTCTCGCCGCGCCGCCTGGACCGCACGAAACGGCCGACGGCCTGCGCGAAGAAGAGGGGGGTCGAGATGGTCGTCGCGTACACGCCGACGGCGAGGCGGGGCACGTCGACGCCCTCGGACACCATCCGGACGGCGACCATCCAGCGGTCGTCGCTGTGGCTGAACTCGTCGATCCGGTTGGACGCGCCCGTGTCGTCGGACAGGACGAGTGTGGCCTTGCTGCCGGTGATGTCGCGGATGAGCTTGGCGTAGGCGCGGGCCGATTCCTGGTCGGAGGCGATGACGAGGGCGCCGGCGTCCGGGATGCCCTTGCGCACCTCGGTCAGCCGCTGGTCGGCGGCGCGCAGCACGCTGGGCATCCACTCGCCGCGCGGGTCGAGGGCCGTGCGCCAGGCCTGACTGACGGCGTCCTTGGTCATCGGCTCGCCGAGCCGGGCGGCGATCTCGTCCCCCGCCTTCGTACGCCACCGCATGTTGCCGCTGTAGGAGAGGAAGATGACGGGCCGCACGACACCGTCGCCGAGGGCGGAGCCGTAGCCGTAGGTGTAGTCGGCGGCGGACCGGCGGATCCCGTCGTTGCCCTCCTCGTACGCGACGAAGGGGATGGGGTTGGTGTCGGACCTGAAGGGCGTACCGGTGAGCGCGAGGCGCCGGGTGGCGGGCTCGAAGGCCTCCAGGCACGCCTCGCCCCAGGACTTGGAGTCACCGGCGTGGTGGATCTCGTCGAGGATGACGAGGGTCTTGCGCTGCTCGCAGCGGTTGCGGTGCAGCATGGGCCGTACGCCGACGCCGGCGTAGGTCACGGCGACGCCCTGGTACTCCTTGCTGAGCGGGCCCGCGCTGTACTCGGGGTCCAGCTTGATCCCTATCCGCGCGGCCGCCTCCGCCCACTGCTTCTTCAGATGCTCGGTCGGCGCGACCACGGTCACCTGCTGCACGACGTGGTGGTGCAGCAGCCACGACGCGAGGGTCAGCGCGAAGGTCGTCTTGCCGGCTCCGGGCGTGGCGACGGCGAGGAAGTCACGCGGCTGCTCCTGGAGGTACCTCTCCATCGCCCCCTGCTGCCAGGCGCGCAGCTTGCTGGCGGTGCCCCAGGGGGCCCGCCCGGGAAACGCGGGTGACAGGTGGTGCGAGGAGGACGCTGAGGCGGCGGTGGTAGTCACGGTCTCCGTGGGGTGGTCGAGCGGCTCGGCTGCGCGTGGCGTCGGCCGGTCAGGCATCGGCTGGGTATGACAACCGGGCCACCCTACCGGCGGCCCACGCGCGTCAACGCGCGGACTGCGCCGGGTCCCCCTTGGATGGGACTCAGGTCACATCGCCTCGTGTCAGCGCGCGAAAGGCAGCAACTGTGCGGCGGTCTTCGGAACGTCCAGGGCGCCCTGACAGACATCGAACACGAGTGTCCCGTCGACAAGGCAGTGCTTGCGGGCGGGCGACTCCATCAATCGGCCCGCAGCCGCGTAGTCACCCAGGCGCCCGCCAACGCCACCCCCGCCATCGGCAGGAACACCGCGACGAAGGCCGCCGGGTGGCCGCCGGAGGCCTGTGTGGCCGCGTGGGCGACCGTGCCGCCGCCCAGCGCCGCGAAGGCCGCGCCGCCGACGGCGAGCAGCATGACGTTGGCGAGGCCGTCGGATATCTGGAGCGCGGCGGAGTTGTTGCCGGCCTGGCCCGGGGCGGAGAGCTGCAGCAGGAGGACGCTGGTGGAGGAGATCACCAGGCCCATGCCGAAGCAGCCGATCGCCCAGGCCACCGCCACCGTCCACACGGGGACCCCGTCGATCAGCACCGTCGGCACGGCGGCGATGGCGGCCGCGGTCAGCACCATGCCCAGCGCCATGAGCCGCTCCCGGTACGGCTCCACCCGCGCCCTCGCCTGCACGAAGGAACCCAGCGCCCAGGTGAGCCCGCTCGCCGCCAGTGAGAACCCGGCCATGGTCGGCGACAGCCCCCGCTCGGTGACCAGCATCAGCGGCACGAACGACTCCGCCGCGATGAAGGACCCGGCCGCGACCCCGCGCAGCAGCACCACGGACGGCAGGCCGCGCGCCGCCCGGTAGGTCCCCCGCGGCAGCAGCCCGAGCACCGCCGGGACCAGCAGCGCCGCCCCCGCCGCGCCCGGGATCACGGACAGCCACCGCAGGTCCTGTGCGGCGTACTGCAGCAGACCGGCGCCCAGGGAGATGCCCAGAGCCAGGCGGATGCGCCGCCGGTCGAAGGGCGCGGCGACGGTCCCCTCCGCCGGACCGGACGCCCGGCGGCGGATCTGCGGCAGCGCGAGTGCCAGGGGAAGGACCACCAGCACCGGTACCCCGACGAACACCCAGCGCCAGCCGAGGTGCTCGGTCACCGCGCCGGAGGCCAGCGGGCCCACGACGGACGGGAGCACCCAGCTCGCCGCGAACGCCGCCATGATCGACGGCCGCAGCCGTTCCGGATAGGCCCGTCCCACGACCACGTACAGCGCGACGATCACCAGGCCGCCGCCCAGGCCCTGTACGGCCCGCCCGAGGATGAACAGCCACATGACCCCGGCCGTCCCGGACAGCAGCAGCCCCGCCGCGAACGCGCCGATCCCCGCGGTGAGCGATCTGAGCGGGCCCGCCCGGTCCGACCACTGCCCGGCCAGCACCATGCCGAACAGGCTCGTCGTGAAGTACCCGGAGAACGCGAACGCGTACAGCGGGATCCCGTCGAGCTCGCGCGCCGCGACGGGCATCGCCGTCCCGACGGCCGTCGCCTCGAAGGCGATCAGCAGCACGACCGAGACGATCCCGATACTCAGCGCCCGGTGCGAGCGGCCGAGGACGCCCTCCTGGGGGGCGGTGGCTCCGGTCGGTGCGCTCGGGGTCTCGGCGACGCCGGTGTCGCCCGGCTCCAGGGTGGTCATGCCGTCAGCGTAAGGAACGAGACTGACATTGACCCCTGTCGGAAGGACGGTCCTCGACCGGGACCTTGGTCGTACGACCGGCGTCGGCCCCTCCCCCGCCGCTGCGCCTCGGCGTGCTTTGTGAACGCGGTGTGGCAGTCCCGTTGCGGCACCGGCCCGTTCCTTGAGTCCCGTCCGGCCGGGGGCCTACGGTCGGTGCAACGGGTCCGGAACATCGGACTCGGTGAACGGCCGTGTGCCCGAGTGGTTTAGGGACTCGCCTGCAAAGCGAGGCACGTGGGTTCGATTCCCGCCACGGCCTCAAGTGGCCTGACCAGGCAGAACGGAAGGGTGGCACCTCGTCGAGGTGCCACCCTTCCGGCCGTCCGTCCTACGGTCCGTCTCACTTTCCGTCTCACTGTCCGTCTCAGTCGCAGCCCGGGCATCCGTGATGGCCGTCCGTTGTCGTTGTCGTTGTCGTTGTCGTTGCCGCTGACCGCAGCCCCAAAAGGGCTTCACCCGTTAACCCGCCGAACACAGGCCGTCGCTCGGGCAGAACATGGCCCAGGTGAAGTTGTAGCCGGCACGTATGGTCACGGGATTCGGCGAGGGGTCGAAGTTGGTGTAGGACCCCTCGTCGGGTGTGGCGGTGAACGTCACCGTCGTTCCGACCTCGAAGGCGGCGGTACAGGTGCCTGACGGGTTCGACGGCGGTTCGGCGCTCGAATACGGGTCCCACGCCGTCGTGTGGCAGTTGATCCCGGCGGGCTGGCTGGTGACGGTGCCGCCGCCCCAGCCGTCGCTGACATACGCGGAGATCTGAGCGGTCTGAGCCTGGGCCGGGGCGACCGAAGCGATCGCGGCGGCCGTGGCGAGGGCGGTGACGACTCCCGTCGCGCGCCAGGCGCGGTGTCTGTTCGTTCTCATGGGAGGCTCCTCGGATCGAACGTGGTCGATCCCCTGTGACCAGCCTATTCTTCTCCTCGGGCGGGTGCTACGGGAGCGGCGGGACCGGTCGGCCGCAGCGCCGGCCTTCGCGCTCGGCCCCGCCCCGGGCCGCCTCCGCAGGGCAGCTGATCGCTCGCATCGCACAGCAGTCAGAGCACTCCGGGGTCGGAGCACCCCGCGGTCGGAGCACCCCGCGGTCAGAGCACTCCGGCCGCCTCGTCCTGGAACATCTCCGTCCAGTAGTGCCACTCGCCCAGCGGGGTGGAGCCCGTGGGGTCGACCGCCGACAGGGTCTGCGTCATCGTCGTGGCCAGTTGGTCGTAGGCCCCCGCCGTCAGCTCGTGGGACAGGGACTCGTCGATCGTCCTCTCGCGGTGCAGCAGCCACAGTGTGAAGGCCAGCGTGGAGACGTCCGTGTTCAGGGCGTGGAGGGTCGCCTCAGGCTCGCTCCAGTCGAGGATCGCGCCCGTCGCGCCGTCGACGACCAGGCTGTTGTCCTCCACGAGATGACCCAGGCGTATCAAGTGGTCCGCGCCGTCGGGGAGTTGGTCGGCGGTGAGGACGTCGGGGCGCTCGTCCTCGTAGTACTCGGTGAGGGTCGGCAACGGCACGTCCGTGTCCAGCTGGAACAGGAAGCCGTCCTCGGGCAGGCCCGTCTCGCGCAGGAACCGCCGGGTCGGCTCGTGCGCGAGCGCCACGGGGAAGTCGACGTCCTCGTAGCGGACGACGCGGCCCTGGCCGAACTCCTGGTCCAGCAGACGGGCAGGCAGGTCGAGGGTGAGCGCCGAGTCCTCGGGCGGGCCCGCGACGAGGGCCAGCGGGCGGATCAGCGCGGCCATCTTCCAGAAGGGCGGGACCTCGCCGTCGACGCCCGCCTCGAACTCCGTGAGCAGTCGGCGCGACATTCCCGTGACGGCCTTCGGTCCGAACCGGCCTTCATAGGAGGCGAACCGGCCGCTTCTCGCGGACATCTCCTCCGTCGCCGTCATGAAGCCGGCCAGGGTTTGGAGCGAGGGCGCGAACGGGCGGCGCTCCATCAGGTCGGGGCGGTCGTGGAGGAAGCAGGTGGTGGACACCTCGCCCGTCGCTCCGTCGAGCAGGACCGACTCCGTCTCCGCGGCGACGGGGTCCCGCAACGCGCCGATCACCAACTGCTCGCGCAGGTCCACCGGGAGGCGGGCCGGGTCTCCCGTGTGGTCCGCCACGGTACGCAGCCCGTCGGTGCGCAGTACCTCGAAGGTCAACAGGCCGCTGTCGGCGGGCAGTCCGGGTCCCGTCAGCCAGCGTCGCGTCGGTGTGTGCGTGACGTACGGACCCAGTGCGCCCTCGGTCAGCGTGATCGTCTCCGTACCGGTGGTCGTCTCGGTGCCGGAGGCCGTCTCCGTACCGGTGATCTTCTCCGTGCCAGTGGTCGTCTCCGTGCCGGTGGCCGCCTCGGTGTCTGTGATCGTCCTGGTGCCGGTGTCCGTCGTGCTCATCGTTCCCCCGCGCATGGTTGTTCACGTCCCCCAGGCAGGACCGGACCGGGCGGCGCGCACGCGCAGACGTCCGGGAACAGCCGGAAAACGTCCCGCCGCCCAGCGGTCCTCCCCCACTGCCCAGAACACTACGCGGCACCACTGACAACGCCCCGGGCCCGCGGTGACCAGCGGGTCCGCCGTGCGCGGCAGGCGCCACGAGGCGCCCGGCTCAGCGGATGCGCGCCCGTTCCCGTCCCGTCAGGATCGCGTCCACGGTCTGTCCCACGGTCTGCTCGGAGGTGTCCAGCCACAGGCCGACGCGCGGGGTGTCGGCGCGCAGACCGCGGTCGAGGTCCCCGACGGTCCACGCGCCGTAGCCCGTCTTGGCCCGCCCGGCCTCCCGCTCCGCCACGGCCTCGGGCCGCGGGGCCAGCACAACGACGTACAGGGGCCGTGTCCGCACCAGTTCGACGTACGCCGTCAGGTTGTCGCCCAGCACCACGTCCTGCACGACGGCGGTGAAGCCCGCTCGCGCGTACGCGTCGGCCGTCGCCGCCGACAGGCTGTACCGCAGCCGGAGTTGGGCCTCGGCCTCGCTCCCCGGTCCGGCGCCGGGCTCGTACTCCACGCGGCCGGACACGAGCATCCGCCGGAACGCGTCACCGCGCACGTGCGCGGCCCGCGGCAGCCGCTCGGCCAGTGCCTGCGCGACCGTGGACTTCCCGGCGGCCATGATGCCGGTGATCAGGATGACACCGTCCACGTCACACCTCGCGGCCCGTCGAGCCCTCAGGAGAGATACACGCCACCCACGACGACCACGACCGCGGCCAGCACGAAGACCAGCGCCCACAGCAGCAGCCTGCCGGTACCGGGCGCTGGTTCGTAGCGCGGCGGCTCGCCCTCCGAAGGCGTGTGCCCCGTCACTGTGCCGCCGTCACCACGGCTGCCTGTGGCCTTATCGGCAGCCGGTTCACCGGGCGTCCCGTGGCCGCCCGTACCGCGGACGCGACCGCGGCGGGGGACGTGACCACCGGTACCGCGCTGACGGCCTTCGCGCCGAAGGGTGCGACCACGTCGCGCTCCTCGACGAGCTTGACGATGCGGATGTCGGGGGCGTCGAGGGCGGTCGGCAGCGCGTACCCGGTGAGGTCGGGGTGGCGCACCAGCCCGCGCGCGGTGCGCAGGTTCTCCGTGAGGGCGACGCCGATGCCCTGCGTGACGCCCGCCTCGATCCGGGCGGTGAGCTGTGCGGGGTTCAGAATGCGGCCCACGTCCTGGGCGAGCGCCAGTTCGACCACCCGTACCGAGCCGAGTTCGATGTCCACGTCCACGACCGCGCGGATCGCGCAGAAGGCGAGGCCCACGAAGGCGTCGCCCTGGCCCGTGCCGTCCAGCGGCTCGGTGGGGTGCGGGCGGCACTGCGCGGTGGCCCACAGCTCCTTGCCGTCCATCGCCTCCATGACGGTGGTCGACAGCACACCGTCGTACGAGGTGATCTTGCCGTCGGTGATCTGGAGGAGCTCGGTGGACATGCCGAACTTGTGCGCCAGGGGCTGCAGCAGCTGGGTGCGGACCATCTTGGCGGCCCGCTCGACGGCGCCGCCGGACACCCAGGTGTGGCGGCCGCGGCAGCTGGGGCCGGCCGGGGGCTGATCGGTGTCCACGGAGGCGACGTGCACCTCTTCGATGCCGAGCGTCTCCTGGACGATCTGGCGGGCCAGCGTGGTGAAGCCCTGCCCGGTCTCCACGGCCGCGCAGAGCACGGTGGCGATGCCGTCGTGGACCTTCACGGTGGCGGTCGAGACCTCGTCCGTGCCCTCGGCGCCGAGCATGTGGACCATGCCCAGCGCGTAGCCGACGCCCCGCCGTACGGCGCCGGGCTCACCGGCGCCCTCGGGGCCGCCCGGGAGCAGCCACTCCTCCTCGGGGGTGTCCTTGGGGAGGGCGGGCAGCGGGAAGTCCTGGACGGCCTGCAGCAGTTCGGCGACCGGGGCGGGGCACGTCACGGTCTGGCCGGTGGGCAGCACGTCCCCGGTGGCCAGTACGTTGCGCAGGCGCAGCTCGGCCGGGTCGGCGCCCAGCTTCTTCGCCAGCTTGTCCATCTGGGCCTCGTAGGCGGCGCACACCTGCATGGCGCCCTCGCCGCGCACGTGGCCGGAGGGCGGGTTGTTGGTGCGTACGGCCCAGCCCTCGATGAAGGCGTTCGGGACGACGTACGGGCCGCAGGCGAAGGAGACGGCGGCGGCGAGGGCCTCCGACGAGGTGTCCGCGTACGCGCCCGCGTCGAGGAGGATCTGCGCCTCGACCTTCACCAGCCTGCCCTCGGCGTCCGCGTGGTGGCGGTAGCGCAGGAGGGTGGGGTGCCGGTGGACGTGCCCGAGGAAGGATTCTTCGCGCGTTGCGGTGATCTTGACAGGACATCCTGTCTTCAGGGCAAGCAGTCCCAGGGGGAGCTGGAAACCCTGGTCCTCGCGGTCCGCGGTGGCGCCGGGCACGCCGGTGACGACGACCTTCACGCGCTCCGGCTCCAGCCCGTAGCAGGCGGCGGCCGTGTCCCGGTCGGTGTGCGGGTCGGTGGAGGCCACGTAGAGCTCGACCCCGCCGTCGGGGCGGGGCACGGCGAGGCCGGCCTCCGCGCCGATCGGGGCCGGGTCCTGGCGGCCGATGCGGTACAGGCCCTCCACGACGATGTCGCCCGCCGCGTCCGGGTCGCCGTGACGCAGCGGGATGTGGCGGATCAGGTTGCCGTCGGGGTGCAGGGGTTCGGCCTCGAAGGCCTGCTCCGGGTCGGTCACCGGGTCGAGGACCTCGTACTCGACGATGACGGCGGCGGCGGCCATGCGCGCGGTGTCGGGGTGGTCCGCGGCGACGGCGGCGATGGGCTCGCCGTGGTGGCGTACGACGTCGGAGGCGAACACCGGGCGGTCGGCCCTGCCGCGGCCGTGCAGCGCGGCTCCGGGCACGTCCTCGTGCGTGATGACGGCCCGTACGCCGGGCATCTCGCGCGCGTGGGTCGTGTCGACGGACAGGATGCGCGCGTGCGGGTGCGGCGATCTGAGGACGGCGGCCCACAGGAGGCCCTCGGCCCACAGGTCCGCCGCGTACGGGAAGGTGCCCTCCGTCTTGGCGCGGGCCTCCGCGGTCGGCAGGGACACGCCGAGGCCGTGCGGGGGCGGCTCGGGAGCGGTGCCGGGCTCCGCTGTGGTCGCGGTGGCGGTGTCGTTGCTCACGCCTGGCCTCCGTCCTGGCCGTAGGGCTGGTCATGGGGCTGGTGGGGCTCGAACGCGGACGGGTTGACGCCTCCGGCCCCCGGGCCCGCCTGGTGCGGGATACGGGCCTCGTCGGCGTCCGCGGCACTGTCCGCCGCCGCGTGGGCCTCGCGCTCGGACACGACGTCGCGGACGGCGTCCAGGACGCCCCGGTAGCCGGAGCACCGGCACAGGTTGCCACACAGCGCCTGGCGGGTCTCCAGCTCGGTCGGCGCCGGATTGCCCTCGAGGAGGTCGTGCACGGTCATCGCCATGCCGGGGATGCAGAAGCCGCACTGGACGGCGCCGCACTTCGCGAGGGCCCGCTGGACGTCCGAGGGCTGCCCGTCGGCGGCGAGTCCTTCGACGGTGCGCACCTCGCTCCCGGCGGCGGTCACGGCGGGCACGAGGCAGGACGCCACGAGCCGTCCGTCCACCTGCACGTTGCAGGCCCCGCACTCGCCCTGCGAGCAGCCGTCCTTGGCGCCCGCGAGGCCGAGCCGTTCGCGCAGGACGTAGAGCAGGGACTCGCCGATCCAGGCGTCGGTCACGGGCCGTTCGACACCGTTCACCCGCAGGACGTACGAGGCCAGGGGGTGGTCGTTGTGCTGGGGGATGCCCTGGGAGTCGTCGGCCGGGGGCGCCTCTGCGGCGGCGCCGGTCTCCGTGACGTTCGCGGGGTCCTCGCCGGGCTCCTCCGCAGAGGCCGTCTCCGGCTCGGGCGCCGGTTCGCCGGACTCCGGGAGGTCGTGACGGGCCGCGGGCGCCTCCCCGTGCTCCGGGTCGCGCTCCACGGAGACCGCGATCTCGTCGGCGTGCTCTCCGGAGACGTCGATGATCTCGGCGGCACCGTGCTCGGCGGGTGCGGGGCCGAGGGCGCCGTCCCCGGCGTGCGGCGCGGCCTCCTCGGCGGGCTGCTGCTGGGCCCACGGCTCGTCGGCCCAGGGCGCGGCGGCCCCTCCGGGCAGCGTGGCGGGCGGGGTCCCGCCCCACTGCTCGACCAGCGACGACGTGGTGAACTCGCCGGACTCGTCGGGCAGATCACCGTCGGCGACGGGAATGGACCACTGTCCGGTCACGTCGTGGCCGGGCGCGGCCGGGCCGTCCTGTGCGGGCTGGTCGAAGGTCCACTGGCCGGTGGACCCGGGGTTGTACGTGAACGAGTCCTGAGCGGGCTGCCGGTGCTCCTCGGGGAGGGCGTTCGGGTCGGGCCACTGCACGGGCTGCGGGTGCCCGGAGTCCGCCGCCTCGGGCGGTACGGCCCAGGAGCCGGTGGACGACGGGTCGCCGCCCGCGCCGGGCGCGACCGTTATCGGCGGCGGTACGTAGCCGTGGCCGGGCGCGGCGAGCGGCGAGTCCGCGAGCAGGGCGTCGATGCCGCCTTCGGGGAGCTTGACGAAGGCGGTGGCGCCGTCGTCGTAGTCGCCCTGTGGCAGCGGATCCCAGCGGCTGCCCCCCTGGGGCGTGCTCTCCCCGTGCTGGTCGTCGGTCACGAAAGTGCCCTCCCCAGTGCTCGTCGGGCCAGCGCGGCGACGGTGCGCCGCAGGTGCAGTACGGCGGGCGGCAGCTGCGGCACGGAACCGTCCTCGGCGGGTACCGGATCGGGGATGCAGGCCGCGGCGACGTACTCCCCGAAGGCGTTCAGCGCCTCGGGGACGATCGCGCGGTTGTTGTCCCAGTCGATCAGCGACGCGACCCACTGCTCGGCGTCCAGGGGCCGCAGCGGCATCGGCGCTATGGCGCCCACGGCACACCGCACTCCGCGCCGGGCGGGGTCGAGGACGAGCGACACGGACGCGATGGCCCGCCCGGGGCCGGTGCGTCCGGTCGCCTTCAGGAAGACCTGCGGCGCGTGCAGCAGCGGCACGCGCACGTACCCGATGAGTTCGCCGCCGCGGAGCATCTCCATGCCCGCGAGCAGGTGCGAGACGGGGATCTCACGGCGGGCGCCGCCCGGGCCCGCGATGATGAGGGTCGCCTCCAGGGCGGCCAGCACGGGCAGCGCGTCCCCGGTGGGGGACGCGGAGGCGATGTTGCCGCCGAGGGTGCCCGCGTTGCGGATCTGCGGCGGTCCTGCGGCCCTCGCGGCGGCCGCGAGGGCGGGGATGAGGGCGGCGAAGTCGGGGCGTCCCATACGGGCGTGGGTGAGGCCCGCGCCGAGGAGCGCGTGGCCGTCCTGGTACTGCCAGCCGCGGATCTCGCTGATCCGGCCGAGGCCGACGAGCGCGGCGGGCCTGAGCTGCCCGGAGTTGACGGAGGCCATGAGATCGGTGCCGCCGGCCACGGGAACGGCTGCGGGCATGGCGGCGAGCGCCGCCACGGCCTCGTCCAGCGAGGCGGGCAGCGTCACGGCCTGCGCCGCCTGCGGTGCGTGCGTGGTCAAACCGGCTGCCCCTTCCCGCTGCCCCACCTGGTCCCACCTGTGTTGCCGTACGGTACGTGCTGACAGGGCGGACGTGGCAACTCTGGCACATCTTCCCCGCCCCTCGACGCGGGGGTCCGCTAGGAGGCATTCCTGCCCACCCTCGGCGGATGGTCCGTTTTCGCACCACATCGCCCGTCAGCGCACATTGACAGTTTTCGGTGCCCCTTGGGCACCTTTCTCCTTGAGGGCCACCGTCCCAGGGCAACCGCATCGGACGACACCCCCTGGAAGCCGCCTCACACGTTCGGGGGCGCTCCCTCGATCGGGCGTCCGAGCACTCCGGGACGCCGTTGCCACGGCAACGGCCCGGTGGGCGGCCGGTAGTCGACCCCCAGGGCGTCAAGTCGCGGGTAGTGGCCGGTCATCCGCCGCTCGAAGTCCGCGAAGTCGCGTTCCGCGGGCGCGGGCAGGGCGCTCCAGGCGACCTCGGCGAAGGCCGCGAGCCGCGGGAAGGCCTGGTAGTCCACGCGTGACCGGTCCTCCATCACCTCGGTCCACAGGTTGGCCTGGGTGCCCAGGACGTGCCGGGCCTGCCCGGGGGTCAACTCCGGTGGTACGGGCTCGAAGCGGTAGACGTCCTCCAGGGTGCGGACGTAGCCGATGGGCACCGGCTCGTCCGGCCCGTCGGCCTGGCGGTGGTCCAGGTACACCTGCTGCTCGGGGCACATGACGACGTCGTGGCCTGCCCGGGCGGCCGTGATGCCGCCCTGGTAGCCGCGCCAGGAGGAGACGGCGGCGCCCGGGGCCAGTCCGCCCTCCAGGATCTCGTCCCAGCCGATGAGCCGGCGCCCTCGCGCGCTCAGCCAGGCGTCGAAGTGGCGGATGAACCAGGACTGCAGCGCGTCCTCGTCGGCGAGGCCCAGTTCGCTGATCCGTGCCTGCGCGGCGGGGGACGCCTTCCACTGGTCCTTGGCGCACTCGTCGCCGCCGACGTGGACGAACTCCGAGGGGAACAGGCCGAGGAGTTCCTCGAAGACGCCCTCGTAGAAGCGAAGGACGTTGTCAGTGGGGGCGAGTACGTTTTTGGAGACGCCCCAGGTGTCCCAGACGGAGAGGGAGAGCGTGTCGACGACATCGGTGTTGCCGAGTTCCGGATATGCGGCGATGGCGGCCTGCGAGTGCCCCGGGATGTCGATTTCGGGGACGACGGCGATATGCCGCTCGGCGGCGTACGCGACGATCTCGCGGATGTCGTCCTGGGTGTAGAAGCCCCCGTGCGGCTTCGCCTCCCAGTGCGGCGAGGCGCGATGGCCGAATTTGGTGCGCGCCCGCCATGATCCGGTCTCCGTGAGCTTCGGATACCGCTGGATCTCGATTCGCCAGCCCTGGTCGTCCGTGAGGTGGAAGTGGAAGACGTTCAGCTTGTGCGCGGCCATCAGGTCGAGACAGCGCAGTACGCCGTCCTTCGGCATGAAGTGCCGCGAGACGTCGAGCATGAGCCCGCGCCAGCCGAATCGCGGCGCGTCCTCGACGGTTTGCCGTGGGACGACATGGGTGACACCGGGCCGTACGGGAGCTCGCCGGAAAGCGTCCGGGCCGATGAGCTGACGCAGTGTCTGGGCACCCCAGAACACCCCGGCGGGACCACCGCCCCGGATCTCGATTCCGTGTCCGCCGTCGCCGTCGACGTCGAGTACGTACGCCTCCGTCCCCAGCGACTCGTCGATGCGCAACCGCACGGTGCTCACGCCGTTTTCGCCGCGCTCCGCGCCCTCTGTGTTCGCTGCGTTCTCCGTGTGCTCTGCGTGCTTCGGTTTCTCGTCGCCCGGCGGCAGCGAGAGGCCCAGGGCGGCGCCGAGGGTGTGGCGCAGCCAGCGCTCGGTGGAGCCCGTGCCGGGTCCGGCCCACAGAGTGGTGCCCGCGTCGAGCAGGACGCCGCCGCGCGCGGACTCCCGCACCGAGCGGGGCGCCGGAATCACACCGGGCGAGGTCGGGCCGTTGGGCATCGCGTCGCTCACGTCAGTCCTTCACCGCGCCGCCCAGTCCGGAGACCAGGCGCCGCTGTACGAGTACGAAGAAGATCAGCACCGGAATGGTCATCACCGTGGACGCGGCCATCACGCCGCCCCAGTCCGGGTCGTCGGGCTTGTAGAAGACGAGGAGGGCCATCGGCAGCGTGGACTGGGAGGTGTCGCTGATGATGAAGGACTTGGCGAACAGGAAGTCGTTCCAGGCGGAGATGAAGGAGAAGACGCTGGTGGCGACGAGCCCCGGAAAGACCAGCGGGAAAAGGATCTGCCACAGGAACCGCGTCCGGCTCGCCCCGTCGATGTAGGCGGCCTCCTCCAGCGCCTCGGGGACGGCTTTCACGAAACCCCGCAGCATCCAGATCGCGAAGGGCAGCGAGAAGGCGATGTGCGGCAGGATCAGCGAGCCCAGCGTGTTGAGCTGTCCGAAGTCCCGCATCTGGAAGAAGAGAGGGATCGTCAGGGCTTCGACGGGCACCATCTGCGCGACCAGGAACATGATCAGCAGGGTGGTCCGGAAGCGGAAGCGGAAGCGGGTCACGGCGGTCGCCGCGAGAAACGCGATGAGCGCCGACACGGCGACCACGGTGACCGCCACGACGACACTGTTGAGGAAGTAACGGCCGAATTCCTGCTGCCCGAAGACACGCCGGAAGGAATCCAGGGTCGGGGACAGCGTCCAGGGCCGCGGCTCGGTCGACTCGATCTCCCCGGCGGGCTTGAAGGCGCTGAGCGCCATCCAGTAGAGGGGGAATGCGACGACCGCCGCGATCAACAGCGCCGAGACCTCCGCGGCCAGCCGCCACGGCCGCCGTACGGAACGGCGTACGAATCCTCGGACAACTCCCGTTCGTCGTACGGGACTCGGGGATCCCGGCGAACTCGCGGATGTCACGGAATGCCTGGACGTCACGGAACTCACAGCTCTTCCCCCTGCCTTCGCAGCAGCCTCAGATATACGAGCGTGACCGCCAGCAGAATCAGCAGCATGACCACTCCGATCGCCGACCCGAGGCTGTACTGGGAGGACGCGAAGGCCTTCTGGTAGGCGTACACGTTCAGCACGAGGTTCTGGCCGGCGATGCCGCCGCCGTTCGTCATGACGTAGATCTGCGTGAATACCTTGAAGTCCCAGATGACCGACTGGATGGTGACGACCACGAGGATCGGGCGGAGCATCGGCGCCAGCACCGAGCGCCAGATCCGCCAGTGGGAGGCGCCGTCGAGGGACGCGGCCTCCAGGACCTCGGAGGGCACGGCACGGATACCGGCGTACACCGTGACCATCACGAACGGGAAGGAACACCACACCACTTCGAGCAGGACGAGGGCGAAGGCGCTGTACCGGCCGTACGTCCACGAATGGTCGCCGAGTCCCAGGATCCGGTTGACCGGCCCGAAGTCGGGGTCGAACAGGAGCAGCCACACCGTCGATCCGGTGACCGCGGGTGTCGCCCAGGCGCCGAGCGCGGCGAGCATCAGGGCGAGCCGCGGCACGGCACGGACACGTGTCAGGAGGACGGCGAGCGCGCAGCCGACCGCCAGCGTCGACATGACACACGCCGCCGCGAACACCACGGTCGCCAGCAGAACCTGCCAGAACTGCTCGTCCCCGAAGAGCGTCGCGTAGTTGCCGAAACCCTCGAAGGTCGTCGGCTCCCCACCGCTGACCTGGGCCTGTGTGTACTCGAGGAACGAGATCAGGCCGAGCTGGTAGACGGGGTAGACGAGCAGTCCGCCGATGACCACGAGGGCTGGGGCGAGATAGAGCCAGGGCGTCCAGCCGCCGCGGGCGAGCGGCGACCTGCGTCCCGGCCGGCCGGCCCCGCGGGCGCCCCTGGACGGGGCGCCCTTCGCCGGGGTGCGCCGGCC
>NZ_JAHRIB010000013.1 GCF_019090165.1 Streptomyces sp. BV286
CTTACAGGCGAGTTCACTGGGGCCGGCACTGAAGACAGACCTTGCGGCCATACCCTCAGACACCCAACAGCGTGCCCGACACCCTCGCCCCCCATGATCTGCGGTCCACACTCCGAAGAGCAGTACTGGCAGCCCTGAGAAGGCTGAGAGTGCCGAATAATCAACGTTCCACCCATGAGCAACCACCGTCGAACGTGTGCCGACGTAATGGCCCTGGACCACCAAACCATGTTTGGCG
>NZ_JAHRIB010000130.1 GCF_019090165.1 Streptomyces sp. BV286
GCCGCGGCGCTCGCGGCGGCCTGCTCCTGCTGCTGCCCCAGCAGCCCGCCCGGTGTCTGCTGCGCCGCCGCGGCGGCCGGCCGCTGGTTCCCCTCCAGCTGCTGCCCGAGCTGCGACAGACCCGGGGTGAAGCTCGCGGCGGTCGCGCCGACCAGCAGCAACGCGGCGACGAGCTGTCGTGCGAGCAGTTGGCTGGGCCCGGCCCCGGGCACCCGGTTCGGCAGCCCGACGCCCGACAGCGCGGCCTTCACCTCGACGAGCACACAGGCGGTGAACTGGGCCCAGGCGAGCCAGACGACGACGGTCAGCGTGTTGATGAACGTGTCGACGCTGATCTCTTTCTGGAGCCAGTCCAGACTCGGCGCGCCGCCCGGCAGCGGCCATCCGATCAGCACGGCCAGCGCCCCGGGCACCCCGATCAGCAGCACGAGCAGGGCGACGAAGGCGAGGAGCGCCTTCAGGAAGTCCCCGAACGAACGGCGGCGCCGGGGCAGGGGCTGCGGCGTCCGATTCCTCGGACCCGGCGAGCTTCCCGTCGAGTTGGAAGTGGTACGTCGCGCCATGGCGGGTGTCCTGATGTCGTGTGTGGAGGGAGGGACAGCGGGGGTGCACTGAGCCTACTTAGATCCTATTCAGCGTGTCGAAGGGCTTGGAGGGACGGAGTGCCTTCGGCGCCACCACTTACGCACCGTCCATCCCGTAAGCCGGAGTTGTCCGTCCTGGCGCAGGTCTCGGCGGACGCGGGAACGGGCCCGTTCGCAACTGTCACGCACGGACCTCACGATCCCCACACAATCCCCCATCGCCCCACCGAGGCCCTCTACTCCCCCCTGATAGCTTCGTTCCCTGTTGCACACATGCCTCATACACACATGTCTTACAGGGGAGTACACCCGTGGCCCGCCGCACCGTCACCACCGCCGCCGCGTTCGCCGCCACCGCGGCACTGCTGCTCACCGCTTGCGGCGGGAGTGACACGTCGTCCCCGGACGACATCGAAGGGGCGGGCAAGGGATCGGGCGGCAGCCCGTCGGCCTCCGCGTCCTCGCCGGCCGGTGCGGACCGCCCGACGACCAGGCTCCCGAAGAACTTCCGGCTGACCTTCGAGGACTGGACGAGCGACGACCCGCAGACCCGGGCCGTCCTCACCGACGCCAGAGAGCAGCTCCGCGCGGGTTACGCGGCGATCATCGCGAACGAGCCCGACGGCGGTGAGGCCCTCGCCTTCTACGACACCAGGACCGGCCTGTCCCAGGACCGTCAGTGGATCAGGAGCTACACGGACAAGAACCTCACGGTGTTCGGCAAGCTGCCCGCGTTCGACCCCGAGGTCTCCTTCACCGGAAACAAGAAGGCGGCGTCCCTCACCTACTGCACCGACGAGAGCAAGGCGTACTCCAGGAACCGCGAGACCGGCGAGGTCGCGGGGAACCCGGCGGGCACGGACCCCCGGATCCGCTACACCGTCAGCCTCGCCAAGAACGCCCGGGGTGTCTGGCAGAACCTGTCGACCCGCTCGGAGAGGGGCGCCTGCACGCGATGAGGTATCCCCGCGGATGGTCGTCGCCGGTGGTCGCCTCGCTGGCGGTCGCGTCGCTCGCTCCGGTACTTCCCGCCTCCGTACCGGCCCACGCCGTCGGGCACGGCGGGGTCAACGGGGCGGCCGACGACGACCGGAACATCTCCGCCGCGGCCGACCGGTCGCGGATCCGGGTCACCCAGGTGAGCGGCCCCACCGGCGGGGAACGGGGCGCCCTCGCACCGACGGACGTGAACTGGAAACCGCCGCCCTGCTGGTACGAGCCCGTCTTCACCCCCGCCCAGCTGAAGGGCTTCTCGGAGACCGACGGCAGCGGTGACGTCAGCCTCCGCCAGGGCTGGATCGGATCACGCCTGTGGACCGACCACTTCAAGGACGAGAAGGACGCCCGCAACTACTTCGCCACGCCGTCGACCGCGCAGGGCTACAAGAACTACAACCTCGGCAAGGACGGCTACTTCTGGCGCGGGGTCGCGCCTGACGTGAGCTCCGTCGACGACACGTCGAAATGCGGTCGGCTGATGTTCTGGCAGGACGCCGGTGAGATCCCCGACGTCCCGGACGCCCCCACGCCGGAGACCCTCGCCGACTACGCGTACGACAAGGTCAAGGTCCCCGAGACCGAGGTCGAGCTGAGGCCGGCGGCCAAGTCCACGGTCAACCTGCCCACTTGGGTGTGGCTCGACAAGGGGACCTTCCAGGACGTCAGGGTCCGGGCCGAGTTGCCCGGCACCGGCCTGTGGGCCGAGACGACGGCGAAGCCCGTCGCCCTGCACCTGGAACCCGGCACCGAGAACGCGGAGACCTACCCCGCCGGCAGTGACTGCGAGATCGACGAGGACGGCTCGATCGGCACCCCGTACAAGAAGGGGGACGCCGGCGGCACCCCGCCCTGCGGCATCAAGTACCTGCGTGCCACCGGCGGCGATCCCTACCGGCTCGCCGCCTCCGTCACCTGGCAGATCACCTGGGAGGGATCGGGCGGCGCGGGCGGCGACCTCCCCGACGGCACCTTCGAGACCGCCCAGGACGTGAACGTCCAGGAGATCCAGTCGATCAACCGCTGACGCGTGACCGCCGCGCGGCAACGGCCGTTCCCCTTCCCGAACACCCTCAAGGCCCCGCCAGAACACCCGACTGCACCCAACAACACCCGACAACAGAAGAAGAGACGCGCACACCATGGCATCCCCGCACCCGGCCCGCGCCGCACGTACGACCGGCCTGACCCTGCTCGTACTCGGCGTGACCTCCGCCGTCGCCCTCACGGGATGCGGCGGCGGCACCACGGACGAGAAGGGCGACGCCGGCACGGACACCCCGGCCTCCGCCTCACCCAGGGGCGCCGTGACGCGCGCACAGGCGGCGAAGATCGTCGACAACTACGCGGCGGTCAACAGCAAGGCGAACAGGACGCGGAACACCAGGCTGCTGAGCACGGTCGAAGGCGGCCAGCTCCACGAGCAGAGCAAGGCGGACCACAAGACCTTCGGCACCTGGACGAAGGAGGACCAGAGCGCCTACGCGAAGCCCTTCTCCTACCGGGACCGGACGTACTACATCCCCGCGGGCGAGGACTGGTTCGCGGTCAGGGCCATGGCTGACGGCTCGAAGACACCGGCCCTGCTGGTCTTCGACAAGGAGGGCGGCGCGTGGAAGCTGATGTCGGCGGTCCGCACCGACACCCCGATCCCGGCCGTCGACACCGGCAACTCCGGTCTCGCCACCGCCGTGAGCCCTGCCACCCGCGTCGGAAAGCTGGCTCCGAACGACGTGAGCGCGGCGTTCGAGGACCTCTACGAGACCGGCGGCACGAAGGCCGGCGCCGGCATCTCCCACACCACGGCCCCGGCCGAGGCCGCCCTCAAGCTCCACAAGGAGCGCGACAAGGGCGGCCTGAGCAAGTGGGCGACGAAGAAGTACTTCGCCAAGAAACCGGCGCACACCACGACATACGCGCTGCGACTGGCCGACGGCGGTGTCCTGGCTGTCGTCCCGACCGCCCACACCCAGGAAACACTGCTCAAGCCGCAGTACATGAGCAGCTTCCAGATCACCCCGAACAAGGAGGAGTCCGTCTACAACCCCGAGAAGCGCCCCCTCGTCACGGACACGTTCCAGGGCACGACACTCACCACGCTCCCCAAATCCGGCAAGCCTTCGGTGATCGCGTCTGCGTACCGGATGACGGACTCGGAGTAGGGGGGTCGGGGGCGGTCGGCACGGACCACCCCCGCACCCGATACGTGACCTTCCGGACGGCGCCGCCTCCGCCTCCGCGAGGTGTCCCCGGAACCACCGACCAGGTCGTGCTCGTCTCTGGTGCCAGTCCCGTCCTTGATCCGGCCGAGGCGTTCCACGACATCTTCGACGCCGTGACGGGTACCTTCCGTTTCGTGTAGGCATCACTCGTACGGACATGGGCCGCCGAGCCACGGACACCACAGGGGGATCGCACATGGGCAAGCCCGACCTCGCGCTGCCGCTCAGTGAGCTGGAGGACTACGGCACCCGGCTGCGTGACATCAAGTCGCGGATGAACCACACCAAGAAGCTCTTCGAGTCCTACCGGGACGACATCGGTGACGGCGGTGTCTACGACAAGCTGGAGGACTTCGAGTCCAACTGGGAGGACGGCCGCGAGGACATCAACCAGCAGCTCGAGGCCTTGGCCCAGATGTCCGAGGCGGTCGTCCGTGAGTTCAAGAAGCTGGACGACGACCTGGCGAAGCAGGTCTCCGAGGGTGTGAAGTCCGACGGCGGCAAGCAGGAAGGCGGCAAGGGCGGCAACAAGTAGCCGCCCGGAGGATGTCTCGGTCGGCCCACGACTGCCGACTCGGGACTGCCGGCCCGCGACTGCCGGCCCGGTCCGCCGGGCCGCCGCCCGGCCGCCCCGCGAGGGGCCGCCTCAGCCGACCTCGTTCTCCGCCACCGCCCGGCCCCGGACCGTCACGTCACCGCCGTAGAACATGCCCGTGAAGACCGGCGAGTAGGTGAGCTGGACCTCCACCTCGACCTGGTCGGCGGTCGCGGCGACACAGTGCGTCGCCGCGATGTCCGGGCCGGTCATGCCCATCTCCTGGGCGAAGGCCTTCACGCGGGCGCCGCAGTTCTCGAAGAGGATCGGCGCGCCGCCGCCCTCGTTCTGGTACAGCTCCTCGAGGTCGACGTCCTGGGCTGCGTAACGGGCGGCCTGTTCTGCGATGTCGGCGGCGCGTTCGCGCTTGGAGATGGACAGCCCGCCGTCGATGACGAACGCCGACAGGGACAGGAACACGAGCGCGAAGATGATCACCGCGCCGGCGCCCGAGCCCCGGTCGTCGAGGCGTGCGCGCCTCGCGTCCACCCACGTACGTACGACGGCTCCGCGGAGCCGCATGCGTCCGGCCATCGCCGTCCTCACGCCTTCCTCTTGAAGGGGTCCAGCGGCGAGGTGAACGACGCCGTCAGCCGGGTCGGTACGTCCAGGCCGAGCATGGCCAGACCCCGCACCTCGCAGCTGACCTCCACGGTGAACAGGTCCGCGTCCTCGAAGCCGGCACTGGTCTTGTCCACCGAGACCGGGCCCGAGCAGACGTCCGCCAGGTCGGCGTCCGCGGCCTTCTGGGCCTCGGCCATCGCGGTCCCCTCGTCCCGCTGGAGCGACCCGGAGCGCGCCGCGTCCCTGGCCGCCCCGTCCATCGCCCCCCGCCCGTCGACCAGTTGCCCGAAGGCCACCAGCACCAGGATGAAGAGGATCATCACCGGGGCGAGGATCACCACCTCGACGGTGGACAGCCCGCGGTCACCGGCCGCCGCGAGGGCCCGCTCCCGGACCCGGCGGCTCACCGGGCGCAGAGCGCCGCGCATGAGAGGGCGCATCTAGTTCCCGTCCTCCTCGACGAACCGCTCCACCGGTCCCACCGACTGCGCGTGCACCGTCAGATCCAGTCCGGGGAACACCGACGGCACCTTCGCCGTGATCTCCACTCCGACCGTGTTCTGGTCCGGCTGGAGCATCGTCACGTCCGGGCCGAGCACCAACTGCGGCCCCAGCTGCGCGATGTAGCTGTCGACGACGTCCTGCGCCTCGCCACGCCACGCGCCCGGCGACTCGTCGGCCGTGGCACGGGCCTTGCGGGCGCCGGCCTGGGCCGCCGCCTGGGCCACGTGGTCGGCGAAGAAGTACAGCGCGAACTGCACCGTCGCGAAGATCATGAAGAAGAGCACGGGCGTGAGCAGCACGAACTCGATCGCGGTCATGCCGGAGTCGCCGCGGGCGGAGGCGGCCTCCACCCGGCGGCGTATCCAGCGTCGTACGCTCACCAGTTTCCCCGTATGCGAGAGATGCGAGAGATGCGAGAGTTATGAGAGGTGCGGGAGAGAGAGGGCAGGGACCGGATCAGCAGGTGCTGCCCGCGTCCGCGCCCTTGATGCACTCGCCGACCTTGTTGGCACCGTCGCTGAGCGCGGCGTTGATGATCGCGGCGACCACCCCGACGATCGCCACGACGACCGCCGAGATGATGACCCACTCCACCGCGGACGCACCGCGGTCGAGTTCGCCGGAGCGGGCGCGCTGCACCCGGCCCTGGAGGAAGGTGATCAGAAAGTCCACCCCCGGGATCCCGGTGCTGTAGTTCCGTCCGTTCATGGTGAGTTGTCCTCTCGAGACTGTTCGGAGCAGTCGGTGCGGTTGGTTTCGGTTCGCTTCGAAGATGCAGTTGTGGTGGCCGGTTCCGGTGCCGTTGCCGTCGCTCAGACCTGGAACACGCGCATCGCCGCCGGGAAGATCAGGAAGACGAGGAACCCGGCGCAGAGCAGCAGCTGTGCCACGAGCATCGACTGCGACTTCTCGCCGGCGCTGCCCTCGATCTCGGCGAGTTCGCGGTGCCGCATCGTCTCGGCGCGCGAGGCCAGCGACTCGCGCACCTTCGCGCCGTCGTCCGCGACGAGCGCCAACGACGCCGACAGGTCCTTGAGTTCCTCGACGCCGAGGTCCTCGCCGAGCGAGCCGAGGGCCTGCCACTGGCTGATGCCGGTGATCCGGGCGTCGGCGAGGGCGTTGCGGATGCGCTGGGTGGCCCAGCCGTCGGAGACCTCGGCGGCCGCCATCAGGGCCTCGGGGAGGCCGCGGCCGCCCGCCAGGCTCATCGACACGAGGTCGAGGTACGCGCCGATCACGCGCCGCAGGTCGCGCCGCTTCTCGGCCGCGTCCCGCCGCACCTCCAGATCGGGCAGGAAGAAGAAGACGAGCGCGAAGAGCAGCGCCAGCCACACCGGGACGACCGGGCTGCTGCCGAAGCCGAGCGTCCAGACCACGGCGAACATGAACGGCCCGAAGAACAGTCCCGCGGCGCCCAGCAGCACCTTCGTCGCGAGGAAGTTCTCCCAACTCCGGTCGAGGACCGCGAGGTCGGCCCGCAGCGACCGCTGTTCCCAGCCCTGCTGCAGGTAGAACTCGGCGACCCGCCGGCCCACCTGGGCCCGTACGCTGCCGAGCCGCCCGGCGTCGGCGGTGCGGTGCGCGGACTCGTACGCCGCTCCCCGCGCGCGCATCGCGTCGATGCGGGCGACCTGGGCGACCGCGCTGCGCTTGGACGGCATCAGGGCGCGGACGAGGGCGAAGATGCCCAGGCCCAGGACGGCGCCGACCAGGACGGGCATGGTCAGGGTGGAGTTCATCGGCGTACCCCCTCCTCCGGCAGCGACTGGGACTGTGACGGCGACGGCATGCGCGGGCGTACGAACTGGACCGCCGACTCGTCCCGTACGAGGAACCGCTCCGGTGTCTCGATGGTGGACAGCTTGCGCAGCCACAGGAAGCCGAGCGCGAACAGGCCGCACACACAGGCGAGTACGAGCTGGCCGACCGCCGTGCCGTACGGCTCGACGAAGTCGCGGTTGAAGATCGACAGGCCGAGGACGAAGGCGACCGAGACCGCGACGACGATCTGCACCGAGCGGCGGGTCGACGCCCGCTGGGCCATGACGCGCTGACGCATGTCGACCTCTTCGCGCGCCGACTTCGCGAGCGCGCCCAGGACCTGGCGCAGACCCGGGCCGCGCAGGCGGGCGTTGAGGATGAGGGCGGCCACGATGATGTCGGCGGACGCGTCGTTGATCTCGTCGGCGAGCTGCTGGAGTGCTTCCGGCAGCGGTGTGCGGGAGCGCAGGCGGTCGACGAGGGCGTCGAGGTGCGGGCGCAGCACGGGGGCCGAGGCACGTGCGGAGGCGGGGATGGCCTGTTCGAGGCCGACCGCGCCCGCGATGGTGTCGCGCAGCGACTCGGTCCAGGAGGCGAGGGCCTCCACGCGGCGCATGGCGGCCTTCTCCTCGGAGGCGCCGCCGAAGAGCTTGTCCCAGAAGAAGACGAGGATGGCGGTCGCGATACCGGCGACGGCCCACCGGGTGAGCAGCAGGACGACGATGCCGGCGCCTGCCGCGATCGAGCCGCGCCGGCCGGCGAACCGGACGATTTCGGAGGCCCGTTCGCTCGCCTTCTGCTTCTCGTGGTCGGGCTTGGCGGGCAGTCCGCGGACCGCCACGGCGAACAGGGCGAGGCCGCCGCCGACGGCGATGCCGCACGCGAGCGCGTACAGGACCGTCGTGGAGAACAGCCCGCCCATGGAGCCGAGCGAGTCGAGAGCGGCGAGAGTCATGGTCGGTTCACCCCCAGTTCCCGCCGGGCAGGCGATAGCCGTGCTGGATCAGGTCTTCGAGGCAGGCGAGGGGTGCGTGCGGCAGCACACGGCCGTCCGGAGCCTCGGCGAACACCTCGCTGGACAGGACGCGTCCGTCGACGCCGTTGACCTCGCGGATCGAGGTGACGACGCGCTGAAGGCGGCCGCCCGACTCGAAGTTGTTGCGCCGCTGGACGAAGACGACGAAGTTCACCGCGCCCGCGACGAGCATCTGGCTGGCCTCGATGGGGAGGCGTTCGGTGGCCTGGAGCGCGTAGGTGGAAATACGGTTGAACACCTCGTGGGAGCTGTTGGCGTGGATCGTGGACAGCGAGCCGTCGTTGCCCTGCGACATCGCGTTGAGCATGGTCACGATCTCGTCGCCGAGGACCTCACCGACGATGACGCGGGAGGGGTTCATACGCAGGGACCGGCGGACCAGCTCCGCCATCGAGATCATGCCCTGGCCCTCGGAGTTGGGCAGCCGCTCCTCGAACGCCACGACGTTCGGGTGCAGGTCGGCGAAGGTGTCGAGGCCGAGCTCCAGTGCGCGCTCGACGGTGATGAGGCGCTCCTGCGGCGGGATCTCGTTGGCGAGCGCGCGCAGCAGGGTCGTCTTGCCGGCGTTGGTCGCGCCCGCGATCATGATGTTCTTGCGGGCGCGGACCGCGCAGGCGAGGAAGTGTCCGACCTCGGGGGTCAGCGTCCCGTTCCCCACCAGGTCCGACATGAAGACCTTGCCCATGCGCGCGCGGCGGATGGACAGGGCGGGCCTGCGCGTCACGTCCATGACGGCGGACAATCGCGAACCGTCCGGCAGCCGCAGGTCGAGCTGCGGGTTCGCGGAGTCGAAGGGCCGGGAGGAGAGGCCGGAGTACGCGCCGAGGATCTGGATCAGCTCGATGAGCTCCTCGTCGGTCTCGGCGACGGGATCGCCCTTGACCTCCTCGCCGTTGGCGTAGCCGACGAAGACCTGGTCGTACCCGTTGATGTCGATGTTCTCGACCTCGGGGTTGTCGAGCAGCGGCTGCAGCCGCCCCACGCCGAAGAGCGCGGCGTGCACGGCGGCGGCGTACTGCTCCTCGGTCTCGGCGTCCAGGGGCGTACGGCCGGAGTTGATCTCCGTCCGGGCGTAGTCCTCCAGGATCTGGGCTATGACGGCCCGGGCGTAGTGCCGTTCGTCCTCGTTGGACATCGGCGTGACGCCGGAGACCTGGTCGAGACGGCGCTGCTCGGCGATCCGGTCACCGGCGTCCTGCCGGAACCGCTTGACCAGCTGGTGGTCCACAGCGGTCATCGGCCGGCTCCGGCGGTGGCCTGACTGCCCGGACCGCCGGCCGGCCCGGACCAGGCCGCGCCGAACTGCTGGTAGAGGTCCGAACTCACCTTGCGCGCCGAGCGGATGAGCAGCGACTTGTCGAGCCGTCCGCGCTTGCGGCCGGCCAACTGGTCGGCGCCTGCCGGGTCTTCGGCGATGGTGCCGACGACGCGGGCGCCGGTCTGGGCGGCCACCAGCATGTCGTTGACCTGGTGGACGATCTTGGCGGAGTCGCCCGGGTCGGTGATGAGGACGACCCCGATGAGGGGTGTGCCGAGCGCGGCCGCACCGCGCGGACCACCGTGCAGTTTGGCGGTGAGGACGGCGGCCCGGTCACGTACGCGCGCGATGGCCTCGGGCTCGGTGCGGGAGATGAGGAGGACGAGGGCCGCCTGCGAGAACATCTCGACGGCCGGGGTGTCGCCGGTGATCCGCCCGCAGTCCGCTATGACGTCGGCGGGTGCGTGGGGCGAGTCGGCGAGTTGCGCGAAGGCACGGCCGAGGGTGGGCCACAGGCCCGCGAGTCCGGCGGCCTGTTCGGCGTTGCCGAGCCCGACGAGCACTTCGAGTCCGCCGCTCAACGGCTGTACGTGGTCCCAGAGTTGGTCCGGTACGAGGCCGCGGCGGGCGGTGGCGGCGATGGACAGCATGCCGGTGTTGGGGTTCAGCGGTCCGCCGTGCGCCGCGGCGCTGCGGTACACGAGGTCGCCGCCGGCCGGGTCGGTCTCGGCGAGCAGGACGCGGCGCGGCCAGACGGCGGCGAGGGCGACGGCCGCCGTGGTGACGCCGGGGGAGCCTTTGTCCGCGGCGAGGGCGATGAGGGCCATGGTGTGTGTGACTCTCTTGCCGCTAGTTGCCGGGGACCAGGACGAGGGCGACCTGGTTCGCCGCGGCGGCGCGGGCCAGCGCGGCCGCGTCGCTCTCGTCGACGGTCACGGTGATGCGCTTGTTGGTGCTGCTGATGGTGGCGTCGCCGCTGTCGTCCGGCACGTAGGTGACGCGTGCGTCGGAGACGATCGGGGTGCCGCCGGTGCCCGCGGAACCGGAGGAGCCGGAGGAACCGGTGTCCGTGTCGTCGTTCGAGGAGGACGAGCCGGAGTTGCCGACCTGGTAGGCGGCCACGAGGTCGCCCTGCTCGATGGTCTGCGGGTACTGGCCCTCCTTGAGGGAGAGACCGACGACGGCCTTGCCGGGTTCGAGGTTGGCCTTGCGGGCGAACATCTCGCCGATGACGAGGGTGCCCCCGTAGATCGTGGACTTGGCCTTGAGGTTCTTCAGGGCCTCGAGCTGGTCCCACCTGACGTAGTTGACGCCGGAGTCCTCCGCGACCAGTACCGACTCGACCTTCTTGCCGACGGACTGGCCGGGCTGGATGTCGGCCGTCACCTTCACGACCTCGATACGGTCCCCGGCGCGCAGCACCAGCATGGTCGCTCCGAGCGCACCCACGAGGATCAGCAGCACCGCGAGCGCGGCCAGCGCGGGTTTGCGCTCGCGAGGCGGTGAAGGAAGCCGCTCCCCCGTCGTCGGCTGAACCGGCGCGGAGGAACGGTTGTTGCCCGCCCCCGTACGCTCTTGGATCTTCACGCAACCGCTCCCCGTACACCCAAGAAGGTTTTGTCATTCAGGACACTTGGAACACTCCACCCTCACCGGGGCGTACCGCTCGACCTGGTCGAATAGCCATGGCCGGAACGAGTGTCAAGTCATCGCACCGTATCAGCAGCACATAAGCCCCTCAAGGCGCGCCCGGGACCGCAAAGCTCACACGTCCCGACGTTATCCACGCGCAACGCGGGGTGTTCGGTTCCCGGTTGGGAACGGGGCTGCGTGAGGCGGATTCCGCTGTGCACCAGCGAATCATCGACCCGGCCCCGACATGGGCTTCGTCACGCTGTGCTCATCATCCCTGCACGACTCGCTCACAGCGGTGGGATGCGACCGTGGGATGATCTTCAGCCACGCGTCACACCACGTCCCAACGCGGTTACGCATCCCACCTCCCCACTCCCCACTCCCCACTCCCCTCAGCCGTCCACCCCCTTCCCCCACCTTCACCCCACCCTCATCCCACCGAGGAGCCCGTCCCCCCATGAAGCGAACCGCCCTCGCCTCCACCGCTCTCTCCGCAGCCGTACTGGCCGGCCTGACCGCCTGCGGAAGTGGTGACTCCGAGTCGGACGGCGACTCCGGCGGCAAGTCCGGTGCCTCGGCGACGGCTCCCCAGAAGAAGGAGACGGGCCCGGCGGAGCGCGTGGCGAAACTCGCGGTCACGGCGGACGAGGTCAAGGGCTACGAGGTCGAACAACCTGCGGCCGACGACGAGTTCGTCTTCGCCAAGTCCCAGGACGAGGTCACCGTCGACAAGAAGGCCTGCGCCCCGCTGGCGTACGCGATGAACCAACTCCCGCTGGGCGAACCGCGGGCGGACCTCACGCGAACCGCCGCGAAGAACGGACTCGCCAACGGCCTCACCTACGTCACCCTCAACACCTACGCGGACGGCGGGGCGAAGACGGCCATGGCGGACCTCACCGAAGCCGTGTCCTCCTGCGGCGGCGGCTTCACCGCCAAGGCGAACGGCAACAGCAGCCCGTACGACTCCGTCGCCGCCGAGAAGGCTGACGGGGCGGGCGACGAGTCCCTCGCCTTCAAGTCGACGATGACCGTCCTCGGCGCCACGCACACGATGCACTCGGCGGCCGTGCGCCGCGGTGACGTCGTCGCCGTCTACTTCGCGGTGAACGGCCGAGCGATCGCGGAGTCCCGCCCCAGCGACACGAAGCTCGACACCCCGGTGGTGAGGGCGCAGAACGCGAAGTTGGGGTGAGTTGTGTGTGCGGGCGGCGGGCGCCGGGTTCTGCGGGGAGGGCGGGCTGCGGCGGCAGACCCGTCCACCCGGCACCAGGAGGAGCCCCGGTTCAGAACCCCCAAGGGTCGGGGTGCGGGGTGAGGGACGGGTCCTCGGACCAGATCAGGCGTGCTTCGAGGTCGTCGCCCAGTAGTTCGGTGAGGCGGTCCACCGCCCAGCCGTTCCAGTGGACGGCGCCGGGATGGTCGGGCACGCGGAAGGCGGGTAGGTCGGCCGGCAGGGCATCGGGGCGAAAGAAGGTCGTCTTCATCTGCCCCGTGCCCTTCTTCGGCTTCGACGACCTGCGTGCATCGACGCAGTCGACCACCTTGTCCACGGCATAGAGGTGATATTCGCGCCCGTCTCCCTTGCCTGTTTCTTCGGGGACTACCCGCAGGAACTTGCCCGCGCCCCTCAGCCCTTCCTGCAAGGAGTCGACGATCCGACTGCTGAACACGGGAGCTCCGGGGTAACCACACGGGAATTCCGCAGGCCGCAGTCGCGGATTCCCGACCCATTCGGCATGCAGTTCATCCGGCAAGTCCTCAGGGGATCCCGTGCGCAGCCAACGAATCAGTTTCCGGTGCGCGTACTCCTCAAGAGACAGCGTCCGGAACTGTCCCGTACTCGGCAGCAACCGGTACACGGAAACGGGCTTGTCGGTCATCATGGTGCCGTCCAGACTGCGCGCTCGAAGAAGGTACGCCGGTAGAAGGCTCACCTCGGCCTCTGCGGCGTGGGTTCCCGTGAGGAATGCCGTTCGCCGCGTCCTGGTCCAGACGGTCGATCGATCGACTCGAGGGCTCCAGGTGCGGACGGATGCCGCCGCGCCCTGGCATCGCCGACCGGATCAGATGGAAGTCAGCGCCGCCGTCGGGCGTCCGGGGCAGGATAGCCCTCGAAAACGGGCTCGTCTCTGATGAAGTCGCCCGGAAAGACGTCCACTCGATGGGCCCCGGACAACACTGCCACCAGAAATTCGACGATCCCGCCGTCGAAGTGCGGCCACTTCAGGTTTCTTGCCCCGTTGGCCACGATGGTCCATGAATCCGGTGCATCTTCCGGGCGGGTGACCCAGTACACGATGTCGCCGTTGTCCGTCTTCCCGACAGGTAGCAATTCATCGACCTCGTAAGGGATACCCACTCCGCTTTCCCGGAGTTCGTCGAGGATCTCAGCGGCCCGGTTCGCGGACTCGACCAGACGCGTGGGGTGGAAGGGCGAACTGGGCTGCAGGATGTACAGAAAGTCATTGAACGAGCCCGGACCGTACCGTTCCACGAGCCACTTGTAGTCGCCGGGCAGCGTCACCCCCAGGGCATCCTCGACCTGGGACCAGTCAACGTCGGTCTCGGCACCGCCGGGTGGCGGAACAAGCCGCAGGAGGTCGTCTCGTACGGTCACAGCATCCCCGATTCACTTCCCAGATGACGTCGCAGTTCCCGTCGACTCAGGTCGGCTGGTCCCGAGGTACGGGACACTCCCGCTCGGCGTCCCAGGGCACCCAGGACAGAGCGCGATCCCCGCTCGCACGCCGGGCGGCCCAGTCGAGCAGGATCGGGATCACCACTTCCTCGCCTCCCTGCTCCGCCGGCAGCGGCACCTCGGCCCGGTAATGCGACTCCGGGCCGCCCTGCCGGCGCTCGAAGACCATGGTCAGCGTGGTCGGGCTGAACCCCGCGGGTTCATGTAAGGCAACTCGATCCTCCGGTAGCCGGACCACTCACCCGGAGGAGCCCCGGTTCAGAACCCCCAAGGGTCGGGGTGCGGGGTGAGGGACGGGTCCTCGGACCAGATCAGGCGTGCTTCGAGGTCGTCGCCCAGTAGTTCGGTCAGGTGGTCCACCGCCCAGCCGTTCCAGTGGACGCCTCCGCGGAATTCCGGCAGCCGGAAAGCGGGCAGGTCGACGGGGAGTGCGTCGGAGCGGAACACCGCCTTCTTGATCTCACCCGTCATCCTCTTCGGCTTGGACGACCGCCGGGTGTCCAGGCAGTCGACCACCGGCTCCACCAGGTAGAGAAAGTACTCGTCCGACCCGTCAGATCCATCCGTTCCGGCGCCCTCGACGGAGACCGGGACGAGCTCTCCCGCCGACGAGAGTTCACCCCGCAGCGCTTCGGCGATGCGACCACTGAGGACAGGAGCACCGGGATACCCACACGGGAACTCCCCCTTGCGCAGCCGCGGATCACCGTCCCACGAACCGCTGAGAGCGGTCGGCCTGTCGGCGTCGGACCCGCTGATCTGCCAGCGGATGACCTTTCTGAGCGAGCTGCCGAGCAACAGGGTCCGGAACTCACCCATGCTCGGCAGTAGCCGGTACACGGAAACGGGCTTGTCGGTCATCATGGTGCCGTCCAGACTGCGGTCGGTGAAGGTACGCCAGTAGCAAGCTCACCTTCGACCTCTCGCCCGATGGTGCGCAACTCGCTGCGAAGCTCGTTACGGATCGCACGCGCGCCGAGCCCGCGGGCTGTCCTGTCCTCCACCACCTGCTCCAGGCGCTGGTTGACCCGCTGCAGGAAAGCCTCGCGGTGGGTGAAGTTGTGCGGCGTCGGGTGCCCGAGAGGAATGCCGTTCGCCGCGTCGTTGACATCGACTCCGTATCGACCGAGCAGGTCACGGCTTCTGGCTCCCGGGACCCAGTGGCCCGCGGTACCTCCGGAGGGAACGATGTGCGCCGCGGCCTGGCCACGGCTCACCGGCCGCCCCTCGCGCCGCATGTTCCGCCGCAGCCGCCGTGCGTTCTGCCGGCACGTCAGCAGGCCGAGGTAGTCGATCCAGAGGAGCGGGTTGAGCACATAGCCGCGAGGATTGGGTCCGGCGTCCATGCCCAGCGGGTCCGGGCTGAGATAGGTCGCTGTCGCGGGGTCGTAGTGCCGGAAGTAGTTGTAGTGGAGCTCGGTTTCGGGGTCGTGGTACTGGCCCGGGAAGCGGAGAGGTGTGCTGGTTCCGGCGCCCTCGCTCCCTGTGGTGAGCCCCCACAGGGTGGCGATCCCCCGCCAGGCGATGTCGCCGTCCTCGGAGACGAGTTCGGTCGGGGTGCCGACCAGGTCCGTGACGATCGCGAAAAAGCGTTCGTCGACCAGGCGTTGGGGGTCGTCGGCGGATATCCGGCGTTCCGTCTGGGCGAGCGGCCGTACGTCGTCGCGGTCCCAGGTGAGAGTGACCTCCTCCGCCTGGCCGACGGCTCGGGTCGTCTGCTCGACCAGGTGCGGCCCGTCCCAGGTGAAGCGGGTCTCCTCGACGACGGTCGAGCCGTCGGTGCCGAGCCGCTGTTTGGCGGTGCGCCGGCCCAGCGGGTCGTAGAGATAGCGCCAGACCGTTCCGTCAGGGGTGACCACCGAGGTGAGGCAGTCCTCCGCGTCCCAGGTGTATCGCCAGATGTCGGGCTTGCGGGACAGACGGGTCTTGCGGCGCAGGACGACGCGGCCCGCGGCGTCGTACTCGTAGTGGACGGAACCCGCACGCGTCACACGATTGCCGTCGTACGCGCGTTCGCCTCGTGCCTCGTGGGCGGGCTGCTGGTCCGGCCACATGGCGCGCGTCTGGTTGCCGGACTCGTCGTACGCGTAGGTCTCGGTCCAGTCCGCGGCTCGGACGCCGGTGACGCGGCCCGCCTTGTCGACGTCGAAGACCCGTCGTCCGCGGGTGTGGTCGTCCAGAGCCGTGACGCTGCCGTCGGCCCGGTAGGTGAAGGTCTCCTGCTTCAACTGCCTGCCCGGGGCGGCCAGTGTCCGCCCGTTCAGACGATCCACAGCGTCCCAGGTCTGGGTGAGGGCGAGTCCGCGGTCTCCGAGCCGCCGGACGGTCTCCCGGCCGAGGGCGTCGTACGTGGAGGTGACGGTGCGGCCGTCCGAGGTCAGCAGCGTGCGGTTGCCCGCCGCGTCATAGGCGTACGTGGCGGTGGCTCCGGCCGGAGTGAGACGGCTGACGGGCCGGCTCAGAGCGTCGTACGTCGTGGTCAGTGCTCGTCCGTCGACGACTTCGGCGGTGACCCGTCCGGCCGGGTCGTACCGGCGGGCGAGGGTCGCGTCCGGACCGGTGGCCTGCAGGAGACGGCCAGCGGGGTCGTGCGTGAACACGGTCGTGCGGCCGTCCACCGTCCTCCCGGTCTGGTTGCCCACGATGTCGTACGTGTAGGCCGTCGTCTGCCCGAGGGGGTTGGTGCGGCTGAGGAGCTGTCCGGCCGCATCGTAGGCGTAGACGAGTGTCCGGTCGTCGAAGTCCGTCTCGGTGCGGGGGCGGCCGACCGCGTCGTACGTGTAGTCCCAGGTGAGGCCCCGGGGGTGGATGACCCGGGTGAGCCGGAGCTCGGTGTCGTGCGTGAACGTGTGGCGGACCCCGTCGGGCGTGGTGCGGGTGGTGAGCAGGTCGAAGGCGCCGTAGGTGAGGCGGGTGACCTGGCCCAGTGCATCGATGTGGCTGACGCAGTTGCCCTCAGCGTCGTAGGTCCACGCCTCGCGCGTGCCGTCCGGGTCCGTACGCGACGCCTGATGTCCCTCGACGGTCCAGCTGAGGAACGTGGTGGCACCCAGCGGGTCGGTGAGGGTGCTGTTCCGCCCGAAGGAGTCATAGCCGATGTGTGTCACCGCTCCGAGCGGATCCGTCGACGAAACCGGCTGTCCCGCCGCGTTGTTGACGAATCGCTGTACCGCGCCCATCGGGTCGGTCAGAGAGGTCAGGGCTCCCGTCCCGTCACGGGTGAAGACCACGGTCGCGCCCGTGGGATCCGTCACGGACCTGCAGTTGCCCCGCTCGTCCCACTCCTGCCGGACGACCGAGCCGTCGTAAGCGGTGAGCTGCACCGGGAGGTTCGACTCGTTGAAGACGGTGGAGGAGGTGGCACCGTCGGGCAGGTGGACGGCGGTCAGGTTGCCCGCCGCGTCCCACTCCATGCGTGTGGTGCGGCCCAACGGGTCGGTACGGGAGCAGAGTTGATTCCGGTCGTTCCATTCCTGGAGCGTGACATTGCCGAGCGGGTCGGTCTCGGCAGTCAGCCGGTACGCGTCGTCGAACTGGTATTGAGTGGCGTACCCGAGGGAGTCGGTGGCGATCGTGCCACGTGTCTCTTCGTCGTACGCGAAGGTGTAGTCCAGCATCCCGTCGGTACCGCGGCCCGCCGTGCAGCGATCGGCATCGTCGTACGTGAAGCGGTACCAGATGTCGTTGCGGTCCTCCCAGCCCGTGATGCGGTGCCTGTCGTCGTAGCTGAACCGCAGCGGCAGGCCGGACGAGTTGTAGACCTCCGTGAGGCCGCCCTGGGTGTCGTAGCCGTAGCGGATCAACGTGGGCCGCTCGGTGTCGCTGCGCAGGGTCAGCTCGGTGATGCGACCGTCCTCGCAGGTCACACCCACGCGATAGCCGCCATGATGGGTGATCTCGTCGGGGGTGCCGTCGGCGGCGTACGAGACCGAGATCGTGTTGTCGTTGCGGTCGTGGATGGCCGCCAGTGGCAGGTCGGCCGACGGTCGGCCGGGCAGCGGCCGGAAGCGGAGGGTCTGCCCTGTCTCCGGCCGGTGCACGGCGAGTTCCCCGTCGGCCCAGCTGAGCGGCCAGTGCGGGCCCACTACCGGGAGCACGGGCACGTCCGGCTCGGGCACGGGGTACGTGAGGACCATCCCGTCATCGACGAGGAACCGTACTCCGCTCTCATCGAGCAGCAGCCGCTGATCGAGGGTCGAGGTCCAGCTCCGGCCCAGGAGACGGCCGCTGCGGACACCGGTGCGGTAGTGCCGCTCAAAGAGCAGCGGCAGCATGCCGTCCAGCGCGACATCGGTGGCGGACATGACCATCTGCCCGGTGGCCATGTCGATCGGGTCACCGCGGGTGAGCAGCTTCTTCATCTGTCGGCCCATGGACTGGGCGCCCTTGCCCAGCCCCTTGACCCCCAGGGCCATCCCCTTGAGCCCGGTCTTGCCGAACGCCTTGAGCCCCTTGGCCAGACCTCCGAGGGTCGTCAGACCCTTCATGCCAGGTATGCAGTCCAGCGCGGCAAACGCCACGTCCCACAGGGACGCCTGTCCCTTCATGTATTTGTTGAGTGTGTCCGCCAGGACGACCAGCGCGGCGATCAGCACGATCGCGCCGAGGATCGGCCCTCCGATGATCAGCGCGATGATCCCCAGGACCGCGACAACGACCTTGCACACCGCGACGATCGTGTCCCAGTTGTCGACGAACCAGTCGCCGACCTCCTCGTACCACTTCCGGTTCTGGATGCCCGCGTCCGAGGCCTCGTCGAGCTTGCGCTTGGCCTCCCCGGCCGCGTCCTCGCGCATCTTGCGGGCATCCGCGGCCATCTTCTTCGCCGCATCCAGCGCGCTCTGCGCGGAGGTCACATCCGACTGGGCGGACGTCTGCGCGGACTCGGCACTCTGCGCGTCCCTCGTCGCGGCACGGACCTTCGCCTCGTCCGGCTTCTCGACGTCCTTGC
The DNA here is from genome assembly GCF_019090165.1 of Streptomyces sp. BV286. GTDB lineage: Bacteria > Actinomycetota > Actinomycetes > Streptomycetales > Streptomycetaceae > Streptomyces. The sequence continues at coordinate 18,808 of NZ_JAHRIB010000130.1, forward strand.
CACCGGTCGGATCGTCCTTGTACTTGTCCGACTCCTTGGTGGCCCGGGTCACCCACGAATCGGCCGTCGACAGACGCGACTTGGCGGAGGAGAGGTCCGCCTGCGCCTCACGCCCCTTCGCGAGGGCCTTGTCCGCGAGGGCCTGGGCGCGCTCCAACTCCGGCCAGTACGCCGCCAGCGCGTCCCCCGCCAGGTCGTACGACTTCTTCAGCTTCTTGAGGTTCTTCGGGACGCCGGAGAACTCGTCCTGGAACACCTTGGCGGTCTTGCCCACCCAGGTCAGGACGGACTCCTCCTCCGCCATCCCCTTGACGAGACGGAGAGCGTCCTGCACGTCGTCGGCGAAGTCGTGCAGGCTCTTCGCCAGGTTCCGCACCCGGTCCGGATCACCCGGCGTCGGATCCTTCTCCAAGTCCAGGACGTGCCAGTCCGTCGGCCGGTACCCCGCCATCACGCAACCCCCGTCACGCCAACCTCGTCAACCTCACGTACGCACAAGTGAAGTTACTGGGTACGGGCGTTCGATGAAAAGGTCACGAGGGTGGCGCGGACGACCCGTCCGGTCCGGCGCACTCGGCTGAGACAGGAGGTCAGTCTTGTTCAGCGGGCGCTCGGCGCAGGCACGCACCTCCCTGACTGCCGCTCTCAACTACTGCAGAACGACGCGGTGGAGGTGATCCCAGTCCGACGGGCATACGAACACCAAAAGGGATCCCCCTCGCCCCACCACGATTCGCGTGGGGGTGTTCGCCTCCGCGTCAACGACATCCTCGTCCTCCGACGGGACCCAGCTCCGGGTTCCCCTGTCCCATTCCCTGCTGTCCATGGTGAGAAGGAGATCCATCTCCCGCCCGCACTCGCAGATGACTGCCTGCGGGCCGGTGACATGCCATGAGGCGAAACCGCCGACTTTCCATCCGGGAGGAATCGACAGGTCGAACTGATAGCTGACCGCGTTTTCGTCCTCCCAGTCCTGCCATTCGTCGAGCCGCGCCCGAATAGGAAACGAGAGAAGCCCGCCATATTGATGCTCAACCACCTTTTCCGGATGGAGCACACAGGGATCGGGCACGTAGTCGTCGCGACCTACAACCTCCAACTCCGGCTGCTCGGCCAGCACTTCCGTGACGTCCGCGGCTCTGCGCCGGAACAGGTGGACATCCACGCTCCGGTCCTCGCCGTGGGTATTGAACGGACACCAGAGAACTTGTAGGAGATCAGCGTCGCCTGGGAGCCCGAGTCCCGGCACATCACGTGCGTACAACTGGGCGACCGGCATCAAGGGAATGGGATCGATGTCGCCGAGCCATGGGGCGTGCCGGCCTCGGCGAAGAGTGTCGAGGATGCACAGTTCTTCCTCTGTCGGCCCCGACGGCTGTCCGGGCTTCGACGGTCGGCTCCACGCCTCGGCGAGAATCCTTCGGCGCCGGCGCACATCTGCGACACGGTCACCGAAGCGCCGCTTGTGCGGCACCGTGCAGGTAGGCCACGGCTCGTCGACGGGCCACAGAAGCGGTCCGCCGACCGAACTCTCCTCCGGGACGGGACTCCCCGGGCGTGGATGCAGCCGTGTTCCGGAGCCGCGGTGACCGGACAGCTCGGGTATGACTGCCTCGATGTCCAGGGGACGTTCCGGCGTGCTGCGGGTCACGCTCCTCCTCTGGTCCACTCCGAGCAGCGTAACCAACGGGTGAATTCCGGTTACCGAGCCACTCACCAGGAGGAGTCCCGGCTCAGAACCCCCAAGGGTCGGGGTGCGGGGTGAGGGACGGGTCCTCGGACCAGATCAGGCGTGCTTCGAGTTGATCCCCCAGAAGCCCGATGAGGCGTTCCACCATCCAACCGTTCCAGCAGACAGCCGTGGGGAACTGTGGAAAGCGGAATGCCGGCAGCTCGACAGGCAGCGCCTCCGGCCGGAACACAGATTTCTTGGGCCTGCCGATCTGGTCCGGCGGCGACGAACGTCGTTCGTCGAAACAGTCGACCACTCTCTCCACGACATGGAGAAGGTATTCGTCTCGGGCGGATCCGTCGATGTTCACCGGCGCGAAACGCCCTGCTGTTGCGAACTCGCCGCTCAGGACGTCGGCGATGTGGCCGCTGAGGACAGGGCAACAGGGATCTCCGTTGGGAAACTCGCTCTTGGGCCATCGTGGATCACCTCCCCATTCGGCGTTGAAGCCGGTGGGAGGTTCACCGGTGGAGCCACCGAGCTGCCAACGCATGAGTTCCACAGGCGAATTGTCGAAGTGGAGAAGCTGGAACTCCCGCATGCTTGGCAGCAGGCGATAAACGGAGAGCGGCCTGGCCGGGTCGTCAGGATCTGGAGGCATCTGGTGTCCGCGACCTCTCGTTCTTCCGCTCGCCAGGTGCGGCGGACGATGTCATTCGAGAAAGGCCGACCGACGGCGTCGTACGCATGGCCCGGCGTCGCCGTTCCTACTCCGCGAAGCGGAACGTCGACGTGATCGCGTCGAAGATGTCGAAGAACGAGTCGGCGAGGTCGAGCACCTGGCTGCTCCCGGCGACGAGGGCGACCTTGCCCTCCTGGCCGGGCACGGGGATGAACGTTTGCATGAGTACCGCCCGGATGGTGCGGTTGAGCGCGTCATCGGGCACCGGGATGTCCTCGATGCCGTACGTCCGCGCGGCCGGGCCGACGCCGGGGATGTCGACCGTCGTGACCTTGCGCCACGCGTCGCCCTCCTTCTTGGCCTCCCGCACGGCGAGCTGCCCCGCCATGACCTGGGGGTCGGTGGAGAGAGGCGCGCCGTCCTTCGTACGCCCGCCGACGAGGGAGACCGTGATCGACCCGGTGATCGGCGTGTCACCGCCGAAGCTCTCCGCCATGCAGCCGCAGTACAGCGCGCCAGACTTCCAGGCGTCGGCCGCGGCCTTCTGCAGGAAGGCGGTGTACGTGTCCTTGTACTTCGCCAGGTCGGGCTGCTGCCGCACGCGTTCGGCGACCATGCGGCGGATCGAGTCGTCCCGCGACTCGGGCCGCACGTCGAACTCCCACCACGACTCCGGCACCTTGATCTGGAAGCCACCGCGCTCGATGGTGAGCGTTTCCATGTAGCGGGCCATGTTGGTTGTTCTCCCCCGGTCCGAAGCAGACTGATGTGCGCGTGCGCGCAAGCCTACGAGGGCACGGTGGCTCCCGCTCCGGGGGCGACGCCCTCATCGCCACGGCCGAGGCGGATGCCGCGACCTCGTCCAGCCGGTGTGACCCCGCACGCGACGAGCGAGATACCCGCTGAGGGGCTACGCCTCCTGGCCGTCGCCCGGGGGTTCGTCGGCCTCGGGGTACGCGACGAAGGTGCCCTTGGCGGGGAGGGTGACGACGAGCCCGCGTTCGCGGAGTTCGCGGACCGCGCGGCGGGCGGTCAGGTAGGCGACCTCGTACTCCACGCCGAGATCCCGCTCGCCGGGCAGCCGGGCCCCCGGCCGCAGGTCACCCGACGCGATCCGGGCGGCGATGTGGTCGGCCACCTGCATGTAGACGTACGCGATCTTGTTGGGATCGATCGGCGAACCGCCTGTGTCTGCTGACATAACCACCACCGTAAAACAGCACTGAGCTGCAGCGATGGCCCTATTGCTGCAGACTGCTATGCACTGACATGCGCAGCAATGTAGGCTCGTGCCACGAAAGACCCCGGCGACGGAGGCAAGCCGTCCCGGGGCATGGCCGACGCTAAAACCTCAAACAGGAGCGCCAACATGCTGGACCTTATCGTCCGCTGCCTCGCCTGGATGCTGAGCATCTGCACCCCCCGTCCTCGGGGTCGCCACCGGATCGGAGTGGTCCCGCCCCTCCGGTTCATCCCGGCCCCACCGCCCCGTTTCACGGAAATCCTCGACGGCAACGCGTCCCGGCTCGTACGCCCCTACGTCCTGGGCGCCGCCGAGCACCGACGCCAACGCGAACGCCGGCGCGCCCTCTACCTCGCGACGGTCGGCATCGACGTCGGCCCGGACCACATCCACGGCGTCCCGGTGGCCGCCCGATGACTCGCCCCGCCGTGCGGATGTGCGCCCGCTGCCACCGGACGACCGATCGGCCGGTCCTGGTCCACGAGGTGCATGCGGCGACGGGCCCCGGATTCAACGTGTACGCGTGCCCCGACTGCGCCGACGACTACCCGCCCATGACCGACGTACTGGAGGTGACGAAGCCGGCCCGGGAGAACCGAGCCGGAGGCCGCCCCAGCATGGGCGCGGGGAACTGAGCGAAGCGATCCCGGCCCCGGACGCCCACCTGCGTCCGGGGCCGGTCCGGCGCCCGTCCCGGCTGCTGTGCACTCCGACACGATCGGGCCACAAGGGGCGTCCGATTGCCCCGGTTCCTCCGTGTCCGACCAGCCTTGCAAGGAAGTTCGCGGTAGCGAAACCGCGCGCCCCATGGATAACGTCGTAGCTCTTCAATGCGTCTGATTCTCACGGGGGTTCACTGTGAAGCGCCGCTCTTTGCCCGTTGCTGCCGCGCTCGCCGCGACCGCAGCCCTGCTGCTCACGGCATGCGGCGGCGGGGACGACAAGTCCAGCGACAACGACAAGATCGCCGGCGCGGGACAGGACAAGGAGAAGCCGAAGAAGTCGGCAGAGCCCGCAGGAGCGGCAGAGGACAAGCCGGACGGCGTGGACGTGTCCCTGCCCAAGGGGATGAACCTGGACCTGGTCTTCGACTGGGACAAACCGAAGGCCAAGAACGAGGCGGCGGCAATGGACGACGCCGCCAACTACCTCCGCGCCATGTACCGGGGCGTCGGCAAGCGAACGGCCAACGACGCGGCCGTCACCAGCTACTCCACCGGCGACGGACGCCGCTACGCGGAAGTCCAGATCAAGGAGTGGGTCAAGGGCGGCTGGACCGCCACGGGCCTCCGCCGTCACTACGACGCCACCACGCGCTCCACCACGAACGGCAACTCCGTGGAAGTCGCGTTCTGTTCGGACTCGAGCAAGTTTTACGCCGAAGAAGTCAAAACGGGGAAGGTCCTGAAGACCAAACCCAGCCTCGTGGACTTCAGCTATTTCAAAATCATCATGGTCAAGCTCCCCACAAGCGACAGCTTGTGGCAGGCGTCCAAGGTGTTCGTCGAGGAGGAGGCGAAGAAGTGCCAGTGAACACAGCCCGACGTACATCCCTCAGCATCGGCTCAGTTGCCCTGACGCTGACCTTCGGCACTCTCATCCTCGCGGCACCGGTCCACGCGGCGGGAGGGCCGCGCGATGGCACCGGCGCCAGCAGCAACCCACAAGGCGGTAAGGACAACAAGGGCATCTACGCCGCCGCCCGCGTCCAGTACTCCGGCGCCGTAGCCAAGAGCGGCGGCACCGGCAACGTGACGTCCGCCGACGTCAACTGGACGCCGCCGTCCTGCTGGTACGCCCCCTACCTCGGTGCCAAGGACTTCAAGAAGGAGATGTCCAAGAACATCGAGGACGCCAAGAACGCGCCCGGCATGACCGGTCACGCGGGTGCGGCGATAGGCGAGATGGAACGCCACTACGAGGACGACTACGGCTGGACCGACACCCCCGGCTACAAGGACTACAACGTCGACAAGGACGGCGAGGGGATGTTCTGGGCCGGGGTCGAGAACCCGAACGAGCCGGACTACCTCAAGCGGACCGCGTGCTCGGACCTGCCCTTCTGGGTGGAGAACGGCGAGCCCCCGCCGCCCCAGCACGAACAGGCCATCACTCCGGAGATGCTCGCCGCTCTCGCGTACCAGCACATGGAGCTGCCCGGCACCAAGGTGTCGCTCGCTCCCGAGGCCATCGCCAAGGTGAACCTGCCGACCTGGGCGTGGCTCGACGAGGCCGCGTTCGACGAGGTCCAGGCGACGGCGGCCATCGACGTCCCCGGCTTCAACATTCAGGCGACCACGACCGCCACCCCCAAGTCCCTCACCCTCGCCCCGGGTACCGAGGACGCCACCACCATCCCGGCCGACGGCGAATGCCCCATCGTCGACGGCAGGATCGGCGAGCCCTACGCCAAGGGGAAGGCCAAGGAATCCCCGCCCTGCGGCATCGTCTACCGCCGCTCGTCCGGTGGCGAAACGTTCCCCATCAAGGCCGCCCTCACCTGGGAGATCAGCTGGACGGGCACAGGCCAGGCCGGCGCGGTAGGCCTGCCCGACGGCACGATCGAGGCCGTCCAGAACATCACGGTCGAGGAAATCCAGTCAGTCAACCGCTGAGCGGAGCAACTGTCGACCGCCGCGCGGAGGAACCGTCGACCGACGCGCGAAGCAGTCGGCAACCGCTGGGCTGAGCACGTGATGCGCGGCCGGTTCCCCCACGGAGCCGGCCGTCGCTCCCCTGCCTCCCTCACCTTCACTCCCGACAACCGCTCCGACGCGGAATGTCGTATCGCGCGGACCGGGATGACGACGCACGGACCAACTTCCTTCGGAGCCAAGCATGTTGATCGTGGAGACCGACTCCGATCCGGCCGTGTGGTTTCACATGCCCCTGCGGGACACCAAGGCGGAGTTCGCGCACTGGCTGGGCCTGCAGCTCAAGGCGAACGCCTTGGTCCACCGGCGCCGGCTCACCTGGCGTGAGAAGCGGCGGACGAGGAAGCTCCTGGAGAGCTCGGCCGTCATGCTGCGCGACAGCGTCAAGGCCGATCAGGCGTTCCTCTTCGGCCCGATGCCGCCACAGGTGTCGCCGCTGGTCCTCTTCACCAAGCAGTTCGCCTGCGACGAGGAACACAGCCACCGGCATCTGAGCATGTTGGCCGAACCCGACCCCTCAGCCACCAGCCTGCGCGTGGAGACGACCCCCTTCGTCTCGTCCCACTTCGGCGAGGGCCTGCGCTGCGTGCGCAGTTGGACCCGCCCGGACGGCGGCCCGATCATGTACGTCGCCTACGCCTGGAACGACGCGGCCCGCGACATCGACCTGGTCCTCAAAGGCCACTACGACGACCCCGAGATCCTCGAAGCCTCCTTGGAGGCCATCGACGACTTCGCCAGAAGCATTTGGATCGCCTGAAAAGACTCCGCGGACACTCGCACACGCGGACCGGGAAACCCTTGGGGGACTACGACATGGCAGGGTCGGCCAAACCCCGTCGGCGGAGGGCGGCCGCCCCTTCGCTGCGGTACGAGCATCGCCCGGGCAAGCGGTCCAGGAGCAACGAGCAGGGTTCCGGAAAGGGCGAGAAGGCCTTCGGGTGTCTCCTCTTTCTGTCCTTCACCGCCTTGGTCGTCCTGCTCGCCGTTGCGGACATGTTCTGGGGCGACGAAACCTGGGAATGGTCGGCCGACACGTGGCCTGGTGGCGCATACAGCTTCGCGGCCTTCCTGGGGGCGTTGGTGCCGTGCGTGGCGACGCTCTTCGTGATGTCGGCATCCCGTACGAAGTGGAAGTCCTGGAAGTCGCACAAGGCCCGGTCGTTCGGCTTCACGCTGCTGGCCGTCATGTGCGGCGCGGCGATGCTGCAGCTCGTGTCGCTGATCTACAACGCCCAGAACACCGGCAAGTGGGGCCGCGGCCGGGACCGCTCCCCCAGCTGGGTCTTCAGCAACTACCCCTGGCTGTGGGCGGTCGGCCTGTCGTCGACCATTGTCATGGCAGCGCTGCTGATCACCTGGGCCGTGGCACGCCACAAGCGCAAATCGGCCACCACTGACGCTGCCGACGCAGACGCCCACGGCGGTACTGGCGCCGCCATCTCCACGCTCGAACCGAATTGACGCCGTTTGTCGCCTCTCGCGGAGAAGTTCGCAGTGGCGAAAACCCGCTCCTCACGACTAGCGTCGGTCGGCATGCGACAGACCGTACCGGCCGACCGGACCACCGATGGCGAGAACGTCTTCGGCCTGATCACGCCCGAGGACTGGTATCGCATCCCGCTCCAGCCGGCGGAGCAACGGGAAGCCTCCGTGAGCGCTTTGATCAAGAGGCAGTTCACTGGTGTCGACGACCAACCGGTACTGCGTCGCCAGGCGGAGGAGCAGTTGCTGGGGGCCGCCGAGGCAGGCGTGCAGCAAGGCGGCGTGGTGCTCTACCTGTCGTTCCTGGAGGCGGCGGGCATCCCGCTCTCCGCATCCCTGCTGATCTCCCGTGTCCACCAGCGGTTCGACAGCCTCGACGCGGTCTCCGCCCTCCGGGGCAAAGGCGAGACGTCGCACGTACGTCTGCCGGCCGCCGGGCGCGCGGCCCGTCGGCGACGGTCGGAGCGGACGCGGGAAGCCCGTCGACTGGGCACCGAGTTCGAGGACACCATCGTGGAGTACTTCGTCCCCGTACCGGATCGGGACGAGGTACTCATGCTGACCTTCAGCACCCCGCTGGAGCCAATCGCGGACGCGATGGCGGAGCTCTTCGACGCGGTCGCCGGAACTCTGAGCTGGCAGAAGAAGGCTGCGGAGACTCAGTCAGGTCGCGCCGATCAGACAACTCAGACGAGTCGAACGACTCAGGAATCACGGGGGCAACAGGGATGACCGAGGGGCGGCTCAGGGTCTCCACCGAGGATCTGCGCACGGCCGGGGTGGGACTGCGGACGGTGGCCACGGAGTTGGAAGGGCTCGACAAGCTCCTGGACGCCTACGACCGGCGGACGGTCGGGCACAAGCTGTTGCAGGAGCGGCTGCAGGAGTTCTCCGACGGCTGGAACGACAACCGCGAGAAGATGATCGAGGAGATCAAGGGCCTCGGCGAGGTGGCCAAGACGGCGGGCGAGGCGTACACCCAGATCGACGACGAGCTCTACAAGGCGCTCGTCGGCGAGAAGAACGGCAAGGGCAAGAACACCGGCAAGGACAAGAAATGACGCGCCCCGCCGACCACCGCTGGGAGGTGCTGGGTGAGAGCGAGGACCCGGTACCGGGTGACGTGTACGACCTCACCGCGCTCGCCAAGCGGTTCACGGCCACGGCGAAGACCATCTCGGACTCCGCCGCCGCGCTGCGCCGTCTCGGGGACCAGAAGAGCTGGGACTCCAAGGCGGGCCGGGAGTTCGCCGAGAAGGCCGACGACACCGCGAAGACCGTGAGCAAGGCACACGGCCGCTACGAAGAGGCCGGCGCCGCGCTGAAGGAGTACCACACCGAACTCACCACGATCCAGGACGAGGCGGACGGGCTGCTCAGCCAGGCCGAGACGAAGAGCGGCGATCTCACCACCGCAAAGTCCAAGGCCGACAGCCCGCCCAAGGACACCGACAAGGCCGGGCAGAAGACGCTCGACACCGCGGTCACGACCCTCCAGGGCGATCTGGCCGAGCTGCGCGGCAAACTCTCCACGCTCAAGGGCCGTCACAACACGGCGGGCAATACCGCCGCCAAGCGCATTCACAAGATCACCGAGGGTGACGACCTCAACGACTCGTGGCTGGACGAGCTGCGCGACACCCTGAACATCGTCGCCGACATCGCGGGAGCCGTCGCCGCCGTCTGCGGGTTGGTGGCACTGCTTGTCGGCTGGATTCCGATCATCGGGCAGGCGATCGCCGGCGTCCTGGGCACCATCGCTCTGATCGCGACCGCCATCTCCCTCGTCTGCCACCTGCTGCTCGCCATCAACGGCGACGGGTCGTGGGGAGACGTCGCCATGGACGTACTGGGGCTCGCGACCTTCGGGCTCGGACGCGTCTTCTCCGCCGGTGCCAAGCTCGCCGCCACGGCCGGCCGCAGCCGGGTGTGGACGGCGGCGACCCAGTACGTACGCGGATGGAACCCGACCCTCGGCTCTGCGGCCCGGCGGGCCCTGGTCGTGGAGATGGTCGGAGCGCGAGCCGGTGCCACCGGGGCCGCCGCCGCGCCCAACGTGAGCCTGGGCGCCGCGTTCAGAGGCCTGCCGCGTTCCTTCGCCGACGACCTCAGCACGGTCCGGGGCAACTGGAGGGACCTGTTCAAGGGCAGTGACAACCTCGCGGCATTCCGCGACGCCTGGAACGCGGGTGGCATACGCGGCTTCGGCAGCATGTACGCGGGGCCGGGGATGGTCGACGAGCTGGCCCGCATCAAGAACATCGACCCCGCGGACCTGAACTTCGTCGGCACACCCGACGCTTTCAGGCAGGCCATGCAGTACAACTCGTGGGCGATCGGGGCAACGAGTACCGCAGCGGTCGCGGACGCCAAGAGCTTCATCGGGCTCTTCGGAGACCCGGACATCGATGTGACCGGCCCCGATGCGTCACTGGCCGGAAGGTAGCCCCCGGATGCACACCGCAGACACGGCTTCCGCGGACTGGCACCAGTGCCGAGTCACGTTGCCCGCACCGCACAACTGGATCGTTCTCGATCTCACCGTCCGAGCACCGGACACGTGGGCACAGTCCGTGGCCGAGGAGCACTTCACGGCTGACGTACCCGCTGAACGGTGCACGGCGTTCGCGGAGGACGTGCTCTGGTACTGGAATGTGGCGAGGCGCCAGCAGGCACTGTGCGCAGCGCTCCACACGCCTCCGGACAGTGGGGTCGTCGCGTTCTACTCCGTACGGGAGTTGAGCATCCCGTCGGAGTCACTGCGCGTGGACGCGTTGCGCGCCGAGGCCGAGCGCGCCGAGGGACCGTACTTCAGGCCTCCGGACATCACCGAAGTCGAGCTTCCCCTGGGTGCCGCGCTACGGGTGCACCGTCTGGAGCCAACCGCTCCCGAGTCCGCCGGCGGGTCGGTGCTGGAAGGCGTGGCCCACTACGTCCTGCCCCGGGCGCACTCCACAGCCCTGGAGTGCCGACTCCTCTGGAAAGGCATGGGGCTCGGCGAGGAACTCGCCAAGATCGCCGACGAGCTGGCGGCATCAGTCCGTCTTGTCTGAACCGCCCCGAACACGTGAGTTCAGGCGCAGCCCTCCCAGGGTCCCGAGGCCGAACCGCTCCCAGGGAAGCAGCGCCACAGGGGCCCAGCTGAAGCCGACGGCAAAGAAGCTCAGCAGGGTGGTGAGCCACTCGGGAAGGATCCAGCCGAGCTGGGCGGCGAGCAGCGAGACAACAACCAGGTAGACGCTGAACACGACGATGGCGAAGGCCTTGAACAGGGCTTCACCCGGTCCGAGCCTGGGCTTCTCCTCAGTACCCCGGACCGCCGCGAAGGCGAGCAGGGGCAGCATCAGACCCAGCAGGCCACCCATGCCGATACCGCCGATGCCCACGGCGTTCCGTCCGTCATCGGGGACCGCTGGCGACATGAACGAGTCGTCGGCCAGGCCGATGGTCAGGGCGACGCCCGCATAGGCGCCGAGTGTCATGGTCGCCAGGACGAGCAGCAGCCCCGCACCGAACGCGATGTTTCCTGCCGTCGACCGCCGCGGACTCTGCGCCCGGGGCTCCCCGGCCCCTGATCCAACAGACATGGACTCTCCCATTCCTCGCGGGGTCCGGACGAGGATAACCGGCTGGGTGGACGAACGGAGGAGCGCCCGGCACGGCTCCTCCGACCGTGAAAGACGGGCCCGCCGACTCCCCGAGTCGGGAAAAGGCGGCCCCGGCACGCGTGTGCCGGGCCCGCGTGCACCCGGCCCGCGTCAGCTCGCGGCTCGTCAGCGGTTCAGATCCATGATTCCGGCGCCGAGCCCTTCGTAGGCCTCAGGCACAACGGTGGCGACGAGCGCCCCCTCGGGGAGCATGTGGCTCGGCCGCGACGCGTGCACGGCAGCACCGACGCCGAAGGGGACTCCGCCGCGGCACAGATCGGCGATGGTCACAGCCATCGCGTAGTCGTCGTCGATCACATGCAGTACGTCGACCAGCAGGCCCGCATGACCGACGATGCCGGTGCGTTCGCGCTCAGCTTCGAGGAGACAGAGGACGGGCACCCACAGGCGCACGTCGCCACTGGCCGATGCCGCGTAGATGAGGCCGGAGACCTGCTTGTTGCCTCCCATCGCGAGGAGGGTCGAGGTGTCGAGGACGTAGTGCTCGGTCTCGCTCAAGAGGACGACTCCGCCTCAGGAAGGGCGGCCCGGTGTGCGGCGGTGGCCTCACGCATCTTGCGGCGCATCTCGGCGGACTCCTCGTCCGTCACGTAGTGCCCGAACCGCTCGGCGAGCAGGGCCCGCGTGCGGTCGGCCCGCTCCCTGATCTGGTCAGGGGTCAGCGTCTGAGCAGCTATGTCCTGCATGAGGGCCCGAAGGCTGGTGCCACGCGCTTCGGCCACGGCGGCCAACTGGTCACGGACTTCGGCGGGCACACGGATCATGACATCGGCCATGGAGTGAGTATACGTGGCGTATACGCCTGCGGGGATGCGCGGCGACATCCGTAGCTCTCGCGAAGTGTCACCGCCATGCCGTACTCCCGGCGCCTCCACCAGCCCTCAGGGCCGGGCATCCACTCGGCCGCGATCAGGACACGACGGGGTGGACGATTTGCTCCACCGAGCCGCAATTGCCCATGCTGCGAAAGCAATCCCACCTGGCGATGCCGCTAGCCCCACCGATACCGTCAGTCACTCCGGCTGCAGTCTTGCCCTACCGGGAGTCGACCATGGATCGCTGCGCTTTGCCCGTTGCTACGGCACTCACTACGACCGCAGCCGCAGCCGCAGCCGCAGCCGCAGCCGCTCCAGGCAACTCGGGATCAACGCCGACGACTCCGTCGACAAGGGCAGTGCCGAGAGGGCCGACCAGACCACTCCCTGCGGCAACGATGTCTCCACTCACTCGAAGACGGCCCGGACAACTTCAAGGCCTCCAGCCGCCCGAGAGAACACCGGGGCAGGCCCAACAGGGAACAGGACACCCTCCCAGCCGCGCCTTGAGACGGCTCTGGGCATCGCGATGCACCGAGCATTTCGTCACGACCGGAACCGTAAATCCCTGAGATCGGCATAAGAAATGTCCAAATCCGACTTGGTTGTCGACTTCGACCTGCTCGACAAATCAGTCAAACAACTCGACGCGATTCAGCGTGAGTTCAAGAACCTCGGCGAGTGGAAGGATGACATCAAGTCGGTCGTGGGAGCTCCTGCGCTGAAGGAAGTAATGACCGATTTCATCGACAACTGGGACGACAACCGAAAGAGCTTGCTCGATTCGCTGGAAACCGTCGGGAAACTGGTGGAGGGGACTCGGGACGCGTTCAAGAAGCTCGACGACGATCTGGTCAAGGCTGGAAAAGGGAAAGGGTAGCCCACCCTGCACCCAAGTAAATCGGCGTATCTTTTTGTCTGTCACATGGGGGAAGAATGGCAAGGCCGAAGGACTGGCATCCACTTCGCGAGGGTGATCCCGTGCCAGGCGATCCCGAGGGGGTCCGTGGCCAGGTAAAGCACATGAAGAAGATCGCCGAGTACCTGCGCACGCAGGCTGCTGCGCTCACCTCCATGGCCGAAGCCGACAACCTCAAGGGAAAATACGCTGAAAAGCTGGGCGAAGAGGCTCGTGGCCTGGGACGAAAACTCGACGAGGCGGAGGACCGATACCGTGAGGTGAAGGGACACCTTTCCAGCTGGGCCGATGAACTGGAAGAGCTGCAGCGGAAGGCGGACAAGGCACTTGCCGATGCCCAGGACGCCCAGCGCACCATCGACCGTCACGAAACGCAAGGCAGCGACAGAGCAGCCTCGGACAAGAAGAATGAGGAAGGCGGCGGATCGCCGGAAGAGAATCCTGAACTCAAACAGGCCAAGGAGGACTTGGAGGACGCACGAAAGCGGCTCAACACAACAGCTGGTGACTACGACGAGCGTGCCGGCCACTTCGCGGGCAAAATAAGATCGTCGATCGACGACGACATGAAGGACAGCTGGTGGAATGACGTAAAAGGGTGGGTCGCCGACGCCGAATGGCTCGACAAGGTCGCCGACTGGGCAAGTTGGGCGGCAACACTCGTCGGCATCGCCGCCATGTTCTTCCCTTTCCTCGGCCCTTTGGCGCTGGCTCTGACCGCGGTCGTGGCTCTCATCCACCTCGCGCAGGCACTCACCGGGAACGGCTCATGGTTCGACGTCATCATGGACATCGGCGCACTCAAGATGGCACGAAACGGAGTCAAAGCGGCCAAGGCCGTCAAGGCCCTTCAGGAGAGTTCCCGCAAGGCAGCGGCAGGATTGGCCAAGGACAAAGCCAAGTCTCAAGCGGCACAGGCCAATGCAGGGGCACGGAAGACGGCGGTCCGCAATGAGCGGAAGCGCGGTGGCACGTCAAGCAAGAACCGCGAGGCTGCCAGGGCACGTCGCTTGCGCATGGAGGGACAGAACCGCAGCGCCGGCAAGAGCGCGTCCGATGACGTACGCAACGCCGATATGCCTCAGATCACCCCACAGGAAAAGGCTGGTGCGCTGGGCGACAAGGCCCTCGGCCAACAGATCAAGGACATCAAGAAGTGGCGGGACGAGTATCCGGACAACAGCACACTCGCCGACAATGCGCGCCAGGCCGAGCGACACAAGGACACGGTTCAGGGATCATGGGCGGTCGCTACCGGCCTGGATGCTGCTGACAAGAGCGCGGACTACGTCACGGACGACGGATACAGCAGAATGAAGGACGGCATGACCGCGCCCGTAGGATCGCAATGGTGAAGGAAGCCCACAGATGACCACCGACCCTCACTCCGGGGAAGCAGACCAGGCCACTGTGCGAGCACGGCGTTTGCCGTACGGTGTGGCGTCCGTCAAGGTGATCTTCGTTCTGGCGCTTTGCCGTATGTTCGCCGCCCCGATGACCAAGGAACTTCTCGGCGAGGAGCTGCTCGCCATGCCGACCTGGGAGTGGTCGGTGTGCGCGCTCACTCCAGGAATCCTGATCTATCTGACGCGACGTCCGGCGGACTGGGCCCAGCTGACGGCAGAGCGCTTCTTCCTCAGGATCGCGCTCAGTTTCTATTTTCTCTACGCATTGGCCTTCGCGGTCTTCCAGGGTGTAGGGATCCTCTGGATCGCTGTCGCCGCGAGCATCGGAGGCTTCGCAGCCATCACGTACCTGAATCGCAGGGAGCAGAACCGTGCCCATTGAACCGTCTTCGACGGCAGGGAGCACTCAGCCGGTGACGGGGTATCGAATGCTGCTCCCCGACCAATGGGCCCAAGTTCCCCTGAGGCACGGCACCGAGGAAGCCATCCGCCGCATTCTTGACGACGCCTACACCCGTATCCCCAAGGATGCGCCACCGGACAAAATCGGACCCTACAAGCGCGAATTGGAGCGGCGCTTCCGTGGATCCGTGGCCGAGGCCCAGAAGGGCAAGGCCCTGGACCTCTACCTGCCGGTGAAGCCCATGAGCGGCAACTTCAGCCTGGGTGCCTCGATCGTCGTTTCGGAGACTCTCCTACCACGCCGCACCGAAGAGAAGAGCAAGACAGAACCAACTGAGCTGGCCGTGCAGTTGCTGTCACGCGACGGAGTGGAAGGAGCAGACCTGAGCTCGGGAGAAATCGACGGTGCCCTCGCTGTCCGCCGCGAGCACGTGGTCGCTGCGGACCTCGAGCGAGGCGCCGAACTCGCCTCCCGCCGCGTCGAGTACATCGTGTCCGTTCCGGACGACCCCGACCGCTGGTTCGTGGCTGCCCTGTCGACCATCGGTGGCGGAGACCCACGGGACGAACTGGCCGAGGCGCTCGTCGAGTGGTTCGACGCGGTAATGGCGAACTTCCGCTGGAGGCGTGGATGACCGAGTTCTGGCCCATCATCGACATCGAGTACGTCGATGCGTACCCCTGGGTCATCGTTCCGCCACGCGCCGGCCCTTCCGCCCCCTTCGAGGAGTGGGACGACATCCAGGCCTGGTGCCACGAGCGCGCCGAAGACCTCTGGCTGGACCGGGAACTCGATCCGGGGCCGAACGGTGTGGACTTCGTGGGAGGCACCCTGGCGCGCTGCGCCGAGGCCTTCTGCCCTCCCGGTTCGGAGCACTGGCTCTTCCTGCACCTCGACCACCCGACGGACACACCGCTCCCGGTCTGTGCCGCGATCGGGCCGGCGCAGGGGCCTCGCGAGGAGACTCTCCGAGCGCTCACCCTCGCGGATGATCCGCACGCCGTCGAGCGGCCGGTCGTCAAGTCCTTCAGGTCCGGGAGGCTCGGTGAGGGCGTGACCGTTTTCCGCTATGTCCCTCAGGACGATTCGCCACACCTTTTGGCCTGTGTCCGGTATGCCTGGCAGGTGGCGGAACACGGTGCCGACGTCGTCATGTGGACTGCCACCGATGACGTCGCCCGCCTCACGAGCGCTTCGGAGGACCTGGAGGAACTCGCGCGGTCCCTGGCGATCTGGATTCCCTGACCGGCACTCAGTCGGCAGCCGCCAGAAGCAGCCCGTCGTCCCGAAGCAGCCCGCCGTCCCTAAGCGCGACACCGGCGCCGATCACAGCGACGGGCGATCCCTGATCAGCTCCGTACGCGAAACATCGTGCCGGTCTCGTTGCCGCCCTCGCGTTTCCCTCGGAAAACGTTCGTGGCGGGGTGTGCGCCTGACGCCCACCCCGCCACGACCAGGCAGTCCAGAGCCACCCGAGGGTGACTCGAACCACCCCAGAAGGTGCGGACCTCAGCCCTTGACACCCTTGGCCAGCTCGTCGTCCAGGTCCTGGTACGCCTTCGCGGCGCTCGTGAGGAACTTGGACATGCCCGTCAGGCCGTCGATCGTGTCCTTCGCGCCCTTCTTGAACTCCGTGAAGGAGTCCTCGAAGGCCTGCGAGCCCTTGCGGGTGGTGTAGCCGTCCTTGACGAGGCCCTGGATGTAGCGCTCAAGGGAGTCGAGCTTCTCGTCGATCTTGTCCTTGGCGTCGGTCAGCTTGGTAGCCGCCTTGTGCATCTCGTCATATGTGATATCTGCGTCTTTGCCGCCGGCCATGTGGCGTCCTCCGTCACAACTCGACTTGCCGCAGGGCCAACCCCCGTGGCTCCCGTTGCGGATGATGCGATCGTCCGCTGAGCATGCAGCTTACGCAGAGCGCTTGCAGCCGCACACCCCGGATCCTTCAAGAGCCTTCAGGGAACCAGCACATACGCCGTTGCCTGTGGGAAGGGCGGAGCGGATATCGTCACGGGGCGGTCCTGGGCAGGAATCGGGACGGCCGGCAGCAGCTCGGGCCGGCCGGCCGACGGTCCGGTTCAGCCGGCAGCGAGCTCGGCTCAGCCGCAGACAGTTCAGCGAGTAAGAAGCTCAGTTCAGCTCAGTGCAGCTCATTTCAGTGGTCACTGGGGCGTGGTCCGTCGAGGCCGTCGCCCAGGGGATTCGGGGAGGACGATCGTGCGCCTGACTCTGACCGTCGTCGATCCACTCGGCGGCGCCGGTGCCGACGTGGTGCTCGACGCGGATCCTGAGTCCTCCATGGGGGACATAGCGAAGGAGCTGGCCGCACACGTCGGTCACGGCGGTGGGGCGCAGATCATCCCCATCGGCCAGCACGGGCAGCAGGCGGCGAGCGGCGGTGCGCCGATCGCGTACGTCGACGGGCATCCCGTCGACCCGGCCGCCACCGTGGGGACCTCGCCGCTGCGCGAGGGCGCCGTCGTCAGCCTGTACGACCCGGCCGGCTGTCTGCCCGGCGAGCCGACCGGGCTCGTCGAGCTGCGGGTGGCGAGCGGGCCCGCCGCGGGCTCCGTGCACCGGCTCGGCATCGGGCGCTACGACATCGGCAGCGGCCCCGCCTCCTACATCCGCGTCGAGGATCCCGAGCTCGCGGCGCGCGCGCTGACGTTGTCAGTTGCAACGGACGGAACATGCCAGGTCGCCCTGCACGGGGACGACAAGGACAAGGAGGCCGTCACACTCGACGGCGAGCCGGTCGAGGGGAAGGAGTGGCCGCTCGGCGCCCAGATCGCCGTCGGCAACACCCTTTTCGAACTCGACCGCTACTCCCCGCCGAACGCCGCGCTGAAGTGGTCCGACGACGGAACCGGCCTCGACTACAACCGGCCGCCCCGGCTCCAGCCGCCGGAGCGCCAGACCCGGTTCAAGCTGCCCGCCAAGCCGCGTGACTTCGAGGCCCGGCCGCTGCCCTGGCTGATGGCGCTGACCCCGCTGGTCGGCGCAGTCGTGGCCGTGATGATCTTCGGGCGCTGGTACTACCTGATCATGGCGTTGCTGAGCCCGATCATCCTGTTCGGCAACTACTTCATGGACAAGAAGCACGGGCGCAAGTCCCATGCGAAGCAGGTCAAGGAGTACAAGGAGCACAAGGAGCGGATCGAGAAGGACGCGCAGGACGCCCTCGTCGACGAGCGCCTCGACCGGCGCCAGGCCGTGCCCGACCCGGCCACGGTGCTGTCGATGAGCACCGGCCCCCGCACGCGGCTGTGGGAACGCCGCCGCACCGACCCCGACCACCTGGTCATCAGGGTCGGTACGGGGCAGCTGCCCTCCGAGGTCGTGCTCGACGACCCCGAGCAGGACGACCACAAGCGCGAGGTCACCTGGAAGATCGAGGACGCCCCCGTCGCCGTACCGCTGTGCGAGCGCGGGGTCGTCGGCATCGCGGGGCCCGGTGACTCGGCGCAGGCGATCGGGCGTTGGGTCGTCGCGCAGAGCGCCGTGCTGCACAGCCCGCTGGACGTGCAGTTCTACGTCCTCACCGAGAACAGCGCCCAGACCACCTGGGACTGGGTCCGCTGGCTGCCGCACTCGCGGCCCTCCGGTGCCCAGGACACCAACGTCCTGATCGGTACGGACGCCGAGACCGTCGGCGCCCGCATCGGCGAGCTGACCCAGCTCCTCGACGCCCGCCAGAAGGCGGCCAGGGAGAACGGCCGCCAGACCAACTTCACCGATCCGGACATCGTGGTCGTCTGGGACGGTTCACGGCGGCTGCGCTCCATGCCCGGCGTCGTACGGCTGCTGCGGGAGGGCCCCACCGTCAGCATGTACGCGATCTGCCTCGACGCGGAGGAGCGGTTCCTGCCCGGCGAGTGCCAGGCCATCGTCATCGCCGAGCCGAAGCCGCAGGAGCGCCCGGAGCGCGGGGCCCCCTCGGCGGACTCGGGCACGCCGGCCGGTCGCGGCTACCAGGCGGGCGCCAACGGCTTCCCCTCCTTCCAGGCCTGGCACACCACCACCGCGGACGACCAGCAGGAGGGTGAGCAGAAGCCGCTCGAACTGCGCCTGCGCGTCGAGCAGACGGGCACGGCCCGGGTCAGGAACGTACGGCCGGACTTCGTGTCGGCGGCCTGGTGCGCCCGTCTCTCCCGGTCCCTCTCCCCCATCCGCGACATCAGCGGCGAGACCGAGGACTCGGCGCTGCCCGGCTCCAGTCGGCTGCTCGACGTGCTCCAGCTGGAGCCGCCGACCAGTGACGCGATCTCCGCGCGGTGGCGCATGGGCGGGCAGTCGACGATGGCCGTCGTCGGTGAGTCCTACGACGGGCCCTTCGGCATCGACATCCGGCGGGACGGGCCGCACGGTCTGATCGCCGGTACGACCGGTTCCGGCAAGTCGGAGCTGCTGCAGACCATCGTGGCGGCGCTGGCCGTGGCCAACACGCCGGAGAACATGACGTTCGTGCTGGTCGACTACAAGGGTGGCGCCGCCTTCAAGGACTGCGTCAACCTGCCGCACACCGTCGGCATGGTGACCGACCTCGACGCCCACCTCGTCGAACGTGCTCTGGAGTCCCTCGGCGCCGAGCTGCACCGGCGCGAGCACATCCTGGCCGACGCCGACGCCAAGGACATCGAGGACTACCAGGATCTCGTGCGGCGCGAACCGTCGCACCGGCCGTTGCCCCGACTCCTCATCGTCATCGACGAGTTCGCCTCGATGGTGCGTGACCTGCCCGACTTCGTGACGGGCCTCGTCAACATCGCCCAGCGGGGCCGTTCGCTCGGCATCCACCTGCTGCTCGCCACACAGCGGCCGAGTGGTGTCGTGTCGCCCGAGATCCGCGCCAACACCAACCTCCGTATCGCGCTGCGCGTGACGGACGGCGGCGAGTCGAGCGACGTCATCGACTCGCCGGAGGCCGGGCACATCTCCAAGAACACGCCCGGCCGCGCGTACGTACGCCTCGGCCACGCCTCGCTCGTGCCGTTCCAGTCGGGGCGCGTGGGCGGGCGGCGGCCCGGCGCCGCCGACCCGCGACTCCTCGCGCCCTGGGCGGGACCGCTCGCCTGGGCGGACCTGGGACGGGCCGCACTGGTCAAGCCCAAGGTCGAGGCACGGGAGGAAGAGGAGATCACCGACCTCAAGGTGCTCGTCGACGCCGTTCGGGACGCCAACACCTCGCTCGGCATCCCCTCGCAGCACAGCCCGTGGCTGCCCGCGCTCTCCGAGACCCTGCTGCTCGACGAGGTCGAGGTACCGGCCGTCGCCGCCCTGGCGCCCGGCAAGCTGCCCCCTGCCCCGTTCGGCGTCGAGGACCTGCCGGCCGACCAGGCCCGCCGCCCGGTCGCCGTCGACTTCTCGTCCTTCGGGCACCTCATCGTGGGCGGTGCGCCCCGCAGTGGCCGTTCGCAGATCCTGCGGACCCTCGCCGGGTCGATCGCCCGCACCCACTCCTCCAAGGACGTGCACCTGTACGGCATCGACTGCGGCAACGGCGCGCTCAACGCGCTGACCCGGCTGCCGCACTGCGGTGCCGTCGTCGCCCGTAACCAGACGGAACGGGCCGTACGGCTGGTCACCCGCCTCAAGGGCGAGTTGACACGGCGTCAGGACCTGTTGTCCGACAAGGGGTTCGCCGACATCGGCGAGCAGCGCGCGTCCGTCGCCGAGGAGGAGCGGCTGCCGCACGTCGTCGTGCTGCTCGACCGGTGGGAGGGCTGGCTGCCGACGCTCGGCGAGTACAACCACGGTGAGCTGACGGACGAGTTGCAGACGATGATGCGTGAGGGCGCGAGCGTCGGCATCCACCTCGTGGTCACCGGTGACCGGCAGGTGCTGCTCGGCCGGATGGCCTCGCTCACCGAGGAGAAGTACGGTCTGCGGCTCGCGGACCGTTCCGACTTCTCGATGCTCGGCATCAACGCGCGCAAGGTGCCGGAGGAGATCCCGCCCGGCCGCGGCTTCAAGAACGAGTCGGCGATCGAGACGCAGTTCGCGCTGCTCTCCGACGACACGACCGGTCAGGGGCAGGCCGCCGCGCTCGCCACGATCGGTGAGGCCGCCGCGGCCCGTGACGCCGAGGTCCCGCGTGCGCGGCGGCCGTTCCGGGTGGACTCGCTGCCCTCCCGGATCGGGTTCACCGAGGCGTGGGAGATGCGCGACCCGGCGGTCGCGCAGTCCAGGCTGTGGGGTCTGGCGGGGATCGGCGGCGACGACATCATGGCGTTCGGTCCGGACCTGTCGCAGGGTGTGCCGACGTTCGTCGTCGCCGGACCGGCGAAGTCCGGCCGCAGCACGGCGCTGCTGAACCTGGCACGTTCGTACCTCCTCCAGGGTGTACGTCTGGTCATCGCGGCCCCCCGCCCGTCGCCGCTGCGTGAACTCGACGGCCAGGACGGCGTGTTGAAGGTGTTCACCGAGGACGACATCGAGAGCGACGACTTCAACGAGGCCATCGAGTCGGCGAGCCCCGAGGAACCCGTCGTGGTCATCGTCGACGACGGCGAGGTCCTGGAGGACGCGGACTGCGAGCGGGAGCTGAAGCGGCTCGTGCAGCGCGGCGCCGACCGCGGTCTCGCGCTGGTCATCGGCGGCGACGAGGAAGAGGTCTGCGGCGGCTTCTCCGGCTGGCAGGTCGAGGCCAAGAAGGGCCGCCGCGGCATCCTGCTGTCCCCGCAGGACTCCGGCGCCGGTGAACTCATCGGCATCCGCACGACCCGCAGCATGGTCGGCGGCCCGGTCACGCCCGGCAAGGGCATGCTGCACCTGGGGAACGGCGAGACGATCACGGTCACCGTGCCGCTGTAGGGCCGGTCACCGGGGTGCGGGCCGGGCGGGCGCGTCCGGTCGGGGTGGGGCGCGTCGGGGCGGGGCGTCGTACGCGATGCCCCGCCCGGCTCGTCCCGGCCCGGCTCAGCCCGACTCAGCCCCGCCCGGCCCGTCCCCGCCCGCTAACCGACCTTCGACATGCGGGCCACCGGGTCGCCCGCCTCCGCGTTGTCCGTCTCGTAGCGCAGGTCGTCACCGGCCGGGATCAGCCGGACCTCGTGCCGGCCGGTCGTGCACCGGGACGTGGTGGACGGCTTGGACACGCTCGTGGCGACCAGTTGCCGCTCGGTGACCTTCTTGAGGACGAGGTCGGTGTCGCAGGTGCCGCCGATGAGGTCGGTCTGCCGGAAGGTGCCGACGCGGTCACCCTCCCCCGCCTGGCGGACCGTGACGCGGAAGGTGCCCATCGGGAGGCTGCCTTCGAGGGCGAAGGCGTTGCCCTCCCAGGTGCCGAGGTAGGACTTGGGTACGGCGGAGAGCGCGCTGCTCTCGGCGGAGACACTGGCAGAGGCACTGGAGGAGGCACTGGCGGACGGGTCGGCGGAGGGGCGGGCGGAGGGGCGGGCGGTGGCCGCGGGCGGCGAGTCGGCGGCTCCCGAGTCGCCGCTGTCGTCCGAGTCGGCGGTGCCCGGCAGCAGGTCGAACCCGAAGACCGAGCCGAACGTCACCGCCGCCAGGGCTCCGGCCACCGCGAGGGCCACCGTGCAACTCAGCTTGCGGCCACGGCCGTTGGCGGTCGGCGCCGAGGTCGCGGCCACGCTGACGGACAGCTTGCCCGCGCCCACGCCGACGGTCGGGCCGGCACCCGCACTCGTTCCGCCCCCGCTCCCGCCCTCACCCCCGTCTCCGTCACGTGGTTCCGGGACGTGTGTGGGGGCGCCGGGCGGAGATGGGTGAGGCCCGTGGGGCCCCTGGGGCCCGCTGTTCGCATGGGGCGAGTAGGACGACGCGTACGACGGATCCGGAGGGCCGAAGACACCGGGTGCTGTTCCGGGTGCGGTCCCGGGGGCCGGCCCAGGTGCCGCCCCGGAGGTCGGCGTGGGCGCTGTCCCGGAGGTCGGCCCGGCCTCTGCGCCGAAGGTCGGCGCAGGGGTCGGCGCGGGCCGGTCCGGTGTCGTCCCCTCCCCCACCGACGGGCTGCTGAAGCCCACGAGCCCTGACGGTGCCGTCTCCGTCGCCTCCAGGTTCAGCAGCCGTACCGCGCTGCGGCTGACCTGTTCCACGAGCGGCCCCGGTAGCCATCCCGCCGCCACCAGCCGTGCCGCGCCCTCCGGGGCGAGAGCCGTGGCGAGAGCCTCCGGGGTCGGGCGCGCGGACGGGTCCTTGGCGAGGCACCCAGCCACCGCCTCCCGCAACTCACCGGACAGCGCGCCCAGTTCGGGCTCCTCGTGGACCACCTTGTAGAGGAGCGCGGCCGAGGAGTCGCCGGGGAACGGCGACGAGCCGGTCGCCGCGTACGCCAGTACCGCGCCCAGCGAGAAGACGTCGGCCGCGCCCGTCACCCCCTTGCCGAGGATCTGCTCGGGCGACATGTAGCCGGGCGAGCCGATGGAGACGCCCGTCGAGGTGAGGGAGGCCGTGCCGTCCGTCGCGCGGGCGATGCCGAAGTCGATGAGGAGGGGTCCGTCGAGGGTCAGCAGGACGTTGGACGGCTTGACGTCGCGGTGGACCAGGCCCAGGCCGTGCACGGCCGACAGCGCCTCGGCGAGTCCGGCGCCGAGGACCCGTACGGAGTGGTCGGCGAGGGCGCCGGAGTCGGCGACGGCGGCGGTCAGTGTGGGGCCGGCGGCGTAACCGGTCGCCACCCACGGGACGGAGGCGTCCGGGTCGGCGTCGAGGACCGGCGCGGTGTACGCGGCGCCCACCCGCCGGGCCGCCTCCGCCTCGCGGCGGAACCGGGCGCGGAACTCCTCGTCGAGCGCGAAGTGCGGATGCACGATCTTGACGGCGACCGTACGGCCGCCCGCGCTGCGGCCCAGATACACGCGGCCCATTCCGCCGGAGCCGAGCCGGCCGAGCAGCCGGTAGGGCCCCACGACGGTGGGTTCATCGACTTCGAGCGGCCGCATGGCAACCGCACCTCCCCCGTTTACCCGTACCCGTCGTCCCCCGTACGTGCTGCGCTCCCAGCAGAGTAGTGCCGTGCGTCCCCGCCGGGCTCTCGGCGTTCACCACTCGCTGTCCGGGCACGTTGTCCGGGTGCGTTGTCCGGGCACGCGGTGCGCCGCTTCGGAGGCTGTATCGGCTCTCCCTGTTACCGGCGGAAATGCCGGGCCCCTCAGGAAGCGCCGGGAGGCCGGCAATTCGCCCCCTCGAATTACCCGTACCCTCCCCGCCCCCGTACGTTCCCTTTCATCCCGCGAGATTCCGGTTCGTCCCGCCGGATTCCGATTGCTCCCCGGGTCTCCGGCTCCTGCCTCAGGGCTCCAGCAGGTCGACCTTCACGTCCGGCGCGAACCCGGTCGTGGCCCCAACCTTCCGCGCGAACTCGGTGACCGCTTCCAGCTGGGGCCCGCCGAAGCGGAAGTCGAGCGTCGTGAAGTAGCGCTCCAGGACGCTCTCGTCGAAGGCCTCCCAGCGGGCCGCCTGCTCGGCGACCTTGCCGACCTCCTCCAGGGACAGGTCGCGGGAGGCGAGGAATGCCTCGTGGACCTTGCGGGTGAGGACCGGCTCGCGTTCCAGGTAGTCGCGGCGGGCGGCCCACACCGCGAAGACGAAGGGCAGGCCCGTCCACTCCTTCCACAGGGTGCCCAGGTCGTGCACGGCGAGGCCGTAGCGCGGGCCGTCGAGCAGGTTGGCCCGCAGGGCGGCGTCGCCGATCAGGACCGCCGCGTCGGCCTCCCGCATCATCAGACCGAGGTCGGGCGGGCAGGTGTAGTACGAGGGCTGGACGCCGAAGCGCTCCGCGAGGAGGAGCTGCGCGAGGCGGACGGAGGTGCGCGAGGTCGAGCCGAGGGCGACGCGGGCACCGTCCAGCTGGTCCAGCGGGACCTGGGAGACGAGCACGCAGGACATCACCGGGCCGTCGCAGCCGACCGCGATGTCGGGGAAGGCGACCAGCTCGTCGGCGTGCCTCAGGAACTCGACGAGGGTGATGGGCCCGATGTCGAGGTCACCCCGCACGAGCTGCTCGCTGAGCTTCTCCGGGGTGTCCTTGGTGAGCTCGAAGTCGAGGAGCGTGCCCGTTCTCGCGAGCCCCCAGTAGAGGGGCAGGCAGTTCAGGAACTGGATGTGGCCGACGCGCGGCCGGGAGCGGCGGGCGTCGGGACGCCCCTCGGGAGAATTGTCCACATCGCGAGGCTAGCCCCCATGAGGTACGGTGCATGCCCCGGGTCCCGGAGCCGGGCTTTAAACGCCTTCTCCCTGCGGTGTCAACCCCCTGTGACACCGCGTGATACCGCTACGTCAACCCCTCCGGCGACCTCGCCAAACTTCCGGGTGACGTGATCTTGCCCTCTATTGCTTTCGGCTGCCCTCGTGGGTACGCTCATCCGCAAGTTGCAGTTTGGTTTCCCTTGCAGTACAGAGCCTGCGGAGCATGTGACCGCGGGCTCTCGTCGTTTTCAGATGAATGCAGTTGTTAACAAGCTTTTGTTTACACCTTGCAGGTTCTGGAGCAGGGCAACCCTTTGGGCCCAAGGAGGGCTTATGGCTACCGGAACCGTGAAGTGGTTCAACGCTGAAAAGGGCTTTGGTTTCATCGCCCAGGAAGGCGGCGGCCCGGACGTCTTCGTCCACTACTCCGCGATCAACGCGAGCGGATTCCGCTCTCTCGAAGAGAACCAGGCGGTTACCTTCGACGTGACCCAGGGTCCGAAGGGCCCGCAGGCGGAGAACGTCACCCCCGTCTGATCCTTCGGCCGAGTCCTGGCTCCCTGAGCCAGTCCTCCGATCCGGAACCTAGAGCAGTACCCAAGGAGCCCCGACGCCGTCAGGTGGAGGGGCTCCTGCCTTTCCCGGACCCGGGCCGGCACGACACTCGGGCCACCCCGGGCCGACCCGACTCGGGCCACCCCCGGGCCAGGCCGCCCCCGGCCCGGCCCGTGGTTCTAGTCCCCGCCGAGCTCCCCCTCGTACATCTCCTCGATCTCCCGGGTGAACTCCCGGGTCACGACGGCTCTGCGGAGCTTCATCGTCGGGGTCAGGTGCCCGGCGGTCTCGGTGAAGTTGAGGGGCAGGACGGTGAAGCGGCGGATGGACTCGGCGCGGGAGACCAGGCGGTTGGCGTCGTCGACCGCGCGCTGGAGGACGGCGAGGAGTTCGGGGTCGGTGGCCAGCGTGGCGACCGGGACCTCGGTCTTGCCCGCCATGCGGCACCAGTGGGCCATGCCCTCGGCGTCGAGGGTGACCAGTGCGGTGACGTACGGGCGGTTGTCCCCGACGACGACGCACTGGTTGATGAGGGGATGGGCGCGGAGCCAGTCCTCCAGGGGCGCCGGGGCGATGTTCTTGCCGCTGGTGGTGATGAGGATGTCCTTCTTGCGGCCGGTGATCGTCAGGTAGCCGTCGTCGTCCAGCTCACCGATGTCGCCGGTGGCGAACCAGCCCTCCTGGTCGGCCGGGACCACCCCGCCCGCCTGCGGGTCCCAGTAGCCGCGGAACACCTGGTCGCCGCTGAGCAGGATCTCGCCGTCCTGGGCGATGCGGACGCGGGTGCCGGGCAGCGGCCAGCCGACCGTGCCGAGTCGGGGCCGGTGCGGGTAGGTGAGGGTCGCCGCCGCGGTGGACTCGGTGAGGCCGTAGCCCTCGAAGACCTGGATGCCGGCGCCGGCGTAGAAGGAGGCGAGGCGGCGGCCGAGCGGGGAGCCGCCGCAGACCACCTGGCGGACCCTGCCGCCGAGGGCCGCGCGGATGCGGCGGTAGACGAGCGGGTCGTAGAAGGTGCGGGCCGCTCTGAGTTTCGCGCTCGGGCCGGAACCCGTGCCGTGCTGCTGGGCCTCCAGCGCCTCCCCGTAGCCGCGTGCCACCCGGGCGGCACGGTCGAAGGAAGAGGCGCGGCCCATCTTCTCGGCGGTGGCGCGGCCGGTGTTGTAGACCTTCTCCAGCACGTACGGGATGGCCAGGAGGAAGGTCGGGCTGAAGCCCGCGAGGTCGGCGAGCAGTTCCTCCGTACGGATGCTCGGCGCGTGGCCCATGCGGACGCGGGCGCGCATGCAGGCGACGGCGACCATCCGGCCGAAGACGTGGGAGAGCGGGAGGTAGAGGAGCGTGGACGCCGGGTCCTTGAAGGTGGACTTGAAGACGGGGTGGAGCAGTTCGACGGCGTTGTCGACCTCGGCGAAGAAGTTGCCGTGGGTCAGCGCGCAGCCCTTGGGGCGGCCCGTGGTGCCGGAGGTGTACATGATCGTCGCGAGCGAGTCGGGGCCGAGGACGCCACGGCGTACGGCGACCTCCTGGTCCGGGACGTCGCGGCCCAGCTCGGCGAGGCGGTCCGTGTGCCCCTTCTCGAAGACCCACATGTGCCGGACGTCGGGCAGCCGGTCCCGCTCCGGGCCGAGCGCGGCGGCCTGCCCCACGTGCTCGACGGCGATCGCCACCGCGCCGGAGTCCTGGAGGATCCAGCGCGTCTGGAAGACGGACGAGGTCGGGTAGACGGGGACGGTGACGAGGCCCGCGGCCCACGCGGCGAAGTCGAGAAGCGTCCACTCGTAGGTCGTGCGCGCCATGATCGCGAGCCGGTCGCCCGGCATCAGGCCCTCCGCGATCAGGCCCTTGGCGACCGCCAGCACCTGGTCGGCGAACTCGGCCGCCGTGACGTCCGTCCAGGTGCCGTCGGCGCCCTTGCGGCTGAGTACCGGGTCGTCGGGCACCTGGTCGGCGTTGTCGAAGGGGATGTCCGCGAGCGAGCCGTGCGTCACGGGCAGGATCAGCGGCGGGACCGAGACCTCCCGTACGACCCCGTCCAGCCGCCGCACCTCGGGCTCGGGGAGGGCAGGCTGGTGGTGGGAAGAGGGATCGCGGGACACGGGCGGCTCCTTACTCTCGCGCTCTCCCCATTACGGACCGGCGAAGTGGCAGGTTCACCTGGAAAGTGAGGGGCTTGTGTGCGGAAGAGTGAGAGGTTGGTGCGTGTTCGGACGGCTGTTCATCTTTTGCCCAACATAAGGGCACATCAGGGGCGTTGTTCACGGCCTCTGCGAGGGCGCCTCGCGGGCCGTCTCACGGACTGCCTCACGGGCTCCTCAGGTCCGTTCGAGGATCGCTGTGACGCCCTGGCCGCCCGCCGCGCAGATCGAGATCAGTCCGCGGCCCGGGCGGTCCCGCTCGGCGAGCAGTTTCGCCAGGGTCGCCACGATCCTCGCCCCGGTCGCCGCGAAGGGGTGACCGGTGGCCAGTGACGAGCCCGCCACGTTCAGCCGGGCCCGGTCCACCTGACCCAGCCCCCGCTTCTCCCAGGCCGCCAGCGTGGCCAGTACCTGGGACGCGAACGCCTCGTGCACCTCGACGAAGTCGAAGTCGCCGAGGCCCAGCCCGGCCCGCTCCAGCATGCGCGGGACCGCGTGGGCCGGTGCCATCAGCAGACCGTCCTCACCGTCCGCGCCCTCACCGTCCGCGCCCTCGCCGGCCGCGGTCGCCGTCACGAAGTCCACGGCGGCCGTCTCGTACGCCGTCAGGTGGGCGAGCGGCGTCAGTCCGCGCCCCGACGCCCACTCCTCGCTCGCGAGCAGCACGACGGCCGCGCCGTCGGTCAGGGGTGTCGAATTCCCGGCGGTCATCGTCGGGTTGGGGTGCTGCACGCCGAACACGGGCTTCAGGGAGGCCAGTTTGCCGACGGTGGAGCCGGGGCGGAGGTTCTGGTCCCGGTCCAGCCCGCGGAAGGGCACCACCAGGTCCTCGAAGAAGCCGCGTTCGTACGCGGCGGCCAGCCGCTGGTGGCTCGCGGCGGCCAGTTCGTCCTGCGCCTCGCGGCTGACGGCCCACGCACGGGCGGTGACCGCGGCGTGCTCGCCCATGGACAGGCCGGTACGCGGTTCGGCGTTGCGCGGGATCTCCGGGACGAGGTGGCCGGGGCGGATCCGGGCGAGCGCCTTCAGCCGGGCGCCCGCCGACCCGGCGCGCCGGACCTCCAGCAGGATGCGCCGCAGTTCGTCGTTGACGCCGAGCGGGGCATCGCTGGCCGTGTCCGCGCCGCCCGCGACGGCCGAGTCGGTCTGCCCGAGGGTGATCTTGTTGGCCGCCGCGATCACGGCCTGCAGGCCGGTGCCGCAGGCCTGCTGGATGTCGTACGCGGGGGTGCGGGCGTCGAGCCGGGAGCCGAGCACCGTCTCGCGCGCGAGGTTGAAGTCGCGGCTGTGCTTGAGAACCGCTCCGGCGACCAACTCCCCGACCGCGCCGGGCTCTTCGAGCCGGAAGCGGTCCACGAGGCCGTCGACCGCCGCGGTCAGCATCTCCTGGTTGGAGGCGGTGGCGTACGGGCCGTCGGAGCGGGCGAAGGGGACGCGTGTGCCGCCGACGACCGCGACGCGGCGCGGCATGCGCAGGGGTTCCAGGGGGCTGCTCATCTCGACCTGCTCCTCACCCGTGACGTAGGCTTACCTCGGGTAACCTTACTCCAGAGTAAGCATGGAGCGGGTACCGAGCGAGCGTGCGACCGAGCACATCCGACCGAGCTGGGAGCTGGACCATGGCCGACCGCTATCTGAGCCTCACCGGCACCGCACCCGGCCGCTTCCTGACCCGGCGGCTCGGCCTGCCCCAACCGGCGGCGCTGCGGCGGTGGAGCGCCGAACAGCCTTCCCTGTCAGGACAGTTGCTGCATCTCACCGCGGGCAAGTCCGACCTGGACCTCGCCCCCGTCCTGGCCGGCGCCGGGCCGGAGCCCGGCCCGGAGAGACCCGTCGCGGTCGTCCTGGACGCCACCGGCGTCCGTGGCGTCGAGGCGCTCGCCGAGGTGCACGCGGCGCTCCATCCCGCCCTCCGGTCGGTCGCCGAGAGCGGGCGGATCGTGGTGCTCGGCGCTCCCCCGGACCCCGCCGACCACCACCAGGCGGCCGTGCAGCAGGCACTCGAAGGGTTCGTGCGGTCCCTCGGCAAGGAGATCGGGCGGGGCAGGACCGTGAACCTCGTCCGGCTCACGGACGCGCGCTCGGCCGAGTCGACGCTCCGGTTCCTGCTCTCACCCAGGTCCGCGTACGTCAGTGGGCAGGTGATCGAGGTCGGCGGCGGCGAGGTGACCGCGCCCGAGGACTGGGACAGGCCCCTCGCCGGGCGGACCGCCCTGGTCACCGGGGCCGCGCGCGGGATCGGTGAGGCCGTCGCCCGGACGCTCGCGCGGGACGGGGCGCGGGTGGTGTGCCTGGACGTGCCCGCGGCCGAGGCCGAACTGACCGCGGTCGCCGGGCGGCTCGGCGGTGTCGCCCTTCCGCTGGACATCACGGCGGACGACGCCGGGGCGAGGATCGCCGACGCGCTGCCCGGCCACCTGGACGTCCTCGTCCACAACGCCGGGATCACGCGTGACCGCAGACTGGTCAACATGCCCGCGGAGCGCTGGAGTTCGGTGCTCGACGTCAACCTCGCGAGTGTGCTGCGCACGACCGACGTGCTGCTGTCGGCCGGCACGCTCGGGGCGGGCGGGCGCATCGTGGCGACCGCGTCCATCGCCGGGCTCGCGGGGAACGCCGGACAGACCAACTACGCCGCTTCCAAGGCGGGGATCGTGGGACTCGTACGGTCGCTGGGGCCGCGGGCGCTCGCGGAGTACGGGGTGACGGTGAACGCGGTCGCGCCCGGGTTCATCGAGACGCGCATGACGGCCGCGGTGCCGCTCTTCATCCGTGAGGCGGGGCGGCGGATGAACTCGCTCGCGCAGGGCGGAGCGCCGGTGGACGTGGCCGAGACGACGGCATGGTTCGCGAGCCCCGGATCGGGGGCCGTCAACGGACAGGTCGTCCGGGTCTGCGGCCAGAGCCTGCTGGGAGCGTGAGCGTTCCGCTCGGGGGGCCGATCCGCGGGTCGGCTGCGGCCGGCCGCGCCCACCCGGCAGAGCCGCACGATGTCACAGCCGTCCCCTCCCGGGGCGCTGTCCTTGGCGTGGGCCGTCTGCGGAGCAGGAGAGTCAGTGATGGATGACCTTTCGGATGCCATGAACACCCATGCCCTCACCGGGTCGCCGTCGCTGTGGCCGATGCTCGCCCGGGGCGCCCTTCTCTCGCCGTTCAAGCGGCCTCGGACGGGGGCCACCGCGCCCCGCACCCGTCTGGTCGTCCCCGGTGTCCGGATCGACCTGGGCAGGCTCGCCGCGTACGAGCGGGTCTGCGGATTCGGGGTGGGGGCGGATCAACTGCCCCTGCCCTATCCGCACGTTCTCGGATTCCCGGTCGCGATGCGGCTGATGAGCGAGCGGGCGTTCCCGCTGCCGCTGCTCGGGCTGGTGCACACGTCCATCACGATCACCCAGCACGGGGCGCTCACCGCCACCGGCGAGTACGAACTCGCCGTGCACGTCGAGGGATTGGTCCCCCACAGGCGTGGCACCGAGGCCGTCGTCGTGACCGAGGTGCGGACGGGCGGGGAGCTCGTGTGGGAGTCGCGCAGCACCTATCTGGCACGCCACGGCACCACCGAGGGAGGCACCGGCGGCTCGTCCGCCCTCCGGAGCGTCCGTGAGCGCGAGCCGCTGCCGGTGCTCGCCGAGTGGCGGCTCGCGGGGGATGTCGGGCGGCGGTACGGGGCCGCGTCCGGGGACCGCAATCCGATTCACCTGCACCCCCTCACCGCCCGGCTGTTCGGGTTCCCCCGGGCCGTCGCGCACGGCATGTGGACCGTGGCGCGCTGCCTCGCCGAGCACGGGACGCCCCCGACGGCCATGCTGCGGGCGGAGTTCAAGGCACCGGTACTGCTGCCGGGAACCGTGTCGTACGGGTCCAGGAGCAGCCGCTTCGAGCTGCGCGGCCCGGGCGGCCGGCTCCACCTGACGGGAGAGGTACTGCCACTGCTCTGACCGGGATCTTCCGCTCAGGGTCTCGGCGGTGCTCCGGGGGCCTCCGACCAGGGCCGGCCCTCCATCAGGTCGCCCAGGCCGGCCCAGGCGAAGTTCATCAGGGTCGCGGCCGCCTGCCGGGCGGACACTCCGGGGGTGGCGTTGGCCCATGCGGCGAGGGACTCGGCGGCACCGACGAGGGCTTCCGCGAGGCCCGCGACCTCCCGCTCGGGCAGGGACGGGTCCCGGTGGGCCTCCCGGGCCGCGACCACGATCAGCTCGGTGACGAAGGCCACGATCTCCTCGCGCATCGAGGTGACCTCGGCGGCGAACGGCTCCCCGTGCGTACGCGCCTGGAGGTGCAGCACCGCCCAGCCGTCCGGGTTCTGCGCGGTGTGGGTGAAGAACGCCCGCAGCCCTTCCCAGAGTTGGCGGTCGGCGGGCAGGTCCGGCCGGACTCCGGCACGTACGGCCGCGGTCAGGGCGGCCGCCTCACGGCGGATGCACGCGGTGAAGAGGTCTTCCTTGGAGTTCAGGTACAGGTAGACCAACGGCTTGGAGACGCCCGCCAGGTCGGCGATCTCGTCCATCGACGCGGCCCGGTAGCCCCGCTGCCCGAAGGTCCGCACGGCGGCGTCCAGCATCTGCTGCTCGCGCACGGCACGCGGCATCCGTTTGCTCTTCACTGCACCCATACAGGAAAGAGTATGTTCTGCCGGCGGCTGCGTCGGGGCGAGGTGCGGCCGGCCGTCGTCTTCAGGACGTCTTCAGGACGTCCGGCCCTGGGCCCGTGCCACCTCGTCGACCACCGCGTCCTCCTGGCTGCGGTTGGCCTCCAGGTTGGACTTGACGCGGTCGACGCGCTGCACGATGCGGATCGAGGCGCGGTCGCGCTCCTTGCGGAGGGCCACGAAGCTGATGGGCGCCGAGAGCAGCAGGGCGAGCAGGACGATCCACATGCCGTTCGAGTCGCCGAGGCCGCGCGGGGCGACGCCGGAGTAGACGAGGCCCCAGACGACCACGAGGCAGCCCACGAAGATACCGAGGCGCATCAGTGTGTAGCGGAGCATCTCAATCCACTCTTCTCGTTCCGGACTTCCCGAAGGGCACCGTCCAGTGAAGCACGGTCGGGCCACGATCTTGCAGGGGGGTGCGCTGTGTGCGGGTCCCCCGGCGGCGGCCGCCGGGCCCCTTCAGTGGATGCGGCCCAGGGACAGCAGCATCGTGATGTCGTCCCGCTCCTCGCCCGGCGCGACCCTGATCGCGTCCGGTACGCGGCCGACCTCCTTGTAGCCGCACGAGCCGTAGAACCGCTCCAGGCCCTCGCCGCCGCGGCAGGTGAGACGTATCGCCTCGATGCCCTCCATGCCGCGGGCGGCGTCGGCGGCGGCCGCGAGGAGGTCGCGGCCGTACCCCTTGCCCTGGTGCCTCGGGTGGACCATCACCGTGTAGAGCCACAGCCAGTGCGTCATCAGGCGGTGGGTGTTGCAGGTCAGGAAGGCGGTCGCCGCGACGGTTCCGTCCTCTTCGCGGCCGACCAGCAGGCGCGTGCGGCCCTCGGCCATCGCGACGAGGTGCTTCACGAGTTCCGGCCGTATCGTCTCGCGCGACACGGGGGGTACGAAGCCGACGGAGCCGCCCGCGTTGGACACGTCGGCCCACAGGTCGGCGATGCCGTCCCGCAGGGCGGGGCCGACGGAGGGGTCGAGCTCGAACGTAAGGGCCATGCGGCCAGGTTACTTATTACCCTGGCCGGGGCTCAAGTGACGCCCGATGCGCGGACAGGCGCGGACGAGGCCTCAGAGGCGCATCGGCTGCGGTGTCTCCCTGCGGTCCGCCGCCGCGGGCTCGTACTCGCGGATGATCTCGTACCGCGTGTTCCGCTCGACCGGGCGGAAGCCGGCGTCGCGGATCAGGTCGAGCAGGTCCTCGCGGGTCAGCTTGTTCGGGGTGCCGTAGTTGTCGGCGTCGTGGGTGATCTTGTACTCGACGACCGAGCCGTCCATGTCGTCCGCGCCGTGCTGGAGCGCCAGCTGGGCGGTCTGGACGCCGTGCATGACCCAGAAGACCTTGACGTGCGGGACGTTGTCGAAGAGCAGCCGGGAGACCGCGAAGGTCTTCAGGGCCTCCGCGCCGGTCGCCATCTGCGTACGCGCCTGGAGGCGGTTGCGGACCTTGCCGTCCTTCAGGTCCACGAAGTCGTGCTGGTAGCGCAGCGGGATGAAGACCTGGAAGCCGCCGGTCTCGTCCTGGAGCTCACGCAGCCGCAGGACGTGGTCGACGCGGTGGCGCGGCTCCTCGATGTGCCCGTAGAGCATGGTGCACGGGGTCTTGAGCCCCTTCTCGTGCGCCAGGCGGTGGATGCGCGACCAGTCCTCCCAGTGGGTGCGGTGGTCGACGATGTGCTGCCGGACCTCCCAGTCGAAGATCTCCGCGCCGCCGCCGGTGAGGGCTTCGAGACCGGCGTCGATCAGCTCGTCGAGGATCTCGGAGGCGCTGAGCCCCGAGATCGTCTCGAAATGGTGGATCTCCGTGGCCGTGAACGCCTTCAGGGAGACGTTCGGGAGGGCCTTCTTCAGCTCGCTGAGCGACCGCGGGTAGTAGCGCCACGGCAGGTTCGGGTGCAGGCCGTTGACGATGTGCAGCTCGGTGAGGTTGTCGCCCTCCATCGCCTTCGCGAGACGGACGGCCTCCTCGATGCGCATCGTGTACGCGTCCTTCTCGCCCGGCTTGCGCTGGAACGAGCAGTAGGCGCAGGACGCGGTGCACACGTTCGTCATGTTGAGGTGACGGTTGACGTTGAAGTGGACGACGTCACCGTTCTTACGGGTGCGCACCTCGTGGGCGAGCCCGCCCAGCCAGGCCAGGTCGTCCGACTCGTAGAGCGCGATGCCGTCCTCACGGGTCAGCCGCTCACCGGCCCGGACCTTGTCCTCCAGCTCGCGCTTGAGCCCGACATCCATGCTTCTGCCTCTCCTAGTGACGAACCCTGTCAACCGTACGCCTAGGCCCCCGGCTCCTCCTCGGGCAGCCCGCCCACGCGGTTCTCCCACTTCGTGGAGAGCACGATGGTCGTACGGGTCCGGGAGACGCCCTTGGTTCCCGACAGCCGCCGGATGGTCTTCTCCAGACCGTCCACGTCGGATGCCCGCACCTTGAGCATGAAGGAGTCGTCACCGGCGATGAACCAGCAGTCCTCGATCTCGTGCAGGTCCTTCATCCGGCGGGCCACGTCCTCGTGGTCGGCGGCGTCGGAGAGCGAGATGCCGATGAGGGCGGTGACGCCCAGGCCGAGTGAGGCCGAGTCGACCGTCGCCCGGTAGCCGGTGATGACACCGGCGGCCTCCAGGCGGTTGATGCGGTCGGTGACGCTGGGTCCCGACAGTCCGACGAGGCGTCCCAGCTCCGCGTAGGAGGCCCGGCCGTTCTCCCGGAGAGCCTGGATGAGCTGCCTGTCCACCGCGTCCATGCGATCGATAGCCTTCCGCTGAGGTCCTGAAGTGATGGGTGAGTACCGCTGAGTTGCTCGTGTACCGCTGTGTTCAGGTGGTGCGGGAG
This sequence comes from Streptomyces sp. BV286, assembly GCF_019090165.1. Classification (GTDB taxonomy): domain Bacteria; phylum Actinomycetota; class Actinomycetes; order Streptomycetales; family Streptomycetaceae; genus Streptomyces. The sequence goes on from NZ_JAHRIB010000130.1 coordinate 54,066, forward strand.
CCGCCGCCGAGTTCGCCCGTCCAGCGGCGGTAGAGGGTGTGCCCGACGCCCGCCGCGTCCAGCACCCGCCCGGCGACGAAGTCCACCAGGTCCTGGATGTGCGTGGCCCCCGCGTAGAACGCCGGGGAGGCCGGCAGCACGGTCGCGCCCGCGTCGTCGAGCGTCACCAGGTGCCGCAGCGTCTGCCCGTTGAGCGGGGTCTCCCGCACGGCGACGACCAGCGTGCGCCTCTCCTTGAGCGTGACGCTCGCGGCCCGCTGCAGCAGGTCCTTCGAGAGGCCGAGGGCCACTCCGGCGACACAGGCCGTGGACGCGGGCACGATCAGCATGCCCTTCACCGGGTACGACCCCGAGGACGGCCCCGCCGCCAGGTCCCCGGCGCTCCAGTGCCGCACGTCGTCGACGTCCACCGCGAACGTGCCGGGCTTCCCGTCGGCCCCCCGGCCGAGCCACTCCCGCAGGTCGTCCTGCCAGTGGGCGTCCCGGAAGGAGATCCCGGTCTCGTCGAGCAGCGTGAGCCGCGAGGCCCTCGAGACGACGAGGTCGACGCTCTCACCGGCCGCGAGAAGCGCACGCAGCACGGCAGCCGCATACGGCGTTCCGGACGCGCCGGAGACCCCCACGATCCAAGGCCGACGCTGCGATTCCCCTGCGTTCACACCTTGAGCCTACCGGCGAGTTCCCCCATGGTCCGGACCGGTGGTGCGCCTACGCGTCCGTGGGACGGACCTGGGGTGCCGGGCGCCGCTCCGCACGGCCGCGGCCCGGCGGCCGGGCCGCGCCGTCCTCACACGGTCAGACCGCGAACCAGCAGGTCGAGCAGCGCGCACACGAACAGGGCGATCCCGATGAAGCCGTTGACGCTGAAGAAGGCGCGGTTCACCCGGGACAGGTCGTGCGGGCGGACGATGGAGTGCTCGTAGAGGAAGGCGGCCGTGACGACCACCAGGCCGAGCCAGAAGAAGGCGCCCGCGTCGGTGGCCAGCGCGTACCAGACGAAGAGGCCAGTGGTCACGGCGTGGCAGCCCCTCGCCCCCCAGATCGCGGCCGGGATCCCGAAGCGCGCCGGCACCGACCTGACGCCGATCTCCCGGTCGGTCGTCACGTCCTGGCAGGCGTAGATCAGGTCGAATCCGCCGATCCAGATACCGACGGCGAGCCCCAGGATCACCGCGTCCCACGACCACTCGCCGGTGATGGCGAGCCAGCCGCCGATCGGGCCCATCGCCTGGGCGAGACCCAGGATGGCCTGCGGGAAGTTCGTGAACCGCTTCCCGTACGGGTACACGACCATCGGGATCACGGCGATGGGCGCGAGGGCCAGGCACAGCGGGTTGAGCAGGGCCGCGGCGCCCAGGAAGAAGACGAGGGCGACGAGGGCGCCCGTCCACGCGTGCTTCACCGTCATCGCGCCGGTGACCAGCTCGCGGTGGGCCGTACGGGGGTTGCGCGCGTCGATCTCGCGGTCGATGATCCGGTTCGCGGCCATGGCGAAGGTGCGCAGGCCCACCATCGCGATCGTCACCAGCAGCAGCCGCCCCCACTGGATGTTGCCGTCCGTCAGGAACATGGCCGTCAGCGCCGCGATGTACGCGAAGGGCAGCGCGAAGACGGAGTGCTCGATCATGACGAGGCGCAGGAACGCCTTGGTGCGCCCCGGCTGCGGGATCGCGGCTGATGCGCTGCTCACGAGAGTCCGTACTCCTTCCAGCGGCGGTCGACCTTCGCCGCCGTCTCCGGGTCCGAGAGAACCATCTCGGGCCAGCCGCCGTCCCGTGTGTAGCCCTCCTCGGGCCACTTCCTGGTGGCGTCGATGCCCGCCTTGCCGCCCCAGAACTGCTGGTACGAGGCGTGGTCGAGGTGGTCGACCGGGCCCTCGACGACCGTGAGGTCCCGGGAGTAGTCGGTGTTGCCGAGCGCACGCCAGGCGACCTCGTGCAGGTCGTGGACGTCGCAGTCGGAGTCGACGACCACGATCAGCTTGGTCAGGGACATCATGTGGGCGCCCCAGACGGCGTGCATCACCTTCTGGGCGTGTTTGGGGTACTTCTTGTCGATCGCGACGATCGCGCAGTTGTGGAAGCCGCCCGCCTCGGGGAGGTGGTAGTCCACGATGTCCGGCACGATGATCTTGAGGAGGGGGAGGAAGAACCTCTCCGTCGCCCGGCCCAGCGGGCCGTCCTCGGTCGGCGGGCGGCCGACCACGATCGACTGGAGCAGCGGCCGCTTGCGCATGGTCACGCAGTCGATGGTGAGGGCCGGGAAGGGCTCCTGCGGCGTGTAGAAGCCGGTGTGGTCGCCGAAGGGCCCCTCGGGGAGCATCTCCCCCGGCTCCAGCCAGCCCTCCAGGACGACCTCGGCGTTCGCCGGCACCTGAAGCGGCACCGTCTTGCAGTCGACCATCTCGATCCGCTTGCCCTGGATGAACCCGGCGAAGAGGTACTCGTCGATGTCACCGGGCAGCGGGGCGGTCGAGGCGTACGTCACGGCGGGCGGGCAGCCGAAGGCGATGGCGACCGGGAGACGCTCGCCCTTCCTCGCCGCCACCTGGTAGTGGTTGCGGCTGTCCTTGTGGATCTGCCAGTGCATGCCGATGGTGCGCTTGTCGTGGCGCTGCAGGCGGTAGAGCCCGAGGTTGCGGATGCCGGACTCGGGGTCCTTGGTGTGGGTGAGTCCGAGGTTGAAGAAGGACCCGCCGTCCTGCGGCCAGGTGAAGAGCGCGGGCAGCTGGTCGAGGTCCACGTCCTCGCCGCGGAGCACGACCTCCTGGACGGGCGCGTCCTTCACCTTCTTCGGCGGTACGTGTGTCATGGCGCCGAGCTTCCCGAAGGCCTCACGCACGCCGACGAAGCCCTGCGGCAGCTCGGGCCTGAGCAGCCCGCCGATCTTCTCGCTGATGTCCGCGTACGACTTCAGGCCGAGCGATTTGAGGAGGCGGCGGTCCGTCCCGAAGACGTTCATCGCGAGGGGCATCGCCGATCCGCGCACGTTCTCGAAGAGCAGCGCGGGGCCGCCCGCCTTCTGTACGCGGTCGACGATCTCCCCGACCTCCAGGTACGGGTCCACCTCGGCCTTGATGCGCTGGAGGTCGCCCTCGCGCTCCAGCGCCCGGAGTAGCGAGCGAAGATCGTCGTAAGCCATGCGTTCCAGTATCGGCCACTCGCTACCCTGGCTCTGTAACGGGGGCCGCTCAGCCGGCCCCGATCTCCGCACGCATCTCCACAGCAGGGGGACCACCGCATGCTTCGGGTGCTGATGATCCTGGTGCCGCTGGCACTCAGCATCTATGCGTTCATCGACTGCATCACCACCGATGAGAAGGACGTCCGCTACATCCCGAAGCCCCTCTGGGCGATCCTGGTACTGCTGTTCCCGCTCGTCGGTTCCATCTCCTGGCTGATCGTCGGCCGTGCCCGAACCCCGCACGGCGCCTCCTCGTCGCGCCGGGGCGGCTGGGTCGCGCCCGACGACAACCCCGAGTTCCTCAAGTCCCTCAAGGACGAGAGCGCCGAGGACGACAGGAAGAGCGACGGCAAGAAGAGCGACGGCAAGGACGACACCGACGGCGAGGACCCCGAGGACTCCGCCCCACCGAAGTCCTGACGGGCGGCGGGGCGGCGGGGGCCGGTCGGCTCCCCGCAGTCAGCTCCCCGCGGCCGTGGCCAGGCGGTAGAAGGCCTGGGTGGTGCGCGGGTGGGCCATCTCGTCCAGCAGGTGCCGCCACTCCGGGTCGTCGGCCGCGGCGGAGTGCACGCGGTCCCACGCCGCGAGCAGCGGGGCGAGTTCACCCTCGGCCGTCACGGCGACGGTGGACGGGACGACGGCGGACGGGTCGGTCGCGAGGATGTCCATGAGGCTTTCCTTCCGGGCGGGGAGGCCATGAGCCCCTGGGAGCGTCTGGGTTCAACCATCCCGCCACCGCGCCCCGGCCACCATGAAGCGACCTCCCCGGCCGGTGGTGCAGCCAGCACCACCATGCGCCTTCCGGAGCGGATCCGTCCGCCGGTCAGCGCACGGCCGCCACGAACGCCGACCAGGCGCTCCGCCTGATCAGCAGGGTGGGGCCTTCAGGGGTCTTGCTGTCACGCACGGGGACGAAGTCGGGGAAATCGGGGGCCACTTCGATGCAGTTGCCGCCGTTGTCGCCGCTGTAGCTGCTCTTCATCCAGGTCGCCGCGCTCAGCTCGTGCCCGTCCATGATCCTCGTACCCCTCCATCACGTCGCTGATCAGCGCGGCGGATTCGCGAGCTGACGGAGCGTCCGCCCTGAGCACATCATAGGTATGGCTGTGGCCCGCGTAGACGGCCGGATCGTCGTTGAAATGGCCACGGTCCAGAGACTCGGAGTAGACCCATTGCGCCCCCTCCGGCAGCATGATCAACGACATGGACGTGTTGGGGTGCACGAGTCCGGCGAGGGCTGCCGGGGCGACCTGAATGTGAGTGTTGGGGTGTTGGCCGACGCGCAGCAGGTGTGCGCACTGGTCGCGCATGACGGCCGGACCACCCACCGCGTTGTGCAGACAACTCTCGTCCAGCACGACTGAGTAGTACGGGCCGTCGGACTCCAGGAAGCGCTGCTGTCGACTCAGTCGGGCCCGGACCCGTTCCTCCACTTCCTCAGCCCCCGCCAAGCGGCGACTGAACAGCGCACGCATGTAGCTCTCGGTCTGCAACAGACCAGGCATGACCTGGACTTGGTACTCCCGCAACGCCACCGCCACCCCGTCCATCTCGGCCCGGCGTCTGAACCAGTCCGGGTGTTCCACCTGCGGGTACCAGTCGATGCGGCTCCACAGCCTCGCCAACACCCCACCGGTGTCCAGCAGTTCGTCGCAGGACTTCGCGAACGTGTCCTGCGGGACCCGGGTCCCGGCCTCCACCCGCGCCACGTGCGAGCGGTCGCACGGAATCCGGCGGGCCAGTCCCTCCTGCGTGAAGTCGGCCGCCTCGCGGAAGTGCTTGAGCACCTCCCCGAACACCGCGGCGGTCGTGGCCGCCGAACCCCCTTCGGCATTGCGTCGGCTCACAGGGCCCGCCCCCTCCGTGACAGTGCGCCAATGACACGCGTCGTGCGTTGAAACCAGCGGTTCCGTTCAGCGACGCTGGGTGCACACAGCGTAGTGATCCAGCGTACGGAGCGTCAGTGGAAGCAGAAACAGCACCGGAGCCCGGGACCCTCGTCTACGACCTGGTGGCACGGCGGGTCGGCGAGTACCGGGACACGACGGGCCCGTACGCGATGCTGCGGCCCGTCGGTGGCGGCCGGGAGTGGCAGGCCGACCCGGGGAGGATCCGCCCGGCCACGGCCGAGGAGCGGCTGGCGGCGGCCCTGCGGGCGGCCAACGCGCGTTCGGGGCGGGCACTGTGACGTCACGCCGGGCGGACGAGGGGTACGGCGAGGACCGGGAGGACCGGGAGGGCCACGGGGATCGTCGGCCCGTATCCGTATCCGTATCCGCGTCCGTGATCGTGCCCGTCCCCGTTCCGGGTTGCCCGGTGTGCACCGAGCTCGCGATACGCCGTGACGACGCCCGTGCCCGCTTCGACCGCAGCGCGGTGACCGACAGCGACGTACTGCTGGGACGGCATCTGCGGACGGAGCACGACGCGCCGGTCCACCGGCCCGCCGGTGCCCCCGGAACCCGGTGACTCCGGCTACCCGGCCTCGGGTGTGGCACCGTCGATGCTTGCGGCGGCCGACGGCTCCAGGCCCGTCCGCGTCGGATACGTGGACGGCGCGGTGGTCGGTGCCGATGTGGCGCTGGGTGTGGGCGGCTGCCTGCTCGGGGCGGTCTCGGGCGGGACGGCCGTCGTACCGGGACTCGGGGTCCCGGTCGTGTCGTCGGCGGGGGACTTGGCGGGCCCGGGCGTCGACGGCAGGCTGGGCTCGTCCGAAGGGCTGCTCGTGGGCGCCGGGGCGAGAGGAACCTGCGGGGACACGGGAGTGTCGGGGCCCGCGAAGCGCAGCGGCAGCGCGACCAGAGCGGTGACCGCGCACAGCAGGCCGGCTCCGGCCGCGACCCGGAGCATCCGGCGGCGGACCGCCCCGCGGCGGATCTCCTCGAACCGGCCGGCGGGCGGACCGAGGTAGTCGGTGGTGGGCCGCATGATGACGGCCAGCGGGTCGTCGGGATCGAACTCCGGGCCGTCGTCAGAGTGTGTGATCAACGCTTCTCCTCAGATGGGCGCGGAGCAGTTCTCGGGCCGCGTGGAGGTCGGCCTTGATGGTTCCTTCCTTGCGCCCGGTCAGCACGGACACCTCCCGGATCGGCATGTCAGCGTAGTAGTGCAGCAGGATCGGCACGCGCAGTCGCTCCGGCAGCGACTGCACGAGCAGGCGCACCGACGGGTCGTCCTGTTCGGCCTCCGGCCGGACGGCGACCTCGGCCGTCGCACGGCGCACCGCTTTGCGTTCGCGCTCCATTTTGCGCCAGTGGTCCCGGACGATGTTGGCCGCGGTGACGTAGAGGAACCCGCGGGGCTCCGCCACGGACGTCCAGCGGGCCCAGAGCCGGGTGAACGCCTCCGAGGCGACCTCGTGCGCCGTCTCGTCGTCGTCGACCAGGCGGCGGCACCAGCCGGCCAGGCGCGGGTAGAGGGCGGCGAACAGCTCGGACGCTGCCTCCTCGCGGGACCGTTTCAACGCTCTCCATGGTCGTGATGCACTCGGGGCACCGGCAGTACTCGCGACACTCGCGGTACGTGCGGCACTCGCTGTCCTCGTGGGAGAGGATCCCGGGCCGTGGACGTACGGTTCCACCGGCCCGGAATCCGCAGTGCGGGTCAGGGACTCGCCGGGTTCAGCGCGGCGAAGACGATCACGCTGTCGCGGTACCCGTCGCCGGTGCGAGGGCCGCCGCACGTGATGAGCCGCAGCTCGGGACGGCCCACGTCCCCGTACACGTCGTCCGTCGGGAACTCGGCCTGGGCGACCGTCCGTACGGCGGTGACGGTGAACTCCGCCGACCTGCCGTTCTCCAGGCGCGTCACGATCGGGTCGCCCCGCCGCAGTTGCCCGAGACGCCGGAAGACACCGTCCCCGTAGTCGCCGACCGTGGCGTGGCCGAGGATCACGGACGGGCCGACCTGTCCGGGCGTCGGCGAGTGCCGGTACCAGCCCGCCCGGTCGTCGGCCTCGATCGGGGGCACCTGCGCGCTGCCGTCGGAGGCCAGCCCCAGCCGCATGACCGGGGTGTCGACCTCGATGGCCGGGATGCGCAGCCCGACCGGGACCGACCGGGCGAGGGCCCGCACGGACTTCCCGGAGGGCCGCGATGGCGGTGGCGCGCTCTCGCGGCCGGTGCCCCCGGTCCCTTCGGACTCCCTGACGCCCTCTCCTCCCGCGCAGCCCACGAGCAGGGAGGCCATCGCCGCGGTGACGAGGGCGCGCCTGGAGAGCGTGGTCACGCCTCGTTCGCCTGTCGGCGGCGTACGAGGTAGACGGCCGCGCCGCCGCCCACGAGGACCGCGGCGGCGCCTCCGCCGATCAGCCCGGTGGCGCTGCCGGACTCCGAGGCGGCCTCACCGGTGTCGGGCGCTCCGCTCGGTACGACGGAGACCTCACTGCCGGACGGCGCCCTGGTCGGTTCGGCGCTCGCGGGCAGGGACGCCTCCGGGGTGGGGGCCGTGGTCGGTTCGCCGGGGCTCGGCGCGGCACTCGGCGCGGCGGTGGTGGCGGGGGTGGGAGAGGTCCCGTCGGCGAAGGCGGGCACCGCGCCGGCCAGCACGGCGGTGCAGGCAAGTACCAGGACGCTGAGGACAGTTCGGCGCATGAGTAGCTCTCTTTCATCGGTCCGTCCGCGCTGGTGCGCGGCGGGCTGCTTGACGGATCGAGCGAAGAGACGAGACAGCGACCGGACAGGTTGTAAAGAGATGGCAAAGTCCTCGAACGCGGTGCGTACCGCGGGCGGGGCGCCGTTACTTGACGTGCCGCGCGACCTTGGTGGCGCCGTTCAGCACGTGTTCGAGCGGGCCCCGGCGGAAGAAACGCGACCAGACGACGGCCAGGAGCGTCACGGCCACGCTGAAGCCGAGCAGGACGCGCAGCGAGGGGCCGGGGAGTTCGTCGATGCCGAGGAAGTGGATGCCGACGACGTGGAAGACGTACGCCGTCAGGGACATCGAGCCGACCGCGACGACCGGGGCGGCCAGGCGGCGGAAGCGGGGCAGGCACTCGACCGCGGCGACACAGGCGACGAGCACGGCGAGGGCGACGCCGGTGTTGCCGAGGACGGAGAGGGTGGTCTCGCTGTGCGGGGAGGCCGCCCAGAGCCAGGCCGTGGTGTCGCCGCTCGGGTAGCCGGCCGTGTCCGACCACCACAGGGACAGGGGCGAGCCGGAACCGTACCCCTCCTCGCGGATGCTCTCGGTGAGGGCGCCGCGCACCCCGGGGACCAGGTGCAGGGCCAGCCACGAGCCGCCGTACCCGAGCACGGCCAGTCCGACGCCCGTGACGGCCAGCCGGGCGCGAACCGCCGCGGAGGCGAGGTCGAGGCGGGCCACCGCCATGCCCGCGAGGACGAACGGGATCCAGGCCAGTGCCGGGTAACTCCCGGTGAACAACAGCTCGATGAAGCCGTCGGTGCCGCTGACGCGGGCCAGCGGGTCGTACTGGACGGCGGTGTCGGACCAGGTGCCGTCGTAGACCGACTGCTGGGCGGTGTAAAGGAGTTGGGGCAGCAGCAGGGCCGTGCCGGCGGCGAGGGCGGCCAGGGTGGCGGGGCGCAGCCGGTAGAAGGGCAGGACCATGACGAAGAAGAGGCCGTAGTAGGCGAGGATCACCTCGACCGGGGTGCCGGTGGAGGTCAGCCAGGTGCCGACGGCGAGCAGGACGGCGGCCCGGATCAGCACCTTGGCGACGGCCTGGCGTCCCTCGCGGCCCGTCCTCGGCGCCCGGCGGCCGGTCATGAGGATGATCGAGAAGCCCGCCAGGAACGCGAAGAGCGCGGAGGCACGGCCGTGGGCCAGTTCCATCACGAAGCCGGTGGCCCCGCCGACGGAGGGGTCGGGGCCGACGTGGGCCGCGTACATGCCGAAGACGGCGAGGCCGCGGGCGAGGTCGACACCGACGAGCCGGCCGGCCCCGGCGGCCCGCCCCGCCGGGGCCGGGCCGTCAGCCGCGAGCGGATGCTCGGCGGGGACCGGACGCCCCGCCGGGAACGAGCGCTTCCCCGGGGCCGGATGATCTGCCGGGGCCGGATGATTGGTCGAGGTCGGGCGATCCGTCGAAGTCGGGTGATTCGTCGAGGCCGGATGATCATCCGTCGAGGTCGGACGCTGTGCCGGGATCGGGTGGTCGGCGGGTACCGGAGCGGTGTCGGCTGCCGGGGCGACGGCAGGTGTGGCGCGCTCCGAGGCGTTCTGCGTCATGCTTCCATGCTCGGAGGAGCGCGGGTCGTGGCCCATCCGCCGGGCGTCCGGCGACCCCCCGCCGAGCGGCCGGACCCACCCCGCCGGACGGCGGATCCAGGAGCCTTCGGGCGCTCGCGCGTGGTTCGGTGTGCCTAGGCTTGGCCCGAAATCGACGGGCGGGCGAGGAGACGGAACGCGAGTGATCCGGGTTCAGGTAGTGGACGACGAGGCGCTGATCCGGTCCGGCTTCGAACTGATTCTCAACGCGGCCGCCGACATCGAGGTCGTCGCCACCTCCACCGGCGCCGAGGCCGCCGACACGGTGAAGCGGCTGCGGCCCGACGTGGTGCTGCTGGACATCCGGATGCCGGACGTGGACGGGCTGACCGTACTGCGGGAGATCCGGACGATGCCCGACGCCCCGGTGGTGGCGATGCTGACCACCTTCGACTCCGACGAGTACATCGTGACGGCCCTGCGGTCGGGTGCGGCCGGGTTCATCCTCAAGGACACCGAGCCGGAACAGCTGGCGCAGCTCGTGAGGACGCTCGCGGCCGGCGGGGTGGTGCTCTCGCCGAAGGCGTCCCGGTCGATGCTGCACGGCCACCCCGGGCACGGGACCGACGACGACCCGGGCGTACGGCGGGTCGGTCTGCTCAGCGAACGTGAGCGCGAGGTGCTCGTGCTGGTCGCCGAGGGGCTCTCCAACGCCGACGTCGGGGCGCGGATCCACCTCAGCGCGGGCACGGTCAAGGACCACGTCAGCGCGATCCTCACCAAACTGCGGGTGGGCAGCCGGGTCCAGGCGGCGCTGCTCGCGCAGCGGGCGGGGCTACTCGACGGGCAGGGCCCCGGGGGGACTCTCGGCCGGGGCCCCGGGCAGCGCGGGGACACCGAGCGGTGAAGGCCGTACGGCCGGTGCTGGACCGGATTCCCGTGCGGGCCGTCCTGATCGACGCCCTGCTCGTCGCCTTCGCGTCCGTGGACGTCTGGCTCCAGCTCGAGTACGACACCCCGCTGGAGGTGGCCCTGTCGGCCGCCGCCTGCGCGGCGCTGGCCCTGCGGCGGCGGTTCCCGCTGACGGTGTTCGTGCTGTCGCTGCCCGCCGCGCTGTTCTCGTCGGTCGTGGTGGCGCCCCTGGCCGCCCTCTACACGCTGGCCGAGCGCAGCCGGGACCGGCGGCTGCTCATCGTCTGCGCCACCGCGTCGGCGGTGGCCTCCGCGCTGCCGTGGCCACTGTCGGAGTACGCGACGGACGACCGCATCTGGACGTTCATCGACTTCGTCTACCTGCTGGCCACGGCGGCCGCCCCGGTCTTCCTGGGGCAGCTGGTCCAGGCCCGGCGCGACGCCGCGGCCCGGCTGGCCGAGGTCGAGGAGGCCCGGGAGCACGAGCGCCTGCTGCACGCCCAGGGCGTACTGGCCCGCGAACGGGCCCAGCTGGCCCGGGAGATGCACGACGTCGTCTCCCACCAGGTGAGCCTCATCGCCGTGCGGGCCGGGGCCCTCCAGGTCGGCGCGAAGGACGCCGAGACGAGTGAGGCGGCCCGGACGATCCGCGAGCTCAGCGTGACCACGCTGGACGAACTGCGGCACATGGTCACGCTGTTGCGTGCCTCCGGCGGCCGGGCGACCGAGCTGACTCCGCAGCCGACCCTGGCCGAGCTGCGGCAACTGGTCGACACGAGCGGCATCGAGGTGACACTGGAGGGTGAACTGCCGTCCGGTATCGGGGCCCCGGCCCAGCGCGCGGTCTACCGGACCGTGCAGGAGGCCCTCACGAACGTACGCAAGCACGCGCCCGGCGCCACCGCGACGGTCCGGCTGTGGCAGGAGGGCGACGAGCTCGGCGTGACGGTCACCAACACTCCGCCGACCCGCCCCACGCTCGAACTGCCCGGCTCCCAGCAGGGACTGGTCGGCCTCGGCGAGCGGGCCGAGAACCTCGCCGGTGCCTTCGAGGCGGGCCCCACGGCCACCGGCGGCTACCGCGCCCACCTGCGGCTGCCCGCGGAACCCGACTGAACCCGCGCACGGGAGCGGTCACGTGCTGCCGGGCGGGAGCGGACTCCGGACCGGCCTGCGACCGGCCCGAGACCCTGGGGCGGTGACGCGGCGGACGGGGCCGCCGGTGACACCGGTGACGCTGGGGACGCCCTCCACGGCCGCGGCACCACTGTGACCGGCCGTGCCCCCTTCGGGGTGGAAGTCCCGTCGCTCACGAGGGCCTGAGCCGCTGCGGGCGGTCCGCCCAGGGGTAGCCGTGCGCGGTGAACGCGTCGGCGAGGCCGCGCCACGGCAGGCCGCTCTTCTCCCGGGCCAGCTCCTCACCGTCCGGGCCGAGCAGTACGAGGTGTTTGCCGTCCCGGTGCACCAGGGTGATCCCGTCACGGGCGAACTCCTGCTCCGCGTCCCTGACGGCGAGGACCACCCGGCTGTCGGACACGCGGACCGTCAGTGAGTCGTGCACCGCGCCGAACCCGATCAGCACGCCCAGCAGCAGGCCCACGGCCACCGCGCCGAGGGAGAGACCGGGCTCGGGGATCGAGTTCAGCAGCTTCGCCGGGCCCTTCAACGGCGCCCAGCGCAGTTTCGGCAGCCAGTCCGCGAGGACCGTGGTCAGCCAGCCGACCACGCCCGTGCCCAGCACGCAGATGAGCATGATCGCCCAGACCGGTTCGGCCAGCACGGTGGCGTCGTCCGCCCGCGCGCGTGTCCCCGGCTCCGGCCGCTTCTCCATGTCCACGTTTCCGCTCCCCCGCTCGGCACCGGTGGTGCGACCACCGCTCACTCCACCAGTCTGGCGAGAAGGAGGCGCCCGGTCGTCGGCCGATGGTCTACGGCCCGACGACTTTGGTCGCCGCGTCCCACCGGGCGCGGGTACGCCTCCCCGGTGCGCGCGCCTGCGCTGCCGGAGGGGTACGTTCCGCACGTTGCCCCGGTTTCCGGGCCACGGAGGAGCCTGCCGCGGGAGAGTGGGAATCATGAGATGGGAATCATGAGAGACGTGGAGCGCATCGACCCGGCACGGGCCCGCGCGTGGCTCGCCACCGCCGTCGAGGAGGCCAGGGCCGGTCTCGCCGAGGGCGGCATCCCCATCGGCGCCGCGTTGTACGCGGCGGACGGCACACTCCTCGGCCGGGGCCACAACCGCCGCGTCCAGGACGGCGACCCGTCCACGCACGCGGAAACGGCCGCCTTCCGCAACGCGGGACGGCAGGGCTCGTACCGCGGCACGACGATGGTGACGACGCTCTCGCCGTGCTGGTACTGCAGCGGTCTGGTCCGGCAGTTCGGGATCTCCCGGGTCGTCGTCGGGGAGGCCGAGACCTTCCACGGCGGGCACGACTGGCTGGCGGAGCACGGCGTGGAGATCGTGCTCCTCGACGACGCCGAGTGCGTCGCCCTGATGCGCGACTTCGTCAGGAACAACCCGGCACTGTGGAATGAGGACATCGGTGAGTGACACCGCGACCCCCGACAGCCCCCGCCCCCCGACCGCCGGTTCCCGCACGCCGGACACCACCGGACCCCGCCTCCCGTCCGCCGGACCCCGTGTTCCGACCGTCGACCTCGGGCCGTGGCTCTCCGGCGATCCCGGCGCCCGCGCCCGGATCGCCCGCACGGTCGACGGGGCGCTACGGAGCGCCGGCTTCCTGCTGGTGACCGGGCACGGCGTCGACCCGGACCTGCGGGCCCGGGTCCGCGAGGCGGCCCGCGTCTTCTTCACGCTCCCCGCCGAGGCAAAGGAGCCGTACGCGGCGAAGGTCGGCGGGCGCGGCTGGCTCGGTCCGGGCGCCGAGGCCAACGGCTACGCGGAGGGCACGCCCACCCCGCCCGACCTCAAGGAGTCCCTGACCTTCGCGACGCACGAGCCCTTCGACGACCCGGCGACCAACGCGGAGTGGTACGCGCCGAACGTCTGGCCCGCCGAGACCCCTGAACTGCGGGCCCTGTGCGAGGAGTACCTGGCGCGGATGGGCGAGCTGGAGAACCACCTGCTCGCCCTGCTCGGTGAGGCGCTGGGTCTGGAGCCCGACTTCTTCACCCGGCACATGGACCACCCGACGTACGGCTTCAACATCAACTGGTACCCGGGCACGGAGGTCGTCGGCGAGCCCCAGGAGGGCCAGTTCCGCATCGGCCCCCACACCGACTTCGGCACGGTCACCATCCTCGACCGGCAGGCGGGCAGGGGCGGTCTGCAGGTCTACACCGACGAGGGCGGCTGGGAGGACGCGCCCTTCGACCCGGACGCCTTCACCATCAACATCGGTGACCTGATGGCCCGTTGGACCGGCGACCGCTGGCGTTCGGGCCGCCACCGCGTACTGCCCCCGCCGTCCGACGAACCCACCGAGGAGCTGATGTCCCTCGTCTACTTCGGCGAGTGCACCCCGGGGACGCGGGTCGAGTCGGTCCCGGCGCCGGTCGGCCGCGTGGCGTACGAACCGGTCGACTCCCACGTGTACCTGCGGGAGAAGCTGAACTCGATCACGGTGGACTGAGTGGACCGAGTGAACTGAACTGCAGGGGGACGCGTGGGGCGGAGCGCGGCGCACGTCCTCGCGGACCGGCCGTTCCGTGGTCGAACTCCGCCGACGGCACCGACATTTCCGGAAGCCCGCGGACATCACGCGATCCACTCCGAAGCAACGCCCCCAGGGCACCACGGCTGTTGATAGACCTCACAGCAGCACGAGTACAGGACCCACGGGCCCCAGGGGGAGATGCGGTGCGCGAAGGGCTGCACGGCCGGGGGGCGTTGTTCGACACGGATCCGCCCGGCCTCGCTCCACGGCTGGTCGGGCTGCGCCCCTTCCAGCAACGGCCGAGCCCGTTGGAGCACACGGAGGAGCTGCCGTTCGTCGTGTTCGCGGGCGGGCGGGGGCTCGGCAAGAGCGCGGTGCTGGAGCAGCTCAGGGACGCCTACGAAGGGCATACGCCGGTCGCGCTGATCGACTGCGAGGACGAGCTGTTCGCGTGCGGGGACGAGCAGGGCCCGGTTCCGTCGCCGCGGCGGCCCCGCGAGGCGTGGTCCCCGGTGTCCCAGGCGGTGCTGACGATCGCCGAGCAGCTGGCCGAGCCGGTGACCGGCGCCGGACGGATTCCGTTCCCGCGGCTCGCGGCGGGGCTGCTGGCCGTGGTGGCGGGCGGCTGGAACGACCGGGACCTGCCACGTATCCGGCAGGAGGCCGAGCGGATCCTGCTGCTGAACCGCACCGGGTCACGGGCCGCCGGGTCCTGGGGCGCCGGGTTCGCGGGGCGCTGGGTCGGCCGGGTGTCGACCCGACTGGCCGCCGCGCTCTCCGGTACGGGGCCGGTCGTCGAGCCGGTCATCGAGGCGACCCTGGAGGCCTTCACGGAGGGCGTCACGTCCACCCACCGACGACTGCGGAAGGCGGCCACCTGGTACCGGGACTACCCGCACGCGGGCGGCAACCCGAAGCTCGGACTCATGCTGCTCTCCGGGCACTTCAGGCTGGGCCGCGACCCCCGCACCCACGCCGAGCGCCATCTCGTACGGGCCCTGCTGGCCGACCTCGACGACGCGTACACCGGCGCTCTGCCCGGTGCCCTGCAGCGCACCCACCGGCTCGGGCGTCCGCTGGTGCTCCTCGACAACGCGCAGAGCGCTCCGGGCCCCGGCCTGATCGGTTCGGTACTGCGGGACCGGGCCGACGGCATCGCCGACCGGGTGGCGTTCTTCGCGGGCCTGCGCGGCGACGGGCACCCGTCCCTGCACCACGCCGTCCGGCGCTCGCTCCCGGAGGTGGCCCACCACAGCGGCTGGCAGCCCGGCACCGCCGTCTCGTCCCGGGCGCTCCTCGTACCGCTGCCGCCGCCCGGGTAGGGGCGGCGGGGTCCACGGCGAAGGCGGGTCGAGGGATCAGACCCCGGCGTAGGAGTGCTTGCCGGAGACGAAGATGTTCACCCCGTAGTAGTTGAACAGCCAGCAGGCGAAGGCGATGAGCGCGATGTACGCGGCCTTGCGGCCCTTCCAGCCGGCCGTGGCACGCGCGTGCAGGTAGCAGGCGTACGCGACCCACGTGATGAAGGCCCAGGTCTCCTTGGGGTCCCAGCCCCAGTAGCGGCCCCAGGCGTCGCCCGCCCAGATGGCGCCCGCGATGATCGTGAACGTCCACAGCGGGAAGACCGCGGCGTTCACGCGGTAGGAGAACTTGTCGAGCGAGGCCGAGGCGGGCAGCCGCTCCATGACGGAGGTGGCAAAGCGGCCCGGCTTGCCACCGGTCGTCAGCTTGTTCTCGTACGAGTCCTTGAAGAGGTACAGGATCGTGGCGACCGCGCCCACGTAGAAGACCGCTCCGCAGAGGATCGCCGTGGAGACGTGGATGTAGAGCCAGTACGAGTGGAGGGCGGGGACCAACTGGTCGCTGGCGGTGTAGAGCACGGTGACCGCGACACCGAGGTCGAGGAGGACCGAGGTGACCAGGGGCAGCCCGAGCCAGCGGATGTTCTTCCGCAGCGCGAGGAGCGTGAGGTAGACGCCCACGGCGACGGTGGAGAAGGTGATGTTGAACTCGTACATGTTGCCCCACGGCGCCCGCTCCACCGACAGGGCGCGTGTGAGCACGCCGCTGAACTCGATGAGGAAGGCGAGCACGGTGAGGGACACGGCGATGCGGCCGTAGAGGTCCCCCTGCTCGTCACCGCCGTGTGCGCCCGGCCCGTCCGGCACGTCCCGCGCGCCGGCCGCGGCCCGCGTGACGACCTTGGGCCGTTCCAGTACGGCGGTGCCGCCCGCGTTCTGCACGGTGACCGCCGGAGCCCCCGCCTTCTTGGCGTCCCCGGCGGTGAGCGCGGCGGCCGTGCGGCCGACCGTGCTGCGGCTGCCGAAGATCCATTCGGCGATGTACGCGAAGAAGGCCAGCGTGTAGACGGCCATCGCGGAGTAGATCAGCGTGTTGCTGAGGTTCGCGAGGTTTTCGTTGGTCGCGGCAGCGAGGTCGGTTGCGGCGGCGAGAGTCACTTGGTCTCAGCCCCTTCGGCAGGTACGGCGGGAGGTTCGGGGGTGGAAGTCTCGTTCTCCGGCCCGGGGCCCGGGTCGGGGCCGGCGTCCGGGTCCTGCTCCGGGCTGTCGGGGGCGCCCGGCGCCAGGTCGTACAGGTGGCCGGCCAGGGTGCCCAGTTCCTCCGGGACCTTGGCGGACTCGCTGCGGCCGAGGCCCGCCATCTCGACGACCGTGACACCGTCGGGGCCCGCGGTGGCCCGCACCCAGACGCGGCGGCGCTGGATGAAGAGGGAGGCCGCGAGACCGAAGATGGCGGCGAACGATCCGACGAGGGCCCAGCCGGAGCCGGGCTGACGGGTGACCTGGAAGTTCGCCCACTCCTTGATCCCCTTCTCGAAGGTGACCGAGCCGGCGCCGTTCGGGAGCTGCATGGTCTCGCCGGGCTTCAGGTTCTCCCTGAGCTGCTTGCCCTTGGAGTCCTTGAACTCCTTCATGTTCTTCTTCTCCAGCTGGTACACGCTCTGCGGCAGACCCGCGTCGACACCGAGGTCGCCGTGGTACGCGGCCAGGTTCAGCACCGGGTTCAGCAGCGCCGGGAACTGCGAGACCACCGCCGTGCCGTCCCCGCCGTACGCCGGCAGGAAGAAGGCCTGGAAGCCGAGCTGCTCCCGCTTCCCCCCGGCGTTCCGGTACCCGTCCATGACCTTGATCGCGCCGGTCGAGGTGACGTTGGAGTCGAGCGGCAGCAGCGGCACGGCCTGGTGGTAGACGACCTCGCCCTTGCCGTCCCGGACGGTGATGACGGGCGCGTAGCCGTGGGCGGTGAGGTACACCTTCGAGCCGTCGACCTCCAGCGGCTCGTTGACCTTGATGGTCTTCTTCTTCGCCTTGCCGTCCGCGCCCACGCTGTAGTCGACGGTCGCCTGGAACGTCCGGGGGGTGCCCTTGTTGGGGCCCGTGGTCTCGTACGTGCCCTTGAAGTCGTCGAGCACGAAGCTGAACGGCTCCAGGTCGTCCGTGTCGAAGAGGTTCCCGGACTTGAAGTCGTCGTACTGCGTGAGGGTGTTGGCGAAACCGTCGCCCTCGACGACCAGTTTGTTGCCCTCGGACTTGAAGAGCTGGCCCCAGGCGAAGGCCACCAGCATCACGATCAGTGCGATGTGGAAGGCGAGGTTGCCGACCTCACGGAGATAGCCCTTCTCGGCGGCGACGGCGTCCCCGGCGAGATGCGCACGGAAGCGGCGCTGCTTCAGGAGCTTGAGCGCCTCCTCGCGGACCGCCTCCGGCTCGGCCCCGGTCCGCCACGTCGTGTACGCGGGCAGCCGGGTCAGCAGGCGCGGCGCACCCGGCGGGCGGCCGCGCAGCTGGCCGACGAACTGCCAGGTGCGGGGCACGATGCAGCCGATGAGCGAGACGAAGAGCAGGATGTAGATCGCGGAGAACCACACCGAGCTGTAGACGTGGAAGAGTCCGAGCTGCTCGTAGAGCGGGCCGAGCGTGGTGTGCTGTGCCCGGAACTCGGCGACCTTCGTGTCGTCGGTCCCGGACTGCGGGATCAGCGAGCCGGGGATCGCGCCGAGGGACAGCAGGAAGAGCAGGAGCAGCGCGACCCGCATCGAGGTGAGCTGCCGCCAGATCCAGCGGGTCCAGCCGAAGACCTCGCGGCCGGTCCAGGCGAGCCGGCCCAGGGCGCCGGGGGTGCGGGAACCGCCGAAGGAGCCGGGCATCGCCGTCTCCCGGGGCGCGGTGGACAACTGGGCCCCGGCGGCACCGAGATCGCCGGCGTCACGCGTCGCGGTGTCACCCGTACCGTTCTCGTCGGTCCGGCCCTCGGTCCTCGCGTCGGTGTCCCGTGTCGCGCTCATGCGTCAGATCCCTACCGTGAAGCCGTTGGACCAGCCCTGCATCTCCTGCACGATGCCGTCCCAGGCGCCGGTCAGCAGGAGCAGACCGGTCGCGATCATCATTCCGCCGCCGATCCGCATGACCCACACGTAGTGGCGCTTGACCCAGCCGAAGGCACCGAGCGCCTTGCGGAAGGCGACGGCCGCGACGACGAAGGGCACGCCCAGACCGACGCAGTACGCGACCGTCAGTATGGCCCCGCGTCCGGCGCTCGCCTCGGACGAGGAGAGCGCCAGCACGGAGGCGAGCGTCGGGCCGATGCAAGGCGTCCAGCCGATCCCGAAGAGCGCGCCGAGCAGCGGGGCCCCGACCAGACCGGCGACCGGCCGCTTGTGGAAGCGGAACTCGCGCTGGGTCAGCCAGGGCATCATCCCCAGGAAGAACACCCCCATGAGGACCATGAGGACGCCGAGCACCTGGGACATCGTGTCCTTGTGCTCCTGCAGGGTCGAGCCGAAGTAGCCGAAGAGCGCCCCGCCGGAGACGAACACGGCGGTGAAGCCCAGCACGAACAGCGAGGCCCCGGCGACCATCCGGCCGCGTCGCGCGTCGGCCAGGTCGGTGCCGCTGACGCCGGTGACGTACGAGAGATAGCCGGGTACGAGCGGCAGTACGCACGGGGAGAAGAAGGAGACCAGCCCGCCGAGCACGGCGATCGGGATGGCGAGCACCAGCGCCCCGGTGAGGACGGTCTGGTTGGGGTCGGTGCCCGCGGCTACGAGAAGAGACACGAGCCGTCACTTCTCCGCGAGGATCGGCTTGAGCATCTTGCGCAGGTTCGCCTCGCTGAGTGCCGCCAGCGAGCGGGAGGCGACCTTGCCGTCCCGGTCGAGGACGAGCGTGGAGGGGATCGTCTGCGGGTTGAGCGTGCCCTTCTTGAAGCGGAGCATCAGCTTGCCCGTGGGGTCGTACAGACTCGGGTAGGTGACGCCCTGTTCCTTCTCGAAGGCGATCGCCGGGCTGGTGCTGGTGTCACGGGTGTTGATGCCGACGAACTGCACGCCCTGGTCCTTGAGGTCGTCGGAGACCTTGACGAAGTTCTTCGCCTCCAGGCGGCACGGGCCGCACCAGGAGCCCCAGACGTTCAGGACGACGATCTTGCCCTTGTAGTCGGCGACGTCGAGCTGCTTGCCGTCGAGGGTCTTGCCCGACAGGTCGGGGGCCGGGGTGCGACTGCCCTTCTCGACCGTGGCGATGCCGTCGGAGCCGGTGACGAAGCCGGTGTCACCCGACCCGCCGGCCTTGCCCCCGGAGCCGCAGGCGGACAGGAGCAGCGCCGCGGCGACGACCCCGCCGGCCAGCGAAGCGGCACGGCCACGGGTCCGGTTGGTGCGCTGGAAGGTCCGGTTCGTGCGCTGGGGGGCGCGGTGGGCGGCACTCATGTGAAAAGTTTCGCATGTCCGTTCCGGGGATCTTGCGCACCCCCCTCACGGGCGGAGAACCGCACGTCGGACAGCGTTTCGGGGGCTGATCGCGGAGGCCGTCAGGCGGCCTGACCCGTGCCCTTCGCCGAGTCGTCCGCGGAGTTCGTGGCGGTGGCGCCGAGGAACGTGTTCCAGCCACCGGCCGGCTCCTGGCCCACTCCCAGGGTCCGCAGCTTCTCCAGGACGGCCGCGTCCTGCACGTCGAGCCAGTCCACGAACTGCCGGAACGACACCAGGCGTACGTCCTTCTTGCCCGCGATGTGCTTCAGCGCCTCCTCGACGGCGTCCATGTAGATGCCGCCGTTCCATTCCTCGAAGTGGTTGCCGACGAAGAAGGGGGCGCGGTTCGTCTCGTATGCCCGCTTGAAGCCCGCTATGTACGCGTTGGTCGCCTGCTTGCGCCAGGCCGGGTAGTTGGCGGGCGGGGCCTGGGTCGAGTTGACCGACTGGTTCGCGAGGATGTTGTAGTCCATCGAGAGGACCTCGAAGGTGTGGCCGGGGAACGGGATGGCCTGGAGCGGCAGGTCCCAGACGCCGCCCTTCTTCGCGGGCCAGATCTGGAGGCCGCCGGGCGAGGAGGCGTCGTAGCGCCAGCCGAGCTCGCGGGCGGTGGGCAGCAGGTTGTTCTGGCCCTTCAGGCACGGGGTGCGGCCCCCGATCAGTTCCTTCTCGTAGTCGAAGGGCAGCGCGGGCACGTCGGCCTCGGTCCAGCCCGTGTTCGTACGCCACTCCTTGACGAAGGCCTTCGCCTGGGCGATCTCGCTCTTCCACTGGGCCGGGGTCCAGTTCTCGACCGTGCCGGTGCCGCCGCAGAAGTGGCCGTTGAAGTGGGTGCCTATCTCGTGTCCGTCGAGCCAGGCCCGACGGAGGTTCTTCAGCGTCGACCTGATGTGCGCGTCCGTCAGATAACCGATGTCGGAAGCGCCGGGCGCGTTGTTCGGCGGGAGGTACTTGCGCTTTTTCGACTCGGGCAGGAGATAGAGACCGGAGAGGAAGAACGTCATGCGTGCGTCGTGTTCTTCGGAGAGTTTCAGGAATCGCTCGAAGAGGCCGTTGCCGACGTCCCCCGCGCCGTCCCAGGAAAAGACGACGAACTGCGGCGGGGTCTCGCCCGGTTCGAGTGGCACGGGCTTGCCGGGCTGCTTGGGCTGCTTCCCGGTGAAGGAGGTGGAACCGTCACCGAGGAGGCGGGCGGGGCGTCCGCCACCCTTGTTGCCGCCGCCACCGGCGTTTCCGGAACCCCCGACGTCCTTGGAGCCGTCTCCCAGTGCGCTGCCGCAGCCGACGAGCCCCGCGGCCGCCGCCGCGCCTGCTCCGAGTCCCAGCATTCCCCTTCGACTGATGTCCCGCATTCCGTCCCCATTCGTCGCGCCCTGTGCCCAAACCAGATGGACACCGGGTTAGAGGGGACGACGAACCGGCGGGTTCCATGCCACACACACATATTTCGGTGACTTTAAGAAGATGAACCTGTAACGGACGCAACGGAACTAAAGAACCCGATTGCCCGTCCACGTAGGGCGGCCCCGGAAGGGGCGTGCCCCTTCCGGGGCCGCCCTACAGGGGCGCGGGGAACTGCGCGCCCAGCCCCCACACACCCGCGCTCCGAAGCGGACCGGTCCGGCCCTGGGGCCCCGGGGCCGAGGCCCCAGGAGCGCCTACGCTCCGAAGGCCTTGGACCCACCCTTCACCGGCTTGGCACCGGCAAGGAGATGCGCCGGCACCAGATCCCGCGCCGGCTCGGTGTACCCGACGGACACGATCCTGTCGCCCTGGTAGGTGAAGGTCGTCAGCGACGCGAGCGTGCACTGCCGCTTGCGCGGGTCGTGCCACAGCCGCCGCCGCTCCACGAAGGACCGCACGATCCAGATGGGCAGCTGGTGGCTGACGCACACGGCCTCGTGCCCCCGCGCCGCGTCCTTCGCCGCGTCCAGCGCGCCCATCATCCGTACGACCTGCTCCAGGTACGGCTCGCCCCAGGACGGCCGGAACGGGTTGACGAGGTGCTTCCAGTTCTCGGGCCGGCGCAGCGCGCCGTCCCCGACACCGAAGGCCTTGCCCTGGAAGACGTTCTCCGCCTCGATCAGCCGGGTGTCGGTCGCGAGATCGAGACCGTGCGCCTCGGCGACCGGCGTGGCCGTCTCACGGGCCCGCTCCAGCGGGGAGGAGACGACGTGCGTGATGTCCCGGGGGGCGAGGTGCTCGGCGACCCGCTCGGCCATCCGCTGTCCCAGCTCGGACAGGTGGTAGCCGGGCAGCCGCCCGTAGAGCAGGCCGTCCGGATTGGCGACCTCCCCGTGCCGCATCACGTGTACGACGGTGATGTCACTCATGCTGCCGTGGCCTCCGCTGCTGCCCGTGCCGCCGCCGGAAGGGCGTCGGCGATCCGCTGAACCGCCCGGTCGTCGTGCGCCGTCGACACGAACCAGGACTCGAACGAGGACGGCGGCAGGTACACACCCTGCGCCAGCATCGAGTGGAAGAAGGCGTTGAAGCGGTACGACTCCTGCGTCTTCGCGTCCTCGTAATTACGTACGTCTCCCTCGGTGAAGAAGACGGAGAACATGTTGGACGCGTTCTGCAGCCTGTGCACCACACCTTCCTTGGTGAGGGCGTCCGTGACGAGCGTACGGATCTGCTCGGACACCGCGTCGAGCTGGGCGTACGCGGCGTCGTCGAGCAGCCGCAGCTGGGCGAGGCCCGCGGCGGTCGCGACCGGGTTCCCGGACAGCGTGCCCGCCTGGTAGACGGGGCCCACGGGCGCGAGGTGCGCCATCACGTCCCCGCGTCCGCCGAAGGCCGCGGCCGGGAAACCGCCGCCCATGACCTTGCCGAAGGTCATGAGGTCGGGCGCGACCCCGTCCACCCCGTACCAGCCGGCCCTGCTGGTCCGGAAGCCGGTCATGACCTCGTCGGAGATGTAGAGGGCCCCGTCCGCCGCGCAGGCGTCCTTGAGGCCCTGGTTGAAGCCGGGCCCGGGCGGCACGACGCCCATGTTGCCGGGCGAGGCCTCGGTGATCACACAGGCGATCTCGCCGGGATGCGCACGGAAGGCCGCGCGTACGGCGTCGAGGTCGTTGTACGGAAGGACGATGGTGTCCCCGGCCTGGGCGCCCGTGACGCCGGGGGTGTCGGGCAGCGCGAACGTGGCGAGGCCGCTGCCCGCCGCGGCCAGCAGCGCGTCCACGTGCCCGTGGTAGCAGCCGGCGAACTTCACGACCTTGGCGCGCCCGGTGAAACCGCGCGCGAGACGGATGGCGGACATGGTCGCCTCGGTGCCGCTGGACACGAGACGGACCTGCTCGACCGGCTCGACGCGGGCGACGATCTCCTCGGCGAGCGCGACCTCGCCCTCACCCGGCGTGCCGAAGGAGGTGCCTCGGGAGACGGCCGCCTGGACCGCCGCGATGACCTCGGGACGGGAATGGCCGAGGATCATCGGCCCCCACGAACAAACGAGGTCCACATACTCCCTCCCGTCGGCATCCGTCAGGTATGGACCGTTACCGGACACCATGAACCGGGGCGTACCGCCCACGGCGCGGAACGCGCGGACGGGAGAGTTCACGCCGCCGGGCGTCACGGCCGCCGCACGGTCGAAAAGAGTCTGCGAAACTGGGGCTTCGTACGGATAGCTCACACGGACCATGGTGTCAGAGGCTGCGAAGATCCTGCGGACAGGTGTTTCAACGTACGTTTCGGCGTGCGGCCGCGGGGGAGGTCACTGTCACGATGATCGGGTTGCGTGGCGGGGGTCGCGCGCCCTGGAAAAGCAGTCGGGTGGAGATATGCATCGCGGTGGTGGACTGGGCGAGGGGACCGATGACCTCGGTCCTCGGCGTTCCCGGCGGGGGAAGCACCGGCGCGAGGCGGAGGCTGCCGAGGCACGGCAGACACAGGGATCGCAGGGCGAACCTGAGCGGATCGACCCGTCCGCGCGTATGGACGGTATGGACTACACGGACCGCGGGGCAGACCAGCTCAGGCCAGGAAGCGGGAATGGTGGCCGGGTGGGGGTGACGTACAAATACTTCGGGGCCCCGGACGGCGCGACCGCCGCCCGCGTCCCGATCTCCATGCGCCCGGAGGAACTCGGCGGCGACGAGCTCGGCATGAACGGCATGTTCACGAAGATCAAGCCCGAGACGATGGCCGCGATGGTTCTCACCGGCATAGAGGGCATACCCCTGCACAAGGTGCCCCCGCTCGAACTCGTCGTTCTCCATCCCGACTACGCCGTGGTCAAGCTCCCCATGACCGTCGTCGACCCGCTCCGCGGCATCGGCGAGGAGGCCGTGGGCGCGGCCGCCTTCATCTGGTCGACGGTCCCGGACCGCGGCGGCCCCCGCGACGCGTTCAACGTCTACCAACTGCTGCACGAGTGGCAGGACTTCAGCCACCGGCTGCATGAGGCGGGGCATCAGCCGTACTGCCTGGTGTGGCCGTAGGCGAGTTGCCTCAAGGATGATTCGGGCGGGACCTTCGGGTCCCGCCCTTCTTCGTTCACCGCGCGCCATGGCACGGCGCGCGTGCGGTGACCCACGGGGCGCCCGGCCGACCGGGCGACCTCCCCTTTGCCCGACCTTTGCCGCTCCGGCCACCCATCCACTTGCGTAAGTCAATCAATTCAATTTATCGTTGAGTGAGTCAAGCAAATCTCCCCCCTGCTCCTCCGACGGAGGCACTCCGATGTCCGACGCCCTTCACCGATCCGCCGCGGCCGGGAGCTCTGCCCCGCCCAGGCCGAACGCCGTCGTGGCGGTCCTGGCCTTCGCCGGAATCGTCGTCTCGCTGATGCAGACGCTCGTCATCCCGATCGTCCCCGAGCTGCCCAGGCTCCTCGACGCCTCGGCGTCGAACACCGCCTGGACGATCACGGCCACCCTGCTCGCCGCCGCCGTCGCCACTCCCGTGGTCGGCCGCCTCGGCGACATGTACGGCAAGCGCCGCATGCTGCTGATCAGCATCGCCTCGCTGATATCCGGCTCGGTCGTGGCCGCGCTGAGCGACTCCGTCGTCCCGATGATCGCCGGACGCGCCCTCCAGGGACTGGCCGCCGGTGTCATCCCCCTCGGCATCAGCATCATGCGCGACGTGCTGCCGGCCGAGCGGCTCGCCGGGTCGACCGCGCTGATGAGTGCCTCACTCGGCGTCGGCGGCGCCCTCGGCCTGCCCTCCGCCGCGTTCCTCGCCGACAACTTCGACTGGCACGTGCTGTTCTGGACCTCGGCCGCACTCGGTGCCGTGGCCCTCGTCCTCGTCCTGACGCTCGTGCCCGAGTCGAAGGTGCGCACCGGCGGACGCTTCGACCTCGTCGGCGCCCTCGGCATGGCCACGGGGCTCGTGTCCCTGCTGCTGGCCGTCTCCAAGGGCGGCGACTGGGGCTGGACAAGCGGGTCCGTCCTCGGCCTGTTCGCCGTCTCGGTGCTCGTGCTGGTGGCGTGGGGCTTCTACGAGCTGCGTACCCGTCAGCCGCTGGTGGACCTGCGCACCACCGCCCGCCGTCAGGTGCTGTTCACCAACCTCGCCTCGATCGCGTTCGGCTTCTCGATGTTCGCGATGTCGCTGGTCCTGCCGCAGTTGCTGCAGCTGCCCGAGCAGACCGGTTACGGCCTCGGCAAGTCCATGATGACCGTGGGTCTGGTGCTCGCTCCGCAGGGTCTGGTGATGATGGCCATGGCGCCGCTCTCCGCCGCCATCACCAAGTCCCGGGGCCCGAAGATCACCCTGATGACGGGTGCCGTCATCGTCGCCGCCGGCTACGGCCTGAACATCGTGCTGATGTCCGAGGTCTGGCACCTCGTCCTGGTCTCCTGCGTCATCGGCGGCGGTGTCGGCTTCGCCTACGGGGCGATGCCCGCGCTGATCATGGGTGCCGTGCCTCCCTCGGAGACGGCCGCCGCCAACAGCCTCAACACCCTGATGCGGTCCATCGGCACGTCGTTCGCCAGCGCCGTCGCCGGTGTCGTCCTGGCGCAGATGACCACGGACTTCGGCACCACCGCGCTGCCCTCCGAGAACGGCTTCAAGGTGGTCATGGCCATCGGTGCCGGAGCGGCGCTCCTCGCGCTCGCCCTCGCCGCGTTCCTGCCGGGCCGGCGGCCCGCCGCGCAGGCGGTGACCGCAGCCGGCGACACCGGTGGAGGGGACACCGGCGGCGGGCACTCCGGGCCCGTGGAGGTCTCGGGCGTGAAGTCGTAGGTTCCGGGGCAAGCCGCGGCGATCCGGCGCGGACCGTGACGTCCCTCGCTCATCGCGTGCGCCTCCGGTGGCCGCCCCGCCCGCTCCCGCGGGAGGCGGCCACCGGAGGCGCACGGGTCCGCCCGTACGCGTCCGCTGGTGTCAGGGCTTGCGGCCCAGGCCCCCGTGCTGGCCGATCGGCGTCGGCTCACCGGAGCCGTTCTTCTCCGGGCGCCACAGCGGAACGGACACGACGCCCGGTTCCACCATCTCCAGCCCCTCGAAGAACGCCTCGATCTGGGGGACGGGACGCAGGAAGTACGGGACCGCGCCGGTCTCGTTGTAGCCGTCCTGGGCCGCCTCGTAGGTCGGGTCGGTGCCGCGGGAGCCGTCGTTGACGCAGAGGTAGCTGCCGGACGGAAGGCCGTCCAGCAGGTCGCGGACCAGGGCGCGGGCCCGGTCGTAGTCCGCGACGTGACCGAGGATGCCGCTCAGGATCAGGGCGGTCGGGCGGGTGAGGTCCAGGGTCCGGGCGGCCGCCTCCAGGATGCGGTCCGGCTCGTAGAGGCTGGCGTCCACGTAGTCGGTGGCCCCCTCCGGCGAGGAGGTGAGCAGGACCCGGGCGTGGGCGAGGACCAGCGGATCGTTGTCGACGTAGACGACCTTGGACTCCGGTGCGAGCCGCTGGGCGACCTCGTGCGTGTTGTCCACGGTCGGCAGGCCGGTGCCCACGTCCAGGAACTGCCGGATGCCCGCGTCCTCCACCAGGTGACGGATGCTGCGGCCGAGGAAGGCGCGGCTGCTGCGGGCGATGGTCACGATGCCGGGGAAGACGGCGGTGTAGGCGTCGCCGGCCTCCTCGTCCACGGGGTAGTTGTCCTTGCCGCCCAGCCAGTAGTTCCAGATCCGGGCCGAGTGCGGCACGGAGGTGTCGATCCTCTGCCGGGCCGGCTGTCCCGTCGGGCTCTCGTGATCGGTCATGGGCACCGTCTTCTCATCCAAGGCGTGTACGAACACGCACAAACCTAAGGTCCAAGGTTCACCGTTCAAGTTCCAACGCCCAAGATACGTACGCCTTTTCGTACCCGGAGGTCGGCCCTCGTCCCGGCGCGGCCGGTTCCCGTCCCGCCGGGCTGCCCGCGCACCGCCCCGAACGGGTGCGCGGACACGTGTGATGATGACGGACATTCTTGGAGAGAAGCGGGGGTGGTGGCCGTGACCAGCCGGTTGCTGATGCCGTACCGGCGGGCGGAGCGCGTGGCGGGGGCGGGTGTGCGGCCTCCGGCGACGGCGGACGTCCCGGGCTCGACACGGCCCACCGCGATCCTGGACTGGACCGGCCCCGGCGTCACGGCCCTGGTGGAGCGGGTGCGGGCCGCCGGGCCCGCGGGGCCGCTCGACGCGCTGCGCGTGGCACACGGGATCGTCGCGCGGGAGATACGGCCCGTGTACTCCGTCGAGGACCGGCGCCGGGTCTCGCGGACGCTGCGGCTCGGGCGCGGGTCGTGCAGCCAGCGGATGGCGGTGCTGGAAGCGGCCGCCCGCGCGATGGGCGTACCCACGCGGGTACGGGGACTGCTGGTCGACGGGGTCTTCTGGTACCCGCGGTTTCCCCGGCTGAAGCCGCTGGTGCCGGAGCAGGTACTGCTGGCCTGGCCCGAGTTCCGGCCGGCGGAGGCGTGGATACCGATCGGCGAACTGTTCGGCACGGCCGACGGCGACACCGGTGGCGGGCCGATGCCCCCCGAGGGCCCGCTCACGGAGCCGGGCGGCGGGACGGGCGACCGCGGCGCCGGGTTCACCAACCAGGGCGGCGAGACGCTCTTCGACGCGGTGGCCCGTACGACGGTCGACTGGGGCGGGGCGTCGAGCTGCACCGCGTCGGGCACGGCCTGCGACCTGTCGGCCCGCGTCCTGAGCGACCTCGGCCACTTCGACTCCCGCGACGAGCTCTTCGCCCGCCACGGCCAGACCCTGTGTCTCGCCGCCCGCACAGCGGGCGAACCGGTCCTGGGCCGCTGGAGCGCGGGAGCCCACAAAATCCCGTCCTGACGCACCCCGGCAGGGGCGCGGGGAACGGCGCGACCAGCCCCCACCGCCCCGCAGCACAAGAACCGGCCTGACGCACTCCCTCAGGGGCGCGGGGAACCGCGCGGCCAGCCACCACGCACCCGCCTCCGGCGGATCACCCTCAGGCCCCCGACACCACGGGCGTGGGCAGCCGCCCGAAGCGGCTGCCCACGCCCACACCACATTCACGCGGCCAGCGACACGGCCCCCACCGCGGGCTCCCGCAACGCCCGCCGTGCCGTGACGAGGCTCGTCACCAGGGTCGCCGCCGTCGCCACCGCCACGATGCCGAGCCAGATCCCGAGCCCCCGGTCCGGCAGGACCGAGTCCGTGCGGACCACCGTGAACGGGATGATCCCGGCGAGCGCCGCAGCCGTACCGAGGAGGACACCCGTCACCGTCAGGACGAGGGACTCGATGCCGACCATGCCGAGGACCTGGCCCGGGGTCGCCCCCGCGAGGCGCTGCCGGCCGAACTCCTTGCGACGGTAGGTCGTCGCCGCGTACAGGGAGTTGATCAGCATGACGCAGGAGAAGACCACGATGATCCCGACGACCGTGAGGTTGAGGGTTTCGAGGTTCTTCGCGTCGACGGACTTGGGGACACCGGCGGCGTCGATGGCGTCGTTCTCGACGGCCTGCATGTAGAGCGTCGCCGTGGCCATGCCGGTGAACAGGATCAGGGGCATGAGGACACCGGACAGCTGGGCGGCGTGCACCCGCATGGTGCGTACGGCGAGATAGCCGCTCGGGCCCGACAGGGGCAGCCGGCCGAGCAGAGCCCTCAGCAGCCGCGGCGAGAGGAGCGCGAGGCCGACCGCGAGGAGGATCGACCCGTACGCAGCCGGTGCCATCAGCGCGGCGTCCGTCGAGGAGAAGGCGAAGGTGGAGCAGGCGGACAGACCCCCCAGGACCAGGGCCGCGCCGGTGACGAACCTGCGCCCCCTGCTCCGGGGCCGGTCCCGGCGGGTGGACCGGCGCACCGCGAGGAACGCCGCCCCCGCCGCGGCGAGCACCGTCACGACGATGCCCGAGTACAGGGCGATGGGACCGAAGGTGTGGTCGACGGAGCCGGCGACCTGTCCGCTGTCCTGGAAGAGGTCGAGCAGGGCCCGCCCGCCGAGCATCGCGGGACCGATGGCGAGCAGCGCGCCCACCAGGGAGACGGCCACCGACTCCCCGACGACCATCCGCCTGATCTGCGCGGGGGTTGCGCCGGAGCAGCGCAACAGCTCCATCTCGGCGGAGCGTTGGCGGACGTTCACCGTCAGGGTGGAGGCGATGGCGAAGAACACAAGGAGGGTGCCGTAGCCGCCCACGACGCCCGCCGCGGTGGACAGGGTCTCCGCGCTGACGGAGTCGACGCCCCGCGCACCGGCCGTGTCGTGCATCGAGTTGAACGTCATGATGACCGTCGCGCCCAGGAAGGCGGACAACAGCGTCGCGGCGAAGCGCCCCGGGCGCTGCCGGACGGAACGCATGGCCAGAGTGAACATCACGCTCACACCCCCGCCATCACGTCGTCGCCGAGGTGCGCGAGGCGCTCGGCCACCGCGTCCACGGTCGGCCGGTGCATCTCGCCCGCGAGCCGCCCGTCCGCGAGGAACAGGACCGAGTCGGCGTACGAGGCGGCGACCGGGTCGTGGGTCACCATGACAACCGTGCGGCCGTGGACGCGCACCGCCTCCTGGAGGAGCAGCAGGACGTCCCGCGCGCTGCGGGTGTCCAGGGCGCCGGTCGGCTCGTCCGCGAAGATCACGCTCGGCTCGGTCACCAGGGCGCGGGCGATGGCGACGCGCTGGCGCTGGCCGCCGGAGAGCTGGTCGGGCCGGTGGCCGAGGCGGTCGCCGAGACCGACGGCGGTGAGGGTCTGCCGGACCCGCGCCCGGTCCACGCGGCGCCGGGCGAGCTTCAGCGGCAGGACCGTGTTCTGCGCCACGGTCAGCGTGTCGAGCAGGTTGTACTGCTGGAAGACGAAGCCGATGCGGTTGCGCCGGAACTTCGTCAGCTCGGCCTCGGTGCCGCCGGTCATCTCCGCGCCGTCGACCATCACGATGCCGCTGTCGGGCCGGTCCAGTCCGGCCGCGCACTGCAGCAGCGTGGACTTGCCGGAGCCCGAGGGACCCATCACCGCGGTGAACGTGCCGCTCGCCAGGCTGAGCGTCACCTCGTCCAGCGCGGTCACGGCGCTGTCGTCGCTCCCGTAGGTCTTGCTGACCTTGACCAGGCGCAGAGCCATCCCGGTGGGGCCCGTGCCGTGGTGCTGCGTCCGTCGGCCGTTTCGGTGGAACATCGTCGTCACCCTCCGTCGGGCACTGTCCGTACCCCCTCGGTCGGGCACCCTCGGCGCCCTCGTCGGGCACTTCCCGTGCCCTGGTGAAGACGCTACGGAGCGGGCGGTGCGCGCACACTGGGCGCAGAACCCGTATCGGGGGGTGTATCCAGCGACACCCCGGCCGACCGGCAGGCCCCTCTCCCCCGGCCGGCCCGCAGGTCAGGGAGCCGGGGCCCGCGCCCCCTGCCGACGGGTCGGACGCAGGCGCCTCAGCCCCAGCAGTCAGCCGCCGGCCGCCGGCCGTCGGCCGTCGGCGCGACCATGGTCAGCGCCCCGGACGGTCAGCGCCCGGACGGTCGGCGCCTCAGGCACCATCACCTCAGCCGTCGGCGGCGACCGTGAAGCCGGTCACCGAGCCGCCGCCCTCCCGGCGCCCGGCGAACGGCTCGCCGCCGTGGACGGCCGCCACCTCACGGACGATCGACAGTCCGAGCCCGGAACCGGGCAGGCTCCGCGCGTCCGGCGCACGGTAGAAGCGGTCGAAGATCCGGTCGAGGTCCTCCTCGGCGATGCCCGGCCCCCGGTCCAGGACCTCGATCCGGACGGTGCTCCCGGCGCGGCTCACCACGAGCTCGATCGGCCCGCTGCCGTCCCGGTCGAACTTCGCCGCGTTCTCGACCAGGTTGGACACGGCCCGCTGCAGCGCCGCGGGCCGCCCCTCGACCACCGTGTCGCCGGACACCCGGACCGTGACGGCACGCCCCGTGCGCCGCCGTGCCGCCACCGCCACGTCGTCCGCGATCTCGGCGAGGGCGACCCGCCGCGGCGGCTCGGTCTCGGACTGACCGGCCGCGAGCGCCACCAGCTCGTTGACCAGGTCGGTGAGTTCACGGGACTCCTGGGCGAGGTCGGCGACCAGTTCCTCACGGACGGCGGGCGGCAGCTCGTCGATGCGGCGCAGCATCGAGATGTTCGTGCGCAGGGACGTCAGGGGCGTACGCAGCTCATGGCCCGCGTCCTGGACCAGGCGCCGCTGATCGTCCTCGGACTGGGCGAGACGGCCCAGCATGCGGTCGAAGGAGCGGCCGAGCCGGGCCACCTCGTCGTACCCGGCGACAGGCACCTGGATGCCGAGCCGCCCGGTGCGCGCCACGTCCTCGGCCGCCCCGGCGAGCCGCACCAGGCGCGAGGTGATGCGCCGGGCCAGCCACCACCCGAAGAGACCCGCGGCGATCACGACGGCGCCCACCAGCAGCACGGTCCGCTGCTGGAGGTCCCGCAGCAGGTCCTCGGTACCGCTGAACTCCTGCGCCACCTGGACGGCGCCCCGCCCGCCGCCGAGCGAGACGGTCGCGACGCGGTAGACGTCGTCGCCGACGTCGACGTCCCGGTGCTCCACCAGCCGCCCGGCGAGCTGCGCGGCGGCGAGCGGCCGGTCGTCGGCGCCCACGGGCAGCGCCGGATGCCCCCGGTCGACGACGGACCCGTCCGGCCCC
This sequence comes from Streptomyces sp. BV286, assembly GCF_019090165.1. Lineage (GTDB taxonomy): Bacteria > Actinomycetota > Actinomycetes > Streptomycetales > Streptomycetaceae > Streptomyces. The sequence goes on from NZ_JAHRIB010000130.1 coordinate 85,743, forward strand.
AGGACCTGCACGGCCGTGCCGCTCGGCCGGACGAGTTCGTCGCGCGGGCCGCCGTCCGCGTCGGCGGTGGCGAAGTCCGCGGGCGACAGGGCGGTCTGGCGCACCTCGTCGAGCAGGTCCTGCACGACACCCGCGAACACGGTCTGCTGGTCGACGCGCACGAGCCGGGCGGCGGCGTCGTACGACAGGAAACCGACCAGGACGGTGACGACGGCCGCCACGGCGGCGAACGACACCGTGAAGGTGGTCCGCAGGGAGGACACCCGGGCCCGGGCCACCCACCGCCCGAACCGGCCGTGCCGCGCGCCCGGGGGCCGCACTCAGTCCTCCCTCAGCACGTACCCCACGCCCCGCACGGTGTGGATCAGTGCGGGCGCGCCCGGCTCGTCGAGCTTGCGCCGCAGGTACCCCACGTACACGGCGAGGTTCTTGGAGCCGGGCCCGAAGTCGTAGCCCCAGATGCGGTCGTAGATGGTGGTGTGGTCGAGGACGATGCCGGCGTTGCGGACGAGCAGCTCCAGCAGGTCGAACTCGGTGCGGGTCAGGTCGACCTCCCGCGGGCCGCGCCAGACCCGGCGGGCCTGCGGGTCGATGCGCAGGCCCGCGACGGCGATCCGGCCGTCGGGCATGCGCTGCGGCTCGCTGGGTACGTCGTCGGGAGTGCCCGTACGCCGCAGCAGGGCCCGGAGCCGGGCGAAGACCTCCTCGACGTCGAAGGGTTTGACCACGTAGTCGTCGGCGCCGGCGTCCAGACCCGCGATGCGGTCCGCTGTCTCGACGAGCGCGGTGAGCATCAGAATGGGAGTGCGGTTGCCCTCGGCGCGCAGGACCCGACAGACCTGGAGGCCGTCGATGCCGGGCATCATCACATCGAGAACGAGCACGTCGGGCGGGCTGCGATGGGCCTGCGCGAGCGCCTGGACACCGTCGGCGACCGCGACGACCTCGTATCCCTCCAGGGTCAGGGCCCGCTCCAGGGCATGGCGGATCGCGCGGTCGTCCTCGGCGAGCAGCAGATTGTGGGGCACGGAACCAGTCTGCCAAGGCGTTGTCTACGTACTACCTGCTGAAGCGGGGTACGGCCGGGCCTCTTACCCGGCTCTCACCCCGCGGGGACCAGTGGCTTACCTCGCCCAGCCACTGTGTCCCGGATGTCAGGGGCGAGCGCCGCGACGGGGAGGGCCACGCACCGCATGAAGCGCACGGGACGCACGGACCGTACGGAACACAGGGAGACCGCAGAGCGAATGAGCCGCAAGGGCCGTACGAAGGTCGTCTTCCTGCTGCACAACGCGTACGCCATCGGGGGGACCGTCCGTACGACGCTCAACCTGGCGGCGGCGCTCGCCGACCGGCACGACGTGGAGATCGTGTCGATGCGGCGGCACCGGGACGAGCCGCGGTTCACCATCGACCCGCGGATCACGGTGGTGCCGCTGGTGGACGAACGGGACGGCAGCGGCGACCTCACGGAGCCCGACTACGCCCTGCCGGCCACGGACTTCCCCGCCGCCGACAAGCGGTCCGCGCAGTACACCCGCCTCACCGATCTGCGGGCCCGCGACTACCTCACGGGCTGCGACGCCGACGTGGTGGTCGGTACGCGGCCCGGAATCAACGTCTACGTGTCCCTCTTCGCACCGCGGCGGGCCCTGCGGATCGCGCAGGAGCATCTGCGCCACGACTCGCACAGCAAGCGGCTGCGGGGCGTGCTGGCCCGGCACTACCGCCGGCTGGACGCGGTGGTGACGACGACGGAGGCCGACGCGGAGGTGTACCGGCAGCGGATGACCCTGCCGGGGGTGCGGGTCGCCGCGGTGCCGAACATCGTGCCGGCGCCCGAGGGCATCACCCGCGACGCGACGACGAAGGTGGTGGCCGCGGCGGGTCGGCTGGTCCCCGGCAAACGCTTCGACCTGCTGATAGAGGCCTTCTCGGCGGTCGCCTCGAAGGAGCCCGACTGGCAGCTGCGGATCTACGGCGGCGGCCCGGAGCGTGAGCACCTCCAGAACCTCGTGGACGGCCTGGGGCTGGCGGACCACATCCGCCTCATGGGGCCGCGTACGCCGATCGAGGCGGAGTTCGCCAGGTCGGCGCTGGTGGTCTCGGCCTCGGACGCGGAGTCGTTCGGGATGACGCTGGTCGAGGCGATGCGCTGCGGGGTGCCGGTCATCAGCACGGACTGCCCGCTGGGGCCCGCCGAGATCATCACCGAGGGCTCCGACGGGCGGCTGGTCCCGGTGGGCGACTCGCGCTCACTGGCCGAGGCGATGCTCGACCTGATCACGGACGAGCCGCTGCGGCGGGCGATGGGCGAGGCCGCGCTGGCGAGCTCCCACCGTTACGACGCCGAACCGATCGTCGAGCGTTACGAGACCCTGTTCGCCGAGCTCGGAGCGACCCGGGGCCGCCGCGCCTGGGCCCGCACCCGCGCTCGCGCGACCAACTGGGCCCGCCGCCAGGCCCGCAGACTGCGACAGCCGGCGAACGGCCACCCACCGGTCAACGGCACGAGCACCGCGGGCCCTTGACCCCGCGCCCTCAAGGGCGCGGCCGCCTGGCCCCAGCCGCCTGAGCGGGGCCACCCGAGGTGCCCCGGGGCGCGAACCCGCCCGCGCCCCGTCAGGGGCGCGGGGAACTGCGCGCCCAGCCCTCACGCACCCGCGGACATGGCCCGAGCGGGCCGCCCGGAAGCCGTCCCAGGTCGCCCTGACACGACCCGGGACGCCCCGAGAAACCCACCCGGCCGCCCCGAGGGCCCCAGCACCTCCGGTCGGCCGGGCGCGCCCCTACTCGGGGCGCAGCGCGGCGAGCTGCTGCTCGAACGGCACCACTTCGAAGGCCCCGGCCCGCACCCGGCCGACCCCAGCGGAGGGCGCGGCCGCCGGAACAAGCCCCGCCGCCGACTCGCGGCCCCCGCCCGACGAGGCCACCTCGGACGCCACAGACGCCACAGACGGCACAGACAACGTCGGCGGAACAGGAGTAGCAGAAGGAACAGTCGACACGGTCCGCCGGCCCGCCAGGCCGCTCATCAGCCCCGCCAGCTCTCCCGCGGCCCGCTCGATCCGCTCGGCGAGACCCTCCGCGCCCCAGTCCTCCGAGGCCGCGTAGACCCCGGTCGGCACGACCACCGCCCGCAGGTACGCGAACAGCGGCCGCAACGCGTGCTCCAGCACCAGCGAATGCCGTGCCGATCCCCCGGTCGCGGCGATCAGCACGGGCTTCCCGCCCAGCGCGTCACGGTCCAGCACGTCGAAGAACGACTTGAACAGTCCGCTGTACGAGGCGGAGAAGACCGGCGTGACGACGACGAGCCCGTCCGCCGACGCCACCGCGTCCAGCGCGGCACGGAGCGCGGGCCCGGGGAACCCGGTGGTCAGGTTGTGCGCGATCTCGACCGCGAGGTCCCGCAGTTCCACCACCTCGACCGCCACCGGCCCCTCGGCGAGGGCCTCGGCGGGGGCCGCCGCGGGGACACGCCCCACGACGGCCGCCGCGAGCCGGTCGCCCAGCAACCGCGTGGACGAGGGAACGCTCAGCCCCGCCGAGACGACGACCAGCTTCATGACGCGGTCACCTCCTTGCCGGCACCGGCACCGGCACCGGCCGCGGCGGCGACCCGCGCCGCGTGCGTCGGCGCCTCCGGCACACCGGCCGGGCGCCCCTTGGCGAACTCCTCGCGCAGGACGGGCACGACCTCCTCGCCCAGCATGTCGATCTGCTCCAGCACGGTCTTCAGCGGCAGCCCGGCGTGGTCCACGAGGAACAGCTGACGCTGGTAGTCACCCGCGTAGTCCCGGAAGGACAGGGTCTTCTCGATGACCTGCTCGGGCGAGCCGACCGTCAGCGGGGTCTGCTCGGTGAAGTCCTCCAGCGACGGGCCGTGCCCGTACACCGGCGCGTTGTCGAAGTACGGCCTGAACTCCCGGACCGCGTCCTGCGAGTTGCGCCGCATGAACACCTGCCCGCCGAGCCCTACGATCGCCTGCTCGGGCGTGCCGTGCCCGTAGTGCGCGTACCTCGACCGGTACAGCTCGACCATCTGCTTGGTGTGGTCGGCCGGCCAGAAGATGTTGTTGTGGAAGAAGCCGTCCCCGTAGTACGCGGCCTGCTCGGCGATCTCCGGCGAGCGGATCGAGCCGTGCCAGACGAACGGCGGCACACCGTCCAGCGGACGCGGAGTGGCCGTGAAGGACTGCAGCGGCGTACGGAACTTGCCCTCCCAGGTCACCACGTCCTCGCGCCACAGCCGGTACAGCAGGGCGTAGTTCTCGACGGCGAGGTTGATGCCCTCCCGGATGTCCTTGCCGAACCAGGGGTAGACCGGGCCGGTGTTGCCGCGCCCCATCATCAGGTCGACCCGGCCGTCCGCGAGGTGCTGCAGCATCGCGAAGTCCTCGGCGATCTTCACCGGGTCGTTGGTGGTGATGAGGGTGGTGGAGGTGGAGAGGATGAGGTTCTCGGTGCGGGCGGCGACCCAGCCGAGCATGGTGGTCGGCGACGACGGCACGAAGGGCGGGTTGTGGTGCTCGCCGGTCGCGAAGACGTCGAGCCCGACCTCCTCGGCCTTCTGCGCGATGGCGACCATGGCCTTGATCCGCTCGTGCTCGGACGGGGTCCGGCCCGTGGTGGGGTCCGGCGTGACGTCGCCGACGGTGAAGATCCCGAACTGCATGGCTACCTCATCCTCCGCAGGTTGTTTACGATTCAACTATACCCGCCAACGAGACCCGCCGCCCGACTATTCCCCGGCCCGCCACTCCAAGGGCGCGCGAGCACCTTTCCCCTTCGCGTTCCTCTACGCGTTCCTCTACGCATTCCTCTGCGCATTCCCCTTCGCGTTCGCCTGGCGAGGGCCCGGTGTCAGTGGCCCGTCCTACGATCCGGAGATGGCCGCCCCACGCCGCGACACCAGAGGAATCGTCGACGCCCCGGAGCTCCTCTCCCGCGTCCGCTTCCGCCGCCGCGAGCCCGCCGCCGCGCTCCGGCCGTACCTGGAGCACTACTGGCTGATCGACTGGGACCTGCCCGAGCCGTACGCGTCCCACGTCGTCCCGCACCCGTCCGTGAACGTGGTCTTCCAGCGGTACGCGACCCGGGGCGCCCAGGAGGAGCCGCCCGGCACGGCGGAGGTCTCGGGCATCGGCCTGGAGCTGTTCACGAAGAAGCTGGAGGGCCGGGGCAGGGTCTGCGGAGTGCAGTTCCGGCCGGGAGGCTTCCGCCCCTTCGCGCCACGGCATCCGGTGTCGGCCCTGACGGGCAGGCGCCCACCCCTCGCCGAGGTCCTCCCCGCCACCCAGGGGGACATCGACGCCGTCCTCGCCCCGGACGACGAGGACGCCCGCGTGGCCGCGCTCGACGCGTTCCTGCTCGGCCTCGGCCCGGCCCCGGACCCGCGGGCCGACCTGGCGATGGCCCTGGTCGACCGCATCCGCACCGACCGTACGATCCGCCGCGTGGGCGACCTCGCCGACGAACAGGGCATGACGGTACGGGCGATACAGCGCCTCTTCTCCGCGTACGTGGGCGTGGGCCCGAAGTGGGTCGTCCTGCGCTACCGCATCCACGAAGCCCTGGAGCACGCCGAGTCCACCCCCGCCCTCGACTGGGCCGCCCTCGCCGCCGACCTCGGCTACGCGGACCAGGCCCACCTGGTGCGGGACTTCACGGCGACGGTGGGGGTCCCTCCCACGGCGTACGCCCGGACCGGCGCCCCGTAGCCCCACAGGCAGGGGGCACGGGGCGGGCGCCGTTCACGGCTCCACCCGGGCCCGCCGGCACCCGGCACCCGGCACCCGGCACCGAGAACGGCCCTAGAACACGTACGTGTCCCCGGTGTCCAGGACGAGCACCCTCTGCCGGTCGTTGTGATGGTTGCGGTCCACCGCGCCGCCGCCCCACACCGTCTCGATGCCCAGCGTCACCTCCGACGGCGCCCCCTTCACCCGTACCGTCATGGAGACCGTCCGCCCCCAGCCCGCCGCCGGCAGCGCCCCCGTCCGGCACAGCACCGCCCGCACCTCCGCCCGGGCACACCCGGCCGGCAGCCGCTGCTCGTCCGCGAGAGGCACCGACCAGCGCAGCCGCACCGTCGCGTCCGCGACGCCGACGGGGCCGTGGTTCTGCGGGGTCATCCGCAGATCCACCTGCCCTCCGGTCATCGACAGGTACCCGTGATAGGCGAGATCGGCCTCGGGCGCCGCCCCGGCGGCCGGAACGGGAGCGGCCGAGGCGGCGGCCGGAACGGTGGCCGCCGCCACGGCCAGGACCGCGGCCGCTGCCGGCGCACAAAGAATCCGCATGTGTCATGTCCTCCGAGTCGACCCGTGGGTCTGCTGCTGTCTCTGACGGCTTCTGTCTCCGACGGCTGCTGTCTCCGGCGGCTGCCTGTCTCCGGCTGCTTCTTCTGTCGTCGTCGCGACCCGTGGGTCAACGGATGTATGCCACCTCGGCCGCCCGGCAGGCGCCGCCCATCAGGTGAGATGCCGTGCGGGCGGCCCGGGACCGGCTGATGCGGGCATGCGAAGGTGGCCGCATGTCCGTCCTGCGCTCCGCCACCCTGTTCGTCCTCGCCGCGCTCCTGGAGATCGGCGGCGCGTGGCTGGTCTGGCAGGGCGTGCGCGAACAGCGCGGCCGGCTCTGGATCGGCGCGGGCGTCATGGCCCTCGGCGCCTACGGCTTCGTCGCCACGCTCCAGTCCGACGCGAACTTCGGCCGCGTCCTCGCCGCGTACGGCGGGGTCTTCGTCGCGGGCTCCCTCGCCTGGGGCATGGTCGCGGACGGCTTCCGCCCCGACCGCTGGGACGTGGCGGGCGCGCTGATCTGCCTCGCGGGCATGGCAGTGATCATGTACGCGCCGCGGAGTTGACGACCCTCAGGCCGGCGGTTCCCCGGGCAGCAGTCCCAGCTGCCCCAGGAAGTCCAGCTGGTCGAAGTAGAGCCGGTAACTGGCGATCCGCCCGTCCGCGTCGACGGTGGCGCAGTCGCATCCGCGGACCCTGACGTCCTTCTGCGTCGCGGGCAGCGTCTCTCCGTCGGGCAGCACCAGCGGTCCCGTGTTCCGGCCGCCGAAGAAGCCCTCGTCGACAGCGGTGTCGCCGATCTCGTACGAGTACACCGACTCGAACGTCGCTCCGGGCATCGCCTCCGTCATGTGCCGCCAATACTCGACGATGTTGTCGCGCCCATGGATCTCTCCCTCGTCGGGCGTGACGGCGACCGCGTCCGGCGCGTAGAGCTCGGCGATGAGCTTGAGGTCCTGGTTCGTCGTCAGGGCCTCCGTGAGCCGGTCCATGACCTCACGTGCCTGTCCCATGATCCACCTCCTGCACAGGGGATCACCCACCTCGATTTTCCCACCGGTCCCCGTTCCGTGCACCAGGTCACCGGCGGGCCGTGCGCCCCGCCCGCCTATCCTGGCCGGTGAACCAGTCGACCGTACGAGCGAGCAGCGGCCCCTACCGGCACCGCGCCCGCCCCCTCTCACGAGGAGCAGCCCATGACCGCCGCCGCATCCGCCGCGCCCGCCGCCGCGTCCCGCATCGCCGTCGTCACCGGCGCGAGCAGCGGGATCGGTGCCGCGACGGCCCGGCGGCTGGCGGCCGAGGGCTACCGCGTCGTCCTCACCGCCCGCCGCAAGGACCGTATCGAAGCGCTCGCGGAGGAGATCAACGCGACGGGCGGCCAGGCGGCGGCCTACGCGCTGGACATCACGGACCGCACGGCCGTCGACGAGTTCGCCACCGCCTTCAAGACGATCGGCGTCCTCGTCAACAACGCCGGCGGCGCGCTGGGCGCCGACCCGGTCGCGTCCGGCGACCCGGCGGAGTGGCGCCAGATGTACGAGACGAACGTCATCGGCACCCTCAACGTCACCCAGGCGCTGCTGCCCGCGCTGACCGCGTCCGGCGACGGAACCGTGGTCGTGGTCTCGTCGACCGCGGGCCACGGCACGTACGAGGGCGGCGCCGGTTACGTGGCCGCCAAGCACGCCGAACACGTCCTCGCGGAGACCCTCCGCCTGGAGATCGTCGGCACACCGGTCCGGGTCATCGAGATCGCCCCCGGCATGGTCATGACCGACGAGTTCGCCCTGACCCGCTTCGGCGGCGACACCGAGAAGGCGGCGAAGGTCTACGCCGGGGTGGCCGAGCCCCTGACCGCCGAGGACGTCGCCGACACCATCACCTGGACGGTCACCCGCCCCTCCCACGTCAACATCGACCTCCTGGTCGTGCGCCCACGCGCCCAGGCCTCCAACACGAAGGTCCACAGGGAGCTGTAGACCCCGAACGAAGTTCGGACCGCTCCGGCAACCACCCCATGGCCTCTTCGGTCCCGCCACAGGGCACCATCAGACTGCACCAAGCCGCGATCCCGCTCTCGATCGTCTCGACAACGGCGGCATTGACCCCGCGCCGCATCCCGAAGTCATCGCAATCGACGACGAGGACACGGGCATCGGCGGGAAACCAACAACTCGCCGGACAGCAACGGGAGTTCTGCCATCCGGGCAGTGTGAACTCCAACCGCGCGTCTCCGCCTCCGAATAACCCACAAGGGTGAACCGGATAGATCACTCATACGAGACGTGAACGCCCGATCTAGGCTCACGCCACACCATCAAAACGACGGCCCTCGGCCGGGATTGCCGTCCCACCCGAGGGCCTGACCACCAAGGAAGACAGGTACTTCCCGTGGCTGAACATGACACTAGCGCGCGCTCGAACGCGCCTACCAAGCGACGCAAAAAGGCGAGGCCTGAGCCTGCCGAAGTAGAGCTTCTACTCACAGAACTCCGGGGCCTCCCCGGTACGGCACCATCACTGCCTGAAGCGCTGGCTCTCCGGGATTCCGGCTGGCTCCTGGTTGTGGCGTACTGCCGCATCTCGTGTGACAGGCACAGGAGAGACGGCCACGGCGTCGAGGACCAGGCCAAGCACTGTGCGCGCATCGCCGCCCGGCATCGCATGATCATCGTTCACCGCTATGTCGACAACGACAAATCAGCCTCCAAAATCGGCGTCACCCGTCCCGACTTCGACGCAATGCTCGAAGCACTCAAGGGCAGAGCCACCCAGGCCGGATATCCGATCGACGGAGTGATCTGCGTGTCCGACGACCGGCTTTACCGGGATGTGCGTACGTATCAGCGCTTCCTCAAATGCTTCACTGCGCACCCCTCTCGCGCATACGCGGATGAAGTCGGCACGTACAACCTCTACAAGGAGGATGCGGCACGACGCGGCCTGCTCGGAGCAGCGGCCTCACACACCGAGAGCAAGAAGCAGCAACAGCGCGCAAAGCTCAATCATCGCGCCCGTGCCGATCGAGGAGAGCCTGTCGCATCACGTCGCCCCTTTGGGTGGAACAGCGACAGGATCACGCTGCATCCCAGTGAATCGGAGGTCGTCCGGGAAGGAGTGTGGAGCTTCCTCGCAGGGAAGACCCTCACGGCTGTCACGCACGACTTCGTCGCGTCCGGCCACTTGAGCTCGCTGGGCAACCCATGGCAACGGCAGACGGTCAAGCAGATCCTCCGGAATCCACGCATCTGCGGATACCGCAAGCTCGACGGCGAATTGGTCCGTGGTCCCGACGGTTACCCCGTCGTCGGCCAGTGGACTCCCATCGTGTCCCCGGAGGAGTGGCAGGCCGTCGCGGACACGCTGGAACAAAAACGCCACGCCGGTGGATGGGACAAGGCCGGCGGGCACCTCCACGAACACGGCAGGTACTTGCTGACAGGACTGGTGCGATGCGGGAGACCCTCGGCACAGGGGCAGACGTGCAACGCACCGATGCACGGCCACCCCAGCGATAAATCGTACGTATACCGCTGCCGTCTCGCAGTGGACGGTGGCTGCGGTCGCGTAAGTCGGCAAGGTCCTGCGGTGGACGATCTGATCACTCAGTACGCCTTGGGCATCCTGGACCGACAGGACACACCCGGTGCCCGCCTTACAGCCCCCTGGCCCGGCGAGCACCGGCTGGAACTGGCGCAACAACAAAAATCGCTCCTCCAGGAACAGTGGTACGCCGAGGAAATCAGTGATGCGCTGTATTTCTCACAACTGACGTCGGAGGAAGCCGAGCTCAAGCGACTCGTCAACGAACAGAAGGTGTGGACGGCCGGACAGCAATCCGTGCGGCATCCGCACATGGACGCGCGAACCGCCTGGAACAGGACAAGCTTGCGTGAGAAACGCGAGATCCTCTCCGGTCTCCTCGATTCCGTGACCATCCTCCCGGGCACGAAGGGGTCACACCGCTTCGAACCGGCCACGGTCGTTCCCGTGTGGCGAGACCTCGGCTCACCAAGCTTGGGCGGGTAACCGCGGGCACAGGAAGAACGGAGGGTCCGACAAGGAGCTTGTCGGACCCTCTCCCGCTGTCGCACGTCATCCCTTGACGCAGACAACCTGCTTCAGCTTCGCCACGACCTCAACGAGGTCGCGCTGCTGATCGATGACCTGCTCGATCGGCTTGTACGCGCTCGGGATCTCGTCCACGACACCGGAGTCCTTGCGGCACTCCACGCCCCGCGTCTGCTCCTCCAGGTCCTGCGTCGAGAAGCGACGCTTGGCGGCGTTACGGCTCATACGCCGACCCGCCCCGTGCGAGGCCGAGTTGAAGGCCTTCTCGTTGCCGAGGCCCTTCACGATGTACGAACCCGTGCCCATCGAACCCGGGATGATGCCGTACTCACCCGCCCTGGCACTGATGGCCCCCTTGCGCGTGACGAGCAGATCCATGCCCTCGTAACGCTCGCGGCTGACGTAGTTGTGGTGGCAGCTGACCTCCGGCTCAAAGGCCACTCGGGCCTTCTTGAACTCCTTGCGGACCACGTCCTTCAAGAGCGCCATCATGATCGTCCGGTTGTACCTGGCGTACTCCTGCGCCCAGTAGAGGTCGTTCTGGTACGCCGCCATCTGTGGGGTGTCCGCGACGAAGACAGCGAGATCGCGGTCGATCAAGCCCTGGTTGTGCGGGAGTTTCTGGGCGATGCCGATGTGGTGCTCAGCAAGCTCCTTGCCGATGTTCCTGGATCCGGAGTGAAGCATCAGCCAGACCGAACCACTTTCACTTGTACAAACTTCTACAAAGTGATTCCCCCCTCCAAGCGTTCCCATCTGCTTCGTGGCCCGCCCCTGACGGAACTTCACAGCCTCAGCCACACCGTCGAACCGCCCCCAGAACTCCTCCCACCCCGAAGTGGCCAGCCCATGGAACCGCCCAGGCTCCACCGGGCTGTCGTGCATTCCCCGCCCCACCGGAATGGCCTTCTCCACCTCGGACCGGAGGCGGGAGAGGTCTCCCGGCAGGTCGTTGGCGGTCAGGGACGTCCGGACCGCGGACATCCCGCAGCCGATGTCCACCCCGACCGCCGCAGGGCACACGGCACCCTGCATCGCGATGACCGACCCGACCGTCGCGCCCTTCCCGAAGTGGACGTCCGGCATGACCGCCAGACCCTTGATCCAGGGCAGCGTGGAGACGTTGCGGAGCTGCTGCATCGCGACGTCCTCCACCGACCCCGGGTCCGCCCACATACGGATCGGAACCTTCGCCCCCGGCAACTCCACGTACGACATATCGTCCTCATTCCCCCGAAAAACAAACAGAAGTCACACACCGCAAAACCGGCGCCAAGGTGAACGTTTGGGACAACGGACCGGCGTCCACGGCATTGCGTGCGATACACATTGTCTCCAGGCGCCGCCCCCGGGCGGCAAGCGAATAACCACAGGACACCCCGGTCGCGAGCAGGTGGAGCGGCCTGTCGAGAGGAGCCCCACCGTGCAGCGGAAGGCGTACGTATCCGGCGTCGCCGCGCTCCTCGCGGTGCTGCTGGCCGGCTGCACCGGTGGATCGTCGGACGACGGCGGCGAGGACGACCCGAAGCCGGGCGACACGGCGACGACCGCCGCCGCACCGCAGCCGGGCAAGTACCGCACCCTGCCCGAGCCGTGCGGCGCGGTGTCGCAGAGCACCCTGGACTCGCTGCTGCCGGGCATCAAGCAGGTCACGGACGAGGAGCAGCGCGAGAAGGCGTACGAGGGCACGGCGACGCCCACGTACGACACGGACCGCAAGGTCGGCTGCCGCTGGAAGGCGGAGTCGGCGACCGCGACGGACCACCTGCTGGTGGACTTCGAGCGGGTCGTCTCGTACGACAACGCGGTCAGCGACGACGAACGCACCACGGCGATCTACCTGGAGAAGGAGACGGCGGCGGACCTCCCCGAGCCGGTCGCCTCGTCGTCCGACTCGCCCGATGCGTCGCCCTCCGGGTCCTCCTCGGAGGAGCCCGGTTCCGGATCGAGCCCGGGCTCCGGCGGGTCCGGCACCCCGGACGACGCGAGCACCGGCAGCAGTTCCTCCGCGAGCCCCTCCGGCAACGCCGCGTCGGGCTCCACCCCCACCGCCCTGCAGCCCCGCACGCTCGACGACCTGGGCAACGAGGCGTTCCTCGACGACTCGCTGAACACCTCCCAGCAGCGGACGGTGACTGTGGTGTTCCGCACGTCCAACGTGGTCGTGACGATCCAGTACGACGAGCAGCCGGCGACCACGACGGACGTTCCGAGCAGCGAGGAAATGCAGGACAGGGCACAGAAACTGGCGGGTCAGCTCGCCGAGACGTTCAACGAGTAGAGGGGTCCGGCGGGCGGTCCCGCCTCGGCGGAACCCGCGTCACGTGTGTCCCGTTCGGCGTACGGTGGCTCCTCGGACCCGACCGAGTGCGGCCGGCAACGAACGCGGCCGTTCGCACGTACACCCGAGCGTCTTGAGTGAAGGAACCATGCACCGACCCGTACAGCGACACCGTCAGCGACTCACCCGCATCCTGGTCGGCGCGGCCGCCGTCCCGGTGCTGCTCGTCGCCTCCGGCTGCTCCTCGGACTCCGGCGACGGCTCCGGCGACGACGCGAAGAAGGACTCCGGCTCCTCGGCGTCGCCCTCCGCCACCGAGGCGGCGGCGGTGAAGGAGGCGACGTACGCGAAGCTTCCCGAGACCTGCAAGGTGTTCTCGTCGAAGACGCTGAAGGAGCTCGTCCCCGAGGGCGCCAAGTCCGGCAAGGAGGGCAAGTCGGACGACGTGGCGACGCGCGGCAACTGCTCCTGGGACAGCCTGGACAACAACGGTGTGAAGGGCTCGCAGTTCCGCTGGCTGAACGTGTCGCTGCTGCGTTTCGAGTCGGACCAGAGCCGCGGCACGGGCGAGAAGCTCGCTTCCGAGTACTACGCGAAGCACGCCGAGGACGCACGCTCGGTGGACGGCGCGAAGGACACCAAGTCGCAGCCGGTGTCCGGCACGGGCAACGAGGCGACGCTGGTGACGTACGACCTGAAGAAGAAGGAAGGCACCTTCAAGCAGCAGACGCTGGTGACGCGGGTCGAGAACGTCGTCGTGACCGTCGACTACAACGGCGCGGGTCTCGCGGGTGACAAGGCCCCGAAGGCCGCCGATCTGTCGAAGGCGGTGGAGAAGGCCGCGAAGGAAGCCGTGCAGGCGGTCGTGACCGCGAACGGCGGCGGCGACGGTGCCGGGTCGGGCTCCGGCTCCACTTCGAGCAAGAGCCCCAGCAAGAGCGCGAGCAAGGGTTCGGACAAGAGCGCGAGCCCGAGCCCGAGCAAGGTCTCCGACAAGAGCGCGAGCCCGGGCCAGGGTTCCGACTTGAGCACGAGCCCCAGCAAGTCCGCCGCCAAGAAGAGCTAGCCGGACCAGGACATTCGCGGGAGCCCGGCCCGCACGGAGGCCGGGCCCGACCCGTACCGGGCGCCCGCACCCCGTACACATGTGCCACTCTGTTGCGCGCAACAGGTCGTAATGGGAGGGGAGTACGGTGGCCGCGCCTCTGCAGCTCACCAAGACGCACCGGATCCTCATCGGGGTGGTCGTCTTCGGAGCGGTCGTCATCGCCGGTATCGGCTTCGCCGGTTCCTACGCGGCGGTCCGCGAACTCGCCCTCCAGAAGGGCTTCGGCAACTTCAGCTACGTCTTCCCGATCGGCATCGACGCGGGCATCTGCGTGCTGCTCGCGCTCGACCTGCTGCTGACCTGGATCAGGATCCCGTTCCCGCTCCTGCGTCAGACGGCGTGGCTGCTGACGGCGGCGACCATCGCGTTCAACGGCGCGGCCGCCTGGCCCGACCCGCTGGGCGTGGGCATGCACTCGGTCATCCCGATCCTCTTCGTGGTCTCCGTGGAGGCGGCCCGGCACGCGGTCGGCCGGATCGCGGACATCACCGCCGACAAGCACATGGAGGGCGTGCGCCTCACCCGCTGGCTGCTCTCCCCGCTCCCCACCTTCCTCCTGTGGCGCCGCATGAAGCTGTGGGAACTGCGCTCCTACGAGCAGGTCATCAAGCTCGAACAGGAACGCCTCGTCTACCAGGCGCGGCTGCGGTCCCGCTTCGGCCGGGCCTGGCGCCGCAAGGCCCCCGTCGAGTCCCTCATGCCCCTGCGCCTCGCCCGCTACGGCGTACCGCTGGCCGAGACCGCACCCGCCGGCCTCGCGGCGGCCGGCATCGAGCCCGCGCTGCTGCCCCCGGCGCCGCAGCCGGCCCTGGAGCGGGCCGACACCGCCGCGGGCCCGCACACCCCCGTGCCGGCGCCCGCCCTGGAGAACGACCCGGCACGTGCTCAGGCACAGCGTCCCGCCCCCGAGGACGACGACTTTCCCGAACAGCCGGACCAGGCGGAACCGCAGAACCCGTGGCTCCACGCCCGGGACCCCCAGACCGTGGCGTACCAGGGGGGCTACGACCCGACGTACGACCCGGAGGCCGCGTACACCGAGTGGTACTCGGAACAGCAGCAGGCCGAGGAGTTCGAGGACCAGCAGCGGTTCCAGGACCAGCGGCAGTTCCCGGACCAGCGGCGGTTCGAGCAGGAGGCCGTCCCGCAGCAGCAGGAGGCCTTCCCTCAGCAGTACGAGGAGCCGTCGGTCCCCGACCCGGAGCCGTCCCCGGAGGACACCGGCACGTTCCCGATCCCGGCGGGCCCGGGCCGTACCCGTGAGCTGGGTGCGGGTGGCGGCACGGAGCCGACCGAGGAGGACTACTACCTGGTCTTCAAGAAGTCGATAGACGGCAGCTATCCGACCTCGGGCCAGTTCAGGGGTGACGTGGAAGCCACGTACGGCATCAAGCTCCCGCAGCGCGAGGCCGACCGCATGGTGAATCGCTTCACCAACCGCCACACGGCGATACTCCAGGAAGACCACATCGCGTAGGCACAGGCGCCCACACGGTGCCTGTGCCTACGCGGCAGGCGGTGTTTGTACGCGGCTCGCGGTGCCTGTACGTGGAAGGGGGCGCCCGGAGATCTCCGGGCGCCCCCTTCGCGTACGTACCGGGCGCGGGCTACTCGCCGAGCAGCTTCCTCACCCGCTCCTGGCCCACCGCGAGGAGCAGGGTGGGCAGGCGCGGGCCGGTGTCACGGCCGACCAGCAGGTGGTAGAGCAGCGCGAAGAAGGTGCGCTGGGCGACCTTGATCTCGGCCGGGAGTTCCTTCGGGGTGGCGTCGGCGGAGAAGCCGGCCTGGACCTTGGGAACGCCGTAGACGAGGTGGGTGAGCCCGTCCAGCGACCAGTGCGCGTCGAGGCCGTCGAGCAGCAGCCGCAGTGACGCGCGGCCCTGGTCGTCGAGGGACTTGAGGAGCTCGGTGTCGGCCTCGTCCCGCACGACGGTCCGCTGGTCGGCGGGGACCTGGGTGTTGATCCAGGCCTCGGCCCTGTCGAGCCGCGGCCGGACCTCGTCGAGCGACGTGATCGGGGCGGCCGGGTCGAGCTCGCCGAGAATGCGCAGGGTCTGGTCCTCGGCGCCCGCGGTGATGTCGGCGACGGACGCGAGCGTGCGGTAGGCCATCGGCCGGGGCGTCTTCGGGAGCTCGCCCGCGGCGGTGCCGACCGCGCGCGCGTGGGCGGCGGCGTCCGCCGGGAGGGCGGACCCGTCGGCGACCTTCCCCTCCAGCTTGTCCCACTCGTCGTAGAGCCGCTGGATCTCCTGGTCGAAGGCGATCTTGAACGACTGGTTGGGCCTGCGGCGGGCGTAGAGCCAGCGCAACAGCTGCGGCTCCATGATCTTCAGAGCGTCGCCCGGAGTCGGGACCCCGCCCTTGGAGGACGACATCTTCGCCATCCCGGAGATCCCCACGAACGCGTACATGGGGCCGATGGGCTGCTTGCCGCCGAAGATGCTGCCGACGATCTGCCCGCCCACCTGGAAGCTGGACCCGGGCGACGAGTGGTCGACGCCGCTGGGCTCGAAGACGACGCCCTCGTAGGCCCAGCGCATCGGCCAGTCGACCTTCCACACCAGCTTGCCGCGGTTGAACTCGCTCAGCCGGACGGTCTCCGAGAAGGCGCACTCGGCGCAGGTGTACGCCAGCTCGGTGGTGTCGTCGTCGTAGGCCGTGACGGTGGTGAGGTCCTTGCCGCAGCCACCGCAGTACGGCTTGTACGGGAAGTACCCGGCGGATCCGGTGCCGTCGTCCTCGGCGGCCGCGCCGGACCCCTCGGCGGCTTCGAGCTCCGCCTCGTCGACGGGCTTTTGGCCCTGCTTCTTCGCGGGGGCCTTCTTGGTGCGGTACTGGTCGAGGATCGCGTCGATGTCGCCGCGGTGCTTCATCGCGTGCAGGACCTGCTCGCGGTAGACGCCCGACGTGTACTGCTCGGTCTGGCTGATCCCGTCGAACGCGACACCCATCTCCGCGAGGGCGTCGACCATGGCGGCCTTGAAGTGCTCGGCCCAGTTCGGGTACGGGGAGCCCGCCGGGGCGGGCACGGAGGTCAGGGGCCTGCCGATGTGCTCGGCCCACGACGCGTCGGTCCCGGGGACGCCGTTCGGAACCTTCCGGTACCGGTCATAGTCGTCCCACGAGATCAGGTGCCTGACCTCGTGTCCGCGGCGGCGGATCTCGTCGGCGACCAGGTGCGGGGTCATGACCTCGCGGAGGTTGCCGAGGTGGATGGGACCGGAGGGGGACAGTCCGGACGCGACGACGACGGGTTTACCCGGGGCTCGGCGCTCCGACTCCTCGATGACCTCATCCGCGAAACGGGAGACCCAGTCGGTGGTCTCGGTGCTCTGAGCCACGATCGGCACGTCCTTCTTTCCTCAGGAGGTGTCATGAGCCGGCGGTACGGTTCGCACGGCTGACCGCCCCATTCTCCCAGCTACCACCGCATCCACGAAAACGGCTTTCCTCGCCCCCGCCGCCCCTTCCCGTCCCGTCTCGGGGGCCAGCCCCCGAACCCCCGCTCCTCAAACGCCGGAGGGGCTGAACACTTCGCGGCGAAAACCCCTTTACCCCCCGTGGGATACTGGGCTGATCCATACCCACGAGGAGAACGGCACCCACTCCATGGCCTCGGTCACGTCCCTCACCGCCCACGTCCACCAGCGCCTGTCGGACGCGCTCACGGCAGCCCTGCCGGAGACCGCGACCGCGGACCCGCTGCTGCGACGCAGCGACAGGGCGGACTTCCAGGCCAACGGAATCCTCGCCCTGGCGAAGAAGGCGAAGGCCAACCCCAGGGACCTCGCGACGCAGGTCGTCGACCGGGTCGTCACGGGTGACCTGATCGAGGACATCGAGGTCTCGGGCCCCGGCTTCCTGAACATCACGATCACGGACCGGGCGATCACGGAGACCCTCGCGGCCCGTGCCACGGACCCGGCGGGCCGTCTCGGCGTGCCGTTCACCGAGCAGCCGGGCACGACGGTCATCGACTACGCCCAGCCGAACGTGGCGAAGGAGATGCACGTAGGCCACCTCCGCTCCGCGGTGATCGGTGACGCGGTCGTGCAGATCCTGGAGTTCGTCGGCGAGACCGTCGTCAGGCGGCACCACATCGGCGACTGGGGCACCCAGTTCGGCATGCTCATCCAGTACCTGGACGAGCACCCGCACGAGCTGGACCGTGAAGCCGCCGGGGACGACACCGCGGAGACGGGCGAGGAGGCGATGTCGAACCTCAACCGCCTCTACAAGGCCGCGCGTACGCACTTCGACTCCGACGAGGAGTTCAAGACGCGGGCGCGTCGCAGGGTGGTCGACCTCCAGGCGGGCGACCCGTCCACCCTCGCCACCTGGCAGCGGTTCGTGGACGAGTCGAAGGTCTACTTCTTCTCGGTCTTCGAGAAGCTGGACATGGAGATCCGGGACGCTGACATCGTCGGCGAGTCGGGCTACAACGACATGCTGGACGAGACGTGCCGCCTCCTGGAGGAGTCGGGTGTCGCGGTCCGCTCGGAGGGCGCGCTGTGCGTGTTCTTCGACGACGTCAAGGGCCCCGACGGCAACCCCGTCCCGCTGATCGTGAAGAAGTCGGACGGCGGCTACGGCTACGCGGCCACCGACCTCTCCGCGATCAGGAACCGCGTCTTCGACCTGAAGGCGGACACGCTCCTCTACGTGGTCGACGCCCGCCAGTCCCTGCACTTCAAGATGGTCTTCGAGACGGCCCGCAGGGCGGGCTGGCTGAACGGCGGGACGAAGGCGCAGCAGCTGGCCTTCGGCACGGTCCTCGGCAAGGACGGCAAGCCGTTCAAGACGCGTGAGGGCGAGACGGTCCGGCTGGTCGACCTGCTGGACGAGGCGATCGACCGTGCCACGACGGTGGTCCGCGAGAAGGCCGAGAAGGTGGGCCTGACCGAGGAGGAGATCGTCGAGAACGGCCGGTTCGTCGGTGTGGGCGCCGTGAAGTACGCGGACCTCTCCACGTCGGCCGTCCGGGACTACAAGTTCGACCTGGACCAGATGGTGTCGCTGAACGGCGACACGAGCGTGTACCTCCAGTACGCGTACGCCCGTATCCAGTCGATCCTCCGCAAGGCCGGGGACGCGCGTCCGCTGGCCCACCCGGAGCTCGCGCTGGCTCCGGCGGAGCGCGCGCTGGGTCTGCACCTGGACCAGTTCGGCGAGCTGCTCCTGGACGTGGCCACGGGATACGAGCCGCACAAGCTGGCCTCGTACCTGTACCAGCTGGCGTCGCACCTGACGACGTTCTACGACCAGTGCCACGTGCTGAGCGACGCGAACCCGAAGGAGGTCGTCGAGAACCGTCTGTTCCTCGTCGACCTGACGGCCCGCACGCTCCACCAGGGCATGGCGCTGCTCGGCATCAGGACGCCCGGGCGCCTCTGACCGACACCGGTCGACCCACACCCGTTCGGGTGAAGGGGTATTGAAGGCGTACACGTCAGAAGGGCTTTCGGGCTAGCGGTGATCGGCCTCGCGGCCGGTCGGCGGGCCCTGTGGCACGGCATCCGAGCCACAGGGCACCGCTCCGCATATGCCTCTGTCCTCACCCGCTCCGACGTGTCCATCCGTACGAGTGATGGCCAAAGGTTGAGGTGTCCGGGCGCACCCCGGAGTATGCGATGCTGCGGGGCGCCAAACCCCAACTTCGGGGAGTCCAGAGCCCTGTTGGACCGCACGCTGGGAGCGCGATGAGCACTGCACTGCCCTTCTTCACCCCGGCCGGCCGGAGGGTGTCCACCAGCCATGCTGCCACTCGTTGAGACCGGCGAAGAACTGGACGACGTCGTCCGGGACGAGGCACTGCTGCGACCCGCCGTCGCGGACCTGTGCGAGCGCCTCGGTCTGGTCCCGAAGCCGATGGTCCGCTTCATCGAGGGCTCGCTGCCGGTGTACTCCATCGGCGCCGCGCACGTCCTGAAGCTGTTCCCCGCCTTCGAGAAGCTCGACGCCAGGCGCGAGGAGCGGATGCTCAGCCATGTGTACGGCAAACTGCCGGTCCCGACACCGCAGTTGTACTCGGCGGGCGCGTACAAGAACGGCTGGTCCTTCGTCCTGATGTCCCGGCTGCCGGGCGAGAGCCTCGCGGAGGCCTGGCCGCGGATTCCGGCGGCGGAGCAGGACCGTATCGTCACGGAGGCCGGTGAGACCCTCGCGGCGCTGCACGCGCTGAGTCCGGCGCCGCTCGCTGGTTTCGTCGGTCCGTCCGACTGGGGCCTGTTCGTCGACTCGCAGCGTGCGAACGCGGTGGCTCAGCAGCGCGAGGCCGGGCTGTCCCAGGCCTGGCTGGAGCAGATTCCGTGGTTCCTGAGCTCGGTGCCGCTGGCCGCCCCGGCGCGACGCGTGCTGCTGCACACCGAGTTCATGCGCCAGCACCTGACCGTGGACCCGGAGGGCTGGCGCCTGACGGGCCTGTTCGACTTCGAGCCCGCGATGGTCGGTGATCCGGCCTACGACTTCGTGGGTGTGGGGCTGTTCGTCGCGTGTGGGCAGCCCCGGCTGCTGAAGCGGTTCTACGAGGCGTACGGGCGCCCCCCGTTCGACCCGCACACGCTCATGGCGTACACGCTGCTGCACGTCTACAGCAATCTCCCCTGGTACCTGAGCACGATGCCCAAGCCGCCGAAGCCGACGCTGGACTCGCTCGCGGAGACGTGGTTCGGCACCGACTGACGGGCCACGGCGACGGGCCCGCGCAGGGCGGCGCCGCCTCGGCCGTCGCCGGAGGCGGCCGCCGGCGCCGTTGTCAGTGACGAGCCCTACAGTCACGGGCATGGCGACTCTTCCGAACCAGCTGCCGAAGCTGGCGGCCGATCCGACCGGCCGCTCGCTCGGTCTCGAACTCCCGCCCGGCACCCTCCTCGAGACGACGGTCGAGGGCCCCTGGGACGAACCGCTGCTGTGGCGCGCCGACGCCCCGGCGGCACCGGGCGACTGGCTGCGCCTGACGTCCGCGCGCCGCGCGGCGGGCCTGTGTCCGGTCCTGGTCGGGGGGAACACAGCCGGCGAATCGCACCCGGACAAGTGGGGGCTGGACCCGGACCTCGCCTCGTATCCGGGCGACCACGACGCCGAGGAGGTGCTCGCGGAGTCCTGGGAGGAGTTCGCGGCGGAGGCGGAGGACGCCGACTGGCCGGGCCTCGCCGCGGCGGGCCCGCTGGACGCCGATCCCGACGCGCGGGCGGCCGAGGTCACCGACGCCCTTGTCGGCAGCGCGAGTTGGCTTGGCCAACCGCATCTCGCGCTCGTGCCGGCCCGCCGCAGCGCCGACATCCCGGCTGCCATCGGCTGGTGCGGCCCGGTCAACCACACGACCGACGTGGCCCCGCTGTGCGCGGTCCTCCGCTCGTGGGAGGACCGCTTCGGCATACGGGTCGTGGCGCTCGCCTTCGACCAGCTCGTCGTCTCCGTGGCCGCCCCGCCCGGGACCCTGGCGGAGGCGGAGGCGATCGCCGCCGAGCACTACGCGTTCTGTCCGGACAGCATCGAGCAGAGCGACCACGGTTCCCTGCGGGTGTACGCCGAGCGCGAGGTGCTCGGCGCCCGCTCCTGGACGTTCTGGTGGGACTGAGCCGGGCGGGGGCGACGGGAGCGGGCGGGGCGTCGGAGGGCAGGACTCAGGGCTTGCGGCCCGTGACCGCGTACACGTTGATGTCCGCGTCCGTCACGTCGTTGATGTCCCGGTACCGGACCTTCTCGATGTCGTCGAGTTCGTCGAGGTAGCCGGCCTCGGGCGGCTCGGGCACCGGCGCCGCGTCGTCGGGCCGCCAGTGGTGGGCGGGGACCACACCGGGCGCGTCGATCTCCAGCCCGTTCTCCGTGAGGAACCGCTCGACCTCCGCCTTCGAGCGCAGCACGAAGGTGAAGCCGCGCTCGGTGTACGTCCGCTGGACCGCGCGGATGTTCTCGGGGTTGAGGTCCTCGGTGAGATGGCTGAGCACGAGCCGGCTGCCCGAGGGCAGGGCCTCGATCAGTTCGCGCACGATCGGGTAGGCCTTCTCGTCCTCGACGAAGTGCAGGACCGCCACGAGCGCGAGGGCGACCGGCCGGTCGAAGTCCAGGGTCTTCGCGGCCGTTTCGAGGATCTGGGCCGGGTTCTCGAGGTCGGCGTCGATGTAGTCGGTGAGGCCCTGGGGCCCGCTGGTGAGCAGGGCGCGCGCGTGGGCGAGAACGACCGGGTCGTTGTCGACGTACACGACCCGGGAGTCGGGGGCGATGCGCTGGGCGATCTGGTGCACGTTCTCCTGGGTCGGCAGCCCGGTGCCGATGTCCAGGTACTGCCGGATGCCTTCCTCGCCCGACAGCGTGTTGACCGCCCGGCGCAGGAAGTCGCGGTTGTGCCGGACGTCGAGGTAGCCGCGCGGGTTGGCGGTGAGCGCGGCGGCGGCCGCGGCCCGGTCCACCGGGTAGTTGTCCTTGCCCCCGAGGAAGACGTCGTAGACACGGGCCGGGTGTGCCTTGGTGGTGTCGATCCTCCTTCTCAGCTCGGCGGGGTCCTGGCTGAGAGCATCACCGGGCATAGAGCCTCTCCCTGGAGAGTCGCGTCAGTCAACGAGCAACAACCTAACTCCCAGGGCGACTTGATAGTGCCCTGAATCCAAGTTCAATCCAACGGATCACGCCGGCCGGGTTTGCCGGACGCCGATCCGGGAAGGGGCGGCCGCTCAGCCGAGCACGTCGGGCTCGTACGGGTTCCGTCCCCATTCGGAGTCGCCGAGCGGGAAGTCGTACGCGGGCCGCCCCACGTTCCCGCTCGTCCGGAACGGCTTTCCCTGGTCGTCGACCCGCACGGAACCCGACTCCGAGCCGCTGGACCAGTCGAGCTCCAGGAACCAGCTCACGTTGTGCGTCCGGGCGTCCGCGAAGATGTAGAAGACCTCGGGGTCGGACTCGCTCACCTTGTACGGGAAGTCGCGCTGTCCGGCCTTGGGCGAGGTATCGGGCCGCCCGGCGTCGAGGTTCACACCGAACGACGTGGTCTCCACATCGCCGCCGCATCCGACGCCCATCGCGAAGTCGTTCCAGGCGAGCGGCTTGCTCTTGTCCACCACCCGCACGTGCAGGTCCTCCAGGACGACGGTGCCCTTTCCGGTGCCCTGGACGGTCACCGCGAGCATCTGCTGCCCGGCGGCGACCCCGCCGAGCGCGTTGACCCACCCGCGCGCGTCGGGCTCACTCGGAGGCGGGGGCACCTGCTCGGCCCTGCGGTCGACAAGATAGTGCTGGCTGCACGGGCCCTCCCACTTGTACGGGTTGACGGCGACGGTGGGCGCGGTGACGCCGTCCGCGGCCGCGGGGCCACCACCCCGCGTCGCCCCGGCCCCGCCGGCCCGGGAGGCGGAGGACGAAACAGATGGCTTGGGGCTCGCGGACCGCGAGGCGGACGGTGAGGGCGACCCGCTCTTCTCATCGCCGGACCTGCCGGCCTCCGGCCGGCCGTCGACGGACTCGGCCGCCCCCACCGACTCCTTCCGGCCCTTGCCGTCGTCGTCCCCGCCCGGCACGAGATTCACCACGAGCGCCGCGGACACGACGGCGGCGGCCACGGCGGCACCGGCGAGGGCGACGGTACGCCGCCGCCGAGCGACCGGAACGTCAGAGGAGTCCGGCGGGGCCGGAGAGCCAAGAGGAGCCATGGAAGCGGCGGAAGCGCCGGCCGTGCTGCTGTCGACCTCGGCATCGACATCGACATCGGAGGCGACATCGGAGGCGGACACGGCCCGGCCCTCGAAGCCGGAGTCGGCACCAGAACCGGCCCCGGAGCCAGAACTCCCGGGGCCGGAGCCAGAACCCGCGGGGCTGAGGCCGGAGTTGGAACCCGCGGGACCGGAGCCGGGGTTAGAACTCCCGGAACCGGAGCCGGAGCCGGAATTGGAACTCACGGAACCGGAGCCGGAGTTAAAACTCGCGGGGCCGGAGTTAGAACTCGCGGGGCCGGAGTTGGAACTCGCGGGGCCGAAGTTAGAACTCGCGGGGCCGGAGTTGGAACTCCCGGAACCGGAGCTGGAACCGCTCCCGGCCTGTTTCTGCCTCCGCAGCGCATCCGCGAGAACCCACCGCCGGTGCAGCTCCACCAGCTCCTCGGGCGTGGCCCGGCAGATGCGCGCGAACCGCTCCACGGGCGCGTAGTCCGTCGGCACGGCATCCCCGTTGACGTACCGGTGCAGCGTGGACGCGCTCGTGTGGAGCCGCTTCCCGAGCACCCCGTAGCTGAGCCCGGACCGCTCCTTCAACTGCCCCAAGAGCTCCGTGAACTCGTCCCCCGCCACCGTTTCTCCCTCTTCTCGCGTCCCGGATCCCCGTTCCAGGGGTAGGTCGTTCCCCCAGGTCAGAGCCGTTGCAGCCATTCCAGCGTCCCGAAGAACCCAACAGGTGTGGCGGCCGGGACGGGGCGCCGCACAAGCTTGGGCCATCCAAGCACGCCGCTCCCGGCACCCGGTCGAGTGGTCCGTGCCACCACCCGTACCGCATCAGGGGGACCACTCATGTCCGCACGCACCGCCCGCACCGCACGCACCGCCGGCACCGCCCGCACTCGTATGCTCGCCGCCGCCACGTTCGCGGTCGCCGCACTGACGCTGACGGCGTGCAACAACGGAGAGGGCGTTCGCGACGAGGGCGCGTCGGCCGACACCGGCTCCTCGTCCGTGACCCCCTCACCCAAGGGCAGCGAGGGAAGCTCCAAGGGCGCGGGGCAGACCGACCCCGCGGGATCGACGTCAGGCGGCGACAAGGGCACGCAGGGCTCCACGGGCGGCGCAACGAACTCCTCGAATCCGCAGGGTTCTTCGGGCTCTTCGGGCTCTTCGGGCTCGACGGACTCGGACTCCTCCGCCCTCACTCCCTGCACCACCGTCCGTACGACCGCCACCGTGGTCTCCCGCCCCCTCAACCACCTCCTCCTCACCGTCACCAACACCGGCTCGAAGAACTGCGACCTGACCGGCTACCCGGCCGTCCGCTTCGGCGAGGCCCAGTCGGTACCGCCGGTCTTCGAGGACTCCAAGCCGCAGGCGGTCACCACGCTGGCTCCGGGCGAATCGGGCTACGCGGGCGTGCTCCTGTCGGCGGCGGACGGCAGCGGCTCCAACGGCTACACGGCCAAGTCGCTGACGTTCCACCTCAAGGGCTCGGAGCGGGTTCAGAAGCCGTCGCTCCCCGCGAAGGGCGTGTACGTGGACGACTCGATCCACGTCACGTACTGGCAGTCGACGATGGACAGCGCCCTCGCCTGGTGACCCCGAGCGCCGGCCCCACCCACCGGCGCCACGCACCCACATCACACGCCCATCTCACGCACCCACATCACACACCCGCCTCACTCACCAAGAGGTAAGCACCTGACCAACTAGTGGGTACTTGTGGCGAGTTGGGCCCCCGACCAGCATGGTCGTCATGGCACCCCACAACTCGTCACAGACTCCCGCCCCCGCCCCCGCCCCCGCCCTCGCCCCCGTCACCGTCCTCGGCCTGGGCCTCATGGGCACCGCGCTCGCGACCGCCCTCCTGAGGGCCGGCCACCCCACCACGGTCTGGAACCGCACCCGGTCCAGAACGGGCCCGCTCACCGCACAGGGGGCGACACCGGCCGACACCCCGGCCGAGGCCGTCTCCGCGAGCCCGCTGGTCGTCGTCTGCCTCACGACGTACGACGACGTGACCGGGCTCCTCCAGCCGCACACCACCGCGCTGGCGGGCCGCACCCTGGTGAACGTCACCAACGGAACACCCGCGCAGGCACGGAAGTTCGCGATCTGGGCGCAGGAGCACGGCATCCAGTACGTGGACGGCGGCATCATGGCCGTGCCCCAGATGATCGGGACCCCCGCCGCGTACGTCCTCTACAGCGGCGACCAGGAGGCGTACGCGTCGCACCGGCCGGCTCTCGCGGCCCTGGGCGGCACCCGCTGGACGGGCACGGACCCGGGCCTGGCGGCCCTCTACGACCTGTCCCTGCTGACGGGCATGTACGGCATGGTGATGGGCGTGGCCCAGTCCTTCGCCCTGATCCGCTCCCAGGGCATCGAGGCCCGGGAGTTCGCCCCGCTGCTCTCGGACTGGCTGAACGCCATGACGGCCGGCCTGGTCCCCGGCACGGCCGAGGCGGTCGACACCGGCCGCCACCTGACCGACGTCTCCAGCCTGGCCGTCAACCAGGCGGCGTTCCCGAACCTGCTGACCGCCTTCGCCGACCAGGGCGTTCGCCCCGAACTCTTCGCCCCGATGCGGGAGTTGCTCGACCGGGCGGTCGCCGAGGGCCACGCGGACGACGGCTTCTCCCGCCTGGTGGAGCTGCTGAGGGTCTGACGGCGCGGCCTCAGGGGCGGCCGGGACCGGTCGGGCGGCACAGGCCACGGGCCGTCGGCGGAACTGGCGTCAGCGAAGCTTCTGAGCGGCCTCGGTCGCCCAGTACGTGAGGATGTTGCGCGCCCCGGCCCGCCTGATCCCGGTCAGCGTCTCCATGATCGCCCTGTCGCGGTCGATCCACCCCTTCTCGGCGGCGGCCTCGACCATCGAGTACTCCCCGGAGATCTGGTAGGCGACGACGGGCACGTCCACGGAGTCCGCGACACGCGCCAGGACGTCGAGGTAGGGCCCGGCCGGCTTCACCATCACCATGTCGGCCCCCTCCTCCAGATCGAGGGCCAGCTCCCGCAGGGACTCCCGGACGTTCGCCGGATCCTGCTGATAGGTCTTGCGGTCCCCCTTCAGCGACGAGCCGACGGCCTCCCGGAAAGGCCCGTAGAAGGCGGACGAGTACTTGGCGGTGTACGCCAGCACCGCCACGTCCTCCCGCCCGATCTGGTCGAGGGCGTCACGGACGACGCCGATCTGGCCGTCCATCATCCCGCTGGGCCCCACGACGTGGGCGCCCGCGTCGGCCTGCACCTGGGCCATCTCGGCGTACCGCTCCAGGGTCGCGTCGTTGTCCACGCGCCCTTCCGCGTCCAGCACACCGCAGTGACCGTGATCGGTGGTCTCGTCGAGGCACAGGTCGGACATCACGAGCAGCTCGTCGCCGACCTCGGCCCGCACGTCGCGGATGGCGACCTGGAGAATCCCCTCGGGGTCGGTCCCGGGCGTACCGACCGCGTCCTTCTTCGACTCCTCCGGCACGCCGAAGAGCATGATCCCGGAGACCCCGGCCGCGACCGCCTCCGCGGCCGCCTTCTTCAGGCTGTCCCGGGTGTGCTGCACGACGCCCGGCATCGCCGCGACGGGCACCGGCTCGGCGACGCCCTCGCGCACGAAGGCGGGGAGGATGAAGTCGGCGGGGTGCAGCCGGGTCTCGGCGACCATGCGCCGCATCACGGGGGTGGTCCGCAGCCGCCGCGGCCGGGCGCCGGGGAAGGATCCGTACTTCGTCATGGCACCTACGCTACGCCCGCCCCAGGACCACCTTTGCCGACTCCTCGTCGGTGCCGACGGCTCCCGAATGCGCCCCGCGCACCCCGGGTCCATCCTGGTGGAACAAGGACCCCGACGGCCTCTCCCTTCGCGCAGAACCGCCGCCGTCCCTCCGTCGCGCAACCCGCACGCGCTCAAGGAGGACGCGATGACCGCCCCACATCCCACCCCCGACCTGTTCGCCCTCTCGGAGATCCGCGGTCCGGTCCTCAGACCCGGCGACGACGGCTACACGGACGAGGTGACCGGCTTCAACCTGTCCGCGACGCACACGCCCGACCTGGTCATCGGGGCGACCGGCACCGACGACATCGTCACCGCCCTGCGCTGGGCGAGCGCCACCGGCACCCCCGTGTCCGTCCAGGCCACGGGCCACGGCGCCAACTACCCCATCGACAACGGCCTGCTGATCAGCACCTCCCGGATGACCGACGTACGGGTCGACCCGGGCGAGCGCACCGCGACGGTCTCCGCCGGAGCGAAGTGGCGGCACGTCCTGGAGGCGGCCGCACCGCACGGCCTCGGCGCGCTCAACGGCTCGTCGACGGACGCCGGCGTGGTCGGCTACACCCTGGGCGGCGGCCTCCCGGTGCTCGGCCGCCCGTACGGGTACGCGTCCGACCTGGTCCGTTCCTTCCAGGTCGTCACGCCCGACGGCACGCTCCACGAGGTGGACGCCGACCACGAGCCCGAACTGTTCTGGGCACTGCGCGGCGGCAAGGGCAACGTGGGCATCGTGACCTCACTCGTGTGCGAGCTGCCCCCGGTGTCCCGCCTCCTGGGCGGCGCGCTCTACTGCGCGGGCGAGGACGCGGAGGCCCTGCTGACCGCGTACGCGAAGTGGACGTCGTCCCCGCTCCCGGAGGAGATGTGCTCGGCGTTCGGACTGCTGCGTCTGCCGCCGCTGCCGCAGATCCCCGAGCCGTTGCGCGGCCGCTTCTGGTCCCGCGTGGCGATCGCCTGGACCGGTGACCCGGCGGAGGGCGAACGCCTGCTCGAACCCATCCGCGCGGCGGCACCGGTGGTCGTCGACACGGTGGCGGAGATGGACTACACCGCCGTGGACCAGATCTACGCCGAACCGCAGGACCCGCTCCCCGCGAGGGAGTCGTGCACCCTGCAGCGCGAGCTGCCGCCCGAGGCCGTACGGACGCTCCTGGACGAGGCCGGCCCCGCGGCCACCGACTGCCCCCTGCTGGTCGTCCAGCTGCGGCACATGGGCGGCGCGCTGGCCCGCCCCGCGGCGGTCGAGGACGCGGTCTGCGCCCGGGACGCCCAGTACCTGCTGGAGACGGTAGCCGTCACACCCAGTCCGGCGGCCGCCGAGGCGGTGGAGCGGGCCACGGTGGCGGTACACACGGCGATGGCACCGTACGGAACGGGCCGGACCATGGTCAACATCCACGGCACACCCGGCGACGACACGGACAGGGCCCGCGCCTGGACCCCGGAGGTCTACAGCCGCCTGCAACACACCAAGGACACCTACGACCCGGCGAACCTCCTGCGCTTCGGCCACACGATCCCCCCGGCGGCCTGACAGCCCCCACAGCCACCGCGCCCGCCCGTCCGTGGCCACCAACGAACGCGCGCGGAGCCGCGCCGATATACGACCCGCGGCCGCGGACGCACGGGAGCGGGCCGTGCCGGTACGTCGCAGCCCGCCGCATAGCGCTCCTCCAGGCAACCCCAACGTTTCCGTCGTAGGGCAGTACACCCGGAAGGCGGCGGGCTCGACGTACCGGCACGGCCCCGACCCCCCACCGAAGCGGACGGAAAGCGCCACACCAGCGCCACGACTACGTGGTGGTACGCCGCCGACGAGACCCGGGCCGCCGCTCGCTGGGCCGGGTGACAGGATCCCCGGCCTCAAGAGCAGAAGCCCGACGCCGCAGCCCGAAGTCGGCCAGCGCCTCCGCCAACCGGTGCACGGACGGCTCCGGAGCCATGACGTCGACCCGCAGCCCGTGCTCCTCGGCGGTCTTGGCCGTGGCCGGACCGATACACGCGATCACGGTGACGTTGTGCGGCTTCCCGGCGATACCGACCAGGTTCCGCACAGTGCTGGACGACGTGAAGAGAACGGCGTCGAACCCGCCACCCTTGATCGCCTCGCGCGTCTCCGCGGGAGGCGGCGACGCCCGCACGGTCCGGTAGGCCGTGACGTCGTCGACCTCCCAGCCCAGCTCGATGAGCCCGGCGACCAGGGTCTCGGTCGCGATGTCGGCCCGAGGCAGGAACACCCGGTCGATCGGGTCGAAGACCGGATCGTAGGGCGGCCAGTCCTCCAGCAGCCCCGCGGCGGACTGCTCCCCGCTGGGCACCAGATCCGGCTTCACACCGAAGGCGACCAACGCCTTGGCGGTCTGCTCACCCACCGCGGCAACCTTGATCCCCGCGAAGGCGCGCGCATCGAGCCCGTACTCCTCGAACTTCTCCCGCACGGCCTTGACCGCGTTCACCGAGGTGAAGGCGATCCACTCGTACCGCCCGGTGACGAGCCCCTTGACCGCCCGCTCCATCTGCTGGGGCGTCCGCGGCGGCTCGACGGCGATCGTCGGCACCTCGTGCGGCACGGCCCCGTACGACCGCAGCTGGTCGGAGAGCGACGCCGCCTGCTCCTTCGTGCGCGGCACGAGCACCTTCCAGCCGAACAGCGGCTTGGACTCGAACCACGACAACTGGTCGCGCTGGGCGGCTGAGGAACGCTCACCGACCACGGCTATCACCGGCCGGCCGCCCTCGGGCGAGGGCAGCACCTTGGCCTGCTTCAGCGTCTGCGCGATGGTCCCGAGCGTCGCGGACCAGGTCCGCTGCCGGGTCGTCGTACCGGCGACGGTCACGGTCATCGGGGTGTCGGGCTTGCGGCCCGCGGCGACGAGCTCGCCCGCCGCCGCCCCCACGGAATCGAGGGTTGTCGAGACGACCACGGTCCCGTCGGACGCGCCGACCTCGGTCCAGCAGCGCCCGGAGGCCGTACGGGCGTCGACGAACCGCACGTCCGTGCCCTCGGCGTCCCGCAGCGGCACACCCGCGTAAGCGGGCACACCCACAGCGGCGGCAACACCGGGAACGACCTCGAAGGGCACGCCCGCAGCGGCGCAGGCAAGCATCTCTCCGGCCGCGTACGCATCGAGCCCGGGGTCACCCGAGACCGCACGGACGACCCGCCTGCCGCCCCTCGCGGCCTCCATGACAATATTGGCCGCGTCCTTCGACGCGGGGACGCCAGAGGTGGTTGACGTGCCGTCAACTACCTTCAGCTGAGGCGTGTCCGGGCTCGCGCCCGTATCGGTGTCGAGCACGGTGACGTTTCGTCTGGCGTGCGTGCGGACGACGTCGAGCACTTCGGGTTCGGCGACCAGGACATCCGCGTTCCCCAGCGCCTCCACGGCGCGCAGAGTCAGCAGTCCCGGATCACCGGGTCCGGCACCGAGGAAGGTGACGTGCCCGTGTTCGAGGCCGGCGGGAAGGGTGGTGGGGCTCAATGTACTCGCTCCCCCATCAGACCGGCCGCGCCCTTGGCAAGCATCTCGGCGGCGAGTTCACGGCCGAGCGCCATTGCTTGGTCATGTGTCTCGGGCACGGGACCGGTGGTGGACAACTGCACCAGCGTCGAGCCGTCGGTCGTGCCGACGACGCCGCGCAGGCGCATTTCCTTGACAATCTGCCCGTCGGCCAGAAGGTCGGCGAAGGCACCCACAGGTGCGCTGCAGCCGGCCTCCAGGGCGGCGAGCAGGGACCGCTCGGCGGTCACGGCGGCCCGGGTGAGCGGGTCGTCGAGCTCGGCGAGCGCAGCGACGAGGTCCGCGTTGTCCGCGGCACACTCGATCGCGAGGGCCCCCTGTCCGGGGGCGGGCAAAACTGTGTCGACCGACAGGAAGTCGGTCACTTCGTCGGTCCGTCCGATGCGGTGCAGTCCGGCGGCGGCCAGGACGACGCCGTCGAGCTCACCGGCGCGCACGAACCCGATCCGGGTGTCGATGTTCCCGCGGATCGGCACGGTCTCGATCGTCAGCCCGTGGTCACGCGCGTACGCGTTCAGCTGGGCCATGCGACGCGGCGAGCCGGTGCCGATCCTCGCCCCGTTCGGCAGCTCGGCGAACTTCAGGCCGTCGCGTGCGATCAGCACGTCGCGCGGGTCCTCGCGGACCGGTACCGCGGCCAGTGCCAGCTCGTCGGGCTGCCCGGTCGGCAGGTCCTTGAGGGAGTGCACGGCGAAGTCGATCTCACCGCGCAGCAGTGCCTCGCGCAGGGCGGTCACGAAGACGCCCGTGCCGCCGATCTGTGCGAGGTGCTCGCGGGACGTGTCTCCGTAGGTCGTGATCTCCACGAGCTCGACGGGCCGTCCGGTCACCTGGCTCACGGCGTCCGCCACCTGCCCGGACTGGGCCATGGCGAGTTTGCTCCGCCTGGTCCCGAGCCTCAGTGCCTGCTCAGTCATGCTCGCCCTCGGTTCTCGGCGCTCTCGAAGTTGTCGCTGTCGAAGGTGTGTGCTCCGAAGGCAGTGCCATCGAAGGTGCTGTCGGTG
The DNA here is from genome assembly GCF_019090165.1 of Streptomyces sp. BV286. GTDB lineage: Bacteria > Actinomycetota > Actinomycetes > Streptomycetales > Streptomycetaceae > Streptomyces. Next base: position 117,458 of record NZ_JAHRIB010000130.1, read on the forward strand.
CGGCCGACGCGACCGCCGTCGACGCGCCCGTTACCGGACCGGCCGTTGTCGACACGCCCGTCCCCGGAGTCACGGCCGTCGGCCCAGTCATCAGCCCGGTCGTCGGCCCGGGAGACAGCGTCAACCGTCTCCTGGTCCAGGTCGAACAGGGTCCGCAGCGCGTCCGCGTACCCGGCACCGCCGGGCTCGGCGGCCAGTTGCTTGACCCGTACGGTCGGCGCGTGCAGCAGCTTGTCCACGACGCGTCGCACGGTCTGGGTGATCTCGCCGCGCTGCTTGTCGTCGAGGCCGGGCAGCCGTCCGTCGAGCCGGGCGATCTCGCCCGCGACGACGTCGGCGGCCATCGTCCGCAGCGCCACGACGGTCGGCGTGATGTGCGCGGCCCGCAGAGCGGCGCCGAAGGCGGCGACCTCGTCGGCGACGATCCGCCGCACCTGGTCGACGTCGGCGGCCATGGCGCCCGCGGACGGCGTCCGTTGATCGGGCACGGTGGCGGACGCGTCGGCGAGGGACTCGATGTCCACCAGCCGTACCCCGGGCAGCCGGTGCGCGGCCGCGTCGATGTCACGGGGCATGGCGAGGTCGAGCAGCGAGAGAACGGGCGCGGGCCGGGGCGCTTCGGCGACGGGCTCGGGCCGGCGCCGCTCGGGCACGCGCCCGACGGTGGCCGCGGCGGCGGCGAGGGCGGCGATGGCCTCGGCCTCGGCGGCCGGGTCGAGCACGACGGTGAGGCCGGTCTGTCCCTCGGACGCCGTGGCGGACGCGCCCTTGTCCACCCAGGCGGCGTGCTGCTCCAGCTCGGCGGCGGCCATCCCCGCCACGGCGGCCTCGCCGAGCACGGAGAACCCGGCGGTCGCCTGCACGGCGGAGAGGTCGAGGGGGCAGTTGTCCTCGGTGCCGACGCTGGTGGGCGGCAGGTCGTCCCGTACGGCGGGGGTCGCGGTCGTCCGGGCGGAGCCGCCCGTCGCGCGGAGGCCGCCACCGGAACCGCCACCGGCACCGGCCGGCGACGGGACCGTACGACCCTCCAGCGCCGCGGCGACGCTCTCGGCCGTGAGGACGAGTCCCGTCGCGCCGGTGCACGACACGACGACGTCGGCACGTGTCAGTTCGCCCGCCACCGCGTCCATCGGCACCGCCCGGGCCAGCACGTCCGTGCCGTCCTGCCCGTCGGGCCGCTGTCCGTACTGCTCCCCGAGGAGCTCGGCGAGCCGCTCGGCCCGGTCGAACGTCCGGTTGGCGACGACCACTTCGGCCACTCCGGCGCGCGCGAGCGTGGCCGCGGCCAGCGAGGACATCGAGCCCGCGCCGATCACGAGGGCCCGCTTGCCCCTGGCCCAGGCGTCGACCGATGCTCCGGCGGCGAACTGCTCCAGGCCGAAGGTCACCAGGGACTGCCCGGCCCGGTCGATGCCGGTCTCGGAGTGCGCGCGCTTGCCGACCCGCAGCGCCTGCTGGAAGAGGTCGTTCAGCAGGCGTCCGGCCGAGTGCACCTCCTGCGAGGTGGCGAGGGCGTCCTTGATCTGGCCGAGGATCTGCCCTTCGCCGATCACCATCGAGTCCAGGCCGCAGGCCACGGAGAAGAGGTGGTGGACGGCCCGGTCCTCGTAGTGCACGTAGAGATAGGGGGTGAGCTCCTCCAGCCCGACCCCGCTGTGCCGCGCGAGCAGCGTGGAGAGCTCGGCGACACCGGCGTGGAACTTGTCCACGTCGGCGTAGAGCTCGATCCGGTTGCAGGTGGCGAGTACCGCGGCCTCGGCGGCCGGCTCGGCGGCGACGGTGTCCTGGAGCAGCTTGACCTGGGCGTCCGCGGGCAGCGCGGCCCGCTCGAGGACGCTGACCGGAGCGCTGCGGTGACTCAGCCCGACGACGAGGAGACTCATGCCGGCATCACGGCGGGGACATCCCCGTCGGGCCCTTTCCCGGCCTCCTTGGCCGCCGCGGCCTCGGCCTTGAGTGCGGCGTCGGCCTGGGCCTCGGCCTCCTCGCCGGCCTTGCGCTGCTCGTGGAAGGCGAGGATCTGCAGCTCGATGGAGAGGTCGACCTTGCGTACGTCGACGCCGTCCGGCACGGTCAGCACGGTCGGCGCGAAGTTCAGGATGGAGGTCACGCCGGCGGCGACGAGCCGCTCGCAGACCTGCTGTGCGGCCCCGGCGGGGGTCGCGATGACACCGATCGACACACCGTTGTCGTCGATGATCTTTTCCAGCTCGTCGGTGTGCTGCACGGGGATGCCGGCGACGGGCTTGCCCGCCATCTCGGGATCGGCGTCGATCAGCGCCGCGACACGGAATCCGCGCGAGGCGAACCCGCCGTAGTTGGCCAGGGCCGCGCCGAGGTTACCGATACCGACGATCACTACCGGCCAGTCCTGGGTGAGGCCCAGCTCGCGGGAGATCTGGTAGACGAGGTATTCGACGTCGTAGCCCACACCGCGCGTGCCGTACGACCCGAGGTACGAGAAGTCCTTGCGCAGCTTGGCGGAGTTGACCCCCGCCGCGGCCGCGAGTTCCTCGGAGGAGACCGTGGGTACCGAGCGCTCCGACAGAGCGGTGAGGGCTCGGAGGTACAGCGGAAGCCTGGCGACGGTGGCCTCGGGAATCCCTCGGCTGCGGGTCGCCGTTCGGTGAGTTCGGCCAGTTGCCACGGTGCTCCTGCGGGTAGCGCGGGGCTGCAGGCGGTCACACGTTCCTGGACCGCCCCGTCGAATGCAGGCTATGTCTTTGTGAACGCGTGCACAAAGATGGTGTCCGATTTGCCCGGCCAACGTGACCGGGGTCACGCACCCCCGGCGCACCCGTACGGAACCGGCGCTCGCACACCTTCGTTCCTCACTTGTTGGGGGCAAAGCCGCACACTCTCCTCTACGATCCCCGCCCCCGAGTCCGAATCGCCCTCGATCCTAAGTGACTTTCGGGACCCGTTGGACTGCTCGGTCAGGCCACGGTCCGATTACTCCTGCCGCCCGGCGGCGGTGGCTACGAGGTGAGCGCCCGTCGCAGCCGCTCCCCGTCCACTTTCCAGAACGTGTGCTGTGCCCCGTCCACCAGCACCACCGGGATCTGCTCCCAGTACTCACGGTGCAGGTCCGCGTCCTGGGTGATGTCCTTCGTCTCCCAGGGGACTCCGAGGTCACCGCAGACCTTCTCGACGACGGCCTGTGCGTCTTCGCACAGGTGGCAGTCGGGCTTGCCGATCAGGGTGACCAGCCGCTGCTGCGGCGCCTTCTTCTCCGCGCGGCGCTCCGCACGCCGAAAGATGGGACTCATGACCCCATTCTCCCGCGCCCCACCGACAACGTTCCTCCGTCGGGGGCGCGGGGAACCGCGCACCCGGCCCCCACCGCTCCCACCGGCCCGCAGCCGACGCACAGCCCCCGGCGAAGCACCCGTCGAAGCACCCAGCGAAGCACCCAGCGAAGCACCAAAGAGCGGCCCCCAAGGGACGAGCTCTTTAACAACACAGCCGCAGAGAGTTCACCGCATCCAAACCTCCCGACTCCAGGACCACCGAACAAACTGGCTATGCTCACGCCATGGCCGCTCTCGGATGGCTCACCCCCCGTAGACGCTCCGCGACCGCGCGCAGCGTGCTGGCAGGCGAGGCCTCGGCTGAGGCAGCGCGCAAGACCTCCCAGGAGCTGGAGGAGCTCGCGCACGAAGCCGCGCCCGAAGGCGTCGAGCCGGCGTTCCCCGTCTTCGGCGACGACCAGGCCGCCGCGTTCTTCGACCTGGACAACACCGTGATGCAGGGTGCGGCGATCTTCCACTTCGGCCGGGGCCTCTACAAGCGGAAGTTCTTCGAGTCCCGGGACCTCTACCGGTTCGCCTGGCAGCAGGCCTGGTTCCGGCTGGCCGGCATCGAGGACCCCGAGCACATGCAGGACGCGCGCGACTCCGCGCTGTCCATCGTCAAGGGCCACCGCGTCGCCGAGCTGATGTCGATCGGCGAGGAGATCTACGACGAGTACATGGCCGAACGCATCTGGCCCGGCACCCGCGCCCTGGCCCAGGCGCACCTGGACGCGGGCCAGAAGGTGTGGCTCGTCACGGCAGCCCCGGTCGAGATCGCCACGGTGATCGCCCGCCGGCTCGGCCTGACCGGCGCGCTCGGCACGGTCGCGGAATCGGTGGACGGCGTCTACACGGGCAAGCTCGTCGGTGAACCGCTGCACGGCCCCGCCAAGGCGGAGGCGGTACGCGCACTCGCGGCGGCGGAGGGCCTGGACCTCGGCCGCTGCGCCGCGTACAGCGACTCCCACAACGACATCCCGATGCTCTCGCTGGTCGGGCACCCCTACGCGATCAACCCGGACACCAAGCTCCGCAAGCACGCCCGCACCCTGGACTGGCGGCTGCGCGACTACCGCACGGGCCGCAAGGCGGCGAAGGTCGGTATCCCCGCGGCGGCCGGGGTCGGCGCGGTCGCGGGCGGCACGGCCGCCGCCATCGCCCTGCATCGCCGTCGCCGCTAGCGCTCCTCGGTACGCCCCCTCGTCCTCGGCTGCGGCTCCGCCGCGGCTGGTCGCGCCGTTCCCCGCACCCGCGCCGTTCCCCACACCCCTGACGCCCTTGACGCCCTTGACGCCCCTGACGGGGCGCACGGGTAACGGGCAATCCGGCTCTTCTACCCGCACACCGCCCCCGCCAGTCCCGTTGACGGCACCCGGCCACAACACGCCCCGGACTCAGACGGAACGCGAACCAATTCGATCAACAACCGGTCACTGTCCGGCACTTGATCAGCCGTCATTCGGTTACAGAAGCGACGTAATCGATGATTTGAGCAACTGGGTGTAGCACTGCCTGTACGAAGCGTTATTCTCCTCAGACGCATAACGGGCCCCGCTCTTCGCTACGACGGGTGAACGGTCCGGTACTGCACGTGATGGAAGCTCTGCCTCTGGGAGTCCCGTGTACCCACACGTCGGGGTTGACGCCTCGGGCCTGGCTACGCTGCGCGCAACGGTCCTCGACCGTTTGCGCGGCTTCGTCCCCACCGCGTACGCCGTCCCCGCCCTCGCTGTCTCCGCCGCGCCCGTCGGCCCGTGCTACGCACTGGCCGAAAGCAGCGCTGCGGTCGGCAGACGAGGACGTTCGAGCGCGCCAGCCACCCCCGCACGCCGCCCGGCCGCAGACAGTGACAGCGCCCGGATGATGGATCTCGTGGAGCGCGCACAGGCCGGTGAGGCCGAGGCCTTCGGCCGGCTCTACGACCAGTACAGCGACACCGTGTACCGCTACATCTACTACCGCGTCGGCGGGAAGGCGACCGCGGAAGACCTGACGAGCGAGACGTTCCTGCGCGCCCTGCGCCGCATCGGCACGTTCACCTGGCAGGGCCGTGACTTCGGCGCCTGGCTGGTCACCATCGCCCGCAACCTCGTCGCGGACCACTTCAAGTCGAGCCGCTTCCGGCTCGAAGTGACCACCGGCGAGATGCTCGACGCCAACGAGGTCGAGCGCTCCCCCGAGGACTCCGTCCTGGAGTCCCTCTCGAACGCGGCACTGCTGGACGCCGTACGCCGCCTCAATCCCCAGCAGCAGGAGTGCGTGACCCTTCGGTTCCTCCAGGGTCTCTCGGTCGCCGAGACCGCCCGGGTCATGGGCAAGAACGAGGGCGCGATCAAGACCCTCCAGTACCGGGCGGTGCGCACCCTGGCCCGGCTCCTTCCGGAAGACGCCCGCTGAGACCCCGTACCCGGCCTCGACGCCACCCGGTCGGCCCGCCGGACCGGCCCCCGGTACGACCCCGTACGCATCAGTACGCTCAGCGACGCCCAACTGACCCTCCGTGAAAGTCCGTTGACTTCGCGGTCCGATCATCCGTCGTCCGTAACCCAAGTGCCGAGCCGCTCGTTGTGCGGGATACAGGCTCCCTGTGGTCACACCCTGGCCACTACCGATCACTCGATCGTGTAGTTCCGGGCAGGGAGTGCAACCCTCAGGACCCCCTGGGGAGTCGACCGTCATGACGAGAGGAGGTGCCGCCAGTGATCGCGAACGTATCGGCGCACCGGCGGACGAACGCCTTCGCCCAGGCCCTGGAGGAGCAGTCCGACAGGGGCACGGCGGCCGAGCAGTCCGAAGGACCTGCTCCGGCCGCCGCGGACCGGTCCGAGCAGAGCCGGATGCTGTCCCTGGCGACCGGCCTCGGCGAGCTGCCCAAACCGAAGCTGGATCCCGAGGTCAAGGTCGTCCAGCGGGCCCAGCTGGTGGCCGCGATGGAGGCCATGCTGCTGGAGGGCACGGCCGCGGGAGGCGAGGCGACGGGCCCTTCGGTGCCCGAGCAACGGTCCCATCGGGGCAAAGGCACGCATCGGGCGACCGGGCTGGGGAAACTGCGACCCCGTTCCCGGCTGTCGAAGGGGCTCGCCGCGGGCGGGCTCACCGTGGGTGTGGCCGCCGGAGCCTTCAGCGGTGTTGCCGCTGCCAGTTCCGACGCCCTTCCCGGTGACTCGCTCTACGGGCTCAAGCGCGGCATGGAGGACCTGAAGCTGGGCATGGCCGACGGGAACAGCGACCGCGGCCGGCTCTACCTCGACCAGGCCTCCACCCGGCTGAGCGAGGCGCGCCGCCTGATGGAGCGCGGCCGCTCGGGCCCTCTGGACCACGAGTCCCTGGGCGAGATCCGCCGCGCACTGTCCGGCATGCGGCACGACGCCTCCGAGGGCCACCGCCTGCTGCACGAGGCCTACGAGCGGAATCCGGACTCCCTGGGCCCCATCCAGGCGCTGTCGGCCTTCTCGCAGTCGCACCGCGACGCCTGGGGCGCCCTGCGCGACCGGCTGCCCGTCCAGCTCGGCGACGTGAGTCGCGAGGTCAGCTCGGTCTTCGACGCCATAGACGAAGAGGTCGCGCCGCTGCGCTCGCTGCTCCCGCAGCCGCCCGCGCCGGAGGGCACCGGCCGGCACCGCGGCGCGAGCTCGGACGCCACCGGCCCCTCCGGTTCGGACCGCGCTGCCACACCCAGCGCCACCGGCGGCGGCTCCACCGACGGCACCGGGTCCAGCAGCGGCAAGCCCAAGCCGTCCACGTCCAAGACACAGGACGACGGTCTGCTCGGCGGCAACACGGGCGGCCTCCTCGACCCGCCCGAGGACGACACCGGCGCCACCCCGTCCGGCAAGGACACCCCGCCGGCCGAGCCGGACGTGACCCTGCCGCCCCTGCTTCCGGGGCTGCTCCCGGGCCTGGGCATCGACAGCGAGGACGCGGACTAGCCTCCGTGCATACGTGTGTGGGGCGCCCCCTTTCCGAAGGGGGCGCCCCACACACGTATGCACGCCGTCGATCAGCACCTGCTGTCGAGCGGCGGAACGTCCGTCAGAAGAACACCGAACGGCGCTGCACCAGCAGCTTGTAGAGCGTGTGCTGGATCTGTTCCCTCACCTGGTCCGTCAGGTTGAACATCAGCATCGGGTCCTCGGCCGCCTCCGGCGGATAGCCGTCCGTGCGAATCGGCTCGCCGAACTGGATCGTCCACTTGGTCGGGAGCGGGACCGCCCCCAGCGGACCGAGCCACGGGAACGTCGGCGTGATCGGGAAGTACGGGAAACCGAGCAGCCGCGCGAGGGTCTTCGCGTTGCCGATCATCGGGTAGATCTCCTCGGCGCCCACGATCGAGCACGGGATGATCGGGGTGCCCTGGCGCAGCGCGGTGGAAACGAACCCGCCCCGGCCGAAGCGCTGCAGCTTGTAGCGCTCGCTGAACGGCTTGCCGATGCCCTTGAAACCCTCCGGCATGACGCCGACCAGTTCGCCGCGCTGCAGGAGACGTTCCGCGTCCTCCGCGCACGCGAGGGTGTGACCGGCCTTGCGGGCCAGTTCGTTGACCACCGGCAGCATGAAGACCAGGTCGGCCGCGAGCAGCCGCAGATGCCGGCTGTCGGGGTGGTTGTCGTGCACCGCGACCTGCATCATCAGGCCGTCCAGCGGCAGCGTCCCCGAGTGGTTGGCGACGATCAGCGCCCCGCCCTCCGACGGGATGTTCTCGATCCCCTTGACCTCCACGCGGAAGTACTTCTCGTAGAGGGGGCGCACCAGGGACATCAGGACCTGCTCGGTGAGCTCCTGGTCGTAACCGAAGTCGTCGACCTCGTAGTCGCCCGTCAGACGCCTCCGCAGGAACGACAGGCCCCCGGCGATGCGCCGGTCCCAGCCGTCGTTGTGCGGCTCCCCCACAGCACCCGGTTCCTCACGCGTCACAGGATCATCATCCTGCTGAATCGTTCGTGCGGGCAGGGGCTGGACCTCCTGAACCGCCGCGGGCTCGCCCCTTCGCCTGCTACCCGCACTCCGGCGCCGCGGCGACCGCTGTGCGGCACTCCCGCGGGACCGGTCGTCGTCGAACGGAATGACCTTGGCGTCCGCCATCGTTGATGCGCTCCTCAGTTGGCGCTCTGCGTCGGGGGGTGGCCACCGCCGAGTACGGGCAGTGCGGCGATCCGGTCGACGGCTCCCGTAATGGCCTCGGGGGGCAGCAGTCCGGGGCCCCGGCTGCGGGCGAAGTCCGCGAACGTCTCCGCCGTCGTGAACTTCGGCCGGTAACCGAGCGTCTCGCGCATCTGGTTCGTCGCCACGACCCGGCCGTGGGTGAGCAGCCTCAACTGCTCGGGCGAGAAGTCCGTGATGCCCAGCGTACGCAGCGCCGAGCCCACCCAGGTGATCGCGGGCATCAACAGCGAGACGGTGGGCCGGCCCAGCCTGCGCGCGCACTGCGAGAGCAGCAGGACGCCGTCGCCGGCGATGTTGAACGTGCCGCTGTTGAGCGTGCCCCGCTCCGGCTCGTGCGAGGCGATCCGCAGTACGTCGATCACGTCGTCCTCGTGCACGAACTGCAGCCGCGGGTCGTAGCCGATGACGGTCGGCAGCACGGGCAGCGAGAAGTACGCGGCGAGCGGGGTGTCCGCGCTCGGCCCGAGGATGTTGGCGAACCGCAGTACGCACACGGCGACGTCGGGCCTGCGCCGCGCGAAACCGCGTACGTATCCCTCAACCTCCACCGTGTCCTTCGCGAAGCCGCCGCTGGGCAGCGACTTGGGCGGGGTCGTCTCGGTGAAGACGGCCGGGTCGCGGGGCGCGGAGCCGTAGACGTTCGTACTGGACTTCACGACCAGCCGCTTGACCGTCGGCGACTTCTGGCAGGCGCCGAGCAGCTGCATCGTGCCGATGACGTTGGTCTCCTTGACCGAGGTCCGGCTTCCGCTGCCCAGCGGGGTGCCCGTCACGTCCATGTGCACCACGGTGTCCACGGAGTGCTCGGCCAGCAGCCTGGCGATCGTGGGCTGCCTTATGTCGGCCCGTACGAAATCCGCTCCGCCCAGGTGGTGTTCCGGCGTGACCGCGTCCACGGCCACCACCCGGTCCACCTCGGGGTCACGCTGGATCCGTCGGACGAACCGGCCCCCCAACTGACGGGCCACTCCGGTCACGAGCACGACCTTGCCCAAGATCAGCGCCTTCCTTCCAGCCGTCGACGACATCCCGCTCGTACTCTGCCGTGTTCCCCGTGACGGTCACGTTAGCGGTTCGGTGTTGCGCTGTGATGACCGCCCGATGCATGAAGTGACGGCACCCCCGGACATACGATCAGACCAAGCCATTCGGCGCTCCGACGCAGGTCCGGGCCTACGCACAGCGTTCGCCCCACCGCACACCGTGGGCGGGGACGACTGTGGCCCCCCACCGATCGGTGGGGGGCCACAGAGCGCACTGTCGCGGCGTCGCCCACTGCCCGCCTGCGCGAGGTGGGCGACCGCCGCTTGTCGCGACTACTTCTTGTTGCGACGCTGAACGCGAGTGCGCTTGAGCAGCTTGCGGTGCTTCTTCTTCGCCATCCGCTTGCGCCGCTTCTTGATAACAGAGCCCACGACTACCCTCGCTCACTTCTCTTTACTCGTTGCTGGGCTGCATGGGCCCACACGACTTATGAGGGGCCAGCCTACCCGCCTGAGCGCCGAGGTCGTAATCGAGGAGTTCCGGGTGGGATCCCCGGGACGCGATCGTGCGTTCCCGGGACCCCTCCGGACCGCCGTCAGGCTGTCTCCACCCCCACGTAGGACTCGCGAAGGTACTCGTGAACCGCTTGCTCCGGGACGCGGAACGACCTCCCCACCCGGATCGCGGGCAGATGACCGCTGTGCACCAAGCGGTACACGGTCATCTTCGACACTCGCATCACCGAGGCGACTTCCGCCACGGTAAGGAACTGAACCTCGTTCAGAGGCCTCTCGCCAGCAGCCATGACACACCTGAACCTTCCGCACTCGACGGTCACCGGCTTCCCCTTCCGGTGACACTTCGTCGTTGCGTGCTCACTCCCCAGAGTAGGGGCGGGTGATGCGAGTGGGGAAGAGGAGCCCCCATCGGCGGCCTACTGTGACAGACACGCTCGATTGAGTACATAGCGAGTAAGCGGTCGGTAGTAATCAGACCGCACAGCGTCATCAAGTGGAACGACGACGGACACCCGCCCCTCAGCCTCTCCGACGAACAGCGCGGGATCGTCGGTGTCACCCAGACCGATGGCCTCGAACCCCAGTTGACCTGCTCCGCAGACCCATCCGTGGTCTCCCACCACGAGTTCGGGAAGCGGCCCGCCGGCATCGGCCGCGGCGGCCAGAGCCGTCCGAACCGGGAGGGGGGAGTGCGTGTGTGCGCCGGTCTCACGCCCGGCGCCCCGCGCCCCGGGTTCCCGCACGAGCGCGACTCCCCGTACGTAGTCAAGGTTGTACGTGCGTAGGCCGAACCGGGTCGTTATGTCGACACGGTCACCATACGCAGGGGTGAGGACAGCACATCCCGCCGCCGACAGAGCGTCCGCGAGAGCGGCGTAGAAACCGAGCAGCCGATGCGGATGTCCGGTGCCGAGCAGCACCGGGCAGCGCCTGCGTGCCGCTTCCGCGAGCCGCCCCGCGAAGGCGTCGAGCGCCACGAGAGTCCGCTCAGGATCGATCACATCCGGCCCGGACGTATGCCGGGGATCATCCGATACCCCGCATTTGTCCGCCATCAACGCGATCAGATCGGACTGTTTCCAGGCCCATTCGGGATCGAGCCCGATCGTCACTCGTGGGTCCCGCGCCGCGAACAGCCGGTAACTCCTGAGACTCACTTCGCGCGAAGTGGCCACGGTCCCGGCCAGCCTCGCCGCCAGCAGGTGCGCCCGCAACGCTCCGGTACTCAACACGTCCTGATGCTGACGCATATGCCGGGTCCCCGCCCCCGAAACAGGGGGAACACCGCACAGTTGGCGTAATGCCTTCCCTGGGGCCCTCCAGCTGGGGCAGCCCGGCCGCCACCCCGCCGCGACCAGGGACGCACACCCGCCGGAAGTCCTAGGCCAACAGCCCCCGCAGGGGAAACACCGCCTTGCGCGCGGCCAGTACCGCCTGGTCCAGCCGGTCCGCGGGGTCGTACCCCGCCTCCCACCGCGCCCACTCCACGGGCCAGCGCCCGTCGGTCATCCGCGCGGGCGCCAACTGCCGCGTACGGGCGAACACTTCCTGCCGCCAGCTCTCGGGGATGACGGACTCGGGCGCCACCTCCCGTCCTGCCGCGATCGCCACCAGATGCGTCCAGGACCGCGGTACGACATCCACGACGGCGTACCCGCCTCCGCCGAGGGCGATCCACCGCCCGTCGGCGTGCTCGTGCGCCAGCTCGTGACAGGCGACCTGCACGGCCCGCTGGGCGTCGAGCGACACGGCGAGATGAGCGAGCGGGTCCTCGAAGTGCGTGTCGGCCCCGTGCTGGGTGACGAGTACCTGCGGCCGGAAGTCGGCGATCAGCTCCGGCACGACGGAGTGGAAGGCCCGCAGCCACCCCGCGTCCCCGGTCCCGGCCGGCAGCGCCACGTTCACGGCGGAGCCCTCCGCGGCCGCGGCCCCGGTCTCCTCGGGCCACCCCGTCTGCGGGAACAGGGTCCGCGGGTGCTCGTGCAGCGACACCGTCAGTACCCGAGGGTCGTCCCAGAAGGCGGCCTGCACCCCGTCGCCGTGGTGCACGTCCACATCCACGTACGCGACCCGCTCGGCGCCGAGTTCCAGGAGCCGGGCGATGGCCAGCGAGGCGTCGTTGTAGATGCAGAACCCGGAGGCGCCCCCGGGCATCGCGTGGTGGAGCCCGCCCGCAAAGTTCACCGCGTGCAGCGCCTCGCCCCGCCACACGGCCTCGGCGGCGCCCACCGACTGGCCGGCGATGAGAGCGGACGCCTCGTGCATACCGGCGAACGCGGGATCGTCCACGGTCCCCAGCCCGTACGCCCCGTCCGCCGCCCGGGGATCCGCGGAGGCGGCCTTGACCGCCTCGACGTAGTCCTCCCGGTGCACCAGCCGCAGCGTGGAGTCCCCGGCGGCCTTGGCCGCGACGACGTCCATCTCCCGGTCGAGCCCGAAGGCGTCGACCAGGCTCCGGGTCAGCGCCAGCCGGACCGGATCCATCGGATGGTCCGGGCCGAAGTCATAGCCCGTTACTGCCTCGTCCCACATCAGCTGTGCGCGGCCGCTCATGCCCGTCACCGTATCCGGAAGGTCCGGAACCGAACGAACGGGCGTACACCAACGTCACCAGGACCAACGCCATCGGCACGAGCATCGCCCCCCGATAGCTCCACGCGTCGCCCAGAGCACCCACCAGGGGCGAACCCACCAGGAAGCCCACATAGTTGAAGATGTTCAGTCGCGCGACGGCCGCGTCCGCCGCCCCGGGGAACAGCCTCCCCGCCGCCGCGAAGGTCTGCGGCACGATCACGCACAGACCGAATCCCACGAGCGTGAAGCCGAGCATCCCGACCCAGGCTCCCGGCGCGGCCGCCACCACCGCGAAGCCCACGGCGGCGACCAGCGCCCCCACCCGCACGACCGTCACGGCCCCGAACCGCCGCACCCCGAGGTCCCCGACCGCCCGCCCGAGCAGCGTGGTGACCATGTAGACGTTGTACGGAAGCGTCGCCATCTGCTCCGAACTGCCGAGCACGTCCTGCAGGTACTTGGCACTCCAGTTGGAGACGGTCGAATCGCCGATGTACGCGACGGCCATCACCAGACACAACGGCAGGAGCATCCTGGATCCCAGCCCCGCACCGCCGCCCTTGCCGGCGTCCTCGTCCGGCGCCGGGGCCTCCGGGCTCTCCTCGGGGCCACCCCTGTCGACGTACCACCGGCTCGCCACGAGCGCGGCGGGCAACAGCACCAGCACGACGGGCAGGTACGACACGAACAACGCCAGATCCCAGTGCGCCCCCACCCAGGCGAGCGAGGCCCCGATGATCCCGCCCAGGCTGTACGCGGCATGGAACCCGAGCATGATGCTGCGCCCGTAGGTGTGCTGGAGGCTCACCCCGAGCATGTTCATGGACGCGTCGAGCGCTCCGACGGCCAGCCCGAAGGCGGCGAGGGACAGCCCGATCGCCCACAGGCCGTCACCGGCACCGACCCCGAGCAGCGCGAGCAGCACGACGGGCTGCGACCATCGCAGTACGTGACTCGGCGGCACCCGCTTCACCAGGTGCTCGGTACAGACGCTCCCGACCCCGGCGAGGATCGGCACGGCAGCGAGGAAGGCGGGCAGCAGCCCGTCGGATATCCCGTACCGGTCCTGGATCGCGGGGATACGCGTCACGAGCAGCGCGAAGGCGACGCCCTGGGCGAAGAAGCTGAACGCCAACGAGGCCCGGCCACGCCGCAGCACATCTGTCATGGCGGCACAGCGTAGGGCTCCGGCTTACTCGTGGGTAGATGGTTCAGAAGATGAATTTTGCTCAGCTTCGAGATCTCAAGATCGACTGGCCCTCTTCGGGGCGTCCCGTCAGCTCTGAAGCAGCCCCATCAGCTCGCTCATCTGCCCGAAGAGGCGGTCGGCCCCGGCCAGCCGCTCGGCCGGTGTCATGGCCGTGAAGCCGTACACGTCCATCCCCGCCGCAACGGCGGCCCGGACCCCGAGCGGGCTGTCCTCGATGACGAGGCACTTCTCCGGGGACGCCCCCATCCGCCCTGCCGCGTGCAGGAACAGGTCGGGTGCGGGCTTCCCCCGCCCCACATCCTGCGAGCTGAAGATCCGTCCGTCGTCGAACCACCGATCCAGCCCGGTCTTCCGGTGCCCCACCCGGATGCGCTCATGGCTCCCGGACGACGCCACACAGTACGGAACCCCGTCCGCGGCGAGCTTCTCCAGGACCTCCATGGCTCCCGTGACCGGCTCCAACTCCCGCTCGAAGGCGGCGAACACCCGCCCGTGGAAGACGTCGTCGAAGTCGGCGGGCAGCCGTTCCCCGGTCCGTTCCTCGACCATGTCGTGTACGCGATGCATGGCGGCACCCATGTAGTCGCGCAGGGACTCCTCGTACGAGGTGGGATGCCCGAGCTCGGTGAGATACGCGGCGAGAAGTGTGTTGGAGATCGGCTCGCTGTCCACGAGAACGCCGTCGTTGTCGAAGATCACCAGTTCATATCGCATAACTCCGACCCTAAACGCAAAATAGCCCCCGCACCGGAGTGCGGGGGCTATCAGCAATATAAGTTCGGCGGCGTCCTACTCTCCCACAGGGTCCCCCCTGCA
>NZ_JAHRIB010000131.1 GCF_019090165.1 Streptomyces sp. BV286
GGCGCTCGGGCGCTCGCGTGAGCGAGGCCGAGGTGCCGGCGCCCGGGGCCGGCTCGGCGCCTCCGGCCCCAGTGGGCGGGGTGGACGCCCCGGGGGCGCCGGCCCGTCGCTGGAAGTCGGCGAGCTTGCTCATGCCGATCACCGTGGCACCCACAGTGCCCAGGCCGACCCCCGACAGGACGAGGACGGCCCCGACGAACAGGCTGAACAACAGGGTCGTGAGCCGTCGCCCGCGCCGCCGTGCGGCGTGCGGGCGGCGGACCGGTGCGGACGTCCGGCCGTCGTCCGGCTCCTGACCAGGCATCGGCTTGGGACGCAACGCGGTCTGTTCCATGGATCACCTCCGGCCAGAGCTCTACCCTCCGCACCTGCCCGCGACGATCCTCGAACGGGTGATGCGGCTTTTTCCCGTGCGACCCGTCCGCCCCGGCCCGGCCGCCCCCGCTCCGTCGGCCGAACACCCCCGGGCCGGGGTCAGAAGGCCGCGATCGAGGCGGTCCCCCGGGTGGTGGCGAACGGCACGGCCGGGAACCGCCCCGGTACGAAACCGTGGGAGCGACGGGCCAGGTCGGCGGCCCCGTAACGACGGCAGTCGTAGTGCCACTTCAGGATGCCCGCCATCCAGTTCTGCAGCTCGACCACGTAACCCCGCATGATCTCGCGGGCCTCGGCCGAGAGGCCGAAGTCCTCGAACAGGACGGGGAACTCATGGGCGGCGACATGCTCGAACTGCTGCATGCGCTGGGTCATGAGGTCGTGGACGACACCGAGCGCCGCCGGGTAGTCGCAGCCGAAGAAGTTCTGCACGACGAGGATCGCGTTGTGCACCTCGCCCTCGTACTCGATCTCCTTCTGGTACGAGAAGACGTCGTTGATGAGCATCCCGTAGTCGATCGCGGCGTTCTCCAGCGACCGGACGGGACCGCTGCGGTAGACCTCGGGCGGCACCTTCGGGCCGTGGCCCAGGCGGCACAGGCTCATGGTGAGGTCGGAGCCGAAGGTGGCGCGGCGCATCTCCAGGTAGTCGACGGGGTCGGGGATGCGGTTCTGCAGCTGGTTGGACAGCTCCCACACCCAGCTCTCGGTCATGACCTCCACCGAGGCGCGCATGGTGCGGCGTGCGTCCGGGCTCATCGTGGCCGTCGTGCGCCGCCAGAGATCGGCGAGACCTCGCTCCATCGCGTTGGCCGGGGGCGGGATCTCCTCGCCGTCCACGGGCATGCAGGCGGACAGCCGGGCGGTGCACAGCTTCGCGGCGGCCAGGTCCCTGCGGTTCCCGAACACCATCGGGTAGTAGTCGTCGCCGTACGTCCCCCACACGAGCCACCCCGCACTGAGGTCCAGCGCCTCCGGGGTGCCGTCCGGGTCGAGGCCCGCCGAGCACAGCGGCAGGTCGTAGGCGGCGAGCTTGTCCTCGTCCCAGACGCCCTCCTCCAGGATGCCCATGCTGTGGGCCCAGGGGGTGATGCGCCGCCGGGCCCCGTCCAGGTCGGCGTTCAACCGGACCTGGAACGGCATGTGGAAGTCGGGCAGCAGGGACGGGCCCACCTTCTGGAACGGCACGTGCGTGTAGGCGCGCAGCCGTTCGGCGCCGGCTGCGGCGAGCAGCGCGCCGACGTCGGCGGCGGAGGTCCCCGGCCCGGTCGGTCCGCTCAACGGCGAGCTCCGCAGGGCCCCTTCGTTCATGTACCGGCTCGACCGCATGTGCCACTCGTGGCCCCCGGACTGCCAGTCCTGGAGCCCCCGGGTGTACGCGGCGACGGCACGGACCTCGTCCGGGGCGAGGCCCTTCTCCAGGGCCAGCGCGGGCACTTCGGTGAGCGCCGTGTGCTCGAACTGGTGCAGGCGCGAGGTGAGGATGTCGTTGACGGTCTCGGCGGCCTGCTGCGTCGTGCAGCCGAAGAAGGTCTCCAGGACGAGCACCCCGTTGCTCAGCTCGCCCTCCTCCTCGACCTCCCGCTGGTACGAGAAGAGGTCGTTGCGCAGGTGGACCCCGTCGGAGAAGGTCTCCATCAGCACGCGCAGCGGCCGGGAGCGGGCGACCTGCTCGGGGATCTCCGCGGTCGCGTACTCCACGAGCCCCGCGGACCAGGGGGCGCCGCCCACCTTGCGGCGCATCTCGATGTACTCGACGGGGTTCGACACCCGCCCCTCGTTGATGTTGGACAGCTCCCACATCGACTCGTTGAGCAGGTGCTCGGTGGACTCGGCGAACCGCCTGCGCCATCCCAGCGACATGGCGGGGACCGTGCGCGCCCACAGGTCGGCGAGTCCGGCCTCGACGGGGTTCTGCGGCTCCGGCACGGGGGTCGAGAGGTCGAGCGGCATGAAGAGAGGGAGGCGGTCGAGGTAGGCCTTGCCGCCGGAGCGGTCCTGGCTTCGCTTGAAGGTCTCCAGGAAGTGGTCGTCGAAGAAGAAGACCCACACGTACCAGTCGGTGATGAGGGAGAGGGCGGGGCCGTCGCATTCGGGATGCGTGTACGCGCACAGCAGTCCGTAGTCGTGTGCGTCGAGGTCGGCCTGCGTCCAGATGCCGGAACCCTCCAACATGCCCATTCCGCGCGCCCACTCGGTCGTGTGGGCGCGCGCCTCGTCGACATGTGGGTTCAGCCGCGCGGGATACGGCATGTAGAAGTGCGGCAGTTCGAAGGGCTGCGTCATGGACCGGCCCTACCCGGGGCCTGCCGGGGGCATCCGTACGGCGGCACATGATCGCACCATCGCGTGAACCGATGAGTGAGCGGACCCTCCACGGGGAAAAGGGCCGCGTTTCCTCGCGCCGACGGATGCGGGCCTTCTGGGGCCGGTGGGGGCGGGTTGACGGTCGACCGTCTGCAACTTAGGTTTGCCTTACCTAAGTGGTTTTCGCCTCCGAAAGGCCAACTACCCATGAGATCCGCCCTGTTCGCCCGTGCCACCCGCATCGCCGCCGTCGGCGTCACCGCCACCGCGCTGACCGTCGGGCTCGCCGGCTCCGCCTCGGCCGCCACCGCCACGCGGACCGTGACGGTGAGCGGCACGACGTACAACCTGTCGCTGACGGCCCCCGACAGCCTGTCCTCGGCCGGGCAGAACATCACCGTCGCCGGCAGCGGATACAACTCCGTCCAGGGTGTCTACGTCGGTCTGTGCGTGATACCCGAGGGCGTCGTACCGGGCGACCCGTCGACGTACACCTCCCGTCCGACCCCCTGCCTGGGCGGCGCGGACCAGTCGGGCACCACCGGCGCCTCGCACTGGGTGTCGAACTTCGGCGGCGGCATGGTCGCGAACAGCTCCGTGTACGGCACCGGCGGCTCCTTCGGCGTCAGCGTGCACGTCAACCCGAACATCGCGTCCGGCACGGTCTGCGGCACGGACGTCGACTGCGCCATCGTGACGCGCGCCGACCACACGGGCAGCGGCAACCGCTCGTACGACGTCTACCTCCCGGTCACCTTCTCGTGACCGCGCCTCTCAGAACCCGGGGGCGGAGCGGTGTGCTCCGCCCTCGGGCGGCGGGCACCCTGGCGGGAATCACGGCGGTGGTCCTCACCGCCGTCGTCGTCGGCACGCCCGCCGCCGGCGCCGAGGACCCGCCCGCCGCCGGCGGTTACGAGCGGACCGCCCGCCTCACGACCGTCGGCAAACCGCTCGACCTGCTGCTGCACCCCGAGTCGGGGAAGCTGTACGTCGGGTCCGACACCGTCGCCGGTACGACGGGCGCAAGCCTGGCCGGGGTCTACGCCCTCGACCCGGCGGCCGGGAACGTACTGAGCTGGGTGAAGACCTCGCCCGGCAGCACGGGCGCGCCCGCCCAACTCCCGGGGAAACGGCTGGCCGGGCCACTGCCCGGTGACGGAGTGCACTACCTCGTCGGGCTGCGCGGAGTCGCCGCCGCGAAGGACGGCGACACGGCGGGGCGCGGCGGCTGGCTCACCGGGACGACGATCACGCAGGCCAGGGCCGGCGCGAAGGCCGGCACGGTGGTCGTCGTACGCGGGACGAGACTGGAGGAGGTCGCCGTCGGGGAGACGGCGGTGACCGTCGAGCGCTCTCTCACCCTCCCGGCCACCGGCGGTCCGCTCGCCGTGGACTCGGCGAGCGGACGGATCTGGGTGGCCGACAACGCCAACAGCCTGCTGCGCGGGGTCGATTCGGCCGCCTTCGCGCCGGACGGCAAGGACATCCCGCTCGGCCCGGGCGCCGCGGTGTCCTTCCTGGAATGGGACGTCGAGCACGGGAAGGTGTGGGCGGGGCGCGGTGCCGTGCTGGAGGCGTACGACATCGCCTCGGGCGAACTCGCCGCCGCCTTCCGGGCGGAGCCCGGGGACTCGATCGCGGACGTCGCCGTCGACCCGCGCTCCGACCAGGCCTTCGCGGTGTGGCAGGACTACGGCAATCCGCCGGAGGAGGGGGACGGCGTCGGGCAACTCACGGTGTACGACACCGCCACGCTGAAGGATGCCGGGAAGGGGGCCGAACTACCGGGGAACAACGGCCAGTTGGGCAGCTCGTCCGTCGCGGTGACGCCGGGCGGCGGCTCGGTGTTCGTCGCGAGCCCGTCCGACGCCTCGCTCACCGTGTTCACGGCGCCGGTGCCGCCGACGCCCTCCGCCCCGCCGTCACCGTCGGATCCGGTGTCGCCGTCGCCCTCGGTGCCGGTCTCGCCCGGTCCGTCCGACGGGTCGCCCGATCCGTCGCCCGGCGACCCGGGCCCGGATGCCGGCCCGACCGACTCCGGCACGACGGTCCCCGTGGACGGCCCGACGGCCGACGGGAACGGCGTGGGTGGCGCGGGTGACACGAGTGGCGGTGGAGCGCAGTCCACCACGGGTGGCGGCTCGTTCACCGCCGCCGGAGGCGGGTCGCTCGCCTCGACCGGCTCCGACGTGATCCTGCCCGCCGCGGCCGGTACGGCGGCACTGATCGCCTCCGGCACCGCGGCGGTCCTGTGGCGCCGCCGACGGGCCACGGCGTAGGAAGCGCGTCGGCGCGGGGACCGCGGAGGGAGACACGGAAGCCCCCTCCGCGGCGCTGTGACGACGCATCGCCGTTGGCACATCAGCACGCTTGTTGATGGACGCGACCGGTTGTCGGGCCACATCAGTGCCAGGCACAGGCGATCAGCTGTCCGCGGAGTGGGCGTCGGCAAGGGCCTCGCCGAAGAGCCGTCCGGCGAGTTCCATGCAGCGCATCCGGGCAGGAGAGAAGTCGTAGGGCATCTTGGTGATCGCTGTGGCGGCACTCATCTCTGTGCCCTCCTCCCCTTTCAGGTCGGCGTCGTAGGTCTCGAAGATCTCCTCCTCGGCCGCGTCGAGACCAGCTGCCTCGCCGGCCTGATTCAGGGCCATCAGGTGAGCGCATCGCTGTACGGCGAGCTCTTCGACGCGCGGGTCGTCGGGTTCGACGCCGTCGTCGAGAGCGGCCTCGGCCGCCTCAATACGGTCCTCCTCGGCCCGCAGGTCGGGGTGGGTGGCCAGCACGATGAACGTGCCGGCCTGGATGGCGGCGCCCAGCGGCCCGAAGATCCGTTCCGTGACCAGCAGGGCGTCCAGATCGGAGGGACGCAACGCTCCCCGGGGCAGGTGGCTGAGCCGGTCCGTGACCAGTTCGGAGAGCAGCCCCAGCGGGCTGCCCACCGCCTGCAGGCGCTGGACAGCCGCGCGCCGACGTTTGACGGCGGCCTCCTGCGCCGCCAGGGTTTCCTCCAGCCTGCTCAGGACCGACTCGATATCCGGGGCCTGGTCCAGGGCTTCGCCTGCAGGTTCGTCCCGGGCTTCGCCGAAGGCGGCCCGTATGTCGTCCAGGCTGATACCGGCATCAGCCATCTTGCGGATCCACAGCAGGCGGATCATGTCGTCGTAGCCGTAGCGGCGGCGGCCGTCCCCACCGCGCTCGGGCTCCGGCAGCAGACCGATCCCGTGGTAGTGGCGGATGGCGCGTGGGGTGATCCCGGCGAACGCAGCGGCATCACCGATCTTGACCTGCCGGGGAGGCATGAGGGAGGGGTACATCGCAGACGGAGCCTTTCGTGCCGTGGTGCCCCGACCCCACCACATGCCGCTACGGCATGTGCAACAACCCCGCCCGCCAAGTGGCCGCCGCTGGGGAATCCCCCACTGACCGCCGACACTGCGGTCCTCGCATCAGGACCGCACACGAACGCCGGGAGGAGGAGCGGGGACGGCGGGCAGTTCGGTGCCCGGAGGCCGCAGGGGCGGGACGTTCGGCCGCTCGGGAACGACCGTACCGGTACGCCGGAACCGGCTCGGGCTGACGCCTCGGATCCGCTTGAACGCCGCGCTGAACGCGAACGCGTCGGAGTAGCCCACGGTGCGGCCGATCTCCGCGACGGTCGCCGCCTCACGTTCGGCCAGCAGGTCCGCCGCGAGCGTCATGCGCCAGCGGGTGAGGTAGGTCAGCGGCGGTTCGCCGACCAGGTCGGCGAACCGCTTCGCCAACGTGGAACGTGACACTCCGGTCCGGTCGGCCAGCGAGGACACCGTCCACGGGGCCGCTGGTTCGGCGTGCAGCAGGCGCAGCGCGTCGCCGACCACCGGGTCCCGCTGGGCGGCGTACCAGGCGGGCGGCTCGCCGCCGGGCCGGTCGAAGTACTCGCGCAGCGCGCACACCAGCATCCAGTCCAGCAGCCGGTCGAGGACCACCTGCTGGCCCGGGGTGTCGGTGGCGACCTCGGCGGCGAGGTGGTCGAGTACGGCGTCGGTCCCGCCGCCGGATACGACGCGCAGCACGACCGGCAGCCCGTCCAGCAGCCTGCGGCTGATCTCGCCGCGTACCGGGTAGGCGCCGACGATCAGCGTCGTCGCGCCGTCGCCGGCGTCGCCGTCGCAGTCGTTCCAGCCGAGCCGGTGCCGGGTCCCGCCCTGCTCGGGCGTCGCGCAGTGCTCGCCGCACGCGATCGGTTCGGCCCGGGTGCCGACCTCGTCGACGAAGGTGAACGGTGCGGGGCCCCGCACGATGACCGTCTCGCCGGCGCGGAGCTGTTCGGGCGGGCGGTTCTCCGGCACGATCCAGCCCGCCCCGCCGAGGACGGTGCACAACGTCAGCGGCGCGCCGTCCACGAAGTGCAGCGCCCAGGGCGGGGACAGGATCGAGTTGCCGAACAACGAGCCCTGGGCCCGCATCCCGCGGAAGAGGTCACCGAACGCGTCCACCCCACCGAGGCTAGACGATCACACATGCGATCCGGCTTCTCACCTATGTATTCGTCCGAGCAGACGCTGTTGAATCGCTGCCATGAGCAACGACACCACCCTCGTCCTCGGCGCCACCGGCAAGACCGGCCGGCGGGTCGCCGCCCGGTTGCGGCTGCGCGGCACGCAGGTGCGCGCCGTCTCCCGATCCAGCCGGACCCGCTTCGACTGGTCCGACCCCGACGGCTGGGATGCGGTCCTGCAGGGCATCACCTCTGCCTACGTGGTACCCCCGCCCGTGCCCGGACCGGTACACGAGTTCGTGGCGCGGGCCGAGGCCGCCGGCGTGCAGCACCTTGTCCTGCTCTCCGGGCACGGCGCCGACGCCTGGGGCGACTCCGCGTTCGGCCTGGACATGCGCTCGGCCGAAGACGCCGTGCGCGGCTCGGCACTGGAGTGGACCGTCCTGCGGCCGTCGAACTTCGACCAGAACTTCGACGAGGACCTCTTCCACGCCCCGCTGGTCGCCGGCGAACTGGCGCTCCCGGCCGGTCCTGTCCCCGAGCCGTTCATCGACCTGGAGGACGTCGCCGACGCCGCGGCCGCGGTGCTGGCCGAGCCCGGCCGGCACGCCGGGCGGATCTACGAGCTGACCGGGCCGCGCGCGCTGACCTTCGAGGAGGCCGTCGAGCTGATCTCCCGGGCGTCCGGACTGCCCATGACCTACAAGCGGCTTTCCCCCGCCGAGTACACCGCGGCGCTGGTCGCGGAGGGGTGGGGCGAGGACGACGCGCACCACGTCGCCGAGATGTTCGTGTTGATGGAGCGCGGGGTGATTGCCGAAACGACGGACGGTGTCGCCACCGTGCTGGGGCGAGCGCCCCGGAACTTCGAGGACTACGTGGTGCGGGCGGCGGCAGCGGGAGCCTGGCGGCCATGACCTCTCGGGCGGCCGTCCAGCGGCTGCGCCGGACTCCGGCGGTCGGGGTGTTGCGCGCCGGGGTGGTCTCCCAACGGTTGCCGCCGCGCATCCGGTCCGCACTGTCAGCCCGCCGTGATCGCGGTGGGCGAACGGAGCGAAACCTCCCTCCACCGTCACGCCGGCATCTTCTGAAAGGACCACAATGAGCACCGCCACCAACCGGCTGACCGCCGAGGACCTCGAGTTCCTCGGACGCCCCCTGCACGGGTTCCTGTCCGTGGCCGGGGGAACGCAGCCGCCACAGCCCCGGCCGGTGTGGTTCGAGGCCACCGCGGAGGGGACGATCCAGTTCTTCACGGAGCCGGGCTCGCTGAAGGTGCGGCGCCTGCACCGCGACCCCCGCGCCTCGATCGTTGTCGCCGCCCCGGTAGGCGAGCGTGAGCGCTGGGTGTCCGTCGTCGGCCGCACCACGATGGCGGCCGACGGAGCGCACGACCTGTGTTCCCGCCTCGCCGCTCGCTACTGGGACCTCGACGACCGGGCCCGGGCCCACGACCTCGCCATGATGCAGGCCGCTGACCTGCTCCGCGTCGTCATCCACCCCGAGACCGTGCGCCGCTACGGGCACTGACCTCAGCGGATCCTGCCAACCGGGCTGCGTCGTCACAGGCACCTCCGACCGCCGGGACAGGTGAGACAGGCGAGACGGGTGGGACACCAGTGCGGGCTCGACGGCCGTGCGGGCGGCCGTCGTGCGGGCGCGGCAGCCGTACGAGCCCGGCCGAGCCCTCCCCCGTCAGTGCTGGGAGGTGCTCTGCGGTGTCGCCTCGCTCGGCCGTACGACGACGTATCCCTCCCCCTGGAGCACCAGCTGCACCGCCTCCCCCGAGCCGCCGCGGAGCATCGAGCCGATCGACTGCGAACGGTGCAGCGACGTCTGCAGGTTGGCCGTCCAGCCGACGATGGCGTCCGTGTCGACGTACACGGGCCACTGCGGTGAGACCGGGATGACCAGTGGGTTGCCCTCGCAGACGAGACCGAGCCTGCCCTGCCCGGTGAAGACGCTGTTGAACAGCCCTCCGCCGGTCATGCCCGCGCCCTTCACCGTCTTGATCTCGTACGTGAGTGAGGCGTCGAAGCACAGCACGTTGCGGCCGTTGACGGTGAAGACGTCGCCGGGGTCGATGTCGATGATGAAGCAGTTCTGGGCCTCGTGCGCGAACCAGGCCTCCCCCTGTCCGCGCACCGCCATGAGGGGCAGGCCCTCTCCGGTGACGGCCCGTTTGAGCATGCCGCCGACGCCCTGGCCCTTGCGCTCGAACTGCAGGTTGCCGCGGTAGGCGATCATCGCGCCCTGCCGGGCGAGCATCTCGCCGTTGACGGCGTACCTGATCGACTTGGCGTTCTGCACGCTCATGCCCGCCGTGGCGGCCGGCTGCACCATGTACTCGCTGGAAAACAGATCACCCTTCATCCGGGCATCCTGTCCCGGAGGCGGCGATTCGACCATCCTGCCAAGGGAGGAAAGGTGGCGGCGAAGGTATTGGGCGGCACGACGAAAGGCGGGGCGGTCGACGCCCGCTCGCGTCGACCGCCCCGCGGGGCCTTTCGGCCCCACCCTGTGGGGGGTGGTTTCTCAGTGCCCGGCCCGCTGTCGGCCGGAAGCCGGGCGATCGTCCCGCGATCGCCGTGGCACGGTCAGAAGGTCAGCTTCCAGCTGTTGATCCGGCCGGTGTCGGCCGAGGCCACGTCCTGGACGCGCAGCTTCCAGGTCCCGTTGGCGGTCTCGCCGGACGCGTCCACGGTGTAGGTGGCGCTGACGTCGTCGGCCGAGTCCGAGGTGCTGGACGGCTTCAGGCGGAACGCCGTGCCGTCCGGCGCGACCAGGTCGATCACCAGGTCACCGCGGAAGGTGTGGGTGATGTCGACGCCGACCTGGAGGGCCGACGGGGCGTTGCCGGTGCGGCCGCTGACCGCGATCGACGACTCGACGGCCGAGCCCGCGTCGGGGATCGAGACGGCGGCGGTGCTGGAGAAGGTCGTACCGGTGGAGCCACCGGTGCCGCTCACGGCCTGCACGGTCTTGGCCGCGTCGGCCAGACCGGCGCCGCAGCCGCCCGAGCAGGTGCCGGGCAGGGCACGGGAGTTGGTCTTGATCGCCGACTCGATCTGGGCCGGGGTCAGCGCGGAGTTCGCCGACTTGGCGAGCGCGGCGAGGCCCGCGATGTGCGGGGCGGCCATGCTGGTGCCCTGGTAGTAGTCGTACGACTCCGAACCGGCCGTCTTCGTACCGGCGTTCAGCGTGGAGAGGATGCCGTTGGCGGTGGTGGTGTTGGTCTCGCCGCCGGGGGCCGCGATGTCCACGGTCGAGCCGAAGTTGGAGTAGTAGGCCTTGGAGCCGGTGCGGCCCAGCGCCGCCACCGAGATGACGTTGCTGCAGCTCGCCGGCGAGTAGTTGGCCGCGTTGGCGTTGCTGTTGCCCGCCGCGACGACGACCGTCGTACCGCGGCCGACGGCGTTGTTGATCGCGGTCTGGGTGGCCGTGGTGCAGGCACCGCCACCGCCGAGGCTCATGTTGATGACCTTGGCGACGTTGGTGTTGGCCGGGACGCCGGAGACCGTTCCGCCGGACGCCCAGGTGATGGCGTCGATGATGTCGGAGTCGTAGCCGCCGCACTTGCCGAGGACACGCAGCGGGGAGATCTTCGCGTTGTACGCGATGCCCGCGACGCCCTTGCCGTTGTTGGTGGCGGCGGCGATGGTGCCCGCGACGTGCGTGCCGTGCCAGGAGGAGTCACTGGCCGGGGCGCCGGCCTGGCACTCGTTCGCGGCGGACCAGTCGCCCGGGTCGGCCGGGTTGCTGTCGCGTCCGTTGCCGTCGACCGAGACCGCGGTGTCGGAGATGAAGTCGTAGCCCGCGACGATGTTGGCCGCGAGGTCGGAGTGGGTGACGTAACCGGTGTCGATGACGGCGACGGTCACGCCGGTGCCGGTCGCGGTGGTCCAGGCACCGGGGACACGCATGCCCGCGGTGGTCTCGAAGAGGTCCCACTGCTTGCTGTACTCGGTGTCGTTCGGGTCGGCCTGCGGCTTGTTGAGGCGGTCCGGCACGGCGTACGCGACCTGCGGGTCTGCCTGGAACTCGGCGACGACGTCGGCCACGTCGGCCTTGCTCAGCCGGTCGCCCAGGTCGACCAGCGCGGCACCGGTGCCGAGGCGGCGCTGGAAGTCGAGGTCCTCCCCGGCCTCCTTGCCCTTGGCCTCGGCGTCCGCGGAGGCGGCCTTGTTCGACTTGGCCTCGGTGGCGCCCGCCTTGTAGCCGACGATCAGCCGCTCGGCCGGGGCGGTCACGGCGGCGGCAGCGGTCTTCGCGGCCTCGTCGGAGGGGACCGTGGCGGTGGCCGGTCCGGCCAGCGCGAGGGACGTGATCGTCCCTGCCATCAGCGTCGCGGATATCGCGGCGACGGATATCAGCTTCCGTCTCGCGGGTCGTGGAGTACGCAAGGGAGTGCCTTTCGTGGCCGGCTCCGGACAGCGCGCGAAAGCGGTGCGGAGCATCGGTCGATTCGCTTCGTCGTCGAAGCGGCGGGGGGTGCGAGCGAAAAGCGCGTCAGCCGGCCATGCGCAGCGACCTATCAGGGGTTACCTGTGGTGCGACTGTGGCTCGAACAATAGGTCGCGCCTTTGTCCCGGGGATACGGGGAAAACCCTCGATCCCTGGCCGGGAACCCCCTACGGAGAAAGGCGGTTGACGGGAAAGGACACCCTTTTCACACGTTCGGCCCGGTCTCGGCGGGCCTCACGCGACGGCCGGTTTTCGAATGGAGGCCGGTTCTCGGGCAGAGACCGGCCCTCGAGTGTGGTGGCCGGTTCTCAGGCCGGCCGGCCCTCAGGCGGCGTCGGTGGCCGCGAGGAACTGCGTGGCGGCGAGTTCCGCGTACAGCGGGTCGCCCGCGACGAGTTCGCGGTGGGTGCCCACGGCCCGTACCCGCCCGGCGTCCATCACGACGATGCGGTCGGCCATGGTGACGGTGGACAGCCGGTGGGCGACGACCAGGACCGTGGTGGTGCGGGCGACATCGGCGACCGTGTCGCGCAGCGCCGCTTCGTTGACCGCGTCGAGCTGGCTGGTGGCCTCGTCGAGCAGCAGCA
Organism: Streptomyces sp. BV286; assembly: GCF_019090165.1. GTDB lineage: Bacteria > Actinomycetota > Actinomycetes > Streptomycetales > Streptomycetaceae > Streptomyces. Next base: position 12,211 of record NZ_JAHRIB010000131.1, read on the forward strand.
GCCGGGGCCGCCGCAGGAGGGCCCGGGCGATGGCGACGCGCTGCCGCTCGCCGCCGGAGAGCTTGGTGCCGCGGTGGCCAACAAGCGTGTCCACGCCCTTCGGCAGCCGGTCGACGAGGGAGTCGAGCCGGGTGGTCTTGAGCGCGCGGAGCAGTTCGCCGTCGTCGGCGTCGGGATTGCCGAGCAGGAGGTTGTCGCGGAGGCTGCCGGAGAGGACGGGCGCGTCCTGCTCGACGTAGCCGATGGCCGACCGGAGCCCCGACACCTCCCAGTCGGTGAGGTCCCGGCCGTCCAGCGAGATGGTCCCCTCCTCGGGGTCGTAGAACCGCTCGATGAGGGAGAACACGGTGGTCTTGCCCGCGCCCGACGGTCCCACGAAGGCGGTCATGCCGCGCGGAGGGACGGCGAAGGTCACACCGTGGTGGACGTACGGCAGGTCGTCGTCGTACCGGAAGCGGACGTCCTCGAACGTGATCGAGGCGGGCTCGGCGCCGGGGCCGGGCAGCGGGGCGGGCTCGGAGGCCGGCTCGGCGGGCAGCCGCCTGGCCTCCTCGATGCGGGCCAGGGCGGCCGAGCCGCTCTGGTACTGGGCGACCGCTCCGACGACCTGCTGGATGGGCGACATCAGGTAGAAGACGTACAGCAGGAAGGCGACGAGGGTGCCGATGTCGACGGCTCCGGTCGCGACGCGCGCGCCGCCCACGGCGAGGACGGTGATGAACGCGACCTGCATCGACAGACCGGCCGTGTTCCCCGCCAGTGCCGACCACTTGGCGGCCCGGACGCTCTGGCGCCAGGACTCCTCGGCCGCCGCGTGCACGGCCCGCTCCTCGCGGTGCTCGGCGCCGGACGCCTTGATGGTCCGCAGTGCGCCCAGGGTCCGCTCCAGCGAGGCGCCCATCGCCCCGACCGCGTCCTGGGCCTGCCTGCTGGCCCGGTTGATGTGCGGCACGATCACGCCGATCACCGTGCCCGCGGCCAGGACCACGCCCAGGGTGACGGCGGTGAGCACCGGATCGACGAACCCCATCAGGCCGAGCGTGGCCACGAGGGTGAGTCCGCCGGTGCCGAGGCCCACCAGCGAGTCGGTGGTGACCTCCCGCAGGAGGGTGGTGTCCGAGGTGATCCGGGCCATCAGGTCCCCGGGCTCGCTCCGGTCGACGGAGGCTATGCGCAGACGCAGCAGATGCGAGACGAGGCCCCGCCGTGCGCCGAGTACGACGGACTCGGCGGTGTACCGCAGCACGTACGAACCGAGCGCGCCGATCGCGGCGTTCGTGACGACCAGGGCCGACATCGCCAGCAGTGCGCCGGTGATCGCCCGGTCGTGGCCCAGGTCGTCGATCAGCGTCCTGGCCACCAGCGGCAGCGCGAGCCCCGCGGCCCCGGTCAGGAGCGACAGCACGGCTCCGAGCAGCAGCGTCCAGCGGTACGGGCGCACGTACGCGAGCAGCAGCCGCCACGCCGGTGTGGCGGCTGGGCCGGACGGCTGGGACTGCGGCACGGTACTCCCCCTCGGACGGTCGGCTCCCCTTCCCCTCCCGTCCGGAGTCTCGTCCGGGGTCGGAAAGGGGTCGATGAAGTATCGCCGATGCCACTGACAGTGCCGCAGGGGATTTCCGCCGGGCGGTCCCGGGTCCGGGTGCCGTCCTTCGGTGCCCGGCTCACGTGCGGGGGCCGGGCGTCCGCGCCGTGCGACCCCCACCGGTGGCGGTCGCCTGTCGGCGGGTCACTCGACGATGACGTCGCTCATGCCGCCGTCGGTGCGCCAGCGCCTGAGCAGTTCGTGGAAGGCGACCGGCCCGTCGCCGTACGACTCGCTGCGCCGCCTGGGTCTGCCCTCGTTGTTGTAGTAGCCGGGGGTGCACTCGGCCTGGAACGCGTAGAGGTCCGCGGCCTTCTCCCGGATCGTGGCGACCCAGGCGGTCTCGGCCTCGACGGACGGCTCGACGTACCGGGCCCGGCGTCTGCGTGCCTCGGCGACGATCCCGGCGACGTGGGTGGCCTGTTCGTCGAGGATGTGGACGTAGTTCACGGCGCTGGCGTTCTGCAGCGGACCGAGCTGGAAGAGGTTGGGGAATCCGTGGCTGGAGAAGCCGTGGAGCGTTCGCACGCCCTGCCGCCAGGACGCGGGCAGTTCGGCGCCGTCGCGGCCGTACACCCGGAGCCGGCCGGACAGGATGCCCGAGACGCCGACCTCGAAGCCGGTCGCGAAGATGACGCAGTCGACCGCGTACTCCGTGCCTCCGACCACGACGGCGTTCTCGGTGATGCGCTCGACGCCGCCGTGGTCGGCGGTGTCCACCAGCGTCACGCCGGGCCGGTTGAACGTGTCCAGGTAGTGGTCGCTGAAGGTGGGCCGCTTGCACATGTACCGGTACCAGGGCTTGAGTGCCCCGGCGGTCGCGGGGTCCTCGACCACGGAGTCGACCCGGGCACGGATCTCGTTCATCTTCTGGAAGTCGGCCAGCTCGTTCAGGCGGTCGCGTTCCTCCGCGGGAAGGTCCGCGTAGTGGTTGGTCGGGATGAGGTTCTGCAGCAGCCGGGCACTGCTGGTCCAGCCGTCGTCCACCAGGTCCTCGTCGGTGCGGGCGCCGGTGACGGTCCTGAGGAAGTTGTCCCTGCGGCGGCGCTGCCAGCCCGGTTCGAGCGAGGCGGCCCAGTGGGGGTCGGTGGGGCGCTGGCCCCGCACGTCGACGGAGGAGGGGGTGCGCTGGAACACGTACAACTGCCGCGCGTCGCGGCCCAGATGCGGCACGACCTGGACGGCGGTCGCTCCGGTGCCGATCAGGGCCACGCGCTTGTCGGAGAGCCGGTGCAGGTTCCCGTTCGCGTCGCCGCCCGTGTACGCGTAGTCCCAGCGGCTGGTGTGGAAGGTGTGCCCCTTGAAGGTCTCGATGCCGGGGATGCCCGGGAGCTTCGCCTGGCTGAGCGTGCCGCTGGAGACCACCACGTAGCGTGCCCGTACACGGTCGCCGCGATCGGTGCCGACCACCCATTCCGACTCGGTGTCGTCCCAGCGCAGTTCGGTCGCCTGCGTCCGGAAGCAGGCGCCGTCGTACAGGTCGAACCGGCGCGCCACCGCCCGCGCGTGCTGCCGGATCTCCTCGCCGGGCGCGTACTTCCACTCGGGGATGTGGCCGACCTCTTCGAGCAGCGGCATGTAGACGTACGACTCGATGTCGCAGTGGATGCCCGGGTACCGGTTCCAGTACCAGGTCCCGCCGAAGTCGCCCCCCTGCTCGATGATCCGGATCGACTCCACGCCCGCCTGCCGCAGCCGTGCCCCGGCGAGCAGACCGCCGAAGCCGCCGCCGACGACCACCGCCTCGACCCGGTCGTGCAGCGGCTCCCGCGTGAACTCCGGTTCCTCCACGTACGGGTCGTCCGCGTAGGAGCCGAACTCTCCTGCGATGCGCTGGTACTGCGCGTTGCCTTCCGGCCGGATGCGGCGGTCGCGTTCGGCCCGGTATCGCGCACGCAGGGCGTCCGGGTCGAAGCCGAGCCCGTCCGGGCCGGACGGGGACCTGCCGGACGAGGCGTGGGGAGTGGGGGGCATACCTGTCCTTCTGCTGTGGGGCCTGCGGTCGGATGGGGGCGAATGCGCTGTGCCTGCTCCGGCGGCGGACCGTCCGCCGTGGCCGTCCTCTGCGTCCTCTGCCTTTCGGTGGCTCGAACTGCCGTCATCCTGCGGCCTCTTGACCTCGACGGCTAGGGCGTCCGGGCGGCGGGGACGGCATCACGCCACGGGGAGCGTGCGGCGATGGCCTGCCGCCGGCCGCGGAGCGCCTTCGGTGGCATGCCGAGCGCGAGGACTCCGGTGAGCCGGTCGCCCGTGCGGTAGGCGACCGTGAACCTGCGCTCGTCGAGGTCCCCCTCCACCACGGCGACCTCGTCGTGTCCGCGCAGCCGTCCGAACGCCTGGACCTTCAGGCCGTACTGCTCCGACCAGAAGTACGGCACCGGTGCGAACGGCTTGCGCGCCTGCGGGTGCAGCAGGTTGCGGGCCGCCGCCATGCCCTGTTCGGCGGCGTTCGTACGGTGTTCGACGCGCATCGGCGTCCCGAACAGCGGGTTGTACCAGCGGGCGACGTCACCGGCCGCGTACACCCCCGGTGCGGCCTCGCAGTACTGGTCGCACACCAGCCCGTCGTCCACCGTCAGGCCGCTCCCCGCCAGCCACTCGGTGTTGGGCAGCGACCCGACGGCCACCAACACCTGGTCGCCCTCGACGAGTTCGCCACCGACGAGCCGGACCCCGCCCTCGGTCACCGCGGCCACCCGGACCCCGGTGCGCAGGTCCACCCCGTGGTCCAGGTGGGCCGCGGCGAGCACCCGTCCCACCTCGTCGCCTACGGCGTGGGCGAGCGGTACCGGCGCGGGTTCCAGGAGCGTGACCTCGGTGCCGAGGCGGCGGGCCACGGCGGCGGCCTCGGCGCCGAGGAACCCGGCGCCGACCACCACCAGGCGCCGGCCCGCCCCCAGTCCGGCCCGCAGGGCGAGCGCGTCGTCCAGGGTGCGCAGCACATGCGCGCTCCCGTCGCCGGGCAGCCGCCGCGGACGTACACCGGTGGCGACGACCAGTCCGTCGTACGGCACCCGTGTCCCGTCGGCCAGCAGCACCGCGCGTCCGCCGGGATCCAGGCCCGTCGCGGCGGTGCCCAGCCTCAACTCCAGGTCCAGCGCGGCCAGATCGTCCGGCGGGCGCAGCGCGAGCCGGTCGGGGTGCCACTCGGACGCCAGGATCTGCTTGGACAGCGGCGGCCTGTCGTAGGGGGCGTGCGGCTCGTCACCGATGAGGGTGAGTGTGCCGTCGTACCCCTCGCGGCGCAGGGTCTCGGCTGCCGCCAGCCCGGCCGCCGAAGCACCGACGACGACGATCCTCTTCACTCGCCGACCAGCCGGATCGCCGCCGCCGGGCAGATCGCCACGGCTTCCCGCACGCCGTCGAGGAGGCCGTCCCCGGGCACCTCCTCCAGCAGGATCGCCACGCCGTCGTCGTCCCGCTGGTCGAAGACCTCCGGGGAGGCCATCACGCACTGCCCCGACGCCACGCACTTCGGTTCGTCCAGTTCCACACGCATGAGCATCTTCCTTGTCCCTCGGGCACGTTCAGTGGTCTCGGCGGTGGCCGCTCACCAGGCGACGGGCAGGGAGTCCACGCCGTAGGTGGTGCCGGTGTGGTCGAACCGGAGCTCCTCCACCGGGACGGCCAGGCGCAGGGCGGGGACGCGCCGGAAGAGCGTGCCGTAGACGACCTGGAGTTCCAGCCGGGCGAGGGACTGGCCCAGGCACTGGTGGGGCCCGTAGCCGAACGCGTTGTGCTTGCGCGCGGGCCGGGTGACGTCCACCCGGTCGGCGCCGGGGAACGCCTCGGGATCCCAGTTGGCGGCGTGCAGGTCGACGACGATGCCGTCACCGGCCCTGATGACCTGCCCGCCGATCTCGATGTCCTCGGTGGCGACCCGGCGCAGGCCGACCTGGACGATGCTCAGGTAGCGCAGCAGTTCCTCCACCGCGCCCGCGACGACCTTCGGGTCCCGCGCATCCCGTACCAGGGCGAGCTGTTCGGGGTTCTGCAGCAGCACCAGGGTGCCGAGGCCGATCATCGTCGCGGTGGTCTCGTGGCCGGCGATGAGCATCGCGACACCCATGTGGACGGCCTCGTCGCGGGTCATCTCCCCGGCGGTGACGCGGGCCGCCATCTCGGAGAGCACGTCCTCGCCGGGCTCGGTGAGCTTCCGGCCGAGCAGGTCGTCCAGGTACGAGGACAGGGCCGTGCTCGCCGCGCGGGAGTCCTCCGGTGCCGCGGCGCGGTCGAGCGCGAGGCCGCTGTTCTCCTGGAAGAACTCGTGGTCGGCGTACGGCACTCCGAGCAGTTCGCTGATCACCAGCGAGGGGACGGGAAGCGCCAGTGCCGTCACGAGGTCGGCCGGGTTGGGACCGGACAGCAGGTCGTCGATCAGACCGTCGACGATCTTCTGGATCGGGGCCCGCATGGCCTCGATCCGCTTGACCAGGAACGGGCCGTTCACCATCCGGCGCAGCCGGGTGTGCTCGGGGGCGTCGGTGTTGACGACGAGTTCCGGGGTGTACTTCGCGATCTGCTGCCGGTACTCGGTGACGAACGGGAAGCCGGGGTTCCTGTCGTTCGCGCTCACGCGGGGATCGGTCAGGAGGGCCCGCTGCGCCTCGTGGCCGGTGATGATCCAGGGCGTGCTGCCGTCCCAGATGCGGATTCTGCCGATCGGGTTGTCCGCTCGGAGTTCCTCCACGGCCGGAGGCGGGGCGAACGGACAGCCCGCTGCCCTCGGCATCGGGAACTCGGGCATCTCCCGCGCCGCGTCGGACGCGGCACCGGCCAGTGTCTCGGCCATGTGTCTCCTCGGTGGGGGCTCCGCCGGGGCGGAGTACGGGGAAGGGCTGGAGGCCTCTGGGTCACATGCAACCGGAGCGGTCTGACGCCTCCCGGACAGTTGCCTGACAGGAAGCTGACGTGACCCGGATCACATGCGCGACACCGGGCGCGGAGGGGTGGGGCGGTGGCAGGCCCGGCCCCGGGCAGGAGGGGCGGCCGGGGCAGGGTTCAGCGGCCGAGCCGGTAGCCGAAGCCGCGGCGGGTGTGGATGAGTGGGGGCTGGTCCTGATCCACCTTGTGGCGCAGACGGGAGACGAGTTTCTCGATCGCGTTCCCGGCCCGGGCCTCTCCCCAGACATGCCGGCAGATCTGCTGTTTGGACAGCACGCGCTCGGCGTTGACCAGCAGATGCCGCAGCAGCCGGTACTCCGCGGGGGTGAGGTCGAGCGACCGCCTGCCGCGCCAGGCCTGGCAGGTGGCGTCGTCGAGCACGACATCGCCGTAGCACGGCCCCTGGCGCACCGGGCTGCGGCCGCGCAGTAACACATGGGCCCTGGCGAGGACTTCGGAGATCCGGAACGGCAGGGTGACGTAGTCGGTCTCCCCCGGGCCCAGTTCGGGCACCAGGCTCCCCAGCCTCTCGTAGGAGGCAAGAAAGAGCACGGGAGGGCGGTCGGCCGGACGGAATCTGCGCCCCTCCCCCAGGACGGCGATGTCCGGCACCGTCATGTCGAAGAGGACCAGGTCGAACCGTCGTTCCGCCAGCCGCGCCAGCCCCTGGGCGCCGGTGCGGGCGGCGGTGACCCGATAGTCCGCCAACTCCAGCGTGGTCGACAGCAGTTCGGCGAGCGCCTCGTCGTGGACCACGACCAGGACGTGCCGTCCGGCACCACGGGCGAGCAGGGACACGTCGGCGTCACCCCCGCGCGCCCCGCCTGCGCCGCCGGACCCTGACACCCGGTCCACGTCGTCCATCCCGTGCATCGCACGCACCTCGCTCATGGCTGGGCCGCCTCGCGTGGGACCCGCGCGTCACGCCTGCGGCGCGGGCGGGCACGCGTCGCACGGCCGGACGGCCCGCCCACCGCGACCCGCCCCGGCCGGGAGCGGAAGGGGCGAGGCGCGCGGGAGCGGGTGTCGCACGCTCGGGCGGTGGCGCTGTCGGACTGTCAGGCGGGCTGCGACGAGGCGTCCTCGCCCTCCAGCGTGATGTCGGTGCGCAGGAAGTCGTCGACCATCCGGTGGAACAGCGTGGAGAGCTGCCGCAGTTCTTCGGGCGACCAGTGGGCCAGCGCCACCTCCATGCCCCGGCAGCTCGCCATGCGGATGCGGTCGATCGCCTCCTGGCCGGCGGCGGTGAGCTGGATGCGCTGGGCGCGGCGGTCGTCCGGGTCCGGGACCCGGGTCAGATAGCCGCCCTTCTGCAACTGCTGCACCTGCCGGGTGACGTGCGAGGCCTCCACCGCCAGCCGGGCCGCCAGCTCGCCGGGGCGCATGGGCTCGGAGTCGGCGATCTGCCGCAGCAGCGCCACGGCCGCGCGGTCCAACGACACACCGGCCAGGGCCATGAGGCGGTCGTGCTGCCGGACCCTGCCGGTCAGATAGACGATGCGGTTGAGGGCCCGCTCGATCTCGGCGACGTCCTGCGAGGCGGGGGCGGATGCGTGCTCGGCAGTGGGGGCGGAGCCGGATGCGGGTGAGGGCGTGGACATGGAGTCACTTTACCATCTGCTTGCGTGACTCAAGTAAATTCACGATTCACTTGCTTGACTCAAGTAAGGCAGATATGTTTGCCTTACTCAAGTAAGACCCGATCGTCGCAGGTACGGCCCACATCCGGGCCCTCCGGCACCGGTCCGCGGACACCGCACCGCGAGCGACACCTCGGTCGAGCGCCCGGCACCACGTGCCGTGGCGTGCGGAACGGACCGCCTGAGCGGAGGCGGTCCGCCCGCGCAGGCCCCGTGGGGACGGGGACCGGCGCGGGCGCCGGGTCCGGTGGACGGGCACTCCCCCGCCCTCCCGCCGGACCCGGACAGGTGCACGGCCGAGCGCCTCCCGGTCGTCATCCGCCGTGCTCCGTCGGTCACCTGCCGCCGGTCACCCATCGCCAGTCGCCAGTCATCCGCCTCCGCTCACACCCCACCGGCCCGACGAGGCCCACAAACGATCAGACCCCCGATCCCTCAAGCCCTCGAACCCGCAAGGAAAGCGAGTCTCACCATGGCCACCATGAAGTCCGTCCGCACCGGTCCCGTCGGCGGGATCGACGTCGTCGACATCGAGCGCCCGGTGCCGGGCCCCCGCGACGTCCTGCTCAGAATCCGCGCCTGCGGCATCTGCGGCACCGACACCTTCTTCCTCCACCTCGGCGGCGCCCCCATGGGCCCGGACGGCTCGATGACCTCACTCCCGCTCGGTCACGAGCCCGCCGGGGAGATCGTCGAGACGGGCAGCGCCGTCACAGGCCTCAAGGTCGGGGACCGCGTCGTCGTCAACCCGCAGGGCGTCCCCTCCGGCATCATCGGCTGCGGTGGCGAGCACGGCGCCATGAGTGAGTACCTCCTGGTCGAGAACGCCGAGCCGGGCACCAACCTCAGCGTCTTCCCCGACTCCGTGCCCTTCGCCGTGGCCGCCCTCAACGAGCCGATGGCCGTCGCCCGGCACTGCGTGAACCGCTCCGGGGCCGGACCCGCCGACAAGGTCGTCGTCTTCGGCGCCGGGCCCATCGGCCTGGGCGCCGCCATCTGGCTCAAGCTCCGCGGAGTCCAGCACGTCGTCGTCGTGGACGTCATCCCCGAGCGACTGGAAACCGCCCTCGCGGTCGGTGCCGACGCCGTGATCGACTCGACCGACGGCGACCTCACCGCCCGCCTCACCGAGTTGCACGGCCAGTCGGCCAACGCGCTGGGCGGGCCCCGCCCCGCGACCGACATCTACATCGACGCCGCCGGGGCCCCCGCCGTCATCCAGGCCACCGTCGACAACGCCCGGTGGGGCGCCAAGCTCGTCATGGTCGCCGTACAGAAGAGGTCCGACGCCATCGACCTCGGCGGCATGCTGCGCAGCGAACTCACCCTCATCGCCTCGCAGGGGTACCCCACCGAGATCTTCGAGGTCACCCCCGAACTCGTCCGACACCACGACCGCTTCGCCAGGCTCATCAGCCACCGCGTCCCGTTCGCCGACGTACGGCACGCCTTCGAACTCGCCCTCACCCCGGGCGCCGCCGAGAAGGTCGTCGTCACCTTCGGCGAGCAGGACTGAGGGCGATCACGACCGGGCCCCGGCCCCGCTCCCGCGTGTAGCGCCCATGCCCCGGACGCCTCGGCTCACTTATGCATCATGCACAATACGTGTGGGATGCATATTTGATGTCATGTCTCCTGCCCCCGGCCTCGGGCCCGCCCCCGGACCCCGACCCGGACCCGGGGCGAGCGCCCAGATCTGGGGAAGGACCGGCGGCATGGACAAGCCCACGCACTTGATCGAGTTCGAGACGATGCTGCTCGGTCGGCACCTCTACCTGAACTCACCCCGGGCCCGGGTCGGCGGCCGTCTGGAGCGCAGCGCTTACATCCTGCTCAGCCGGATCCGGATGGAGGGCCCGATGTCCATCGGCCAGCTCAGCGACGCCTTCGGTCTGGACGCCTCCACGCTCAACCGGCAGACCGCGGCCATGTTGCGCGGCGGCCTCGTCGAGCGCATCCCGGATCCCGACGGCGGCATCGCCCGCAAGTTCCGGATCACCGCCGAGGGTGCGCGCCGGCTCGACACACACCGCGGGGAGAGTGTCCGCGCGCTGGAGAAGGTGATGGCCGAATGGGACCCGGAGGAGGTCGCCGCCTTCGCCGGGTTCCTCAAGCGGTTCAACACCGACATCGAGAGCCTGGACGAGCGTCCGTGGCCGCGCCCCTGACACGAGGGCATCCGGCCGAACCCGACCCGAGGGGCGGCGCGAGCCCGAAGAGCCGGGCGTCGGCTCAGCCTCCCGCCGCGAGGGACCAGCGCGGGACACTGCCGGCGAGGCGGCACGCGAGGAAGTACAGGGGGATCGGCGGGGTGTACGGCGAGTCGCCCGCCGGGCTGTGGATCAGACGCGGCCTCCCGGAACGGAGGCCGCGGCGGACCCGGGTCCAGGACGGGTCGGCGCGATGGGCGCCGGCGGTGTAGGTGACGGAGGACGGCCAGGTGACGCCGATGTGGGAACCGGCGGGGACGATCCACCACCAGCGCTCGCGGCCCGCCGAGTCGTCGGCGAAGACGCAGCCGACGCGGGGCAGACAGTCCAGGATGCGTTCGCCGTGTTCTCTGGAGGTGCCCACCACGTCGCACCCCAGACGGGTACGCAGTTGTGCGGGTATCACGAGACGGACCGGGTGCTCGGGCGGCGGCGTCGCGGACGTACGCGACCACGGGTCAGGGGCGTGCTGCAGTTCCATGAGGCAGGAGTCCTTCGGCCGAGTGGGGGGCGGGCCGGGTGAGGTGCGGGGTGGGCGCGAGCCCGGAGGCGGCGAGTTCCCGTGGCGTCGACGGCGGCGGTGACAGCGTCTGCCGCGACGGCAGGACGGCCCAGACGACGCGACCGGAGCCGTACGCGGCGTCCCTGACACCCCAGTCGCTGCTGAGCATGCCGACCAGCATGAGACCGCGACCGCCCTGGTCGTCGGGGCCGGCGCTGCGCTGTGCCGGAAGGGTCAGACCGCGGTTCTGGTCCTCGACCTCCAGATGGAGCCGGTGTCCGTCGGTGCGCAGTCTGCACACGATCCACTCGCTCGCCGTGTGCGTGAGCGCGTTGGTGACGAGTTCGGAGGTCACGAGGACGGCGTTGTCACACGTCTCGGGGTCCGTGCCCCATTCGCCGAGGAGCTCGCGCACGTTGCGGCGGGCCAGGCCCACCGAGGCGGGGGCCGGAGACAGGCCGAACACGCCTGCTCTGTGGGGGTGTTCGTCCGCGGGCAGTCGGCCCAATGGCTTGGGGAGGGAGGGCGTAGCCATCGCCGTTCGCCTTTCGTCTGCCTTCGCACCGGGGGTCGAACCGGTGCCGGTACCGCACCGATCGGGCGCGCCGCGAGGTGCGAGCACCTCGTTGCGGACAGTGACGGTGCGCGGGCCGTTCTCCCCCAACTGGACCGCGTCGTCACGTCGTTCACCGGGCCGGGACGGTACGCCCCACTGTGACACCTGCCAACAACAGCCCGCAACCGACAAGTTGAAAATTGCAATTCGCCACGTGCATGCTTCCTCCGTCGAACGGGTGATCGTGACAGACTGCGACCTCGAACCCGCTGTGAGGGGGTAAGGCGTGACCGCGGAAACCGGCTGGGGCGGCGCGCCCTCCGTCCTGCGCATGATCCTCGGCAGGCAGCTGGAGGACCTCCGCACCCGGGCCGGGCTGACGTTCGAGCAGGCCGGTGCGGCGATCGGGGTCAGTCACTCCACCATCCGCCGCATGGAGGCCGCCAAGGTGGCGCGGCTCAGGCTTCCCGACGCGGAGAAGCTGCTCCAGATCTACGGCGTGACGGACCAGCAGGAGATCGACACCTTCCTCAAGTCGGTCCGCGAGGCGAACAAGCGCGGCTGGTGGCACACGTACCGTGACGTGCTGCCGGACTGGTTCGCCGCGTATCTGAGCCTGGAGCAGGCGGCGTTGCAGATCCGCGCGTACGAGGCGCAGTTCGTGCACGGGCTGTTGCAGACCGAGGAGTACGCGCGCGCCCTGCTGAGCGCGGGCAACCCGCACGCCTCCTCGGAGGCGACGGATCGCAGGGTGGCCCTGCGCATGCGGCGTCAGGAACTGCTCTCCCGGCCCTCGCCGCCGCGCGTGTGGATCGTGATGGACGAGACGGTGCTGCGGTGGCCGGTCGGCGGTCCCGAGGTGATGCGCGCCCAGATCGACCACCTGATCGCGGTCAACTCGCTGCCCCAGGTGACCCTGCAGATCATGCCGTTCGGGAACGGCCCGCATCCGGCCATGCGGGCCGGAGCGTTCCACCTCTTCCGGTTCCGGGCGCGCGAGCTGCCCGACATCGTCTACCTCAGCGGCCTGGTGGGCGCTGTGTACCTGGACAAGGACGACGACGTCGTGGTCTATCGCGAGGCCCTGGACCGGCTGGGCGCCCAGTCGGCGCCCGCCAGAAAGACCGAGGCCCTCCTCGGTGCGATCCGCAAGGAGCTCTGACGTGCACCACCACATACGCAACGGCATGCCGTCCCGGGAACTCGGTACACGCGGCTGGTACAAGCCGTGGAGCGACGACGCGGGCGGCGCCTGCGTCGAGGCGAAGAAGCTCGGCGACGGCCGGGTCGCACTGCGCCAGTCCACCGATCCCGACGGCCCGGCCCTGGTGTTCACCCCGTACGAGATGACGAGCTTTCTGGCAGGTGTGAAGGCCGGCCGTGCCGACTTCCTGCTCTGACCTCCCTGTTCCGAAACTCCTGCTTCTGCTTGAGCGTTCACCGTGAACCGACGACATGATGGGAGGGCGGCGTTGCCCGAAAACGGATGGCCTGCCGACCGGATCGACACCGAGAACGCACACTCGGCGCGCATCTACGACTACATCCTCGGAGGCAAGGACTACTACCCCGCCGACAAGGAGGCGGGCGACGCCATGGCGCGGGAGTGGCCCGCGCTGCCCGTTCACATGCGTGCCAACCGCGACTGGATGAACCGCGCCGTGCGCTGGCTCGCCGAGGAGGCGGGGATACGCCAGTTCCTGGACATCGGGACGGGCATCCCCACCTCGCCCAACCTCCACGAGATCGCCCAGTCGGTGGCCCCCGAGTCCCGTGTGGTCTACGTGGACAACGACCCGATCGTCCTCACCCTGTCCCAGGGGCTGCTCTCCAGCACGCCGGAGGGCAGGACGGCGTACATCGAGGCGGACTTCCAGCACCCGGAGGCCGTGCTCGGGTCCGCCGAGTTCCGCGAGACCCTGGACCTGGACAAGCCCGTCGCGCTGACCGTCATCGCGATCGTCCACTTCGTCCTGGACGAGGACGACGCGGTCGGCATCGTCCGCCGCCTCCTGGATCCGCTTCCCTCGGGCAGCTACCTGGCGATGACCATCGGCACCGCCGAGTTCGCACCGGAGGAGGTGGGCCGGGTCGCCCGTGAGTACGCGGCGCGGAACATGCCCATGCGGCTGCGCACGATCGACGAGGCCGAGGAGTTCTTCGAGGGCGTGGAGCTCGTCGAGCCGGGCATCGTCCAGGTCCACAAGTGGCACCCGGACGGCGCGGGCGAAGAGGGCATCCGCGACGAGGACATCGCCATGTACGGCGCGGTGGCCCGCAAGGCGTGAGGCTCCGCGAAGGGCCGTGAGCCACGGCCACGGCCCGCTCGGCACCACTCGGCACCACCCGGCCGCCTCGACGGTCTCGCGGCCTGCCCGGCGCTCCTCAGGGAGCGCCGGGCAGGCCGCGGCCGTGGTGTCCCGAGCCGCCGAAGTCCCGTCAGTGGCCTCTCGCCCGGGGTCGTCCGGTCCCGGCTCGACGACGCGTCCGCCACGGCCGGCGCCGCGCTTCGCCCTCGTACGGTTCCCGTGGCGCCCCGCGCCCGGCTCCGGCCGCACCCGCCGCACACCGGCGCGGATACCACCGGTAACATTCGGATGTTCCGGCCCCGCGCCAAGATCAAGAACGACAACTCCGGTCATGTGACCGCTCACTTGACGATCAGGTGTCTCACACGATTGGCTCCGGCCAGCGAAAGTCGGACAGTCGGCCCACTCGTCCCGCCGGCCGTCGCGGCGACTTCGCGCTCCCATCCGCTTGCCCGGCCGCACAGCGAGGTGCCGTATCTCCATGAACCCGACCCCCTCCCGACACCTTTCCGCCGCCTCCCCGCACGGCACCGCCCTGGCCGGCCTCGCCGCCGCCTGCCTTCTCGCCACGGGCTGCACCGGCTCGGACGGATCGGACACGGACGGGGACACCGCCCCGGCGGGCAAGGCGGGCGCGGCCGGGATCAAGGTCGCGCTGATCACCCACAGCGCCCCCGGCGACGCCTTCTGGGAACTGGTGCGCAAGGGCGCCCAGGCGGCGGCCGCCAAGGACGGCATCGACCTGTCCTACGAGAACGACCCGGACGCCGCCGGCCAGGCCGAACTGGTGCGGGACGCGGTCGCCGAGGGCGTCGACGGCATCGCGGTGACCCTGGCCAAACCGGATGCCATGAAGGGCGCGGTCGCCGCGGCCCGGGCGGCGGGCATCCCCGTGGTCGGCCTCAACTCCGGTATCGACGCCTGGAAGTCGGGCGGTCTGATGCAGTACTTCGGCCAGGACGAGAGCGTCGCGGGCCGGGCCGTCGGCGACAAGCTGGACGACCTCGGGGCCAAGCACGCCCTGTGCGTCATCCACGAGCGGGGCAACGTCGCCGTGGAGGCACGCTGCGCCGGCGTGAAGAAGTCCTTCGGCGGCCGGACCGAGATGCTCTACGTGAACGGCACCGACAAGGAGTCCGTGACCGACTCGGTGGCCGCCGCGCTGCGGCAGAACCCGGCCATCGACGAAGTCGTCATGAACGGCGCCCAGTTCGCCCTCGCGGCCGTGAAGGCCGTGAAGGAGGCGGACAGCGGGGCCGAGGTCGCCACCTTCGACCTCGACAAGGACCTCGTCAAGGCCGTGCAGAGCGGGGACGTGCAGTTCGCGGTGGACCAACAGCCGTATCTGCAGGGATATCTCGCGGTGGACTCCTTCTGGCTCTACGAGACCAACGGCAACGTCAGCGGCGGCGGAGTGGCTCCCGTGCTCACCGGACCCGCGTTCGTCACCAAGAAGAACGTCGCCGCGGTCGCACGGTTCGCGGCCGACGGAACCCGCTGAACCACCCGCCGTGACCGTCGGGCCCACCCCCCGTCAGGTAACGGCGACGCCAAGGTTCCGGTACTCACGGTGCGTACGGTCACTTGTACGGATAGCATCCTGCGCACCCCCTGTGCTGCACCGGACACGTGGTCACCCGCCGCGTTCGTCCCCCCGCCCGTTCCCGCCGCTCCCCTCCGCTCACCGCTGATCGCTCTAGGACGACGATGTCTCCACGGACAGGTGCCCGCCGCCGTCTCGGCTCCATACGTCTCTCACTGATCCTGCTGGCACTGGTTCCCAGCGTCACCCTCGCCGCCATGTGGGGTGTCACCACGATCCAGATGTTCTCCGAGGGTCTACGGCTGCGGGACCAGACCGGGCTGAGCAGGTCGACCGGCGCCATGGGCACCGACGCGACGCTCGCCCTGCAGCAGGAGCGCAGCCTGTCGGCCGTGCTGCTGGCCTCGCCCGGCAGCTCCCGTACCGCCCTGGACCAGCAGCGGGACCGTACCGACAAGGCGATCGCGAAACTGGTCGGCCAATCCGAGGCGATCCAGCAGGCCCCCGAGCGCATCGGGGACCGCATGTACTCGGTCATCGCCTCCGTGGGCAGTCTCGAGTACTACCGGGGGCAGGTGGACAACCCCACCGACATCACGCCCGAGCAGGCGCTCGACCAGTACACCTCGATCATCGACGACCAGATCCACGCCTTCCAGGAGATCTCACAGGTCGACGACGGTGACCTCACCTCGCAGGCCGGGCCGCTCGTCGCCCTCGAACACGCGGCGGAGCTGGTCTCCCAGGAGGACGCCCAGCTCCACCTGGCCTGGCCGTCGGGCGAGCTCGACGAGAAGGCGTGGACCCACTTCACGCAGCTGGTCAACGCCCGGCGCTGGCTCGTCGAGGACCAGCTCGTCCCGTCGCTGCGCGGCACGGTGAAGGCGCAGACCGAGCGGATCCTCCAGGGCCCGGAATGGAAGTCCCTGGAAGCCGTCGAGGACCAGGTACTCGCGGCGCGCGCGAAGGGCGGATCCGAAGGCCGGAAGATCGACCTGCCGGACGCGCAGAAACGCTGGAACACGGCGCTGGACAAGCTCTCGGCCCAGTACACGAGCCTGATCCGCCAGGAGACGTCGGCGCTGCTGGAACGCAGCGCCGAGCAGGCGCAGGGGCTCCTGGTCAAGGCGGCCGCGCTGAGCGCCGGCGGCCTCGTCGCCCTGCTGGTGTGCGTCGTCATGTCCTGGCGCATCACCCGTTCCCTCTCGCGCCGGCTGCGCGGGCTGCGGATCGCCACCCTCAGCCTGGCCGAGGAGCGGCTGCCCGACGTGGTCACGCGGCTCGACCGCGGCGAGACGGTCGACGTGGACTCCGCCACGCCCGAGCTGGACTACGGGGACGACGAACTGGGGCAGGTGGCCCAGGCGTTCAACACCGCCCAGCGCACGGCCGTGAACACCGCGGTGGAACTCGCCGACACCCGGCGCGGTTTCCAGAAGGTCATCCTGGGCATCGCCCGCCAGAGCCAGAACCTGGTCAATCTCCAGCTCACCAAGCTCGACGCGCTGGAACGCGAGCACCAGGACCCGAACATCCTCAAGGGCCTGTACGAACTCGACTCCACGGCCAGCCAGTTGCGGCGGTACGAGGAGAACCTCGTCATCATCAGCGGCGAGCGGCCGGGGCGCAGCTGGACCGAGCCGGTCGCCCTGATCGACATCCTGCGCAGCGCGGTCGGCGAGGTGGCCGAGTACCAGCGGGTGGAGGTGCACACCGACGAGGAGGTGTTCCTCGCGCCGCCCGCGGTCGCCGACGTCATCCACCTGCTGGCCGAACTCATCGACAACGCGACCACGTACTCCCCCGCGCCCAGCCCGGTCGGGGTGCGGGCCGGTCTGGTGGCCAAGGGTCTGGCGGTGGAGATCGAGGACCGCGGTCTGGGCATGTCCGAGGACGACTACGCGTCGTTCAACGCCCAGTTGGCGCTGCCCCCGCAGTTCGACGTGGTGGCGCTCGCCGACGACCTGCGGCTCGGCATGTTCGTGGTGGCCCGGCTCGCCACCCGGCACGGGATCGCCGTCACGCTGCGCTCCTCGCCGTACGGGGGAACGACCGCGATCGTGCTCATCCCGCACGAGGTCGTGGTGCGCGAGCTCCCGGAGCCCGCCGGGGACACGGAGAGCGCCACGGCGGCCCCGGCGCGGCAGGCCGTCCAGACCGCCGCGAGGAGCACGAGCGCCCCGGCCGCCGAGCCGGACGGGCCCACGCACGAGCGCTCGCGGGAGGCGGAACCCGTCGCCCGGGCGCGGACGGCCGAGGCGTCCTCGGCGCGGGCCACCGCTGTCGTCCCCCGTCCCGGTCCGGGCGCCACCGAGGCGCGGGGCACGATCCCTCCGCTGCCGCGCCGGGTTCCGCAGACCAGCCTGGCCGCCGAGCTGCGCGAGGACTCCACCGCCGACGAGGCCGACGACTCCTTGCAGGACTTCACCGCGGAGCGCGCCGCCTCCTCCCTCGCCGGATTCCAGCGCGGGACGCTCCAGGCGCGTGACAACGACGCGGATACGACGTACGACCTAGGGGAAGAACCCGCGCCCGAAGGCGCATCCGTCGCCTCGACTCCGCCCGCAGACCGCTCATGAAGGACAGAGAAATGACACGCCCCATCCCCGCCACGCACAGTCAGCTCGACCAGCTGCTCACCGGACTGGTGGACCGGGTCGCCGAGGTGAACCAGGCCGTCGTGCTCTCCGAGGACGGGCTGGTCGTCAGCAGGTCCACGGGATTCCTGCGCGACGACGCCGAGCGGCTGGCGGCGACCGCGTCCGGCCTGATGAGCCTCAGCAAGGGCGTCAGCATGGACTTCCGCGGCGGGCCCGTGCGCCAGGCACTCATCGAGATGGCCAACAGCTACCTGATACTCACCACGGCCGGCCCGGGCGCCCACCTCGCCGTGCTCACCAGCAAGGGTGCGGACGTCGGTGTGGTCGCGTACCAGATGAACATGCTGGTGAAGAAGATCGGCGAGCACCTCAGCGCGGCGCCGCGTGCCGGTGTCGTCGCCACCGACAACGGCGAGTGAGGTGAACGGAGGCGACTCGGCGGGCCGTCTCGTACGGCCGTTCACCCTGACCGGCGGCCGTACCCGGCCCAGCCGCGCCGACTTCACCCTCATCACGTCGGTCGCCACGGTGGACCCGCCGCCCGACCGGGCCGCCCGGCCGCAGCCCGAGCACGCGCGCATCCTGCGGATGTGCGTGAAGCCGGTGGTGGTGGCGGAGCTCGCCGCCCAGCTCGATCTGCCGGTGAGCGTGGTCTGCATCATGCTGTGCGACCTGCTGGAGGCGGGCCGGATCACCGCTCACGCGCCGCGCACGATCTCCCGTACGTCCGACATGGACCTGCTGCAGAAAGTGAGGGACGGCCTTGGCCGGCTCTGACCCCGTCATCCAGGGGACCTCAGCACCCGACACGGTCAAGATCCTGATAGCCGGAGGGTTCGGCGTCGGCAAGACGACCATGGTCGGCTCGGTCAGTGAGATCGTGCCGCTGCGCACCGAGGAACCGCTCACCGCGGCCGGCCTGGGCGTCGACGACCTGGGCGGCATCCCGGAGAAGCACGCCACCACGGTGGCCCTGGACTTCGGCCGGATCACGCTCAGCCAGGAACTCGTGCTGTACCTCTTCGGCACACCCGGGCAGCAGCGGTTCTGGTTCATGTGGAACGACCTGGCCATCGGCGCCCTGGGCGCCGTGGTCCTGGTGGACGTGCGGCGGCCGGAGTCCAGCTTCGCCGCCATCGACTTCTTCGAGCGGCGCGACATCCCGTTCGTCGTCGGCGTCAACGGCTTCCACGGGGCGCATCCCTACGCGCCCGAGGAGATCCGGGACGCGCTGGCCCTGCCGGAGCACGCCCATGTGCTTCTGTGCGACGCCCGGGACCGGGAGTCCTGCCGGGACGTACTGATCGCGCTGATAGACCAGTTGATAGCGTCCTCGGCCCGGAGCAACGGAAGCGGCCGCCCGGGCCACCGGGGCTGAACGCCACCACCCCGCAGGGTCTTCCCACCGTGAAGGGCCGGCTAGGAGGCCGCGCCGCCGCCCTCCAGGTGCGCGAGATGGGAGACGTTCTCGCGGTCGTCGGCGTCCTCACTGGCCTCGGCGTCGAACCAGGCGTCGAGGATCTCCCCGAGCAGCGGCCCGGAGGTCAGCCTCAGGCTGAGGGCCAGTACGTTCGCGTCGTTCCAGCGGCGGGCGCCCCGGGCCGTGTACGCGTCGGTGCACAGCGCGGCACGCACGCCCGGCACCTTGTTCGCGGCGATCGACGCGCCCGTGCCGGTCCAGCAGCACACGACCGCCCGGTCCGCGCGCCCGGCGGCGACGTCACGGGCCGCCGCCTCCGAGCACACCGCCCACCGCGCGTCGGCCCCGGGCCGCAGCGCTCCGTGCGCGAGGACCTCGTGGCCGCGCTCACGCAACTCCGCGACCAGCGCACGCGCCACGGGTTCGTCCATGTCCGAGGAGACGGAGATCCGCATGGTCCGGAGACTACTCGGCTCCGTCGACGGGCGTCAGCCGCAGCGAGATGCTGTTGATGCAGTACCGCTGGTCGGTCGGGGTCGGATACCCCTCGCCCTCGAAGACGTGGCCCAGATGCGAGCCGCAGCGGGCGCACCGCACCTCGGTGCGGGTCATCCCGTGCGAAGTGTCCGCGATCAGCTCGACCGCTTCGGTCTCCTTCGGGTCGTAGAAGGACGGCCAGCCGCAGTGCGACTCGAACTTCTCCGTGGAGGTGAAGAGTTCGGCGCCGCAGGCCCGGCAGGAGTACACGCCCTTCGTCTTGGTGTCCGTGTACTCGCCGCGGAACGCCGGCTCCGTGCCGGCCTGGCGCAGCACGGCGTACTCGGCCGGGCTCAGCTCCGCACGCCACTGCTCGTCCGGCTTCTCGACGTCGTACGACATGTTGCTCAACCCCTCGGCTCAGGTCCGGCTACTTCGACAGGCGGGTCAGGATCTCGGGTCCGAGGTCCGTCACGTCACCCGCGCCCATGGTGAGAACGAGATCACCGGGCTTCGCCATTCCCGCCACCACCGCGGGCACCTCCGCCTTGTCGTGCACCGGCGTCACGTCCGCGCCCGCCGCCCGGGCCGCCTCGATGATCAGCTCGCTCGTCACGCCCGGAATCGGGTCCTCACGGGCGGGGTAGATGTCGAGGACGACCGAGGCGTCCGCGAGGGACAGGGCCTGGCCCATCTCCTTGCCCAGTTCCTGGGTGCGCGAGAAGAGGTGGGGCTGGAAGACGACCAGGATGCGGGCGTCGCCGGCGGCCGCCCTCATCGCTTCCAGGTCCGCCGTCATCTCGGTGGGGTGGTGCGCGTAGGAGTCGATGACCTGCACGCCCGCCTCCTCGCCCTTGAGCTGGAGGCGCCGCTTCACTCCCGTGTACGAGGCGAGGGCCGGGGCCAGCTCCGCCGCCGGGATGCCCAGCGCCGCGCCCGCCGCCAGCGCGGCCACCGCGTTGTGCGCGTAGTGGCGGCCCGGGACCGAGACGGTGAAGGTGAGCACGGAACCGTCCAGCTCGACGGTCACCTCGCTCTTGAGGCCCTGGGGGATCACGGACAGGACGCGTACGTCCGCGTCCTCGGACTCGCCGTACGTCACCACGCGGACGCCGTCCGGCAGGCGCCGGGTCAGTTCGCGGGCGCCCTTCTGGTCCGCGGTGATCACCAGCGTGCCGCCGGGCACGATCTTCCCCGCGAAGGTCTCGAAGGACTCGTAGATCTCGTCCATGGAGGCGTAGTTGGCGTGGTGGTCCAGCTCCACGTTCAGCACGATCGCCACCTCGGGCGCGTACTTGTGGAAGCTGCGGTCCGACTCGTCGGCCTCGGCGACGAAGATCTCGCCGTCACCGTGCAGGGCGTTCGAGCCGGGGACGTCGAGGTCGCCGCCGATCGCGTACGAGGGGTTCAGGCCGAGGGCCGACAGGGAGACGGCCAGCATCGACGTCGTGGTCGTCTTGCCGTGGGTGCCCGCGACCGCGATCGGGCGCAGTCCGTCCATCAGGCGGGCGAGGGCGTCCGAGCGGTGGACGACCGGGATGCCCAGCTCGGCGGCGCGGGCCAGCTCGGGGTTGTCGGCCCGGATCGCGGAGGAGACGACCACGCAGGTGGCGTCGGTCGCGAGGTGTCCGGCCGCGTGGCCGATGTGCACCGTCGCGCCCAGGGCGCGCAGGGCCTCGGCGGTCGCGGACTCCTTGGCGTCACTGCCCGCGACCTCGGCCCCGCGCTGCGCGAGGATCTTCGCGATGCCCGACATCCCGGCGCCGCCGATGCCGATGAAGTGCGGTCGGTCCATGGCGGTGGGAAGGCCGGGTGTCATACGGGTTTCTCCCAGGATTCGGGTACGACGGTGAGCGCGCCCAGCTTATTCGGTACGGGGACGGCCGCCCGCAAGGGCCACGGGAACCGGGCCGCTCCTCCGGTGCCCGCGCGGCCCCCGCCTCACGCCTTGCTGTGCGAGAACAGCTTCAGGACCGGCACTCCCACCTTGTGGCGCGCCCGTGAGGCCCAGTCGCGGTGGAAGAACTCCTCCACGTAGTGGGGATCGGTCAGCACGATGACCTCGTCCGCGTCGATCTCGTCGACCAGGGTCTTCAGCGCGTCCAGCGGGTGGTCCTCGATGAGCCGCCCCTCGGCCTCGCTGCCGGTCGCGCGCAGCGCCACCAGCGACACGTCCAGGGCCTGCTGCCCCTGCCCGGCGGCCTCGTCGCCCTCGGGCGTCTCGTGCTCGCGGGTCGCCTCGTCGAGCTCGCCGAGCGCCACGTCGTCGATCGCCCGCAGCAGCCGGTCGGCCTGGTCGCCGCGGGGCTGGAGCAGTACGTGGAAGGCGACGTTCTCCTCGCCGTGCAAGGTGGTGACGAACTCCACGTCCGCGGACGTAAGGGCCTTCTCGATCATCAGTACGCTTGTGAACACGACAGCGCCCTTCTCATCCCTGGGCCGTTCGTAGGCCCCTGCAAAAACCATCCTGCCCCGTGATCCCACGGGTACCGCGCAATCCAGTGTGCCCGGCGAAAGCCAATCGGAACGGGTTATTCCGCCTCTTTGATCAGGTCCGACGGTAACGGCTGAACAGGAAGCCGGCCTCCTCCAGCAGGGACGTCAGCTCGAACCGGCTCGGCACCGCCACCTGCGGGCCGCCGGCGATGCGCTGGGCGTCCCCCACCGTGAGCATCGGGGAGACCGTCAGGCAGAGCTCGTCGAGGACCCCCGCCGCGACCAGCTGGCCGAGCAGCCGGGGCCCGCCCTCCGTCAGGAGCCGGTGCATGCCCAGGTCGGCGAGCGCACGCACGGCCCGTGCGGGGTCCACGCCCATGCCGTCGCCCGCGATCACGACCTGCGCGCCGGCCTTCTCGGCCGCGGCCACGCGGCCGGGCGCCGCCGCGGCCCCCGTGAGCACGAGCGTGGGGAGCAGCGGCGAGGTGAAGAGCGGGAGCGAGAAGTCCAGGTCGAGGCTCGCGCTCACCACGGCGATCGCGGGCGCCGGGCCCTGTCCCGCCGCGGCCCGGAGCGCGGCGAAGTCCTCGCGTGCCCGTGCGGGCCGGTACCCCTCCTGGCGTACCGTTTCCGCACCGACCACCACGACGTCCGCGAGGGCGCGCAGGGTGCCGAAGATCCGCATGTCGGCGGCGCTGGAGATGGGCTGCGACCGTCCGTCGTGCTGGGCGGCCCCGTCGAGCGTGGAGACCATGTTGGCCCGCAGCCAGGGCTCGGGCCCCGCGGGGCCCGTGACGCCCGGAGGATAGGCGTACGCCCCGGCAAGCTCATCCAGCCCCCATTCCCGGTCCACCACCTCCGAACCGGCCACCCCGCCCGCGGCCCGGGCTGCTGTCTCTTCGGTCACAGGGAACAGGCGTCGCATGTCGTGCAGTCTGGCACGAGACGTAGAGTGGGGAACCGTGTCAACCTCCGCCACCGCCTCCGGTTTCGGCTCGATAGCCGATGCGACCCCGTCGTCCCTGTGCGCCCGCGAGCCGCGCGTCCCCGCCGAGCGGCTGGTCGCCGAGATGGTGCCGCCGCCGCGCTTCGACTCGGTCCGCTTCGACACGTACATTCCGGATCCGGGCCGGCCGAGCCAGACCGAGGCCGTCCGTGTCCTGGACGCGTTCGCGGCGGGCCTCGCGGGGGCGCACCCCGACTCCTCCGGCCGGCGCGGATTCCTCGGTTTCGGCAGGAAACCCGCGAAGGCCCCGGCCGGCCCCCGCGGTGTCTACCTCGACGGCGGCTACGGCGTCGGCAAGACCCACCTGCTCGCCTCCCTCTGGCACGCGACCCCGGCGGAGCCCTCGCTCAAGGCCTTCGGCACGTTCGTGGAGCTGACGAACCTCGTCGGCGCGCTCGGTTTCCAGCAGACCGTGCAGACGCTGAGCGGCCACCGGCTGCTCTGCATCGACGAGTTCGAGCTCGACGACCCCGGCGACACCGTCCTCGTGTCCAGCCTCCTCGCCAGGCTCGTCGAGGCGGGGGTGGCGCTCGCCGCGACCTCCAACACCCTGCCGGGCAAGCTCGGCGAGGGCCGGTTCGCCTCGGTCGACTTCCTGCGTGAGATCCAGGGCCTGTCGGCCCACTTCCGGTCGCTGCGCATCGACGGCGAGGACTACCGCCACCGCGGGCTGCCCGAGGCCCCGCGACCGTACTCGGACGAGCAGGTCACCAAGGCCGCGTACGCGACGCCGGGCGCCTCGCTCGACGACTTCCCGCACCTGCTCGACCATCTGGCACGGGTCCACCCCAGCAGGTACGGCGCGCTGACGGACGGCATCGCGGCGGTCTGCCTCACGGACGTGCAGCCGGTCCCGGACCAGTCGACCGCGCTGCGGCTCGTCGTCCTCGCCGACCGCCTGTACGACCGCGAAGTGCCGGTACTGGCCTCGGGCATGCCCTTCGACGGGCTGTTCAGCGAGGAGATGCTGGCCGGCGGCTACCGCAAGAAGTACTTCCGCGCGATCTCACGGCTCACGGCGTTGGCGCGGGACGCAAAGCCCCTGGTCAAGGACTGACCTGTCGTCCGGTCAAGGACCGACCTGCCGTCCGGCCGGGGACCGGCCGGACGGCGGCGGGGCGCCGACCGACCGGTAACACCGTTTTTCGGACCGATTTCGGCCCGCAGCAGTCGCTCTTCAGCCCTCTTCAGGCTCTCTTCAGGGTGAAACGTTAAGTTAACCCTGCAAACAACTTCCCGCGTTAACGTACGTGTCGACGTGGGTGTACGTGATCTGAGCCGGCCGGGAGGAGGACCATGCGACGAGGCACAACGGCCCGGACCCTGTTCGCCGTTCTCGCCGCCGTCCTGCTGGCCCTCCAGTTCTCGGCGCCCACCACGACGTTCGCATCCGCGCACACGACGCAGCTCATGGGCCCCGAGAGCGGGGCCGAGTTCGTCACCTGTGGCAAGGCCTCGCACTCGCACGGCCCGGCCACTCCCCTGCGCACCCGCGACCGCGTCCGGGTCGCGGACCACGTACCCCAGCCGTCGGCCCGACCCCCGCTCTGCGGGGACCTGACGGCCGGTCACGAGGACCCGTCGCACACCGCCGCTCCCGCGGCGCACCACCGTGCCACGAGATCCTCGGCGGGCCACTCCACAGCGGCACTCCAGGTCTTCCGCTGCTGACCCCACCATCGGGACGAAGCGACACCGACTGACCCACCCTCACCACGCCACGTCCGCCGAGCGCGTCGACGTGGGGTCATGTCGCCGTACCCGCATGCGCTCCGTTTTGTAAGCCGACGCGTCCTCACACGCGCCAGGAGGAACTGACACATGCAGCCCCTCATCGATCACGCCCGCTCCTTCCGCAAGCAGTCCGCGGACCGCCCGGAGGAGTTCGCCCGCCTCGCCGAAGGCCAGTCCCCGCAGGTCCTGTTCATCACCTGCTCCGACTCGCGGGTCGTCCCGGCCCTGATCACCGGAGCCCGGCCCGGTGAACTCTTCGAACTGCGCACCGCGGGCAACGTGGTCCCCCCACACACCTTCACGCAGCCCACCAGTGAGGCTGCCACCATCGAGTACGCGGTGGAGGTGCTCGGAGTCGCGGACATCGTCGTCTGCGGCCACTCCCACTGCGGCGCCGTCGGCGCGCTGGTCCGCGGCGACGACCTGACCGCCGTACCGGCCGTGCGCGACTGGCTCACCCACTCGACGCCCCGCCCCGAGGGCACCCTCGATGACCCGGCCGTCGCCGACGCCGTACAGAACCACGTCCTGACACAACTGCTGCGCCTGCGCTCGTACCCGTGCGTGGAACGCCGGCTGGCCGATGGTCAACTCCGCCTGCACGGCTGGTTCTACGAGGTCCACACCGGCTCCGTACTCGCGCACGACGTCCGCTCCGACTCCTTCGAGGCGCTGTGAACGGCACGACGGGCAGCCCCGCGACCACCGGCCGGACGATCACGGGCGGGCGAATGAAGTTCCCTCATCTGCGGCAGGACTTCGCCGCGTCACTCGTGGTCTTCCTGGTGGCTCTGCCGCTGTGCGTGGGCGTGGCCGTGGCCTCGGGCGTACCCGCCGAACTCGGCCTGATCACCGGGATCGTGGGCGGTCTCGTCACCGGACTGCTGCCCGGCAGCAGCCTGCAGGTCTCGGGCCCGGCCGCGGGTCTGACCGTGCTGGTCTTCGAGGCGGTGCGCGAGTACGGACTGGCCGTGCTCGGGGTCATCGTGCTGGCCACCGGTCTGATCCAGCTCGCCATGGGCGCGATGAAGCTGGGGCGGTACTTCCGGGCCATCTCGGTGGCCGTCGTCGAGGGCATGCTGGCGGGTATCGGACTGGTCCTGATCGCGGGCCAGCTCTACTCGGTGGCCGGCCTGGAGGCCCCGGCCTCGGGCCTGGGCAAGCTCGCCGGGCTGCCGGGGCTGGTCGCCGACGCCGCCGGGTCCACCACGGCGCTGGTCTCCTTCGGACTCGGCGCCGCGACCGTCGCCGTGCTCGTGCTGTGGAAGCACCTGCCGAAGAAGGTCCGTACGGTGCCGGGGGCGCTCGCCGCGGTGGCGCTCGCCACGCTCGCGACGCTGGTGTTCGACCTGCCCGTGGCGACCGTCGAGGTGCAGGGCCTGCTGGACTCGGTCCAGCTGCCGGGGCTCGACGCCGTCGGTCAGCTGGCGAACCTGGCCGTGCTCGGCACGGTCCTGGCCTTCGTGCTGATCGCCTCGGCCGAGTCGCTGTTCAGCGCGGCCGCCGTGGACCGGCTGCACGACGGACCCCGCACCGAGTACGACAAGGAACTGATGGCGCAGGGCGCGGGCAACACGGTCTGCGGGCTGCTCGGCGCGCTGCCGATGACCGCCGTGATCGTGCGCAGCTCGGCGAACGTGTCCGCGGGCGCCCGGACGAAGGCGTCCCGGGTGATGCACGGCGTGTGGCTGCTGCTGTTCGCGGCGCTGCTGCCGGCCGTGCTCGCCTACATTCCGCTGCCGGCGCTCGCGGGCATCCTGGTGCACGCGGGCTGGAAGCTGATTCCGCTGCGCGGGATCGCGACTCTGTGGCGCGAGCACCGGGGCGAGGCGCTGATCCTGGTCGTCACGGCCGTGTCGATCGTCGCGGTGAGCATGTTCGAGGGTGTCCTGATCGGGCTCGCCCTCGCGGTCGCCAAGACGGCGTGGGAGGCCTCGCACATCAAGCTGGAGGTCATAGACAAGGGGGCGGGTCCGGTGCAGGCGTACCTGTCGGGCAACGCCACCTTCCTGCGGCTGCCGAAGATCCTCGACAACCTGGAGGCGCTGCCCCAGGACCGGCCGGTCGAGCTGGACCTGTCGGGGCTGCACCACCTGGACCACGCGTGCCGGACGGCCCTGGAGAACTGGGCCGAGCGGCACAGCGCGAAGGGGACGGAGCCGGTGAAGGTCACGGCTGCCTAGTCGCCGAGCGCGCGCACAGAACCGGCCCGAGGCTCACCGGAGTCCCGGGCCGGTCCCGTCGTGCACCCCCGGGCGTATCGTGGGAAGCACCGCACACGTGACGGCTCGGACGACGGAAAGAGGTCGTCATGGTCGAGGAACTCCTGGTCGCGGCAGCGACGGCCGCGTCCGCCGGCGCCGTGTACCTCGCGGCCGCCGCCCGGGTCGTCAAGCAGTACGAGCGGGGCGTGGTCCTCCGGCTCGGGCGCCTGCGCGGAGAGCCGCGCGGTCCGGGGTTCACCCTGGTGGTGCCCGCGGTCGACCGGCTGCACAAGGTGAACATGCAGATCGTGACGCTGCCCGTGCCGGCTCAGGAGGGCATCACCCGGGACAACGTCACCGTGCGCGTCGACGCCGTCGTCTACTTCAAGGTGGTCGACGCGTCGCACGCGATCATCCGGGTCGAGGACTACCGCTTCGCGGTCTCCCAGATGGCGCAGACGTCCCTGCGCTCGATCATCGGCAAGAGCGATCTCGACGATCTCCTGTCGAACCGCGAGAAGCTCAACCAGGGCCTGGAGCTGATGATCGACAGCCCGGCCGTGGACTGGGGTGTCTCCATCGACCGTGTCGAGATCAAGGACGTGTCGCTGCCGGAGACGATGAAGCGGTCCATGGCACGCCAGGCGGAGGCCGACCGTGAGCGGCGGGCCCGGATCATCAACGCCGACGCGGAACTCCAGGCGTCGAGGAAGCTGGCGGAGGCCGCCGGGGTGATGTCGGAGCAGCCGGCCGCGCTCCAACTGCGGCTGCTGCAGACGGTGGTGGCGGTTGCGGCCGAGAAGAACTCCACGCTCGTCCTGCCCTTCCCGGTCGAACTGCTGCGGTTCCTGGAGCGGGCCCAGCAGCCCCATGAGTCCCAGAGCCCAACTCCCCCGCCATACGGGTCATCTGACGCATCGTGAGAACGCCACGCTACGCGCGTGGTTCACGTGCTGGGGACCGCGTGATACACACAGGCGGGTCACGTTCTCCTGTCCGCCAACAGGAAGGTTGCCCCATGTCCGCAACACGACGCGAGGTGCTCGCCCGCTCCGGTGCCCTGGGAGTCGGCATCGCCTTCACCGGAGCCGTGTCGGAGCTCTTCACGGGTACGGCCGCCGCGCTGGGCCACTCCGGATACGGCCCCCTGCTCCCCGATCCGGAAGGCCTGCTGGATCTGCCGAAAGGTTTCCGCTATCGGGTGCTGTCCCGCGAGGGCGACGCTCTCCTCTCCGGCGAGGGCCGGGTGCCGAGCAACCACGACGGCATGGCCGCCTTCGGCGGCAGACACGGCCGCGTCCACCTGGTCCGCAACCACGAGAACCGCGCCACCGGAAGGATCCCGGTCCCCACGGTCGAGGGCCTCACCTACGACCCGATGGGCAAGGGCGGCTGCACCTCGCTGACCCTCGACGCGCACGGGAGCGTGGTCGGCGAGCGGGTGGCGATCGCCGGTACGGCGGTCAACTGCGCGGGCGGACCCACCCCTTGGGGCACCTGGCTGACCTGCGAGGAGACGGAGGACAAGGCCGGCACGAACGGCTACACCAAGGACCACGGCTTCATCTTCGAGGTCGACCCGTCGGACCCGCGCCGCACGGGAGCGGTCCCGCTGACCGCCATGGGCCGTTTCCAGCACGAGGCGGTGGCAGTCGACCCGAAGCGCGGTGTCGTCTACGAGACGGAGGACGCCTTCGAGAAGCCCTTCGGTCTCTTCTACCGCTTCCTGCCCAAGAAGCCCGAGGGCGGCCGCGGTTCACTCCGTGCGGGCGGCCGGCTCCAGGCGATGCGTGTGCCGGGCGTACCGGACCTGTCCTCGATCCAGGAGACGGGGGCGAGCTTCGACCGCGTCGAGTGGGTGGACGTACCGGATCCGCTCGCCGCCGAGACCGCCATCCGCTTCCAGGACTTCGGCCGCAGGGGCGTCACCCATGCCCAGAAGCTGGAGGGCTGTTACTGGGGCGGGAAGTCCGTCTACTTCGTCTCGTCGTTCGCCCACAGCAGCGAGGGGTCGGCGGCCGACCACTTCGGCCAGATCTGGCGGTACGACCCCGAGGCCCGCCGGCTCACGCTGGTGATCGTCTTCGGCCCCGACACCGACGTGCAGATGCCCGGCGAGTCCCCCGACAACATCTGCCTCGCCCCGAGCGGCGGCCTCATGGTCTGCGAGGACGGCGGGGGCGTGCAGCACGTGTACGGCGTGACCCGGCGCGGCGAGGTGTACCCGATGGCGCGCAACCGGCAGAACATCGGGACGCCGGACGCCCCGGAGTGGGGTGAGTTCGCGGGCGTCGCCTTCTCGCCCGACGGCAGGACGATGTACGTGAACTGCTACACCCCGGGGACGACGTTCGCGGTGACGGGCCCCTGGCGCAGGTAGCTCCCCGTGCCCCGCCGCACCCCGCGCGGCGGCGGGGCTCCCCCCTCTCGACACGGCGGTGACGTCGACCGGTTGTTCCGACGTGTCCGGTCGGCGTCACGTGGTGAGAAGGCCCTGCGCACGATCGTTCCGAGCCGCACGAGCGCGGGGACCGGTTCGCGACGGTGTCGGAGCCGGTCCGGGCCGATTCATCACCGCCACTGCTCAGAGCGATCGGATTCTCCTGTTGGACGGCTCAAAATCCACGGTGGAGGCTGGGACGTACCGAACGACCCCCAGGAGGAACCTCCATGCAGACACGCACCCTCGGTGACGTCCAGGTCGGAGCGATCGGTCTGGGCGGTATGCCGATGTCCATCGAGGGGCGGCCGGACGACGAGCGTTCGGTCGCGACCGTCCACGCGGCGCTCGACGCGGGCGTCACCCTGATCGACACCGCCGACGCCTACCACCGGGACGCCCACGAGGTCGGTCACAACGAGTCCCTGATCGCCCGCGCGGTGGCCGGGTACGGCGGCGACACCTCGGACGTGCTGATCGCGACGAAGGGCGGTCATCTCCGCCCGGGAGACGGCTCCTGGACGCTGGACGGCTCGCCGGAGTACCTCAGGAAGGCCTGCGACGCCTCGCTCGGGCGGCTCGGTGTCGAGGCCATCGGTCTCTACCAGTTCCACCGGCCGGACCCGAAGGTCCCCTACGCGGAGTCGGTCGGCGCGATCCGCGACCTGCTGGACGCGGGCAAGATCCGTTTCGCGGGCATCTCCAACGCGAACCCCGATCAGATCCGTCAGGCCGACGAGATCCTCGGCGGCCGGCTGGTCAGCGTGCAGAACCAGTTCTCGCCCGCGTTCCGTTCCAGCGAGCCGGAGTTGGAGCTGTGCGCGGAACTCGGCATCGCGTTCCTGCCGTGGAGTCCGCTGGGCGGCATCGCGCAGGCCCGCGAGCTGGGTTCGCGTTTCGCCGTCTTCGCGGACGTGGCGCGCGAGCGCGGGGTGAGCCCGCAGCAGGTGTGCCTGGCGTGGATCCTCGCGAAGGCGCCGGTGGCGATCCCGATCCCGGGCTCCTCGCGCCCCGAGACCATCCGCGACTCGGTCGCGGCGGCGGAACTGAAGCTGTCCGCGGAGGAGCTGTCCCGCCTGAACGCGGCGTAAAAGATCGCGCGGTTCCCCGCGCCCCCGAAAAAGGGCGCGGGGAACTGCGCGACCGGCCCCGACGGACCCGCACGTCACCACCGCCGGCCCCTCACCCCCCTCCTGGCAGACTGAGCACGTGAGCAGCGACGGAGCACAGGACAGCCCCTTCCGGCACGAGCGGACCGCCCGCGACGAGGCACCGCAGTTCGTGCTGCCCCTGGTCGTCCGTATCGAACGGAGCGAACCCCCCGCGCGGACGGACGCCCTGGAGAGCGCGGCCCGCGCCGTCCTGGTCCTCCTGAGCGACGAGCGGTCGCTCGGCGACGGGGAGTGGGCACAGGCCGTACGGGACTGGGAGGACGCCCGGATCCGCAAGGTCGTCCGGCGGGCGCGCGGCGCCGAGTGGCGCCGGGCGGAGGCGCTGCCCGGCATCACCGTCACCGGCAAGTCGGCCGAGGTCCGCGTCTTTCCCCCGGTGCCCCTGGACGGGTGGCCCAAGGACCTGGCCCGCCTCCAGGTGTCGGGCACCGACCTCGACGACCCGGAGCCGCCGGCGGACGTCGACGCGGCCACGCCCGTGCTGTGGCTGAGCCCCGGTCTGGACATGTCCGCCGGCAAGGCGATGGCCCAGGCGGGCCACGGCGCCCAGCTCGCCTGGCGGGAGCTGACGCAGGAGGACCGCACGGCCTGGCGCGAGGCGGGCTTCCCGCTCGCCGTCCGCACGGCGGGTGCCGAGCGGTGGGACGGGCTCACCACGAGCGGGCTGCCCCTGGTGCGCGACGCGGGCTTCACGGAGATCGCGCCGGGTTCCTGCACGGTGGTCGCCGACCATCCGGCACTGCGTCTCGACCGGCGCCGGACGCACTGACCTTCCGCGGGAGGCCCGCACCACGACACGGCTGGGCGGCGGCGCCGAACGAGCCGAGCGCCGTACCCACCGGTCGGCAGGTCAGCAGGTCGGCGCCCGGTCGGCAGGTCGCTGCCCGGCCGGACCCCGTCAACGACATGTGACGGAGCCGACACCGGCCATTGAACACCTCCGCCGCCCCGTACGTATCTTCTGGCGCTGGCCAAGTACAGATCCCCAACGACCAGTTGGTGTAACCCGGGAGGCACCTTTGCGGCGTATCAATGGCACGGCCCTCGTCATCGTGGCACTCGTCGGAACTCTCGGCGCGCTCGCGTTCCCCGTGTGGTCGTACGCCGACCGCGCGGGCACGGGGCCCGCGAACCTCGCCGCCGGGACCGTGCCCACGCGCTGGGGTCCGCTGACCGCCACGGACCGCGACCTGATCGTCCGTGTGCGGCTGGCGGGGCTGTGGGAACTGCCCGCCGCCCAGCAGGCACTGGAGCGGACGCCCAGTGGCGCGATGAGGGAGGCGGCGGACCACCTGATCGTCGGCCACACCGACCTCGACAAGCGGGTCCGGGTGGTCGCGCGTGACCTCGGCGTCGAGCTGCCGAACCAGCCGACCGAGCAGCAGCAGGGCTGGCTGAACCAGATGACCGCCGCGAGCGGCAAGGACTACGAGAAGGTGTGGGCGAACCTGCTTCGCTCCGCGCACGGCAAGATCTTCCCGGCGATCGGGGCAGTACGGAACCAGACGCGCAACTCGCTGGTGCGGCAGCTCGCCTCGGACGCCAACCAGACCGTGCTCGACCACATCACGGTGCTGGAGAAGACGGGCGCGGTCGACTTCGAGGCGATCGCGAACGACTCGGTGGCCGGGGCGACGGCCAGCCCGAGCGGTCCGCCGCCGCCCGTCGCCGGGGTGACCCCCGGCGCGGCTCCGCCCGCGGAGCCCACCGGGAACGTCGACACCTCGTCGAGCCCGTCGCCCGGCGCGCCGGGCACGGTCAACACGAACCGGCCCGATCCCGGGGACCCGGACGCCTCCGCCTCTCCGCAGTAGCAGGGAGCCCGCCACCCGTCCGTCCGAACCTCAAATGTTGCTCTGAACGTCCCCGCCGATGGGTTCGGCCCCGCTCGCCGGGGCCATGACTCCGTCACGCCGGAACACAGGTCCGTCGAAGGAGACGACACACAGGTCCTGGTGAAACCGTGGTGAAGGAGGGGGACCATGCAGCACTTGGGTACGGGAATCGGGTGGCGGCCGGAGATCGCCGACGCCGTGGAGCGCATGCCCGGCATCGACTGGGTCGAGGCGGTCGCCGAGAACCTCTGCCCGGGGCATCTCCCCGAATCGCTGGTGCGGCTGCGTGAGCGCGGCATCACCGTGGTTCCGCACGGGGTGTCACTGGGGCTCGGCGGCGCGGACCGGCCGGACCAGTCGAAGCTCGCCGACCTGGCGGCCCGCGCCGAGGCCCTCGGTTCCCCGCTGGTCACCGAGCACATCGCGTTCGTCCGGGCGGGCGGGGCGCTCACCGCCTCGCCCCTCCTGGAGGCCGGGCACCTGCTGCCCGTCCCCCGCACCCGGGACGCCCTCGACGTCCTGTGCGAGAACATCCGGATCGCCCAGGACGCGCTGCCCGTACCGCTCGCGGTGGAGAACATCGCGGCGCTGATCTCCTGGCCCGGCGAGGAGATGACCGAGGGCCAGTTCCTGTACGACCTGGTCGACCGGACCGGTGTCCGGCTGCTCATCGACGTGGCCAACCTCCACACCAACCACGTCAACCGCGGTGAGGACCCCGCCGCGGCCCTCGACGAACTGCCCGTCGAGGCCATCGCGTACGTCCACGTCGCCGGCGGCTTCCAGCGCGACGGTGTCTGGCACGACAGCCACGCGCACGCGGTGCCTGCGGCGGTCCTCGACGTCCTCGCCGACCTGGCCTCCCGGGTCCGCCCGCCGGGCGTGCTCCTGGAGCGTGACGAGAACTTCCCCGAGCCGGCCGAGCTGGAGCGCGAGCTGACGGCGATACGGGAGACGGTGGAGAAGGGGGCCGTGGCCGTGGATGCCGCGCCCGCGAGGTCCGGCAGCGACAAAGAGGCCCTCCCGAAGGAGGAGCCGCCCACCGACCCGGCCCGCCAGCGCCTCGCCCTGGCGCAGGCCGCCCTGCTGTCCGCGCTCGTCGCGGGGACGCCGGTGCCCGAGGGGTTCGACCGGCCCCGGCTGGCCGTGCAGGCCCGGGCGCTGGCGGGCAAGCGGGCGGAGGTCGTGGCCAAGGTCGCCCCGGAGCTGCCGGAGATCCTGGCGGGCGGCTACCGGACGGCGTTCCTGGCGTACGCGCACGGCCACCCGATGACCGACGGCTACCGGCGGGACGCCCTGGACTTCGCCGAGCACCTGCTGTTCGCCGGACACGTCGAGGACGGGGACGTGCGCCGGAAGCTGAGCGACTGGTGGCTGGAGCGGTCGGGCTCCGCCCCGCTGTCGCAGCGCCCGGCGGCCCGGCTGGCGCGCGCCACGCGACGGGTCCTGCTGAGGCGTTGAGAACCGGTCGACGGGGTGCGTAGGGGCGTTCGTCACGCGTGATGTCGCTCACCCGGGGCGACAGGGATGCCGGTTCCGTACAGGCACACGGGGTTCGTGCCTGCTCAGCGGCATTCCGCGCGGGCCGGGCCGCGCGGGCGCGCACCCAGCCGGTCTTCGGAACCGCCCGTGCACACATGACGCGGGCAAGACCCCGAAGGTCACCGGACGGCTCCCCGCGGACCCTTCCCCACCAGCGAAAACACCGCTTCCGCCGCCCGGTCCTGGCGTGTACTCGTTTCGTCCGAACCCGTACCGCAGTTGGCGTACTCCACGAAGTAATATGCCAACCCCCATCCAGAAGCGCACTAACGTGCGGTGCCGCAACAGGAGGCACCATGCGATCCATCAACCGCCGCGGGCTGTTCAGCGGCACCGGGCTCATCGTCGCCGGTCTGACGGCGACCCTCGTGGCGCTGGTCTTCCCGATCTGGTCGTACGCGGACCGGTCGGGCACGGGCGTGGACACGCTGAACGCCGAGACCGTGTCGACGGGATACGGCCCGCTGTCCGCGCTGGACCGCGACTTCGTCACGAAGGTCCGGCTCGCGGGCCTGTGGGAGCTGCCCGCCGGCCAGCAGGCGGAGGAGCGCGGCACCACCCGCGCCGTGAAGACGGCAGGCGAACACCTCGTGGAGGGACACACGTTCCTGGACGAGCGCGTACGTGCCGTGGCCGCGCGGCTCGGCCTCGAACTGCCCAACCAGCCCACCGAGCAGCAGCAGGCGTGGCTCGACACGCTGAGCGCGGCGCGGGGCGGGGAGTACGACACGCAGTTCGCGAACATCCTCCGCAGCGCGCACGGCAAGGTGTTCGGCCTGGTCGCCCAGGTGCGCGCGAACACCCGCAACTCGCTTGTCCGTGAACTGGCCGACGACGCGAACACCACGGTGCTGGACCACATCACGGTCCTGGAGGCCACCGGTCTCGTCGACTTCGAGGCCCTGGCCCGTGACGCGGCCGCCGCGAGCGTGCCCCCGCTCACCAGTTCCCCCGCGCCGCCCGGGCCACAGGCCTCACCCAGTCCGCCCGTCCCGGCCTCGCCCTCCCCCTCGCCGACCTACTCCCTGCCGCCGGCCGCGACCGGCCGCCCGGCGAAGCCGAAGGACGAGACGCAGGACAAGACGGAGGGCAAGGCAGAGGACAAAGCACAGGAGAAGGCGCAGGAGAAGGCGGAGGACAGCGACAAGAAGCCCTAGCAACCGGAGGGCACCGAAACGAAACGTCACACAGCGAGGACGCTTCGTCCAAAATGTGAACAAGCCATGGCGCGGCCGGGCCCTCGTCGCATAGAAATCCCGCATGCTCTGGGTCCTCCTCCTTCTCCTGGCCTGGGTCGCGGCCGGTACGACCTGTACGCGCCTGTGCCTGGCCTCCGTCCGCGCCGCCGCCGCGGACGACCCGCACGCCTCCCACGAGCGCGCTCTGACGCTCTACGAGGCGGCGTTCCTGTCGGGCGGGCCCGCGCGGGTCGCCGACCTGACGCTCGTGTCGATGGCCCGCCAGCGCCGGCTACTGCTCGCCCACACCGGCTGGGCGACCGTGGTGGACCCGCGCGGCCGGGACGAGATGGAGCGCTCGGTGCTGGGTGCGATAGGCCCCGACGGGCAGTCACGGATAGCGCCGGTCCGTACCAGCGCGGCCGCCGCGGAGTCCGTACGCGTCCTCGCCGACCGTCTCGTCGCCGCGGGCCTCGCCGTGCCGGACGGCACGCGCACCACCGTCGCGGACGCCGTGCGCCAGGTCCGGTCGGCCGCGGCGGCCGTACTGGTGCTGGGCTCGATCGCGCTGCTGATGCCCGTTCAGGCCCAGGAGGAGCGGGCGCTGGTGGCCGTCTGGTTCACGCTCCCCCTGATCCTCACCCTGAGCTGCCTCGCCATCGCCCGGATCGAGGTCCACCCCTACACCCGCTGGGCGTCCCCGGCCGGACAGCACCTGCTGAGCTCCCTGACCCGCCGCGCGGACACCGGCAGTGACGACCGTACGTACCTCACCACCGTGGCCGTACGCGGAATCCGCGCGGTCGGCGAACCGGAGCTGCGGGCGGCCTTCGGGCACCGCGAGCCGCACGCCTGAGGGCGCTCCGGGCGCGCGTGGGGCGCGCATCGGGGTGCTTGGGCCGACATCCACGGGCCGGTGCTTTACTTCGCCAAGTACCGAACGAACCATCCCTTTTGTTGCTGCCGTGCACTGAAGGGAAAGCGATGAGAGCTGCCGTCCTCTACGGAACAGCCGGGTCCCTGGTCCTGACCGCTGTCGTCGCCGCGCCCGCCGGAAGCGCCCAGACGCCGTCCGGCTGGGCCGAACGGCGCGGCACGGCGGTCGCCGCCGAGCGTGCCGCAGACGACGGCATCCGCTTCGGGACGTGCTCGAAGGACCAGGACGGCCCGGCCAGCCTGAAGTGCGGCACGGTGAGCGTCCCGCTCGACTACGCGCACCCCGACGGCAAGCAGATCAAGCTGACCGTCAGCCGGGTGAGGGCCACCGGCAAGGACGGGAAGAAGTCCGTGCCGCGGCAGGGTGCGCTCGTCTTCAACCCGGGCGGCCCCGGCGCGTCCGGCATGTATTTCCCGCTGATCGGCATGATGCCGCAGTGGAAGCGCATCGCGGCGGCGTACGACCTCGTCGGGTACGCCCCGCGCGGGGTGGGCCGCTCGGCGCCGCTGTCCTGCCAGGACCCGAAACAGCTCCTGAAGGGCCCTTCTCAGTCACCGACGCACCCCTCGGAGTCGTACAAGAAGGAGCGGGTCGCACGGGCGAAGGCGTACGCGCGTGGCTGCGTCGAGCGGTCGGGCCGCGGGATCAGGCACTTCTCCTCGATCAACAACGCCCGTGACCTGGACGTCCTGCGTGCCGCCCTGGGCGAGCGGAGGCTGACCTTCATGGGGGCGTCCTACGGCACGTACTTCGGAGCCCTGTACGCGGAGCTGTTCCCCTCGCACGTGCGCCGGATGGTCCTCGACTCGGCCGTCGACCCGGACCCGGAGAAGGTCTGGTACCGCAACAACCTCGACCAGTCGGTCGCCTTCGAGGGCCGCTGGGCCGACTTCCGCGCCTGGATCGCCAAGCACGACAAGGTGTACGGGCTGGGCCGCACGCCCGAGGAGGTGCTGCGCAGCTACGAGCGGGCGCGGGCACGGCTCGCGGCGGCGCCCGCGGGCGGCACGGTCGGGCCGGGGCAGCTCCAGGGCGCGTTCCTGCAGGCCGGGTACTACGACGACTACTGGCCGCAGCGCGCGCTGGCGCTCTCCGCGTATCTGAAGGGCGACCCGAAGCCGCTGGTCCGGCTGGCCGGTCCGCATCCGGACGCGCTGGAGGAGCAGGAGAACGGCAAGGCCGTCTACACGGCCGTCGAGTGCAACGACGCGCCCTGGCCGCGCGCGTGGCACACCTGGGACCGGGACAACACGCGTCTCGCGCGCGTGGCGCCCTTCGAGACCTGGAGCAATGTCTGGATGAACCTGCCCTGCGCCTACTGGCCGCTGCCGCGCTCGCGGCCGCTCGACGTGCGGACGGCCCCCGGGGAGCTGCCGCCGACGCTGATCCTGGCCGCCGAGCGGGACGCGGCGACGCCGTACGCCGGTGCGCTGGAGATGCACCGGCGGTTGTCCGGTTCGGCGCTCGTCACCGAGCGGGCGGCGGGCTCGCACGGGATCGGCGGCGGGGACAACGCGTGCGTCAACGCCCACCTGGACGCGTATCTGCTGGAGGGAAGGCATCCGGTGCGGCGCGCGGTGTGCGCGCCGCACAAGGAGCCGGTCCCGGCGGCCCGTTAGAGGAGCGGAACCGCACGACGGGCCCTCGCGGAGCTCGTCAGGCGAGGCCCTCGACCAGCTCGGCCACGGACTTGCGGCGCCCGGTGTAGAAGGGAACCTCCTCACGGACGTGCATCCGGGCCTCGGAGGCACGCAGGTGCCGCATGAGGTCCACGATGCGGTACAGCTCGTCCGCCTCGAAGGCGAGGAGCCACTCGTAGTCGCCGAGGGAGAACGAGGCGACCGTGTTGGCGCGCACGTCCGGGTAGCCGCGGGCCATCTTGCCGTGGTCGGCGAGCATCCGGCGACGGTCCTCGTCCGGCAGCAGGTACCAGTCGTAGGAGCGGACGAACGGGTACACGCTGATGTAGTTCCGCGGCGTCTCGTCGGCGAGGAACGCCGGGATGTGCGAGCGGTTGAACTCCGCCGGCCGGTGCAGCGCCATGTTCGACCAGACCGGCTCCAGGGCGCGGCCCAGCTTCGTCCGGCGGAAGAGGTTGTACGCCTCCTGGAGCTGGTCGGCGGTCTCGGCGTGCCACCAGACCATGACGTCGGCGTCGGCGCGCAGCCCCGAGACGTCGTACGTGCCACGGATGGTGACGTCCTTGGCGGCGAGCTGGTCGAACAGCTCCTGCACCTCGTCCGCGTAGCCGGCGCGCGCGGCGCCGTCGGGAAGCACGTCCCGAAGCCTGAACACGGACCAGAGGGTGTAACGGATGACCTCGTTGAGGTCCTTGGCCTTCTTGCCGGCGTTCGGAGTCCTGGCCTGGCCGGTGGTGGGGGCGTCGTCGCTCATGGGGCTATTCTCCCGCTCCGCCGTGGAGGCTCTGCACCGGGTGCGCGATCAGGGCGTCCGTGAGTCCCGCGCGGCCGCCGGTCAGCCTGTCCACGGCGGCGTGGGCGCTCGCGACGCACGCCGGGATACCGACGCCGTCGTAGGCCGCTCCGCAGACGGCGAGGCCCGGCAGCCCGGCGACGTGCTCGCGGATGCGGGCCACGCGCGCGTGGTGCCCGACCGGGTACTGGGGCAGTCCGTCGGCCCAGCGCGTCACCCGGGTCTCCAGGGGCTTCGCGGCCAGGCCGGTGGCCTCGCGCAGGTCGTGCCGTGACACGTCGACGAGGTCCCGGTCCTCGCGGCCGAGGATCTCCGTCTCGCCGTACCGCCCGACGGACGTCCGCAGGACCACCACGTCCGGGTTCCCGTCGGCGATCCAGCCCCACTTCTGGGAGGCGAACGTCGACGCCTTGATGGTGCGCCCGTCGACCGGCGGCACCAGGAATCCGCTCCCTTCGGGAAGGGAGACGTCACCGCGGCGGTAGGCGAGGGTGATCAGCGCCATGGACGCGTACTCGACCGTCGCGAGCTCGGCCGCGGCGGCCGGGGCCTCGGCGCCGAGCAGCGCGGCCG
>NZ_JAHRIB010000132.1 GCF_019090165.1 Streptomyces sp. BV286
GGCAGGTTGATGGATGTGTTGCCTGCGGGTGGGGTGATGGTGGCGGTCCAGGCCACCGAGGATGAGGTGCGTGAACTCCTGGACGGGGTGCTCGACGCCGGTATTGCGGCGGTGAACGGGCCGCGTTCGGTGGTCCTTTCGGGCACGGAAGCTGCGGTGCTGCCGGTGGTGGAGGCGCTGCGGGAGCGCGGGGTGAAGACCAAGCAGCTCCAGGTCAGCCACGCCTTCCACTCTCCGCTGATGGAGCCCATGCTCGACGACTTCGCTGCTGTGGTGGAGGGGTTGACGTTCAACGCTCCGGCTCTCGGGGTCGTGTCGAACGTGACCGGGGAGATCGCGTCGGCGCAGGAACTCTGCGCACCGGAGTACTGGGTGCGGCACGTCCGTGAGGCGGTGCGGTTCGGCTCCGGAATTGAGGCTCTTCTGGATGCTGGTGTGTCGTCGTTCGTCGAACTTGGCCCCGAGGGTGTGCTGAGCGCGATGGCTCGTGAGTCGCTGGCGGAGGACTCGGATGTGGCGTGCGTGCCCGTGATGCGTCGGGACCGCGACGAGGTGCGGGAGTTCCTGACCGGTCTGGCCCGGCTCACCGTGCGCGGTGTGCCGGTGGGTTGGGAGCCGGTGACGGCGGGCGGCGGACGCCGGGTCGAACTGCCCACGTACGCCTTCCAGCAGCGTCGGTTCTGGCTGGAGGCCGGACAGAAGGCCACTGATGCGGCAGGGCTTGGTCAGTCGGTGGCGGATCATCCGTTGGTGGGTGCGGTGGTCGGGCTGGCGGGTGGTGATGGGTTGGTGCTGACGGGGCGGCTGTCGTTGAAGTCGCATCCGTGGCTGGCCGATCACACCGTCGCGGGTGTGGTGCTGCTGCCCGGCACGGCCTTCGTCGAGCTGGCGGTGCGTGCCGGTGACGAGGTCGGTTGTGGGCGGTTGGAGGAGTTGACGCTGGAGGCGCCGTTGGTGGTGCCCGAGCGTGGTGGCGTACAGGTGCAGGTTGTAGTGGAGGCGGCGAACGGGGTCGGGGAGCGTCTGGTGGAGGTGTACTCGCGTCCCGAGGACGGGGACGAGACGCCCTGGACCCGACACGCCACCGGTGTACTGGCGGCCGATGCCCTGGCACCCGAGTTCGAACTCACGGCATGGCCCCCCACCGCCGAGCCGGTCGACATCGAGGGCTTCTACTCCGAACTCGAGGCGCGGCCGGACGGGTTGGTCTACGGGGCGGTCTTCCAGGGGCTCAAGGCCGCCTGGCGTACCGAGGACGGGATCGATGCCGAGGTGGAGCTTCCCGAGGACGCGGCGAAGGACGCCGGCCGCTTCGGTCTGCACCCGGCACTCCTCGACGCGGCCCTGCACGCCGTCGGTCTCGCGGCCGCGCACGAGGGCTGCGACGAGGACGGGATCGTGGCCCGACTGCCGTTCGCCTGGACGGGAGTCACGCTGCACCGGTCGGGAGCCACCCAGCTGCGGCTCTCCCTGGCCCGTACGGGTGGCGACACGTACCGTCTGTGGATCGCCGACGCGGTGGGCGCGCCCGTTGCGACCGTACGTGAGCTGGTGCTCCGCGGGATCACCGCCGAACAGCTCGCGCAGGCACGCACGGACCGTCCCGCATCGATGTTCCGCCTGGACTGGGTGGCTCAGCTGCCCGCCGTTCAGCAGAGCACGGGGGAGTGGGCCCTGGTCGGGCCGGACCCGTACGGCCCGACAGCGCTGTCGGCCGTCGGCCTTCCCACGGAGGGATCCCTTCCCCTCGCCCGGTACGACGACCTTGACGCGCTCACCTCGGCGCCGGCCGCATCCGGAGACGGCACCGAGTCCGGAACCGACACTCCGGACGTCGTGCTCCTGTCACTCACCGACGCCCATGCCCATGCCCATGACGACATCGTCGGCGCTGCCGACAGCGACAGCGCCCCCCCTCGCTCCGCCGCTCACCAAGCGCTGCACGCCGTGCGGGCCTGGCTGAGTGCCGAGCGCTGCGCCGAAGCCACCCTCGTGCTGATGACACGCGGTGCGACCGCCGTCTCCGTCGACGACGCGATCGACGTGGACGCGGCTGCCGCCTGGGGACTCGTACGGTCTGCGCAGTCGGAGCATCCGGGCCGTTTCGTCCTCCTGGACTCGGACGGTTCCACGGCATCCGCCCAGGTCCTCCCCGGAGCCCTGGCGAGCGAGGAGCCGCAGATCGCCCTGCGGGAGGGCGTCGTCCACGCCGCGCGTCTAGTGCGGGTGCTCGACGCAAGCCCCGAGTCAGGCCCCGAAACCGTGCCCGATGCCGGCCCTGATGCCGAACGGCAGTCGGCCGCCGCCGTCTTCCACCCGGACAGGACCGTTCTCGTCACCGGCGGTACCGGTGCGCTGGGTTCCCGTCTCGCCCGGCACCTGGCCCGCGAGCACGGCGTACGGCAGCTGCTGCTGGTGGGACGCCAGGGGGCCCGTGCTCCGCGCACCGCCGACCTGGTGGCCGAACTCGCCTCCCTCGGCGCCCGGGCGGAGGTGGCCGCGTGCGACGTGGCCGACCGGGACGACCTGGCGGCTCTCCTGGCGGCGATCCCGGCGGACCGTCCCCTCGGCGCGGTCGTCCACGCAGCGGGCGTGCTCGACGACGGGCTGGTCGACGCGCTCACGCCGGAACGGCTCGATGCCGTACTGCGGCCAAAGGCGGACGCGGCCCGGCACCTCGACGAGCTGACCAGGGACGCGGACCTCTCCGCCTTCGTACTGTTCTCCTCCGCGGCCGGCACGCTCGGCAGCCCCGGGCAGGCCAACTACGCGGCGGCCAACGCCTACCTCGACGCGATGGCCGTCCGGCGCCGGAGCCAGGGGCTGCCCGGCCTGTCCCTCGGCTGGGGCCTGTGGGAGGCGGACGGCACCACACCGGAGGCGACGAGCGGCGGTGACACGAGCCGCGGTATGGGGGGCCGCCTGAGCGGCGGAGACCGCGCACGTATCGCTCGCGGCGGTGTCGGCACGTTCACCACCGAACAGGGCCTGGCCCTCTTCGACGACGCCTGCGCCGGTACGCATTCCGCCGTGCTGCCGGTCCTGCTGGATCTGCGGCCCCAGGACGACGTACCGCACCTCCTGAGGTCCCTGGTGGCCGCGCGCCGCAAGGGAGCGGCCACGGCCTCCCGGCACGGGGGCCCCGCCGAACTGCGGCGGCGGCTCGGCGCGGCGCCGCCGGAGGAGCGGTACGAGCACCTCGTCCAGCTGGTGCGGTCCTGCACGGCCGTGGTGCTGGGACACCGCGGTCCGCAGGACGTCGACCCCGGTCTCGGTTTCCTGGAGTCCGGCTTCGACTCGCTCACCGCGATGGAGCTGCGCAACCAACTTCACGAGGCCACCGGTCTGCGGCTCGCGGCCACCGCGGTGTTCGACCACACCACACCCGCGGATCTCGCCCGGC
Source organism: Streptomyces sp. BV286 (assembly GCF_019090165.1). Classification (GTDB taxonomy): domain Bacteria; phylum Actinomycetota; class Actinomycetes; order Streptomycetales; family Streptomycetaceae; genus Streptomyces. Next base: position 3,404 of record NZ_JAHRIB010000132.1, read on the forward strand.
ATCTGGCCGACGAACTCGCCGACGCGCTGGCCGCGACGGACACCACGGCCACCACGGTCGACGCCGGTGACGGCGGGGCGGCCCGACGGCCGGCGGAGGACGATGCGGCGGACACCCTCAGCGCGTTGTTCCGGAGCGCGGTGAGGAACGGACAGGTGACGAAGGGCGTCGGGTTGCTGCGTGCCGTCGCCGAACTGCGCCCCGCCTTCAGCAGCGCCGCGGAGTTCGGTGACGACCTGCCCGTGCCGGTCCGGCTGGCCCAGGGACCACGCCTGCCCCGGCTGTTCTGCTTCGCCTCGCCGATGGCGATGGGCGGGGTGCACCAGTACGCCCGGCTGGCGGCCCACTTCCGCGGGGTACGGGAGGTGTCCGCGCTGCCCATGCCCGGGTTCGCGGCGCAGGACCGGCTCCCGGAGACCGCGGAAGCCGTCGTGGAGGTCTTCGGACGCAGTGTCCAGGAGGCGGCGGGCGACGACCCGTTCGTTCTGCTCGGCTACTCGGCCGGCGGCATCTTCGCCCACGGCGTCGCGTCCTGGCTGGAGTCAGCCGGCCGTCCGCCGGCCGCTGTGGTGCTGCTCGACAGCTACCGCGCCGACGGCGGGGCGGACCTCGACGGCGACTTCTGGATCAGCATGGTGGAGGGGCTGTTCGCACGCGAAGAGGTCTTCGGCCGTTTCAACAGTGCGCGGCTGTCGGCCATGGGCCGCTACGCCCGGCTCGTCGGAGAGGTCAAGCCGGTGGACATCACGGCGCCGGTGCTGTTCGTCCGGCCCGAGAAGTCGCTGACCGCGGGAGACGCGGACGGGGGCGAAGGCCCGGACGACTGGCGTGCCTCCTGGGACACGGCGGACACGGTCCTCGAAGTACCCGGTGACCACTTCGGGATCGTCGAGAGCCAGGCGGACCTGACGGCCGCGGCGGTTGAGGAATGGCTCACCGACCGGCTGTGACTCCGGGGCCCGGTCGCCCGCGCGGCTGAGGGCCGCCCCCGCCCCGGGGCGGCCCTCAGCCGCGTGTCCGCTCGCCACCGCCCGCTCAGGGGACCTGCGCGTCGCACCGGTCCGTCGCTTCCACCAGGGCCTGGCGAGGCCGGGCCATACCCCGGGTCGTACCACCGCATCTCGCCGTTTCCGTCGGTGCGCTCACACACGTCCGGGGCGGTGCGGCGGGAGATGGGCCCGAAGCCGTCCTCCCGCCGCACCGCCCCGGAGGGGACGGCAACGGCGTCGTACACCCGCCTCGGATGGTCCGCTAGGCCCCCCGCACCCCGATGAAGACCCCGCGGTCCGCGTAGCCGTCGGGTCGGTACTCCACCGCGCACCCCGCCGACCGGAACGCCGTCTCGTACTCCTCGCGGGAGAACAGCGACAGCTCCTGCTCGTCCACGAAGTGCCGTACCGGATCGGATCCCGTGGCGACGAGATAGTGCATCTCGACGTGGCTGCGTCCGTCCCTGGTGGTCCAGCGGCCCATCCGGACGACCTTGCCGCCCTCGTTCTCGAAGCCGGCCTCCACGAGGTCGCCGCCGTTCCAGTCCTCCAGAAGGATCCAGGGTTCGATGATCAGCACCCCGCCCGGACGCAGATGGTGCGCCATGTTCTTGACGGCGGTGAACAGATCGTCCGCCGACGCCAGATAGCCCACCGAGCTGTACATCGAACAGACCACGTCGAAGGTCCGCTCAAGGCCGAAGGTGCGCATGTCGTCCTGGAGCAGGGGCACTCCGGGAAGCTTGGCGGAGGCGATACGGATCATGGGCGGGGCGAGATCCACGCCGGCCACGTCGAAGTGCTTCCGCAGATGGGCCAGATGCTCGCCCGTGCCGCAGCCGACGTCCAGCAGACTGGCTGCGTCCGGACGGTATTCGAGGGCCAGTTCGCGGATGCGGTCGGCCTCACCGGCGTAGTTCTTGTGCCGTCGGTAGATGCCGTCGTAGACGTGGGCGAAATCCTCTTCGTACATGGGTCACCTGGCCGGGGTTCGGGCGCTGACACAGCGCCGGACGATGTCGCAGACCTTGTCGATCTCCGACGGCCCGACGGCGCTGCCCGTCGGGAGGGCGAGTACCCGCTCGGCGAGTGCCTCCGCGCGCGGCAGGGGCCGCGGGGCGTGCCGGGCGGGATCACTCCGGTAGGGCTCCACCTGATGGCAGCTGGGGTGGAAGTAGCGGCGGGACAGTACGTTCTGGGCGCCGAGCGCCGCGTGCACCTCGTCGCGGTGGATGCCGGCGGCCGAGGCGTCGATCTCGATCACCAGATACTGGTGGTTGGCACGCTCGCCCTCCGCCTGTCCCCGCACCCGTACGCCCGCCAGTCCTTCGAGGCCCTTCTCGTAGCGGCGGTGGTTGAGGGTGTTGATGTCCATCAGCTCGCCCATGACCTCCAGGGAGGTCAGTCCCATCGCGGCCGCCGCCTCGTTCATCTTGGCGTTCGTGCCGCCGGACCTGATCTCACCGCTCGCGGTGATGCCGAAGTTGCGCAACTCGCGGCAGCGTTCGGCGAACTCGGCGTCCCGGGTGACGATGGCGCCGCCCTCGAAACTGTTGACGAACTTCGTGGCGTGGAAGCTGTACACCTCCGCTGCACCGAAACCGCCGACGGGCCGGCCCTTGTAGGTGCAGCCGATCGCGTGGGCCGCGTCGAACAGCAACGGCAGACCGTGCCGGTCGGCGATATCGGTGAGTTCGTCCATCGCGCAGGGATAACCGAAGACATGGACTCCCATGATTCCGCGGGTGCGTGGACCGATCAGCGCCTCGACCTCGGACGGATCGAGGTTTCCCGTCCTCTCGTCGGCATCGCAGAAGACAGGAACAATTCCTATCCAGTCCAGCGCCGCGGCCGTGGCCACCCAGGTGAAGGCGGGCACGATGATTTCGTCGCCGGCCCGGATTCCCGCGGCCCTGGCCGCGACCTGAAGGCCGACCGTGGCATTGCACACGGCGACACAGTGACCGACTCCTGCGACTTCGGCGAGTTTCTCCTCGAATTCACGGACCAGTGGGCCGTTGGTGAGATAGAGCCGGTCGAGCGCTCCGTCCAGTCTCTCCGTCAGGCGCGCGCGACTGCCCATATTGGGGCGACCGACGTGCAGGGGCTCGCGGAACACAGGCGAATCATTCACCTGTTCATCGTTCCTTCAACCGGCCCCTAGCCTCAACCCCTGCGGCCGTTCACCCGTGGCGACGGCCGACCCCGCAAGCCCCTAACCACCCCCCTAAGGGGCCCCAGTCCTGCTGGCCCGGCCGCCTCGCCGGAGCTAGCGTCGGGTGCAGCCTGCCGGTGAGCGTGACACAGCGCCAAGGCAGCCGCTGTGAGCGCGAAGATCCAGTCGAACTCGACCGAAGCCTTCCCCTGCGAACTCCGTAGAACTCCCCGACGAGTTCTACGGACCGCCCGACGAGTTCCGGCGAGATCGATGAACCCTCGATGAGTTCCGCATGGCCGCCGCCCATAAGGAGACCTCCGTGGCCGAGACATTGTCGACGCCCCTGCCCACCCGTTCCGGCGACGAGTCGCTCGCGGTTCGTATCGCCACGTCGGTGAGTATCGTCGACAAGGGCGCGCTCCACAGCCTTGCCGAATTCCATGCCTGGTTCGCCGAGCGCGGTAAGAAAGTGGCCCGTGTCCACAAGATGCCCCTTGACGAGCTCGCCGGCTGGAGCACCGACCCCGACACCCACAACATCGGGCACGACAGCGGGAAGTTCTTCAGCGTGCAGGGACTCTCCGTCGAACTGCCCGGGGCACCGATCCCCGCCTGGTCACAGCCCATCATCAACCAGCCGGAGATCGGAATTCTCGGAATTCTGGTCAAGGAATTCAACGGCGTCCTGCACTGTCTGATGCAGGCCAAGATGGAGCCGGGCAACCGCAACGGACTTCAGCTCTCCCCGACGGTCCAGGCCACCCGGAGCAACTACACCCGGGTGCACCAGGGCAACGCCGTACCGTATCTGTCGTACTTCCAGGACACCTCGCAGCACAGTGTCATGACGGACGCGCTGCAGTCCGAACAGGGCTCGTGGTTCTTCCAGAAGCGCAACCGGAACATGGTCGTGGAGACCGACGAGGACATCGAGCCGCACGAGGCGTTCATGTGGCTCACCATCGGTCAGCTGCACCGGCTGCTCGCGATCGACGACCTGATCAACATGGATACGCGGACCGTGCTGTCCTGTCTGCCGTTCTCCGGGTCCCGGCTCGCCGAGCAACTGCCCGGGCCCGGAAGCGAGCTACGGCTGCCCATCCTGCGTTCGTGCAGCGAGGACCACGGCAGTCTGCACAGTACCGGCGACATCCTGAGCTGGATCACCGACGCCCGTACCCGGCACGAGGTGCGCACCCGGCTCGTACCGCTGCGCGAGGTGGAGAACTGGCGGCGCAGCCAGTACACGATCTCCCACGACACCGGCCGGTTCTTCGACGTCATGGGTGTGCACATCGAGACCGACGGCGACCGGGAGGTGCGCGAGTGGACCCAGCCCATGATCGCGCCCGCGGGCGTCGGCATCGTTGCCTTTCTCGTCAAGCGGATCGAGGGTGTCCTGCATGTCCTGGCGCACGCCCGCGTCGAGCCCGGCTATCTGGACGTCGTGGAGCTCTCGCCCACGGTCATGTGCACCCCGTCGAACTATGAGGGTCTTCCTCCGGCGGCCCGGCCGGCCTTCCTGAACCATGTGCTGTCCGCCCGCCCCGAGCAGGTGCTCTTCGAGACGATCCTGTCCGAGGAGGGCGGCCGGTTCTACCACGCCCAGAACCGCTATCTCGTCGTCGAGTCCGACATCGAGGTCACCCCCGAACCGGCCCCGGACTTCCGCTGGATGGCGCTCCACCAGATGGTCGGCCTGCTCCGGCACAGCCACTACGTCAACGTCCAGGCCCGCAGCCTCATCGCCTGTCTGCACAGCCTCTCCGGAGCGCCACGGGACCTCTGACCCTGCGCGGTGACCGCCGCACCTCCTCCTTCCTCCCTCCTTCCTCCCTCAGGTCCCTGAAAGGGTGACGATGCTCTACCGGAAACTCGGACGTACGGCACTGAACGTGAGCCCGCTGTGCCTGGGCACGCTCAACCTCGGCGTCCGCACCACGCGCGACGAGGCGTTCGCGCTCATGGACGAGGCTCTGGAGCAGGGCATCAACTTCTTCGACACCGCCAACCAGTACGGCTGGCAGGTCCACAAGGGACTGACTGAGGAGATCATCGGGCAGTGGTTCGCGCAGGGCGGCGGGCGGCGCGAGCGCGTGGTCCTCGGCACCAAGGTCAGCAACCCGATGAGCGACCTGCCCAACGACCAGGGACTGTCGGCGCGTCATATCGTCGCCTCCTGCGAGGACTCGCTGCGGCGGCTGCGTACCGACTGGATCGATGTCTACCAGATGCACAACGTCGACCCGTCGGCCTCCTGGGAGGAGGTGTGGCAGGCCATGGAGACCCTCGTGCACCAGGGCAAGATCCGCTACGTCGGATCCTCCAACTTCGCAGGCTGGCACCTCGCCGACGCCCAGGCCGCGGCGGCCCGCCGCAACTTCCTCGGCATCGTCTCCGAGCAGTGCGTCTACAACCTCGCGACCCGTTTCGTGGAGACCGAGGTCGTGCCCGCCGCCGAGGCCCACGGCATCGGAGTCCTCGCCTGGTCGCCGCTGCACGGCGGGCTGCTCGGCGGCGCGCTGCGCAAGCTGGACGACGGGACGGCGGTGAAGACCGCGCAGGGCCGCGCGGCTCTCGCCCTGGAGACCCGGCGCGACGTCATCTCGCACTACGAGAAGCTGTGCGCGGAGATCTCCCTCGACCCGGCCCAGGTCGCGCTGGCCTGGCTGTTGTCCCGCCCCGGGCTCACGGCGGCCGTCATCGGCCCGCGCACCGCCGCCCACCTGGCCGGCGCGCTGGACACCCTGGACCTGCGGCTTCCCGACGACGTCCTCGACCGGCTCGACGAGTTGTTCCCGCCGATCGGCAACGGCCGCCCGGCACCCGCGGCCTGGCTCGACTGACCCACGACGGCACCGGCTGCCCCTCCGGCAGCGGGCAGCGGCCGCCTCTGAGGCCGCCCATCGGCGCCGGCCCCGACCGCCCCCAACCGCACCACTACCACCCGTACCCCGGGTCCGTACGGCCCTGCCGTGAGCCGTCGCGCACTGCCTCGGCCCGGTCCACGGCGCCCGCCGTCATGCCACACACCCTCCCGTCCCCCCTTCCACACGGAGCACGCCCCACATGTATCCCTCCCACGTCCGCCAGATGTCCACCGCCGCTCCCACCCACCGGCCGCAGGACCCCCTGCCGCACCTTCCGAGCGGCGGCGCACCCCCCGTGCTGATCAGCAGCGTCGCGTCCGACTCGCACACCTGGAACCTGGTCTTCCTGCAGCTGCTGATCGAGGAGCTGGGCCACGAGGTCGTCAATCTCGGGCCGTGCGTGCCCGACGAGCTGCTCGTCGCCGAGTGCCGCGACCGGCGCCCCGGTCTCGTCGTCATCAGCACCGTCAACGGTCACGGCTACCAGGACGGGATGCGTGTCATCCGCGAACTGCGCGCCTGCGAGGAACTCGACGGCATCCCCGTCGTCATCGGCGGCAAGCTCGGCGTCGCCGGATCGGGCCAGTCGCAACAGGCTGCGGAACTGGCCTGGGCGGGCTTCGACGCGGTGTTCCCCGACGACGCGGAGGCGGTGTCCTCGTTCGCGCACTACATACAGGCGCTTCCCCAACAGGTCGCGTCTTGACGGGATTCGGCGCCTTCGTACGTTCCGCCCACGAGCGGGGCGAACTGGTCGTGCAGCCCCGCATGGGCATGGGTGCCCCCGACGCGATGCGCGCGGGACTGGCCGCCACCCGGGCGGCGGACGCCACCACGGTCGGCACGCTCACACTGGACAGTTATACGCGCGTAGGCGACCTCGACGCCGCCGCGAAGGCGCTGCAGTCCGGGATCGCCCTCAACGGCTATCCCATCGCCACCCACGAGGAGTCGACGACGCGTCAGGTCCTGGCCGGGATCGTCGGTGACGACTTCCCGGTCCAGGTACGCCACGGATCGGCGACGCCCCTGCACATCTTCGGCGCGCTGACCCGGGTGGGCCTGGACGCCACCGAGGGCGGACCCGTCTCCTACTGCCTGCCGTACGGACGCATCCCGCTCGACCAGTCGGTGAGCAACTGGGCCCGCTGCTGCGACCAGTTCGCCGGGCTGCGGGAGCTGGGACTCGAACCCCACCTCGAGACCTTCGGCGGCTGCATGCTCGGGCAGCTGTGCCCGCCCAGCCAGCTCGTCGCGATCAGCGTGCTCGAGGCGCTCTTCTTCCGGCAGCACGGCATCCGCAGCATCTCCCTCAGCTACGCCCAGCAGACCCACCCCGAACAGGACCGGGAAGCGGTATGGGCCCTGCGCCGCCTGCACACCGAGCTGCTGCCCGACACCGACTGCCACATCGTCATCTACGCGTACATGGGCGTGTATCCGACCACTCCGGAGGGTGCCCACGCGCTCCTTGGGCGTGCCGCTGAACTGGCCGTCGCCACCGGGGCCGAGCGGCTGATCGTCAAGACGGCGGCCGAGGCGCACCACATCCCCACCGTCGCCGACAACGTGGCCGCCCTCGAACACGCGGCGGCCGTCGCCCGGGCGGCGCCCCGTCCCGCCGCCGTACTCCGCGCGACAGGAGGGCCCGCCGCGGCCGGCGCGCCGCCCGCGGCCGTCGAGGACCACTCCGCCGACTCCGTGACGCACGCGGAGGCCCGTGCCCTCGTCGAGGCGGTCATGAACTGCGGGCCGGACATCGGCAGCGCCCTGTTCCGTGCCTTCAAGCGGGGATACCTCGACATTCCCTATTGCCTCCATCCCGACAACATGGGGCGCAGCCGGAGTTACATAGACGACACCGGTCGCCTGCGATGGGCGGACACCGGAATGCTGCCGCTGGGAAACACGGTGAAAGCGGGCGTCGTTCGCGCGGTTTCATCCTCCGAGCTACTCACCGCGCTTTCCTACGTACAGCGGACGTACGACGCCCTGCCATTTCCCGAATCTGCGGGCCCGGCCCCGCTGTCCGGGCCTAGGGGTACCTAGGGGCCGGATAGGGGTCTGCTCCGCTGTGCCGCTCATCTAGCGTGACCGACGAGTCGAACTGTGAGGTGGTGTGAATGTCCAAACCCCCGAGTGCCAAGGGGACCGTGCCATTCGGTCAATACCGGACCTGGTATCGCGTGACGGGTGACCTGCATTCAGGCAAACCACCGGTGGTGCTGCTCCACGGAGGTCCCGGCAGCACGCACGACTACCTGCTGGCCATGACGTCCCTCACCGACGCCGGCTGGCCCGTGGTCCACTACGACCAGATCGGCAACGGCGGCTCCACCCATCTGCCCGACCGCGGCGCGGACTTCTGGACCGTCAAGCTGTTCGAGGACGAGCTGGACAATCTCCTCGACAAGCTCGGCATCGCCGACGACTACATCCTCTACGGCCAGTCCTGGGGCGGCATGCTCGGCTCGGTGCACGCCGCCCGCCGACCCGTCGGTCTGCGCGGCCTGGTCGTCGCCAACGCGCCCGCCTCCATGAAGATCTGGCTCCAGGAGATGAAGCGCCTGCGCGAACTGCTCCCTGCCGACGTCCAGAAGGTGCTGACCGAGCACGAAGAGGCAGGCACCACCGACAGCGAGCCGTACTTCCACGCCATGCGCGCCTTCTACGACCGGCACGTCTGCCGGATCGTGCCATGGCCGCGGGACTTCGGCGCCACCTTCATGGAGATCTACAACGACCCCACCGTCTACTTCACGATGAACGGCCCCAACGAGTTCCACGTGATCGGCACACTGCGCGACTGGTCCGTGGAGTTCTGCCTGCCCGACATCGCCGTGCCCACGCTCGTCCTGACCGGCCGGCACGACGAGGCGACCCAGGCCACCGTGCAGCCGTTCCTCGACCTCGTGCCGGAGGTGCGGCAGGAGGTGCTGGAGAACTCCAGCCATGTACCGCACCTGGAGGAGCCCGAGCGGTTCCAGCAGGTCATGCTCTCCTATCTCGAAAGTCTGGTGTGAGCCCACCATGGACACGACACAGCACGAACCGGGCGTGGACGGCGGCGCGACCGCCATGGTCTTCCCCGGCATGGGGCCCGCGTCGTTCGCCGAGGTCGGCAGGTTCCTGGTGACCAACCGACAGGTCCGCGAACTGCTCGTGGAGGCGGACGACACGCTCGGCTACTCGCTCGTGGACCGCTTCCGCGAGACCGAGGGCGACTACTCCGAGTACGCCCAGATCGCCTTCCTGGTGAACTGCGTGGCCCTTGCCCGCTGGGCCGAGCAGAACCTCGGCGTGAGCCCCCGGATCTGCACCGGGGCCAGCTTCGGCGAGAAGTCCGTCGCCGCCTACAGCGGCGCGCTCGCCTTCGCCGACGCGGTGCGGATGACGGCCGGGCTCGCCCGGTGCATGGACGAGTACTTCCGCACCGAACACACCGGTGTCGTGACCCACTCGTTCGTACGCGCGCCCCGGGAGCGGCTCGACGAGATCCTCGCCGAACTCGACGAGCGCGGCGAATGGCACGAGACCTCCTGCCACATCGACCACGACTTCTTCATGCTCACCCTCCACGAGCGAAACAGCGCCTGGCTGGAGGCCCGCCTGCGGTCGGCCGGCGCCATGCCGCTCTACGCCATGCGGCCGCCCATGCACGCCGCCGCCTTCGGCGGCCTGCGCCGCAAGGCGGAGGAGGAGGTTGTCGGCGGCCTCACCTTCCACGACCCGGCACTGCCCGTCGTCGCCGACCAGGACGGGGCGCTGCTGACCACCGGCGAAGAGGTGCGCACGATGCTCCTGGCGAGCTTCGTACGCCCCCTGCGCTGGCCCGACGTCATCGCCTCCCTCCAGGGCCAGGGCGTCACCCGCGTCTGCGTCGCGGGACCCGACAGCCTCTTCGGACGCGTCGGGACCACGACCCGCGCCTTCGAGGTCGTCGCCGCCACACCGCGCCTCGCCCTCCAGCCCCGCCCGCGCAGCACCACCGCCGCGTAGGCACCCCAAGACCGCGTGCCCCGACGACCGGGGCCGAAAGGAGCTCCCATGTGGGACGACCGTTTCGAGAGCCTGCTCCGCCGCTATCTGCCGTTTCTCTCCGCCGACCAGCCGCTGGAGCACGACGTCAGCCTGCGCGACGTCGGCCTCGACTCGCTCGGCACCGTCGAACTCCTCGCCGAACTGGAGAACACCTACGGCGTCCACTTCCAGGACGAGGCGCTGACCAAGGAGACCTTCGAAACCCCCGGCGTGCTGTGGAAGACGGTGTCGGCCCTGGCCGAACCGCGCCCCTGACCATCCGCCGCGGCCGAGCCCCCAGGACGCCCGCCCGGCCCCGGAGCGAAGACCCCGGCCCGTAGGCACGACCGCCGCCCGGCCCCACGGAGGAACCATGGACGCCGCCGACCACGCACTGTACGCACGCTTCCTGCGCGGACTCGCCCGCGGACCCGAACGGCCCGCGGTGCGGTCCGGCGGGCAGACGGTGACCTACGCCGAGGTCCACCGCACCGCCCTGCGCCAGGCCGGATCCCTGCTGCACGCCACGGCCGAAGCGCCCACGGCGATCGGGGTGCTGGCAGCCAAGGGGATCCCCGCCTACCAGGGCATCCTGACCGCCCTGTGCGCGGGCGCGGCCGTGGTGCCGCTGCGGCCCGACTTCCCCGTCGCCCGCACCGCCGAGATGATGCGGGCCGCCGGGGTCACCGCCGTCATCGCGGACGCCCAAGGCCGGCGCCTGCTCCCCGAGCTGCTCGCCGACCGGCCGGAGACCGTGGTCCTGGCCGTCGACGACAACCCGGGGCGGGAGCGCACGGCGGGCCGCCCCGTGGCGGTGGACGAGCGCCACGCCCTGTCGGCGCCCCGGCCCGTGGCCTCCTACGACACGGCCTATGTGCTGTTCACCTCCGGCTCCACCGGGCGGCCCAAGGGCGTGCCGCTCAGCCACGGGAACTTCGCCCACTACTTCCAAGTGCTCGACACCCGCTACGACTTCACCGCCGAGGACGTCTTCACCCAGACCTTCGACCTCAACTTCGACTGCTCCCTGTTCGACATGTTCAGCGCCTGGGGCGCGGGCGGGAGCATCGCCCGGATCCCGCCGCAGGCCTACCGGGACCTGCCGGCCCACCTCACCGAACAGGGCGTCACCGTCTGGTTCTCCACCCCCAGCAGCATCGCGCTCGTCCGCCGCCTGGGCGGCCTGCGCCCGGGCTCCCTGCCCACCCTGCGCTGGAGCCTGTTCGCGGGCGAGGCACTCAAGTGCGCGGACACCGACGACTGGCAGCGCGCGGCCCCCGCGTCCTTCGTGGAGAACCTCTACGGACCCACCGAACTGACCGTGACCGTCACCGCGCACCGGTGGTCACCGGAGGTCTCCCCGGCCGTCGGCGCCAACGGCGTCGTCCCGATCGGCCCCCTCCACAAGGGCCTCGACCACGTCCTCCTCGACACGGACGGCCGACCCCACCCCGACACCGGCGAACTGTGCATCACCGGGCCCCAGATGGCCGGCCGCTATCTCGACCCCTCCGACGACCACGGCAGATTCCTCGACCACGACGGACGCCGCTGGTATCGCACCGGGGACCGGGTCCGGCTGGCGCCCGGCGGCGACCTGGTCTACCTCGGCCGGATGGACGCCCAGGTTCAGGTCCAGGGCTGGCGCGTCGAACTGGCCGAGGTCGACCACGCGCTCCAGGCGTGCGAAGGCGTCGACGAGGCCGTCACCGTGGGCGCGACCACCGGCGCGGGCACGGAACTGGTCGTCTTCTACACCGCCGCCGCACCCGTACCGCCGGTCCGCTTCGCCACGCTGCTCCGGGCCACCCTGCCGGACGGCGTCGTACCACGGCATTACCACCACATCGCGGAACTGCCGCTGAATTCCAACCGCAAGACCGACCGGCGGGCCCTTACCGCACGGGCCGACGAAATCCTCGCCGGAACGTGAAAGAACACCCTGCCGGACAACCAAACCCGATAGGGGCCCTTAGGGGCCGCTAGGGGTATGTCGTCCGGCCCGTGCCGGGCTAGCCTCGCCATCAAAAGACGTATTCGGGGGAGTTCGCCGTGTGCCTTGATCAGACCCTCACGTGCATATACCGGACAGGAGACCTGCATTGAGCAGCATGACCCATGTGATGTCCGACAATGCCGAACTCGATCTCCGTCACGGCGGGCTGGTACACCACTTTCTGGAAGACTCCGGAAAAGCTTCGCCGAATTCCCAGGCCGTGGAGGACTCGTTCGGTTCCTGGACCTACGCGGAACTGCTCGCCCACAGCCAGGCGTTCAGCGCCTGGCTCGACGAAAAGGGCATCGCACGCGGTGAGCGCATCGTCGTCCAGCTGCCGAACGTCCGGCAGACGGTCGCCGTGTTCTTCGGAGCCTGCCGTCGCGGCATCGTCTTCGTGCCCCTCAACCCGGGCATGAAGCCCTTCCACCTCAGCTCCGTCATCGCCGACGCCGACCCCCGGCTCGTCATCGCCGAGGACGAGACCGCCGCCGCCCGGCTGCACGACCTCACCGACCTGCCCGTGTTCGCGCTCGACACCCTGTGGCCGGACGTGGAACGGCTGCGCGGCGAGAAGGCCGGCACCGAGCCCGTCGAGGTCTCGCCCGAGGACCTGGCCGTCCTCATCTACACCTCCGGCAGCACGGCTGCCCCCAAGGCCGTTGCCTGCCCCCACCAGCAGATCGCCTTCGCAGCGTCCTCCATCAACGCCGTCCTCGGCTACCACCGCGACGACGTCGTGTTCTGCCGTATGTCCGTCTCCTGGGACTTCGGTCTCTACAAGGTCCTCATCTCCACCCTCACCGGCGCCAAGCTGGTCCTCGCCGGCAACGAACCGGACATCGCCCTGCTCAAGTCGATGCGCGAGACCGGCGCCACGATGATGCCCATCGTGCCGTCCCTCGCGAGCATGCTGACCACCCTGGCGCGACGCGACACCGAAGGCGCACCCGCCGTGCGCATGTTCACCAACAGTGCTGCCGCCCTGCCCCAGGCCACCATCGACAAACTCCGCGAGGCGTTCCCCGGCGCCCAGGTCGTCCGCATGTACGGCCAGACCGAGTGCAAGCGCATCTCGATCATGCCGCCGGAACTCGAGTACGAGCGGCCCGACTCCGTCGGCCTGCCCCTGCCGGGCACCACCGTGGAGATCCTCGACGAGGACGGCCGGGCCCTGCCGCCCGGTGAACCCGGCGAGATCACCGTCACCGGACCCCACGTCATGGCCGGCTACTGGCGCGCCCCCGAACTCACCGCCCGCGCCTACCGACGCGACGAACACACCGGCGCCATGCGGCTGCACACCGGCGACTACGGACACCTCGACGAGGACGGCTTCCTCTACTTCGTCGGCCGCCGCGACGACATGTTCAAGCGCAAGGGCACCCGCATGAGCACCGTCGAGATCGAAGCGGCGGCCCTCGACATACCCGGCGTCACCGCCGCCGTCGCCCTGCCGCCCACGGACACCCGCGACCTGGCACTCGTCGTCGCGTCCGACCTCGCACCGCACGACGTGCTGCGCAGGCTCGCCGAACGCCTCGAATCCGCGAAGGTCCCCGCGATCTGCCGCATCGTCAACGACTTCCCGCTCACCCTGAACGGCAAGTCCGAACGCAAACAGCTGGCACGACTCATCGACGGGGGCGACCGGTGACTCGCTACGAGGAACTCGCCGAGCAGTACGGCACCCCGCTCTACGTCTACGACCTGGACCGCATCACCGAGGCCCGCCGCGACCTGCGTACCGCCCTGCCCGAGGAGGTAGAGGTCTACTACGCCCTCAAGGCGAACCCGCACCCCCAGGTCGCCGGCGCCCTGCGCGACGACAACGGCCCGCAGTGCCGCGCCGAGATCAGCTCCGTCGGCGAACTCGCCGCCGCCCTCACCGCGGGATACCGCGCCGCCGACTGTCTCTACACCGGCCCCGGCAAGACGGACACCGAACTCGACGAGGCGATCGGCAAGGGCGTACGGACCTTCTCCGTGGAGTCCTTCACCGACCTCCAGCACATCGGTGCCGCGGCTCTGCGCCACGACACCGTCGCCCGGTGCCTGCTGCGCATCAACAGCGCCACCGCCAGCGCCACCACCAGCATCCGGATGACCGGCACCCCCTCCCAGTTCGGCATCGACAGCGAAACCCTCGCCGACGCCGCCCCGGACCTCCTTGCCGTACCCGGCACCCGAGTCGTCGGCATGCACTTCTTCCCCCTCAGCAACGCCCGCGACGAGGACAGCCTGATCGGGGAGTTCCGGCACACCATCGAGACCGCGGCACGCCTGGCCGCGGACCACGGCATCCCGCTGGAATTCCTCGACATAGGGGGAGGGTTCGCCCACCCCTACGGGGCCCCCGGCGACCGCCCCGTCTACCGACAGCTGCGCGCGGCACTCACGGCCGCCCTCGACGCCCACCTCCCGCGCTGGCGGGAAGGAGCTCCGCAGATCGCCGTCGAGACCGGCCGCTACCAGGTCAGCGGAAGCGGAGCACTGCTGAGCCGGGTCGTCAACACCAAGGTCAGCCGCGGACGGAAGTTCGTCGTCCTCGACGCAGGGATCAACACCTTCGGCGGGATGTCCGGCCTCGGTCGGCTGTTGCCGGTGGCCGTGGAGCCCGAGACCACCGGCGCCGCCGACGCCGTCGAACTCGACGATGTCGCCAGCCTTGCCGGGCCCCTGTGCACCCCCGGCGACCTCCTCGGCCGGGAGATCGCCCTCCCGCGGCTCGAACCCGGCGACCTCGTCACCGTGCCGAACGCCGGCGCCTACGGAGTCACCGCGAGCCTCCTGATGTTCCTCGGCAGGCCCGCACCGGTCGAAGTGGTCGTCCAGGACGGCCGGGTTGTCTCCGCGTCCCGCCTGGAGCACCACCGCAGTCCCGCCACCCGCGCGTAGCCGCACCGCCTCGCGGCACCACCCGCACCACCCAGGGAACGCCCGACGCGGGCGTTCCCGCACTTTTCCCTGCGCCCTTTCTTCACCTGTGTCGTCGCCCGCCCTAGCGAGGAGTAAGCGAATGAGCGAGTCCGAGTACATCGTTCCTGAAACCGCCCCTGTTTCGGATGAGTCCGCGGACCCGCGATCGGCGCTGGCTCGGCGGCTGGAGGACCTGTCGTCGGCCGAACAGCAGCAGGCCGTCCTCGACCTGGTGCACCGGCACACCGTCGCCGCCCTCCGGGCCGTCGCACCGCTCACCCCCGACACGATCGACGTGCAACGACCCTTCCTGGAACTCGGTTTCGACTCCCTCGCCGCCGTGGACCTGCACGCCCGGCTGGCCGACGAGAGCGGCCTCGAACTCCCTGTGACGATCGCCTTCGACTTCCCCACCCCGGCTCTCGTCGCCGAGCAGATCCGGCGCATCGCCTTCGGCATCGGCCAGGAGACCCACATGCCCGTCGCCGCCGGCACGGACGTGGACGACGAGCCGATCGCCATCGTCGGCATCGGCTGCCGCTTCCCCGGCGACATCAACTCCGCCGAGGACCTCTGGCAGCTCGTCATGGACGAGGGCGAGGTACTCACGGAGTTCCCCACCAACCGCGGCTGGGACGTCGAGGGCATCTACGACCCCGACCCGGGCAAGCCGGGCAAGAGCTACGTCCGCGAGGGCGGCTTCCTGGCGGAAGCCGGCAGCTTCGACGCGGACTTCTTCGGGATCTCGCCGCGTGAGGCCCTCGCCATGGACCCGCAGCAGCGACTCGTCCTGGAGACCGCGTGGGAGGCCTTCGAACGCGCCGGCATCGACCCCGGCTCCCTCCAGGGCAGCAAGGCAGGCGTCTTCATCGGCGCCGAGGTCCACGAGTACGGCACCCGCGTCCACGAGGCCCCCGAAGGCCTGGACGGCTACCTCATGACCGGCAACGCCCCCAGCGTCGCCTCCGGCCGCGTCGCCTACAGCCTCGGCCTGGAAGGCCCCGCGGTCACCATCGACACGGCCTGCTCCGGCTCGCTCGTCGCCCTGCACCTGGCCGCCCACTCCCTGCGCCGGGGCGAGTGCACCCTCGCGCTGGCCGGCGGTGTGACCGTCATGGGCAACCCCGGCATGTTCGCCGCCTTCAGCCGCCAGCGCGGCCTCGCCGCCGACGGCCGCTGCAAGCCCTTCGCCGCCGCCGCGGACGGCACCGGATTCTCCGAGGGCGTCGGCATCTTCGTCGTCGAGCGCCTCTCCGACGCCCGCCGCAACGGCCACCCCGTCCTCGGCATCGTCAAGGGCTCCTCCATCAACCAGGACGGCGCGAGCAACGGCCTCACCGCGCCGAACGGCCCGTCCCAGCAGCGCCTGATCCTCCAGGCCCTCGCCAACGCGGGCCTCGCCCCCGCGGACGTGGACGCCATGGAGGCCCACGGCACCGGCACGAAGCTCGGCGACCCCATCGAGGCACAGGCCATCCTCGCCACCTACGGCCAGGACCGCGAGGAGAAGCGCCCCCTCTGGCTCGGCTCCATCAAGTCCAACCTCGGCCACACCCAGGCCGCCGGCGGAGCCGCCAGCCTCATCAAGATGCTCATGGGCATGCGATACGGAAAGCTGCCCCGCAGCCTCCACATCGACGCCCCCACGCCCCACGTCGACTGGTCCACGGGCGGGGTCGAACTCCTCACCGAGACCCGCGACTGGGACAGCTCCGACCGCCCGCGCCGGGCCGGCATCTCCGCCTTCGGCATCAGCGGGACCAACGCCCACGTCATCATCGAGGAGCCGCCGGCCCCCGCCCCCGTCCCGGAAACGGCGACGGCCCCCGCGGGGCTCCCGGTGCCGTGGGTGGTGTCGGCCAGGTCGGCGGAAGCGCTGCGGGCCCAGGCGGAGCGGCTGTCGGCACAGCAGCGGGACGCGGACGCGTCGATCGCCGATGTGTCCTTCTCGCTGAACGCGTCACGGGCCGGGCTGGACCATCGGGGTGTGGTGCTGGGTTCCTCGCGCGAGGAACTGCTCCGGTCGCTGGAGGTGTTGGCGACCGGCGCCGAGGCGCCCGGGGTGGTGTCGGGCCGCGTCGTGGACGGCCGGCTGGCGTTCCTGTTCACGGGGCAGGGTGCTCAGCGGGTGGGCATGGGCCGGGAGTTGGCCGCGTCGTTCCCGGTGTTCGCGGAGTCGCTGGAGCGCACGTGTGACCTGTTGGACGTCGGCTTGGAGGACCTTGATCTTCCGCTGCGGGAGGTGTTGTTCGCGGAGCCGGGGAGTGCTGCGGCTGCTCTGTTGACGCGGACGGTGTATGCGCAGGCTGCTCTGTTCGCGGTCGA
>NZ_JAHRIB010000133.1 GCF_019090165.1 Streptomyces sp. BV286
TCTACCGGGTCATCACCGGAAACCGCCGCCGCAGCCACGCCTGACCCCACACCACCCCATCGGCTCCGCCCCACCCCAGGGCGGAGCCGATTCGCGTACCGCGAGCCATCAGCCCTCCCCGGACCCGCGTCCCGGCAGAGAGCCTCGGCTTCGGACAGATCCGGTTCAGGCGATCCGGTCGGACAGATCCGTTCGGTCGGATCTCCGTGCTGTCTCAGCCGGTGTGAAGGATTCGAAAGCGATCGGGCCGTACCGGATCACGATCAACGACCTGGACCGGCGCCGAGGCCCACTGCCAGACGTTGATGCCCGGCACGCGGGAGAACTGGATCCGGCCGCGGGTCCCCTCGACTGCGACGCGCGGCCAGGATTCGGCGGTGCGCGCCCGGTCCCCGCCGTGAGAACGCAGCACGTCAGCGAGAACGACAACCGTGTCATAGCCCTCGTAGGCGACGAAGGAGGGCGCGTCGGTCAGCCGCTCACGCAGAGCCGTCTCGACTCGTGCACCGAGAGGGCTGAGGCGCTCGGGCAAGTAGCGCAGGAACGGGATCGCGGCGCAGTCGTCGCCCAGCAACTCCGCCCATGTGGCGAACTCCGGTTGCCCCGCCGGCGCACCGATCAGAAGCTCGGCGAGGCGCTGGTCCCGGCGGACGGACCTGACGATGTCCACGGCCGGATCGGGGTGGCCCACCAGAAGGAGGAGGGCTGTCGCCCGATGGTCGACGAGTTCGTCGCACACGGCCGCAGGGGTGAGCTCGCTCATGTCGAGCTCGATGACGGTGCCGCCGCGTGGAATGAGGTGCTCCCGTAGTACGCGGGTCCCGGAAGCCCAGTACACACTCGGCTGGGTAGCTACGGCGATGCGGTTGTGGCCCGAGCCGAGGAGGAAGTCCGCGTAGATCTGCCACCCGTGGGACTGCGGCGGCGCGAGCCGCGCGACCCATTCCGTCGGCTGTTCGGTGAGAGCGTCGAGAACCGCGGACGAGCAGAGGAACGGCAGGCCGAGGGCGTCGGCCCTGCCGGCAGCGGCGCGAGCTACGACGCTGTGGTACTCCCCTGCCAAGGCGGCGACTCCCAGGCGGGCCAGTTCGTCCACCGCCTCAGTGGCCTTCCGCGGATCAGCCGCGGTGTCTCGTACCAGCAGTTCGAGTGGCCTTCCGGCGATGCCGCCGGTGTCGTTCACTTCGCCGACGGCCAGCTCGAGTCCGGCGAGCAGATGTCGGCCTGCCTGGACCCAGCCAGGCCGGGTGAGCGGGACGAGAGCGCCGATCCGGACCGCTGATCCGTCAGTCCGCTGCGTTTCAGGGGCCACTGGTGGCGTGTTCATGCGTGGGTGTCTCCCGTGTCGCGATCTGTCGGTCTCTCCTCCATCGGCCGGTTTCGCTCCGGCCGCGTGATGCCGTTCCCGCGTTCCCGCAGCCGTCGCAGGTGACACAGGATGCGATCGGACAGCGGAACTCAGAGCCAGCGCTGTGCGGCCTCGACGCTGTCCCCGCCACTGGTGTTGAACGCGATGGCGGCCTGGGGCGCATGGCGGCGGATCAGGTTCACGATCTGCTCGAAGAGCAGGAACAGTTGCTCGGCCTTGCGGATCCCGCCGCCGACGACCACGACATCCCATGGCCGTTCGGTCAGCGACGCAACCAGGGTCGGCTCAGCCGTTTCGTCGAACACGACCAGCGTCATGGCCGCGTCGATGCCGTGCTCACCGAACCGGGCCAGCTCCGCATCGAGGGCTCCGCGATGGGCCGCGCTGTCCACGCCGGGTATCGAGTGCGGGTCGTAACCGACCACAAGTGCAGAGGGCATACGGGCAACCTACCGCGCGGCCTCCGCGCAGCGGCGTTCAAATCCCCCTGCACGGACGGACGTTCAGGACTTCGCATCTTCTGCGGACGGTGCACAACCCTTCCGATGGTTCGCGTGTCACACCAAGCAGGAGCAACCAACTCCAAAGATCACAAGGGGGAAAAATGAGATCCAACCGTTCCGTTCTGACCGCCGCCGCCTTCGCCGCTCTGGCGATGGGCGCGACCACGGCCCTCGCGTCGCCCGCGTCAGCCGCACCCAACACCACCCCGCAGAAGGTCTGCGGAAGTGCCTACAAGACCGTGAACTCGGCTCCCATCGGCTCGCTCGGCACCGTCTACCTGACGTACAACTCCTCCAACGGCAAGAACTGTGTCGCGACCATCCGCAAGAACCCGGGCGCGGCCGTGGACATGTCCACCTGGATCTACATCCCGGACACGGGGGACTCCGCTGAGGACTACGGGCACTACACCTCGTACGCAGGTCCGGCCTACGTGTACGGCAAGGCTCTCTGCGTCAACTGGGGTGGCCACATCAACAACATCTACACCCAGGTGTCCGGCTCCAACTGCGCCGCCCTGAAGGAGAACCGGGTCACCTTCACCCGCTGAGCATCTCCTCCTGACCAGCGCACTCCCGCGCTGTGCTCACCCCTCGCCGGGCGCACGGGGCCGGCTGTCGTCGGCAGACCGTCCGCGGGTCCCGGTGACCGTACGGGAGTGCCACCGGTCCGGCTCGCCCTGGCAGACTCACTGAGTTCTGCCAGGGCGAGAGCGCGTGAGAGACCCCACTGCAGGGGAGCGTGAGAGTGCGGCAACTCCCCCGGGGACGAGCACGTCATCCATGGTCTGACGAGCGGCGACGAGGCCTGGAGGGTGGCACCGGAAGTGCCTGCCGTCGATGTACTCGACGGATACCGGCAGGAGACTCAGCTTGCCGACGCCGTCATCCGCAGCACCCCTGCCGGTGCCGGACTGGCCTGGTGGCCGCACGACCTGTTCGGCGAACCTCATCTGCACACCCTGCGCGACGTCCTGCTGCACGTCATCACCGAGACCGCCTGCCATGCCGGTCACCTCGACGCGGCACGAGAACTCATCGACGGACACCGCTGGCTGGTCCTGACCTGACGCTGCGAACCAGCCTCAGGTCGAGGCCGGCAACAGATGCGGCCGTCCCGCGGTCGCCGGGGCCCCACGGACACCTGCAGATCACTCGGCGGCCGCAAGCCACCCATCCAGCGCCGCGTGTACCTCGTTCGGGGGGTCCGTCCGGAGAGGACGGCTGCGACGCCCGGGGTGTCCTGTAGTTGTGGCCTCATGATCCGTACGAATGCTCACGCCATGCGTCCTTTTGCCCGGAAGGGGCGGGCTGCGGCCGCGCTCATCGCGGCTGCCGCGCTCGCCTCGCTCCTCACCGCGTCCACCGACGCCCACGCGTCGCAGGCCCAGGTCATGGGTACCGCACCGTCCTGCGTCAAACGAGACGTCATCAAGCACGAGAAGTACGTGAAGGTCACCAACACGTGCGACGAGGCGATGCACTTGAAGGTCGTCATCGACTGGGGCAACGACTCCCCCTGCCTGACCTACCAAAGGGGAGAATCGTGGGAGTGGAACTGGGGCCGCGGCTCCTACGGCAAGGTCGTCACCTGCTGACCCCGGCCGCCCGCATCGACCCTGCCGACCGGGCATGCGCGCGACGGGGCAACGGGGCCTGGCGCAGCACCCCTTGGCAGCCTTCCGGAAATTCCCTCCGGTGACGGAAGCGGCGGAGTGGACGGGCGACGGCCGGCGGGATGTGAGGAGAATTCGGTCGTGATCCCGCCTTCCGCCATGACCGGCCGAGCGATCGAACCGACCATCAGGCCGGGGCCGGGGCCGGCCGTCAGCGCGCAGTGCGCTCATCTCCTCCAGTAACGGATGTTGCGGAAACGGGCCTCGGCTCGGCCGGAACCATGGTTGTACACGCCGTTCTTGAAGTAGCGGGTGGCGGGACCCCGGTCGTCGACCGTCAGGACGAGGGAGTCGTCGAAGTAGACCCTGACGGTCCCGGTCCCGCTGCTCGCCTGGTGAGCGATCTTCACGTTGAACCAGGTGTCGTACGCACCCGTCTTGAGCACCGTGCCGTCATAGCGCCGCACGGTGCCACCGTTTGCTTTGTAGGCGTTGAGCATGATGTCGGTGGCGGGGGTGCCCGAAGGGTGAATGCCACGCAGGATCTGGACGAAGGACGCGTGGTCCGTGCCCGACGGAAGGTAGACGTCGGCGTCCCACATGCGGTTGCCCGTCGTGTAGTCGACCTTCCACCGCATCTCGGTACGCGGGTCGGTGGAGTTGCCCTCCTCGAACGGCTCGTCGGTGGCGTACACCCACATGCGGTGGACGCCGCCGCTGTAGCTGTGACGGTCGCTGAGGTCGAGGTTCCAGGGCTTCTGCCAGCTGTACGTGAAGGAGGTCTGCGTCCAGCCGTCGGTGGGATCGGCGGCCGGCGCAGTGGCCGCCGCGGAGGCTGACGGAGCCTGCGACAGGGCGAGCGCGGAGCTACCGCCCAGCAGGCCGGCCCCGGCTCGTAAAAGAGCTCTTCTGTTCATCCTGTGGTCCTTTCCGGTGCGGGAGTGGAGCTCGTTCGTGTCGGCCGCCATCTGGGGCCCGGCACCGGCGAAGCGCTGATCCGTCGGCGGTGCCGTAGGCCGGATACGGGTGCGCCCGCGGCGGTCAGGTGTCAGTCACCCGCCGCGCCTGGAGTGCCTGGAGGTGCCGAGCGCGAGTGCAGAGAACCTCAATACATCGGAGGAGTCAAGTGCTTCTGCAGAGCTGTCAATGCAAGGCAAGACGACCAGTCACGCCCGAACATTGGGCGAACAGGGCCCAATAAGACATCAGCCATGCCGTTGACAGGTACACGGAACGTCTTTAGGTTGCCGCGATACACCCGATGTATCCAACAACCCGTCAGGCCTGGAGGACGGCAATGACTTCACAGCAGGAGAAGCACTCGCCGCTGCCCCGCAGAGCCGTACTCGGCACCGCGTTGGGCGGAGCGGCAGCAGCCTTACCAGGGACCGCGTATGCCGACCAGTCGACACAGGATGCGCCGTCAACCAGCACCGCGACGGTGACCGGAGGCGGCAGACGCTCACGCCCCTGGAAGCTCCGCAACACCATGACCACCGACGGTGCCTGGGAACGGTTCCTGCGCGGCCAGGACCTCCTGTGGACCAGGTTGCCCACTCTCTGGTACGAAGCCCCGTTCCTCGGCGACGGACTGCTCGGCAGCATGATCTACAAGGAACCGGATGCCAACCAGATCCGGTTCACCGTCCAGCACGGCCATGTCCAGGACCATCGGCCCCAGTTCGGCAGCGGCTGGGGCACCTGCCGTCTTCCCGTGGGACACCTCACGCTCGAACCGGTCGGCACCATCACCGAGGTCGACTGGCGACTGAGCCTGTGGAACGCCGAACTCACCGGCACCATCACCACCACCGCGGGCACACTCACCCTCAGCGCCCTCGTCCACGACGCGGTCTTCGCCGCCCGCGCGACAGCGGACGGCGACGAACAGGCCACCTGGACGTTCCACCCCGAAGACGCCCTCAGCCCTCGGCACATCAGCGAGGCCCCGCCAGCCGGTTACACCGCGAATCCGCCCTGGACCACCCGCACCACCGACGACGGCACCGAGCAGGTGCTCCAGCCCCTCACCGGCGGCCAGACCGCCACCGCGTACCGTCGCACCGGCGACGAACTCCTGCTCAGCGTCGGGCACAGCCATCCCTCCGACACGGCCGCCGAGACCGCCTCGCTGCGCAGCCTCAAGCGCGCGACGTCATACCGCGCGCTCAGACGAAGGCACACCCGCTGGTGGCACGACTTCTACCGGAAGAGCTTCGTCTCCTTCCCCGACCAACGGCTGCAAAGCTTCCACTGGATCCAGCTCTACAAGGTCGCCTCCGCCAGCCGCGCGGGCGGCCCTGTCATGGCAACCTGCGGGCCATGGCTGGAGCGCACCCCCTGGCCCGCGCGCCACCACGCTGCGGCAGAACCAGGAACAGCTCATCGCCAACGTACCGGCCGCCTACCGCGCGGACAGCTCCGGTGTCGGCCGCAGCTCCGACATGTTCGCCAACCGCGGTGTCGGCAGGCCGGGTACCGGCCCCGAGGCCGGCAACCTCACCTGGGCCCTGCACAACGTGTGGTTGTCCTACCGGCACTCGATGGACGAGGCACTCCTGCGCGACACGCTCTTCCCGGTTCTGCGCCGGGCGATCAACTACTACCTGCACTTCCTCACCCCCGGCAGCGACGGCAGACTCCACCTTCCGAGCACGCTTTCGCCCGAATACCCAGTCGTGCCGCCGCAGGACACCAACTACGACCTGGCCCTGATCCGCTGGGGCTGCCAGACGCTCATCGACTCCGCCGCACGGCTCGGCATCGAAGACCAACTCATCCCACGCTGGCAGGAAGTACTGGCCAAACTGGCGCCGTATCCGGTTGACGACAACGGCTTCATGATCGGCGCCGACACCCCGTACGCACAGTCCCACCGGCACTACTCGCATCTGCTGATGGTGTACCCGCTGTACCTCGTCAACTGGGAGCAGCATGAACATCGCGAGCTGATCGCGAAGTCGGTGGCCCGCTGGCAGGCGCTGCCAAGTGCCCACCGGGGATACAGCTATACCGGGGCGGCTTCCATGTACGCGATGACCGGCGACGGCGACACCGCGATCACGTACCTGCGGAAACTCTTCGACCCCACCACCCGGTATCCATGCCGCCCCAACACGCACTACACGGAAGCCGGGCCCGTCATCGAGACCCCGCTGTCCGCCTCGCAGTCCCTGCACGACATGTTCTGTCAGAGCTGGGGCGGCGTGATCCGCGTCTTCCCAGCCGTGCCGTCGGCCTGGGCCGACCTCACCCTGCACGACTTCCGCACCCAGGGCGCCTTCCTGGTGAGCGCCGTGCGAAAGGCGGGGACGACCCGGTTCATCCGGATCAGGAGCCTGGCGGGCGAGCCGCTCGCACTCCGTCACGGACTCAGCGGACCCCTCACGGTGCTGCTGGACGACGGCACCCCTGCCCGCACCCGCGACCGGGGTGACGGCACCCTCGAGATCGACCTGCCTCGGGGCCGTGAGGTACTCGTCCACTCCGGCTCGCGCCCCGACCTCGGCATCGCACCCGTCGCGATCAGCGAGCCGGGCGGGGCCTGGGGCCTGCCGTAACGGCCGACCGTTCGCGCCCCCTCCCTCCGAGCCCGGGCCCACCACCACGGTGGCCCGGGCCTCGCCATCTTCAGCTCCCACAGCGACGCTGCAGCACCTCTTCTGCGCCCGGGACCGCGAGCCTCTTGTCAGTGCCCACGGGACGCTCGCCGTCGAGTTTGGCCATGCACGCCTCTTCCCGCTCCAGGATGGACGTGGCATGCTCACGGCCGACGCATTCATGAACCCTGTTCATCTACATGAATTCCAGTGTAGGAGCGAGTGCCGATGAGCCAAGCACTCCGCTAGTGGCAGCGACGGGCGGCTATCCCTGCCCGTCGCAAGGATCTCAACTCCGTGATTCACGTACATGATTGGAGTGCCCGATGAGTACTCGCTCGCGCCTGGGTGTCCTCCTGGCGGCCTTGGCCGTGATCACCGCCGCAGCAGTACCCCATGCCTCGGCGGAGGTGACGTACCCCGTGCCCGACGCTCCGCACACCACCGTCCTCGAAGGCAACCGTCTGCAGCAGGCGAAGCAGCGCCTCGACCGCGGCGACCCACAACTGCGCCGGGCCGCAAAGGTGTTGACCGCCCGCGCCGACCGATGGTTGAGCCAGGGCCCCTGGACGGTCGTCGACAAACCCAGGCCGGCACCGAGCGGCGACGTCCACGACTACCTGAGTCAAGCCCCGTACTGGTGGCCATCACAACCGCCGACGTCCGGCAATCCGTGGGGTTGCCCGTACGTCCAACGTGACGGACAGCGCAACCCCGAGGTCGACTCCGGTACCGATCGCCGGGACGTCGAGAAGGTCTTCGATTCCACGTACGACCTCTCCCTCGCCTGGTACTACACCGGCGACGAGCGGTACGCCGGAAAGGCCGGACAGATACTGCGCACCTGGTTCCTCGACCCCGCCACGAGGATGAACCCGCACCTGAACCACGCACAGTTCATCCCCTGCAAGTACGACGGCCGCGCCATCGGCATCATCGACTTCTCCCAGTCGTACACCGCCGTCCTCGACGCGCTCGCCATCCTGAACTCCGGCGCCCCCGGCTGGACCAGGACGGACCGCACCCGCATGGCGAAGTGGAACAAGGACTTTCTCAGCTGGCTCAGGTACAGCGACTTCGGCAAGCAGGAGGCCGCCGCCACCAACAACCACGGCACCTTCCACGACATGCACGTCGCAGCTCTCGCCTACGCGACCGGCGACAGGCATCTCACCCGCCGGACAGTCCTCGACGCACGGAGCCTTCGCATCGCCCCGCAGATCGCCGCCGACGGCAGCCAGCCCCAGGAGCTGACCCGGACACGCAGTTGGCACTACTCGACCTTCGACCTGGTCGCCTACACACGCCTGGCAGCCATCGGCAAGCACGTCGGCGTGAACCTGTGGAAGTACCGGGGCCCCGACGGACAGAGCCTGTTCAAAGCGGTGAACTACCTTCTGCCCGCGGCGACGGCGGCCGCCGCCTGGCCGCATCCGGAGCTGGAGTTCCACCGGTACGCGGCCACCGACGTGGTGCATGCGGCCGCCGACGCAGGTGACAGGCAGGCGCAGAAGGCCGTGCCCTCCCTGGAGGAGCCCCCGGGCGGAGATCTGTGGCTCTTGCGCCCGGCAGCGGAGCAACTGGACTCCATCACGGGCTGAGGCTGACCATCGACCGCTCGCATGGCATGCCAACTGTTCGCCCTGACCTGTGTCCTGGACGGCGTGGACGGCAGGACGGCAGGACGGCTGGAGAGCGCACGTCATCGCGAGGAGATCATGCCGTCATGCGCCGGATGTCGTCGGTGATGCCCTCCAGCGGAGGCGTGTTGCCGATGGAGGCGTACCAGTCCCACAGCTCCAGAGCGTGGTAGAGGCGGTACAGGTCGACCCGCTCGCTCCAGTCGGCGGGCAGCTTGCCGTATCCGTCGCAGAGCGCCCCGCGTTTGTCCTGGTCGTCGTGGACGGAGTAGTAGTCGGTCTTGGCAAAGTCCATCAGGGGATCCGCAGCGATCGCGTTCTCCACGTCGATGAAGCCGCTGACCTGCCATCCGCCGCCGTCCTCGGCTACCAGGACGTTGCCCTCGTGGAAGTCGTTGTGACACAGCACGGCGTGCCGGCACGCGCCGAGCAGCTCGGTCTGCCGAGCGACCTTCGCTTCGATGCCCGTCGTGAGCGCCGCATCGCGCCCGTGATCGGCGTACTCCCTGAGCTTGTTGTGGAACTGCCGTGTCATATAAGCGGTGTTCGTCGGCTCGGGATCCAGGACCTGCGTGGTGAGGTATCCGTAGCTGTCCTGCGGGATCTGGTGGACCGCAGCCATGCAGCCCCCGATCTGACGGTAGATCTCCCGCAGCGATGCCCTGTCCAGGGCGTGGCTCACAGCGGACAACGGCCGGCCCCTGAGCATCGTCATCACCGTGTAGCAGCGCTCGAGCGCGTTGTCGGTGTCCCCACGGTGCAACACGGCGGGCACCGGCCCGACAGCGTGCTGCTGAAGCAGTTGGTAGACGTAGATCTCCTTCTCCTGTTTCCACCGCCATTGATCGTCATAGATCTTGATGACGACCGGCTCGGTCACCCCGCCGAATCGGACCTCGAAGATCGTGCTCAGCTCCCCACCAGTACGCAGGACGGTCTCCGTGAGTGGATAGGTGAAGCGTCAGAGACCGTCATCACCCGACTGTGCTGTACCAGGCGGCCCCGAGGTCGACGGTGAACTCAGTGCTTCACGCAGGAGCGCGACGGCTGGGGCGATGTCCGTGTCGCTGATGTTGCCGTACCCGAGTACGAGCGCGCGCTCGGCCGACCGGTGCACCCGGTAGTCGTCGAGGTCCGTCAGGCGCAGTCCGGTGGCGGCCGCGGCCCGGACCGTCCCGCGGGTGTCGGTGTCGTCCGGTAGGTGCAGCAGGACGTGGAGCCCGGCGGCGGTGCCGGCGACCCGGCCTTGCGGTACCTGGGCGGCGAGCGTGCGGATCAGCAGGTCGCGCCGTGAGCGGAACCGGCGCCGTGCCGCCCGCAGATGGGCGTCGTACCATCCGCGTTCGATGAAGGTGGCGAGTGCGAGTTGGTCAAGCACCGGCGGCGCGGCGGCGACCGGGTTCGCGCTCCGGAGTGCCTGGGCCATCGCGGTGGGCGCGACCAGCCAGCCCAGGCCGAGGGCCGGTGACAGCGTCTTGCTGACCGAGCCAAGGAGGAAGACCCGGCTCGGCTCCATGCCCTGTATGACGGCGACCGGATGACGGTCGTAGCGGAACTCGGCGTCGTAGTCGTCTTCGATGACGAAGCCGTCCGTCTCGCGCGCCCAGCGCACCAGGCGGGCCCGGCGCCGCGGCGACAGAACCGTGCCGGTGGGAAACTGGTGGGCCGCGCCGACGACGACCACCCTGGCCGACGTACGTACGAGGTCCTCGACCCGGAGGCCGTCGCCGTCCACAGGCACCGGATGCACACGCAGTCCCGTACTGGTGGCGGCGTCCCGCAGTCTCCTCCAGCCCGGGTGTTCCATTGCCAGGTCGGTGATCCCCCGGGCGTGCAGCGCGCGGCATGTGCGGACCAACCCGTCGGTGACACCGGCGCACACGGACACCGATGTGGTGTCGGCGTCCGCGCCGCGCGAGCGCCGCAGGTACTGGGCGACGGTGGTACGCAGCTCCGCGTGCCCGGCGGGGTCGGGCAGGCCGAGGTCGTAGTGGACCGCCGAGCCGGTGACCGCCCGGACGGCCTCCGCCCAGCGTCGCCGCGGAAACGCCCGCAGGTCAGGGAGACCGGGCGCGAGGTCGTACCGGATCGCTGTCTGCGCCGGAACGCGCCGCGCACGAGGCCGTGTCGGCGAGGCGTCCGGTGACCACGAGACCCGGGTGGCGGAACCCACCCGCGCGGAAAGGAACCCCTCCGCGATGAGTTGCCCGTAAGCCTCCGTCACGACCCAGCGGGAGCAGCCGAGTTCCTCGGCGAGCGCCCGGCTCGGTGGCACGGCGGCACCCTCCGTCAGCCGGCCGTCCCGGATCGTGGTGCGCAGCGCGAGCGCCAGACGATCGTGCAGGCGGAGGGCGCCACCGTGCTCCGAAGGACCGATGTCCAGCAGCGTCGCCCACGCGAGATTGGTCTGGGAAATGGCCACAAGATTGGAGCGTACCGCCGATCCGAATCGGCCTACCGTGAGGGACATGACTACCAACCTGGCTCTGGGCGCCATGCTGTTCGGCACGGTTCAGGACGAGCGCCGATCGTTCGAGATCCTTGATCACTTCGTGGACGCCGGGGGCGTCTGGATCGACACTGCCAACTGTTACGCGTTCTGGGCGGATCCGACTGGCTTCGGCGGCCAGAGTGAGGAGTTGCTCGGCCGCTGGCTGGCAAGCCGACCGGGCGTCCGCGACCGTGTGAGGATCAGTACCAAGGTGGGCTGTGAGCCGACCGTGGCCGGGCGGTTCCCGGAGACGGCCGAGGGCCTCTCGGCCGGAGCCGTGAAGAACGGGATCGAGGGCAGCCTGCGGCGACTCGGTACGGACCACATCGACCTGTACTGGGCTCACAAACCCGATCCGGTCACGCCGCTGGAGGAGACGGTTGCGGCGTTCGACGAGCTCGTCTCCGCGGGTACGGTCGGCCGCCTCGGCTGCTCCAACTACCCCGTCTGGCAGGTCGAGCGGGCCCGGCAGATCGCGCGGGCCCATGGCGGTACCGGCTTCACCGCGGTGCAGCAGCACCACACCTACCTGCAGCCGCGGCCCGCGACCCGGCCCACCGTGGTGCACCGGTTCGGTGCGGTCACCGACGAGGTGGTCCACTATCTCGAGCACCATCCGGACATGGCGCTGTGGGCGTACACCCCGCTGCTGAGCGGCCGTTACACCCGTACGGACAGGCGGCTGCCGGCCGAGTACGACCATCCGGGCACCGCCCGCCGTCTCGCGGTGCTCGACGAGGTCGCCGCCGAGACCGGCACGGACCGCAACAGGGTGGTGCTGGCATGGCTGACCGGAGGCCCGGCCGTCACGCCGATCGTCGGCGTCAGCACGGTCGAGCAGGTGGACGAGGCCATCGCTGGAGTGTCCCTCGAGTTGACCGTCGAGCAACGCGAACGTCTGGACTCCGCCCTCTGAATCCAGCACATGACGCCTGGTCAGCCGCGATGGCGAGCGCTGCTCCCTGACTTCCTGGGGAGGCGCTCGTCGACGTCGCCACTGTCGGAGTACCACGGCGGTGTCCTCGCCGCGGCCGGGCGCGAGCGGGGCTGCGGATCACGGACCACGCCCAGGCACTCGCGTGGTTCACCGCTGAGCACCCGGTTCTCCTCGCGGCCCTGCGCCAGACCGCCCGACGCAGGGCTGCACACCCATACCTGGCAGCCGGCCCGGACCCTGACCACCTAGGGACTTCCTCGGGGTGTTGTCGGGGGCGGCGACAGGTGGTGATCCCTGCGGTAGGCCGGTGGTATGCGGTACGCGCAGGGTGGCGGGCTGACCGCCGAGAGGCGACGGCTTCGTCGTGTCTGGTCGCTGTTACGGCGCGGACTGCTAGCCAACACCGCCTTCGCCTACGACGAGCACCTCGAATGCACCCGCCGCCGGGGCTTACGTCATATCCAGCTCCGGCCCGGCCTCATCGACGCCTGCCTGGCCTGCACCAGACTGACCCTCACCCAGCTGCCGAGAACAACCCGAGGAAGTCAGTAGCCACCGAGGCGACCACCGGTCTGCTGCGTCGGCCCGAGGTCGGCGGACGCCAGCCTCGGCACTCGCAGTGGTCCCACGGTGTCGATCACACGCGAGGCCGGTTCAACAGCCGGGAGAGCACGATGGCGCTCTCGGTCCGTTCCACAGGAGCGGTGGCGCGCACGCGTTGGATGGCCTGTTCCAGGTGGGGGATGTCTCTGGCGAGCATGTGGACGACTGCGTCGGCGGCGCCCGAGACGGTACAGGCTTCGACAACCTCGGGGATGGCCTCCAGGGCTTGGCGCAGTTCGGCGGGGGTGGGATTGCCTGTGCAGTAGACCTCGACGAAAGCCTCGGTGTGCCAGGCCAACGCCTGAGGATCGACGAGAGCGGTGAAACCGCGGATTGCTCCGGTAGCCACGAGGCGGTCGAGACGCCGCTTGGCGGCGGGCGCGGACAGCCCGGACGCTTTGCCGATCTGGGCGTATGTGGCCCGCGCGTCGTGCAGCACGTACCGGATGATCGCTTGATCGATGGCGTCCATGACCTCACTCCAGACGTCAGAACCTGCGGACCAACGCAAGAAATGACCACAGGCCCGCTGACATTGCAAGAAAGTGATAGTAAACAGCAGCAAATGGCGATTGCTTGCGTTGTCCGTCGAACATAGTCTCCGGCTTGTCCTGATGTCACGTGCTGGGAGCAGTGTTGAGATGACAGCAAGCCTGAGCGGTGTGGAAGCCTCGGCCCTGGCCGCGGTGGACGAGGCAGCCATCGCCCGGTTGCTGCTGGAACTTCTCGCTGTTCCGAGCGTGACGGGGAGCGCCGCGGAGTCCGAGGTTCAGCACGTCCTTGCCCGGCATCTGAAGCGGATGGACCTCGATGTCGATCTGTGGTCCATGAACCTGCCCGAGCTACGTGACCATCCCCGTTTTCCCGGCAGCGAGGCCCCGCGCACCGAGGCGTGGGGCCTGGTGGGCGGCACGGTGCCCCAGGGCGACGGGCCGACCCTGATCCTCCAGGGGCACGTCGACGTCGTCCCTTCCGGAGACCTGGCGCGTTGGGAGGGTGACCCCTTCCGCCCTCGGGTTACCGGGGACGTGGTGCACGCAAGAGGAGCGTGCGACATGAAGGCGGGGGTGGTGGCGATACTCGCCGCCCTAGCCGCGATACGGGAGGCGGGCGCAAGGTTGCGCGGCCAGGTGTCCGCGCATTTCGTAGTCAGCGAAGAGGACGGCGGACTCGGGGCGTTCGGCACCCTCCAACGCGGCCACACCGGCGACGCCTGCATCATCACCGAACCGACCAGCGGCGCGGTCATGACTGCGAACGCCGGCGCCCTGACCTTTCGCATCCAAGTGCCCGGCCGGGCCACCCACGGCAGCACCAGATACGTGGGAGTGAGCGCCATCGACGCATACCTGCCCATCCACCGCGCGCTCGCCCATCTGGAAGCCCGCCGCAACGTCGGCGCCGACCCGCTCATGTCCGAGTACCCCATCCCCTACCCGCTGTCCGTCGGTACCGTTCATTCCGGCGACTGGGCCAGCAGCGTGCCCGACCTGCTGGTGGCCGAGGGAAGACTGGGCGTCCGGCTGGGCGAGGATCCGGCCCAGGCACGCACCGAACTGGAGGCGTGCGTGGCCGAAGCCTGCGCGGCCGACCCCTGGCTGCGCTCCCACCCCGCCACGGTGACGTGGCCCGGCGGGCAGTTCGCCAGCGGACGGCTGCCAGTCGGGCATCCGCTTGCGGCCCAGGTCGCCGACGCGCACGCCGACGTCACCGGCGGCCCGCGACCTTCTGAGCGAGGCGCCCCCTACGGCAGCGACCTGCGGCTGTACTCCGGGGCGGGCATCCCCACACTGCAGTACGGCCCCGGCGACGTACGCCTCGCACACGGTCCACAGGAACAGGTCCGCGTGAGCGACATCGTCACCGTGACCCGGGCACTGGTGCTCGCCACACTGCGCACGGTCGGCACCAAGTAGTAGCCCCCGGCCTCACCCCCTACCGGCTGCTTGTGACCCGGTGGAAGTGACTGTTGCGGCGAGCCGGAGGCGGTCGCAGTCAAGCCCTGGACCTGCTGAAGAACACCACGGACCGCGCGATCAAGGCAGCCACCTGGGACACCTACGGCTACGCCCACCACCAGCTCGGCCGACACGACCAGGCCAGGGACTGCTACCGCCAGGCCCTGGAGCTGTACCGGGACCTCGGCGACCACTTCGGCGAAGCCGCTGTTCTCACCCACTTCGGCGACACTCATCACGCTGTCGAGAAGTCCGCCGAGTCCCGCACGTCATGGCAGCAGGCCCTGACCATTCTCGACGATCTCGACCACCCCGAAGCCGCGCAACTCCGCGCCAAGCTGGGCAACTTGGCGTGATCACCACTCGCTGAACGGCTGGGTTCCACGTCGCATCCGTCAGGACAGGCGCGATCCATCTGGAACCGTACCGGCCAGTTCCATTGACGCCCTCGGGCCTGAAATCTATCTTCTGGCCGAAGCTTCGCACATCGTTCGAAGTTTCGAACCTACTGGTGCCCTGGAGCCGGCACGCCCCTCGATACGGAGACCGCCCCCCACCCTCCGCACTCCCTGCCGCCCAGAGGCGGCACTCGCAGAACGACAGGAGACATACATGTCCGCGGTTCTCGCCCGGCTGTCGGCGATACTGGTCGCCGCCTGCCTCCTCCTCACCGGCCAGGCCGGGATCTCACCGGACCGGGCCTCGGCCGCCGACCCGGGCTACCTGATGACGCACTTCATCGGAGAGGGGGCGACGGGCCAGCAAATGTACTTCTCCTACAGCACGGACGGTCTGAACTGGAACGATCTCAACGGTGGCGGAATGACCCTCCGTTCCACCGTGGGTACGCGCGGAGTGCGTGACCCGGCACTCGTCCGCTCACCCGACGGCAGCAAGTACTGGATCATCGCGACCGACCTGTGCATCGGCTGCGGCCAGTCCTGGGGCGACGCCATCAACAACGGCAGCCGCAACCTCGTGGTGTGGGAGTCCACGGACCTGGTGACCTGGTCCAAGCCGTGGCTGCTGAACGTGGCGGGCGCGATTCCCGAAGGACGCAACGCGTGGGCGCCGGAGGCCATCTGGGACTCCGCCACCAACAGCTACGTCCTGTACTGGGCGACGAACGGGAGCCGGAACGGCATACAGAAGCACCGCATCTACTACGCCCGCACGACCGACTTCCGCACGACCACCACTCCGCAGATCTACATCGACCGTCCCGGCACGCAGGAGATCATCGACACCCAGATCGTCGAGATACCGTCGGGTGTCGGCAACTACCGTTATGTGCGGGCCTCCGGCGACGGCCAGATCACGATCGAAGGCAGCAACTCGATCCTCGGCACCTGGACCAGCCTCGGCAACCTCTCCGGAATCGGTCTCACCGGTTCACAGGTCGAGGGCCCGATGTGGCTGAAGTTCAAGAACCGTGACGAGTGGGCCCTGTACCTCGACCAGTACGCGGCAGGCAAGGGCTACATGCCGGTGCTGACGACCAGCCCGTCCACCCCGTCCGCCTCCGGCTCCTACCGGCTTCCGGCCGCCGGCACCTTCAACCTGGGCGGAACGAAGAAGCGCCACGGTTCGATCCTGAACCTGACGGCCGCCGAGGACGCCCGGATCCAGGCGCGCTGGGCCAATGTCCCGGGCAGGAGGCTGCAGTCCTTCAACTTCCAGGACCGCTACGTGCGGCACAGCAACTTCGACGTGCGCATCGACCAGAACGTCACCAACGAGGACGCGCAGTTCCGGCAGCGGCCCGGCCTGGCCGGCTCCGGCACCGTCTCCTTCGAGTCGGTGAACTTCCCCGGCCACTACCTGCGGCACGACGGAGCCGACTTCCAACTGGCCTATAACGACGGCACCACCGGCTTCGCCGGGGACGCCACCTTCCGCCAGGTCGCCGGACTCGCCGACCCGGCCTGGTCCTCGTTCCAGTCCTACAACCACCCCGACCGCTACATCCGCCACTACGCCTTCCAGTTGAAGCTCGAACCGATCACCACAGCCACAGGACGAAGCGACGCCACCTTCCGTCTGACGAGCTGACCGGAAGGGTCCTACCGGCGCCCTCTCGCCGATCCCTACCCCACGAGAGGGCGCCCGGCCGTACTCGCGCGAGCAACAAGCATGATGGGAAAGGGCCCTGGAGGGACTACCGCCTCGGGCGACGCGACGCGCCTCCTGCTCGGCAGTGATCGCCTTCGGCAGTGCGCGGCTCCCGCTGCCGCTAGCATCAGCGCATGCGTCTCCGTCGCAGTCATGACAAGTTGGCGGGCTTGCCCCGCGATCCGCGAGCCGACCGGTATCCGATGCCGACAGTTCCACACGGGTGGTACGCCGTCCTCCGCAGCAGCGAACTGCGACAGAACCGTGTGGTCAGCCTGCACTACTTCGGACGGGCGCTGATCGCCTTCCGCGGGAGCGACGGACAAGCAGCCGTGAGAGACGCACATTGCCCCCACTACGGTGCACATCTGGGCGTCGGCGGAAAGGTCGTGGACGGGACAGTCGAATGCCCCTTCCACGGATGGCGATTCGGTGCGGACGGCCGGTGCGTGAGCGCCCCGTTCTCGGTCCGGACCCCCAAAGTGTCCCTCGAAGGCTTCCCGGTCCGCGAGCACAGCGGCCTCATCTTCGTCTACACAGGCCCTGGCGCGCCCTCCTGGGAAGTACCGGAAATTCCCGAGACGCAATCCAAAAACTTCGCCCAGCCGATCGACGACACCTGCAAGGCGCGCATCCATGTCCAGGAGATGCGCGAGAACATCGTCGACGAGTCCCACTTCCACTTCATCCACGGCCAGAGCGAACCGCCCGTCCAGGACTGGAGGACGGACGGTCCCTTCGCCGAGGTCCGCGGCCGGATCAGCCGGCGCGTATTCGGCTGGGACATCGACAACACCTTCGACGCCTTCATGTACGGACCCGGTGTGATGGTGGTCCGCACCCATGGACCGGTCCTGTCGGTGACCGCCGTCGCGCTCTCCACTCCCATCGACGACCACACCAGCGAGCTGCGGATGCTCTACTACCTCCGCAAACCGGCCCGGGCGCCGTTCCTGACGCCCGTCCTCAAACTCGTCTTCCGCTCGGAAGCCCTGGACGAGGTACGCGAAGAGGTCAGGATCTGGGATCACAAGATCCACCAGCCTCGCCCGGTTCTGCTTCCGCACGAGAAGGGCATCAAGGCCCTGCGCCGCTGGTACGCCCAGTTCTACCCGTCCGGCCTTCCTCTCCCGCAGCCACGCGATGTCAGCCCGCCCGTCACCGAAGCTCAAACCACTGCCGGAGCCGATGGAAGTGATCACCGCCGGCCGACGCTGCCGATCGATGGTGACCTCACTTCGTCCCGGGCACTCCGTGGGTGAGCTGTGTCCCAGCTGACAGGTGCAGGCCGGTGTGCCGGTAACTCTCTGCCGTCAGACCTTGCGAGCGACCCCGGCGTACAGAGGTATCCGCTCCTCATGACTGTCCGGTTCGCCGAGCTCCGGGTGCCAGAGCATGGCGAGTTCCACGCCCGGGTCGACGAGTTCAAGTCCATCGAAGAACGTGGCGAATTCGGTGCGTGAGCGCACTTGGGCAGACGTACCGCCACTGCGGTATATCTGGACGATGCGCTCCCAGGTCTCGGGGTCGAAGTCCCCGGTCGCGTGGGACAGCGCCAGATAGCTACCGGGTGCGAGTGGCCTGAGCAGTTCGGTCACGATGCGGTGGGGGTCGTCCTCGTCCCCGACCAGGTGGAGGAGCGCTACCAACGACAACGCGATCGGCTGGTCGAAGTCGAGGGTCTCCCTGGCTGCTTCGATGATCTTTTCCGGCTCTCGCACGTCCGCGTGGACGTAGTTCGTACTGCCTTCCCGTGTGCTGTGGAGAAGCGCCTCGGCGTGCCGCAGCACGATCGGGTCGTTGTCCGCGTACACGACGCGTGCGTCAGGGGTGATCTTCTGGACGACCTGATGCAGGTTCGGCTGGGTGGGAATTCCCGTTCCTATGTCGAGGAACTGCCGGACACCTCGCTCGGCCAGCAGGCGTGTGGCACGGTGCATGAACCTGCGGTTGGTCCGCGCCATCTCCGACACATGAGGGAATACGGAAATGACCTTCTCGGCGGCCTCCTGGTCGACTTCGTAATTGTCCTTCCCACCGAGGAAGTAGTCGTAC
Source organism: Streptomyces sp. BV286 (assembly GCF_019090165.1). Lineage (GTDB taxonomy): Bacteria > Actinomycetota > Actinomycetes > Streptomycetales > Streptomycetaceae > Streptomyces. The sequence goes on from NZ_JAHRIB010000133.1 coordinate 18,884, forward strand.
ATGCGCGCCGAATGAGGCTTGCTGGTGTCGATACCACTCGCGCCACTGCGGGTGTCTGTCGTTTCGCCCTTGACATGATCGGTCATGGGGCCATCCTCTCCCGCGAGGTCACGCCCTGAGTGGGGTTTCGTTCAGGCTGTTCGAACAACTGCACCCGCCGTCGCGGCGGCCCGACAAACTCGGGCTCGACTCCGCGAGGTCAGAGCTTCTGGAAGAGGACGGGTATCAGGGCAGGCACCGCGGGGACCAGCAGGTAGAGGATGATGCCGGTCATGGCCTTGCGGGTCGTGACCGGAAGCACGGGATCGGCCCAGACCCGCGCGATGGCCGCGTCGCACTCCTCGCTCGGAAGGTTCATCTCGTACAACGACTTGACGTGATCCTGCTTGACCGTCAGCGCGGAGTGATAGCCGATCGACGACGGGTAGACGATCACCAGCATGTCGACCAGCATGACTCCCAGCACGATGAACACCATCCATGGTTCGGCCGGCAGCCAGACCGTGAAGAGGACCAGCAAGCCGATCAGGTGGGCCAGCGCGGAGCCGTAGGTCCACAGCATGAACTGACGCAGTGGCCGCAGTCCCTGATATCCGTCGCTGTCGAACCGCATGTTCGGCGTGACCCCGAAGTCGAGTGCCTCCGACCGATGCAGGTAGGCGGTGAAGACCACCCCCATGACCAGTTGCTTGGCCAGGAAGTAGAAGGCGTACGTGCCCGCCAGGCACAAGGCCACTGCGAGTTCACGGTGGGCGTGCCAATTGGCCCACCAGCCCGCGTAGACCTCCGAGCGCCAGACCTGATCGGGCAGCGAGGTCGGGTTCCACGTCTCCATGAGGCCGTGGGCATTGACGAAGCCGTACAGCGCGGCCGTGCCGATCCCCATGGCCACCGCGATGGCCGCGGACACCTCGCGACCCCCCAACACCCGGAACCACCAGTTGGTCTTGCGGACCAGATCGTTGAGTTGTCGAATCTCATCCTCGGTACGCTCCACATCGGCAGCGTTGCGCTCGTTCATCTGGACGAAGTCCGAGATGGCCAGCACTTGCTGACAGCAGAAGACGGGCGTGATGAAGACGACCGCCAGCACGATCAGTCCGGCCGGGTCCTGGAGCAGCGACAGGCTCACGCCGCCCAGGTCCGCGTTGTCCGAGAACACGTAGTCCAGAGCCCACCGTCGGTCGGGCCCGGCCGGCGGTCCGAGCACGCCACCGGCGTGGGCCAGGATCAGCAGCGTCACCGAGAAGACGAAACTGACCAGCAGAACCTTGGTCTTTGCCCTCAACGGCCAGTACGACAGGTGGATCCACAGGCGCCACAGCGGGCGTACCACTTTCCGCACCAACCTCGGCATCCTGCGCAGCCGGCACATCGAGGCGCGGATATCGGCGGGTTCTGATGCACGGAACACCCGTCCGATCAACTGCGGTTCCAGGGCTTTCAGTTGCTCCATCTCCGCCCCCGATGGTCACACCACGCGATGGTCTTCACAGCCGGCACGGGACCCAGCGCCCGGCAGGCCATCCCCCTGAGAGTTCCGCGGGCCCCACCACCGATCGCCGGCCTCCACCGCTTCCGGACACCTGGGCATCAGCGGTTCCCTCCGCCGGAACCGGCGCGCGGCACATGACAGTTCAATGCCCCCGCGCCCCTACGGATATCCCGACGTCCGACCACCCGATCTGCCGATGCCCACCGCGTCCTTCGCAGGACGATGGCTGTCAACCCCGGGCAGCGTCCTGTTGTCTACGGCACCTGTCCGGCCGCAGCAGACGGGGCGTATGAGCAAGGAGCGTCCAGGAGTTGCCTCGCCTGTCGTTGCCTGTCCGTGTGGGCGCGTGGGTCCCGTCCGATTGGCGCCGTGTGGCGTGCCCTGCCAGGCCGCACGCTCAGAGTATGGGGGTTGTCGACAAGGAGTCACGGCGATGGGGTGACGGACAGGCATCTGCCTGCCCGTACTGCGATCTGCCGCAGGACCGGGTGCCGACACTGGACCACGACTGGGTGCTCCTCGAACCGGGGCTCGATGTGCTGGCGCATCTGGTACCGGCGGAGCGTCGGTGGATCACATTGTCGGACGGACGGGTGACGGTGTATGCCGTGTGTCCGCCGGATCCGCTGCAACGATGCCGGATCGAGCACCGTCTGGCCTGCTCCGGGCAGCAACTACCGGACCTGTGGCCGTGGTTGACGGCGGTGCGACAGGAGAACGCGCGCCAGGCCGAGCGACGTGCGGCCGCGGAACCACCACTGTGGCCCGACATCGAGCTTCCGGACACCGGGTAGGCAGGCCGAAGTGACGCTCCTCGTTGGTTGCGCCCCGCAGGTGTTCACAGCGTCACGTGTCGAGTGGGCTCGCGGCCAGGCGTACGACTGCGTCGACCAGCGTGTCCACCGCCGTGGGCGACTGCGGCCAGCCCTCGAACCGTACGCGTAGCTCGTGGCCGTCCGTCTCCACCGAATCCACGCCCTGTGGCAGGTCCAGTCGGCGTATGTCCCGGCGGCGACGCAGCCGTGCGGTCGGCCGCTGTTCCGGCAGACGGAGCAGGACGGCCGTGATCGACGTGCCCGCCTCGCCCACGTCCTCGATGGAGCAGGCGACGCCCACCTCGATGCCCTGGCAGCGGCCCACGGCGAGCAGCTCACCACGAAATCGAGGGCTCGTCGGCAACTCCCATCCCTGCACGTCGCTGGCCAACGCCGCCGGATTGGTACCGAAGGTCCCGCCGTTGCGGCCGGCCCAGGTGTCCAGGGCCCCTTGCGTCATAGCTTTCCGTTGCGCGGCGCTGCGCACGTAGCCCAGCGTCATGACAGTGATCAGGCCACTGACCGCGACCGACGCAACAACGAACAACACGGTCACCTGCCAGGGAACATCCCAGACAAGGCCGATCACCACGAGCAGCACCGTGGAGAACGCCGCGAGATGGACCCCGGTCGTCAGCGCTTCCCGTTCATCGTCCGTGGACGGCATGTAAAGCAGTACACCACCGACCGGGACGTACGGACCCGCCCTTGCACCCGGCTCCGCCCGAGAACATCCATGAATCTCCGTGGACGAGAAGCGCCGACAGTGTCAGCTACGCCCGAGGCGTTCCGGTGTGGTCGTGTAATGAAGGCCTTCGAGTGGGATATCGGTGAGGAAGCGCAGGACCAGGTCGGCGTACTCGGCTTCCCGCTCCAGATGCACCATGTGGTCGGCGTCCCGGACGAGTACGAAGGTCGAGCCGGCGATGGCGGCTGCCACGGCACGGTTCTCGTCCGGCGTGCTGACGTCGTCGTGCTCACCGGTGAACACCAGGGCGCGCACCGCGTCGATGTCCTCGGAGGGCAGCGGGTCCGAGCCGAGCAGCCGCTGGTGACAGACGGCATGGCGGCGGGCCTCGGCCGGGGTGATGCGGGCGAACTGCCGGTGCAGCAGCCTTGCCACGGTGGGTGCCTGGCAGACCTGATCGCCGAGGGCGGTGTTCAACAGCGTCGTGACGGCGCGGGCCGCGATCTCCTGCGACCCGGAGTCCGACAGCGTCCCGTCGATGTCGTCCGCGAGTGCGGCGCGGGCGCGCCACACCTGCTCGCACTCGGACACCAGAGCCGGGTTCATCCGGTGCGTGGCGCCGGCCAGGACGAGCCGGGCGATCCGCGCCGGTCTGCTGAGGGCGGCACGGTAGGCGATCGGCGCACCGTAGGAGGCGCCCAGCAGATTGATCCGGTCGAACCCGAGCCGCTCGGGGACGAGCAGAGCGGCCTCGGCGAGCGCGTCGAAACCGTGCTCGGAGGACAGGTCGTCGGCTGTGCCGACCCCGGGCAGGTCGACGAGCACCAGCGTCATGTGGGCGCTGAGTCTGCGTTCCAGCCGGGGCCAGGCGTACATGTCCTGCAGTGCGCCGCCGAGCAGGAGAAGGGGTTCGGTGACCGGCGGCCGACCCGAGGTGATGACACGGCACGTGTAGCGCAGGCCGCGCCATTCCAGTGGGACGAGTTCCTCCTTCGTCTGCTCGGGCGCGTTCCATTCGGGCGGGTTCCACGCGATAGGGGCGGTCGGCATCACGGTTTCCCGGCGGCTCGGCTCGCGATGAGGTCGGCCAGGGCGTTGACGGTGGGGGCGCGCGAGAGTTCGTCCTCGGTGAGGAACAGGCCCATGCGGTCCTCCAGTTGCATGGACAGCACCGTCACGGCCATGGAGTCGACACCGGCGTCGGCCAGGGTCGCGTCGGCGGTGATGGGCGCGGCGGGCAGTCCGGCCTGTGTCGTGAGGATGCCCTTGAGTTCTTCCAGCACGTGCTTTGTTCCTTACGTTCCTGGGCAGGTGGATCTCTACAGCTCAGCGGTGACGCCCGGCGGCCACACGAGGGTGGTGGCGGCCCAGGCGAGCCCGCTGCCGAAAGCGACAACGAGCACGCGGTGCCCGGGTTTCAGTTGACCCTCGTCCGCGGCGTGGGCGAGCAGCAGCGGCACGGACGCCGCCGCGGTGTTGCCGACGTGGGCGATGTTGGACGGCGTGCGCTCGGGCGGGATGCCGAGTGCGTCGGCGACGGAGGCGCCGATGCGTCCGTTGGCCTGGTGGACGATCAGCCGGTCGACCTCGTCGAGGGTCCACCCCGCGGCTTTCACCGCGTCCCGGGCGGCCTGGCTCATGCGACGCACCGCGTGACGGAAGACCTCGTTCCCGCGCATGTGAACGAAGAAGTCACCCGCGGGCGCGCTGTCCCGCCGGTCACGCTCACGGGCTCCGCCGGCCGGGATGACGATGGCGTCGGCGAGCGAACCGTCGCTGCCCCAGACGAAGGGTCCGAGGCTGCCGTCCTGTTTCCCGGATCCGGCTTCCAGGACCACCGCTCCGGCGCCGTCGCCGAAGAGAGGGGCTGTGGAGCGGTCGTCGGAGTCGATGATGGCCGACATCGTCTCCGCACCCACGACCAGCACCTTCCGGGCGCTGCCCGCGCTGATGAGCCCGGCGGCGACAGCCGAGGCGTGTACGAAGCCCGCACACCCGGCGGTCACGTCGAAGGCGACCGCGTCGCGCAGCCCGAGCCGGTGGGCGACCGCGGGTGCGGTGGCCGGGCAGTGGTGGTCCGGGGTGGTCGTGGCCAGGACCAGGGTGTCGACGTCCGTCACGTCCGCAGAGCGCATCGCCCTCCGCGCGGCTTCCAGGGCCAGATCTCCCGTGGACATCGCCGCGTCCGCCCGGCGGCGCTCCTCAATGCCGATTCTCTCGCGGATCCACGCGTCGCTGCTGTCCAGCCGGGAGCACAGCTCGTCATTGGTCACGCGGCGGGGAGGAAGATAGGAACCCACGCCCGTCACCACGGCGGTCGGCCCCGGCGCTGCACGGAGTTCCGCGCTCGAAACGTTCATTGACTAAGCGTACTTGAGTGAAGTCGGAGAGTTATCGATGCGCCGGGAGCCTCGTGGGCCCGAGTTCACCTCGGTGCGCGGCGTTTCCCTTCACAAGTCGCCGAACGCGCCGGGAGGATCGGACCGCCCGCGGCCGCGGCAAGGCACTCCGAGAAGGCCGCGACCCACGCCCCAGAGGGCACTCAAACCATTGCGAACAGGTTCATATAGGCTGCCTGCGCTGCCCTTTGACGCCTCGTTCTTCCTCAGGCCCCAGGAGAGTCTCCCAGTGACCGTAGTGACCGCTCAGCCCGAACCGGCCGTCCCTCCCGTCGACCAGGTGCCCGGACAGGCGACAACTGAAGCCGAGGAGTTCTGGGTCGAGCCCGGAACATCCGCCGCCCCGGTTCCGACGGCCGAGGCGCACGACCCGGCCCCCGCGGACGAGGCGCACGACGCGCAGACCCAGCACGCTGAGACCCAGGACGCCGAGGCCCAGGACGCCGAGGCCCAGGACGCCGAGGCCCAGAGCGGCGCTGAGACCCAGGACGACGCTGAGGCCCAGGGCGACACTGAGGCCCAGGGCGATGTGCACCCTGATATCGCGCAGGACGCCGGCGACTTCGGGGCGTACGTGCGGGCCGGCGGCTGGGCGTTCGCACTCAAGGTGGCGCGCAGCGTGCGGCCCGGCGGAGAGCTGGCGGGGGAAACACCGAAGGTCTCCGCGAAGGGCTTCGCCGCACTGGCCGGGTGCTCACCCGAGCGGGTCATGCGCTACTACAAGGCGTGGGACAAGGCGGCCGACGACGGCCTCGTCCCGTACTTCGAGGCGCTGACCCCGGGCCAGGACGTGGAACTGCCGGACTCGGACGTGTGGCACTCCTACTACACCTCCCGTTCCAGCGCCGCCTCCGAGCGGGGCACGGCGATCGCCGCGGCGGCCGAGGCCGAGGGCATCCGGCCGACCAAGGCCCTGGAGGTCGCCGAGAATCCCACCGCGCTGCGGGCCGCCATCCTCGCCGACCCCTCCACGGCCCAGGCGGCCCGGACGGCACTCCTCGACCGGCTCCAGGAGGACCCGGCGCTGCAGACGGAACTGGCCCGTGACATCGCCCGCACCGACGACCTGAAGAAGGCGGTCGCCTCCGAGACGCAGGCCGCCAGCCGCATCGGCTACGTCCGCCAGATCGTGGAGAACGGCCAGGTCAAAACCCCTGCCGGACAGACCATCGACGCCCCTGCGGAGCTTCGCGCCGAGGCCGAGCGCCACCTTTCCCTCATCGACGAACTCGACGAGGGTGAAGAGACCAGCGAGTGGGCCTCCGAGGCGTACGACTCCGTGAAGGACCTCGTGGCCCAGACCATCCAGGCCAACCCCGAACTCCGCCTCCAGGAACGCCGCACGAAGTTCTACAGCAGCCTGCAGAAGGCGACCAAGGTCTTCGAGGAGCTGACCTTCGACGACGTCGACGACCTCGACACCATCTACGAGGACGACATGCTCCAGCGCCTGGAGGAACTCCAGGACGCCATCACCACCTGCATCACCGCCCTGCGCAAGGCGGCACCGGGAGAGTGAACGCCGGCGCGCGGTCCGTCCACCACCTGCCCGGGAGGCGGGCCGCGCGCCTCAGCAACGGTCGCGGGCCGTCCTCACATGCAGAGGATCCGAACTCCTCGCCAGCGGTTACCGGGCGTCGTAATGGCGGGATGCCACTCAGTGTGACGTCACCGCGAGTGCCGATGATGCCGGTGTGAGCGTCGACGCACGGTGAAGAGGCAGGCGAGCATGCCGAGTCCCCAGGCGATCAGGAGGGCACCCCACAGGGGCATGGTCACCTCCGGGACGAGCAGACGGATCTTGACGCTCGAGCGGTTCTCGAAGATGAAGACCAGAGCGATCGCGCTGATCAGAAAGAACGGTGCGAGTCGGCGGACGCCAGGGCGGGAAAAGAACGGCGTGTGCGCCTTGTGGTCCGTCCTGGTCTGAGTCATGGCGTGTCTCTCCCAACGTTGTCCCCACATCCAGCGTCCTCTCCCAGCGCACGACGCGCGACCGATGACCGTTCCTGGGCCGGTCCTGGCCGCTGAAGACAGCGCCGCAGGCGTATAGGGGGGTCCGCTGTCCATGCTCTGATCCGATCACGGACGCGCTGCCTCGTTCATACGGCCGGAGCAGGAGCACCGCACGTCAGTGCACGTATGTCTGTGTTGCGCTGGGCGGAAAGCACGGGTAGCGATGGACCTGAGCGGCTGTGACACCTGTCCCGGGCCCGGCCCTCGCTCTGCCCACTCAGGCTCCCGTTTCAGTGGCCGACAGCACCGCACTCACCGCAGGTCCGCAGCGGGCTGCGCCCGGGGCACCGGGCCGATGGGGAAGGAAGGCACCGATGGCGGAGCCCAGCCCACGATCCGATCCGGCGGTCAGCGGGGCACAGCCTCAGGAGGCGGACCGCCTGCGGGATCTACTGCTCGCTCCCGGCTATCTGAAGTTGCTCGTCTTCTGCGCGCTCCTCGGCATCCCGGTTTCCCTCGCGGCGTTCTGGTTCTTGGTGGGGCTGCACGAACTGGAACACGTGTTGTGGGCGGATCTCCCGCAGAGCCTGGGGTGGGGCACTCCCCCGTGGTGGTGGCCGCTGCCGCTCTTCCTCGTTTCGGGCCTGGTCGTCGGCCTGGCCGCCGCGCACTTTCCCGGTGGGGCCGGTCACGCACCGGTCTCCGGCCTGCACACCGAGGGCACAGCACCGAACGCGCTGCCGGGCGTGGTCCTCGCCGCGACAGCGAGCCTTCCGTTCGGCGCCGTCCTGGGTCCGGAAGCACCACTCATCGCCCTGGGAGGTGGTCTGGCCCTGCTCTTCCGTGACCTCGCACGCGCACCTGCGACCGTGCAGAGCACGGCACTGCTGGGTGCGGCCGGAGCCGGGGCGGCCATCGCGGCGATCTTCGGAAGCCCACTGGTCGCCGCCGTGCTCCTCATCGAGGTCGCGGGCGTCGGCGGACCCCGACTGTTCGCGGTCATGCTGCCCGCCCTGCTGTCCAGTGGTGTGGGAGCCCTGGTGTTCACCGGCTTCGGCCGCTGGACCGGGCTGGATACGGGAAGTCTTCGCCTGAAGCTGTCCTCGCCGTTCCCCCGTCTGGACGTCGGAGACGTGTTCTGGTCCCTGCTCCTGGCCGTCGCGATCGCCTTCATGATGCACCTGGCGCGGGGCGCGGGACGGCTGGTGGTGGCGTTCGTCCAGACGGGCGTACGTGTGCGCACAGTCCTCTGCGCGCTGGGCGCCGCGTCCTGCGCCGCCCTCTACGCGCTGTTCACCGGCCGCTCACCTGCTGAGGTCGCCTCGTCCGGTCAGGCCACCCTGAGCGCGCTGGCTGCCGACCCGCATTCCTGGGGTGTCGGTGCGCTGCTCGCCGTCCTGCTGTTCAAGGGCATCGCGTACGCCCTGTGCCTGGGCAGCCTGCGGGGCGGCCCCATCTTCCCCGCCCTCTTCCTGGGAGCCGCCACTGGTGCGCTGCTGGCTCCTCTGCCGTATCTGGGGCTCGTCCCCGCGATGGCAGCCTGTATGGCAGCGGCCATCGCGGCCACCCTACGGCTCCCCGTGAGCAGCGCGGTGCTCGTGGCCCTGCTACTGGGCAGCCCCGACATGATGCCCGTGGTGATCCTGGCGGCGGTGGTCGCCTTCGTCACCACCGAGCTCCTGCCCCCAACTCTGCGCCGGCGCACCGGCCGGCGCCCCCGCCCCATGGACAAGCCTGCTGAGGCCACCGGTTGAAGAGCCGGCGGCCGACTGCGACCTCTGACCGACTCCCCCTCCCTCACAGGGCCCGTTCCTCGTCATCACGTCCTCCGGCGGCCGAACCGCAGGGCCAAGCGTGAACACTGTCGTCCGTACGGCGATGACTCCTTCCCGGCCCGTTGTCCCCCTCCCCCGCCCCCGCGACGGGAATCCGGCGGTGGATGTCCTCCACCAAGTTCCGCATCGCCATGCGGAAGATCTCGGCCTGGTGGTCGCCGAGGAACGAGGTGTGCCCGAACACCTCCAGAACGACGAGTCCATGCATGTGTCCCCACGCGCTCATGACGAGAGCGGTCGCGGGAGGCGGTAGCTCTCGCCGACCGGTGGGCGGCAACTGACCCAGATACGCCAAAAGCTCGGGCGAGAGACCAGGGGTGTCGGCAGCGGCAAGCTGTGCCGGGGCGAAACCACCGAAGATCTCCCGCTCGAAGATCGCACTCATCCTGCGCAACGCCTGAGTGGTCGGCCCGTCGACAGGAGCCTCGTAGTGCCGCAACGGCGCTCCGTACAGGAGCTGGAATCGCCCGGGATGAGCGAGGGCCCACTGGCGGTACCCCTCGGCCGCGATCACCACGCGCTCCAGGGGCGAGCCGTCCTCCGCGGCGTCGACAGCGGCCCCGACGGCCTCGGCCAGGGCTTCGTACGCCTTGGCGATGAGCGCCGTCACAAGATCGTCTCGGCTGGGAAAGTAGTGGTAGAGCGCCTGCACGGTCATCCCCAGACTCCGGGCCACCGCACGCAGGGACAGGGCCGCGGGGCCGTTCTCGGCGATATGACGCTCGGCGGCGTCCAGGATCTCCTGGGTGGCGGCTGCTCGACGCCGTTGACGCAGGGAGAGCGGGGCAGCTATGTGCTCTTCGACGGGCATGGAACGACCGTACGACGACAAGTCACCTGGTGCACCAAGAAGTTGCTGACGGTCAGAGAAATCTGACGGTGCCAGATCTTCCGCCGGCACACCAACGTGGTCCTGATGGAGCAGTCGCGCCGTCCCACCGCACCTGCTCCATCAGGGACAGGGACTCCTGGCGGAGCACCGTCACATGAACCGCTGGGGCCGGTGACGGTTGCGTACCCGTCTCGCACACGGGGTCTCGTACTCTGACGCGATGAATGCCCTCTTCGCCGACGCCTGTGTCCGCACACGACGAGCCGTCGCCACCATCCTGGGCTCCGCCGTCGGGGACGCGCTCGGCGCGCCTTTCGAGTTCGGCCCGGAGGGCGCCTTCTCCGAGCGTTTCCCAAGGACGGGCAGCGGGGGTGAGATGTGCGGAGGAGGCGGGTGGGAGCCGGGCGAGGCCACCGACGACACACAGATGGCAGTGCTCGTCGGAGAGTCGTTGCTGGAACGGGGCGAACTCGAACTTCCGGACGTCTTCGCCAGGTTCAGGCGCTGGGCAACCGCCGAGCCGAAGGACATCGGCCTACAGACCGAAGCGGTGCTCTTCAGTGGCAATCCCTGGGACCTGGCCGCGTCCCTGCACTCCCAGGTCAGCCAACGCGCCGCGGGCAACGGCGCCTTGATGCGCGCAGCCACCTCCAGCGTGTACTTCGCACCCTACGGCCGGGCTGTCACCATGGACGCCGCCAGACGCCTCGCCGCACTGACCCACGGCGATCGAGCTGCCTGGGAAGGCACCGCGATCTTCCACGAGTTGATCCGCGTCGCACTCACCGGAGACGACCCTCTATCCGCCCTACAGGACACACTCGCAGAGGTGCACCCCGACCACCGCGTCCGGTACGCCGCCGTACTCGCCCCCGACTGGCACCCGGACCTCGCCACCGAGTTCAACGGCGCGGTCTGGCCCTGTCTCGGCTCCGCCGTCTGGGCAGTGCGGACGACGTCGTCCTACGAGGAAGCCGTGCGCGCAGCGATCGACCTGGGCGGCGACACGGACACCGTGGCCGCGGTGTGCGGAGGGCTGGCCGGGGCAGTGCACGGACTCGACGCCATCCCTCGGCGGTGGGTCGAGGCGCTGCATGTCCCCCTCCCCGGCTTCGGCGACCGTGTCCTGCACGCTCCCGAACTCACCGAGCTGGCACGGAAACTGGCCGCTTCCGGCGTCTCCACGGGACGCTGATCCGGACGGGCACGGGTGCCGCGAGCACCGCTCGAACGACGGGAGCCGCGGTCGGCTCCGCGCGCCGACCGGGGTACCGTCCGGCGTGCCTCGTCCAGGGCGCGACAACGTCCTCGTGGCCGAGCAAAGTGGGTGGTCCCGGGCGGATTGTCACGTCCATGTGGCCCGGCTGAGCCCCAGGCCCGCCGGGCGATCAGTCGCCGAAGTAGGCCTTGGCGACCGCGTGGGTGTCCTCGTAGAGGTGGTAGCGGGTGATCAGCCCGTCCCGGACCGTGGCGTGCAGGGCGAACGCGGTGTCGATGTCCCGGCCCGTCTTCTTGACCTCGGAGACCATGCGGCCGAGGAGGACCACGTCGTCGCCCTCGGCAATGACCTGACGGAGGTCGAACTCCTTGGCCTGCACATGGCTCTGCAGCAGTTCGAAGAACGTCCGCATGCCCTCGGCCGAGTCAACCTCCGGTACCCACGGAATGCCCGGCGGGTGCGGGATCGAGAAGGACACCGAGTCGGCGAACAACGCCGCCGCCTCCGCGCTCTTCCCCTCGGCCAGCAGCGGGAACAAGCGTTGCACAGTCTGCACCGGTGACTCTGCTGTCATGTGCGTCGACCTTACCGGTCGGGTGTCGCCATGCAAGCCCCTTCAAACCCTGCGGGTTGGCTGAGGCGGAGCAGCCGATTCGCCGGGCCCTGCCATCGATGGCAACGCGCGCGGGAATCCTCCTCGGCCGTAGACTCGGGCCATGGACAGGACCGACCGCGCCAGGCGAAGGATCGCGGCGCCCCCGGCGGTTGTGTACGGCGCTCTGCTCGACCCGGAATCGCTCGAGACGTGGTTGCCGCCGGACGGTATGAGTGGGCGGGTCGAGCGCTGGGATCCGCGACCTGGTGGCGGGTTCCGGATGGTTCTCACCTATCTCGATCCGACCGACAGCCCCGGCAAATCGTCGGACGCGACGGATGTCGTCGACGTCCAGTTCGCCGATCTAGTGCCACCGGAGCGCGTGGTGCAGCGAGCGGAGTTCGAGGCCGACGACCCCTCTTTTGCGGGAACCATGACGATGACCTGGCATCTCGCCGCTGCGGGTTCCGGGACCGAGGTGACGGTCACGGCCACGGACGTGCCACCCGGCATCGAGCAGGCAGCCCACGAAGCCGGAATCGCCTCATCACTGGCCAACCTGGCGTCGTACGTCGAGAGGGCCGTCTGACGCTCGGTCCCGCTCCCCCGGCCCTGCCACGCCGTCTCCACGCAACCCACGACGCGCCCCCGCGGCACGGCGGCGCCAGGAAGGCGACTCCCATCACGTTTCGTGATTCCTGCGCCGCGCGGACCGGTTGGCGAGCAGAAGGCCGCCCCACAAGAGCACCTGACAAGCTGCCACCGCGACTCTTGTCGCGCTGTCCCCGTCGATGATCCGCCATCCCAAGAGCCCGATGCTCATGCAGAGCATCGGCCAGTACAGCCACGGCCCCCAGCGATTTCCCGCCTTGGCCCATGACGGCGGGGACTGCGAACGGGAACGCTCCTGCATTTACCTCACTCTCCCTCGGCAGCGCCAGGACTCAACGCCCCAGTCGGCCGGGCCGCCGGTCACATTCCGGATTTCAGGCGTTCACGTGCCGGCGAGCAGGCACCCTTCGAGGAGCGGCGTGATGCGCGGGCTTGTCCGCGCCGCTGTCCTGAAGGCGCCGCAGCCACAGGGACGTCACGGACAGCAGGCCGGCGAAGACCAGCAGAAAGAGCGCGGACACCCACATCTGCCGACTCCCCGGGTGCGCCCATCCCGTCCAGGCAGCTGACGCCGCCCACAGCAGGACGGCCGCCGCGTAGAAGGCGCGCATCCGGTGCAGCTGCCGCACGGCCCGCAAGGACATGGAGTGATCATTCTTCGGTGCCATGCCGACCCGTGTACCCCCAACGCTCCCGCATTCACCCGACATGCACGGTCCATATCCGAATCGGGCTGGAGCGGACGTCACCCGTACGGCCTGCCGCCGCGCGCCGCCACACCGATCGCTTTCCAGCGTAGGGATACACGTCGCCCAGCCAGGAGGAGGCGCTCATGTCACGTCGTGCGACTTTCGCGGGCATAGCCGGGGCTTTCGTGTCCATCAGCCTCGCCACCGGCAGGACACTCGCCCTTCGAGTTACACGGTGCTGCGCCGCCGCCGACGCTGAACCCAGGCCCGAGTGGTCGCTGTCGGCTATCCGCTTCGCTGACGGCCCGCGCAGAGCGTGAGCTCAATACCGCACCCTGCGAACGCCGGCAAAGCAGTCGTTGCTCCTGCTGAAGCTGCCCTGAAGTGGCGGAGCGGCCGAAGACGCCACGCGGGCAGCCGCCAAGAGCGGCCGCGCGATCACCTCGGTGTCGGCCGAGGACCATAGCCACCGCTCAGGGAAGTTGTCGGTCCGTAGAAGGCGGCGTCCTCTCCTGCTACCAGAGCCCAATAGCGGTCTCCGTACGACCAATGCCACCACTCTGTGGGGTAGTTGACCAGGCCGGCGGCAGTGAGAGCTGTGCTCAGGATGCCGCGAAGGGAGCTAGCCTCGTCGCTGATGTTGCGAGCATGCGTGTAACAGGCGCCCGCGCTCTCTTCCGGCGTCGCATTCATGCGGGTACCCATGTCGAGTTCACAGCCGTCGTCATCGGCAAGCGTCACGTCAACGGCTGCTCCGGCGCTGTGCGGTGCGATCTCGGGCGGGGACACGTAACGGCTGGCTGCCGAGCGGAGCTGCCCGGCAGACCATTGCGGATGATCCGCATGCAGCCGAGCTGCGTATTCGTCGAAGTAGCGCCGTTGCAGGGACGGCGGGCGATAGCCCTCGACGAACAGCAGCCGCGTACCTTGAGGTAGCTGTTCCTGGGCACGGAGGAGGCGGCCGAGCACTCCTATACGCAGGTGGGCGAACGCACCGGCAGGATCCTGCTTCTTCCGCTCATCGACCAGAAGGCGGCCCTCACTTCGTACATCCACAAGCCGTTCGCCGCACTCCTGAACAGGGACGGCTGCGACCCTCGGGTCAGACATCAAGACAATTTCGGTCATGATGCGATTTTCCCTCGGACGTCCGCGGACATGACTAAAAGCGGCCTCGTGCCCTGTGGGTTCTCAACGACCCCACTGTCGCTGCCAGTTCCTATATCCGATGGCTGCGCCGCACGCCCAGTCGTTAGCCTCGGCAGTCATGAAGCAGCGGCAGCGCAAGAAGCTTGGCCGGCGCCTGTTCGTAGCAGCTCTCACAGGCGACACCGCCCGGGTGAAGGAGCTCCTCAGGGCCGGAGCCGATCCGGAGTGGTCGGACAGCGATGGGACCACGCCGCTCTATGTCGCGTCCGTGAGCGGGAATGCAGAGATCGCCCCCATGCTCCTGGCGGCTGGGGCCCTGCCGAACGCCGAGAGCAGCGGGCTCGGATCAGAAGGCACACCCTTGTGCGCAGCCGCATGTTGGGGTTACACCGAAACGGTGCGCGAACTGTTGGCGCACGGCGCTGATCCGAACCTCAATGAGGATCACGGCACGGGCTGGTCGCCCTTGATGTGGGCCGTCCACGGCTCCCATTCCGAAACGGCCGAACTGCTCATCGAGGCGGGAGCCACCCCCACAGAGAGCACTGCTCAGCATCAGCCTTCGAGAGGCTGATGCAACAGACAGCGGGTGCAGCAGTCCAGCACCGCCCCCGGGACTCGGTAGTCCAACGGCCCGGTGTGCCTACCGTGGCCGCAGTCCGCGGTCCGCAGTCCGGGCACCCCGCGGAGGGAAGCCCGGATCCTCGACCGCACGCGGCGCACCACTGCATCGGAAGGTGCTCGTCCGTCCGTGCAGGATGCCGAAAACAACAAAGGCAAGGAGGTTACGCGCTCCTTGCCACTCCTAAGGTATAGCGCACCCGAGGGCTTGCGGCAAGGCCGGGGGCATGCCGCAGAATGACCGGCCAAGGCCAGGACCTGCGCAAATGACTGCTGTACGAGGGATGGGGATGTTGTCGACCCACGGGCTGCGCGGGGCTGCCGGGAGCTCGCGGCGCCGCTGGGTCGGCCCGACCCGAGCGTGCGGGTTGTGCGTGTCGTCGGGCTCCTCTGTGCTGCTGGCCGAAATCCAAACTCTTGAATGGGCGTTGTGATGATGGACGTGATCGTGGTCGGTGGTGGACCGACCGGTGTGATGCTTGCCTGCGAGTTGCGGCTGCACGGCGTGCATGTGGTCGTGCTGGAGAGGTTGACCGAGCCGACCGATCAGTCCCGCGGGCAGGGCCTGCATGCGCGCAGTGTGGAGATCATGGACCAGCGGGGCCTACTGGACCGCTTCCTCGCGGTCAACGAGAAGTTCCAGGTCGGCGGGCTTTTCGGTGGCATCGTCAAGCCGTGGCCGGCGGGCTTGGACACGGCTCACCCGTACGGCATCGCGACCCCGCAGCCGGTCACCGAGCAGTTGCTCAACGAGCGTGCGGTCGAGCTCGGTACCGAGATCCGGCGCGGCTGCGAAGTGGTCGGGCTGCAGCAGGACGAGGACGGGGTGACCGTCGAGCTGGCCGACGGGTCACACCTCCGCTCGCGTTACGCCGTTGGCTGCGACGGTGGCCGCAGTGTGGTGCGCAAGCTCCTCGGTGTCGGTTTCCCCGGTGAGCCCGCCAAGGTCGAAACGCTGTTGGGTGAGCTGGAGATGACCGCGGATCCGACGACGATCGCCGCCGCGGTCGAGGAAGTCCGCAAGACCCAACTGCGGTTCGGGATCGCCCCTCTTGAGAACGGGGTGTACCGCGTCGTCGCGCCTGCCGACGGCGTCGCCGAGGACCGGGCGACGGCGCCGACGCTGGAGGAGTTCCAGCAGCAGCTGCGGGCGTTCGCGGGGACCGACTTCGGCGCTCACTCACCGCGTTGGCTGTCCCGGTTCGGCGACGCCACCCGGCAGGCCGAGAGTTATCGGGTCGACCGGGTCCTGCTGGCCGGCGACGCGGCACACATTCATCCCCCGACCGGCGGGCAGGGCCTCAATCTCGGAGTCCAGGACGCGTTCAACCTCGGTTGGAAACTGGCTGCCGAAGTCAAGGGCTGGGCGCCGCAAGGGCTGTTGGACAGCTACCACACCGAGCGGTATCCGGTGGGCGCCCGCGTACTCGACAACACGCGTGCGCAGATCACACTGCTGGGAGCCGATCCGGGCGCGACGGCGTTGCGGGAGCTGTTCTCGAAGCTGATGGACTTCGAGGAGGTCAACCGGTACGTGACGGAGATGATCACTGCCGTCGGGGTTCGCTACGACTTCGGTGAGGGTCACGAACTGCTCGGTCGGCGGATGCGGGACGTGCAGCTGAAGACGGGGCGTCTCTACGAGCTGATGCATGGCGGCCGCGGACTACTGCTCGATCGGACCGGCCGGCTCTCGGTGGCGGGCTGGGCAGACCGGGTCGACCATGTCGTCGACCCCAGCGACGAACTCGACGCCCCTGCTGTGCTGTTGCGGCCCGACGGGCACGTGGCGTGGGTGGGCGAGGACCAGCAAGGTCTGCTCAACCGGCTGCCGACGTGGTTCGGCACCGCTGCCGTCGACTGAACCTACAGACACGGCACGAATTGAAGTGACCCTGCTACGACCGAGTCCGGTGCCGTACCGCCCCCTCCCCCTGAGCCCTGCCTCTCGTGCCGAGCCGGCGGAGGCCCTAGGTGAGGGCCGTCGCAACCGCCGACGGTTCGCCGCAGGTCCGCGTACCGGAATGCGGCCTGTGGCCGGTACTGCACGTCGGACGTCATCCGCGACGTTTCGAAGGAATTTGAAGAGCTGGAGTGGTGTCCCGCGAGAGGCAACGCTGGTCCCACAGGGAAGCCGCCACCTCGGGGGGACTCCCGGAACGCAGGGAGAGACGGATATGCACGGAATCAGCTCGCACTCGATGACCAAGCTCATGATCACGGCAGCTGTGGGCGTCATGGCAGCGGCCGGTATGGCCGCTCCGGCTGCCGCAGCGGAGCACCGGTCGGCCGACCGGTCCGCCTCCCAGAGCGCGGGCGTCCAGGCTCAGACCGTCACGACCTGGATCAACGGCAACGTGCGGATCGGACCTGACACGGGCTACAGCATCGCCTACACCGTCGCGGCCAACCAGAACCTCTCCGCTGAATGCTGGCTCGAGGGAGGCTTCGTCAACGCCAACGGCGTCTACCACGACAAGTGGGTTCTCCTCTCCGACGGGAACTACATCTGGGGCGGCCTGCTGAAGGGCAACGAGGTCGGCAACGTGTCCCGTTACTGCTTGGCCTGACACACCGCCCGGAGGTCATAACGCGTGAGCCGCCACGTCCTGCCTGGACGTGGCGGCTCACGCGTACGCCCTGGATCGGTCACTACGCGGTGGTGCGCCTGCGCACCAGGTTCTTGTCCTCCTCCGGCAGGGCGTCGGCGATCAGAAGCCGCGGCAGCAGCTCCGGTTCACGTGTCATCGCGCGGAAGACCAGTGCGACCGTCACGTCGTGGTCGGGCCGGTGGACGATCTCGACCGGGTCGTCAGCTTTGATGTCCCCCGGCTCGATCACGCGAAGATACGCGCCCGGCCGGGCGGCCTGCATGAAACGCCTCATCCAGCCGTCACGTTCCAGCCAGCCTTCAAACGTCGCGCACGGGATCCGAGAGCATGAGATCTCCAGAACGACTTCGGGCCCGATACGCCAACGCTCACCGATCAGGGCGCCGTTGACATCGAGGCCTGCAGTCGTCAGATTCTCCCCGAAGACACCGTTCGCCAGCGGCCTGCCCAACTCGGCCTCCCACCCGTCGAGATCCTCGCGGGCGTAGGCGTAGACGGCCTGGTCGGTGCCGCCGTGGTGCTTCACGTCGTACACCCGGTCCCCGGCAAGACCGACCGCGCCGGTTCCCTTGGGGCCGGGGGCGGCGACGGCGACCGGGCCGTCGACCGGCCGCTTGTCGATGCCTGTGGCGCTGAGGCCCTTCCAAGGGTTGGGACGAGGCTTGCCGACATTGACGGAGAGCAGCTTCATGGGGCGACGGTACGTTTCCGCCGTACCCGGTGGCGACACATTTTCCCTCCGGTGCCGCAAGTCCGACCGCACGTCAATGGTGTTCGACCGGCGGCCGGTCAGGGGGCCACCGGGCAGCCCGCCACCAGATGCAGGCGATCGCCGGAGAAGGCATCCCGTAGTACCTGGTCATGGGTCACCAGGACGATCGCCCCGGAGTAGCGGGTCAGAGCCTCCTGGAACTCGTCCGTGAGCGCCGGGGAGATGTGGTTGGTGGGTTCGTCCAGGACGAGCAGCTCGGCGGGACGGGACACCAGCCGGGCCAGTTCGATCCGTCGGCGTTGGCCGGCCGACAACCCTGCGGCGGGGATCAGCAGGTCCTCCGCGCGGAACAGCCCCATGGCAAGAAGTTCCTCCGCGTACTCCTCCGACGGGCCGAGCCGGCCGGCCGCATAGGCGGAGAGCAGGGTGGCTCCTGGGGCGGTGGGCAGCGGCGCCGGTTCCTGTGGGAGGTAGCCGATTCGGGCCCGCACCCGGACGTCGCCCTTGTCGGCCCGTCGTACACGCGCGAGCAGCCGCAGAAGTGTCGACTTGCCGGCCCCGTTGGGTCCGGAGACCAGGAGACGGCCACCGGCCGGGACCCGTAGCTCCGGCACCCGGAGCCGGTCTCCGACCACCACGTCGTCGACCTCGACCAGCGACGGAGCCGTCCCGGGCGGCACTGGCGAAGGTGAGTCCTCCGGTGCCGAGGACCGGTCCACGAGCGGCTTTGCCCTGCCTGTCCGCAACGCGACGGTGAAGCGGAGCGGTTCCGGGGGCGGCGGCACCGGGTGGGTTCGCAGGTGTTCCAGTCGGACGCGAGCCGCCCGGACCCTGCCGGACAGTTTGGCTTCCGAAGACCGCCGATGTTTGCCGAAGCCCTGCTGGGGGTCCTTTCCGGTGCTCGCGAGGCGGGTACCGGCCATGTCGACAAGGGTTTCGGCTCGAGCCGTCTCCTCCCGCCACTCACGGTGTTCCTGGGCCAGTCGGCGCCGTTCGGTCTCGCGGGCGGCCCGGTAGCCGTCCCAGCCGTCGCCGTAGCGGCGCACGGTCCGTGTGTCCGCGTCGACCTCCAGGATCGTCGTGGCGTACTGCCGCAGGAACGCGCGGTCGTGGGTGACGACCACGACCGTTCCCTGGTGGGTGGTGAGGCGCCGTCGCAGCCATGTGACGGCATCGGCGTCGAGGTGGTTCGTCGGTTCGTCGAGGAGGAGGAGTTCGGCTCCCGCACACAGTGTGCCGACGAGGGCCAGCCGGGAGCGTTCGCCGCCGGACAGGGTGCCCAGGGTCCGCTCCCGGTCGAGTCCGCCGATTCCCAGCCCGTCGAGGGCGGCGGCGACCCGCGCGTCCGCCTCGTATCCGCCGCGTTCGGCGAAGGTCTCCAACAGCTCGCCGTAGCGGGTGAGTTCGTCGGCTGAGGCGTCTGCGAGGGTTCCCTCGGCTCGGCGCAGCTCGCGCTCGAGTGCGCGCAGTTCAGTGAGGTCGGCGTCGATGGCGTCTCGGACGGTGGAGGTGGCCGCCAGGGCGGAGGTCTGGGCAAGGTGAGCGACCCCGCCCGGGGCATGAAGCGTGATCTCTCCTTCGTCGGGGGTGTCGAGCCCGACGAGGAGACGGACCAGGGTTGATTTACCGGATCCGTTCTCGCCCACGACCGCGACCCGCTCGCCGGGGCGGACGGTGAACGAGACCCGGTCGAGGACACGGCGAGGTCCGTAGTCCTTGCAGAGATCACGGACCGCGAGCTGGAACCGGTCGGCGCCGGCCGGGCGTGGACCATCCGCCGGAACGGAGGCGGTCGCGGCGCCGCCGAGTACGGACGAGGGGTGATGGGCGCGTTCGCGCATGGTGGTACTTCCCTGACATGGGGCGGCCGGTCCGGCTGGAGAGGCATCGGCCGTGATGGGTACGGGACATGTCGGGGGAACTTGGAGAGCCCCGGTGCGCATCACCTGAACCTGACGCGCGAGCGCCGCCCGGCAGGTCGCCGCGGGAGCGGGCCTGGCACACGACGCGAGGGAGCGCACGGAACGGCGTTGCGCAGCGCGGTACGCGGCCCTCTGGTCAGGTGGCCGGTACGTCGGTATGTCGGTGCGCGGCCGGGGGTCGGTGTGTTCCCGGACCCGGGAATCAGAGGAAGAAGTAGAAGCTACCCATACGCCCACCCTAGCCGACGGCCGCGAAGCCCGGCATTCGATATTCCGGCGGCCGCTCCCTCACGCCCCGCGTCCGCGTCACTGGCGCATGGGGCCTTCGGCCATGCCGCTGGCCAGGCGCTGGGGCGCCGATCGTCGTCCGCGTGCGGCGCAGGCTACGTGCCGGACCGTATGCGGGGAGGTCAGAGCATGGGAGGCAGGCCCGGCTCCGGCAGCACCTGCAGGGAGTTCAGCGTGAAAGCCAGCAGGTGATAGTGGCCCACCAGCATCGGCAACTCGATCAGTTGGCGTTCCGTCAGGTGCCCTCTCAGCCCCTCCCACGTCGAGCCGCTGATCCGTGCCTCGGAGCGCAACTCGTCGGTCGCCCGCAGCAGCAGCGACTGCCTTTCGGTCCAACCCGGTGCGTCAGGACCTACCGCCACCCGGTTCATGTCGTCCGGCGTCAGCCCGGCCTTCGCAGCGATCCCCACATGCTGCCCCCACTCGTAGGGCGAACCGCAGTTGCGCGCCACCCGGAGGATGACCAACTCGCGGTCGGCGAAGGGAAGTTCGCCCGCGAGCAGCAGCTGGCTGCTGAACGGCAGCCAGGCTGCGAACAGTTCCGGGTGACGAGCGAGCGTGGTGAAGACGTGTGCCTCGCCGAGTGAGGACACACCGAGTCCGAGCGAGGCGATGTCCGCGGACAGCGTCTCCCGCACGGATTCTGCCCATTCCTCGGCAGGCTGCGGAGGAATCCTGGGCTCGGCGGAAGACATCGGCGAGTCGGGCACGCGGCCACGCTACGCCACACGCCGGTTGGAGGATACGTCGGCGACAAGCCGCATCGGCGGCGCCGGCTGGTCCGGCTGAGGGCAGCCCGGTCCGCGGGCAGGAGTCGTAGGACTGCGGCGTTCGAGGCTGCCTACCCGTCGGGATCGAGGGTGCCCACTGCCGGAGCGTCACTCCGTGCGACCGCCAGCGCGTCGGCCAGCTCGTACAAACTGTTCGCCCGCCAATCGAACGAGTCGGACTCCTGGGGAGGGTCCCCAACCGGTCTTTGCACGTACGCAGTTCGCATGCCGAGCGCTTGGGCCCCGCGAAGGTCCCAGGCGTGCGCTGCGACCATCAGCACGCGCCTTGGCGGGCATCCCGCCGCGTCGATCGCGAGCCGGTAGACCTCCGGGGCGGGCTTGTAGGCCCGCGCGTCCTCGGCGGACAGAGCCTGATGCCAGCGCAGCCCGGCGTGGGCGTTGAGACGCAACAGGGCCGCGCGACTTGCGTTGGAGAGACCCATGAGCGGAAACCGCCGCGCGAGCCGCGTCAGTGCGGCGAGAGAGTCGCCCCAGGGTTTCAGCCGCTGGCCCGCGGTAGCCAGTCGCTCGATGCGCGCGAGGTCGGTGAGCCCGGCACGGTCGGCCACCCGCTGAGCTGCCTCGCGGTCGATGATCTCGGTGTTTGCGTATGCCCTGTTGCCCTCTCCGATGCGTCGCTGCTCGCGTTCGACGTGTTTTCGCCACTCGGTGAGCAACTGGTCGACGGTTGATTCGTCGGACACGGGAACCGCGTCGCGAAGGGCGGCCCGGAGTCCGCCTGTCTCGTCGACCATGGTCCCCAGGACGTCGAAGAGGACGACCTCGATGTCGCGCGATGGGACCATCCGGCCTCCTTTGTCGCGGGCGGTCACGACGTGGCGGGGTGGCACATGGGCCGGACGGCCAGGAGGACATCCTTCCTTCGCGCCTGTTCGGCACTTGCGTGCACGGGTGGGCAATCCGGCCCGCCACCACAACCGTGTCACCGGTCCAGCAGGTAACGATTGTCGCCCAGTGTTAATCACCTGTCAAGGCGGTGACGCGCACTCTCCATAAGTCCGGAGTATCAGGCGCGGCACCGTGGGCAGCGGGGCCCGAACACGTTTCCGGCGCCCGGTGAAGCACACACTCCCGCTGACTACCTGTATTCCGGGGAACACGCTACGTCCACACCGTCGGGCCGCTACGGTCTCAAGCCAATCAGTACGGAACGGGCGAAGAGGTGTGGGGCATGCTTCCTGAGGTCTTGGTGTCGTTGGCTGCGGCCGGTGGTGGCGCAGTCGTGCAAGCGGCGGGAACGGACGCGTGGTCCCGGTTCAGCAGTCAGGTCGCACGCTGGCTCGGACGAGGAGACGCGCAGTCGGAACAGGGTGAGCTGGAGCGGCTGCGTGACAGCGCCTCGGAACTCGTGTCGGCGGGGCAGGCCGAGCACGTGAGGCTTCACCACGAAGCCCTGTGGCAGGAGCGCATCGAACGGTTGTTAGAGACACTGGGTGACCTCGAACGCCGGCAGGCCGCCGAGGAACTGAGGGTTCTCCTCCACGGGTACGCCCGGCCCGCCGACGACAGCGGCCACGCCGGGCCCGCCGTCGGCCGGGACGTGAACGTGCGGGCGGACAACGGATCGATCGCCGCCAATGTGCTGAACGGAGGGGCGCACATCGGTCGCCCTTCGATGCCGGACCCCTCCCAGGGCTGAGCGGTACGGCACCGGGAGGGTCCCGCCCCGGGCAAGTGCCGTACCCCCGAAGCGAACCGGGAGGCATCAGCGCCAACACCGGTGGCGTGGCGATCGGCAACTACCACGCCCCGCCTTGCCACGGAGTGGCCGCGCCCGGCCTGCCGGGAAGCATGCCGCGTCAGATCGGAACCATCCCGCGCCAGGCCGAGTGCTTCCAGTACCGCAGCATTGCCGAGGCCATGAGGGGTGCCTCGGACGTCGAGGACGCCGCCGCCTACGTCCTGTCGGGGATGGGCGGGGTGGGCAAGACCCAACTCGCGGCCGCCTATGCCCGCGATGCGTGGAAGGACGGCCGGCTGGACCTGGTCGTGTGGATCAACGCCAACACCCGCGCGGGCATCGTGACCGTCTACGCGGAGGCGGCAGCGGAACTGCTCGGCGCCGATGCCGGCAGTCCGGAACATGCCGCCGACGCCTTCCTGGCCTGGCTCGAACCCAAGTCCCAGCCGTATCCCTCACGGTGGCTCGTCGTCCTGGACGATGTCTCACATCCGGACGACCTGCGTCATCTGTGGCCCCCGAGCAGTCCGCACGGCACCACTGTGGTGACCACCCGGCGGCGTGACGCGGCGCTGAGCGGCGACGGCCGACGCATGGTGGGCATCGGACTGTTCCAGCCGGACGAGGCCCTCACCTACCTGTCGCGGGCACTGGCAGCGCATGGTCGTACCGAGCCCGCCGAGCAGCTCGCACATCTCGCCGGGGATCTCGGGCGGCTGCCGCTTGCGCTGTCGCAGGGCGCCGCGTTCATGGTCGATTCCGGCCTCGACGCGGCCGGCTACCGCGATCTCCTGGCGGACGGGGCCCGCAACCTCACCGAACTGCTGCCCGAACCCGGCACTCTCCCGGACGACCAGCATGCCCCCGTCGCCGCAGCATGGGCGCTGTCCATCGACCAGGCCAGCGCTCTTCGCCCCGACGGTCTCGCGCGGCCGATGCTGCAACTCACCGCGATGCTCGACGCGAACGGCATCCCCACCTCCGTCCTGACCAGCGCACCGGCTCTCGACTACCTCGCCCACCAACGGTCCAACCGTGGACGTCACCGCCGCAGCCAGCGTCGGCACGAGTGCACGACCGAGGAAGCAGTCGGAGCACTGCGGGCACTGCACCGGCTCAGCCTGATCGATCACACTCCCGGCAACCCCGGGCAGACCGTGCGAGTACACCAGCTCATCCAGCGCGCGGTCCGCGATGCGCTGGGACCGGCCCGGTACGAACCGCTGGTGCGTGCCGCCGCCGACGCCGTCATGGCCGCGTGGCCCGACATCGAACGGGACACCACCCTCGCCCAGGTCCTGCGAGCCAACGCCACGGCGTTGATACGGCACGGACACGGGGCGCTGCACCGGACACGCACACATCCGGTGCTGTTCCGGGTGGGCCGCAGTCTCGGCAAGACCGGGCAGGTCACCGCGGCCCGGGAGTACTTCGAGGACCTCATCGGAACGGTGGCTCTCCACCGGGGACCTGACCACCCGGACGCCCTGGCCGTACGCAGCGCCTACGCCCGGTGGCGAGGCGAGGCAGGGGACCCTTCCGGCGCAGCCGCGGCAACCTCCGAACTGCTCAAGGACCTGCTGCGGGTCCTCGGACCGGATCACGGCCAGACCTTCACAGCCCGCAGCAATCTCGCACGCTGGCGTGGCGAGTCGGGGGATCTCTCGGGCGCCGTACGGGAAACGGGCGAACTGCTGGAGGACCGATTACGGCTGCTCGGTCCGGAGCACCCGCGCACTCTCTCCACGCGCAGCAACCTGGAGTACTGGCGCGGCAGGACGGGTGACCCCCGGGCCGCAGCCTCAGCGACTGAGGAAGTACTGGCGGACATGCTGCGCCGGTTGGGCCCGGACCACCCCCATACCCTCACCGCACGCAGTCACCTGGCGCATCTGCGCGGCCAGGCCGGTGATCCCCTCGCCGCGGTCACGGCCACGGCGGAGCTGTTGGAAGACCGGCTGCGCGTGCTGGGACCGGATCACCCCGACACGCTCACCACCCGCCATGAACTGGCCCGTTGGCGGGGTGAGGCGGGTGATCCCGAAGGGGCCGCCGATGCTCTGGCCGACCTGCTCAAGGACCGGTCACGTGTGCTGGGACCGGATCACCCTCGCACACTCGCCACCCGAAGCAATCTCGCCTGCTGGCGGAGCGAGGCCGGAGACCGCCGGGGCGCGGCGGAGATGACCGCCGAACTGCTGGAGGACCTGATCCGGGTGCTGGGACCGGACCACCCCTACACCCGCACGGCGCAGACCAATCTGGCGCGATGGCAGGCGCGGCCCGGACAGGACGGGCTGCCCATCCCCTACTGACCGCACGCTCCAGGTTCCAGCGGCCACGCGTCTCCCTCGGCTCGGCGGGCCTGCGCTGTGGTCCTACTCCCCGGCGCAGGCCGGGGCGTCCGCGTCGATGGACAGCGGGCTGCCTTCGGGCACGAGATAGGTGACGTACAACTCGACGGGCTCGGTGCCGAGGTTGCGGCCGATGTGCACGTGCCGTGCTCCGGCCGGTTCTATGAACGACGCGCCCGTGGGTGTGGTCTCCACGGAGCAGTCCCGCAGCGTACGGGTGAGCGTGCCCGACTTGACGACAGCGATGAGCTGACCCGGGTGGTGGTGCCAGCCTGTCGAACCGCCGGGTGCGATGGTGATGGACCGCACGATGACGTCCGTACGCCCCTTGGCCTTGATTTTCAGCGTGCCGGACGATGTGCCCTTGGCGAGGACCGTGCCGGTGACCCCGCTGCCGGGGGTGGCGAGCGCGGACGTCGACCCGAAGGCCAGCGCGACCGCGCAGCCTGTCATGACGAACGCTCTGCGGACCTTCCCTGTCCGAGACGTACTGCTCACGGAAATCCCCCTCCGGATCGGCCAACTGGTCTGCTCATGTGGTGACTTGAGCCCGACAGACTCACTGCCCCTGCTCGCCGCCGTCCACACCCCGGTTGTCCTGATCGCTCCCAGCCGCTCGCAAGGAACCGGGTCTCCCCGCTACTCGAACGCCTGCCGTCCGGCGGCACGCCTCCGTGTGTCGACCCGGTCGGAGGGGCAGCCGCTCGGACGGCGGGCTCGGCGGAGCCGCGTCGCACCCGCCGTCCGCCGGGCGGGCACGTCGCCGTCCCTCCACGCCCTCGCCGTCACTCGGCCTCGGTGCGCTCCCGGATCTGCTCCGGAGTCAGATACGCGTTCGTGTATTCGAAGTCCCGCAGTGTGGCGGGCGTACGGGACAGGAACCCGGTGCGCACGAAGTCGTCGCCGGCCACGGTGTTCAGCGCCCAGTTGGTCGCCACGCGGGCCTTCGCCACATTGGTGCGCAGCGCCGACCAGTGGTAGCCACGGGCGACGACCAGGGCGGGCAGGCCACGCAGTTCGACACCGAGCGGCTTGGACACGGCGTCGCGGCCTCCGAGGTCGACGACGAGTCCCAGGTCCTTGTGGACGTACGGCGTCATCCGCCGACCGCGCAGGGACGCGATGACGTTGTCGGCGACGTGCTTGCCCTGGCGCATCGCGTGCTGGGCGGTCGGCGGACAGACCGCGCCCTCCACGTCCTTGGCCTCGTCCGGTACGGCGGCGGCGTCTCCGAGCGCGAAGACGCCGTCGTGCCCGCGCAGGGACATCTCCGAGCTGACCGCCAGCCGCCCCTTGACCGTCTCGGCGCCCAGGGTGGCGATGAGCGGGCTCGCCGCGACTCCGGCTGTCCAGATGAGGGTGTGCGTCGGGATCACCCGGCCGTCGGTGAAGGTGACCTCCTCGGGGCCTGCCTTCGCGATGGACACACCCAGCGAGACGTCGATGCCCCGCCTGCGCAGGATGCCCAGAGCGCTGGTGCCGAGTTTGTCGCCCAGCTCGGGCATCAGCTTCGGCGCGATGTCGATCAGGTGCCACTTGATCAGCTTCGGGTCGAGCCTCGGGTAACGCTTCACAGCGTTGTGCGTCAGGCGCTGCAGGCACGCGGCGGTCTCGGTGCCTGCGTAACCTCCGCCCACCACCACGAACTGGAGCCGTGCCGCACGCTCGGCCTCGTCCTGGCTGGCGTCGGCGATGTCGAGCTGCGAGATGACGTGGTCACGGACGTACGCCGCCTCGGCGAGCGTCTTCATTCCGCGGGCGTTGTCGGCGAGGCCCGGGATGTCGAAGGTCCGGGTGACACTGCCCGGTGCCAGGACGATCTGGTCGTACCGCTCGTTCACGATCTCGCCCGTGATCTTGCGGACGACGCAGACCTTGGCCTTCAGATCCACGCCGATGGCACCGCCGGGAATGATGCGGGTGCGGTACTTGCGGCTGCGGCGCAGTGACACGGCGATCGACTGCGGGGTCAGGACCCCGGAGGCGACCTGCGGCAGCAGTGGCAGGTAGAGCTGGTAGGAGAACGGCGTCACCAGTGCGAGGTCGGCCTCGTCGGGTCCCAGCTTGCGCTCCAGGCGGCGGACGCACGCCACTCCCGCGAAGCCCGCTCCCACCACCAAGATCTTCGGTCGTCCCACGATGTCCATCCCTTCACCGGCCGCGCACGTTCTGGCTTCCCCCAGTCCCCTGCCCCCTGATTCCCCTCCTCGCACATGGTGATCCCCTGATGAGACGAGCCGACGCACCCCGACCGGCGCGTCGGGCCCCGGACCTGTGCAGATTCGGGTCGCAGGGTGGGATCCAGGGCGAAATCAGGGGGATTTCGTATACGTCACGGCCCGGCGACGGCGTCCTGGACACCGTCTTCCGGGCCGGCGTCGGAGGATGCTCCTCGTGTTGCTCCGGGCCTGCAGGCGCGGCAAGCCGCCCTTCAGCGTCCGTGCCCCTTACCCAGACGCTTCAGCACGGCCCGTGCCATGGCCTCCTCGCCCTTGGCGTTGGGGTGGGCCGGGGCCGCGGGCGAGGCCGGTCGCAGCGGTTCGACCCAGCGGATTGCCGGGTCCTTGCACATGTCGTGGCCGATCGTGGGCCCGTACGTGTCGACGTATTCGGCCCGGTTCAGCCGCGCCACGACCCGCATCATCAGGTTGAGGCGCTTTCCGGTGTCGCGCAGATAGGGGAAGTCCTTCGCGGCGAACGGCACCGAGGGGTAGCAGCCGCTGCCGTCCTCCGGCAGCAGATCCGGATAGCCGACGACGAGCACACGAGCGTGCGGCGCTTTGGCGTGAACGGCCCGCAGCACGCGGGCGATCTTGGGTGCCGTCTCGAGGATCTTCAGCGTCAGCTGATCGACCCCGGACGACGAGTAGTGACGCTGGCACGGATTTCCGGCCAGGTCCTGCGAGCTCAGCTGGGCGCAGGTGCCGATGATGGAGCTGAACCCGATGTCGTTGCCGCCTATCTGCACCGTCACCAGATCGGTGTCACGCTTCACGGCGTTGAGCTGCGGAGGGTTCGTCCCCTGCGCCTTCCACATCTCCACGGTCGTAGCGCCGCCGCAGCTCATGTCCTTGAACGTGGACGTCCTGCGCTCCGCAGCCACGAGTGAGGGGTAGTTGTGGTCGGAGCGGGCGCAGTTCACGTCGACCTGCTTCGGGATGCCGGGTCCCGAGGTGTAGGAGTCGCCCAGGGCGACGTAGTCCGTGCCCCTGCCCTGGCCGTTGCCGTGTGCCGCGACGGGCCCCGCGGACGCGACGACGAGGGCGCAGCCGGTGAGCGCGGCTCCGACGGCGGTCGCCCGTCGGCGGTTCGATGCTGTCCAGCCGTACTGGGTGCGACGGTTCATCGATGTTCCCCCTGAGTCCGGAACGGCGCGTTGAGGTCGCTGGAAGCGCCCTCGTACGGTGACTGAACTTGTATACCGGCCAGTTCGTTCTCGGGACCAGAGGCGCGGAGCATGGGGCTGCGTCGCCGCACCGCGAATCCGCCGCACCACGGGCTCCCTCTCGGCACCCCGCCCGCGGTGCCTTCCGCACGCACGCGACGGCGCGCGGTCAACTTCCGCTCCGCCTCCCGCCGCCCTGCTCGCCGCAGCGGGGGCACGGAACACGGAAGCGGAGCAAGGCATGGTGATGGCATGCCAGTCGAGCGGCAGCATCCGGGCCGTCGACTCCGCGGAGGGACAGAGCCGACGGCGACGGCATCCGTCAGATGCCGAACTCCGCGGGCGACAGACCGAGAGCGGCGCAGGCGTCGCGGATGGCCTGCTGCTCGGACAGCTCGAAGTGTCCGTCCGCACCCGCGACCACGATGCCCGTCTGGACGACCGCGCGGGCCTCCTGCGGCTTCTTGGCCGCCTTGGCGATCTCCCGCAGCGCTTCGGCCTTGCCCTGTTCGAAGTTGGCGACGAGCCGGTCCACATGGCGGTTGAAGCCCTGGCGAAGCTGGTCCGCCGGGAAGTTCTGCAGGACTTCGTTGGTGACGATCAGCTCCTCCACGCGCTGCCGCTCAGCCTGCTCCACATATCCGTCGGCCGCGGCCACCAGGGCGCACATCGCCATGCTGGCGTCGCGGTAGGCACCGCTCTTCAACTCGGTCTTGACCGACGCGAGCTGGGACTTGAGCAGCCCGACCAGCTGGGCCTTGGAACCACCTGAGCCCGAGGACGAACCGGGTGCGTGGCCACCGCGCTGTCCCTGTCCGTGAGGGGCGTGCCCCTGTCCGCCCCCTCCCCTGCCGCTCTGGGACTGCTGGAGATTCTTGGCCTGGTCCTTGAGCCGGTCCCACATCGCCACTACTGCCACCTCGGCTTCTGCTGTTGCCTGTCCGGTCTTGATCATCGGTCACGCTTCTTCGCGGTCCGCCAGATGAACGGCTCTCGAGGCCACGGAGGTTCCCGAATGGCAAAGGTAACGTAAAAGAGATCCAGATCAGGCTGGTGAATCACCGCCCTCACGCTCGTAAGGAAAAGGCCTCGGTGACAGCTCACCGTCCGGCCTGCTCCGCGCCTCGCGCTATCTCGAAGCCCTCTCGCCGTCAGGCGGCCGCCTGGGACAGGTTTCCGGAACCGCGGAGCACCGGATCGCCCCGCAACCGCAGGAAGGCGAGCCCGAGGGCGACGGCCTGCAGTACGCCGCACACGAGGATCGCGTGACCGAGGGCCGGCACCGGCGTCAAGGCGACCACGACGCCCGCCACCGGGAAGGGCAGCAGCAGAAGCAGGATGGTCAGCGAGAGAGTGCTGCCGAACGCGGCCGGCGGTATGAGGAGTGAACGAAGCGTGCGCAGCACAACGGTCAGGCCACCGTCCGCGGCCATGAAGAGCGCCATGACCAGGACGTACGAGATGTAGGTGGGAGCCTGGGACAGGGCGAGACAAGCCGCGGCCGCGACCGTGGAACAGACCACGCCGACTCCCCACAGGCCGAGCCTGTTGAGCGCGATCCGGCAGGCGGCCACCGCGAGGAGGGTGGAAGCCGCCGCCGCCGACCACAGCGTCCCCACCGCTGCCGAGGTCAGCCCGAACCGCTCGACCACGATGATCGGGCTGGCGGCGTGCAACAGCCCGAGCGCGAGGTTGGAGACGACCAGCCCCGCCACGAGCCAACTCAGCACGGGGAGCGAACGGAGCGTGTTCCAGCCCACCTTGAGCCCCGCCTCCAGGCGCGCGCTGTTCTTCGACGAGGCGCGCAACGGCGTCGGCGGGGTCTGCAGGGCGAGACAGGCCGCGAGGACGGACAACACCCCCAGGACGGCGAGCATGTGGGTCGGCCCGAGGAGCAGGAGTACACCTCCCAGGGCGGGCCCGGTGAGGGTGGCGGTCTGGTCTATCCCGATCAGAACGGCCTGCACCTTGTGCGCCTGACCTGCGGTACGCCGGCTGACGATCGCACCCACGGCCTCGTTGGCGATGAAACTGAACTGCGTGAGGGCTCCAGTGCCGGCGGCCAGCGCCATCACCGTGACCGTCTCTGCCGTCCCGCCCGGAAGCACGAACAGTGCGACTCCTCCCGCCCCCACGAGCAGGGCCCGCGCCAGGGAGGCGAGGAAGAAGACGATCGCTGCCCCGCACCGGTCGACCAGATCCCCCGCCAGGCCGAAGGCCGCCACGCGCGGAATCCATTCGAGCGCGAAGGCCAGCCCTGTCAGAGACGCGGAGTTGGTGGTGGCCAGCACCAGGAGCGGCATCGCGTAGGTGCACATGGAGAAGGCGAGCGCGTCGAAGGCGCGGGGTGCGTAGACCCGGCGGAGCAGGCCGCCTTGGGGAACGGCTGCATGCCGACCGGCCGGTCGGCCCTCATGGAGGGAGATGGTCACGGAATGGGGTGCTTTCAGTCAGCGGTGGCGCGACAGAGGAAAGGGCGACCGGGCGGCAGGTCACCTGAAGGGGCCCGTCGATGGTTCTTCGGCCGTGCGCCGGGCATGCCACGCCGAAGTCGTCGAGGAAAGGACGGCGACCGCGAGGCTCAGCGAGCTTCGGTCATCGGTCGCGTCGGACGGATGGCGCCGCGTCCGATCAACAGGGCATCAAACGTTGCCCGTACGCGGTGCGCGGCCGTCACACCGCCGGCCGCGCATCCCCTGCGCGAGCTCTCGCACAGCGGCGTGGTTTCGTCGCGCCTGCCCATGGGGTTCTCGCCACCGCACGCTGCGGGAATGCCGGTTGCCCCACTCGTGCCGCTCCGCCCGACGGTGGGCACTGCTGTGGCGGGGACGCAGTCCGACCACGCCAGGGTGCGAGCTCTTGGGCACGCGGACTCCACTCAAGTGGGGGGCAAGAGGGAAATCGGGCCTGCGGTGTGAAGCGGCACGCCCGACGGTGGTGAAGTGACCTTGCCACACGCCTTGTTGCGTAATCAACCACTGCGTGTACCAAGTTTGCCGCGCCGATCCCGCGCCGGAACCCGCCCGCAGACGTCGGCTCCACCAGCGAGATTTCACCGGCCCGCGCCACGCACACCACCGCGCGGATCAGCCCGAAGAGAGCGCTTGCGCGAGAGTATGGCAGGCCCGGCCGCCGGATGGTCGGCGGCCCTCCTGCAACGTACGCGGGGGACCCACGCGAGGCCGTCCCGGATGCGGCCTGGGCACGGAGGGCGGTACTGATCCCGTCACCGCCCGCCCCTGGCGTCGCCGCCAAGTCGCCTGCTTCCCTTCCCGCATACCCCGAGACTCGGCGCGCCCCGACCCGGCCCGACTGCCTGCCTGCCTGCCTGCCTGCCTGCCTGCCTGCCTGCCTGCCTGCCTGCCTGCCTGCTGCGCATCGTGGCCGGCGCCGCCGGCCGCGGATACAAGTCGGCCGCAGCCTCGCCCGTCACGCCGGGCAGGCCGGTCTGACCGTCAAGACAGTGACCGCCCCGACACCGGTGTCCTTGCGCTGTCCATCCGGACAGGACGCCGCCATGGGGCACAATGGCGGAGTGGCAGAGATCGTGACGATCCGCGGTGACCTGGAGCTCCTCACGCGTACCGCCGAGCTCTTCTCCTCCGTCCAGGAAGAGTTCGTCTGTGTCGCCCGCGATCTCAGCACCTGGTCCCACACCGGAGCCCGGCAGACAGCCCGCGACCGGCTGCGAAGCAGTGGCACGCACCGGATCCGCAAGCTGTACAGCCAGGCTGTGCTCGCTGACGAGCACAGCCGCGAGCACCTCGACGACCTCCTCGGCAGGGGCGCCACGGTGCGGATCGCCGCCACGACACTTCCGCACGAGACGATCATCATCGACCGCCGGTTCGCGATCCTCGCCGGCCCGCACACCCCCGGCGGCCGTGAGTACACCATGGCTTCCGCGCCCGCCCTGGTCGGCGGGATACACGCACTGTTCGAAGCCGCCTGGGAGACGGCCACCGACCTCAGGACCTTCGTACGCGGCGAACAGCCCGATCTCGACGCCGAAAGCCGTACGGTCCTGCGCGCGTTGGGGTCCGGCGCCACCGACGAGACCGCCGCACGCCAACTCGGCCTGTCCGTGCGCACCTACCGCCGCAGGGTCGCCGAACTGCTCACCGCCCTGGACGCGGGTTCGCGATTCCAGGCCGGGATGCGCGCGGGCGAACTGGGCCTGAGCGGCTGACGAGCGGCAGACCGCCGGGCCGGAGCAGGACCTGACCGGCGCCGGACCGTGGCGAGTTGGCGCCGACCGCTGGTCGGTGCACTGCCGACGGAACCTGTGTCAGTCGGCCGCGACCCTTTCGGGATCGTCGGCCGGAGTACCGACGCGCAGCCACCGGTAGCCGTAGGCGGGCAGTTCGACACGGACCAGGCCGTCGTCGGGCACCGTGAGACCTTTGTGCTCCTCGTCGAGCAGATCCGTCAGCCTGCCACCGGGTCCGGCCTCGGACAGGCGCAGCCGTACGGTGGCCGGTCCGCCGGCGAAGTTGTGCACCGCCAGGACCGTTCCGTCGGTGGTGCAGCCGACGTGCGCCAGCACAGCGCTGTCCCCGGTGTCCACCAACCGGTAGTCGCCCCACGCCAGTTCAGGCGCCTCCCGGTATCGCTCGATGAACAGCCGCATACGGCCAAGGAGCGAGCCGGGGTCGCGACTCTGCTCGTACACGTTGACGTTCTGGCATCCGAAGGCGCCCTCGGCCGGTGGATTGGGCAACGCGTCCGGGCCGGCGGTGGAGAAGCCCGCACCTGCCTCCGGTGTCCACTGCATGGGTGTGCGGACGGCCTGGCGTCCCGCGGCGGCCAGGTTCTCGCCCATTCCGATCTCCTCGCCGTAGAAGAGCACAGGGGTGCCCGGCAGCGTGAAGAGCAAGCTGTACGCGAGCTCGATGCGGCGCCGGTCGCCGTCGACCATCGGCGGCAGCCTGCGGCGCAGTCCCCGGCCGTACAACTGCATGTCCTCGTCCGGGCCGAAGGCCTCGAAGACCTCGGCCCGTTCGTCGTCACTCAGTTTGTCGAGGGTGAGTTCGTCGTGGTTGCGGACGACCGTGGCCCAGTGGGCGTCCCGTGGGGCGGCCGGGCGCTGCCGCAGCGCGGTGGCCAGCGGCCCGGCGTCCTCGCGCGCCATGGAGAGGTACATCTGCTGCATCGCGACGAAGTCGAAGCACATGGTGAGCTCGTCCCCGCGGCCCGAGGCGGGGTCGCCGAAGAAGCGCGCGGTGTCGTCGTAGGGGAGGTTGACCTCTCCCAGCAGGATCGACTCGCCGTTGCGGCGGCCGAGGAAGGCGCGCAGATCGGCGAGGTACTCGTGCGGATCGGGCAACGCTCCGGCGTCACTCTGCCCGTCCGTCTCCAGCAGGAAGGGCACGGCGTCGACCCGGAATCCGGACAGGCCGAGCTGCGTCCAGAACCCCATGACGCGGGCTATCTCGTCGCGGACCTCGGGGTTGGCGATGTTGAGGTCGGGCTGCTGCTTGTAGAACCGGTGGAGGTAGTACTGGCCACTGCCCTTGTCGTACTCCCACAGGCTGTCCTCCGCATCGGGGAAGACCACGCCCTCGGGGCCGTCCTCGGGTGGCTCGTCGGCCCAGACGTACCAGTCACGGTGGGAGGAGTCCCGGCCGGACCGGGCGTCCCGGAACCACGGGTGTTCCTCGGAGGTGTGGTTGACGACCAGGTCGGCGATCACCCGGATGCCGCGGTCCCGAGCGGTGCGGACGAACTCGGTGAAGTCCCCGAGAGTGCCCAGGCGGGGGTCGACTCCGTAGAAGTCCGTGATGTCGTATCCGTCGTCACGCTCCCGCGTCGGATAGAACGGCATCAGCCACACGCATGTCACACCGAGACGCACGAGATGGTCGATGCGCTGCGTGAGGCCCGCGAAGTCACCGGTCCCGTCGCCGTTCCCGTCCTGGTACGTCTCGACGTCCAGGCAGTACACCACCGCGTTCTTCCACCACAGGTCGGACGTACGGGTCAGACGCATCGGTACTCCTTCGCCGTGGCGGGCACAGGACGGGTGACGTCGAGGCGCGGCAGTACCTCGGCCCCGAACGCATCGATGAACGGGCCCTGTTCGCGGCCCACGTGGTGGAGCATCACAGCGTCGAAGCCGAGTTCGGCGTACTCCTGCAGCCAGGCCGTGTGCCGGCCCAGGTCGGACGAGATGTTGACCGTACGCGCCACCTGATCGAGGCTGACGTGCTCACTGACGATGTCGAACAGGTCCGCCGAGTCCAGATCCCAACTGACGGGCGGAGCATGCACGTTGGTGCGCCACTGGTCGTGCGCCAGCGCACCGGCCTCGGCCTCGTCGGGGGCCCAGCTCAAGTGGACCTGGAGGTGCAGCGGACCGCGGCCGCCCGCGTCACGGTACGCGTCGATGATCTCACGCAGGCGTTCCCGAGGGGCGTTGACCGTGATCAGGCCGTCCGCCCACTCGGCACACCAGGCCGCGGTCGCCGTGCTGCAGGCGGCTCCGATCAGCGGCGGCATGTCGGGCGGCAGCGTCCACAGTCGAGCCCGGTCCACGGTCACCAGTCCGTCGTGGCTGACCTCCTCGCCCTGCAGCAGGGCGCGGATGACGTCGACGCACTCGCCCAGCCGCGCGGTGCGGACGTCCTTGCGGGGCCAGGCCGCTCCCGTGATGTGCTCGTTAGAGGCCTCACCGCTGCCCAGGGCCACCCAGAACCTGCCGGGATACATGGCGGCGAGGCTGGCGACGGCCTGGGCGATGATCGCGGGGTGGTAGCGCTGACCGGGCGCGTTCACGACGCCGAACGGCGTTTCGTCGGTGGCCTGGAGGGCGGCTCCGAGCCACGACCAGGCGAACCCGGACTCCCCCTGTCGTACGCTCCACGGCGAGAAGTGGTCCGAGCACATGGCGGCGGTGAATCCCGCACGCTCCGCGTGCACCACGGCGTCGAGCAGGTCCGCGGGCGGGACCTGTTCGTGCGAGGCGTGTAATCCATAGACAGTCATGCCGGGCGAGTACCCCCAGGGTGGCCCTCATGCGGAGAACCGCTCGCAACTCCCCCAGACGCCGTACACAGCGGTGCAGTTACTCACGCACAGAAGTACCGACGCCGGAGCCTGACCGCCCCGCCCAACGCGACGTCGTGGGGCCGGACGGAAGAGGGCCCGGATCCAAAAGGATCCGGGCCCTCTCACGCAGTAGCGGGGACAGGATTTGAACCTGCGACCTCTGGGTTATGAGCCCAGCGAGCTACCGAGCTGCTCCACCCCGCGGCGATGTCCTCCACCGTACGCCATCCCGGACGCCCCGGAGACCACCCTCTCGTGCGTCGGGGTTCTCCCCATCGGCACGAGGGAGTCGGCTGGTCGTCGGCAAAGGGACGAACGGGCCCTTTCGGCCAAACCCTGTATGGAGGCCAGCGCCGTGCGCCAAGGGTGGATGCATCAGGCACTCGGCATGCGCCGGGACCCGGCACGGAATCCGATCCGGCTCAAACACGTGTGTTCGATCCCGCTTCCCTCGCCGTTGACTCCGGTGACCCATCCGATGGCATCCACCGTGCAGGAGATACGCCGTTGACTTCAGCCGACACCCAGGGCACGCAGGCCGTGCCGCCTCACCCACCACTGCCCGCCGAGATCACCTACTCAGGACAGTTCTCCGTGAACCCGCTGGGTGAGGTCTCCTTCCGCAGACTCTGCGCGCAGCTTCCTGCGGTACTGCGCCGCATCACCAGGCTGTCCTGGGCCATCGACCGCCGGGCCGTCCTGCTGCTCCTGACCTGTCAGCTGGTCACCGGGGTGGCCGCCGCGGTGCTGCTGACCGCGACCGCGCAGGCCATGCACCCCGTTCTCGGCGACGGCCCCGTCGCCGAGAGACTCCGTCATGCCCTGCCCGCCCTCCTCGTCGTGGCGGGTGCGAGCGCCGCAGCGCGCGGTGCGAGTGCCCTGGCCGCCTACGCGGAGCGGCTGATCACTCCGAAGCTCACGACCGCGACGGATACCGCACTGGTGGAAGCGGTCTGCCGCGTCGAGGCAGCCGCCCACGCCGTGGATGGTTTCGCCGACCGGCAAGAGGCAGCCGAGATGGGCGTGCTGCGGACACACGTCATGGTCTCCGACGCTCAGCGTTTTCTGTCGGCCCTGGTCAAGATGCTCACGGCCAGCGGTGTCCTGTCGGTCCTCAACCCGTTGCTACTCCCCCTGCTTCTCCTCGCTGTGCTTCCGGCCGGCGTCGGCGCTGTGCTCACCGCGCGCGTCGACTACGAGATCCACTACGCCAACGTTGCGGACCGCAACGTCCGCGGCATGATGCGGTGGTGGACGACAACGCCCAAGTACGGCGACGAGGTCCGCGCCAACGGCATGACCGGTTACCTGCTGTACTGGTACCGGTCCCTGTCCGAGCGGGTCGACCGACGCACGCTGGCCGCCGCTCCGAGAACGCTGCGCATCGCGTTGGCGTCCTCACTCGTGGGTGGGCTGTTCCTGGTCGTCACCTGGTCGGTCCTCGCCTGGCTGACCGTCACGGGCCGTGTCCCGCTCGCCATCGCCGCGACAGCGGTCGTCGCCGTGCAGACCACACTGGCGGCCCTGTCACAGGTCATCATCAACGGTGCCGCGGTGTTCCACACCAGCCTCTACCTGAGCGACATGCAGGCGTTCCTCGACGACGCGGCACGACGTGCTCCCCGGCGCGGCGACCTGGCCGTGAGCGTCCCGGTGGAGGAAATCAGGCTGGAGGAGGTCACGTACCGCTACCCGGGCAAGGACAAGGCAGCCGTCGACAGCGTCTCCCTGACCCTGCGACGCGGGAAGATCCTCGCCATCGTCGGAGTGAACGGCTCTGGCAAGAGCACCCTGACCCGCCTACTCACGGGGATCTATCTGGCGGACAAGGGGCGGGTGACCTGGAACGGCTCGGATCTCACCACCGTCGATCCGGCAACGGTCTGGGACTGCACCGGGCTGGTCCCCCAGATCTTCGCGCAGTGGCCGCTGCGCGTGCGCGAGAACGTGACCCTGGGGCAGCCCCGGACCTGCGACGACGGGCCGGTGTGGGACGCCGTCGACGCGGTCGGCATGCGGGACGCGGTCGAGGATCTGACGCTCGGCCTCGACACCCTCCTGGCTCGGGAGGTGTTCGGCGGGGCGGAACTGTCCGGTGGGCAGTGGCAGCGCCTGGCCTGCTCGCGGGCTCTGTACCGCCGTCCACCCTTGCTGATCCTGGACGAACCCACCTCGCAGATGGACCCCCGCGGTGAGCACCAGATCTTCGAGAAGATCAAAGCCATCGCCGGAGACCGCATCACGATCGTCGTCACGCACCGGCTCGAGAACACGAAGGTGGCGGACGACATCATCGTCATGGAGCAGGGCCGCATCACCGAACAGGGCGACTACGACAGCCTCGTGCACGCGGGCGGTACCTTCGCCGAGCTCCTCCAGCTCTCCCAGGACCGTTAGCCACGCGCCACCGCAGGTGAGCGTGCCGCACGGGACGGCCCGCCGCCGGTGGAACACCTGTACCGGCGGCAGGCCGTCGACGGCGGGGACCGCGCGGGCTCCCCCTCCGCGCGCGGTCCCCGCACCGCGCCCCTCACCTGCAGCGGGGCAGCAAGCACATCGCCCCGGTCGCGCCTGCGGGTGAAGGGTGGAACGGGTGAGGCCGTGCACCCGGCCCGGCGGCTCCAGCTACTGGGAGCGACCTCGGGGCGTGTCGAGCGACCTCACTCCATGGCACGGCTCTCCGCCGGTGTTCTCCGACGCGACGGGACGGCCGTACGACGACGGCCACCGTGTCCTCGCGGAGAGGACCGGCACGGGTCATCGGGAGAGTCATGAACGGCTCCAGGGCGGCCTGCGGATTCCAGGGCGGCCGCTGCCTGACCGTTTCTCAGGCCACAGAGTAGCCGTACGGCGCCGGAGAGTGAAGGCCCTCTCTGGCGGCTCTTGAGCTTCGCCGCAGCGGACAAGCCCGCAGTGGACGAGGAGGCGAAGGATGTACTTGCCCTACGCCTGTCCCACGAGAGCGGCACCCATGGGCATCGCGGCGCCACAGCGGTGGACGACTTCCCCGGGCGGTGCCATCTCGTGCGCTCCGGGTTTTCGGTGAGCCGCGCCACAAGGGACCCCGGGCGGCATGGTCCGTCGCCGCGCCACGCCCACTCCTGAACGGAGGTCCGATTCCCGCCCACGACGCCCTCCACCGGCTTCGACCTCCGCTTGGGCCGAGACCGGGTTCCGGCGGTGCGTCCTCGCGCTGCCACGACAGGGACGTCGCAGCGGCTTTCGGGCCGCGTGAAGGGTCTGTGCGGTCTGCGAGGATGCTTTGTATGGATGTAAGGCACAGGAACCATGTGACGGTGAGCGGGCGGGCCGACGGGCCCGTGGTGATGCTGGCGCACGGGTTCGGCTGCGACCAGAACATGTGGCGTCTGGTCGTGCCGGCACTGGAACGTGACTTCACCGTCGTGCTCTTCGATCACGTGGGCGCGGGAATGTCGGATCTGTCGGCGTGGAGCCGGGAGCGGTACTCCACGCTGGACGGTTACGTCGATGACGTGCTGGAGCTGTGCCGGGAGCTGGAGCTCGGCCCGGTGACGTTCGTGGGGCATTCGGTCAGCGCCATGATGGGCGTGCTGGCCGCCGCCCGGGAGCCCGCGGCGTTCGCGGGGCTGGTGCTGCTCGCACCCTCTCCGTGTTTCATCGACGACCCCGAGGACGGCTACGTCGGCGGGTTCAGCGCGGGTGACATCGAGGAGTTGCTGGAGTCGCTGGAGGCCAACTACCTGGGCTGGTCGGGTGCGATGGCACCGGTCATCATGGGCAACCCCGACCGGCCGGAGCTGGGTGAGGAACTGACCAACAGCTTCTGCCGCACAGATCCGGACATCGCCCGGGTCTTCGCCCGGGTGACGTTCCTGTCCGACAACCGCACGGATCTTGCCCAGGTGGGTGTGCCCACGCTGGTGGCCCAGTCCTCCCATGATGCGATCGCCCCGCCGGAGGTGGGTGCGTTCGTGCACGCCCGGATTCCGGGCAGCCGCCTGGTCACCCTCGACGCGACCGGCCACTGCCCCCAGCTCGCCGCCCCTCAGGAGACCGCGGCGGCGATCACCGCATTCGCGGAAGCAGTCACGTGATGAGCGGGACGAGCGACGAGGAAGAGGCCCGGCGGAAAGGCGACGACGGGCCCGTGGTCGATCAGGAGCAGTTCTCCGCCCTGCTGGAGGACAGCATCGAGGACCTGTACGAGCACGCGCCCTGCGGATACCTGTCCACCCTGCTGGACGGCCGGATCGCCAAGATCAACGCCACCCTCGTGGGCTGGCTCGGCTACGCGCGCGAAGACCTGCTGGGCCACAAGTACTTCTCCGACCTGCTGACCGTCGGCGGACGGCTCTACCACGAGACCCACTTCGCCCCCCTGCTCAGGATGCAGGGCGAAGTCAGCGGAATCGCTCTGGAACTCAAGGCCGCCGACGGCTCCCGCCTGCCGGTCCTGGTCACGTCGACGGTGAAGACAGGCAGTGACGGGCAGCCGCTGCTGATCCGTACCACCGTCTTCGACGCCCGTGACCGCCGCGCCTACGAAACCGAGCTGCTGCGCGCCCGCCAGGAGGCCGACGAGGAACGCGAGCGCTACAAGCGCCTGGCGACCACCCTGCAGCGCACGCTGTTGCCGCCGGCCCTGGCCAACGTGCCCGGCCTGGATGTCTCAGCGCACTACCACATCGCCTCGGCCGACGAGGTCGGCGGCGACTTCTACGACCTGTTCCCTCTCGCCGCCGGGACCTGGGGTCTGTTCCTGGGCGACGTGTGCGGCAAGGGCGCCGCCGCGGCGGCCGTCACCTCCCTGGCCCGGTACACCCTGCGGGCCGCGGCCGTGTACGACCCCGACCCCGTCGCCGTCCTCGGCAACCTCAACACGGTTCTGAACCACGAGTACAGCGGCACCGACCCGCGCTTCTGCACCGTCATCTTCGGTCTGCTCACCCCCGACCACGACCGGCGCGGCTTCCACATCACACTGGCCGGCGGCGGGCATCCCCCCGCGCTGCTGATGCGCGCCGACGGCACCACCGACTACCTGCCCACTCCGGGCGGACAGCTCATCGGCGCCCTGCCCGACGCCCAGATCGCCACCACCAGCGTCCACCTGGACGCCGGTGACACTCTGCTCCTGCACACCGACGGGCTCACCGAGGCCCACAGCAACGCCGGTGCCGACGACGGGGAGCGCTACGGCGACG
Source organism: Streptomyces sp. BV286 (assembly GCF_019090165.1). Classification (GTDB taxonomy): domain Bacteria; phylum Actinomycetota; class Actinomycetes; order Streptomycetales; family Streptomycetaceae; genus Streptomyces. Next base: position 59,767 of record NZ_JAHRIB010000133.1, read on the forward strand.
ACGCACTCCTCGATTTCGCCCGCGCTCTCGCACCCACCACCGCGTCGGACACCATCGGCGCGATCCGGGGTCTGCTCAAGACCTTCGGCCGCGGCGTGGACGACGACACCGCCGTCCTGGCCATCCATGTGCCTCGACCCGACAGTGGAGATCAGCAGTGACCCAGCACCTGTCCCTCCACATCCGCACCGCTCCCGCCGGTGCGGTCATCGAGATCGCCGGGGACCTCGACCACCACACCGCCCCCGAAGTCCGTGCCGCACTGCCCGGGCTCGACCTGCTTCCCGGCCAGCAGCTCGTCCTCGACCTCGGCGGCATCACGTTCTGCGACTCCAGCGGCATCACCGCCCTGATCGCCGCCCGCAATCACGCCCTCGCCTGCGACGCGGGCATTGCCCTGGCCGCGATCCCCGACCGGGTCAGCCGGATCTTCCGGATCGTGGGCCTGGACCAGGTCTTTCCCTCTCACCTCACGGTCCAGGCCGCCCAAGCCGAATGGCGCCCCGCCACGAGCTGACCCCGCGGCCGGAGACTCCACCCCGCGACGCGCCCGTACGTATCCGTCGGCCCTGTCCGGCGCCCGCGTGAGCCGTCGGTGCGACCTACGCCTTCGTGGAAGGCACCGGGAAGAGCAGGCAGCTGCTGGTGGCGTGGGCGAGCAGACGGTCCGTCGCGTCGACCAACTGCGCCTGGGCGAGAGCGGTTTGACGGCCCCGGTTGACGACCGTTCCGATGGCGCGGACCCGGCCCGTGTCCACGGTGATCCGCCGCAGGAACTTGACCGTCAGGTCGAGCGAGGTGTACGCCATGCCCTGCGGGAGGGTGGACTGGACGGCGCAGCCCGCCGCCGAGTCCAGCAGAGTGGCGAAGACGCCGCCGTGCACGCTGCCGATCGGGTTGTAGTGCTCCTCCCCCGGCATCAGGGAGAAGACCGCTCTGCCCGGCTCCACCTCGTCCAGGGTGAAGTCGACCGTGGCGCCGATCGGCGGTCCGGGCAGCTTCCCCGCCTGCAGCTCGCGCAGGAAGTCCATGCCTGTCATCCGTCCGGCGGCTTCCGCCAGGAGCGCTGGATCTTCCCATTCATACGTACGTGTCCGCCCCACGGCCGAGCACCTTCCCTCTGACTTTTACAAATGAAGCTAGATGCGCTCGCACCTGACTGTCAATGAAGAAGCCAGAGCTTTACGATGACCGGATGAAGTGGCTTGAGGCGAGCACGGAGAACTGCCCCGTCCAGCGCACACTCGACGTGGTCGGAGAGAAGTGGACGTTGCTGATTTTGCGCGACGCCGTCAACGGAGTCCGCCGCTTCGACGACTTCCACCGGCACATCGGGCTCTCGGAGGCCGTCCTCAGCGACCGCCTGCGGAAGCTGATCGCCGCCGGCATCCTCAAGACCGTCCCTTACCAGGAGCCGGGCGCCCGTTCCCGCAACGAGTACCGCCTGACCCGTAAGGGATGGGATTTGTGGCCCGCGCTGATGGCACTGAGTCAGTGGGGCGAGACGTACGCCCTGGGCCCCGAGGGCCCTGTGCTGGACGTACGCCACACCGACTGCGACGCTCCGGTCCGCGTCGTCGTCGAGTGCTCGGCGGAGCACTCCGCCCTCACTCCCGGGGACGTCACCGCCCGTCTGGGACCTGGAGCTCGCTCTAGGTCGTGATGATCCAGCGGCCCCGGCGGCGGCGCGCTCTCCCGACCGGTGTGCTCGGACGCCGCGGGCAGGGGTGCCCTCACGGCGGTTCAGCCCGGCGAGCCAGCTTCCGGCCCCAGGCACGGCTCGGTGCTTCGACGTATCGGTAGGTCAGCACGCACACCGGCAGCAGCACGGCGAAGAACGCCGCTTCGAGCAGGAGACTGTCGCGCTGCGAGCGGCCGATCGTGCCGTAGGTCACCGCCAGCAGCACCGGGTGCACCAGGTAGACGGAGTAGCTGATCACTCCCAGTCCGATCAGCCAGTGCGGCACCCGCCGACGCCGTGCTGCCAGCCCGACACCGAACGTCAGCACGGCCAGCAGGAACGCCACGATCCAGCCGCGCCTGCTGAAGGGCGCCTCGCCGCTGTGTCCGTACGCACTCCCCACGGCGCAGGCGATCACCACGACGGCGGTGAAGGCTGCCCACCGCCAGGTGCTCTGCCCGTGTTCGGCCCGGTGGACGGCGGTGCCGAGGAACATCACGGCGAGGATCACCAGGCCCTCCCACATGGGGACCGTGCCGTTGCAAGGCACCAGGACAAGCGCCAGCACCCCTCCCAGTACACCCCCGGACACGCGGAGCACCGGTGACCTGGCGCTCGCACAGCAGACGGCTCCCACCATGGCGACGGAAGCCAAGGTGATCAGCAGTCCCGTACCGACCGCGGCGGAGAGGGCGGAGGTCCGCACGGTGAACCCTGCTGCCGCGCTCGCGGCGGCGAGGCCCGCCAGAGCGACGGCGACCGCTGCCGACCGTCGATGCAGGCGGACGGTGAACAGGGCGACGACCAGCAGATAGAAGGCCATCTCGTACGAGAGCGTCCACAGGACGAGGAGGAAGCTGCGCGTTCCCAGGAGTTCCTGAAGCAGGGTGACATGGGCGGCGGCCACCAAGGCAGTGCTCTGCCCGCCGAGATCACGGATCTCCGCAACGCCCAGCGCGTCGAGTGCGAGGACCACGGCGACGACGGCCAGACACAACGGGTAGACGCGGAACACCCGTCCGGCCCAGAACGTCCGGACGCAGCCCCGGCGCTCCAGCGAGGCAGGGATGATGTAGCCGCTCACCAGGAAGAACACCATGATGCCGTAGCGACTGGTGTTGAACTGCGGTGTCAGTTCCCGCCGGAAGTCCGCCATGAAGGCGTACGAGGAGTGGTCGAACACCACGACGAGTGCGGCGATGCCGCGCAACGCGTCCAGCCATCCCCACCTCGACGGACCTGCCGAGGTACCGGGTTCCGGTGGCCGTGGCGGCACGGAAGGCGCTCGCTGCGGCGGAGGCGTTACGCGGGGTGGGGGTTCCATGCCTGGACCGGGTCCTAGGGGTGAGGTGTCGAGTCGGGGAACTCAGGACCTTCCGATCAGGCGGTCCCCTCCGCGGCGGAGTGGGAGGCGGCCTCCATGAGCGGGTCCTGACTCCGGCTCAACGACGCGGCCTCGTCCACGTCCCCAGCACCACCTCAACTGCACCCGTTCGAGCGCGAAAAGGGAGGGAGCGTGATATCACACCGCCATGCCCTCCCGCCCACCGAGCCCCGAGGGCCAGCGCAATCCCGCGCATCCGGTGGAGAAACGACAACGCCCCGCCCCCGTGAGCACGACGGGGGCGGGGCGGGTGTGCGGCGGGGCGGATCAGCAGCCGTCGACCCACCAATTCGCTTCGCCGTCGTCGTTGGCGTCCGGGTCCCAGGTGTTGCCCCAGCCACGGTCGAGGCAGAAATGACGGTCCTCGAACGCCTGGTAGCCGAACACGACCACCGAACTGGGGACGTCCGGTGTGCCGTTGTTGAACCAGGACGAGTCGTTGTTGGCCATGTACGCGTTCCTGGTGTCCACCCAACGCGCGTTCGTGTGGTGGAAGTTGGCGACACCCCAGCCGCCCTGGTCGAAGTTGATGTGCCGGTAGACACACAGCGCCCCGGACTCACAGCCCGCCGGGACGGAGCCGTTGTACCAGGTGGGGTCGGCATGGGCGGGAGCGGAGGAGAGCGCGACCAGGGCGGCGGCCGCCGTGGTCATGGCCAGAGCGAATCTGGATCTACGCATGGCTGTTTCCCTTTCGAGGTGGAGTGAGTTGCAGCAAGGTGAAGTGCGGAGCGGTGCGGTGCGTTGTTGTACGACAGGACAGTGGGCAGCAGGAGGTTCGGGGCATCGGCGGGCAAGGTCGGTCGCAGGGGAGGAACTAGCCGGCTCCACTCGGTTCCTGCGCCAGGTCCAGAGCCCGGGTCACCGCGACCGTGTAGTCCTCGGCCGCACCTCGCTGGGCCCCGCGCGCCGCCGCTCGGACGTGGCGCTCCTCCACCCGTTCGGTGACCGTCGCGAGGCGGGTCGACCGGCTGCACCGGGCGTCCGCGACGGCCGTACGGCGTTCGACGGCCGACACCGTGGCAGCGCCGGTGGCGGGCGCGCGCTTCGAAAGGGCTGTACGGCGCGCTTCCGCGGGAGTACGAGCGCTGTGCCCCCGTTCGGCCATGCACGAGCGCCACTCGCTCAGCGCGGCGGTGTACTCCGGGTCGGAGGAGAAGTCCTCGCGCGTGATGGCACGGAGGTTCGTGACCGTGGCCTTGGCACGGACCCAGCGGGCCTGGTCGCCGTACAGCCGCGTACGGGCGTCGGCCTGGCAGCCGTCGGCGCTCGTGAAGACCCTTCCCAGGGTGGGGACTTCGACGGACACGGCTGAGGGATTGGTGCCGTCGAGCGCGCGGGAGAAGGCCCGCTGCTTCTCTGGCGTGAGCGACGCGATGTACCGGCCGTTCGGGCCGAGGGTCCGCTTCCCCTGGCCGGAAGCGGCGTCACCCGGTGCGGTCCCGTAACCGTTGGCCCGGGCCCAGGCCACGTCGCCCTGGCGGGAGGCGCCGGCGGCACGCGGAGAGGTCGACGACCGCGGCAGCTCCTCGACGACGTAGCGGAAGCCCTGCTCGTCCATGCAGTCGGCAATGAGCCGCTGTTCGGCAAGGTGCAGCAGCGCCTTTTCGCCGCCGGTCAGTTCGGTGCGCAGGTCCGCGTCGGACAGTGCCGGCGCAGCCGGTGACGAACCTGCCGAACAGCCCGCGGCGAACCCGCCGCAGAGCAGTGCGGCCGCCATGGCCCACAGGGACCTTCCGAGGACCCCGGTCGTTCGGCTGCGTGCCGACGGCCCGCCGGCACGCACACCACTTCTCCTGGACACTCGTCCCCCGATCGCCCTGCCCCACTGGTCGATCGAAGTGTGCCGACGATCCGAGGAGCACCGCACGCACTTTCGGCCTCACCCGAATCAACCCCGCCCAGGACCGCACGGATCATGGGCTTGGGAGCGGAAAGGGTCTCCGGAGGCTCTCGACCGGGATCTCAGCCTTCTGCGGCAGCAGCCGGCCGCGGCGGCGGCTCACACCGAATGGGCGACGGGACGTCGTGCGAGGAACACGAACTCCCGGCCGGGACGGTCAGGAGCGTCTCGAACGTCATGGATCGCAAAACCCTGCGCGAGCAGGTCCGCCTCGATCTCCTGCCGCTCGCGGAAGCGCAGCGTCGAATCCGATGTCAGCACCTGCCCGTCCGCGGCGAAGACGTACGTCGAGCGGAACGTCACGAGCGGCAACCTCTCATCGGTCACCTGGAGCCAGCTCTCGACCGAGCCGACGCCCGGGATGTCCGTCACGGCGTATGAGGACTCGCGCTTCCACCCCTCCCAGGCGCGCCTGGCCGGATCCCGGGTCTCGAAGATCAGCAGACCGCCCGGGCGCAGCGCTTCACGGGACCTCTGGAGAGTCTGCTGCCAGCTCGCCGGATCGACGATCTCCTGCGCGACGTTCGCCGTCATCGTCGCCAGGTCGGCCTGGAGCGCCGGGAGCGCTGCCGCCTCACCGCAGATCCAGCGCACCCGCCCGCTGCCCGGCTTGCTCCGGGCCACGTCGAGGGAGGCTTCAGCGGGATCCATTCCGACTACGTCGATGCCTCGATCGGCCAGGAGCAGGGCGAGAACACCCGTCCCGCAGCCGATGTCCAGCACCCGCCGCGCCTCGAACTCCTCCACCATGCGGACGTACGCGTCGAGATCGCTGCGATCGGGGTCGAGCGGGTCGTAGATCGCGGCGAGCCGGGGATGTCCGAAGCACTCGTCAGCCATGCGGGCGAAGGTATGGGGCACCGAGACCGCGGCACTACTCCTTTTCACTGCCGGTCGGCGGTGTCGGGCCTCCACGGACAAGATCGTTCACATGTGGCGGAGGAGGACGCCCCTCGCCCTTCAGCTGTACCCGCTGTACGACGCCGCCATCGGGTACGTAATACTCCCGGCATGGAACGGAGCATTACGAGCGGGAGTGGGTCGATCTCGGTACGGCGAGCCACCGCGCGGGACGCGAAGCGGCTCACCCGGCTCGTGCGCGGCTCACGCGCCTACGAGGGGCAGTACGCGGCCATGGTTGCGGGCTACCGCGTAGGCCCGGACTACATCGAATCCCACCGCGTCTTCGTGGCCACCGACGACGGCGACGGCCACGTTCTCGGGTTCTACGCGCTCATCCTCTCCCCACCCGAGCTCGACCTGATGTTCGTCGCCGACCAGTCACAGAACCGTGGCGTCGGCCGGCTGCTCGTCGCCCATATGCAGACCGAGGCACGCGCCGCCGGACTCGACCGCGTCCGGGTGGTGTCGCATCCCCCGGCCGAGGGCTTCTACCGCAGCGTGGGCGCGGTGCGCGTCGGGACGGCGTACGCGACCCCGCCCGCCGTCGCCTGGGACCGGCCCGAGCTGGAGTTCCTCATTCCCGCCGACGGTTCCGGGCCCTGACTGCGCGCATGGCCCTGGCAGCTGTGTCCGCGTGCCCGGCCGGACCCCCGGCCGGAGCGCGAGCCCATCTGTTTCCGCATCCCCATGCCATCGGCGTACCGATCCGGAGTAGTGTCCCTACTAGTCAGTAGGTTCAGCGCCCAGGGAGAGAGCGCCCATGCCCCGCACGTTCACCGTCGCTCGCAGCATCCTGGTCCAGGCGTCACCGTCATCGGTGTACGACCAGGTCAGCCGACCCGCCCAGATGGGCCGCTGGAGTCCCGAGAACCTCGGCGCGTCCGTCGCCGGCGGCGACGGACCGGCTCACGTCGGCATGGTCTTCGACGGGCACAACAAGCGCGGCCGGTACCGCTGGACGACCCGGTGCACGGTCACAGCGGCGGACCCCTGCCGCCGCTTCGCGTTCCGTGTCCACGCGATCGGGCTCAAGCAGCCGCGTCTGAAGGCTCCGATCGCGACATGGGAGTACGCGTTCGAGGCGCAGGGTGACGCCACGCTGGTGACGGAGACCTGGACCGACGACCGGCGCTCCTGGCCCACGCCCGTGGTCAACGTGTTCGACCGCGCCGTCACCGGTGGCAGGACCTTCGCCGCCTTTCAGACCGCCAACATCGACAGGACCCTCAGCAACCTCAAGAAGGAACTCGAGGCGACGGCACGCCCCTGAAGCGAGCGCCGTCGCGATGCGGGACATCACCGCAGCACCGGTGACTGTCAGTGCCGAATGCTTGTATGCGGGGCATGACATCATCGGTATTCGTCGCTCCGCCGGATCGCATCGAGCGGCCGGACGTCACCGTCATGCAGCGGGCCACTGCCGACGAGCTGACCTCCATTCAGCAACTCTGGCCGTCCTTCGAGCAGTTGGTCGGTTTGCGTGGACGCAAGATGTACGCGCAGGTCGACGAACGCCGGAACACCTACACGGTCTGCACGCCGGTCAAGGAACACGACGCCCCCGATGTCCTGGGCCTGCAGTCGGGTTGCTTGGCAGGAGGCTCGTACCTACGGGGCCGCCTCGTCGGCGACCCTCCTCAGATCTACGAGCGAATCGCTGAGGGGGTCGCCGAGTTGCAGGGGATGATGCCGGCCGATGATGAGCGGCCACTGATCGAGTTCTACCGGCGGCACGACCAGATCGAACTCTGGCTGCCGATCGGGGCGTGACACCGGCTCAGCCGTCTTCGCGAGCCGGCCTCAGGCGGCGGTTCCCCTGCGCGACGAGCGCTGTCGCAGCCAGAGCGGCAGCGCGTACCAGCAGATGCCGAAGTACAGCATCACCCCGGCGACGAGGATCTCGGCGAGTATCCCCGGCAGGACGACGCGCAGGATGAGCAGCAGGGTGGAGCCGATCGTGAGGGCGAGCAGCACCATTCCGAACATCATCAACCGGTGCGCGGTCTCCACCAGTTCCTCCTTCATCCGCTGGCCGGACAGGAAGCGGTGGATCGAGACCGGGGCGATGAGGGACCCGGTGGCCGCCGCGCCCAGGACGACGGTGACCACGTAGATCGTCCGGTCGATGGTTCCCAGGTCCTGGAAGCCGGGCGTGAAGGCCACGCTGAGCAGGAAGCCGAAGAGGATCTGTACGCCGGTCTGCGCGACCCGGGTCTCCTGGAGCAGTTCGTTCCAGCGGCGGTTCACCCGCTCCGCCGGCGTCTCCGATTGCTCGTGGGTGTCCTGTTTCTCGTGGGTGTCCTGCTGGGTCTGGCGAGCGGTGAAGGCTTCTCCGGGTCGTGCGGAACCTTTCGGCCCGGCCTCTCCGTCCTCGGAGGGAACCGCGGGTGCGGAACGGTCCGTCACGGCCATTGTGTCCTCCACAAGTGGGTGTTGTACGTCGGGCACTTCCAGATACCCCGCATGGCCTGGGACAAGCCAAGGTGTGACGAGCCCAGCGAGGTGACGCGGATGTCCATGGCCGAGGTGAGCGTCGTGCGCGACGGGCAGGATCACCGTGCGCCGCGCCCGGGTGATCGAGCCGAAGGAGAACGGCCACCGCTGATCCCGGATCGCCAGCTGCCCGATCACCATCCGAGAGCCCGGGGTGGTGTCAGGGAACCGCAGGGCGTCACCATGTACGCATGACGGACGAGGCAATCGTGAACACGCACCAGGCCGAGGCCTGGAACGGCTACGAGGGCAGGCACTGGGCCGACCATCAGGCGCGCTACGACAACCTGAACGGCGCGGCCAACGAACCCCTTCTGGTCGCAGCCCGCATCCAGGGCCCGGACGCGGTCCTCGACATCGGCTGCGGCAACGGGCACCTCACGCGTCTGGCGGCCCGCCGGGGAGCCAGTGCCCTCGGCGTCGACCTGTCCGCTCCCATGCTGGAGCGGGCCAGGGCGAGCGCCACCGCGGAGGGACTCACCAACGTTTCCTTCGTGCGGGGTGACGCCCAGGTGTACCCGTTCCCGGAGGCGGGCTTCGACGTGGCTGTCAGCCGCTTCGGAGTGATGTTCTTCGCCGATCCGGTGGCCGCGTTCGCCAACATCGGGCGGGCACTGCGGCCGGGCGGGCGGCTCGCCTTCGTCTGCCCGCAGGCCTTCAGCCGGATGGAACAGTCCGTCGTCCTCGACGCCGTCGCCGAGCATGTGACCCTGCCCGACCTGTCCCAGGAGACGCGCACAGGTCCCGCCGCCTTCGCCGACCCCGCACGCACCACGGCAGTGCTGCGCGACGCCGGGTTCGCCGATGCCGACGCCACCGCCATCGAGCGGCCGCAGTTGTGGGGCGAGGACGCCGAGGACGCCGCCTCCTTCCTCTTCGGGTGGGGGCCCATGCGGCACTGGCTGCGGGACGCGGACCCACAGGCCACACAGCGCGCCCGCCGCGCGGCGGTCGACGCCTTCCGCCCCTATCAGTCGGACACCGGCGTCCGGTTGACGGCCCGCCTCTGGCTGGTGACCGCCACCTGGAGTTGAGCCGCGTAGGAAGGCCCGGGCACCTGCCCGGCAAAGGGCTGCCGACTGCCGTTCGGCCAACTTCAGCGACGGGCGCCGGCGGAGGACATACCTGTCTGCCCGAGTGGGGATCAACCACACGGGGGCACACACGGATCCGGTGAGCCACGAGCAGTGGCAGGGCTACGCTCACACCACCGCAGGGCTTGCCGGGAAGGGGGCATCGGCGTGACGAACCGACCGCTGCTCTACCTGGACGTGGACGGGCCGCTCAATCCCTATGCCGCGAAGCCGCACCGGCGACCCGAGGGCTACGTGACCCATCGGATGAAACCGGAGGGCTGGATCGCCCAGCATCCCGGCACGCCACGCGGCCACGTGAAACCGCTCCGGGTGTGGCTCAACCCCGAACACGGCTCCCGTCTGCGGGAGTTGGGCGAGGAGTACGACCTGGTGTGGGCCACCACCTGGGGTGCTGAAGCCAACACGTACATAGGGCCGGTCATCGGTCTTCCGCCGCTTCCGGTCGTGGAGTGGCCCACGACGCACGAGACGCACCCGGACGGCACGTTCTGGAAGACCCGGCACCTCGTCGCACACGCCGACGGCCGGCCGTTCGCCTGGATCGACGACGACCTCGACGACACCGATCGCGCCTTCGTCGCCTCGCACCACGCGGGCCCGGCACTCCTTCACCACGTCGACGCACGAGTGGGGCTGCGCGACACCGACTTCGCCGTCCTCGGCTCGTTCGCCCGCGCGCTGTGATCCTCCGCCGGCTCTGTCAGTGACGGCCACCGGTGGCCGGAAGCCGCCGTGATCTGTCACCGGAGCAGGCCGAAGGGGCGGGGCGGCCCACCACGGCCGTACAACCTCCGTGCGGCTCGGTGGTCTTCCCTACCGGGGTGCGTCATGGGAACGGAACACCAGATTGCCTTCTTCCTCAGGGAGTTGGCAGGGCCGGATGCGCGGCGCCGCTCGGCGGCGGCCAAGGGCCTTGGCCGCATCGGACGGCATGAGCACGCCCGGCAACTCGCCGAGACGGCGGGCGACCCGGTACCCGAAGTACGCGAGGCCGCAGCCATCGGCCTCGGCCGGCTCGGGGTACCGGAAGCGGGTCAGAGGGTGCTCCCCCTCCTGATGGCGGACACGGATCCGTGGGTACGCCGCGCGGCCTCCCTGTCCTCGATCAAGCTGGATCTCCGGGGTGACGAAGTCGTGCAGGCTTATGCGGATCTGCTCCGTGACCCCGACCACCACCTTCGTATCAACGCTCTGGTCGGTCTGGCAGCCATGCGCATCCCCGGTGACGTCCAGGCCCTGGTCAGGCTGCTGGGAGATCAGGACGGCGCCGTGTGGGGGCGGGCCCGGAGCCTGATCCACGACCTGAGGGACGACAAGGCCGTGAAGGCGGAGGTGATCCGGGCGGCCCGGGAGGGCGAAGGCGCCGTCCGGGCGGAGGCACTGACGCTGCTGCCAAGCCGGTGCAACAAACGACTGCTCGACTCGCTGCTCGCGGGGCTGCGTGATCCGTCCCCCGAGGTACGCGTCGCCGTGGCCGACCGGCTGTCCGACGTGAAGAAGCGGCGGGTCCGTGACGCCCTGACCGCCGCCCTGGACGCCGAACGCGACTCCTCGGTGGCACTGAACCTGCTGGGCATCCTGGAACGGCACAGCGATCAGCGGATGGTCGAAGCGGCACTTCGATGGCTTCGCGACCCCGTGGCGGGCCCGGCGGCCGCCGGCGTACTGGGCGAGGCGAACACCGGGGCCGCCGTCGAGCACCTGCGCGGCGTCATCGAGGACACGTCGTTTCCTGGGCCGAACCGTGCCGCCGCCGCGAAAGCCATCGGCGAGTGCGGAAGGTGGGACGCCGTCTGGCTGCTGCTCCCGCTGCTCGACGATCCGGACCCCGACGCCCAGGCAGGCGCCGTCGACGGCCTGGGCTCACGCGTCTACTACGGGCTCCGCCTCTGGGAACGCCGGCCCGTGGCCCGGGCACTGGTCGCTCGCCTGACGAGCCACAGCGACTCCACCTGGCGGACCGCCAACGCCCTCAGCGGGCTCGCGGAGGCCCTGCCGGCCCTGCGGCGCCTGGCCGACACCTCCGACGCCGTAGAGGTGCGGGCCGCTGCCCTCTCCCTGCTCGTCCCGGAGGACCTGGACGGCCCCGGCCGTGGCGCCTACGGCACGGAGGCGGACCTGCACCGCCTGGTGCGGGGCCTCGACGACGACCAGGAGCCCGTCCGCCACAGTGCCGCCCACGGCCTGAAGCAATGGGTCGCGGTCGGCTTGACGCTCCCGCCCGTCGGCGATGCGGTGCGCGACCGGCTCCTGACTCTCGCTCAGGACCCGTCCCCGAGGGTGCGCTCAGCCGCCGCCGAGGCACACCATGCAGTTGCCTACGGCTGGATCCACTGACTGCCCCAGCGCCACGGAGGACAGCCGTACGGAACCCGGCTGGGGCTGCTTGGGCTGCCTGGGGTGTGTGGGCTGCCTGGGCGGCCTGCCGGACCAGGCACGTGCCGTCCCGGTGGCCTGAACAGGCTTCCGCGAAAAACCATCTGACAGGCCGACGGGAGAGAGGTACTGTCGCTCGCGATGACGACTCACTCTGTTGGCAGAATGGGGGTCCCGTCCGCGCAAGGTGAGTGCTGATGCTCACTGACACCGCGTACGAGGATGCCCGCCTTTCCCTCTGGTCGCGCGTGCGAGAGTTCGCCGTGCCGCCCTCCATGATCGACACCGCAACCGCTCGCCGCCGCGCCGGCGACTGGGCAGGGGCGTGCGCCGCCGCGAACGTCGACGTCGATCTCGATCTGCGGTCCCTGGCGCGCACCCATGGCCGGAACCTGGCCGCCCAGGTCCGCGACGATCTCCGTCACCTGGCGCCCGACCTGCTGCGCTGGCACATGCCGAGGATCGCTCCCCACGGTCTGCTGCGCCCGGGGCTCACGATCGCTCTGACGCGCTACGACTCCCTGGAACGCGACGGCCCGGGCACGACGTACCTGGTGGTGCGGACGGTACCCGCCTGGGCGGATGCCGGTCAGCGCGTCAGCCTCGCCCTGTGGGCCGGGTCCCGTGCCGACGCGGGCAGCCGCCGTCATCCGCATCCCCGCCCGAACCGGCGGTTCCGCCTCGATCTGCACCGTCACCTGTGGGACGCCCGCCGGAGCGACGAGCTGCGAGCCCGCTCGGGAGCCGACCGACCACCTGGCGAGGAGCACCTCCTGGTGAACCCGGAGGTGCTGGACCGGGTGCCTCGGGATCGCGGCTGCGCCACAGGCCGGTGGTCTGCCGAGGCGAGGATCCTGCTCGGAGCCGAAGACCGGTCCGCCGGTACCTTCGCCGTGCGGGTGGGATCCCGGCAGCGGCTGCTCCTGGACCTGGCCGCGGACGCGGAGGGGTCCGGGCCACCCGGGTTCACCGTCGAGGTGGCATCCCGCCACGGCATGGCCGCCGACCTGCCGGTCCTGCCCGACGCGGCGACCTGGACGCTGCCCGACCTGGAGCTGATCCGCAGCGGTACGCTCCGGGCCGATCAGCTGCACCCACTGGTCGCCTCGGCGTTGGCACCGGACCGAGCACCGGCCTCCGCACAGCCGGACGGCACTCGGGCCTCCACCCGGGCGCCGAACCAGTCACCGGCGGACCCGCCCCGGACTCCGGGCAGCCCCGGACCACCGCACCTCGTCCTGTGCCGGGGCGCACAGCACCGGATCGGCCTGGTCGACGGCGTCCTGTCCCCGATGGACCACGGCCCCGTCGAGATCCGCCGCGAGGAACTCCTGGCCGAACTCACCGGCACGCCACTCCCCTGTCTCCAGGCCATCGACACCGCACACCGCCGTCCGGACTGCCTCACCGGTGTCCGGGAGCGCCTCCAGCACGGCGACATCACCGGGGCGCTGGCCGTCGTCGAGAATCTCCTGGGCCCCGACGCCCTGTTGCGCGACGGCCCGCTGCGGGACGAACTCGAAGCGGCCGCGCGGCGGCGCGTCACGTACGGGCTCTTCCGTGCGGCCCTCACCCAGCCCGGGCCCGGCGGCATACACCCGGGTCCCTCTCGTCCTCCGGGCCACCGGTCCAACCCACGGCACGCGGCCGCCCGTTGACGCCGAGCGTCGCCCTCTGCCCCCTCCGCTCGCCCTCCACGAACCCCAGGTGAACCAACATGCCGAATCCCAGCGCCCTCGCCACGCCCACAGCGCCCTCCGACCCGACGCACATCTCCCAACTCGACGTCGCCGACGCCCTGTTGGCCCGACTCCGCGACACCGCCACCGAACCGCGCTCCGACATCCAGCTCGAAGCACTCACGCTGGCCGTCGCCGCCGACCTGCCCGTCCTCCTGTGGGGCGAGCCGGGTATCGGCAAGACCGCCGCCCTGACCCAGCTCGCCGCGGCCCTGGACCTTCCCCTGACCACCGTCATCGCCAGCGTGCACGAGCCGTCGGACTTCTCCGGGCTGCCCGTCATCGGCGACGACCCCGCCGAACAGGGCGTCCCCATGGCGCCGCCGGACTGGGCGGTCCGCCTGGTGAGGGCAGGGCGGGGGCTGCTGTTCCTCGACGAACTGTCCACCGCACCACCGGCGGTCCAGGCCGCGCTGCTGCGCCTGGTACTGGAACGGCGGATCGGCGCCCTGCGGTTGCCGCCCGGCGTACGTATCGTGGCGGCCGCCAATCCGCGGTCCTCGGCGGCCGACGGCTGGGAGCTGAGCCCACCCCTGGCCAACCGGTTCGTGCACCTCCAATGGACGCACGACCACGACGTCGTGGTGCGCGGCCTCGGCGGCACCTGGCCGCGGGCCACGCTGCCCCGGCTGGATCCTGAGCGGCTGCCGGAGGCCGTACGCTTCGCCCGCCGTGCCGTGTGTGAGCTTCTCGCCGCCCGACCAGGGCTCGTACACCGGCTGCCCAGCAGTGAGACGCGGCGGGGTGGCCCCTGGCCGTCGCCGCGGAGCTGGGAGATGACCCTGTGCCTGATCGCCTTCGCGACGGCGGCCGGCTCCTCCCGGGAGGTGTTGTCCCTTCTGGTCAGAGGGACCGTGGGGGACGGTCCCGGTCTGGAACTCCTGGCCGGTCTGGACCGCATGGACCTCCCGGACCCCGAACTGCTGCTCGCCGACCCGGCGGCCGCCGCCCTGCCCGAACGCGGAGACCTGCGCCAAGCCGTACTCGACGGTGTCGTGGCCGCCGTCCGCAAGCGTCCGGACAAGGCGCGCTGGGACGCCGCGTGGGCACTCCTGGTACGGGCGCTGGACACCGGAGCCCCGGACCTCGTGGTCGTCCCCGCCACCACGCTCGCCTCGCTGCGGCAGCAGGACTGGGACGTTCCGGCGTCGATCGAGCGTCTCGCCGGAGCGGTGTCGATCTCCCGGCGGGCAGACCGTGCGGCGGCCCGGGCCGCCGCCACGAAGGCCGGCCGGTGATACCGGAACCGACGAGGGCCCTGGACCTCGACAAGCTCTTCGCCGCCCGGCTGCAGGCGGCCCGGGCCCGGCCCTACCTGGCGACGGCGCTCTTCGCCCTGCACACCGTCGAGTCCTCGTCCGTGCCGACGATGGCCGTCGACCGGCACTGGCGGTGCTACGTCTCACCGGCGTTCGTGGACCGCACACCGGTGGAGGAGCTGGCCGGTGTGTGGGTGCACGAGGTGTCACACCTGCTGCGCGACCACCACGGACGCAGTGACAGGGTCGCGAAGGAACGCGGGCTGACCGGAGCCGGGGAACGACTGCGGATGAACATCGCGGCGGACTGCGAGATCAACGACGACGTGTACGGAGACGGGCTGGTCCGCCCCCGGGACGTCGTCGACCCCGGCTCCCTCGGGCTGCCCGAGGGAGCCCTCATGGAGGACTATCTGCGGCAGTTCCGGCTCGGACCGCGCACCCAGGACCACACCTGGCTGGACTGCGGCAGCGGGGCGGACGGTCTGGAGAGGGAGTGGGAGCTGGGGCCGACCGGAGCACACGGCCTCAGTGCGCAGGAACGGGACGCGGTGCGGTTCCGGGTGGCCCAGGGCATCAAGGGCCGTCCGGGGCGCGCCTCCAGGGCCTGGCAGCGATGGGCGGAGGAGGCGTTCCAACCCCCGCAGCCGTGGCGGGAGTTGCTGGGTGCGGCGATCCGTTCGGCGACCTCCGGCTCCGGCGCGGGCCAGGACTACAGCTACGGCCGGCCGTCACGCCGCTCGGCCGGGGTGCCGGGCGTCGTCCTGCCCAGTCTCAGGCGCCGGCCTCCCCGGGTCTCCGTGGTCATCGACACCTCCGGGTCGGTCAGCGACGCCGAGCTGGGCAGTGCGCTGCGAGAGGTCGCCGCGATCTCCCGTGCCGTCGGCGGCCGCCGCGACCTGGTCTCCGTACTGCCGTGCGACGCGGCCGCCCCGGTCGTCCAGCCCCTGTGCCGTGCGGAGGGGATCCTGCTGCTGGGCGGCGGGGGCACGGACCTGCGCACGGGCTTCACCAAGGCACTTCGTACCCGGCCCCGGCCGGATGTCGTCGTGGTCCTGACGGACGGTCAGACACCCTGGCCGAGCAGCCGGCCGTCCTGCCGGACGGTGGTGGGCCTGTTCCCCCGGCCGTACGGCTCCGGCGCGTGGGACGAGAACGATCCCGAGTACGTCCCTGACGCGCCACCGGACTGGGCTCGCGTGGTGGAGATCGGCTCGGTGCCCGCCGTTCGGTGATCCACGAGGGCCCGTCACGGACGTGTCGGCACTCGGGGCACGGCACGAAAGCGGTCGCCGACCTGGTGCGAACACAAGAAGTCCCCCATCGATGGATAGTGGCGGGCCACTCATCGCGTCGTGATGGTTGCCAAGAAGGGGAGGGTCGATGGAGGCCTCGAATCACGACGAGTTCCGGGAGTTCGTAGCAATGCGCTCCACCGCGCTGCTGCAGCTCGCGGTGCTGCTCACCGGTGGGGACCGGCACGCAGCGGAGGATCTGCTGCAGATCGCCCTCATGAAGGTCTACGGGCGCTGGACGCACATCGAGCAGCCCGAGGCGTACGTCCGCCAGGTCATGTACCGCCAGCAGGTCAGCCGCTGGCGGCTGCGCAGGCATCGCGCCGAGACGACGGTGCCCGTACTGCCCGAACCCGGCGGGGGCGACGACGCCGGGGCTGAATCCGAGCTGCGGATCGCACTGTGGGCGGCGCTCGGTCATCTGACGAAGCGGCAGCGGGCCGTGGTCGTCCTGCGCTATTTCGAGGATCTGCCGGAGGCCGAGGTCGCAGCACTGCTGAGATGCCCGGTCGGCACGGTGCGCAGTACGGCGCACCGGTCGCTCGCCAAACTCCGGCTGCTCGTACCGGAGCTCGGACCCGAAGGGCCTGTGGACCAGGTGCAGCCGCTCAGCTACGCGTCGAAGGGGATCCAGGGATGACGACGGAACATGTCGAGGAGAAGGTCCGCCAGACGCTGCGCGCGGTCGCCCTGGACCGGGTGCGGGCACCCGGGGATCTGGCCGAGCAGGTGGTGCGGCGGCGCAGCCGGCGACGCTTCTCCCAGGCCGCGGGGGCGGCGGTGGCCGTGGCCGCGATCACCGTGGGGGCGGTGTTCGGTTTCGGGGGCGGCGGCGCTGCCGAGCAGGACCGGCCGGTGCGCCCGGCGGCGTCACCGAACGGCTGGCAGCCGTGGCAGAGCGACTCCCCGGGCGCGGTCGAGCGGGGCTGCGTCGTGGGGGGTTCCGCGCTCTACTGCAGCGGGTCCAAGTACGACGTCGCGAAGTTCGACGCCGGCACCGGCGAGCGGCTGTGGACGGTCAAGGTCAACCGCGAGGGCGACGGGCCCGACCACGCGTTCGCCGTACGCGACGGCGTCGTCTACGCCTACCGCAATCACACCGCGGAGAACCTGCCGGACGGCGACTACGCGGGCGGTACCGACCTGATGGCGGTGGACGCCGACACCGGCGACGTGCTGTGGAAGGTCGAGATGCCGCAGGACGACCGCACGGACCAGGCCGCCATGCTCATCAACGGTGCCGTGCTGGCCAACACGCCGTCGCTACGCACGATGTCGGCCCTCGATCCGCTGACGGGCGAGAAGAAGTGGAGTCACACCTGGGACAAGGGCACCGTGTGTCAGCGGGGGGTGCTGAGCGGTGTGCCGCATCTGCTGTGCATGCCCGACACCGAGAAGCCGGGCGAGACCGACGTCATCCGTCTCGATCCCACCACCGGAAGCGCCGAGAAGGTCGCGACCGTTGCCGGTGCCCAGCAGCTCGTCGGGACCTCGGGAGACCGGCTGGTCCTGGGCAAGAGGGAGGGGGCGGCCGACAGGGACCTGCGGCTGACCACCATCAGCCGCTCCGGGAAGCAGACCTCGCACTCCTACCGGGTCGACCGGCACGTGGCCGCCTCGGAGGTCGTCGGTGACCGTCTGATCTCCGTCTCCTGGCAGGGCAAGGTCTCGGCCTACTCGCTGACCACGGGAAAGACCCTGTGGACCGGCCCGGTGGGCATCAAGATGCCCGACAAGGACGAGGTGTCGGCCATCGCGTCTCCCGTGGTGTCGGCGGGGCAGGGGATCGTGTACTTCTTCAGCCCGACCGGAGACCTGTCCGGCCTCGATCTGCGCTCGGGTGAGCAGGTCTGGCGTGGCCACGTCGACATGGGCGAAGCAGGCCCCGGTTTCAGGGACGCACCCCAGATCCTGCTCTACGAGGATGTGCTGGTCGCCCAGAACCGCGGCAAGGTCTTCTCTCTTCTGCCGCGGATCGGAGGCTGACCGCAAGGGCCGTCGGCCGGGGCGGACCTGGCCCCGGCCCGCTCCCGTCCTGACCTGAGGCGCGCGGACCCGCACCGCCTGCCGGGTCCGGTCAGTCGTCCGGCACCGTGCTCCGCCGTCCCTGGTCGGGGAGGCGCAGGAGTGCCGCTCCGACCGGGGTGAGGGTGTGCAGGACGGTGTTCGCGTGACGGTGGCTGGCGATGAGTCCCGAGTCGCGCAGCACGGTGGTGTGGTGGCTGGCGTTGGCGGGTGACACCGAGACCGCGCGGGCGATCTCCGCGTTGGTGGCACCGTGCTTCATCGCCAGCAGTACCGCGGCGCGGGTACGCCCGAGCAGTGCCGACAGTGGCGTCTCCGCCGAGCACGGCTGGGGCGCGGGGTCGGCCGGAGTCAGTGGGTACAGCAGCATGGGCGGCAGGTCGGAGTCGGCGAAGGAGACCGGCTTCTGCCAGCAGAAGTACGAGGGGATCAGGCGCAGGCCGCGGCCTCCCAGGTGGAGGTCACGATCGACACCGCCCACGTACTCGACTTCGAGGACGGGTGCCCGCCAGCGCATGACGGGCCCCAGTCCCCCGAGAAGGCCTTCCGCTCCGCCGTGCAGCAGGTCGCGCCCTCGGCGGGCGCACTCGGCGTCGATGCGGGCCTGCATGCGGTCGCCGTAGGGCGCGATGGCGGCGTTGTGGTACCTGCGCAGCGCTGAGACCAGTTCCGCGCGGACGTCCCTGTCCGCGAGGCGGTACATGTCCGCCGGTACCTTCCTCACCTGCGCCAGCAGGCCGATCTCGTGCCGGACCCGGTCGGGTGGGGTGTCGAGGATGGCGTCGAGTCCGCTTCCGAGGCCCTGGTCCGCCTCGGCCGGTGTGAGGAAGTCGGGGAAGTACGTCGCGCGGGGGAACAGTGGAAAGAGCAGTGTGCGTACGACGGCGCCCAGTTGCTGCGAGGCGATGGCGGCGCGGGCGTCGCGGTACCAGGCGGCGTGGGCCCAGCGTCCGAGCGGGGACTGTAAGCGGTGCAGGCTGGCGGCTGTCTCCCATAAGGGATCGGGCCGGGCGGCGAGCCGCGTTCGTGAAAGATCCTCCGCCGTGAAATGGATACGCAGCACGGTCCCCCCATGCGTGATTCCTGTCCGATGCGGCAGAGAATGCCGCGACGCAGTCCTGAAGACAATGACTGGAACGGATCATCCTCCGGCACGCACGACGGGGTCGGCGCGGTGCGCGCGGAGATGTCACCCCTGAATCAGGGCGGCGACCTCTTCGCGAATGGCGGGCATGTCCGCGTAGACGGTCCCGGGGCAGTCGGTGGCCGCCCAGTGGCGGTGACCGCCGATGACAGGTGAGGTGCGGCTGGCTCCGCTGACGGGGTTGCGGTAGAGGACCTTCCCCGTGGGGTCGAGCGTGTGGCGCTGGGCAAGGTCGGCCAGGAGCTGGATGAGGGTGGTACGTGCGGCTGTCGACGGGGGCGTGACCGTCAGAGTGCCGAGGAGGGCGATCCCGACGTTCCCGGAGTTGTACCCCTGGACGTGCGCGCCGGTGACGAGACGTCCCGCGGCGTCGTGTGCGGCCGTACCGTCTGTTCCGGACCAACGCCCTTCGTACACCCGGCCGTTGCTGTCGATGAGGAAGTTGTAGCCGATGTCGCCATAGCCCTTGCCGACGGTGTCGTTGCGGTAGATCGCGCGTACCACCGCGGCCGGGTCCGGATTGGTGCTCCCGTCGGCGGTGTGGTGCACGGTGAGGGTCTGGACGGGGTAGTACTCGGGCGGCCAGATCTCCGTACCGTCGGCGGCGTATCGCAGGCTCTCGTCCGCGCCCCAGTTCCCCCGCGACAGCAGCGTGTACGCGGCGGCCGCGGCGGCAACCGCGGGCGCGTGGGACACGACGCCCAGTGTGGCGGCGGCTCCTACGGCACCCAGGAACACGCGTCGTGAGACGGGGCGGACCGTGCTCGTGCGCTGTGCGTCTGCGGAGTTCGAGTCTGGGGCCGTCATCGCGTGATCCTCCTGTGGGGGCGTCCGGTCCGGGCGAAGCTGCCCGCCCCTCGGACGGGGAGCGGGCAGCCGGTGGGACGAGAGATCGGCGCTACAGGGCGCAGGCGGGCTTGGGGTTGTAGAGGCGGTTCCAGGTGCTCGTTCCCACGATGCCGTCGGCACCGCCCGTGGTGCCGTTGCAGGTCTGCACCCAGTAGATGCCCTGCGCGGTGTTCTGGCCGTAGTCCCCGTCCACGTCGAGCCAGCCGGGGTACGCGCTGTAGGTGTTGATGAGGCACTGCACCTGACGGACCGCGTTGCCCTCGTCATTGGGGCGGACCGTGGGCCGGGCGGTGTCGGAGATGTAGTTGCAGTGGGGCTCGGCGACCGCGGCGCTCGCGGTGGGCGCGCCCACAAGGGTCGCTCCGGCGGCCAGTACGGCGGTGCTGCACAGGAGTGCCAATCGGTGAGTGCGCAAGACGTGTCTCCCGATGCGTGTGGGGTTTGTGACGAAACCAAGGTTGCTCGGGAACACGACGTTCGGTCCACAAGATTCGACTGGGGCGAAAGAAGGCAGGTCAGGCGACCCGCGACGGCCATGGCGCACACCCCGCAAGCCGGACGGGAAGGGCCCGGCCCCAGCGATACCGAAGAAGCCGGGAGGGCATGTGGGTGGATCTGTCGGCCTTGTCGGCATCCGCAGGTCACACACCTTTCCGGCAGGACTCGAATCCGGTGCGTCGTACTGCTCCGCCGGGCGAACCTTGTGCGTCTCCCGTGCGTTGTCTGTTCAAGGGCCGTCGCTCGTGGCGGTCCCGCCCATGAGCGGACCTGATAATTCCGCTCCCCGTCGACAGTGAACCCTTCGAGTACGGACAGGTGAGGAGGAGGCATCGCATGGCACAGCGGACCTGTGCGGCCTCCTCGCGCAACGGCGGGCGATCACCCGTCACCAGCATGGCGCTGGCGGCCCTGTTCGCCCTCCTCGGCGTACTCGGCCTGCAGAACGGCTCGGCGCAGGCTTCCCCGGGCACGCCGACGCCGGTCGCCGCCGCCGTACATCACGGTCCGGCCGGCCCCGGAGGCGTCGCCCCGGCCAGGAGCGCCGCCGCCGACACCCGTAGCAGCACCGACGACGCGTGCACCACGGACTGCGGCCAGCCACCCCGCGTGGGCCGGACCACCCAGGGTGAATGGCATGTCCCGTCGCCCGGCGGGGTGCCCGTACCGCCCGGGCCCGGACTCTGCCTGCCGGAGCCCGGGCCTCAACTGCCGCTCTCCCCCGGCACCCCGGCATCGCCACAGCCCTCCGCGTCCCACAGCGGGCGCGGCCCGCCGACTCCCACAGGCATCTGACGTCACCCAGTCGATCCCCACCGCACCCTCGTCGAGGCTGCGGTATGCCTGTTGGAGGCACTCTTGACGCGCGCCATCCGCGTGCGGGCGTTCTTCGCCCTGGCCGTACTCGCCCTCTCGCTCTTCGTCACCCTGACCGTGCCGGTCCGTCTCGGACTCGATCTGCGGGGCGGCACACAAATCGTGCTGGAAACCCGTGACTCCCCCACCGCCGAGGCCGACTCCGCGGCCACCGACCGAACTCTGGAAGTCCTGCGCCACCGCATCGACGCCCTCGGCGTCGCCGAGCCCACCATCGCCCGTTCCGGAGAGAACCGGATCATCGTCGAGCTCCCCGGTGTCCAGGACCCTCGCGAAGCCGCCGACGTCCTCGGCCGCACGGCCCAACTCGCCTTCCACCCGGTCCTCGGCACCGCCGACACCGGTGAGTCCTCACCGAACTCGCGGTCCGACGGACCGGCCGGCCGCGTCCTGCCCGACGAATCCGGACAGCCCGTGCGCCTCGGCCCCTCGGCGCTCACCGGCGCGGACGTCGACAGCGCCGAAGCACGCATCGAGCAGCAGAGCGGAGTCGGCTGGTACGTCGGTGTCAACTTCAAGGGGGCGGGCAGCGACGCCTGGGCCGAGCTGACCGGCGAGGCGGCATGTCACCCGGCCGGCGACCCGGCCCGCCGCGTCGCCATCGTCCTGGACGACAAGGTCATCTCCTCCCCCCAGGTCACCTCCACCGTCGCCTGCCGTACGGGTATCACCGGAGGATCCACCCAGATCAGCGGCTCCTTCAGCCGGGAGGAAGCCCGCGAACTGGGCCTCCTCATCAACGGCGGCGCACTTCCGGTACCGGTCGAGACCGTCGAACAGCGCACCGTCGGCCCCACCCTGGGCGCCACAGCCATCGAGGCCAGCGCCCGGGCCGCCGTCATCGGTACCGCGCTGACCTCGCTGTTCATCATCGGCGTCTACCGGCTCCTCGGCGCCCTCGCCGCCCTGGCCCTGGCCTGCTACGGAGTCATCTCCTACGCGGCGCTGGCCGCACTCGGAGCCACCCTCACCCTCCCGGGACTCGCGGGATTCGTCCTCGCCATCGGCATGGCCGTCGACGCCAACGTCCTCGTCTTCGAACGTGCCCGCGAGGAATACGCGACCCGTCGGCAAAGGGGCCTGCGCGCCGCGCTCACGGCCGGATTCCGCAACGCCTTCAGCGCCATCGCCGACTCCAACATCACCACTCTCATCGCCGCCGGTCTGCTCTTCTTCCTCGCGTCCGGGCCCGTGCGCGGCTTCGGTGTCACCCTGGGCATCGGTGTCCTGGCATCCATGCTCAGCGCCCTGGTGATCACGCGTGTCCTCGCGGACTACGCGGTCGCCCGACGATCCGTACGAAACCGTCCACGGCTGACCGGCATCGCGGACACCGGAAGGGTCCGTGACTGGCTCGTCCGCCGCAATCCCGACCTGATGCGCCGTCGGCGCGTCTGGCTGGCCGGGTCCGCCGCCGCCCTCGTCCTGGCCACCTCCGGCATCGTGGTCCGAGGGCTGAACTTCGGCGTCGAGTTCACCGGCGGGCGGCTCCTCGAGTACTCCGCCTCCGCGCCGGTCGACGCCGATCGCGCCCGAGACGCTCTGGCCGATGCCGGACTGCCCCGCGCGGTCGTGCAGACCTCCGGGGACGGGGGCCTCACCGTGCGCACCGACCAGCTGTCGAACGCGGAGGCCGCGAAGGTGGACGCGGCGATCGGCGACCTCGCCGGCGATGCCGAGAAGGTCCGCGACGAGCTCATCGGCCCCAGCCTCGGGGACGAACTGCGCAGGGGAGCTCTCATCGCCCTCGCCACGGCCCTCGCGGCCCAGTTGCTCTATCTCGCCGTTCGGTTCCGCTGGGCCTTCGGCACGTCGGCGGTCGCCGCGATGGCTCACGACGCGCTGATCCTCGTCGGCGTCTTCGCCTGGCTCGGCAAGCCGATCGACGGAGTCTTCCTCGCCGCGCTGCTGACAGTGATCGGATACTCGGTCAACGACTCGGTCGTCGTCTTCGACCGCATCAGGGAACTGTCGGCCGACAAGAGGAGGACGGACTTCTCGGGCCTCGCCAACACGGCGATCCTGCAGACGCTCCCCCGTACGGTGAACACCGGAATGGGCGCGGTGTTCATCCTCGCCGCCCTCACTCTGCTGGGCGGCGACTCACTGACCGACTTCGCGCTCGCCCTGCTCATCGGCATCGTCGTCGGCACCTACTCCTCGATGTTCACCGCGGCACCCCTGGCCATCGAACTCCACGCCCGCAGCTCCCCGCCGCCCGGCCCCACGCACGAACCAGCCCCACGCGGAGCAGCCGTGACCTAGAGACACAGCACAACCGGACTCCATCTGCGACCTGGCCCTACGCGGTCGTTCGCGCCCGGTGCGACATCCCGGATCAGTGCCCTCGCACCGGGCGCTCCGACTGCTATCGTCCTGGCCCACCGAACGGGCAGTGGGAGGTGTCTTCCGCTGACGCCGACAGCGGGACGAAGGAGCGCTGCGCCATGCGAGTCCTCTTGGTCGGAGCGGGAGGCGTCGGCACCGCCATCACCAGGATCGCGGCCCGTCGCCCCTTCTTCGAGCACATGGTCGTCGCCGATCACGACCCCGCGCGGGCCGAGTCGGCCGTCACGGCACTCGGGGAGAAGGGATGCCGGTTCTCAGCGGCCCTGCTCGATGCCTCGGACACCGCGGGCGTACGGGCCGCCCTCGCCGAGCATCGCTGCGACGTCCTGCTCAATGCCACCGATCCCCGTTTCGTACTGCCGCTGTTCGACGCCGCACTCACTCATGGCGCCCATTACCTGGACATGGCGATGTCCCTGTCCCGGCCGCACCCGACCCGCCCCTACCAGGAGTGCGGCGTGAAGCTGGGGGACGCGCAGTTCGCCCGGTCCGCCGAGTGGGAGGCGGCGGGCCGGCTCGCGCTCGTGGGCATGGGTGTGGAACCGGGCCTGTCGGACGTCTTCGCCCGCTATGCCGCCGACTTCCTCTTCGACGAGATCGAGGAGATCGGCATCCGTGACGGCGCCAACCTGGTCGTGGACGGATACGACTTCGCCCCGTCGTTCAGCATCTGGACGACCATCGAGGAATGCCTCAACCCGCCGGTGGTCTACGAAGCCGAACGGGGCTGGTTCACCACCCCGCCCTTCAGCGAACCGGAGATCTTCGACTTCCCGGAAGGCATCGGTCCGGTGGAGTGCGTCAACGTCGAACACGAGGAAGTGCTGCTGATTCCACGGTGGTTGAAAGCCCGGCGGGTCACCTTCAAGTACGGGCTCGGCGACGAGTTCATCGGCGTCC
Organism: Streptomyces sp. BV286; assembly: GCF_019090165.1. GTDB lineage: Bacteria > Actinomycetota > Actinomycetes > Streptomycetales > Streptomycetaceae > Streptomyces. The sequence continues at coordinate 84,538 of NZ_JAHRIB010000133.1, forward strand.
TCCAGACCCTGCACAAACTGGGCCTGGACCGCACCGATCCGGTCACCGTGAACGGCAGCACCGGCAAGGTCCCGGTCTCCCCGCGGGACGTGGTCGCCGCCTGTCTGCCTGATCCGGCCGGCCTCGGGGAGCGCATGCACGGCAAGACGTGCGCGGGTACATGGGTCAAGGGAACCAAGGGCGGCCGCCCCCGGGAGGTCTACCTCTACCACGTGGTCGACAACCAGTGGTCGATGCGCGAATACGGCTCCCAGGCCGTGGTCTGGCAGACCGCCATCAACCCCGTGGCCGCTCTCGAACTCATCGCGTCGGGAGCCTGGCACGGACGCGGCGTGCTCGGCCCCGAAGCACTGCCTCCCCGCCCGTTCCTCGACCTGCTGACGGAGTACGGCTCCCCGTGGGGCATGCGCGAGGACACCGTCCCGCCCGGAAACGGCACCGGCCTCCCCGCCCCCTGACTCCCGCCTGCCGGCCTCGGTCCCCCCTCTCCGCCGCCGCTCGTACGACCACGCACCGCCGGTGCCGACACACCCGTCGGCGCGTACCCGGGTGACATGCGTATCCAATCGAGCCTCAATGGCGTAAAACACACCACAACGCCCTGTTGTATGAACGCACGCACAACCGGAGCGAGGGAACATGACCAACGGCATTCCGGACGCCCGCCCACCCGTCGGGTTGAAGGCCAACGCGATCGGGTTCGTCGACGCACTCGTCATCGGCCTCAACTCCACCTCCCCGGCGTACTCGCTGGCGGCGGTCATCGGCCCGATCGTGGCGCTCGTGGGCATCTACGCCCCCGGCGTCATGATCGCCTCCTTCGTGCCGATGCTGCTGATCGCGTCGGCGTTCTACTACCTCAACAAGGTCGACCAGGACTGCGGCACGACCTTCTCCTGGGTCACCCGGGCCATGGGACCGTGGGCGGGCTGGCTCGGCGGCTGGGCCATCGCGATGACCGGCGTCCTGGTGGTCGGCTCGCTCGCCGACGTCGCCGTGAGTTTCGCGCTCCTCGCCTTCGGCCTCGACAGCTGGGCCGACAACGACTTCGTACGCCAACTGCTCGCGGTCCTGCTCATCCTCGTGATGACAGCCGTGTGCGTCGTCGGCACAGAGGTCTCCGCCAAGGTGCAGAACGTCCTGATCCTCGCGCAGGTCGTCTGTCTGCTGGCCTTCGTCGTGGTGGCGCTGTACCGGGTCTACGCCGGCACGAGCACCTTCGATTCCGTCGAACCGTCCCTCACATGGCTGGACCCCTTCGGGGCCGGCGGCGCGACGCTGACGGGAGCCCTGCTGCTGGGTGTGTTCATCTACTGGGGCTGGGAGTCCGCGGTCAATCTCACCGAGGAGGTCAAGGACTCCGCCACCGCTCCCGGCAAGGCAGGCATCTGGTCGACGGTCGTCCTGCTGGTGACCTATCTGTCGGTCGGTTTCGCGGTCGTGGCCTATGCCGGGCCGGCGTTCCTCGCCGAGAACGCCGACGAGGAGGAGTTCATCTTCGCCCTGCTCGCCGGCGAGGTGATGGGCGGCTGGGACTGGGTCGTACTGCTCGCGGTGTCGACCTCCGCCCTGGCGTCGACGCAGACGACGATCATCCCGGCGTCGCGTACCGCACTGTCCATGGCACGTCGTCACGCGCTGCCCGCGCACTTCGGACACATCCACCCGCGGTTCCGTACACCCGACGTGAGTACGTGGTGGGTCGCCGGCATCGCCATCGCCTGGTACCTGGTCGTCAACCAGATCAGCACCAACGCCCTCTTCGACTCGCTCACCGCGTTGTCACTGCTCATCTCGTTCTACTACGCCCTCACAGGGGTCGCCTGCGCGGTCTACTACCGCCGCCATCTGACCGAGAGCGTCCGCCACTTCGTCCTCATCGGCCTGGGCCCCCTGGCCGGCGCGGGACTGCTGGCGTGGCTGCTGGTGGAGTCGGTCTCCGACATGTCCGACCCCGCGAACTCCTACAGCGGCGTCTCGTGGTTCGGGCTCGGCCCCCCGCTCGTCATCGGTATCGGGATCGCCCTCACAGGGGTGGTCCTCATGGCCGTACGGCGGCTGATGTCACCGCTCTTCTGGTCGGAACGCCCCGGTGTGGCCGACGCCGACCTCGTCCACGGCAAGGAGTTCTGAGATGTCGGTTGTCCTCGGATACGACGAGTCCCCCGGCGCGGCTCGCGCGCTGCGGGTCGCGATCGAGGTGTCCGCCGCGTTCGACGAACCCCTCGTGCTGGTCTACGGCGCCGCGGCCCCGGGAGCCTTGGGCGAGGAGTATGGGGCGCACCACGCAGCCGTCCGTGAGGCAGGGCGCCTCGCGCTCGACCACGCCGTCAGGGCGGCCGACGAGGCCGCGGTACGGACGACGGTCGAGATCATCGACCAGAAGCCCGCACAGGCGCTGATCGACGCCGCGGCGCGCCACGCGGCGCGGGTCATCGTGGTGGGCAGCTGGGGCGAGAGTCCGATGCGCGGGGCCCTGCTCGGCTCGACTCCCCACAAGCTGCTGCACCTGTCGAGCGTCCCGGTCCTCTGCGTACCGACGGAACAGCCCGGTGCCACAGCGTGACCGCTCCCACGACGACCGATGTCATACCGGGCTCGTACCGTGTTCGGCATGAGCCGACCCAAGTTAGGCAAGGCCACCATCACACCGGGCGAGCCTGCCGCGATCTACTGCCGCATCTCGCACACCAAGGACGAGGATCAAACCGGAGTCGACCGGCAGGAACGCATCTGCCGGGAGATCGCCGAACGGCTTCAACTCCGTGTCGAGTCAGCCCACACCTACGTGGACAACAACCGCTCGGCTTGGCAGCGCAACCGCAAGCGGCCGGGTTGGGACGAGATGCTCAAGACGACGGGGGACGGGGACATCCGGCATGTCATCGTCTACCACCCCGACCGCCTCATGAGGCAGCCGCGGGACCTCGAAGAACTGCTCTCCATAGCCAACGACAAACACATCCTGCTGCGCGGCGAGGCGAACCGGCGCGATCTGTCGGACCCCGACGACCGGTTCATCCTCCGCATCGGGGTGGCGCACGCGTGCCGTTCCTCCGACGACACATCACGCCGTTTGAAGGACGCCCTCAAGGACAAAGCCCGCGAGGGCAACCCTGACGTGGGCAATCGCCCGTACGGCTACACCAGGGACGGCCGCGCGATCGTCGAGGAGGAAGCGGAGATCGTCCGTGAGGTCTACCGCCGCTACTTGGACGGCGAGTCACCGAACCACCTGGCCCAGGATCTCGCCGCACGCTCCATCCTCACCTCCAAGGGCAAGACCTGGAACCCCGAGAACGTTCGCCATCTCTTGTCGTCCCACTTCGTGGCCGGCCTGCGATTCCACCTGGGCGAAGAAGTGGCCGTCGGGACGTGGCCCGCCATCATCGACCGAGGCCAGTGGGACGAAGTTCAGCGGCTCCGGGAGTATCGCGCCCAACAGCACAGAAACACGAAGAAGCGGCCGCCCAGGAACTACATCCTGCGCGAGGTCGCCACCTGCGCTTGCGGCGTACGCATGGCAGGCACGAACGCCGGCCGGTACGCCTACTACCGGTGCAACCGTGCCGACGAGGTCGGCCAGCAGAAGTGCAATCGCGCTGTCGTGGCCGTACCTCTCGAAGCCTTCGTGCGAGACGTGGCGATCAAGGTGCTGACCAAGCTGGACACCACAGGCTACGAGCCCGCCACAACCACGCGGCCCCAGGCCGATGTTGCCGCGGACGAGAAGGACCGGGCGAAGCTGGAGTAGCTGAAAGTGCTGTGGCTCAACGATGACGACTCCACGACGGCCGACTGCCAATCCATGCGCACGCCCATCCTCAAGCGGATGAAGGAGCGACAGCGGAAGACCGTCAAACGACCGGTCGCCGCCCTGGAGGGAATCGCCGAACCGGACGCCGAAGCGAACTGGGAGAGGTTGGAGTGGGAGGAGGACTACGCACGCATGAACGCGATCTACCGATTTCGCCACGGTGGTCATCCGCCCGCCGACGAGGAAGGGCAGGGGGTTCGACACCGACCGGGTGGACATCAGGCCGAACCCGCTCGACTAAATGTGCCGACTCACCAGATGGGTACCAAGGAACCGCGCTCGGCGAAGTCGTGGCCTTCTTCGGGCTGGACGATAAAGACCCCGGATCCAGGCGGGTCCTCAACGGATGTTCTGCGGATGCGAGCCGTCCACTCAGGGGTGGGCCATCGTGTGTTGCTGTCCCAACGGATCCCTGCAAGATCGATCTCAACAAGATCCACGGCAGTGAGGTCAGCGCCGACGAAGTTAGTTGCCGCGTCGGTCAGGTTTCCGTGAGCCTTGATGCAGTCACGAGCAAGGTCGTGGGCTTGAACGGGGTCGTGGGCGGGATCGCTGTTACGGGCTAGGTCGGGGGGGCGGACGAGGTCGCGAACGCGGGCGAGGGAGGAGGCCGGGTCACGGGCGGGGTCGAGGATTCGGGCAAGGTCGCGGGCAAGGTCGCGAATAGAGTCGCGGACGGGGTCTACGTCGTGGATGAAGTCCCGGGCACGGTCGCGGCGGACGACGAGATAGCGGACGCGCTCGTCGGCGGTGAGGGTGTAGGTGTAACAACCGGTGCGGCGGGCGTTCAGGTTGCAGATGAAGTCGCGGACGCGGATGGGGACGAGGTAGCGCACACGGACGCGGGGGACGCGGCGCGCACAATCGAGGGCGTAGTCGAGGTCGCGGACTAGGTCGCGGGCGCCATCGAGGTTAAAACCGCGGGGGAGAGGGCGGCCGAGAGCGCGGCCGAGGGCCCGAGCGAGGGTGAGGTCGCGAACGAGGTCGCTGACGTGGTCGCGGTCGCGAGCGAGGGCCAGAGCTAGGTCGCGGTCGCGGGCACGAGCCAGGTCGCGGTCGCGGGCACGAGCTACGTCGCGGTCGAGAGCTAGGTCACGGTCGAGAACTAGGGCGGCAGTCTTCAGGAAATCCGCGGCTTTCAGAAGGTCCTCGCGACGCCGGAGCCGCTCTTGCGGAGACGTGGTTTTCCAGCGAGCCGTCACGTCCGCCAGGCTCATACCCGTCACGCCGTCCTTGGCTGGAATCTCACCAGGACGAGGAACACCCAGAGCCGGAGCGGGAGGAGACGTAGCAGAACTCTTCGGCGCCGACATCAGGCTGGAAGCGTTCGGAGGAGGCCGGAAACCGGGGGAACGACGTGAAAGCACGGCCAGGACGCGGCCCACGAAGGAGTCGGCAGCGATCATCACGCCACACCTCCTCCGCTCGTCGGATCCTGCTGTGCGGCAACGCCCGTGACCGGCTGAGGATTCCCCGGTGGCGGGCTACCCGTCTGGGGCCCCGGCAGAGCGCCATTTACCTGCCCAGGGCCGGGCTGCTGCCCGTTTTGTTGGAGAGCCTGAGTTTGCTGCTGTGCCTCCTCCACAACTCCTCCCAGAGCAGCCCGACCCGCGCTCTTAACCATCAACGGCACCAGTGTGGTGATCTGCTGGACAGCCGACAGGGCGCCCAGCCCGATGAGGAACGCCACCAACGGATTCATGCTCTGCGGATAGGTGGCTGCCACGACACCAGTCAGAGCTCCGCTGACGAGCAGCCGCAGCACCCCGGCGACGCAATACGCCTTCCAACCGGGTGCGGGTAGGAGCTCCTCGCCAGGCCGCACATCAGATCGGCGCTGGGGCGGATCGATCGTGTCCGACTGAACGTTCCATGGCATCTGGCGGTGCCATCTGATGGACTTTATGACGTCGACGGCCTCCATCGCGGCGCCTCCGGCCGCTCCCAACACCGCCGCCATGAACCAATCCATGGTCCGAGGCTAGAGGTAACCATGCGGCAGCGAGGTAGTTCTGCGTAACCAACGTACAGAGACAGCACAATTAAGGGGTCCTTCCGTCCAGGGCCGAGGAGCCGTGCGAGTCGCGCAGCGCTCTGCGGCCCTATCCGGGTGGGGAACTTGGCCGCTTGGCGCTCGACGGCCCGAGCCCACTGCTCGCTGAGGCGTCTTGCCACCGGGGCGCCTCACGCTCTTCTCGGGCAAGCGCGCGGTTCGTGACGAGGTCTTCGGCGACGCTTGCGGCCAGAAGTGCGGCAGCGGTGTGTGTCCGGAGCCGACGTAGCGCCAGTGACTATCGGTGACCGCGTCGGGGATGTGGTGTGGCCAATGTGGTGGGCGCGTTCGGCGCGTAGCGCCGCGTATGTGGTCGAGTGGGCGCGGGATTTGGTGAGAATGAGCCCATTCCAACTTCAGGCGACAGCCAATCGGCGCTGTGTCATGGACGTCTGGTAGACCCTGGCTATGACGTTCTTGGCGGTGGTCGAGGGTGATGCGGGCGGATGGGGCATCGATCGGGGGGCGCTGACCGACGCGATCCGTGGCCGGTGGCCGGGGGTCGAGATCGACTCGCTGCACCGCAGCGAAGTGCGCAGCCTGATATGGCAGTTCGAGACGGAGAACGGCCCCGGTGAGGCGTATCTGCACGAGGACGGTACCTGCCTGTACATGGACGTCTGGCAGGAAGACGCCATCTGGTTGGCGATCGTCTTCCGCAGGCTGACACCCATGGACCTCGACCTGGTGTTCTGCGATGAGGGTTACAACTTCGACGTTCGTCTGCAGGCCGGGACGACCGAGGCCGAATTGACGGACTTGGTGAATACTGCGGGTTGATCTCAGCCGGTGGCAGCGAGCTGGAGTACCAGGACGGCTTGGAGGAGGCTGGTGATCCGGGTCGTCGAGCAGCGGAGTTTACACAGGAGGCGCCAGGACTTGAGGGTGGCGATGGCCTGCTCTACCAGTGCACCGGATCTTCGCATGGGACCGGTTGACGGCCTGCTGGCCGGTGGAGAGGCTGTCCCATCGGCCGCGGTAAGGGAGACGGACCGTGCCGCCTGCACCCTGGTAGCCCTTGTCTGCCCAGCAGGTGATGCCGGCCTCGGTGAGTGCCTTGATGATGCCGTGCTCGCGTGCGGCCCGGACGTCGTGGACGGCGCCGGCCAAGGCTGGTGAAGTCCACACCAGGCGCCCCTTCGGATCGGCCATGACCTGCACGTTCATGCCGTGCTTCTTGTGTTTGCCCGAGTAGAACGGGCGATCGGCGGCGATTCGGTCGATGGGCAGGAGCGTCCCGTCCAGTATCACGTACGCCTTCTTCGACGCCGCTCGTACGGCTTCGGCGAGGGTAGGGGCAAGGGCGGCCAGGAGGTTGACGGCCTCGGTGATGTATCGGTAGGCGGTGGTGGTGCCGATCTCGAATCTGGCCGCGAGCTGGGCGTAACGTTGTCCGTTGCGCAGGTGGGCGAGGGTGAGCAGGGCCTGCCGTCCTGCGTTCAGGCGCCGCCATCGGCTTCCGAGAGCGCCGCGGTGTTCCCTCGGGCGGGCGGCGAGGAAGCGCAGGGCAGAGGTGGACACGTCGACGCCGGACGGGTAGACAAGCATGCGAAGCCTCTGGTGGAGATGGTTCTCTTGGTCGAGCACCCACTTACCAGGGGCTTCATCTGTCTGTCAGCCCAACTGCCCGGCTGGCACGTGAGGTTGGAAAGGGCTCGATGTGTCCCCGGTAGCCGAGAGTGTGGGCCCAGGTACGCAGGCGCAAGGGTTCGTACTCGGGCAGGCCGCCGAGGCGCCAGCAGGTGCGCGGGAGTGCGCGTACGTGGTTGGTGACGCGTGCCGCGCCGACGTCGCTCCAAGTCGTGAGCCGGTAGTCGGTGCCGGCGCCTGTCTCGCTCGCTCCCTTGGTGACGTACTTGGCGACATACGCGGCCACGGCATCGTCATCCGGCCCGTGACCGTCGGCACGTAGGGGGCGAGCAGCCCGGCACGCGGCGACCATCACCCGCGTAGCCCCCGCCGATGTGAACCCCTCTTCCGGTCGAGCAGCGTCAACCGCCATGCCCGTACCAGCTCCCCTAACGAGCTCGTGCACGACAAGCGGTGAGACGACGTCGGGCCCGCGATGGTTGATCATGGTCGGGTGGTGGGGAACAAGATTCGTGCAGTGATCATCAGCAACCGTCGCATCACGGGCCTGACGGGCGATGTGATCGCTGAACTCGTAGCCGAGATAGGTCCGTTGTGGCATGAGCGTCACCAGGCCAAGCTGGCCTCCCGGCTGCGGAGGCGGGCCGTGGGCGGCGGGCCGAAACACCGCCTGGTGTTCGTCGACCGCTTGCTGGCCACCCTCGTCCATCTTCGGCACGGCGCCACCCACGACGTACTGGCCTGCTGGTTCGGCGTTGACCGCTCGACCATCACACGAGCTGTCAACGAGGTGCGGCCTCTGCTCGCCGAGCGAGGCTGCACCGTCAGCCCCGACGTGCGGCTGCGAACCCTGGCCGAGGTCGTCGACCACCTCGGCTCGAGCGGGACGACCGGCATCATCGACGGCACCGAGATCCGCGTCCGGCGACCCGCCGCAGGGCGCAAGGACCGGGACAAGTTCATCTCTGGCAAGAACAAGCAGAACGCCGTCAAATCCATGGTGGTCACGGACGGCGTTGGCCGCGTGCTGTGGTGCAGCCCCGCTCGTCCCGCGAGCTGCGCGGACATCACCCACGCCCGCCAGTTGGGGCTGGTCACGCTCCTGGCCGACGCGCCCGCGCTCGAGATCCTCGCCGACGCCGGCTACCAGGGCCTGGGCGCGCAGACCGGCGGCCGGGTGGTGACGCCCCCGCACCGTAAGTTCAAGAAGAACGCCCCGGACTGGTACGAGGAGATGTACGAGCGCCAGCGCAAGGCACACTCCTCGCGCCGTATCCGGGTCGAGCACGGCATCGCCCACCTGAAGAACTGGCGGGCCCTGGCCCGCCACCTCGGCCGCCGCGAGCACATGAGCGACAACGTCCAGGCCATCGCCGGCCTGCTGTCCCACCAGCAGACCGCGGACCTGCACTCGACACGGCAGACGTGAGCACGGGCCCCACCGAGGCTCTCGACGTCACACCGCTTGTCGTGCACGAGCTCGTTA